>NZ_JAGGOI010000008.1:81907-234869 GCF_018614585.1 Streptomyces sp. ISL-1 | reverse complement strand
CTCGCGTCCACTGTGTTAGTTCCCGGGTTGCGAACAGTCGCACCGGTTGAACTAGTTTCACTACTTAATTGAAGAGTGTGCTTGTTCGCTAGAGCCCGATAGGGTTTCGGTGGTCATTGCGTTAGGGAAACGCCCGGTTACATTCCGAACCCGGAAGCTAAGCCTTTCAGCGCCGATGGTACTGCAGGGGGGACCCTGTGGGAGAGTAGGACGCCGCCGAACAATCTTTCAAGGACCCATGGTCCAGCGTTCATGCTGGACCATGGGTCCTTTTTTGTTTTGCCTTGCTTTTACAAAGCGCGTCCGAAGGCCGGCTGCGCGAGAATGACTGCAGTACCCGAAGACAGGAGTCACGCCGATGTCCACCAACTCTCCCGACGATCGTCCGGAGCGCGAGCCACGTCGTAAGGACGGTGGTGAGCGGGGCGGCTTCCGCGGTGGCCGTGACGACCGGGATCGTGATCGTGGTCCGCGTCGTGACGATCGACGTAATGACCGAAGTGATGACCGTCCCGGTGGTCGCGATGACCGAGACCGTGACCGGGGTCGTGACGACCGTGGTCCGCGTCGGGACGATGACCGTGGTGGGTACCGAGGCGGGCAGCGCGACGACCGCGGTTCCCGTCCGAGCGGCGACGACCGTGGTTCTCGCCCCAGCAGTGGCGACCGTGGTTCGCGCCCCAGTGGTGGCGGATACGGCTCTCGTCCCAGCAGTGGTGGCGGGTACGGCTCTCGTCCGAGCGGCGACGACCGTGGTTCTCGCCCCAGCAGTGGCGACCGTGGTTCTCGCCCGAGTGGTGGCGGGTACGGCTCTCGTCCGAGCGGCGACGACCGTGGTTCCCGCCCCAGCAGTGGCGACCGTGGTTCGCGCCCGAGCGGTGGCGGATACGGCTCTCGCCCCAGCAGTGGTGGCGGCGGGTTCCGGCGCGATGACCGTTCCGGTGGTGGCGGCGGCTATGGGCGTCGCGACGACCGGCCGAGTGGGCCGCGTCGTGACGACGATCGTGGTGGACGTCCCAGTGGTGGCGGCTACGGGCGCAGTGACGACCGGCGTGACGACCGGGGCCGTGATGAGCGTCCGTCGGTCCGTCGCGACGACGACCGTGGTGGCTCCCGCGGTGGCCAGCGTGACGACCGTGGCTCTCGCCCCAGCAGTGGTGGTAGTTACGGTTCTCGCCCCAGCAGTGGCGGTGGCGGTGGGTACCGCGGGCCGCGCGATGACCGTGACCGGCGCGACGACAAGCGTGATGAGCGTCCGGGTGGATTCCGGCGTGACGACCGGGGCCGTGATGAGCGTCCGTCCGTCCGTCGCGACGACGACCGTGGTGGCTACCGCGGTGGGCAGCGCGACGACCGTGGCTCTCGGCCCAGTAGTGGCGGTGGCGGCGGGTTCCGGCGTGACGACCGTGACCGGCCGAGTGGGCCGCGTCGTGATGACGATCGTGGTGGGCGTCCCAGCGGAAGCGGTGGTGGCGGCGGGTTCCGGCGTGACGACCGTGACCGGCCGAGTGGGCCGCGTCGTGATGACGACCGTGGTGGACGTCCCACCGGAGGCGGCGGTGGTGGCGGGTTCCGGCGTGACGACCGTTCCGGCGGTGGGTACCGCGGGCCGCGCGATGACCGTGACCGGCGCGACGACCGCGGTGGCTCTCGCGGGTCCCGGGACGACCGTGGTGGCGGACGCCGCGACGACCGTGACCGCGACCGCGGGGACCGCGAGCCGATCAAGCGGCTGCCGATTCCCGACGACGTCACGGGCGAAGAGATCGACAAGGACGTACGGCAGGAGCTGATGAGCCTGCCCAAGGGTCTTGCCGAGGACGTCGCCAGGAACCTCGTCATGGTCGCCAACCTGATCGACGAGGACCCGGAGCAGGCGTACGCATACTCCAAGATCGCGCTGCGGCTCGCCTCGCGTGTGGCCGCCGTGCGCGAGGCCGCGGGCTTCGCGGCGTACGCGACGCAGAAGTACGCGGAGGCTCTGGCCGAGTTCCGGGCGGCCCGGCGGATGACCGGGAGCGTTGAGCTGTGGCCCGTCATGGCGGACTGCGAGCGTGGGCTCGGGCGGCCCGAGCGGGCGATGGCGATGGCCGGTGAGCCCGAGGTGCAGAAGCTCGACAAGGCGGGTCAGGTCGAGATGCGGCTGGTCGCGGCCGGCGCGCGCAGGGACATGGGGCAGATCGACGCGGCCATCGTGACCCTGCAGAGCCCCGAGCTGGCGTCCAACTCCATACAGCCCTGGACTCCGCGGCTGCGTTACGCGTACGCCGACGCACTGCTGGCGGCCGGACGTGAGGCTGAGGCGCGTGAGTGGTTCGCCAAGGCGCTCGAAGCGGACAAGGATGGGGCAACCGACGCCTCGGACCGACTCGCGGAGTTGGACGGCGTGGAGTTCGTCGACGCCATCGACACGGATGACGCGGACGAGGCGGACGAGGCGGACGACGCCACCGACCTGGATGATGCCGACGGCGCGGACGACGCCACCGACACAGACGACGTATCCGACCCGGATGACGCGTCCGACGATGTCGACGGTGACAAGTCCGAGTAGCAGCAGGTAACGAGAAGGGCGGCACCCCGGCCGGGGTGCCGCCCTTTCGTTTGCCCGTATACCCCCTAGTCCAGCGCCAGGCTTCTCAGCACCAGGCCCGTCGCCGGCTTGGGGCCGAACGACGTGGACTTGCGGGGCATCGTGACACCCTCGCGGGCGAGGTCCCGTACCACCTCTTCCCGTACCGGATGCATCAACACCGCCGTACCGCCGCGGAGTTCGGCCTGCGTCACGACCGCCTCGGTGTCGTGGATGTACGCGATGTGTTCCGGGGTGTCCGGGATCCGCCAGATGTCGTCCAGGAGCGTCGAGTGCAGGACCGTCGCGTCGAGCGTGCGCCAGGCCTCCGGGCGGTCGGCGCGCACCGTGCGGGACAGCAGTCCCGGGTCCGGGCGGTCGACGAGGTGGAAGGCGCCGTCGCCCGCGAGGAGGAAGGCGTTCCCTTCGGCCGCCGCGTCCGCGAGGGCCTCCAAGGCCTGCGGGAGCGGGACTTCCAGGCGCTGGACGCGGAAGGTGCCGGTCAGCGCGGCGAGCGCCTCGGAGACCGGGAGGCGATGCAGCAGACGGTGGATGGCGCGGACCCGCAGCGGGTAACGGGCCGTGTCGACCAGCAGGACGAGGCCGTAGTTCCACGGGCTGGGCGAGGAGTGTTCGGCGCGAAGTCGCAGATACGTCGCCCAGCGGTGGTGGCCGTCGGCGATCAGGGCCTGACGGTCGGACAGGTCGGCGTGGATCTCGGCCAGATCGGCGGCGTCCGTCACCGACCACAGGCGATGGCTGAAGCCGTCCTCCGTTGTGGTCGCCAGCAGCGGCGAACGCAGGACCGTGCGTTCGACGACGGCGGTCGCGCCGGTCGCGCTGCCCATGCTGCGGTAGGTGAGGAGCAGTGGTTCCAGGTTGGCGGCGGTGGTGCGCATCAGGGCCGCGCGGTCCGCGACGATGTCCGGCATCACGTCCTCGTGGGGGAGAACGACTCCTTCGGACGGCTCGGACAGGGCGAGCGCCCCGATGACTCCGCGCTGCAGGATGTCGCCCTGGCGCTGCTCGTACACATACAGCGCCGGCTCGGGGTCCGCGGCCAGGACGCCGTCGGCCAGCCAGCGGGTGAGGGTTTCGGCGGCCTGCTGGTGGCGGGCGCTCGCGGTGGTCGCCTGCGGGAGGATCAGCCGGACGATGTTGTGGGGGTCCGCGGACTCGAGGTGGAGCAGTCCGTCGGGCCTGACGACGACGTCGTACGGCGGCGAGGTCACGGCGGCGAGGCTGCCCACCCGCTCGGGGACGTAGCGCAGTCCACGGAACGGGATCAAGTGCAGACCGTCATTGGCCGCGGGACCTTCTGTGTTCATTCGTGCATCGTATGTGGGTGCGCGGATGAGCGATGATCGGGGGAGTGGCACCCGAGTGAGGAGCGGAAACGAATGAGCCAGCAGAGCAGGAACCGGCCCGGCGGAAGCGCTACGGCGCTGAGCGAGGCGTACGACACGGCACTGCTCGATCTGGACGGCGTGGTGTACGCGGGCGGCGAGGCGATCACGCACGCTGTGGATTCGCTGCTGACGGCGCGGGAGCGGGGAATGCACCTCGCGTATGTGACGAACAACGCGCTGCGGCCGCCCGAGGCCGTGGCCGCGCACATCACCGAGCTGGGTGTGCCGACCAATGCGTCGGACGTCATCAACTCGGCGCAGGCCGTCGCCCGGTTGATCTCCGAGCAGGTGCCGGCCGGGTCCCGGGTGCTGGTGATCGGCGGGGAGGGACTACGCGTCGCGCTTCGTGAGCGGGGCCTTGAGCCGGTGGAGTCAGCGGACGACGATCCGGCGGCGGTGGTGCAGGGGTACGGCGGTCCTGATCTGCGTTGGGGGCGGTTCGCGGAGGCGTGTTACGCGATCGCCCGGGGTGTGCCGTGGTTCGCGTCCAACACCGACCTGACGATTCCCAGCGCGCGAGGGATCGCGCCCGGCAACGGTGCGGCCGTCGAGGTCGTACGGATCGCGACGGGCGCGGAGCCGCAGGTGGCGGGAAAGCCGCTGCCGCCGATGCACAAGGAGACGATCCTGCGTACGGGCGCGCGCAAGCCGCTGGTGGTCGGGGACCGGCTGGACACGGACATCGAGGGCGCGTTCAACGGGCGCGTGGACTCGCTGCTCGTACTGACCGGGGTGACCGACGCGGCGCAGCTGCTGGCCGCGCCGCCCGAGCACCGGCCGACCTATGTGGATGCCGATCTGCGCGGGATGCTGACCGGGCAGCCCGAAGTGGCCGATGGGGACGGCGGGTTCACGTGCGGCGGGTGGACCGCGTCCGCACGCGACGAGGAACTGGCGCTCGACGGCGAGGGCGAGTCGATGGACGGGCTGCGGGCGCTGTGCGCGGCCGCGTGGACGCAGGCCGGGGAGGGCGTGTGCACGCTGGACCCGGGCAAGGCGTTGTCCCGGCTGGGGTTGTAGGCCGCGTCCGGGGGCTTGATCGATGGGAGGGTAGGCTAACCTAACCTCGTGTTGGTCGACAGTCCCCCCGAACAGAGCGCGGAGCCGATATCCGCAGCTGCGTCCCAAAGGCGCCACGCGGTGCGCGCCACCGGCCTGCTGGTGTCCGTCGGTCTCCTGCTGCTGGTGTGTGTCGCGAGCATCGCCGTGGGTGCCAAGTCGATCCCCCTGTCCGACGTGTGGCACGGCATGTTCCACAACGCGGGTGCCGGTAATGACGTGATCGTCCACGATGTGCGCGTGCCGCGGACCCTGCTCGGTCTGATCGTCGGCGCGGCGCTGGGCCTCGCGGGCGCCGTGATGCAGGCGTTGACGCGCAACCCGCTGGCGGAACCCGGGCTGCTCGGCGTGAACGCGGGCGCGTCGGCCGCCGTCGTATCCGCCATCAGCTTCCTCGGCGTCACATCGCTCACCGGCTATGTGTGGTTCGCGTTCCTCGGCGCGGCAGTGGTCTCCGTGCTCGTGTACATCCTCGGCGGCAGCCGCGGCGCCACTCCGGTACGGCTCGCGCTCGCCGGGACCGCGGCCACTGCCGCGCTCTACGGCTACATCAACGCCGTACAGCTGCTGGACGCCGCCGCCCTGGAACGGCTGCGGTTCTGGACGGTCGGCTCACTGGCCTCGGCCGACATGGCGACCATTGGCAAGGTGGCACCGTTCATCGGCGTCGGCGTGGTGCTCGCGCTGCTGCTCGCGCGGCCGCTCAACGCCATGGAGATGGGCGACGACACCGCCCACGCGCTCGGCGCGCATCTGAACCGTACGCGCGCTCTCGCGATGCTCACCGTCACGCTGCTGTGCGGGGCGGCCACCGCCGCCTGCGGGCCGATCGTCTTCATCGGGCTGATGATCCCGCACCTGGTGCGCACCATCACCGGACCCGACATGCGGTGGATCCTGCCGTACGCGACCGTTCTGTCGCCCGTCCTGCTGCTCGGCGCCGATGTCGTCGGCCGGGTCGTCACCCGCCCCTCCGAGCTCCAGGTCGGCGTCGTCACGGCGCTGATCGGCGGGCCCGTCTTCATCCATCTCGTACGCCGCAAGAGGATGGCCCAGCTGTGATGGCCGTGAGGGTAATGGCCGTGAGGGTGAAGGCCGTGAAGGCGATACGCACTCCCGGCGGGCTCTCCGTGCGGGTCGATCCAAGGGCGGCCGCCGTCGTCCTGCTGCTCGCCGCGGCCGTCCTGGCCGCCGGAGTCGTACTGATCGGCAGCGGCGACTTCCCGATCTCGCCCGGCGAGGTCATCGCCACGCTCCTCGGGAACGGCGCCCCGGCGCAGGAGTTCATCGTCAAGGACCTGCGGCTGCCGCGGGTGCTCGTCGGACTGCTCGTCGGCGCTTCCCTCGCCCTCAGCGGCGCGATCTTCCAGTCCATCTCCCGCAATCCGCTGGGGAGTCCGGATGTGATCGGCTTCGGGCAGGGCGCGACCGTCGGCGCGCTGAGCGCGATCGTGCTCTTCGACGGCGGGGCGGTCGCGGTGGCGGGTGGCGCGGTCGTCGGCGGGGTGGTGACCGGCGTCGCGGTCTATCTGCTGGCGTGGAAGCGGGGCGTGCACGGCTACCGGCTGGTCCTCGTAGGCATCGGCGTCGCCGCCATGCTCACCGCCGCCAACCACTATCTGCTGACCAGGGCCAGCCTGGTCGACGCCGGCCGGGCCACGCTGTGGATGACCGGCTCGCTCGACGGCCGTGACTGGGCCCAGGTCTGGCCGCTGCTCGGGATGTGCGCCGTCCTGGTCCCGCTGGTGCTCATGTACGGGCGGCCGCTGCGGATGCTGGAGATGGGCGACGACGCGGCGTACGCGCTGGGCGTCCCGGTCGAACGCACCCGCATGGTGCTGATGGGCTCGGGCGTGGTGCTCGTCGCGGTCGCCACCGCGGCAGCCGGGCCGATCGCCTTCGTCGCGCTGAGCGCGCCCCAGCTCGCCCGCCGGGTGACCCGCTCGCCGGGGCCGAACCTCGCCGCGGCCGCGGTGATGGGCGCCGCGCTGCTGCTGATCGCCGACTGGGTGGCCACCACCGCCTTCGGCGAGCGCCAACTGCCGGTCGGTGTGGTGAGCGGGGTGCTCGGCGGCTGCTATCTGCTCTGGCTGCTGGTCACCGAACGCAAGGCGGGCCGCATATGAACCCCGTGAACCCCCGATCCAGGAGTACGCCCCCCATGCAGCGCCTCACCGCCGAATCGGTCACCCTCGGCTACGACCGGCGCGTCATCGCCGAGAACCTCTCGGTGGACATCCCCGACAACTCCTTCACGGTGATCGTCGGTCCGAACGCCTGCGGGAAGTCGACTTTGCTGCGCGCCCTGTCCCGGATGCTCAAGCCGGCTCAGGGCCGGGTCCTGCTCGACGGGCAGGTCATCCACTTGCTGCCCGCGAAGAAGGTTGCCAGGACGCTCGGCCTGCTGCCGCAGTCGTCGATCGCGCCTGACGGGATCACTGTCGCGGACCTGGTCGCGCGCGGCCGCTATCCGCACCAGGGACTCCTGCGCCAGTGGTCGCCCGAGGACGAGCGGATTGTCGAGGAGTCGATGGCCGCGACCGGAGTCGGTGAACTGGCAGAGCGCTATGTCGATGAATTGTCCGGCGGGCAGCGGCAGCGCGTATGGATCGCGATGGCGCTGGCCCAGCAGACCCCGCTGCTGCTGCTCGACGAGCCCACGACGTTCCTCGACATCCAGCACCAGCTCGAAGTGCTCGACCTGTGCGCGGAGCTGCACGAGACGCAGGGGCGGACACTCGTCGCCGTACTGCACGACCTCAACCAGGCCGCCCGTTACGCGACGCACCTCATCGCACTGCGCGACGGGCAGGTCGTCGCCGAGGGCCCGCCCGCGGACGTGGTCACCGCCGACTTGGTGGAGCGCGTCTTCGGGGTGAAGAGCCAGGTCATCGATGATCCGGAGTCCGGGACGCCGCTGGTGGTGCCGGCCGCCCGGAGGCGCAGCGCTACAGCAGTGTCCTGAGGCGCAGCAGATCGCGGAAGCCGGCCTCGAGCCTGACCCGGCCCGAGGCCCAGGCCTTCGCGAAGTTCAGCTCGCCGTTGACCATCGCCACCAGGTCGTCACCGGTCATCGCCAGGCGGATCTCCGCCTTCTCGCGCGGCGGACCCGGGAAGGTGTCGGCCACCGCGATCCGGCCGTCGTCCAGCCGCCCGGTGAAGGTGATGTCCAGATCCTTGATGTGGCAGCTGAGGGATCGGTCGAGCGCGGCCGCGCCACGTACGTCGCCGTCCGCCTGTGCCAGGTTGTCCGAGAGTTTGTCGAGTGCGGTGCGGCACTCTTCCGTTGTCGCCATCGTGATCGACGGTACCGCAGGGCTTCGCGATAGCGTCTGGGCATGAGCGATTCGATGCCGGGCCCGCAGGTCCAGGAGCAGGGGATCCAGGAGATCCGGGGGGCCCAGGTGGCGCCGGGGAGCCCCGAGCCCGCGGCGGCGGACGCCCAAGCGTACGAACCGGCCGCGCCCGCGCCCCTCGGCGTGCAGCGCGTACCCACCGGCGACGCCGGCGTGGACGCCCAGCTGGAGCGACTGGTCGACGCCGACCACCTCCCGGCGGACGGACACCTCGAGGTGTACGAGGATGTACACCGGGGGTTGCGCGACGCGCTGACCGCGCTCGACGCACGTCCCCAGCCCTCACCCTCGTACAACCACAGGAGCTGAACCGAACGTGGCAGGAGTGGCCCGCCGCCGCCTCGACGCCGAGCTGGTACGCCGCAACCTCGCACGCTCGAGGGAGCACGCGAGCCAGCTGATCGCCGCGGGGCGGGTGACCGTCGGCGGCAACACCGCGACGAAGTCCGCCACTCAGGTCGAGACCAGCGCTGCCATCGTCGTCGTGGCGGACGACGGCGACCCCGACTACGTCTCGCGCGGCGGCCACAAGCTCGCCGGAGCGCTGGAGGCCTTCGTGCCGCTCGGCCTGAAGGTCGAGGGACGGCGGGCGCTGGACGCGGGCGCGTCGACCGGCGGCTTCACCGATGTACTGCTGCGGGCGGGCGCCGGTCACGTGGTCGCCGTCGATGTCGGTTACGGACAGCTCGCATGGTCTTTGCAGAGCGATGAACGCGTCACCGTCAAGGACCGTACGAATGTACGCGAGTTGACGGTGGAGGCGATCGGAGAGCCTGTGGACGTGGTGGTCGGGGACCTTTCCTTCATCCCGCTCGCCCTGGTGCTGCCCGCCCTGGTGCGCTGCGCGGCTCCCGACGCGGACCTGGTGCTGATGGTCAAGCCGCAGTTCGAGGTGGGCAAGGAGCGGCTCGGCAGCGGCGGGGTCGTACGCAGTCCAGAGCTGCGGGCGGACACTGTGCGGGCCGTGGCGCGCAAGGCGGCGGAGCTCGGGCTCGGCGTACTGGGCGTCACCGCCAGTCCGCTGCCGGGTCCCTCCGGCAATGTTGAGTATTTTCTGTGGCTCCGGGCCGGAGCGCCCGAGCTCGATCCGGCGGAAGTCGACCGTGCAGTGGCGGAGGGACCTCGTTGACAACGACACCAGCAACGACACCAGCAACGACATCGGCGGCGACACCGGCAGCGACGCAAGCACGAACAGTGTTCCTGCTCGCACACACCGGGCGGCCCGCGGCGATCCGCAGCGCCGAACTCGTCGTACAGGGGTTGCTGCGCTGCGGTCTGCGCGTACGCGTCCTTGAGGCGGAGGCGGCCGACCTGCCGCTGCCGCCGTCTGTCGAGACGGTCCGCGAGGCGACCCCCGGCGCACTCGAAGGCTGCGAGCTGCTGGTCGTGCTCGGGGGGGACGGGACGCTGCTGCGCGGCGCCGAGTTCGCCCGGGCCTCCGGGGTACCGATGCTCGGCGTGAACCTGGGGCGCGTCGGCTTCCTCGCGGAGGCCGAGCGAGACGACCTCGACAAGGTCGTCGACCGGGTCGTCACGCGCTCCTACGAGGTCGAGGAGCGCATGACCATCGATGTCATCGTGCACAGCAACGGCGACATCGTGCACCGGGACTGGGCGCTGAACGAGGCGGCCGTGCAGAAGGTCTCGCCCGACCGGATGCTGGAGGTCGTCCTCGAAATCGACGGCCGCCCGGTGACCGCCTTCGGCTGCGACGGCGTTGTGTGCGCGACGCCGACCGGCTCGACGGCATACGCCTTCTCGGCCGGCGGGCCGGTGGTGTGGCCGGAGGTGGAGGCGCTGCTGATGGTGCCGATCAGCGCGCACGCCCTTTTCGCCAAGCCGCTGGTGACCTCGCCCACCTCGGTGCTCGCGGTTGAAGTACAGCCGCACACGCCGCACGGGGTGCTGTGGTGCGACGGGCGCAGAACCGTCACACTTCCGCCGGGGGCACGGGTGGTGGTGCGGCGCGGGGCTGTTCCCGTACGTCTTGCACGGCTGCACCACGCGTCGTTCACGGACCGTCTGGTGGCCAAGTTCGCGCTGCCGGTGTCGGGTTGGCGCGGCGCGCCGGACTGAGCGTCGCGCCGTGGTGAGGGGGCTGGGGCCATCACCGCGTGCGCGGGGAGCAAAGCATCTGGAGCTCACCCAAAATGGGTACGAGCGGACCATCCCGGCGCGAGGCGGGAGCCGTACGGTCAACGAGCCGCGTTCCGGAGAGTGACTCCCCGCCCGGCCTCCGGGGCACCGGTTTCCCCCGCATACCGTGCCGAGAGGCGGGGCGACGTCGCATCGGATGGGGGAAACCTCGTATGGTCAGGTCCGTGTTGGAGGAGATGCGGATACGGTCGCTCGGAGTCATCGACGACGCGGTCGTCGAGCTGTCGCCCGGTTTCACCGCGGTGACCGGCGAGACGGGCGCGGGCAAGACCATGGTCGTCACCAGCCTGGGGCTGCTGCTCGGCGGGCGCGCCGACCCCGCCCTGGTGCGGATCGGCGCGAAGTCGGCGGTCGTGGAGGGGCGGATCAGCGTGCCCGCCGGCGGCCCGGCGGCGGTACGGGCCGAGGAGGCCGGCGCCGAACTGGACGACGGCACTCTGCTGATCAGCAGGACCGTCTCCGCGGAGGGCCGCTCACGCGCCCACCTCGGCGGCCGGTCCGTGCCGATCGGCATGCTGTCGGAGCTGGCCGACGAACTGGTCGCCGTGCACGGCCAGACCGACCAGCAGGGACTGCTGCGGCCCGCCCGGCAGCGGGAGGCGCTCGACCGGTACGCGGGCGGCGCGGTGACCGGGCCGCATGCCAAGTACGCGGCCGCGTACCGGCGGCTGCGCGCCGTCTCCGTCGAGCTGGACGAGCTGACCACGCGCGCCCGCGAGCGCGCCCAGGAAGCCGATCTGCTCCGCTATGGGCTGAACGAAATCGCGGGCGTCGAGCCGCGGCCGGGCGAGGACGTCGAACTCGCCGCCGAGGCCGAGCGGCTGGGCCACGCGGAGGCGCTCGCGTCCGCCGCGTCCGTCGCGCACGCCGCGCTCGCGGGCAACCCCGAGGACCCGGAGGGCGTCGACGCGACCACGCTCGTCGCGGGCGCGGGGCGGGCGCTCGACGCCGTACGCTCCCACGACCCGGCGCTGGCCGCGCTCGCCGACCGGATGGGCGAGATCTCCATCCTGCTCGGCGATGTGGCGGGAGAACTCGCCGGGTACGCCGACAATCTGGACGCCGATCCGCTGCGGCTGGCAGCGGTGGAGGAACGGCGAGCCGCGCTGACCGCTCTCACCCGCAAGTACGGCGGGACCGGTGAAGGTGTCACCGCCGTCCTTGCCTGGTCCGAGGCGGGCGCCGAGCGCCTCACCGAGCTGGACGGCGACGACGACCGGATCGGCGAACTGACGGCGGAGCGGGACGCGCTGCGGGGCGAACTGTCGGGTCTGGCCCAGGCGTTGACCGATGCCCGCACGGAGGCGGCGGCGCGGTTCGCCGAGGCCGTCACCGCGGAACTGGCCTCGCTCGCCATGCCGCACGCGCGCGTGTCGTTCGACATCCGGCAGACCGAGGATCCCGAAGGCGTGGAGGTCGGCGGCCGCCCGGTGGCGTACGGCCCCTCCGGCGTCGACGAGGTCGAGCTTCTGCTGGCCCCGCACCCCGGCGCGCCGCCGCGGCCGATCGCCAAGGGGGCTTCCGGCGGTGAGCTTTCGCGCGTGATGCTCGCGGTCGAGGTGGTCTTCGCGGGGACCGACCCGGTGCCCACGTACCTCTTCGACGAGGTCGACGCGGGCGTGGGCGGCAAGGCGGCGGTCGAGATCGGCCGGCGGCTGGCGAAGCTCGCGAAGTCGGCTCAGGTGGTGGTCGTGACGCATCTGCCGCAGGTGGCGGCGTTCGCCGACCGTCAACTGCTGGTCGAGAAGACCAACGACGGCTCGGTGACGCGAAGCGGTGTCACGGTCCTGGAGGGCGAGGACAGGGTGCGCGAGCTGTCGCGGATGCTGGCGGGCCAGGAGGACTCGCAGACGGCACGGGCGCACGCGGAAGAACTGCTGGCGACGGCCAGGGCGGACGGGTAGCCGGGGGAAACGGTGAGGCTGTACCTGGGCGGACGCTGCTGCCGGGTCTCCTGACGGACGGCCGGACGGCCGGTGGTGGGGCGCAGGCCCCCGGTCGGCAGGGGAGCCGCCGCCCTAAGGTGGGGCGTATGCGAGCAGCGCAGAATCCCAGGCCCGGCAGCCGTGTTGCAGCGTTCGTCACCGCCGTCGGCGCGACCCGCGGCGTATACGAAGCGCTGCGCAGGCGTGCGCCGGGAGACCCGGCCCAGTGGCAGCGCAAGAACTACGCGGGCCGCACCGTCGATCTCTACGCCGGGCCCGCCGTGGCCGTCGGCGCCGCGCTGGGGGCCGCGCTCGGGACCGTGCCCGCCCGGACCCGGGGCGCGGCAGGGCTCGCGGTGGTCGCGGCCGGGGCCTGCGGGGCGTACGACGACATCGCCGGGGCCGGTGACCCGCGCCGCGGGTTCCGGGCGCATCTGGCCGCGCTCCGGCAGCGCGAGGTGACCAGCGGGGCCGTCAAGCTGTTCGGCATCGGGGCCGCGGGGCTCGCCGCGGGCGCGCTGCTGAAGGAGCGTCCGGCCGACAAGCTGCTCGCCGGAATCGTGATCGCCGGAACCGCGCATCTCGTGAACCTGGTGGACGTCGCCCCGGGTCGGGCCGCCGTCGCCGTGCTCGGCATCGGCGCTCCAGGACTGCTGCGGCGCGGCGCCGCGGGCGCCCTCGCGGCGGCGCCCATGGGTGCCGCCGCCGCGGTCCTCACCGAGGACCTGGGCGAGCGGACCATGCTCGGCGACACCGGAGCCCACGCCCTGGGCGCGGCCCTCGGCGCCGCGATCGCCGCGGGCAACGGCCGCGCGGGACTGGCCGTTCACGCGGCGGGCCTGATCGCCGCGGCGGTATACGGGGACGAGGTCAGCCGGCTTGCCGGTTCCCCCATGTGAGTGATCCCGCGACACGTCAGCCCGGTACCTGACACGGCCGCGACATCCCGGCGGTGCCGGAACGTGCGTACGGGCTGGCATCCTTGGCGCGTGACACAGCTGCGTACGGTCCAGGTGCTGGGCGGCGGCAGTGCGGGCAGCAGCGCGCACGTCAGGTCGCTGGCCGCGGGGCTGGTGGCGCGGGGCGTGCGGGTGACGGTGTGCGCGCCCGCCGAACTGGAGCACCTCTACGACTTCCCGGGCGCCGGGGCGCACTTCGCGCCCGTGCCGCGGCGCAGCGACCCGGCGTCGGTCGGGGCGCTGCGCGCGGCGTGCGCGGGGGCGGACGTGGTGCACGCGCACGGGCTGCACGCCGCCGTACGCACCGCGCTGGCGCTCAGCGGGCAGCGCGTACCCCTCGTCGTCACCTGGCACACGCGCTCCCACGACGACGAGGCGCGGGCGCAGGGGAGGGTGTTGCGGCTGCTGGAGCGAAGGGCCGCGCGGGCGGCCGCAGTTGTGCTCGGCACCTGCTCCGAGCTGGTCGACCGGGCTCGCGTCCGCGGCGCCCGTGACGCCCGGCTCGCACCGGTCGCGGCGCCGGCGCCGCGGAGCCGGGCAGACGCGATCGAGGGCAAAGCCCGAGCCGAACTGGGCGTGGTGGAACGGCCGTTGCTGATGGCCGTCGGCAGCCTGGAGCCGCGCCGGGGATACGGGACGCTGCTGGACGCGGCGCGGCTCTGGCGCGACCTGGACCCGGTGCCGCTGGTGGTGATCGCGGGGGAGGGGCGGGAGCGCGCCGCGCTCCACCGCCGCATCGAGGCGGAGGACCTGCCGGTGCGGCTCGTCGGCCGCCGCGACGACATCGCCGACCTGCTGTCGGCGGCTGACGTCGCCCTGCTCACGAGCCGCTGGGAGGCCCGCTCCCTGCTCGCCCAGGAGGCGCTGCGCCTGGGCGTCCCGCTGGTCGCGACAGCGGTCGGCGGCGTGCCGGAACTGGTGGGAGAGGCGGCCGAACTGGTCCCGTACGGCGACGCGGCGGCGCTGGGCGAGGCGGTGGCGCGGCTGCTGGGGGACGCGGGGCGGCGGGAGGAACTCGCGGCGGCGGGGCGGGCACAGGCGGCGACCTGGCCGACGGAGGACGACACGATCGCGCAGGTGCTGAGCGTGTACGACGAGTTGGTGGCGGGGCGGGCGGCCTGACCCCGGAGCGCAGCCCGGACGCCACGCACACGTCCTCCCCCCGGCAACCCCGCAATCCCGCAACGTATCGCCCGTCACGGCACGTGACGCCTCGCCCTCAGTGCCAGGCTCAGGGCCAGCACCGTCTGAGGGTCGTCCAGGTCCGTGCCCAGGAGTTCCGAGATGCGGGCCAGACGGTTGTACAGCGTCTGGCGGTTCAGATGGAGTTCGCGGGCCGTCTCCGCCTTGCGGCCCGCGTGGGCCAGGTACGTCTGCAGCGTGGGGAGCAGCGGTGGACGGGAAGCAGCGTCGTGGTCGAGCAGCGGGCCGATCGCGCGGTCCACGAAGGCCGCCAGGTCCGGGTGGTCCCGTAGGCGCCACAGCAGCAGGTCGATGTCCAGGCGGCGTGCGTCGTACCACGGGCGGTCGGACAGACCCTGTGCCGCCGTCGCCGTTTCCGCCGCATGGCGCAGGCCCGCGGACGCCGCCGCCCAGCCGCCCGCCATGCCGACCACCACGACCGGGGGGTGCGCGCCCGAGCTGACCCAGCCTCCGGCCGGGGGGACCCCCACCAGACCGGCCCGTTCCACGCCCGCCCGCAGCGCGGCCGCGACCCGGTCCGCGACCGCCGTGCGTTCGGACTCGGAGCGCAGGCCAAGCAGCAGCGGGACGCGGCCCTCCACGGGGCGTACGCCCAGCAGCACCGGTACGCCGACCGAGGACAGCTCCTCCAGCACGGCCCGGGCCAGCAACGCCCAGTTCCCGGAGGGGGAAAGCTCGGGGGCCAGCCGCATGACGACCGGCAGCAGCGGTCCTTCGCCCGGTTTGAAACCCAGGACGCGGGCCTGGGCCGGCGCGTCCTCCGCCGTGATGCGGCCCTCCGCCAGATCCGTCAGGAAGTCGCCGCGACCACGTGCCGCCAGTTCCTCCTCCTGGCGGGCCTGCATCAGGACGACCGCCAGCAGCCCGGCCGCCCGCTCCGCCGCCATCCGGTGCACCGTCAGCACGGGCGAGCCGACGGCCAGCAGCACCAGCCGGGCGCGTACCGCAGCCGTCCCCTGCCCGCCCCCGGGGACGTCCACCAAGGCCGTTCCGGCCGGCGGTGACTCCCGCGCGGCCCGCTGGCCGCGCAGCCCGTCCCACACCTGGAGCGGATCCGCACCGGCCTGCCCCGACTCGGAGCCCGCCGCGAACAGCAGCTGCCCGTCCGCCGTCTCCAGGAAGACCGGGTTCGCGGTGAAGTCCGCGAGGATACGAAGCACTTGGGGCACCCCGCCCCCGCTGAGCAGTGCCTCCGTACACCGCCGGTGCACATCCTCGGCCTGCCGCAGCAAGGCGTAGTGCCCATTGACGATCTCGGTGTGGACCTCCTCCGTCACCGAGACGAAGGCGACTTCGCGGTGCAGTTGCACCAGCGGCAGCCCGGCGGCCCGGGCCGTCTCCACGATGGCCGCCGGCAGCCGGTCGAAGCGCGGTCCGAGCTCCACCACCAGCGCGGCGATTCCCCGGTCGGCGAGCTGTCTTACGAAGGCACGCTGTTCGGCCGGCCGGGTGCCCAGGCCCAGGCCCGTGGTGAGCAGCAGTTCGCCGCCCTTCAGCAGGGAGGCGATGTTCGGCACTTCGCCGGCATGCACCCAGCGCACCGTGCGCTGCAACCGGTCCGCGCCGGCGACGACTTCCGGAAGTCCGCCGCGCAGCCCGGGCAGTTCCAGCGCCCGCTGCACCGTGATTCCGCCTTGGGTCTCCACCGCTGACTCTCGCCTCGCCATTTCATTCGGGCCGGACGGGTGGCGCCGCCGTGGACGACGGGCCGCGTCGCCCTGGATTCGGACGCTACCGTGCCGGTCCGCGCGGGCGATTGTCAGGCCCCTTGACGGTTTCGGCGGGTGTCACGCGCCGTTCGGCGGGGCCGGTCGGATGTTGTGGTTCAGCCGGAACACATTGTCGGGGTCGTACTCCGCCTTGACCGCCGCGAGCCGCTTGTAGTTGTCGGCGCCGAAGCTGGACACCACCCGCTCCTGGCCCTCCTGCCCGATGAAGTTGAGATAGACCGTGCCGCTGGACCAGGCCGCGAAGTCGGCCCGGACGTCGCGGACCCACTGCTTGCCGCGCTCGTCGTCGGGCGGGCTGTCCCAGATGCCGAAGGGGTGGACGACCCACGGCGAGGCGCGCCACGGCACCGGATAGTCCGCCCGGCCCTTCGCCACCGCGCCACCCAACGGGAAAAGTATGTGCTGCGAAGCCGAGGGCACCGGCATGCCGGAGGCATGGGAGGAGAAGACGTCCACGGCCTCGTCCGGGAAACTCTCCAGATACTCGGCGGACCAGTAGTTCCGCATCCCGGGCGGGTCGTCGAGCATGCACTGCAGTTCCGCGTACGGAAGCTCCGCGATCATCTCTCCGTCGTGACCGAGCCCCAGCAGCGGCTCGACGACGTCGCGGGCCTCCGCCTCGCTGCCCGCGTAGGTGACCAGCGCAAGGAGCATGAGCTCACCCACCAGCGGCTCGGGCACGAACGGCTCCGGCGGCCCGGTGAGGTAGATGCAGCCACCGCCGGCCTCGTCCGGAGCGGATTGCCTGAAGTCGCGGAAGGCTTTCAGCACTTCGGGTCCGGCCTCCGGCCGGAACAGAAGCATGACCACGCTCATCGCGGGCAGCTCGTGCAGTTTCAGGGTGATCGACGTGGCCACGCCGAAGTTGCCGCCGCCGCCGTGCAGCGCCCAGAACAGCTCCTGGTTCTCGTCCTCACTCGCGTGCACCGTGCTGCCGTCGGCGGTCACCAGCTCGACGGCGAGCAGGTTGTCGCAGGCCAGTCCGAACTTGCGCTCCAGCCAGCCCGATCCGCCGCCCAGCGTGAAGCCGCCCACGCCTGTGGTCGACGCGCGGCCGCCCGTGGTCGCCAGATCGTACGGCTGTGTCGCGCGGTCGAGGTTGCTCATGGTGGCCCCGCCGCCGATGCGTGCGGCACGGGAATGGGGATCGACGATCACGGTGCGCATCCGGCGCAGATCGATCACGATCCCGCCGTCGGTCAGCGACATGCCCGCGACACTGTGGCCGCCGCCGCGCACCGCGATCTCCAGATCCCGATCCCTACCGAACTTGATCGACCGGGCCACATCCGACTGCGTCTCGCACTGGGCGATCACGGAGGGCCGCCGGTCGATCATGCCGTTGAAGACCGCGCGGGCCTCGTCGTATCCCTTGTCACCGGGGGTGATCGCTTCCCCGGTCAGTTCTTGGCGGAAACGGGCCAGAGCCGTGTCCGCTATGCCTTGGGGCGCCATGGTGGCCCCCTTCCGAGGGCGCGAGGGGACCTTCTCATCGTAGTCCCGCGAAGCGGAACGTGATCAGTCGGGAGAAGGCCCCGCGTTAGTCGGGAGAAGGCCATGGCGCCGCCAGGACTACCCTCCGTACGCCCCCGAAGCCGTCAGCCGCAGCGCCGTGTCGATCAGTGGAACGTGGCTGAACGCCTGCGGGAAGTTCCCCACCTGACGCTGGTGCTTCGCGTCCCACTCCTCGGCGAGCAGCCCCAGGTCGTTGCGGAGCAACAGCAGTTTCTCGAACAGCCGCCGCGCCTCGTCCACCCGCCCGATCATCGCCAGGTCGTCGGCGAGCCAGAACGAGCAGGCGAGGAACGCGCCCTCGTCGCCCTCGAGGCCGTCGACACCGGCCTCCTCGCCGGCCGTCGGATAACGCAGTATGAAACCGTCCTGGGTCGACAGCTCCCGCTGGATCGCCTCGATCGTCCCGATGACGCGCTTGTCGTCCGGCGGCAGAAAGCCCATCTGCGGAATCAGCAGCAGCGAGGCGTCCAGTTCCTTGGAGCCGTACGACTGGGTGAAGGTGTTGCGTTCCTTGTCGTAGCCCTTCTCGCAGACATCGCGGTGGATCTCGTCGCGCAGCTCGCGCCACCGCTCCAGCGGTCCGTCCGCGTCCCCGGACTCGATCAGCTTGATGGTGCGATCGACGGCGACCCACGCCATGACCTTCGAGTGCACGAAGTGCCGGCGCGGCCCGCGCACCTCCCAGATGCCCTCGTCCGGCTGGTCCCAGTGCTTCTCCAGGTAGCGGATCAGCTTGAGCTGAAGCAGCGAGGCGTAGTCGTTGCGCGCCAGGCCCGTCATATGGGCCAGGTGCAGCGCCTCGGTGACCTCGCCGTACACATCCAGCTGAAGCTGGTGGGCGGCGCCGTTCCCGATCCGGACAGGGCTGGAGCCCTCGTATCCGGGCAGCCAGTCCAACTCGGCCTCGCCCAGCTCCCGTTCACCCGCGATCCCGTACATGATCTGCAGGTTCTCCGGGTCGCCCGCGACCGCGCGGAGCAGCCACTCGCGCCAGGCGCGGGCCTCCTCGCGGTAGCCGGTGCGCAGCAGCGACGACAGGGTGATCGCGGCGTCGCGCAGCCAGGTGTAGCGGTAGTCCCAGTTGCGTACGCCGCCGATCTCCTCCGGCAGCGATGTCGTCGGCGCGGCGACGATCCCGCCCGTCGGCGCGTACGTCAGCGCCTTCAGCGTGATCAGTGAGCGGACTACGGCCTCGCGGTAGGGCCCGTGGTACGTACAGTGCTCGACCCACTCGCGCCAGAAGTCGGCGGTCGTCTCCAGGGAGCCTTCCGGGTCGGGCAGCGCCGGCGGCTGGTGGTGCGAGGGCTGCCAGCTGATCGTGAACGCGATCCGCTCGCCGGGAGCGACGGTGAAGTCGGAGTACGTGGTGAGGTTCTTGCCGTACGTCTCGGTTTCGGCGTCCAGCCACACCGAGTCGGGCCCGGCGACGGCGACCGTGCGCCCGTCGACCTTGTGGACCCACGGCACCACACGTCCGTAACTGAACCGCATGCGCAGCGCCGAGCGCATCGGCACGCGCCCGCTCACGCCTTCAACGATCCGGATCAGCTGTGGCGCGCCGTCGCGCGGCGGCATGAAATCCGTCACGCGGACCGTGCCGCGCGGCGTGTCCCACTCCGATTCGAGGATCAGCGAGTCCCCGCGGTAGCGGCGCCGGCTGGCCGCCGGCGGCCCGGCTTCCGCGGAGTGCGCGGGCCCGAGCCGCCAGAAGCCGTGTTCCTCGGTGCCGAGCAGGCCGGCGAAAATGGCATGCGAGTCGAAGCGGGGCAGGCACAGCCAGTCCACTGTGCCGTCCCTGCAGACCAGGGCAGCGGTCTGCATGTCTCCGATAAGTGCGTAATCCTCGATGCGCCCGGCCACGTGCATCTCCAGTCGAACGGCCACGTCCGCCCCGCGGGGCGCTTACTGCAGTCAAGGGTCGTTGACGAGCCCTGCTCGCTGCGCTTCGCCCGCGCCCTTTTCATCGCTCGGCAGCGAGTGTCCGAGCAGGATACGACGCACCCTGATGAACCGCGCGGGCGTCCCGACAACCTGACACGGCCGAACGGGTGAGCCAAGAGTGAGTCCTCGTTGAGGGGCGTGTCTAATCAGAGCATGCGTGGCCGGAAGCAGTCACGCGCTGTCGCTGATACCCTGGTACCCCGTGGACCGGTGGCCGTCCTGTGTGAAACAGGGACCCCGAAACCGCAGCGACGGCACCCCCCGACCCCCCTCGGAGGCCGCCGGTACGCACCTCACCTCGCGACCACGGGAGCCCCCTCTTGGCGATGCCGCCCAAATCCATGACGACCAAGCACATCTTCGTCACCGGGGGTGTCGCCTCCTCCCTCGGCAAGGGCCTCACGGCCTCCAGCCTGGGCGCGCTGCTCAAGGCACGGGGCCTGCGGGTCACCATGCAGAAGCTCGACCCGTACCTGAACGTCGACCCGGGCACGATGAACCCGTTCCAGCACGGTGAGGTGTTCGTCACCAACGACGGCGCCGAGACCGACCTGGACATCGGCCACTACGAGCGCTTCCTCGACGTCGACCTCGACGGCTCGGCCAACGTCACCACCGGCCAGGTGTACTCGACGGTCATCGCCAAGGAGCGGCGCGGCGAGTACCTGGGCGACACGGTGCAGGTCATCCCGCACATCACCAACGAGATCAAGCACCGCATCCGCCGCATGGCGACCGACGACGTCGACGTGGTGATCACCGAGGTCGGCGGCACCGTCGGTGACATCGAGTCGCTGCCGTTCCTGGAGACCGTGCGCCAGGTCCGCCACGAGGTCGGCCGCGACAACGTCTTCGTCGTACACATCTCGCTGCTGCCCTACATCGGCCCGTCCGGTGAGCTGAAGACCAAGCCGACCCAGCACTCGGTCGCCGCCCTGCGCGCCATCGGTATTCAGCCAGACGCGATCGTGCTGCGTGCCGACCGCGAGGTGCCGACCGCGATCAAGCGCAAGATCTCGCTGATGTGCGACGTCGACGAGGCGGCCGTGGTCGCGGCCATCGACGCCAAGTCGATCTACGACATCCCCAAGGTGCTGCACACCGAGGGCCTCGACGCCTACGTCGTACGCAAGCTGGACCTGGCGTTCCGCGATGTGGACTGGACCATCTGGGACGACCTGCTGGACCGCGTCCACAACCCCGACCACGAGGTCACGGTCGCGCTGGTCGGCAAGTACATCGACCTGCCCGACGCCTACCTCTCGGTGACCGAGGCGCTGCGCGCCGGAGGCTTCGCCAACAAGGCCCGCGTCAAGGTCAAGTGGGTCGCCTCCGACAACTGCAAGACCCAGGCGGGCGCCAAGAAGGAGCTCGGTGACGTCGACGGGATCCTCATTCCGGGCGGCTTCGGCGACCGAGGTGTCAGCGGCAAGGTCGGCGCGATCCAGTTCGCCCGTGAGAACAAGATCCCCGTGCTGGGCCTCTGCCTCGGCCTGCAGTGCATCGTGATCGAGGCCGCGCGGAACCTCGCCGAGATCCCCGACGCCAACTCCACCGAGTTCGACGCCGCCACCGCCCATCCCGTCATCTCGACGATGGAGGAGCAACTGGCGTACGTCGAGGGCGCGGGCGACCTCGGCGGCACCATGCGCCTCGGCCTCTACCCGGCCAAGCTCGCCGAGGGCTCGATCGTGCGCGAGGTCTACGGCGACCAGCCGTACGTCGAGGAGCGCCACCGCCACCGCTACGAGGTGAACAACGCCTACCGCGCCGAGCTGGAGAAGAAGACGGGCATCGTCTTCTCGGGCACGTCCCCCGACAACAAGCTCGTGGAGTACGTCGAGTACCCGCGCGAGGTGCACCCCTACCTGGTCGCCACCCAGGCGCACCCGGAGCTGCGCTCCCGCCCGACCCGCCCGCACCCGCTCTTCGCGGGCCTGGTGAAGGCCGCGGTGGAGCGCAAGACGGGCAAGTAATCACAGGCGATACGGTTGCCGGGGTACGGGGGCTTTTGGGTTCCCGTACCCCGGTTTCCGTTGTGTGTGGTGGGAGGACGTTTTCATGACCATCAAGGACACGCCCGAGGAGTGGCAGGTCGCCGCTACGGCGACGCCCTTCCGGGGCAACAAGACCAGTGTCCGCACCGACGATGTGGTCATGCCCGACGGCACGATCGCGCGGCGGGACTACCAGGTCCACCCCGGATCGGTGGCGGTGCTCGCGCTGGATGACACGGGCCGTGTGGTCGTACTGCGCCAGTACCGGCACCCCGTACGCCACAGGCTCTGGGAGATTCCGGCCGGCCTGCTGGACGTGCCGGGTGAGAACCCGCTGCACGCCGCGCAGCGCGAGCTGTACGAGGAGGCGCACGTCAAGGCCGAGGACTGGCGGGTGCTGGTGGACGTCTTCACCACGCCGGGCGGCTGTGACGAGGCCGTACGGATCTTCCTCGCCCGCGATCTGTCGGAGGCCGAGGGGGAGCGCTTCGAGGTCTCCGAGGAGGAGGCGGACATGGAGCTCGCGCGGGTACCGCTCGACGAGCTCGTACGTGGCGCGCTCGCCGGTGACCTGCACAACAACTGCCTCGCGGTGGGCGCCATGTCGGCCACCGCCGTACTGGCGGGCGACGGCTTCGACTCGCTGCGGCCGGCCGAGGCCCCCTGGCCGGCCCGCCCCTTCGAGGCCTGAGCCAGGTCCGACCGGGTCCTTGTCCGACGATCTGCGGATCCGATCGGGCGACGCCCCGCCGCGCTCCGCGGGGATCGTCGCAGAGCGTGAACTACGCTCGGAACGCCCGTGCGGAGTCCCGGCGGGCTCGGCTCGTGCGCGGACTGGACGGGAGCGTGGCCCGTGGCGGATCAGGCGGTGGACTTGGGCGGCCGGGCCGGAGCGTCCCGGGACCAATTCTTCGGACGGCAGCGGGAGTTGAAGTCCCTGCGGGCCGATATCGAACGGGCCGGCCTGAATACCCTGGCCGGACGCAAAGCCCCCCGCGCCCGCGTTCTCCTGATCGCCGGGCGGCCCGGATCCGGACGCACCGCACTCGCCGAGGAACTCGCTTCCCGGCTCGCCGAGGGCTACCCCGACGGGGTGCTGCGCGCCCGGCTGACCGAACCCGGCGGGCGGCGCGTCCCGATGGAGTCGGCCGCCCGCGAAATGCTCGACTCCCTGGGCATCGCATCGCCGCCCGGCGCCGACGAGGACGAACTGACCGAGATGGTCCGCGCGGCGCTCGCGGAACGCCGGATGCTGCTGCTCCTGGACGACGCCGGTGACGCCGAGCAGGTCGACCCGCTGCTGCCCGACAACCCCGACTGCCTGGCCGTGGCGGTCTCCGAGGGGCCGCTGACCGCAATCCCCGACGTACGGCCGTGCACGCTGGGCGGGATGGACGCGAAGTCCGCGATCGAACTGCTCAGCACCTTCACCGGGTCGGTACGGATCACCGTCGACCCGCAGGCCGCCGAGTCCATCGCCGAGGAGTGCGGCGGGCTGCCCGCCGCCCTGGTCCTGGTCGGCGGCTGGCTCGCGGCCAGGCCGAGGGCGTCCGTCGCCGATGTGGCCAAGCGGCTGCGGGGACTGCCCGACGACGGGGGGCAGCCCACCGGCGCCAGGCCCCTGGCCCGCGCCTTCCGGCTGGTGTACGAGTCTCTGCCGCAGTCGGCCGCCCGGATTCTGCGGCTGCTGGCCCTCGCGCCCGGCGGGCTCGCCGACGCGCACACCGCGTCCGCGCTGGCCGGCTGTTCGGTGTCGGACGGCCAGTCGACGCTGGACGACTTCGCCGCCCTCGGCCTGCTGCACTCGGTGGTGGTCCTCTCGCCGGAGGCTGAAGGAGAGCAGTACGTGGTGCCGGGCTGTCTCTTGCCGATGCTGCGCGCGCTTTTGCGGGCGCAGGACCGGCCTGCCGAGGTGCAGCTGGCCCGGGCCCGGATGCTGGAGCGGACCGTACGACAGCTGCAGTCCTGCCGTGCCATCACCGAGCCGGACGGCTCCCCGGCGCGCAAGAAGCTGGCCGGGCTGCCGAGCGCACTGCGTTTCCCGAGCGCGCCCGCCGCGTCAGCGTGGCTGAGTGGGCGGCTGCCCGCGCTGCTGGCATCCGCGCGCGTCGCGGTTGAGGACGGTGGACTGGACACCCTGGCGCGCCGGCTTGTCGCGGCACTGGTCAGGGCGCTGGCCGCACACCGCGGTACTGAGGCCGCCGCTCCCGAGCTCTACGGCCTGCATCAGCTGGTGCTCGGCGTCGCCCAGCGGCGCGGGCTGCACCGGGAAGAGGCAGCGGCCCTGCTCAATCTCGCGGATCTGGACGCGCAGACCGGCCGCAACGAGGCGGCGCTGGCCCGCTACCGGGCCGCACTGGACGCCGGACGGGCCGCGAATGATCCGTACGCGACCGGCCGCGCGATGGAATCCGTAGGCGGTGCCTACCAGGAACTGGGGGACTGGCAGCGGGCCGCCGACTGGTACGGAAGGGCGCTCGCCCAGCGCCAGGCGCGTGGCGAGCGAGCCGAGGAGGCACGGCTGTACGGCCGGCTCGGCACGGCGCACACCTACGCCGGCCGGTACGGCGACGCGCTGCGCAGCTGGCGGGCCGCGGTGGCCGGTTACCGCAGGATCGGCGACGTTCCGTCCCAGGCACGAGCGTTGAGCGAGGCGGCTCGCGTGCAGGAATACGCGGGCCGGCCGGAGGAGTCCTTGCACACCTGCCGGGAGGCGGTGGATTGGGCGCGGCAGGCGGGGGACCTGCGGCTGCAGGCAGCCCTGCAGCTCAGGCTGGCCGACACCCTCGACCGGCTGGGCGACCCGGCGGCGGCCCGGCTGCACCGTTCCACTGCGGAGAGACTGCTGGGAGAAGAGGGTTCAGCCTGCGAAATCCGTAGCACTTCAGCAAAGGATTGATGCTTTGTAAGGCTAGACAGCGGGAAATCCTTCATTAGACTGGCTCTGCCACGTGTCCTCGTGGTGTCATCCGGTGCGTCCTGCGTATCCGGGTATGTATGGCAATGCCCCCCTGTATCCCCTGAGCCAAGGACCGTGATCGACGTGAAGGTCGGCATCCCCCGCGAGGTCAAGAACAACGAGTTCCGGGTGGCGATCACCCCGGCCGGCGTGCACGAGCTCGTGCGCCAGGGCCACCATGTCTTCATCGAGCGCAACGCCGGTGTCGGCTCCTCGATCACGGATGACGAGTTCGTCGGCGCGGGTGCGCAGATCCTGCCCACCGCCGACGAGGTCTGGGCCATCGCCGACCTGGTGCTCAAGGTCAAGGAGCCGGTCGCCGAGGAGTACCACCGCCTCCGTAAGGACCAGACGCTCTTCACCTACCTGCACCTCGCCGCGTCCCGCGAGTGCACGGACGCCCTGCTGGAGTCCGGCACCACCGCCATCGCGTACGAGACGGTGGAGGTGAACCGCGCGCTGCCGCTGCTCGCCCCGATGTCCGAGGTCGCGGGCCGGCTGGCCCCGCAGGTCGGCGCGTACCACCTGATGCGCTC
Source organism: Streptomyces sp. ISL-1 (assembly GCF_018614585.1). Classification (GTDB taxonomy): domain Bacteria; phylum Actinomycetota; class Actinomycetes; order Streptomycetales; family Streptomycetaceae; genus Streptomyces; species Streptomyces maoxianensis. The sequence continues at coordinate 209,548 of NZ_JAGGOI010000008.1, read as the reverse complement.
GGTCGGCGGCCGTGGTGTGCTGCCGGGCGGTGTCCCGGGCACGGCGGCCGGCGAGGCTGTCGTCATCGGCGGCGGCGTCTCCGGCTGGAACGCCACGCAGATCGCCGTCGGCATGGGCTTCCATGTCACCCTGCTCGACCGTGACATCAACAAGCTGCGCGAGGCCGACAAGGTCTTCGGCAGCAAGGTGAAGACGATCGCCTCCAACGCCTTCGAGCTGGAGAAGGCCGTCATCGAGGCGGACCTCGTCATCGGCGCCGTTCTCATCCCGGGCGCCAAGGCCCCGAAGCTGGTCACCAACGAGCTCGTCGCCAAGATGAAGCCCGGAAGTGTACTTGTCGACATTGCAATCGATCAGGGCGGCTGCTTCGAGGACTCGCGTCCGACCACCCACGCCGAGCCGACCTTCATGGTCCACAACTCGGTCTTCTACTGCGTCGCCAACATGCCGGGCGCGGTGCCCAACACCTCCACCTACGCGCTCACCAACGCGACGCTGCCGTACATCGTGGAGCTTGCGAACCGCGGCTGGGTCGAGGCGCTGCGCCGCGACCCGGCGCTCGCCAAGGGTCTCAACACCCATGACGGCCAGGTCGTTTACGGTCCGGTCGCCGAGGCCCACGGCCTTCGGAGCGTCGAACTGAGCGCGCTCCTCGGCTAGGCGTCAACGCGCGCCGTCAACGTAACTCCCACGGCCGGACCTTGCCGAGCAAGGTCCGGCCGGATGTGTATCCGACCGCTTTGCGACGCTCGCTCAACTCGCGTCGAACGTAACCCTTTAACCGTTTCGCGCACCCTCGAAACGTGAGGGCCAGGTCACGCCGGGAGTCCTGAGCGCTCTTGACAGGAGGGTGTTCGGTTGCCGACACATCGGGCCGGGTCCGGCGGATTGTGTTGCTGCGGACCGGTGACACGCCATAGAGTCGCCAACCGTCGGCATGATGCCACGCTGACCTATCGATAAAGATTCCTGGTCACGTCCAAGGAGGTAAGACGACTTGTGAATGAGTCGACATTTACTCCCGGGGGTGGTCAACCAGGGATGCCTGCGAGGGGCCGGGTCCCGTCAACAGAGCAGCCCGGGCTCGAGGCTGTCGGCTCCGTCGCCGTCCGTACCTTCGCGACACACCAGCACACGACGCACATGACGACAGCCCACACGATGAAGATGATGGACGGCCAACACGTGAACGCCATGGCCGGCAACGAGAGTGGCCGAGAGTCCACCCACTTCGCCGCCTACGAGGAAGTCCCCGAGGGGCACTTCTACGACCCCGACGCCGAGTACGAGCCGGACCCCGAGTACGCGGCCACCCTCGCTCCTGACGCCGCGCGTCAGCGTCGCGAGCGGATCGGCCCCACCGGGCGGCCCCTGCCGTACTTCCCGATCCCGGGCCCGCTGACCTCCCACGGTCCCGCGAAGATCATCGCGATGTGCAACCAGAAGGGCGGCGTCGGCAAGACCACGTCGACCATCAACCTGGGGGCCGCGCTCGCGGAGTACGGACGGCGCGTGCTGCTCGTCGACTTCGACCCGCAGGGAGCCCTGTCGGTCGGCCTCGGCGTCAACCCGATGGAGCTGGACCTCACCGTCTACAACCTGCTGATGGAGCGGGGCATGGCGGCGGACGAGGTGCTCCTGAAGACCGCGGTGCCCAACATGGACCTGCTGCCGAGCAATATCGATCTCTCGGCCGCGGAAGTGCAGTTGGTGAGCGAGGTCGCGCGCGAGTCGACGCTGCAGCGCGCGCTGAAGCCGCTGATGTCGGACTACGACTACATCGTGATCGACTGTCAGCCGTCGCTGGGTCTGCTCACGGTGAACGCGCTGACCGCCGCGCACAAGGTGATCGTGCCGCTCGAGTGCGAGTTCTTCGCGCTGCGCGGAGTGGCGCTGCTGACCGAGACGATCGAGAAGGTCCAGGAGCGGCTCAACCCCGACCTGGAGCTCGACGGCATCCTCGCCACGATGTACGACTCGCGCACGGTGCACAGCCGTGAGGTGCTGGCGCGGGTGGTCGAGGCCTTCGACGATCACGTCTACCACACGGTGATCGGGCGGACCGTGCGCTTCCCGGAGACGACGGTCGCCGGTGAGCCCATCACCACGTACGCATCGAACTCCGTCGGCGCCGCCGCGTACCGTCAGCTCGCCAGGGAGGTGCTCGCCCGGTGTCACGCCGAGTGAGTCTGCCCGGGGCCGACGAGCTGTTCCGTACGACCGGGGGCATGGCGCTGCAGGCTTCCTCCCCTGCGTCTCAGCGCCGCAAGGCGAACGGTGAGCCCAGGGTCCCGACGCCGGCGGGGGAGAGCGATCCGGCCGGCGATGGTGCGGCCGAGACGTCGCCGTCCGCCGCCTCGTCATCTGCGTCGTCCTCGTCGTCGGAGGAACACTCCGCGGCGGACGCGGACTCCTCCGCGCAAGGGCGCAGCCGGGGAACGGAGGCCGAGGGCGTGCCGAAGGCCCGTCGCCCGCAAGAGGCGGCCCCTGCGGGAGTCGCAGGCGTGTCGCCGACGGGGCAGACGCGCCGTCGGGGGCGCGGCGCGAACCGCCGGCCCAGCGGCCGCGAGCGGCACGACGAGAAGATCACGGTCTATGTCTCGGCCGAGGAACTCATGGACCTCGAGCACGCGCGGCTGGTGCTGCGCGGCGAGCACGGGCTGGCCGTCGACCGCGGGCGGATCGTCCGTGAGGCGGTGGCGGTGGTGCTGGCGGATCTTGAGCAGCGCGGCGAGGCGAGCATTCTCGTACGACGTCTGCGCGGGCGCTGACGGTAGCCTGCGCGCTGCCCTGCCTGCTCCTTTTTCCCCTGGACCGCGATGCCCCCGACCGATGACTCCGCCACCCCCCAGCCTTCGGCCGGGGGGACCCCCGGCCCGCTTCGTTCACCTCGCCGCTCGCTGGGCCGGGGCCCGGGAGCGGGCGGGGGCGGCGCGTCGGGTGAGCTTCCCGCTGCCCCGCCGCTGCCCGCTGTATCGCCGCGCGGCGCGTCCGAGGCCGACCCGCCGAACGAGGCTGAGGTACGGCCGGATGCGCCCGGGACCGACCTGCCGGAGGAGGCCGAGGCGGCCCAGCCGGACGTTCCGGGCGGTCCGGAGGCGGGCGCGCCGGACGCTCCCGGCGATGCCGGGGCTGCCCAGTCCGACGACCCGGGCGGGCCGGAGGCGGCGCAGCCAGGTGTTCCTCGCGATGCCCGGGCGGCCCAGCCGGACGCCCGCCCCAAGGCCGAGGCGGCCCGCCTGGCCGTTCCGGTCCAGGCGGCGCCATCAGACGCCCCGGGCGAGGCCGAGGCGGCCCAGCCGGACGCCCGCCCCAAGGCCGAGGCGGCCCGGCCGGACGTTCCGGTCCAGGCGGGGGCGGCCCAGCCGGATGCCCCTCCCGAGGCCGAGGCGGCGCAGCCCGACGGCCTTCCCGGCGTCGAGGTCGTCCAAGGCGTCCCTGCCGGGCCCGCCGTCCCTGCCGGGCCCGCCGTCCCTGCCGGGCCCGCCGTCCCCGCCGAGCCAGCCGTCCCCGACGGTCGGTTCAAGGTGCGGCTCGCCAACTTCGAAGGGCCCTTCGACCTCCTCCTGCAGCTGATCTCCAAGCACAAACTCGACGTCACCGAAGTCGCCCTCTCCAAGGTCACCGACGAGTTCATGTCGCACATCCGGGCCATGGGCGACGACTGGGACCTCGACCAGACCACCGAGTTCCTCGTCGTCGCCGCCACCCTTCTCGACCTCAAGGCCGCCCGGCTGCTGCCGACCGCCGAGGTGGAGGACGAGGCCGACCTCGCGCTGCTCGAAGCGCGGGATCTGCTCTTCGCGCGACTGCTGCAGTACCGCGCGTACAAGCAGATCGCCGAGATCTTCAACACGCGGCTGGAGGAAGAGGGCAAGCGGTACCCCCGTACCGTCGGGCTCGAGGCCCACCACGCCGAGCTGCTGCCGGAGGTCGTCATCAGCATCGGCGCCGAGGGCTTCGCCAAGCTCGCGGTGAAAGCGATGCAGCCCCGGCCCAGGCCGCAGGTGTACGTCGACCACATCCACGCCCCCCTCGTGTCCGTGCGCGAGCAGGCCGAGGTAGTCGTGGCGCGGCTGCGGGAGGCCGGTGCGGTCAGCTTCCGGGAGCTCGCCGCGGACGCGCCCGACACCCTCACCGTCGTCGCGCGCTTCCTCGCGCTGCTGGAGCTGTACCGCGACAAGGCCGTCGTCCTGGAGCAGGACGAAGCACTGGGGGAACTCATGGTCAAGTGGACCGGCGGCGAGGCGGGTGCGACCGTGACCGATGAATTCGATTCTGAGGTTCGCGAGAACCAGGAGGAGGAGAAGGCGTGAGCGATCTCAAGCCCGCGCTCGAAGCGGTCCTCATGGTCGTCGACGAGCCGGCCACCGAAGAGCACCTCGCCAAGGTCCTGGAGCAGCCGCGCCGGGCCGTCGCAGACGCGCTGCGTGAGCTGGCGGACGAGTACACCGTCCAGGGCCGCGGCTTCGAGCTGCGGCTCGTCGCGGGCGGCTGGCGGTTCTACTCGCGGGCCGAGCACGCCGGAGCCGTGGAGCGCTTCGTGCTCGACGGGCAGCAGGCCCGGCTCACCCAGGCCGCCCTGGAGACCCTCGCGGTCGTCGCGTACCGCCAGCCGGTCAGCCGTTCGCGCGTCTCGGCCGTGCGCGGAGTGAACTGCGACGGCGTCATGCGCACCCTCCTCCAGCGGGGTCTGGTCGAGGAGGCGGGCGCGGAACCCGAAACAGGTGCGATCCTGTACAGGACGACGAACTACTTTCTGGAGCGGATGGGCCTACGCGGCCTGGACGAGCTCCCGGAGCTCGCGCCCTTTCTCCCCGAGGCGGAGGCGATCGAGGCCGATACGCAAGAGGGTGTGCCGTCGTTCGATCCGGACGCACCGGACACCGACGCAGACGACAAGACGGAATTTTGATGCGAAGCAGCGGCAGGAACAGCGGAAGCGGCAACCGGGACTCCCGGGGTGCCGGCGGGAACCGGGACTCCCGGGGTGCCGGCGGGAACCGGGACTCCCGGGGTGCCGGCGGGCGGGACTCCCGGGGTGCCGGCGGCAAGGGGCGCGACGACAAGCAGGAGCAGCGTCCCAGCCGCCCCCGGCCCGAGGAGCGCCGCTACGACGTGGGCGGTTCCACCGAGGAAGGCGGCGCCCGCAAGGGCCGTGGCGCGTCCGCGCGCGGCGGCGCCAAGGGTGGCCCGAAGACCCCGCAGGGCGGCGGCAGGGCCGGTGCCCCCCGCCGCGGCCCGCACGGCCAGCGCGAATCCCGTCCCCGCGAGCTCGACGCCAAGATCGAGCAGCGCAACCGCGATCGGTACGCCGACAAGCCGCAGGTCAAGACGCCCAAGACGTTCCCCGGGGCCGAGCAGGAGGGCGAGCGCCTGCAGAAGATCCTCGCCCGGGCCGGGATGGGCTCGCGCCGCGCGTGCGAGGAACTGATCGAGCAGTCCCGTGTCGAGGTCAACGGCGAGATCGTCCTCGAGCAGGGCAAGCGCGTCGACCCGCAGAAGGACGAGATCAAGGTGGACGGCCTTACGGTCGCCACGCAGTCGCACCTCTTCTTCGCGCTCAACAAGCCCGCCGGTGTCGTCTCCTCCATGGAGGACCCGGACGGTCGGCAGTGCCTGGGCGACTACGTCACCAACCGCGAGACCCGGCTCTTCCACGTCGGACGTCTCGACACGGAGACGGAGGGCATCATCCTGCTCACCAACCACGGTGAGCTCGCGCACCGCCTGACCCACCCCAAGTACGGCGTGAAGAAGACCTACCTCGCCGCGATCCAGGGACCGCTCCCGCGTGACCTGGGCAAGCGGCTCAAGGACGGCATCCAGCTGGACGACGGCTATGCCCGCGCCGACCACTTCCGCGTCGTCGAGAACACCGGCAAGAACTACCTGGTGGAGGTCACCCTCCACGAGGGCCGGAAGCACATCGTCCGTCGCATGCTCGCCGAGGCCGGCTTCCCGGTCGACAAGCTCGTGCGGGTCAGCTTCGGCCCGATCGCCCTCGGCGACCAGAAGTCCGGCTGGCTGCGCCGGATGACCAACACCGAGGTCGGCATGCTGATGAAGGAAGTCGGTCTGTAGAGACCCCCGTTCACCGGGAGAAGCCCGCGGTCACCTTTGACCGCGGGCTTCTCGCGTCTTTGTGTGAACGGCCTTGTGGGACCGGCCGGTTCACCTTTATAGTCAACATGACTATTAAGGAGCGTGCATGAGTCTCGCGGACATCCTCGGCCCGCTGCAGCAGCCGCTGTTCACCGTGCTCGACACCCCGGTGAGCTGGACCGAGGTCCTCGGCTTCGGCAGCGGGGCGCTCTGCGTCTGGCTCGTCGCCCGCCAGCACATTGCCAACTGGCCGATCGGCATCGCCAACAACCTCTTCTTCATCCTGCTCTTCACCCAGGCCGGCCTGTACGCCGACGCGGGCCTGCAAGTCGTCTTCATCACCCTCGCCGTGTACGGCTGGTGGACCTGGACCCACGGGGGTGGACCAGGTCCCGACGTCCTCCCGGTCCGGCGAACCAGCCGCACCGAGTGGACCTGGCTGCTCGCGGCGGGGGTGGTGGGGACCCTCGGTCTGACGCTCCTTCTGGACCGGGCCACGGACTCGAGCGTTCCCTTCTGGGACGCGCTCACCACCGCCCTGTCGCTCATGGCCACGTACGGGCAGTGCCGCAAGCGCCTCGAGTCCTGGTGGCTGTGGATCGCGGCCGACGTGGTCTACATCCCGCTCTACGCGTACAAGGAGCTCTATCTCACCTCGCTGCTGTATGCCGGGTTCATGACCCTCTGCGTCATCGGACTGCGCAACTGGTCGCGTGATCTGATCACCCATCAGCGGGACTTGGCGGTGGTACGGGCATGAAGCGCTATCGGCACGGGCTGGTGCTCGGCAAGTTCTATCCGCCGCACGCGGGGCACCACCATCTCGTACGAACCGCCAAGGACCGCTGCGAGCAGCTGACCGTCCTGGTCTGCGCCGCCTCCGTGGAGTCGATCCCACTGCGCGAGCGCGTCCGCTGGATGGAGGAGATCCACCAGGACGCGCGGGTCGTCGGGGCCGTGGACGACGTGCCGGTGGACCTCACCGACCCGGGCGTCTGGGACGCGCACATGGCGATCTTCCGGGAGGCCGTCCCCGACGCCGTCGACGCCGTCTTCACCTCGGAGCCGTACGGGGACGAACTCGCCCGGCGCTTCGGCGCCGAGCATGTCTGCGTGGACCTCGACCGCTCGCTCTTCCCGGTCTCCGCAACGGCCGTCCGCAAGGACCCGGTCGGCTGCTGGGACTACCTGGAGCGGCCGGTGCGGGCCTGGCTCACCCGCCGGGTCGTCGTGGTCGGGGCCGAGTCCACCGGCACCACCACCATGGCCCGCGCCCTCGCCGAGCACTATCAGCAGCGCGGCGGAGCCTGGTCGGGCACGGGCTGGGTGCCCGAGTGCGGCCGGGACTACAGCGAGGAGAAGCTGGCCGCGCTGCGTGAGAAGTGGCCGGAGAGCCAGTGGGAGGACGTGGAGTTCACCTCCGACGAGTTCCCCGTGATCGCCGAGCGGCAGAACCGCAGGGAGAACCGGGCCGCGCGCAACGGCTCGCCCGTGCTCTTCTGCGACACCGACTCCTTCGCGACCACCGTCTGGCACGAGCGGTACATCGGCGGGCGCAATCCCCTGGTCGATGAGATCGCCGACCGGGTCACCCACCACCTGTGGCTGCTCACCGACCACGAGGGCGTGGACTTCGAGGACGACGGGCTGCGCGACGGCGAGGAGCTGCGGCCCTGGATGACCGGGCTCTTCAGGGACGAACTCACCTGCACCGGACGCCGGTTCATCACGCTGAGCGGACCGCACGAGGAGCGCCTCGCCACCGCCGTCGCCGCCGTGGACGCACTCGTCGACGAGGGCTGGGACCTCGCCGACCCTATGCCCGAGAAGCGATGACGGGGGGCTGTTGATGCAGGACTACGACCCCGGCGCCTTCCCGCCCTTCGCGGTCACCGTCGACCTCGCCGTCTTCACCGTCCGCGAGGGACGGCTGCACGTCCTGCTCGTCGAGCGCGGGGAGGACCCGTTCAAGGGCGCCTGGGCGCTGCCGGGCGGCTTCGTACGGCCCAGGGAGTCCGCAGGACAGGCCGCACGCCGCGAACTGGCGGAGGAAACCGGCCTGTCCGGGGAGACCGTGGCCGATCTCCACCTGGAGCAGCTGCGGACCTACAGCGACCCCGACCGCGACCCGCGGATGCGGGTCGTGTCCGTCGCGTACACCGCGCTGCTGCCCGATCTCCCGGAGCCGCGCGGCGGCGGGGACGCGGCCCAGGCCCAGTGGACGCCGCTCACAGCCGCCGTCCTGCTCGCCTTCGACCATGACCGGATCCTCGCCGACGCGCACGACCGGATCGGCGCCAAGCTCGAGTACACCTGCCTGGCCACCAGCTTCTGCCCGCCCGAGTTCACGCTCGGCGAGCTGCAGCAGGTGTACGAAACGGTCTGGGGCGTCGACCTCGACCGGCCCAACTTCCGGCGCAAAGTCCTCACCACACCCGGCTTCGTCGAGGCGGTCGAGGGCCCGCCGCGCCGCACCGGCGGCCGCGGGAAACCGGCCGCACTGTACCGGGCGGGTACCGCCTCGGCCCTGCACCCTCCACTCCTGCGACCGGAAGGACGGCACGCATGACCGCCACGAGGACCACGAGGACCATCACCAAGCAAGCGGCCACCGGCTCGCTGATCGGGCTCGCGCTCGGGGACGCTCTGGGCTTTCCGACCGAGTTCGACGACGTGCCCCGAATCCTCGCCAAGTTCGGCCCTTGGCGTGAGATGGACCTGCCCAGGCCCGCGATCGTCACCGACGACACCCAGATGACGCTCGCCCTGGGGCGCGGCATACGCACCGCGATGGACAGCGGGCTGCTCGTCGCCTCCCGGCTGACCCGGCCGGCGCGCCAGGAGTTCGTCGACTGGTACCACTCCCCGGAGAACAACCGCGCCCCCGGCCGCACCTGCATGGTCGCCTGTCAGATGCTCGACAGCGACCGGCCCTGGCAGGAGGCCAGCCAGATCGGCTCCAAGGGCTGCGGCGCCAATATGCGGGTCGCGCCCATCGGTCTCGTACCGGGGCTGAGCGAGGAACAGCGGGCGGGCGCCGCGCAGTTGCAGTCCGCGCTCACCCACGGCCATCCGACGGCGCTCGCGGCGAGCGACCTCACGGCGCGCGCGGTGTTCCTGCTGGCGCAGGGCGCGGAGCCGATGGGGCTGGTCGGCCAGCTGCGTTCGTACGCGTACGAGATGCGCAGCCACTACTACCACCACTGGCTCGGCAATCTGTGGACCTACTCGCACGACGCGACGCCCGAGGCGTTCATCGCGCGGGGGTGGGACGAGTGCCTGCAGGTCCTGGAGCGGCTCGCGACCGCGATTCGCACGGCCAACCCGGAGACCGACCCGTGCCTGGCCACCGGCGACGGCTGGATCGCCGAAGAGGCCGTCGCCACCGCCCTGCTGTGCTTCCTGCTCTTCCCCGAGGAGCCGGTCATGGCACTGCGTCGGGCCGCCTGCACCAGAGGCGACTCCGACTCGATCGCCTGCATCGCGGGTGCGCTCGCCGGCGCGCATCTGGGGGCGGGCGCCTGGCCCAAGGAGTGGTCCGAGCGAATCGAGTACCGCAGCGATCTGATGTCGCTCGGCGCCCTCTGGGACTCTTGATCCATGACCGAACCGCTGACCGGCCCGCTGACTGATCCGCTGGGCATGGAGCTCGGCCCCGTCGTCGACGAACAGCCCGACCCGCTGCTCTTCGCCACCGTCTCCGGGGCGCATCTGTACGGATTCCCGTCCCGGGACTCGGACGTGGACCTGCGCGGCGTCCATCTGCTGCCCGTCGAGGAGCTGCTGGGGCTGAGCGAGCCGGACGAGACCCGGTCCCGGATGTGGGACCGGGACGGCGTCGAGATGGACTTGGTCACGCACGACGTACGCAAGTTCGTACGGCTGATGCTGCGACGCAACGGCTATGTGCTGGAACAGCTGCTCTCACCGCTGGTGGTGCACACCTCGGACGCGCACGCGGAGCTGACCGCGCTCGCCCCGGGCGTGCTCACCAGCCACCACGCCCACCACTACCGGGGGTTCGCGAACACACAGTGGCGGCTCTTCGAGAAGACCGGAGAGCTCAAACCGCTGCTGTACACCTTCCGCGCGCTGCTCACCGGCATCCATCTGATGCGTAGCGGCGAAGTGCAGGCCCATCTGCCGACCCTGCTCGGGGAGGTCGACGCCCCGGGAGATCTGCCGCGGCTGATCGCGGCCAAGGCGGATGCCGAACACCGCCCCGCCTCCGGCGTCGACCGGGAACGGGTGCGCGCCGACGTCGAAGCGCTGCACGAAGCCCTGGAGGAGGCACGGCTGGCCTCGCCGCTACCCGACGAGCCCACCGCGTACGACGCTCTGCGCGACTTCGTGATCCGCGTACGCCTGGAGCGCTGACGCCCGGCGGGTGCGGAACAGGAAGTCCTCGACCCGTGCCCGGTCGGGCTCGGCCGGCAGCGGTGAACCCGGCGCCGCCGCGTCGGCCTCGTCCGCGAGGCGCCCCATCCAGGCCTCAACCCGCGGCCACGGCACTTCACCCCGCTTGACCTCGAGCAGCCGCTCCCGGTCGGCGCCGACGTCGATGACCAGCTCGCCCGTACGCAGCAGATCGCGACAGCTGCCGAGCAGCCGCAGCAGATGCATGGCGTGCTTCCAGCGCGGGGCGCCGTGCTGACGGACGTCCGCGTCCAGCTTCTTGCGCTGGCCCACCGCGTAGCGCACGAACGTCTGGTGGGCCTGCCGGGACAGGAACGCGTCGCGCAGGGCGAGCAGTTCCCGGCCGGTGTCGTCGACGCGCTCGACGAGAGGGGAGTGCAGGCACTCCAGGACATTGGGGTTGGCGCGCAGCGCGAGCTCCAGGAAGCGCTCCAGCTCCCAGGAGAACTGCTCGTCCGCCGGGCCATCGAGATGCGTCGGGGGCTTGTCGAAGCGCCAGTAGAGCGGGGCCGGGGCGAGGAAGACCCCGCGGCGGTCGGTGTCGCTGCCGTCCGAGGCCAGCCCGAAGGCGCGCGAGCCCATCACGCAGGAGTAGACCGTGTGGTCGCGGACCAGCGCTTCGGGCGTCACCTCGGGCGTCATGCGCGAGAGGTTACGTGAGGGGTCAGATCAGCTGGATGCTGTCCCCGGAGACGGTGATCTGCTTCTCGGGCAGCGGTTCGGTGGCGGGACCGACTTCGACCGAGCCGTCCGTGATGCGGAACTTGCTGCCGTGGCAGGGGCAGTCGATGGTGCCGGCCGCGATCGTCTTGACGAGGCAGCGCTGGTGGGTGCAGATGGCCGAGAACGCTTTGAACTCGCCTGGATTCGGCTGGGTCACCACGACCTTCTGGTCGACGAAGACCCTGCCTCCTTCGACGGGGATGTCGGCAATCTTGGCGAGCGCGGTACCGGCCTGTGCGCTGCCGGTCGGGGTACCGGTCGGGGTTTTTGGCGTCGTCGGTGTCGGCGTCTCGGACGCGGAGTCACCGCCCCCGTCGCCGCAGCCCGACACCAGAGCGGCGGCGCCCGCGGCGCCCGCCGTCAGAAGCGTCCTTCGTCGCGCGTCCATGGCTTTCTCCCTGTTGTCGTGATCTTCAACCGGATCACCGAGCATCTTGGCGCTCAAAGTGCCGTAGAAGAAGCAACCGGGCAGCGTGTGCCGTATCTGGCGCGTGCTGTACGTCCGACAGCCCAGTCCGCGTGGGCCGACAGGCCCGGCAACGGGCCTCGTCCTCCCGCCGGGTCGCAAGGCCCCGGTCAGGCCCACGGGGTGAGCTCCCACGCGTGTCCGTCCGCGTCCCGGCTCACCGTAAGCACCGTGGTGACGGCGGCCCGCTCGATCGGCCCGTACACATGCGGGAAGAGCATGTCCTCGGAACCCTCCCAGCGGACCTCCGCGGCGAGCTCCGTCTCGTCGATCTGGAGCACCAGCAGATCCGGCACGTCCCGGTAGAGGCCGTCGGCGACGGCGAGCGCGGCCGGCTCGTCGGGCGAGCAGTGCACAAAGCCCTCGGCGGCCAGGGAGGCCGGGGCGTACGGACGGTCCATGTCCGCCGTCCATTGGTCCACCGGAACCACATGAAAGAGCATGCCGTCAGTTGTAGCGCAGGGCTGCCCGCGCAGGTCGCCCAACTGGCGGTGCTGTCCGGCGTGGGTGACATTGGCCGTGTTCGGCGCCGGGCCCGCTCTCGGATGGTGGTCGCCGCGGCCGTGGCCCCCAGCGCCTGACTACGCTGAACGGAGCACTCGCACAGTTAAGGAGCACGACGTGGCGGTACGAGCGGTCCGGGGAGCCGTCCAGCTGGAACGGGACGAGGCCGGACACATGGACGAGCAGGTCAGCGAACTGCTCACCGCCATCCTGGAGCGGAACGGGCTGGTCACGGACGATCTGATCAGCGTCTGGTTCACGGCCACGCCGGATCTGCACAGCGACTTCCCCGCGGCGGCCGCGCGCAAGCTGGGCATCGTCGACGTGCCACTGATCTGCGCGCAGGAGCTGAACATCGTCGGGGCCATGCCCCGTGTCGTACGGATCCTGGCGCACGTCGAGTCGGATCTGGCCAAGTCGGAGATCGCGCACGTGTACCTCGGTGCCGCGGCTGCCCTGCGCAAGGACATCGCCCAGTGAGAACCGCCGTCGTCATCGGAACGGGCCTGATCGGCACGTCCGCGGCCCTCACCCTCGCCGGCCGCGGAGTCGCTGTGCACCTCGTGGACCAGGACCCGGAGCGGGCCCGTACCGCCGCCGCGCTCGGCGCGGGGACGGACGAGCCGCCCGAAGGCCCGGTCGACCTCGCGATCGTCGCCGTACCGCCGGCGCATGTCGCCACCGCGCTGGCCGACGCGATGCGCGCCGGTACCGCGCGCGGCTACCTCGACGTGGCGAGCGTCAAGGGCGGGCCGCGGCGCGAGCTGGAGGCGCTGGGCCTGGACCTGAGCGCGTACATCGGCACGCATCCGATGGCGGGCAAGGAGCGCTCGGGTCCGCTGGCTGCGACCGCGGACCTTTTCGAGGGCCGCCCGTGGGTGCTGACGCCCACGCGCGACACGGACACCGAGGTGCTCAACCTCGCCCTCGAGCTGGTCGCGCTCTGCCGGGCCGTCCCGGTGGTCATGGACGCCGACGCCCATGACCGGGCGGTGGCCCTCGTCTCCCACACCCCTCAGCTGATCTCCTCGATGGTCGCGGCCCGGCTGCAGGAGGCGGACGACACGGCGGTACGGCTCTGCGGCCAGGGCATCCGCGACGTCACCCGGATCGCGGCGTCCGACCCCCGGATGTGGGTCGAGATCCTCTCCGCGAACCCGGGCCCGGTGGCCGACGTGCTGGCCGGGGTGGCGGCGGACCTGGACGAGACGGTCCAGGCGCTGCGGTCCCTGCAGTCCTCCGACGACTCCAAGCGCCGGGACGGCGCGGAGGGCATCGAGGACGTCCTGCGCCGGGGCAACGCGGGACGCGTCCGCGTCCCGGGCAAGCACGGCGCGGCCCCGGCGTCGTACGAGATCGTGGCGGTTCTGATCAGCGACCGGCCGGGCGAGCTGGCGCGCATCTTCGCGGACGCGGGCCGAGCGGGCGTGAACATCGAGGACGTCCGCATCGAACACGCGACGGGCCAGCAGGCGGGCCTGGTCCAGCTGATGGTGGAGCCGACCGCGGCGACGGTGCTGACGGCGTCGTTGCGGGAGCGGGGCTGGTCGATCCGGCAGTGACCCCGGCGTCGGCGGACGGAGTCCAAGGGGTTTGATTTACCGCGCCGCCATCCGTGTGTAAAGGCGGGCCCAAGGACTCGGTAACCTGGTGCAGGGCCCACCGGCAATTCCGCCTGCCCTCTCCTCGTACCAGGAAGGTGTCCGACACCGTGGAATCCGTGATCGTCGCCATCGACGGCCCCTCCGGCACGGGCAAGTCGAGCACCTCCAGGGCGGTCGCCGCAGCGCTGGGGCTGAGCTATCTCGACACCGGCGCCCAGTACCGCGCGATCACCTGGTGGATGACCAGCAACGGCGTCGACGTCCAGGACCCGGCCGCGATCGCCACCGCCGCCGCCAAGCCCGCCATAGTCTCCGGCACCGACCCGGCCAACCCCACCATCACCGTGGACGGTGTGGACGTCACCGGACCGATCCGTACGCCCGATGTCACCTCCAAGGTGAGCGCGGTCAGCGCAGTCCCCGAGGTGCGGGCCCGGATCACCGAGCTGCAGCGCTCCATCGCCTCCTCCGCCGCGACCGGCATCGTCGTCGAGGGGCGCGACATCGGCACCACCGTCCTGCCGGACGCGGACCTGAAGATCTTCCTGACCGCCTCGCCCGAGGCCCGCGCCGCCCGCCGCAGCGGGGAGCTGAAGGGCACCGACGTCGCGGCCACCAAGGAAGCCCTGGTCAAGCGGGACGCGGCCGACTCCAGCCGTAAGACGTCCCCGCTCGCCAAGGCTGACGACGCGGTCGAGGTGGACACCACCGACCTGACCCTGGAGCAGGTCATTGAGTGCGTCGTCACCCTCGTCGAGGAGCGGCGCTGCGCGACCGAGAACACCGAGAACACCGAGAACACAGAGAAGCCGGCGGCCCGGTGACCGTACCCTCCGAGAAGGGCGCGGCGGTCGGGCGGGGCATCGGCATCGGGCTCATGTACGGGCTGTGGAAGCCGCGGGTGCTCGGCGCCTGGCGGGTTCCGGCGGCCGGCCCGGTGATCCTCGCCGTGAACCACTCGCACATGATCGACGGGCCGATGCTGATGGGCACCGCGCCCCGTCCCGTGCACTTCCTGATCAAGAAGGAGGCGTTCGTCGGCCCTCTCGACCCGTTCCTGCTGGGAATGGGTCAGGTGAAGGTGGACCGTACGAGCACCGACCGGACCGCCATCACCAGCGCGCTCGGCGTGCTGGACAGCGGCGGCGTCCTCGGGATCTTCCCCGAGGGCACCCGGGGCGAGGGAGACTTCGCCTCGCTGCGCGCCGGGCTCGCGTACTTCGCCCTGCGTTCCGGCGCCCCGATCGTCCCGGTGGCGGTATTGGGAAGCACGGAGCGCCGCGGGCGGTTGATACGGGCACTGCCTCCGCTGCGCAGCCGGGTCGACGTCGTCTTCGGTGACGCCTTCGAGGCGGGCGACGGCAGCGGGCGCCGCACGCGCAAGGCGCTGGACGACGCGACCGTACGCATCCAGGAGCGGCTGACCGCCCACCTGGAAAACGCCAAGCGTCTCACCGGGCGCTAGGTAAGACTTGAGTAGTGGATCGCGCGACAAGCGGTCCATCGATGATGCAACGTAACGAGGTAAGTACTTCATGAACGACCAGATCCAGTCCGGCGACGAGCACGAGCACGGAGCGCTTGGCGACGCCGAGTACGCGGAGTTCATGGAGCTCGCCGCGGAAGAGGGCTTCGACGCCGAGGTCGTCGAGAACGCGATCGGCGAGGCCGGTCACGGCCCGCTGCCCGTCCTCGCCGTCGTCGGCCGCCCCAATGTCGGCAAGTCGACCCTTGTGAACCGCATCATCGGCCGTCGTGAGGCCGTCGTCGAGGACAAGCCCGGCGTCACCCGCGACCGTGTCACCTACGAGGCCGAGTGGGCCGGCCGCCGCTTCAAGGTCGTCGACACCGGCGGCTGGGAGCAGGACGTCCTCGGCATCGACGCCTCCGTCGCCGCCCAGGCCGAGTACGCGATCGAGGCCGCCGACGCGGTCGTCTTCGTCGTGGACTCCACGGTCGGCGCCACCGACACCGACGAGGCCGTCGTCAAGCTGCTGCGCCGGGCCGGAAAGCCCGTCGTGCTGTGCGCCAACAAGGTCGACGGACCGAGCGGCGAGGCGGACGCCACGGCCCTGTGGTCGCTCGGCCTCGGCCTGCCGCACCCCGTCTCCTCGCTGCACGGCCGCGGTACGGGCGACATGCTCGACGCCGTCCTGGAGGCGCTGCCCGAGGCCCCGGCCCAGACCTTCGGCAACGCCGTCGGCGGCCCGCGCCGTATCGCCCTGATCGGCCGCCCGAACGTCGGCAAGTCCTCGCTGCTCAACAAGGTGGCGAACGAGGACCGGGTCGTCGTCAACGAGGTCGCCGGCACCACCCGCGACCCGGTCGACGAGTTGATCGAACTCGGCGGTATCACCTGGAAGTTCATCGACACGGCCGGTATCCGGCGCCGGGTCCACCTCCAGGAGGGCGCGGACTACTACGCCTCCCTGCGCACCGCCGCCGCCGTCGAGAAGGCCGAGGTCGCGGTCGTTCTGATCGACGCCACGGAGTCCATCAGCGTCCAGGACCAGCGGATCATCACCATGGCCGTCGAGGCCGGGCGTGCGCTGGTCGTCGCGTTCAACAAGTGGGACAACCTCGACGAGGAGCGCCGCTACTACCTGGAGCGCGAGATCGATACCGAGCTCGCGCAGATCGCCTGGGCGCCGCGGGTCAATGTGTCCGCCCGTACCGGCCGCCACATGGAGAAGCTGGTCCCGGCGATCGAGACGGCTCTGACGGGCTGGGAGACGCGTATCCCCACGGGTCGGCTGAACGCCTTCCTCGGTGAGATCGTCGCCTCCCACCCGCACCCGATCCGCGGCGGCAAGCAGCCCCGCATCCTCTTCGGTACCCAGGCCGGCACCACGCCGCCGCGGTTCGTGCTCTTCGCCTCCGGCTTCCTGGAGCACGGCTACCGCCGTTTCGTCGAGCGCCGGCTGCGCGAGGAGTTCGGCTTCGAGGGCACCCCGATCCACATCTCGGTGCGAGTGCGCGAGAAGCGCGGCCGCAACAAGTGATGTGAACGCGTGGCAATGGCGCTGCCCCGGACCGCCGAACGGTCCGGGGCAGCGCCATGTCGTCCCGGGTCACAGACCCCGGCGCGGAGCCGGCGGCAGCGCCGCCGGGACATGGTTCCCGTTGTGCGGCCGGCTCAGCGGGTACGGCTGCCAGCCCGCCCCGGGGTGGCTGCTCGTATGGCCCGATGATCCCCCACGGCTGCTGTGCAGCCCGGTGCCGAAGGCCCTGAAGTCGAGATCCTCCTCGCCGCTCCGGTCGCCCGGCAGCGCCCTGAACGCCCTGCGGTACTCGGAGTACAGCGTGTCGTAGATGGGCGTGGGGGAGTGGCCGACCGTCGCCTCACGCGCGGGGCGCATGGCGGGGATCTGACTCTGGTACGGCTGGCGGGAGGGGTCGTATGAGTGCACGTACCTGCAACGACCCCCGCCGTCGGACGGATGCGGGCTGCGCGGAGCTGCATTCTTCCGAGGGATGTACGAAACGTACGCCGGGGGCACGGTTCAGCACCCCCGGCGTCGTCACGTGCCCGCGAGCGGCATCGCCGCGGCCACCAGGCGGCCGCCCGCCGCGGCCTTCTCCAGCGCCTCGCGCAGCAGGTCCTCGCGCGGCTGCTGGCCGATCGAGCCGACCGGGGCGGCGAACACGAGGACCGTCTGCGACTTGTTGGCGGCCGCGCGCCAGCCGTCGGTGACCTGGAGCGGCTGATGCGCCTGCCACCAGGCGACCGGGCTGCCGCCGCCGGTGCCGGGCTGGAGCACGGCGTGCAGCTGCCCCATGGCGACCAGGACGGACCAGCCGGGCAGCCGGCCGGGGCGCCTGTTCATGTCGGAGACCGGCTGGAAGCCCTGCTCGATGAGGAGCGGGAGGAAGTCGTCGCCGCCGTAGCCGGTGGTGCCGGGGCGGGCGATGGGCGCGGTCGGTTCGACGACCAGGGCGGGGTGCAGATCGCCGTCGATCAGTACGAGACCGCTGGTGATGCCGAGAACGGCCTGCTGCGGACCGGCGCCGGGGACCTGTGACTCGTCGCCCGTGATGGACCGAACTGCGCCCTGCAGCTGGTCCTCCGCGACCTGGACGACCTGCGAGGGGATGCAGGTGGCGTGGGCGAAGGCGAGAACGGCGGTCTCCTCGCCGACGAACAGCACGGTGCTGGTGCGTTCCTGCTCGGAGTCGCCCGGGGTGCGGCAGGAAGTGCAGTCGTAGCTGCCCGGGGCGTTCTCGCCGGCGAGTAGCCGGTCGGCTTCTTCGTCGCCGATCTCGGCGCGTACGTCCTCGCTGACGTCGAGCATGCGCGGCACGGGTGGCTCCTCGGAACTTGATGCGTGCGCCGGGCGGTTCCCGGCTCTTAAAGAGCTCAACGGGTGATCTGTGGCGGGAGTCACGCGTGAAAGGGAACGGAATCGCACCATCCGACGCAAGCAGTTAAACGAGGGGCGGAATCGGTTACTCCACGTCAACGGCAGCTGGTTGCGGGGAAGTTGGTCCGGTGAGGCCAGTCACAGATCTGTTCACCCACAGGTCGACAAATCATGAAATCAGCGAATCAAGTGGGTGGCCGGATTTCGTCGATACTGCGAGTAACAGGCAACTGGCCTGGAATGACACGGGATTGGTTGATACCGAGGGGTTGAGCTGCCTAGATTCCTCCGCCGTGTGCACAGAGCACCGCCCGGGACAGCCCGCCGGCCGTACAGCCAGTACGGCGCTGCAGCAACGCAGAACCACAGCCTCAGGTGGGCGAGGCGGAGCTGACGCACGGCGCCGGATGCGCCGAAGTCGGCACCGCCCTGGGGGACCCGGGTCCTTCGAGAGGGATTTGATGTTCAAAAGTTCCCGTTCCATACGCAGGCGTGACACGGCGGCGCTGGTGAGCGCAGCACTGGTGGCGCCATTGGCTCTGCTCGCCGCGACGGGCGAGGCCCGGGCGGCGGACGAAGGGGTATGGGACCGCATCGCAGCATGCGAGAGCGGCGGAAACTGGCACATCAACACGGGCAACGGCTACTACGGCGGGCTGCAGTTCTCCGCCGGGACGTGGCGTGCCTACGGCGGCGGGGCGTACGCGTCCACCGCGGACCGGGCGAGCAAGGGGCAGCAGATCGCTGTCGCCGCGAAGGTCCAGCGGGGCCAGGGGTGGGGCGCATGGCCCACCTGCTCGGCGCGGGCCGGGGCGCAGGGCGAGGCGCCGGCGGCGCAGAAGGCCGACGCCCCCAAGTCCACGGCCCACAAGGCCAAAGCGAAGGGCACGTCCCCGTCTTCGGCGAAGGCGCCGAAGCGCGCGGCTGCCCACACCGAACGCGGAAACGCCCGGGGCGGCGACTACACCGTACGGCTCGGCGACACGCTGAGCGGGATCGCGGCCGCGCACGGCACGGACTGGCGCGCCCTGTACGGCGCCAACAAGGCCGCCATCGGCGCCGATCCGAACCTCATCGTGCCCGGGCAGCGGCTCGCGCTCTGAGGTGTCCTTCGGCAGCCCCGCCCGGGTCCGACCGGGTGGGGCTGCCTGCCGCCCGTGCGCGGCACCGGCTTTCACAGGGCCGAACTGCCTAGCGTGACCCGATGTCGAAGATCCGCTTCCGGCCGACGGCGACGGCAGTCGCGCTGCTGCTGGCACTGGTGCCTCTGAGCGGCGCGTACGCCGCGCCTCCGCCCCCGCCTCCGCCACCGCCCGCATCCGTGAGCCCCGGCGTCGGCATGGGCTCCGGATCGGACGCCTGTGCCGCCAGTGGATGGCCGTGGAGCTGTCTCGCCGCGTGCGAGAGCGGTGGTCGGTGGAACGCCAACACCGGCAACGGCTACTACGGCGGACTGCAGTTCTGGCAGCCCACCTGGGAGGAGCACGGCGGCCTCGCCTACGCGCCGCGCGCCGACCTCGCCACCCGCGAGCAGCAGATCAAGGTCGCCGAGGAAGTGCTGCGTACGCAGGGATGGGAAGCCTGGCCCGTCTGCGCCAAGACGTACGGCCTCAGCGGCCGTGTCCACACGGTCCAGCCCGGCGACACGCTCTTTGCGATCGCCGAGCGCTTCCGCGTCAAGGGCGGCTGGCAGGCGCTGTACGCGGCGAACAAGGCCACGATCGGCAGTTCTCCGCACTTGCTGCGGGTGCGCATGATGCTGGTCATTCCGGTGTGAGCTCGCCGGGCTCAACCTCCCGCACCTGCCTGTCCGTCGGACGCCGCAGGGCGACGAGGGCCGGGTGACGCGGCGCGGCGAGATGTCAGAGAACTGCTTCGCTGTGCCCCAGCTCCGGTATCAGCCGTAACAGACCAGTACAGTCCACTCCTGCAGACACGAATACTGGGGGACGCGGCGGCGCATGCACATCTCTTTCCTGCTCCACAACGCTTACGGCATCGGCGGCACGATCCGGACGACGTTCAACCTGGCCCAGACCCTGGCCGAGAGGCACGACGTCGAGATCGTCTCCGTCTTCCGCCACCGTGACCAACCCACCATGGGCGCGCCCGCCGGTGTCGCCATGAAGCACCTCGTCGATCTGCGCAGGAGCAGCCCCGGCTTCGACGGCGACCACCCGGACTACACGCGCCCCGCCACGGTCTTCCCGCGCGGCGACGGCCGCCACAAGCAGTACAGCCGCCTCACCGACGCCCGGATCGCCGCCCACCTGGGGTCCCTGGCGGCCGATGTCGTCGTGGGCACCCGCCCCGGACTCAATGTGCACATCGCCCGCCAGACCCGGCGCGGCCCGGTCCGCGTCGGCCAGGAACACCTCACGCTGGACAGCCACGGCTACCGGCTGCGCCGCGAGATCGGGCATCGCTACCCCCTCCTCGACGCGATCACCACCGTCACCGAGGCGGACGCCCGCTCCTACCGCTCCAAACTGAAACTGCCCGGCGTACGGATCGAATCGGTGCCCAACAGCGTGCCCGCGCCGACCGTCCGGCCCGCCGACGCCGCCAGCAGATGGATCATCGCGGCCGGCCGGCTGACCAGCGTCAAGCGGTACGACCTGCTGGTCAAGGCCTTCTCCAAGGTGGTAGCCGCACGTCCGGACTGGCGGCTGCGGATCTACGGCAGCGGAGACGCGACCGGCAACGAGATGAACGCGCTGCGCGCCCTCGTCGAAGAGCGCGGGCTGCACAACCATGTCTTCCTGATGGGCCCCGCCAATCCGCTCGAACCGGAGTGGGTCAAGGGCTCGATCGCCGCCGTCACCTCCAGCCTGGAGTCGTTCGGCATGACCATCGTCGAGGCGATGCGCTGCGGCCTCCCCGTCGTCTCCACCGACTGCCCGCACGGGCCCGGCGAGATCATCGATGACGGTGTCGACGGCCGTCTGGTGCCGGTCGGCGACGTGGACGCGATCGCCGACGCCCTGCTCTTGCTGATCGAGGACGACGAACTGCGCCGGCGCACCGGGCAGGCGGCGCTCGCCGCCTCCGCCCGCTTCGACCCGGTGCCGATCGCCGAGCGCCATGAGGCCCTGTTCACCGAGCTGGTGGCGCGCGGCGAGGGCCGCTCGCGCAGCGCACTGCGGGACGCCGCCCAGCACGCCCGGGGCACGCTGTACGACGGGGCCTACGCCCTGCGCTATCTGGCCGCCGACGTGATCCGGAAAGGGAAGAAATCCTCATGACCACGTCCACCGAGCGGCGTGTGCCGCGGGCCGACTGCATCGCCGACTCCGCAGGGGGCATCACCTTCGACATCGCGGGGACGAGTGCGCCCGACGCCGCGCTGGTCCTCAAGCGGAGCGGCGGCCCGGGCGGCGTACAGGACGAGACGCGGCTTCCGCTGACCCCCACGGGGGAGGGCAGCTCGCGGGCCGTGCTGCCCAGCACGGTCGAGCTGGCCGAGGGCCGCTGGGAGGCGTACGTCGGTGACGAGGCCGTCGAGCCCGGCATCCGCGACCTGCGCACGCTGCTCGACCGCACGCCCGACGCCGACCGGATCACCGTGCGCGTGCCCTACCCGACCGCGGACGGCCGGCTGGCGGTGCGCTGCTGGGTGCGGGCGCCGCACGCCGAGGCCGGGGAGATCGGCCTCGCGCCGGAGCGTGGCGCGATGACGGTGGAGGGGCGGCTGTACGGAGCCGAACTGGGCGAGGGGGCCGTCGCCGAGGCGCGGCTGCGCGGCTCCGACAAGTCGCACCGGGCGCCGGTGACGGGCGGCGACGGCGGAGCCTTCGGCTTCACCCTGCCGTACGGCCCGCTGGCGGAGCAGCACCTCGGCAAGCAGGAGTTGTGGGACATGTGGCTGCGCCCGACGGCGGATGCCGCCTGGATTCGCATCGCACGCATCCTCGACGACATCCATGACCGGAAGAACATCTTCGTGTACCCGAAGCTACCGTCCGGCGACTGGCTGGCCGCCCCCTGCTACACGAGCGACAACGAACTCTGCGTACGCCTCACCGCGGCGCCCTGACGCACGGGGGCCGGTCTTCGAGGCCAGCAGCCGAGGCCAGTCTTCGAGGCCGGTGTTCGAGGACAGCAACTGTCCTCAATCGCTGGCAGACTCGACGCCATGTTGGAGACCTCGGCAAGGCTGCTGCGTCTGCTCTCGCTGCTCCAGGCCCACCGCGAATGGTCCGGCTCCGATCTGGCCGACCGCCTCGGCGTCACGCCGCGTACGGTCCGGCGCGATGTGGACCGGCTGCGCGAGCTGGGCTATCCCGTCAACGCCAGCCCCGGCACGGGCGGCGGCTATCAGCTCGGCGCCGGGGCCGAGTTGCCGCCACTGCTGCTCGACGACGAGGAGGCGGTGGCCGTCGCGGTGGGCCTGCGCACCGCCGCGGGCCACGGCATCGAGGGCATCGGCGAGACCTCCGTACGCGCCCTGGCCAAGCTGGAGCAGGTTCTGCCCAGCCGGCTGCGCCGCCGGGTCGGCGCGCTCAACGCCTTCACCGTGCCGATGCTGCGCGGCCCGCAGAGCTCCACCGTCGACACGAGCGTGCTGACCGAACTGGCCAACGCCTGCCGGGACAGCGAACGGCTGCGCTTCGAGTACCGCGACCACGGCGGCTCCGCCACCCGCCGCACGGTCGAGCCGCATCGTCTGGTGTGCACCGAGCGGCGCTGGTATCTCGTCGCCTGGGATCTGGACCGCGGCGACTGGCGGACGTTCCGTGCCGACCGGATCACCCCGCAGCCGCCGCACGGCCCGCGCTTCGCTCCCCGCACCCCTCCGGCGAAGGACCTGGCGGCGTATGTCTCGAAGGGCGTCTCCACACACGCCTACGCCGCCCAGGCGGTCATCCGGTTGCACACCTCGGCCGAACTGGCCGCCGAGTTCGTCGGTCCGTCCGACGGTGTCCTCGAAGCGGTCGACGAGAAGACGTGTCTGCTGCGCACGGGGGCGGCGAGCCTGGATGTGCTGGTGATCCACGTGATGCTCATGGGCGTGGACTTCGAGGTGGTCGAGCCGCAGGAGCTGACTGAGCACATGAGGACGGTCCGGGACCGGCTTTCCCGGGCCCTGGACTGATCGCCGCCACATCCCCGCCGCGTCGTCCGCCGCGTCGTCCGCGGCCTCATGCGCTGCCTCGTCCGCCGTCTCAGCCTGCCGGCGAACATGTCATCCGCGGCAGCCCGATGTGCGCCGGGACTGCTCGGACGCACGGGGGGATTCCGTAAGGAACCAGTGAATTCCTCACCGTCCGTCAATTCGCCCTCAGGCACCTGGCCGGGGCAATTCGGCGGGGCGGAATTAGGCATGATCAACAAGGGTCGTGGAATTACCGTGCGGGCGGTGTTGAACTGCACGTTCGAGTGACACAGCCTGGGCTAAACGCGTGTCGTGATCCTGTGACAGAAGCGTGACCGGTGAGGTACGCGGGACTGCTGAAGCATCCCCTCGCCCCCCGGCTTCCGTCACCGTCCGCGCCCGCCTACGGTGGGTGTCATGGCACCCGTACCGACCCCACCCGCACAGCCCGACGACGCCCCCGACGCGTATGTCGGCCTGGCCGCGGACGGCGCCGAGCAGCTGGCTCGTGAGCGTGGCTGGAGCACCGTCAGATCGCTGCCGCCGGGCGCGATCATCACGATGGAGTACATGGCAGGCCGGCTCAACTTCGAGGTGGAGGGCGGCACCGTCATCCGCTGCTGGCCCGGCTGACAGGCCCCGTACGCATACGGCGAAGGCCCCGACCGTCACGGTCGGGGCCTTCGCCGCGGGTTCCGCCGGGCTTCCCGGCGGAACCCAACTGGCTCTCAGCCGCCCGTCACCGGCCGCGAGGTCGGCGGACGGCGGCTGCCGGACGGGGTTATGGGCGTCCGCTCGGAGCGCACGGTGTGTGGCCTCGGCTGGGCGAGCTGCGCCGTGGTCCTGCCGTTCGAAGCCTGTCGGCCGCCGACGGCGGACACCGGTTCGCGGGTCGGACCCTGCCCCTGTGAAGTGCCACGCGGCGGGACCATCCCGGGCCTTGGGCCACCCGCCGCGACCGGCAGCGAGGGAGCGAGCCGGCGGCGCGCACGCCACTGCTCGCGCAGCGAGAGGATCCAGGCCTCCGCGCGGCCGATCACCGGCTCGCACCAGGGCAGTGCGAGCAGGATCAGCAGCCCGGCCGCCCAGCCGAGCAGTACATCGCTCAGCCAGTGCGTACCGAGGTACACGGTGGTCAGGCCGACGCCCAGGGAGACCACTGCCGACAGTGCCGACAGATAGCGTCTGGCCAGCGGAGTGGTGGCCAGATACGCCAGGATTCCCCAGGTCACGACCGCGTTCGCGGTGTGCCCGGAGGGAAATATATCGCCGTCGGCGAAGAGTTCGGCGGAGCCGATCTGCGTCGCGTAGTGGGGGCCCAGCCGGCCCAGACCGATCTTGACGGCGCCCACCGTCGCATTGAGCAGCAACAGCGAGGCGCCGAGCACCAGCAGGGGGCGCAGGGTGTGCTGACGCCAGGAGCGCCAGCCCAGCCAGGCCGCGACCATCACGGCTGTGGGTCCGCGCTGGCCGAGAACCACGAAGTAGTCGAGGAAGGCGTGCAGGTCCGGCCACTGCTGGTAGGGCCGGAAGAGCATGACCTTCCAGTCGATGATCACCAGCCAGGTCGAGGCCAACACGGCCACGACGATGGCGAGATAGAAGGCCGACGTCCCGCCGAAGAGGGCGAGACGGGTGCGGCTCATCCGCGGGATCTCTATCTTCGGCGGTTCCGGCTCCCGGTCCAGGCGGGCAAAGATGTCGGTACGCACCCAATCGACGTTACAGCGAGTGAGTGTCCACCCAGGTCGAACCACCGGGTTTGTGATGACGATGTGATGTGGACTATGTCTCAGATCGAGCTTTACTACGGGCTAATTCGGAAATCCCGGTGACCGTGCTGTCTATTGCCGGCGAGCCCGTCATCATGGGTCCTTTCTGGGGCGCAATTAATAGTTCACCACCTGCCCGTGGCGAATTTCCCCCTCGTTGGCGGACGTCCAAGTCGGCTCCGGCCCGGGGTGTGGCGTGGCGCACGCCACACGCGCCTGCCCGATCGGGTGAGAGATGGACCACGCGGCCCACGCCGGAACTCGCGTACCCTGGCGACTCACTCGCGCGTCGATGCCGGACCGCCCTGTGGGACAGCAGCATCGTCCCCGGCTGGCCCGCCGAGCGCGAGGGACTCATTGGGAGGTACGTACATGACTGGGACGACCACGGCCGGAGCGCGGCTGCGCACCGGCAACGGCGGTGCGAACCGCTGGGTCGTCCTTGTCGTCCTCTGCGTCAGCCTGCTGCTCGTCGCGCTCGACGCGACGGTGCTGCACGTCGCCGTCCCCGCCGTTACGGAAGACCTCCGCCCCAGCGGGGTCGAGCTGCTGTGGATCGTCGACGCCTACCCCCTCGTCTGCGCCGCTCTGCTGATCCTTTTCGGCACGCTGGGCGACCGGGTGGGCCGGCGCCGTGTGCTGCTGATCGGTTACGGCATCTTCGGCGTCGCCTCCCTTGTCGCCGCCTTCGCCACCACCCCACATGTGCTGATCGGCGCGCGCGCCCTGCTCGGTGTCGGCGGCGCGATGATCATGCCCGCGACACTCTCGATCCTCCGCGCGGTCTTCCCCGACCGGCGGGAGCGGGCAACGGCGATCGGCATATGGACCGCCGTCGCTGCGGTGGGCGCCGCCACCGGACCGGTCCTCGGCGGCTTTCTCGTCGAGCACTTCTGGTGGGGTTCGGTCTTTCTGATCAACATCCCGCTGATGGCGCTGATCCTGCCCGCCGCCCGGTGGCTGCTGCCCGAATCCAAGGGCGGCGCCGACGGGCCCTGGGACGTGCTCGGCGCGCTGATGGCCGCGGCCGGTGTGCTCGGAGCGGTCCTCGGCATCAAGCGGCTGGGCGCCGGCGACAGCATCCTCGGCATCGAGACGGCAGTTCCGCTGGTGCTGGGCGGTGCGCTGCTCGCCCTGTTCGTACGGCGGCAAAGGCGCCGCGAGCATCCGCTGATCGATATGCGCATGTTCGCCAGGCCCGCTTTCTCCACCTCCGTCGGCTGCATCATTCTCGCCATGCTCGCGCTGGTCGGCCTGGAACTGATAGCCGTCCAGTACCTCCAGCTCGTCCTCGGACTGAGCCCGCTGGAGACCGGCCTGCGGCTGCTGCCGCTGACCTTCGCCGCGATGGCCGCGGGCGCCACCGGCTCGTTCACCCTGCACCGGATAGGCCCGCGCCGGATGGTCGGCTGGGGCTTCGTGCTCACCGCCGCCGCCGTGCTGCTGCTGACCCTGATGGGACAGCACGACCGGCCCTGGTTGCTCACCACGGGCTTCGTGCTGCTCGGCTTCGGGCTGCAGACCACACTGTTCGCCGCGTATGAGTCGATGCTCAGCGAGGCCCCGCCGGACCAGGCGGGCGGGGCGGCCGCCATCGGCGAGACCTCCTACCAGCTGGGCGCGGGGATGGGCATCGCGATGCTCGGCAGCGTCATGAACGCGGCGTACGCGCCCGCGCTCGCCTCGCTCTCCGGCGTCCCGGGTTCGGCCGGCTCGGCCGCCTCCCATTCCCTGGGCGAGGCCTATCAGGTGGCGGACGGGCTCGGCGGCCCGGCGGGCGCGATGGTGCGCAGCACGGCGCGCCACTCCTTCGTCCACGGCCTCCATGTAACGCTCCTGGTCAGCGCGGGCCTGTTGCTGCTCGGCGCGCTCGCCGCGCTGCGGCTTCCCAAGGTCATGGAGTGCGAGACTGCCGCCGCCGACAAGTGCCCCGGACCCAGGAGCCCGGAAGTCCCGCTCCCGGCGAGCGCGAACCGTTCCCCGGAACGGTTGCCCGGAGGCACCCCCACGGCGGCCGGGTCTGGACGCGCGGGACACTGAGCCGTAACGTCAGCCGGAGCAATAACTAACACTGCTAGTTTACTGTTTCCCGCCGTGTGAGCGCCGCTGGAGGCCACGCCCATGTCCGCACCCTCGAAGCTGCCGCCCTTCGACCCCAGCGACCCCCTCGGCGTCGACGATCTGCTCGACCCCGAGGACCTCGCCATCCGCGACACCGTGCGCAGCTGGGCCGCCGACCGCGTCCTGCCGCACATCGCCGACTGGTACGAGCGCGGTGAGCTCCCCGGCATCCGTGAACTGGCCCGCGAACTCGGCTCGATCGGCGCGCTCGGCATGTCCTTGAAGGGGTACGGCTGCGCGGGCGCCACGGCAGTCCAGTACGGCCTCGCCTGCCTGGAGCTCGAAGCCGCCGACTCCGGCATCCGCTCGCTCGTCTCCGTCCAGGGCTCACTCGCCATGTACGCGATCCACCGCTTCGGCTCCGAGGAGCAGAAGCAGCGGTGGCTGCCGGGCATGGCGGCCGGCGAGATCATCGGCTGCTTCGGCCTCACCGAGCCGGACCACGGCTCCGACCCGGCGGGCATGCGGACATTCGCCAAGCGGGACGGCTCGGACTGGGTGCTCACCGGCCGCAAGATGTGGATCACCAATGGCTCGGTGGCCGGGGTCGCCGTGGTGTGGGCGCGTACAGCCGATGAAGATGGTGGGGGCATCCGCGGCTTCGTCGTGCCGACCGATGTCCCCGGCTTCTCCGCACCCGAGATCAAGCACAAGTGGTCGCTGCGCGCCAGCGTCACCAGCGAGTTGGTGCTGGACGAGGTACGGCTGCCCGCAGACGCCGTACTGCCGGGCGTCATCGGTCTGAAGGGCCCGCTGAACTGCCTCACGCACGCCCGCTACGGAATCGTGTGGGGCTCGATGGGGGCGGCGCGGTCCAGCTTCGAGTCCGCCGTGGAGTACTCGAAGACGCGCGAGCAGTTCGGCAGGCCGATCGGCGGCTTCCAGCTCACCCAGGCCAAGCTCGCCGACATGGCAGTGGAACTGCACAAGGGGATCCTGCTCGCCCACCATCTGGGCCGCCGCATGGACGCGGGGACGCTCCGACCCGAGCAGGTCAGCTTCGGGAAGCTCAACAATGTGCGGGAGGCCATCGAGATCTGCCGCACCTCGCGCACCATCCTCGGCGCGAACGGGATTTCGCTGGAGTACCCCGTGATGCGCCATGCGACAAACCTCGAGTCGGTGCTCACCTACGAGGGCACCGTCGAGATGCACCAGCTGGTGCTGGGCAAGGCGCTCACCGGCCTGGACGCCTTCCGGTGACCCGGTGGCGGTCGGCGAACGCCCTGCTCAGCTCTGGTTGAAGAAGCCGTCCTGCGTGGAACGGCTCGCTGCTTCGCCGCTGACGACCTGTGTGTCGGAGGGGCTCAGCAGGAAGACCCGGGTGGCGACGCGCTCGATCGAACCGCGCAGCCCGAAGGTCAGTCCCGCGGCGAAGTCCACCACGCGCTTGGCGTCGGAGGGCTCCATGGACGTGAGGTTCACGATGACCGGGACGCCGTCCCGGAACAGCTCACCGATGCCGCGGGCGTCCCGGAAGCTGTCCGGGGAGACCGTGGCGATCCGGCGGCCCTGCTCCACGGCGGACTCGGAGGCCACGCGCACCCGCGGGTCGGTGACCCATGCGTCACCGGTCTCGGCACCCTCGGCATACTCGTCGTCGTAGTAGCGCTCGTCACTGTCCTCGACGAGTCCCAGCCAGGCGCTCGCCTTGCGCACAGATCCCATGGACGCCTCCTTCCGCTCCAGTCCGCTCATTGCGGTCTTTTCTCTTTCCTATCCCTATGGTCGTCCATGATGCGGATCGCGCGCCAAGTAGATAGTCGCCGCGCAGGGGATTCGTGACGGTACTGGTGCAGAGGATGTGGCGATTCGTCAAGATTCTTCCTGTGTGCGGGGGGTTGCGGGCCCAAAATATGAAAGTCGGGCCCGGCGGGTGACGATGGGCGCGTCCGGGTGAACGGGGCAATCGATACGATGCGTGCCGCACTGTTGAACGACTCTCGGGGGATCGTCGTGTTCGGAATCGTCAGGCCCTGCACTCATCGCCTCACCGACGGACTCAAGGCCGAGTGGATGGCCCATCTGTGCGGGCTCTGTCTGGCACTTCGCTCCGGCCACGGTCAGTTCGCCCGGGTCGTGACCAACTACGACGGCCTGATCGTCTCGGTTCTGACGGAGGCTCAGGCCGAGCGCACCCTCGCTTCCCGGCGCACCGCGGGCCCCTGTCCGCTGCGCGCCATGCGCACGGCGCCCGTCGCCCGGGGCGAAGGGGCGCGCCTGGCGGCCGCCGTCTCCCTGGTGCTGGCGTCGGCGAAGATACGGGACCACGTCGCCGACCGGGACGGGGTGTTGGCCCGCAGGCCGGTGGCGGCTCCCGCCCTCCGGGTCGCCGCGGGCTGGGACCGGGCCGGGGCGCGCACCGGCGCCGAGCTCGGCTTCGACACGGCGGTGCTGCTCGACGCCATCGAGAGGCAGAGCGGGATCGAGGCGCTGGCCGGGCCCGGCACTTCGCTGCTTACCGTCACCGAGCCGACCGAGACGGCGACGGCGGCCGCCTTCGCGCACACCGCCGTACTGGCAGGGCGGCCGGAGAACGTCGCGCCGCTGGCCGAGGCGGGGAGGCTCTTCGGACGGCTCGCGCATCTGCTGGATGCCGTCGAGGACAGCAAAGCTGACGCGGCGTCGGGTGCCTGGAACCCTCTCGCCGCCACCGGCACCTCACAGGCCGGGGCGCGACGGCTCGCCGACGACGCGGTGCACGGGGTGCGGCTCGCGCTGCGCGACGCCCGCTTCGCCGACGACAGGCTGGTGCATGTGCTGCTCGCCCATGAGCTGCGGAACTCGGTGAACCGGGCGTTCGGGACGACGACCTGCGCGCACCAGGGGTACGGGGGCCCGCCGCAGGGTGGCCCGTACCAGGGGCAGGGCGGGCAGTACGGCCAGGGTCCGGGCGGTCAGGGTCCGTACGGCTCCAACAACCCCGGCGGCCCCGGCGGCCCCGGCGGTATGCCGCCCGGCTTCCACCAGGAACCGCAGAAGCCGGGCAGGCGCGGCTTCTGGGCCGGCTGCGCCGCTTTCATCGGGCTGTGCTGCACCTGCAAGCTGCGCTGCGCCGAAGAGTACGAGGGCCCCTGGTCCCGCAAGAAGCGCGAGGGCTGCTGTCACAAATGCGACTGCGACTGCTGTGAATGCTGCAGCTGTGACTGCTGACCTGGCGTCAGGTCACTGCGGGGCCCTGCCGGCGGAGTGCAGACCGCGCCGGCCGGCACGAGCACCGCAGCACCGCAGCACCGCAGCACCGCACCGCGACGGTCTCGGCGCCGCGCGGACCTGTCCCTCACCGGCACGCGCTGGATCTCGGACTACCCGGAGGGGCGAATTCCGGCCGCCCCGGGCCAGTGGCGCGAGGACGGCGACGAAGTGGTGCTGAGTGCCGCCGTCGAGGACGGTCTGACCGCGACGGACAGCCCCTGACCGGCGACGTCCGGCTGACGGCGGACCACGGCCCGATCCCCGACGCCCGGGTCGGGCACGGCCGGCGGCGCCTTGGCGTGCTGCGCCGCCGACGGCCTTTGGGCGGTACGGGACTTCGACCGAGACTCGTCGGCGCGCACGGCATCGCAGAACATCGAGGCGCCCCCGTACGACGCCGGCTGGACGCTGCCGGGGGCGTTCCGTACGAAGAAGACCGCAGCGTACGGGTCGAGAAAGCCGGCGACGCGAGCGCGGACTCGGCCTCGGCGGTGAGATCGCCTTCAAGATCGACAGCGAGGAGCGCACCCTGCCGGTCGTCGTCGAGCCGGACGGTTCGCCGTGGGCGGCCTTGGCCGATGCCACCAGCGGAAACAGTAGTTACCGCTTCCGGTTTCTGCGGCCCTCCACACCGGCAGCGGACGGCGCGGTGGCCGTCGACTTCAACCGTTCGCCGCTGCCGCCGTGCGCCTTCGCGGATCGTCATCTGCCCCTTCCCGCCCTCCCGGCAACACCCTGGAGGCCGGCGTCCCGGCGGGCGAACGGGAACCTCCTGGGCGGCTGAGCCGTCCTACCGGCCGGACAAGTACGGCACAACCCCGATGGCAACCGAGCCGCCGGGGCAATGCGTCGTGGGTACGCGAGCGGCCGAAAGGCGCCCTTGCGCGGGAAGTTGACCCACCGAATACTCCCGAACAGCGACTTGTCAGGAGCACGGCTTGTCCGGAAATCGAACGTGCTTCATGGCTGCGCCTCACGGGCCCCGAACCCCACAACGGGCCCCCGATTCCCCCATGGAGGAACGAAAAGTGAGGATCAAGCGCACCACCCCCCGCAGTGGCACGGCGAGACGCACGCGTCTGCTCGCCGTCACCACTGGCCTGATCGCCGCCGCCGCGCTGGCCGTCCCCGCCGCCAACGCAAACCAGGCCCAGACCTTCAGTGCCAACCAGCTCACCGCCGCGAGCGACGCCGTACTCGAAGCGGATGTGGCAGGCACCGCCTGGCACATCGACAAGGGCACCCTGGTTGTCACGGCCGACAGCACCGTCTCCCGGGCCGAAATAGCCAAGATCAAGCAAGAGGCCGGATCCAATGCCGGTGCGCTGCGGATCGAGCGCACCCCCGGCACGTTCTCCAAGCTCATCTCCGGCGGCGACGCCATCTACGCCACCAGCTGGCGCTGCTCCCTCGGCTTCAACGTCCGCAGCGGCACCACCTACTACTTCCTGACCGCCGGCCACTGCACCGACGGCAACCCGCCCTGGTACACCAACTCCTCGCGCACCACGAGCATCGGCCCCACGGCCGGATCCAGCTTCCCGGGCAACGACTACGGAATCGTGAGGTACTCCAACACCTCGCTCTCCCACCCGGGCACCGTCGGCAGCGTCGACATCACCAGCGCGGCCAACGCGACGGTCGGCATGTCCGTCACCCGCCGCGGCTCCACCACGGGCACCCACAGCGGTTCCGTCACCGGCCTCAACGCCACGGTGAACTACGGCGGCGGTGACATCGTCTACGGCATGATCCGCACCAACGTCTGCGCCGAACCGGGCGACAGCGGCGGCCCGCTCTACTCCGGCAGCAGGGCCATCGGCCTGACCTCCGGCGGCAGCGGCAACTGCTCCTCCGGCGGCACGACGTTCTTCCAGCCGGTCACCGAAGCGCTCAGCGCCTATGGAGTCAGCGTCTACTGACGCACCACCTTCGCAGCCGGCAGCAGTCGCCAGCAGTCGAGCCCCCGTCCCGTATGACAGGACGGGGGCTCGACGTCGCGTCCCCTTTTGAGAGGATGTCAGAGCGGTCCGGCATGGAGGGACGGGGAGTTGCGGTCAGTGAAGCGCATCGGAGTGACCGGCCACAGAGGTATCCCTGCAGAGGCCTACGCCCATATCCGTGCCGCAATGCACGCCGTGCTCTGCGGCCACGACGGCTCGACGGAGGCGCTGTCCAGCCTCGCGGCGGGAGCGGATCAGCTCTTCGCGGACATCGCCCTGGCCTGCGGCGCGGAACTGACGGTGGTCATTCCCAGCGGGGACTACGAGGACGGCTTCACGGCCCCCGACGAGCTGGCCCGCTACCAGCGCCTCAAGAGCCGCGCCACCCGGGAGATCCGGCTCGCCTTCCCGTACTCCACCGACGAGGCCTACTACGCGGCGGGTGCCTATATCGCGGACAACTGCGACCGCCTTCTCGCGGTCTGGGACGGCCGTCCCGCCCGCGGCTACGGCGGCACGGCCGACATCGTCCATTACGCACGCGACCTCGGAAAGCCCGTGACGGTCATCTGGCGCGAGGGCCTTGAGCGCCACTGGCTCTGACCCGCCGGTTCTGACCCGCCGGTTCTACCCCGCCCACTCCGACCGCGACTGGTTCCGACCGCGGCTGGTTCTGAGCACTGACTGGTCCTGCTTTGCCTTCAACTCCGGTGTCTGACAAGCCAGTCGGTGTGCTGGGGCGACACGATGCGCTCGGTCTCGTACACCGCTGACGGCCACTCCGCGTCGCTCACCGTGGTCTCCATCGCCGTATGCATGGCCGCCAGGTCCTCCTCCACCAACGCATGGGCCGCGATGAGGGGTTGATGGCGTCGTATCTCGCTCCACGCCAGACACGCGGCCGCCGCCGAGGACAACAGGCCCGCCATCTCGACGGATCCGGCGAGCGAGAAGGTGCGCAGCAGCGCGAAGAACAGCGCGAGCAGGGTGAGCAACCCGATCGAGGCGGACCACAACACGGTCGCGCGGCGGGATATCTCCTTGCGGCGGTGGTACCAGTTGCGCTGCTCGATCAGCCGGTCCCTGACATACGTCTCCTTGCGGACGCTGAAGGCTTTGGCGCGCAGTCGCCGCATCGGTGTGGTGATCAGCTCCCCGGCCGCCACCTCCGGCGCGCTGGGGCGCGGGTCCTGCCAGCCGACCTTGGTCAGTTCTCGCAGCCCTTCCTCCAGCCGTACGGTGAACAGCTCGTCCGCGTCGGTGGAGTTGGAGTCGAAGGGCGCTCCATGGACCGCGTACCGCCAGCACATCGACTTGATGAACTCCGCTGCGGAGCGGTTGAGTTGCCAATGCGACTTTGCTCTGCGCCTCGATGAGCGGTAGCTGAGGATCAGCACCCCGGCGTAGGCCAACGCGCTGAGTGCGCCGGGGAGTTGGAAGGTGTCGCCGAGCCTCAGTGACGACGGCAGCGCCGCGAGGGCCGCGCCCGCGACCAACAGCAGCAGCTGGTAGCGGGTGGCTCCCACCGCCTCACGCTGGCGCGAGATCGCGATGGCGTCCGTGTGGTGGAAGAGACCCGGCAGATCAGTGTTTCGGAAGACCATGCTTTGCAGTGGGCCGGGAAACACGGTCATGCGCACCCCTGTCTGCAGTTTTGTCTTCACCCTTTAGGCGGAATGGCTTGTTCCGTACGGTCCTGCGAGAATGCGGCGCAACTCTTTTGTTCCGTCTCCACGTGCTGAGTTGCTGCGAGTGGCCATGAGAGTAAAGTCGTGCCGCCGGCATCGCAACGGTGCGTGGTATCTGTGCTGGACACAACATCAAGGACGGCCCTTCATGACGTTTCAGACTTCCGCGTCCTTCGCGGCTGCGAAGAAGAACCGCGTTCCGCTGGCGCAGATCAATGTACGCAGCACCGATACTGCCAGGAAGCTGGCCCGCGTCCTCCCGTCCGCCGCCGACCGTACTCTGCGTGCTTCCACGTTCAACTCGGCGCTCTAGACTGGCGGAATGACTGGACCCCTGGTCCCATTCCGCGAGATCGTATTGAAGGTTCACAGCAGGTGCGATCTTGCATGTGACCATTGCTATATCTATGAACACGCTGATCAGAGCTGGCTTACCCGCCCAAAGGCAATCTCTGACGAAGCGATTTCCTGGACAGCTCTGCGACTGGCCGAGCATGCCAAGAGTCATGCCCTGCCCTCCGTGTCAGTGATCCTGCACGGAGGGGAGCCTCTTCTGGCAGGACCCGCACGACTGCGGCGCATCTGCGAGGAGCTGACCGGAGCCCTCGACGGAGTGGCCGAGCTCGACCTCCGGATCCACACGAACGGCTTACAACTCTCCACGCGCTACCTGGACCTCTTCAGCGAGTACAACGTCCGGGTCGGAATCTCCCTCGACGGCGACCGGCGCGCGAACGACCGCCATCGCCGCTTCGCAGACGGACGCACCAGCCATCCGCTGGTCCTCAGAGCCGTCGAACTGCTCCGGCAGGAGCGCTACCGCCACCTCTATCTCGGCCTTCTCTGCACGATCGACGTGGCCAACGACCCGATCGCCGTGTACGACGCGCTCACCGAGCTGGACCCTCCCCTCATCGACTTCCTGCTCCCGCACGCCACCTGGGACGCCCCGCCGGCCCGCCCCGACGGCTCACCCACCGCGTACGCGGACTGGATCCTCGCGGTCTTCGACCGCTGGCAGGCGCAGGGCAGAACCGTGCCGGTACGGCTCTTCGAATCCGTGCTCTCCACGCTCGGCGGCGGCCCCAGCCTCACCGAATCCCTCGGCCTCGCCCCCACCGACCTCGTCGTCGTCGAGACCGACGGCACCCTGGAGCAGGTCGACTCGCTGAAAAGCGCCTACGAAGGCGCGGCAGCCACCGGATTCGACGTCTTCACGAACCCCTTCGACGATGTCGCGGCCCACCCCGGCGTCAGGGCGCGCCAGCTGGGCCTCGCGGGAGTCAGCGAGACGTGCCGGCAGTGTCCGCTCGTACGGTCGTGCGGCGGCGGGCTCTACACGCACCGCTACAGCTCCGGCAATGACTTCGACAACACCTCCGTGTACTGCACCGACCTCGAGGCGCTGATCCGCGGCATCGAGCGGCGCACGGCGGCCTCGACGGTGTCCCCCGCGGTCACGGACCCGGGCGTGCTGATGGCCGAGCGTCAGGACCTGACCCGCATACTGCTCGCCGAGGTCCATCAGGAGCTCGACGGGCGGGGCGGCGAGAGGTGGGACGAGGTCTGGCAGCTGGCGGGCGCTCTGGAGGGGCACGCCGATGTGCTCGACACGGTGTACGGCCATCCCTACACCCACACCTGGCTGCAGGTCACGCTGACCGCGCTGCGTACGGGGCGGCCGGAGGCGGCCCCGTACGCGCTCCAGCTCGCCTCGTACCTCGCCGCAGCCGTCGTACGGGGCGGGCTCGACCTCCCCGTACGGATGCCCTACCGGGACGGCAGGCTCCGGCTCCCCACGCTCGGCGAACTGCGGCTGGCCGGCCCCGGGGTGACGGGCGAGGCGCAGGTGCGCCCGGCCGATGAGGGCTTCCAGGTCCGGGTGGACGGCCGTGCGCCGGTGCACGTACGCACCGGCGAGGAGAGCGACGGCTGGCTGCCCGTGCGCATGCTCGGCGGCGCGGGGGCGCCCGCTCTGCGGCTCGACGACCTCGACCCGTACCGCGACTGCTTCGGCGCCCCCGTGCGGGAGCGGCTCGCCGTGAGCGAGGTGGCCGACTTCGGCGAGCGGCTGGCCGGAGCTTGGGAGCTGCTGCGGCAGGCCGCACCCGAGCAGGCTGAGGAGGCCGCGGACTGTCTGACCACCGTGACGCCGCTGGTCTCGGGAGAGCCGGCGTTGGGCCGGCACGGCTACGGCGCGCTGGGAATCGCGCTGCCCGGCAGCCCCCGAGCGCTGGCGCCCGCGCTGCTGCGCGGATTCCGGCGGGCGAAGCTGCAGGCCCTGGTCGAGGTCACGGATCTCTACGCACAGGACGGGTGTTGGCGCCACCCGGCGCCCTGGCAGGACGAGCCCGTCGCGGTGTCCGAGCTGTTGGCGGGGGCGTACGAACGCGTGGGCCTCGCGGCCTTCGAACCGGCCGGAGCCGACCAGGCCGAGCGCGCGCTGGAAACCCTGGGGCGCGCGGCGGAGCTGACGTCAAGTGGGCAGCGACTGGTGGACGAGCTCTGGAAAGAGGCCGGCCGTGGCTGAGGCCGGATCCGGAGCCGGGCCGGCCCACGCGCTGCGCGGGCTGGGAGTGCGGGACGGCATGACGCTGCTCGTCCACGCCTCTTTGCACGCCACGGGGCTGGATGCCGACACCGTCCGCGACGCGCTGCTGGACGTGCTGGGCCCGGACGGCACGCTGGTGGTGCCCACGTTCACCACTGAGAACTCCGACACCTCCCACTCCTACCTGGCCCGGGTGCGCGGGATGACACCCGAGCAGGCGGCGGCCTTCCGGGCGGAAATGCCGGCCTTCGACGCCGCGGCCAGCCGGAGTCAGGGGATGGGCCGGTTGGCCGAGTCGGTGCGGACCGCCGCCGGGGCCGTGCGCAGCGCCCATCCACAGACCTCTTTCGCCGCGCTGGGGCGGCGGGCCGCGGAACTCCTGGCCCGGCATCCGCTGACTTCTCATCTCGGCGACGACTCGCCGCTCGGAGCTCTCTACCGGGCGCGGGCACAGGTGTTGATGATCAATGTGGATTTCGCTGTCTGCACCGCATTCCATCTCGCCGAATACCGTACCGGAGCGCCTCTGCGCACCTACCGTTGTGTGGTGCAGCGACCCGGCGGGGGTAAGGAATGGACGGAGTACGAGGACGTCGAACTGGACGACAGCGATTTCGACGCGATCGGCGCCTCCATCTCACGGGGCGTGGAACAGAAGGGACAACTGGGCGGAAGGCTCGCAAGGTTGTTTTCGATCAAGGACGCGGTCGACCATGCGGAGAGCTGGATGACTGAAAAGCGGTGTTGATTGACTGAACGTCGGGGGGATGGAGTGTGTCGGACTCCGGAATGATTAATTCGCTCGCGTCTCTCATCGATGCTGGGTGTGGGGGCGGGCGTTCGCACAGGACGGGGGTCGTGTGGCAGGTTCAGCGCAGCGAACGGCGGACCATCGGCCGTACTTCTTTTTGAGTTATGCGCATACGCCGCGGTACGGGGCGGGGGGCCCCGATCCGGATATGTGGGTGGAGCGGCTCTTCCGCGATCTGTGCGGCCATGTGATGGCCATGACCGATCTTCCGGCCGGTGCTCCTGCCGGGTTCATGGACCGGGAGATCCGCTCGGGCGAGGGCTGGTCGGAGCGTCTGGGTGAAGTACTGGCCACCTGCCGGGTGTTCGTGCCGCTGTTCTCGCCGCGGTACTTCGCCAGCGAGATGTGCGGCAAGGAGTGGTACGCCTTCGCCCAGCGGGCGATCTACCACCAGGCCAAGAGCAACAGACCGGCGGAGGCGATCGTCCCCGCGCTGTGGGTGCCGATGCCGCCGGAGCAACTGCCCGGCCCCGCCGAACGGTTGCAGTTCAACCACCGGGCCTTCGGCGACCGCTACGTCACCGACGGCCTCTATGGGCTGATCAAACTCCGCATATTCGCCGAGGAGTACGAGGCCGCCGTCTATGAACTCGCCAAACGCATTGTCAGCGTCGCCGACACTACGCGCGTCGGCTCGGGCAGCCCCGTCGACTACCGGCAGGCGCCCAGCGCCTTCGGGAAGCCCACCGGCGGCCCCCGCCCGATGCATGTGACCGTCGCCGCGCCCACGAGTCACGAGCTTCCCGAAGGCCGCACACCCGACTACTACGGCAAGCAGTCCCAGGACTGGAATCCCTACCACCCCGACTCGGCACGGCCTCTGGCGTACGTCGCCCAGGACCTGGTGCGCTCGCTCAACTACCAGGCGACGGTCTCCTCGTTCGACCATGAGTCGCCACCCGACCTGAGTCAGCCGCCCACCCGGCCCGAGATACTCCTCGTCGACCGCTGGGCGCTGGAGGACGAGGAACGGCGCGAGCGGCTCGCCGCCTTCGACGCGGAGCCGCGACCCTGGGTGAGCGTCGTCGTCCCCTGGAACCGCGACGACCCGCAGAGCCGGGTGTCCGAGGCCGAGCTGGTCGAGAAGCTGGAGCGCACAATGCCCCACCAGATGCGCCAGGGCCGGGCCGCCTGCCGGGCCGCCGCCAGAGGCGTGCTCAGCATGGAGGCGTTCGGCCAGATCCTGCCCCAGGTGGTGGAGTCGGCGGCCCAGGAGTATCTGCGGCACGCCGAGGTCTTCCCGCCCGCGGCGCCCGCCGGAGCCGCTCCCATCGAACGGCCCAGGCTGCGCGGCCCGATGGCCGAATACGGCACCACCCACTTCGTCCCGAACACGCGTGACATCGCCCCCGATGCGGAGGACACGGATGACAGCAGGTCGTGACGGACGCATCGTCACCTTCTACTCGTACAAGGGAGGTACGGGCCGCACGATGGCCCTGGCCAACACGGCCTGGATACTTGCCGCGAACGGCAAGCGGGTCCTGGCGGTCGACTGGGACCTGGAAGCGCCCGGCCTGCACCGCTTCTTCCACCCCTTTCTCGACCCCTCCACGCTCGGCGCCACCACCGGGGTCATCGATCTGATCACCGAGTACGCCTGGGCCGCGACCAGCCCCGAGCCGCGCCGCGACGACTGGCATCTCGACTACGCGCGCATCCAGCCGCATGCCGTCTCCCTCACCCCCGAGAGCCTCGGCTGGGAGTTCCCCGACGGAGGCACACTCGACTTCGTCTCCGCGGGCAAGCAGAACCGCGAGTACTCGGCGACCGTCTCGACCTTCGACTGGGACAACTTCTACGACCGGCTCGGCGGCGGCCACTTCTTCGACGCGCTGCGCGAGGACATGAAGGCCAATTACGACTACGTGCTCATCGACAGCCGTACCGGCCTGAGCGATATCGCCGACATCTGCACCGTCCATCTGCCCGACATCCTCGTCGACTGCTTCACCCTCAGCGACCAGTCCATCGACGGCGCCGCCGCGGTGGCCCGGCAGATCGACGAACGGTACGGGGGGCGGGGCATCCGGATCTTCCCGGTCCCGATGCGGATCGACGAGGGCGAGAAGGAGAAGGCGGACGCCGGACGCGCGCTGGCCCGGCTGAAGTTCGACCGCTTCCCCACCGGCCTCGCCGGGGAGGACCTCACCGCCTACTGGGGCGCGGTGGAGATTCCGTACCGGCCCTACTACGCCTACGAGGAGACCTTAGCGACCTTCGGCGACGAAGCGGGCCTGACCAACTCCCTGCTCTCCGCCTTCGAGCGACTCACCGCCGTCATCACCGACCAGCGGATCACCTCGATGCCCGCCATCGGCGAAGAGGTCAGGATCCGGATCAGGGACGCCTTCACCCGCCGCCGGCCCGCTCTGCCCGCCGACCTCTTCCTCAGCTATGTCGCCGAGAACCGCATGTGGGCCGACTGGGTGGAGTATCTGCTCACCAGGGCCGGATTCCGGGTCGTGCCGCGCGACGTCTCCATTGAACGCGATCCGGCCGACCCGGCCGAACTCGCCGCGGAGAACGCCGCCCGCACCGTGGTGCTGCTGTCCGGCGCATATCTCAAGTCCGCCCCCGCGGTGGAACTCTGGTCACGGGCGGCTGCCGAGGACCCCGGCGGCGGCAGGCACCATCTGCTGCCGATCCGGGTCGGCGACGTCCGGCTCACCACCCCGTACATCGACCGCAACCCGGTGGATCTCTTCCGGCTCGACGAGGTGCACGCCACCACCGCGCTGCTGCGCGCGCTGGACCGCCCGGTCCAGCTCCACGACAGCGCCTCGCCGGGACCGCGCTTCCCCGGCACCGTGCCGAAGATCTGGAACGCGCCGCCCCGCAACCCCGGCTTCACCGGACGCTCGGTGGTGCTGGAGCGGATGCGCGACCAGCTCGGCGGCGGAATGGCGGTGGCCGCGGTGCTGCCCCAGCCGCAGACCCTGTACGGACTCGGCGGCGTCGGCAAGACCCAGGTCGCCCTGGAGTACGTCCACCGGTTCATGGCCGACTACGACCTGGTGTGGTGGATCTCCTCCGAGCAGCCCGACGACGTGGTCGCCGGACTCGCCGAACTCGCTGTCCGGCTCGGCGCCCAGGGCGGCGAGGACATGGCGGCCGCCTCGCAGGAGGCCATCGACCTGCTGCGGCGCGGAGTGCCGTCCTCCCGCTGGCTGCTGGTCTTCGACAACGCCGACGACCCCGAGCAGCTCAAGCGCTTCTTCCCGCCGCAGGGGCCCGGGCACATCCTGGTCACCTCCAGGAACCAGACCTGGTCGCAGTACGGGGACGCGCTGCCCGTCGACGTATTCCTGCGCGAGGAGTCCATCGAGCACCTTCAGCGGCGGGCCCGCGGACTGAGCATCGTGGACGCCGACCAGGTCGCCACCGCCGTCGGCGACCTGCCGCTCGCCGTCGAACAGGCCGCGGCCTGGATCGCGGAGACCGCCACACCCGTCGCCGCGTATCTGGAACAGCTCAGGGAACAGGCCGCGAGCGTCCTCGCGCTCAATCAGCCCGTCGGATATCCCGAGCCGGTCGCCGCGACCTGGAACGTCTCCATCGAACGGCTCAAGGAGCGCTCGCCCGCCGCGGTGCGCCTCCTGCAGCTCTGCGCCTTCTTCGCCCCCGAACCGATTTCCGCGAACCTTCTCTACAGCAAGGAGATGATCGACGCGCTCAAGCCGTACGACGCCTCGCTGCAGGAGAAGCTGGTGCTCGGCCGGGTCATCCGGGAGATCGGCCGGTTCGCGCTGGCCAAGGTCGACCAGGTCTCCAACAGCATCCAGGTGCACCGACTGGTGCAGGCGGTCATCCGTGCCCAGCTGACCGAACAGGAGCAGCGGGACGCTCGGCACGCCGTCCACCGGGTCCTCGCGGGCGCGCGGCCCGACGACGACGAGCCGATCGACAACCCCGAGACCTGGCCGCGGTTCGCCAGCATCTGGCCGCACCTCGGCACCTCCGAGGCCAGGTTCTGCAAGGAGCCCGAGACGCGCCGGCTGATGATCGACCGGGTGCGCTATCTGTGGAAGCGCGGCGACCTGAACGCGGCGTACACGCTCGCCGACGAACTGCGCGAGATCTGGCGCGAGATGCTGGGCAATGACGATCTGCAGTATCTCTATCTGCGCTTCCACCTCTCCAACATCCTTCGCTCGCAAGGCCGTTATGTGGAGGCCAAGGAGCTGGACGAGGTGACCCTGGAGCGTCAGCAGGCGGTGCTGGGTCCCTCCCATCCGCATACGTACATGACCACGAGCGGTCTCGCGATGGACCTCGGCACCCTCGGCCAGTACGGCAGGGCGATGGAGCTGGCGACCGAGGCGCACGAGGGATTCAGCCAGATCTTCCACGAGTCCCATCCGCGTACGCTCGCGGCCGCCAACAACCTGGCGCTGAATCTGCGCATGGTCGGCCAGTACGCGCGGGCCCGCGAGATCGACCAGGAGGTCTTCGACCGGCGCACCGAAGTGCTCGGCCCGGAGCATCCGTACACCCTCTCCTCGGCCATGAACCTCGCCCGTGACCTGCGGGAAGTCGGACGGTACGAGGACTCGGTCGCGCTGCTCAGCCGGACCTACGAGCTCTACAAGGAGCAGCTCGGCCGGGCCTTCCCGGGCACGCTGGCGGCGGCCAAGAGCCTCGCCGTCTCGCTGCGCAGGGCCGGGCGGATCGAGGACGCGCGGCGGCTGACGACGGCCACCCGCAACCGCTATCGCGCCAAGTACACATCGGCCAACCCGGACTCGCTCGCCTGCGATCTGAATCTGGCGGCCGACCTGTTCGCGGCAGGGGAGCCGGTCGCGGCGCGGGATCTGTCGCAGGAGGTCGTGGACCAGTACATGAAGGTGCCGGGGGAGCGGCACCCGTACACCCTCGCCGCCCTCAACAACCTGGGCATCTTCCAGTGGGGCTGCGGCGCTCCGGAAGCCGCGGAACAGCTACTGGCGAAGGCGTCCAGGACGATGCGGGAGGTCCTGGGCGAGAACCATCCGCACGCCCTGTACAGCACCATCAACCTCGCCAACGCGCTTGCTGATCTGGGCGGTCTGGAGGAGGCGCTGGAGATCGAGCAGCGGACCGTGAGCCGGCTGCGCGAGGTGCTGGGCCCGCACCATCCCGAGGTGCTCGGCATCGTCTCCAACATGTCCGT
The DNA here is from genome assembly GCF_018614585.1 of Streptomyces sp. ISL-1. GTDB lineage: Bacteria > Actinomycetota > Actinomycetes > Streptomycetales > Streptomycetaceae > Streptomyces > Streptomyces maoxianensis. The sequence continues at coordinate 167,040 of NZ_JAGGOI010000008.1, read as the reverse complement.
CACGCTCGGCCTGCTCGGCCGCAAGGACGAGGCCGCGCGTGTACGGGCGGAGACGGTGGCGGAGCTGCAGCGGCTGCTCGGCGAGGAGCACGCGCTGACCAGGATCGCGCGGGACGAACGCAGGGTGCACCGCGATCTGGAGCCGCTTTCCGTCTGACCCAGGGGCTCCGCCCCGGACCCTCCCCCTACGCCCTGCGGGCGTGGGGGGACCCCCAACGCCTCAATCGCCGGAGGGGCTTGATTTCCGAGCCTGTCCGGCGATTGAGGACAAAACCGGCTGCCGGGCGGCCCCGGTCACCCCGTCACCTCTCCAGCAGCCACGTCAAGATCCGCGGCAGCGCATGCAGAGCGTCGAAGTGCGCGGCGGTCGGTTCGAGTACGGCCGTCGCGCCGGGGATGCGCTGCGCCAGCCAGCGGGAGTGGCCCACGGGTGAGAAGACGTCCTTCTCGCCGTGCCAGAGCATCACCGGGCCCTTGATGTCGGCCGGGTCGAAGCCCCATGGGCTGCAGAAGGCGAGTGCGTCGTCGATCCAGCCGTACGCGGAAGTGCGCAGCGCCTCCTGGTAGTTGCGTAGCAGCATGGACCTGACGCCCGCGTCCGACACCACCATCCGGTCGGATTCGGTCAGCTCCCTGCGCAGATCGTCGAGGAGCCGGACCGGGTCCTTCCTGATCTCGGCGGAGCGCAGGATGAACCGCTCGGTCAGCCCTGCCGGGTCGTCCGACGCCCTGGTGTACTCCAGGACATTGGACGCGGCCATGCCCTCGAACCAGTCGAGTCCATCGGCGTCCCTGGGCGCGAGCGTCACCAGAGCGGCGGTGCGGGTGATCCGCTCCGGCATCAGGGCCGCGCAGGCCAGTGCGTGCGGTGCGCCGCCCGAGCGGCCCACCACGGCGAACCGCTCCAGGCCGAGCTCGTCGGCGATCGCCCGTACGTCCTGGGCGACATCGGCGACGCTGCGTCCCGCCAGCCGGTCCGAACCGCCGTAGCCGGGGCGGTCGTACGCGATCAACTGCGTGCCGCGCTGGTACAGCACCATGCCGCGCGGCGCCGGGCCCAGCCGGCTGCCGGGGGTGCCGTGCAGCAGGAACACCGGTCTGCCGCGCGGATCGCCCAGTCGTTCCACCATCAGATGCCGCCCGTCCGCCGCGCGCATCCGACGTCGCACTCCCGAGCCCCCTTCGTCGTAAGTGCCCCGTGCAGGCATGGTGAGCCTTGGCATTCCCCACCGGTTCGATGATTACCCATCAGGGCCCTGACTGGGACTGCCTTTGACGTCATTTGGGGGTTACCGTCGAAGAGGTACGCGCAGACGCGTCCACATCGCACCCCAGGGGGCCGTGATGGTAGAGGCATTGGTGACGGCCGGCGTGGCCGTCGCGTCCGCGGGCGTCGTCTATGTGATGGCGGCGGCCCGGGTGGTCAATCAGTACGAGCGAGGCGTGGTCTTCCGGCTGGGAAGGCTCAAGTCCTCGGTGCGTGGCCCGGGTTTCACCATGATCGTGCCGTTTGTGGACCGGCTGCGTAAGGTCAATCTGCAGATCGTGACGATGCCGGTGCCCGCGCAGGACGGGATCACCCGGGACAACGTGACGGTGCGGGTCGACGCGGTGATCTATTTCAAGGTCGTCGACGCCGCTGATGCTGTGGTGCAGGTGGAGGATTACCGGTTCGCGGTCTCGCAGATGGCGCAGACGTCGTTGCGGTCGATCATCGGGAAGAGTGATCTGGATGATCTGCTGTCGAATCGCGAGAAGCTGAATCAGGGGCTGGAGTTGATGATCGACAGTCCGGCGATCGGGTGGGGTGTGCAGATCGACCGGGTGGAGATCAAGGATGTCTCGCTGCCGGAGGCCATGAAGCGGTCGATGGCGCGGCAGGCGGAGGCTGACCGTGAGCGGCGGGCCCGGGTCATCAACGCGGACGCCGAACTCCAGGCATCCAAGAAGCTGGCGGAGGCCGCCGGGGTGATGGCGGAACAGCCCGCCGCGCTTCAGCTGCGGCTGCTCCAGACCGTGGTAGCGGTTGCCGCGGAGAAGAACTCGACCCTCGTACTGCCCTTCCCCGTCGAACTGCTGCGCTTCCTGGAACGGGCCCAACAGCCGCTGCCGCCCAAGGAAACCGGACCCGCGCCGACGAGAACAGGACAGGACTAGTCCTTACGCGCTGCCCATGGCCTGGTTGCAGGCGGTGTTCGCAAACGAAACCGACCAGTGGGGACGCTTTCTGTGAAGGCACTGTGAACGCCCTCGCGTTGTCGTGTGCGCGTCCTGAAGTCGACCTTGTGTGCTACCGATCGGTATCGGAATAGTGGGCGCCTCATCCTCCGTGTTCTGACACCCCACTTGTCCGGACGCGGCCCCCACAGGAGGTCGATGTTGAAGCACCGACGCATACCCAAGAGGAAAGCGGCAATCGCAGGCGGCGCGGTCGTCGCGCTGGTAGCCGCGGGCCTCACCTTCCAGAGTGCGAACGCCAGTGACGACACTGACCAGTTCGTCGCCAAGACGCTGTCCTCGGTCGCGGCCGGAAACCTTGGCTCCACCCTCAGCAAGGACCTGGGCGCCGACGCGGCCGGCGCGTACTACGACGCCGACACCAAGGCACTCGTGGTGAACGTCGTCGACGATACGGCTGCCGAGACCGTGCGCAAGGCGGGCGGCAAGGCCAGAATCGTGGAGAACACCCTCGCCGAGCTGAAGACCGCCCGGCAGACCCTCACGGTCAAGGCGACCATCCCCGGTACTTCCTGGGCCGTCGACCCGGTCACCAACAAGGTCGTCGTCACCGCCGACCGTACGGTCAAGGGCGCGTCGTGGGACAAGCTCAGCCAGGTCGTCAAGGGTCTGGGCGGCAAGGCCGAACTGAAGAAGTCCGCCGGGGAGTTCAAGCCCCTGATCGCGGGCGGCGACGCCATCCACTCCGGCGGCGGACGCTGTTCGCTCGGCTTCAACGTGGTCAAGGACGGCGAGCCGCACTTCATCACCGCGGGACACTGCGGGCAGGCCGGCAGCGAGTGGTCCGACTCGGCGGGCGGCGCTGCGATCGGCTCGATGGTCGACTCGCAGTTCCCCGAGAACGACTTCGCGCTCGTCAAGTACAGCGGCAGCACCGAGCACCCGAGCGAGGTCAACCTCTACAACGGCAGCTCGCAGGCGATCACCAAGGCGGGTGAGGCGACCGTCGGTATGAAGGTGCAGCGCAGCGGCTCCACCACCCAGGTGCACGACGGTGAGGTCACCGGGCTCGACGCCACCGTGAACTACGGCAACGGGGACATCGTCAACGGTCTCATCCAGACCACGGTCTGCGCCGAGCCGGGCGACAGCGGCGGCTCGCTCTTCGCGGGTGACACCGCGATCGGTCTGACCTCGGGCGGCAGCGGCGACTGCTCCTCGGGCGGCGAGACCTTCTTCCAGCCGGTGCCGGAAGCGCTGAGCGCGTTCGGAGCCGAGATCGGCTGACGTTCTCCCGCACCTCCTTCTGGTCCGGCCCGCCTCTGGCGGGCCGGACCTGTTTTTGCCGCTTCGGCCCTTCCGTGGTTCGGGCGCGCTGTCCTCGAAGAAGCCCTGCGTCCGGTGTTCACGCAGGTGGGACGAGGTCGAATGGCCGATGCGCCACGTGTCGCACGCATGTTCGAAACTTGGTCTATGGTGGAGGCAGGGGGAGGTGAGACGGACTGATCCAGGAGGTGCGGGTGCCCGGGTTCACGCATCTGCACACCGTTTCCGGGTTCTCCCTGCGATATGGGGCCTCGCACCCGGAACGGCTTGCCGAGCGCGCCGCCGAGCGGGGCATGGACGCCCTCGCGCTGACCGACCGCGACACCGTCGCGGGCACGGTCCGCTTCGCGAAGGCCTGCGCCGAGGCCGGAGTGCGTCCGCTGTTCGGGGTGGACCTCGCGGTCGGTGAGCGGGCGCGCAAGGAGGGGCCCACCGAGAGGCGGCGCACCCCGGTGCGCGGCGGCGCCTTCGTGGACGAGTCCGCTCCCCGTACGGTCTTCCTCGCCCGGTCCCGCGAGGGCTGGGCCGAGCTCTGCCGGCTGGTGACCGCCGCCCACGCGGCGGACGACGGCAGTCCGCTGCTGCCCTGGGGCGACAACCACGGCGAGGGGCTGACCGCGCTGCTCGGCCCCACCTCCGAGATCGGCCGGGCGCTGTCCGCCGGCCGTCCCGACCGCGCTGCGAAGCTGCTCGTGCCCTGGCTGGAGCGCTACGGCGACCGGCTGCGCCTGGAAGTCGTGCATCACGGCCTCAAGGGCACCGGACCCGGCTCGCTGCGGCACGCCGCCCGCACCCTCGGCTTCGCCGCCGAACAGGGCGTACGGGCCGTGCTCACCAATGCCGTCCGGTACGCAGACCCGGGGCAGGGCCCGGTCGCCGACGTCCTCGACGCCGCCCGCCGCCTCGTGCCCGTGGACCCGCGCAAGGGCCTCGACAGCGGGGAGCGCTGGCTCAAGGAACCGGCCGAGATGGCCCGTACCGCCGAGCGGGTCGCCGAGGCCGCCGGCTTCCGGCGCGACACCGCGTACCGGCTGCTCGCCATGACGGAGGAGACGGCGGCCGAGTGTCTGATCGACCCTGAGGACGATCTGGGGATCGGCGCCGTCCACTTCCCGGAGCCGCATCTGGTCGGCGCCGGGCTCCGTACCCCGCAGCGGGTGCTGGCCTCCCGCGCCGCCGCCGCGATGATGCTGCGCGGCTATGACGGCCGTCGTGAGTACTGGGAGCGGATGCACCGCGAGCTGGACATCATCGCGTACCACGGCTATGCCTCGTACTTCCTGACGGTTGCTCAAGTCGTCGATGACGTGAGGGGAATGGGCATCAGGGTCGCCGCGCGCGGCTCCGGGGCCGGCTCGCTCGTCAACCACCTCCTCGGCATCGCGCACGCCGACCCCGTCGAGCACGGGCTGCTGATGGAGCGCTTCCTGTCCAAGCGGCGCGTCGTGCTGCCCGACATCGACATCGACGTGGAGTCCGCCCGCCGGCTCGAGGTCTACCGCGCGATCATCGGCCGCTTCGGCGAGGAGCGGGTCGCGACCGTCGCCATGCCCGAGACCTACCGGGTACGCCACGCGGTACGGGACGTGGGCGCCGCGCTCTCCATGGACCCCGCCGAGATCGACAGGATCGCCAAGTCCTTCCCGCACATCCGCGCCCGCGATGCCCGCGCCGCCATGGAGGAGCTGCCCGAACTGCGTCAACTGGCAGGGGAGTTTCAGCGGGAAAGGGCGAAGTACGGACGGCTGTGGGAGCTGGTCGAGGCGCTGGACGCGCTGCCGCGCGGGGTCGCCATGCATCCGTGCGGGGTGCTGCTCTCGGACGCCTCGCTCCTCGCGCGTACGCCGGTGATGCCCACCAGCGGCGAGGGCTTCCCCATGTCGCAGTTCGACAAGGACGACGTGGAGGACCTCGGGCTGCTCAAGCTCGACGTCCTGGGGGTGCGGATGCAGTCGGCGATGGCACACGCGGTCGCCGAGCTGCGGCGGGCGACGGGGGAGGAGCTCGACATCGACGACCCGGAGCAGGTGCCGCCGGACGACCCGGCGACGTACCGGCTCATCAAGTCCGCCGAGACGCTGGGCTGCTTCCAGATCGAGTCGCCGGGCCAGCGTGACCTGGTCGGCCGGCTGCAGCCCGCCACCTTTGGTGACCTGGTCGTCGACATCTCGCTCTTCAGGCCGGGGCCGGTCGCCGCCGACATGGTGCGGCCGTTCATCGAGGCCAGGCACGGCCGGGCGCCCGTCCGGTATCCGCATCCGGATCTGGAGGGGCCGCTGAAGGAGACGTACGGGGTGGTCGTCTTCCATGAGCAGATCATCGAGATGGTGAACATCATGACCGGCTGCGGCCGGGACGAGGCCGACCGGGTGCGGCGCGGGCTCTCCCACCCCGAGTCGCAGGGGAAGATCAAGGTCTGGTTCGCGCAGCACGCCGAGGCCAGGGGGTACGGGCCCGATGTGATCGCCCGTACCTGGGAGATCATCGAGGCCTTCGGGTCGTACGGCTTCTGCAAGGCGCACGCGGTGGCCTTCGCGGTGCCGACGTACCAGTCGGCGTGGCTCAAGGCGCACCACCCGGCGGCCTTCTACGCCGGGCTGCTCACGCACGACCCGGGGATGTACCCGAAGCGGCTGCTGCTGGCGGACGCGCGGCGGCGCGGAGTGCCGGTGCTGCCGCTGGATGTGAACCGGTCGGCGGTCGCCCATAGAATCGAACTGGTGTCTGATAGTGGGGCTTCCGGCCAGGGCGTGTGGGGGCTGCGGCTGGCCCTCTCGGACGTCCACGGCATCAGCGAGGCCGAGGCCGCGCGGATCGAGGCCGGGCAGCCCTACTCCTCGCTGCGGGACTTCTGGCAGCGGGCCCGTCCCGGGCGTCCGGTCGCCGAACGGCTCGCCCAGGTGGGCGGATTGGACGCCTTCGGCGCCAACCGCCGCGACCTGCTGCTGCACCTCGCCGAACTCCACCGCGGGCAGCGCGGTTCAGGGTCCGGTTCGCGGGCGGGCTCCGGGCCGTACGGCAGTCAGCTCCCCCTGGGCGACGGGCAGAAGACCGCCCCGGTCGGACTCCCCGACCTCGGCGACGCGGAACGCCTCAGCGCCGAACTCGGCGTTCTCGGCATGGACGCGTCCCGCCATCTGATGGAGGATCACCATGCCTTCCTCAAGGAGCTCGGCGTGGTCTCCGCGCAGCGGCTGCGCGCGGCGCGACACGGGCAGACGGTGCTGGTCGCGGGCGCGAAGGCGGCCACCCAGACACCGCCGATCAGGTCGGGCAAGCGGGTCATCTTCACCACGCTCGACGACGGCACGGGCCTGGTCGACCTCGCCTTCTTCGACGACAGCCACGCCGCGTGCGCGCACACCGTCTTCCACTCCTGGCTGCTGCTGGTACGCGGGGTGGTGCAGCGGCGCGGGCCGCGCAGCCTCAGCGTGGTCGGCGCGGCGGCCTGGAATCTGGCGGAGCTGGTGGAGTTGCGGCGTACGGGAGGGCTCGACGCGGTCGCGGCACGGCTGGCCGCGCCCGTGCCCTCGGCGGAGGGGGAGGCGCCGGCCGACAGTGGCCGCCGGATCCAGTTGTCGACGGGCTATGAGCTGAACCCCTGGGCGGACCTCCAGCCGCCGGGCGAACAACAGGGCGCCACGGGAAGGAAGTTGTGGCACCAGAGTCCGGGGAGCGCGGGATGATCCTCTATGTACGCTTCCGGAGCGCCCCGACGCATGAGGCGGGCGGGATCGAGGCGGCGTTGCCCGCGCTGCTCGGCCTGGCCGAGGACATCAGCCCTGTTGTGCAGGCGCTCCCGCCCGACGCCGCGCTCATCGATGTCCGGGGCGCCGAACGGTACTTCGGGCGGGACGCGGCCCAGCTCGCCGCGCTGCTGCGGGTGCGGGCGCTGGCGCACTGCGGGGTGGACTGCGCGATCGGGGCGGGCCCGAGCCCGATGCTGGCCAGGATGGCGGCGCGGGAGGCCGTGCCCGGGAAGACCCTGGTGGTGACGGACGACGAGACGACCGGGTTCCTGGCCGGCAAGCCGGTCGCCGCGCTGGACGGCGTCGGGACGGCGACGGCCCGCACACTGTGCGCGTACGGCCTCGACTGCGTCGGACGCGTGGCCGAAGCGCCGCTCGCCGTGCTCCAGCGGATCGTCGGCGCGAAGGCCGGGCGCGAGTTGTGGGAGCGGGCGCGCGGCATCGACCGTACGGCTGTCGTCCCGAACGCCGCCGCCCTCCCCCACAGCCTTCGGCGGGGGAGGTCCCCCCAGATCGCCGCCGAACGGGCCTTCGACCGGGACGAGTTGGACCCCGTAAGCCACCGCAGGGCGCTGCTCTCGATCGCCGAGGAACTGGGGCTGAGGATGCGCACAGAGGGCCAGGTGTGCCGCTCCCTGACCCTCACCGTGCGGTACGCCGACCGGTCCACGACCACGCGGGCGCGCACCCTGCGCGAGCCGACCGCCCACTCGGCGGCGCTCACCGGTCTCGCGTACCGGATCCATGAGTCGCTCGGCCTGCAGCGGGCCCGGGTGCGGAGCCTGTCGCTGCGCGCCGAGGACCTGATGCCGGTCGAACGGGCCGCCCGGCAGCTGACGTTCGACCCGGCGGACGAGCGGGCACGCCGGATCGAGGCGGTGGCGGACCGGGCGCGGGCGAAGTTCGGGCCGCGGGCGGTGGTTCCGGGCTCACTCGCCGCGTAGGACTTGGCCGCGTAGGACTTGACTGTTGAAGGGCCTGACTGTTTATCGGGTCCGGCGGCCCTCGCTGCCCCGGCCGGAGCCCCGGGTCCGATCGTACGGCTGGTCGATCACCGGGCCCCGGGCCCGACCGTACGGCTGGGTCAATCAGCGGGGTGCGTCCTTGCCGGCGGGTGGATCCTTGGGGTCCACGCCGGTGGAGGCGGAGGCGTCCTTCCTGCCACTGGGGCGTTGGGACTTTCCCCGGCGGCCGGCGTCATGCATGCCTTCGGACTTTTCTGTCTGTTCCTCGCCCCTGGTGCTCGTGCTCTCTATCGGCGTGTCGGCCAGCGATGCGTCTTTCTCTTCCTTGCTGGGCGACTTGCGGGGCCTGTCCGGCTCGGGGGCGTATTCGTCGGGGTGGAAGGACCGGTGGGCGCTGGGGTTCGAGTGCTTCTTCGGCATCGCGACTCCTCGTTCTTGTCGGCTGTCCACCTTATGCCTCTATCCCCCTTTTGCCGGAATAACCCCATAGCTGACCAGGGAATCGGTTGTGGCGTCGACCTGGCCGCCGGCAGGCATTGCCCGCGCCGTCGCCGTCGCGCCAATCGCGTGCCGAGCGCGTCCATAGCGGCACCTCACGCGCTTGATCGGCGGCGCACGGCGCGCCGCGGCCGCAGTCCCCGGAGGGGCGCGGCTTCACCGCCAATGAAGCCCATTATCACGAGCGTTGTCACCTCTGCTACTTACGGCGGAGTTTTTACTGACGCGTAACTTCCAATCTTTGGTTACTCGTGCGTAAGTTGGCGTGAGCACCACAAATCCAGCCATCGCTACTCCCTTGAGCCGCAAGGAGATTGCCCGATGCTGCCCTGGAAACGTGCCCTCAGACCGGTCGCTGCCCTGCTTCTGGCCGTGTCTGTGGCCCTCACACCCGCCGTCGCGAACGCCGACCCAGCGCCTCGCAGCGGCTGGAACGACTACTCCTGCAAACCATCCACCACCCACCCCCGCCCAGTCATCCTCGTCCACGGAACCCTCGGGAACTCCGTCGACAACTGGCTCGCCCTCGCCCCGTACCTGGTCAACCGCGGTTACTGCGTCTTCTCCCTCGACTACGGACAGCTCCCCGGCGTGCCCTTCTTCTACGGCCTCGGCCCGATCGACAAGTCCGCCGAGCAGCTCGACACATACGTCGACAAGGTGCTCTCCTCGACCGGCGCGTCCAAAGCGGACCTCGTCGGCCACTCCCAGGGCGGCCTGATGCCGCGCCACTACCTCAAGTTCCTGGGCGGGGCGGACAAGGTGAACGCGCTGATCGGTCTCGCACCCGACAACCACGGCACCACGCTGAACGGTCTCACCAAGCTGCTGCCGTTCTTCCCGGGCGCCGAGGATCTGATCAGAGCCACCACCCCAGGGCTGGCCGACCAGATAGCCGGCTCCGCCTTCCTCACAAAGCTCAACGCGGGCGGCGACACCGTGCCCGGCGTGCGCTACACGGTCATCGCCACTCGCTACGACCAGGTGGTCACGCCGTACCGCTCGCAGTACCTGACAGGGCCGGACGTACGGAATGTGCTGCTCCAGGACCTGTGCGCGGTCGACCTGTCGGAGCACGTGGCGATAGGGGTGTTCGACCGGATCGCGTACCACGAGGTCGCGAACGCACTGGATCCGGCGCATGCGACGCGGACGACGTGCGCGTCGGTATTCCACTGAGAAAAGCGCAACTGCGGCCCCTTCCCCTTTCGGGGAGCGGGCCGCAGTCCTGCGCCTATGCAAACGTCAGCGGCTGTGACGGCCGCCGGCGGTCGCCTTGCGGCGAGCGGTGCCGAACATCGCCGCTGCGCCGACGGCGAGAGCGGCGGCGCCGCCGATCGCGATGTACGGGGTGTTGCTGTCGCCGCCGGTCTCGGCGAGGTTGTCGCCGCCTGAGTTGGGGGCGGCGACAGGCTTTCCGACGCCGTTCGCTTCGGGGGCGTTGTTGTCGGCGGGCTGCTCGGCGGGAGCCTCGGCAGGCTGCTCGGCGGCCTCCTCGGCCGAAGCCGCGCCGGTCGCCTCCGCGTGATCGCCACCGTGACCACCGTGATCGACGGTGGACTTGTCCGCGCCGTCCGCGATGTCCTCCTCGGAGGGCGCGGAGGCGGCCGGGGCGGGCGCACCGCCGACGTTGCCGTTGTCCTGCCCGAAGACCACGTCGGAGCAGGTGTAGAAGGCCTCGGGGGAGTCCGAGCGCTGCCAGATGGAGTAGATCAGGTGCCGACCGGACTTGTTCGGGACGACGCCGTTGAAGACGTACTCACCGTTCTCCAGCTTGGGGTTGGTGACCTTCGCGAACGGCTTCGCCTCCAGGTCCGACCACTTGAGAGGCTTGGTCGGGTCGTAGCCGTCCTTGGTGAGGTACAGCTCGAAGGAACCCTTGTGCGGGGCGGTCGCCTTGTAGCGGAAGGTGCGGTTGCCGGACGCGAGCTTGGAGGACGGCCAGTCGGCGCGGGCCAGGTCAAGCCCCTTGTACTTGTCGCGGCCCGCGCTGCACAGCTTGCCGTCCGGGATCAACTGCTGGTGGTTTCCGGCGGCGTTGGCGATGTTGACTTCGTTCCAGTCGTAGAAGGCCTGCGTACCGCTGGAGGCGACCGCCGCCTTGCACGCCGCCGAATCCGGACTCTCAGGCCCCTCGGCGAAGCAGGCGGACACCCGGCTGACCGGGTCCGTCATCGACCCGTGCGCGACGGCCGGCGCGGCAGCCAGCCCGGCGAGAGCGACCGGCGCGAACCCGAGGGCGGCGACCGAGGTGACCTTACGGCGAGCGGTCATGGTGACGTACTCCTTGAGAAGCGGCATATGGGGGGACCCGGGGCAGGCTCGAACGGGCGGCGCGGCCCCCCGTAGGACCACGGCGCCGGCCGTTCGAACGGGTCCAGGCGATCAGCAAGCTAGCCGCTCGCAACCGCGAAATCGCCTGCTGGGAGGGGGTGATGGCGATCCTTATGGTCACTTTAAGGAGGGGGTAAGGAGGGGCTGAGGAATCGGCGGTGCTGAGGGTGCCGGCACCTTGATGGAGGTAGGTTCATCGTCCGTAGTCGTCCAGGGCGGACCGCCTCGTGTTGGCTGTGGCGGCTCCCCGTATGGCTCCCTCTGTGGCTCCCCGAGCAAGTCGCAGCGAAGCGAGTCACTACTGCCGCAACCGGAATCGTTTGCGTTGTTCGAGGTTGTCGGCTGAGCAGCCGAAGGGGGGCAGATCGCCGATTCAGTCGCGCCCCGCCCGTCGCACCACCGCGGCTCTAATCGACAACTTGGTACGGCGGCCCAGGTCGCACCGCTTGGAGAGTACGGCAGCGCGCAAGGCAGAGGGGCCAGGCAACGATGCAGGCGGCAGAGGTCCCGCGTGCGGTGGCCGCGGCCATGTCGACCGCCTCATCACTTGACCTGGCAGTCGACGACGCGATCGTTCTTCATGACTCGAACAAGCTCACTCTGCGTCTGCTGCCTTGTGACGTCCTGGCCCGGGTGGCACCTGTAGCGCATCAGGTCGCAAAGTTCGAAGTCGAGCTTGCTCAGCGGCTCGCCGAATCCGAGAGCCCGGTGGCTGCTCTAGAGCCTCGAGTCGAGCCACGCGTCTACGAGCGTGATGGCTTCGTGGTCACGCTATGGACCTACTACGAACCTGCGACGCCTCGAGAGGTCTCACCAGCCGACTACGCCAATGCGCTCGAGCGGCTGCATGCCGACATGCGCAAGCTCGATGTCCCGACACCGCACTTCACGGATCGAGTCGAGCAGGCCCAACAACTCGTGGCAAGTCGCGACCGCACTCCGGCGCTCGCCGACGCGGACCGGGAACTCCTCGGCAACACGTTGCGAAGCCTGAGACGAGTGATCGGCGAGCGCGGCGGCGCCGAGCAGCTACTGCACGGCGAGCCGCACCCAGGCAACCTGCTCACCACGAAGAACGGGCTGCTGTTCATAGACCTCGAGACGTGCTGCCGTGGGCCTGTTGAATTCGACCTCGCCCATGCGCCCGAAGAAGTCAGCGAGCACTATCCGGGTGTCAATCAAGGCTTGCTACGCGAGTGCCGGATCCTCGTGCTGGCGATGATCACAACGTGGCGCTGGGATCGAGGCGACCAATACCCAAACGGGCGCCGGCTGGGTACAGAGTGGCTCAGCCAGATCCGAGTAGCGCTCGATCGCAAAGGGCTGGATACCCATGGTTGATCGCGGGCCTTCGAAGTCGTAGCGGCTGGCTGTTGACGTCGGGATCTACCGTGATCCTGGCCTTGGCCGGTCGTGGGCGAGATCCAGTCGCACATGTCGACGGCTCGATTACCTGCCGACTGCCGACGACTGCACCGCCGCTACGACCCGGACCCGGACCCGGCGATGCTCCGCGTTGTCCCCCTCTTCGGCCGCCGGGAGTGGTCGGCCGGGTCGTTTGCGGTGCGGGGCCATGAGACGGAGTTCGGCCCGGTGCGTCTGTCGCGCCGAGCCGAAGGAACCACGCCGCCCGCCGTCATCCGTACACGACGGTCACCTGCCGGAATCCGAGGGAGCGCAGCAGGCCCTCCAGCATGGACGTGGTGTTCTTTTCCGCGCGGGCAGTGAGCCCGCTGTCCTTCGCCGCCTCGCCGATGCGTTGTGCCGCGAGCTGGTTCACCGCGCGTTCGTCGGCGGGGTTGTCGGAGAACAGATCACCGAGACGGTCGAGGAGCCCGCGCTGCTTGGACACCGCGTACGACCGTTTGGGGTCGAGTGCAGGCGCACCGAGACGGGCGTGCGGAAGGCGGAGCGTGGCCGTCGTACGGTCCTTGTCGACGGTGACGCTGTTCTGGCCGATGGCGCCGAGATCCACGTACGCGCTGACGCTGCCCGCACCCACGTACAGGGTGCGGGTGCCGCGGATCGCGTCCGGGAGGAACTTGGCGTCCTTCTCCAGGTCCACGACGATCTGGAAGTTGCCCGCCGCTCCCTCGTAACGGTTCATATCCTTGATGGACTTGAGCAGGGCGGGCCCTGACCGGTCCTTTGTCTCCTCGCCGAAGATGTCGTCGAATCCGGGCAGCAGACTGAAGCGTCCGGCGAGGACCACCAGAACGAGAACCACCAGCAGGGCGACTGGCACCGACAGCCACCACGGCAGCTGCAGGCGGCGGGAGGGGCGCGGGCGCTTGGTATCCGAGGTAGGTGTCGTCACACTCTTCGTGTGCCCCCGGCCGCACGCGGGCACGCACCGCGGGCCGTTGGGTGCGATACGCGTCGTATCCCTGCATGCAGCCCCATGTCATCCATCCATCCGTCGGTCGGGTTCGGCCCGTTCAGTGGCCCTGTTTTGCCGCCCGGACGCGGAAGGAGCCGATCGCGCACCGCGACCACTCCGGCTCGCCTTCCGGCGCCGAGTTCATCGAGGACAACGCGGTGGAGCCGGGCCCAGGCGCGGCCTTGGCCCCAGTGGGCGAAGCGCCGTTGGACCGCCTGCCGGGGCGCGCCGAACACCGGCGGGTACCTCGGCTGACTCGCGCATCGTGCGGAACGCCATCCTGCGAGCCGGAGATCAAGCGTGACGCCAGCATGGTCTGCCCTCGCTCGTTGGTAGGGCGGGGTGACGGCTTTCCCCGGCCTCCCCTCCACACTGCGGGGTGGTCTCGGCGGCCCACCAGTCGGGTGTGGCACTCGGCCGAAAGGCCTTCCCGAACGAGTGAGACGGCCCAATCCTGAGGCGGGCCCGGCAAGCCGGGCGGCGTCCTGCGTGCACAGGCGGCGTAGGGGGAGGAGCATAGGTTGCCCTATGGCGGGGCAGGCGGCCGGAGGAGCGTGTCATGTCCCCCGCGTGGTTAACATCCGCGCAGGGGCAGCCCACGGATGGCACGGGAGGCCGTCATGCACAAGACACCCGCTCCGCGCCTGTCGAGGAACCGCTCGCGGCTGGCACACAAGGTGCGCTACGCGCTGCGGCATCCACAGCGCGTACTGCCGTACCTGCGACGGGCGGGCCGGGACGGCTGGTTCCGGTTCCGGCACCGAGGGAGTCACATCGCGTACTACCGGGCGGTGATGGCGTCGGACACCGCCAGGAGCCCGGCGGCGGCGGTCGGCGGCGCGCCCTCGCACGACCGCTGGCTGGCCATCGGACAGCTGCAGTACGACTACCTGGTGCGGCACGGTCTGAAGCCGCAGGACCGGATGCTGGAGATCGGGTGCGGCAACCTGCGAGCCGGCTGGCGGTTCATCGAGCATCTGGAGCCCGGCCACTACGTCGGGATCGACATCTCGCCCGACATCCTCATCGAGGCCAAGAAGACCCTGGTCCACTACGGGCTCCAGGACAAAATGCCGTACCTGACACCCGTCGACAACCTGAAGCTGGACTTCCTTCCCGATGCCTGGTTCACGGTGGTGCACGCGCACAGCGTGTTCTCGCACTCACCGCTGGAGGTCATCGACGAATGCCTCTCGCACGTCGGACGGGTACTGGCGCCCGGCGGCTTCTTCGACTTCACCTACGACCGCACTGAAGGCAGCGAGCACCAGGTGCTCGGCGAGGACTTCTACTACCGCACGGAGACGCTGATCCGGCTGGCCGAGAAGCACGGTCTCGTCGCCGGCTTCATGGACGACTGGGAGCGACTGCCGCACGGCCAGTCGAAGCTCCGGGTCAGCCACCCCGGACCCGGCCCGGCCACCTGACTCGACCGCGGCCAGGCGGTTCAGCGGAAGGCGAGGCTGGTGCGCGCCGCCGCCATGAACGTGGCCTTGGGCGTCTCGAGGTACTCGTTCACCTCGGTGTCGCCGATGTCCCGCCACACCGCCCGGTTGAGCGCACGGCCGTAGACGTGGACGGGGTCCTGCACGGCCTCGTCGCAGAGCAGCATGAGGGTGCGCTCCGCGGTCCACAGCGCCGTCATGATGGGCTGGGTCTGTGTCATCCAGCCGTCCTCGTCGTCACCCCACGGGTCGGGACGGCGGTAGGCGGCTCGTTCGGCCTCCTGGGCGCAAGCGCTGAACTCCTTGATCGCATGCAACTGCTCCGCCCGGCGAGTCTCCGCGGTGGCGGCAGCCTGCTTCCGTTCCTCCGTGCGCTCGGCGGACCGCTGCGTGGCGCGCTGTGCGAACGCCGTCAGCCCGCTGCCGAGCACAACACCACTGAGCGACAAGACCGATGCCCAGACTTCTCCAGCCACTGCGCTGCCCCCTCCAACACGATCCCGCCGATGAGCGTGGACATGCCCTTGTGATGCCACGGACCACTCGACGGTCCACGCCCCCCGAGCCACCTCAGCCAATCCGCCGGTACCGCCGCTCCGGCCGCCCCGTCCCCCCGTACCGAAGCGTCACCACCGCGCGCCCCGTCTCCGCGAAGTACTCCAGGTACCGCCGTGCGCTGACCCGGGACAGGGAGCCCGCCGCCGCGCATTCCGAGGCCGACAGGTCCTCGCCCGGGTGTTCCCGCAGGATCCGTTCCACCAGTTCCGCGGTGTGGGCCGCCAGGCCCTTGGGGAGTTCGCGTGATCCCGGCGGGCGGGTGCCGAAGATCTGGTCGACGTCCTCCTGGCGGGCCTCGCCCAGCCGGTCGAAGCGGGACCGCAGCGCGGCCACATGCCGCAACTGTTCCTGTAGTGCCGCCTGGTTGAAGGGCTTGATCAGGTAGTGCAGCGCCCCGGCCCGCAGGGCGGAACGGACGATCGCCGCATCCCTCGCGGCCGTGATGAACAGCGCGTCCACGGGAGCACGGCCGTCGCGCTCCTCCGCCGCGCGCAGCTCGCGCAGCACACCGATCCCGTCCATATCGGGCAGATAGATGTCGAGCAATACCAGATCAGGCCGAACCCTCTCGGCCACGCGCAGCGCTTCGGCGCCGCTGTGGGCCACCCCGACGACCGTGAAGCCCTCCGTCGCGGACACATAGCGGCTGTGCAGCTTGGCGACCATGAAGTCGTCGTCCACCACCAGCACATTCATCACGCCGACACGCTAGGCCCCGACCACAACGACCACAACGTCCGTTGATTCCGGAAGAGAGACAGCTTCTTAACGCGCAGGCAACATGTGGGCCACTTCACACATTTCCTACTCCTGGAAAGGCGGCTCGCGTGCGATTGCGCACTCCCCTCGCCCTGCTCGGGGCGGCGTTGCTGGTGCTCGTGGGGCCGCCACTGCTCAGCGCAGGCAGCGGTTCCGACACCGGCACGCAGATCCCCGGCCTGCGCTTCATGGTCCCCAATACGCCCGGCGGCGGCTATGACATCACCGCCCGTACGGCCGCCAAGAACGCCGAGGACGCCGAACTCACCCACAACATCGAGGTGTTCAACCTTCCGGGCGCCGGCGGCACAGTCGGTCTGACCCGTCTCGTCGGCGAGCACGGCAACGGCAGGCTCGCCATGTCCATGGGCCTCGGCGTCGTCGGCGCCGTACACACCAACAAGTCGCCCAAGACCCTCGCCGACACCACCCCGATCGCCCGGCTCACCGAGGAGCAGGACATCGTGGTGGTCAGCAAGGACTCCCCGTACAAGACCATCCAGGATCTGCTCGCGGCCTGGAAGAAGAACCCAGGCAAGCTGCCGGTCGGCGGCGGGTCCTCGCCCGGCGGGCCCGACCATCTCGCGCCCATGCTGATGGCGCAGGCCGCCGGGATCGCGCCCAGGACCGTCAACTACATCCCCTTCGACGGCGGCGGCGAGCTCCTTGCCTCCATCCTCGGCAACAAGGTCGCCTTCGGCGTCTCCGGCGTCGGCGAGTACCTCGACCAGATCAAATCGGGCGAGCTCCGGCTGCTCGCGGTCACCGGCCCCGAGCGGGTCCCGGGCCTCGACGCCCCCACGCTGCGCGAGGCCGGGCTCGACACCGACTTCACCAACTGGCGCGGCGTCGTCGCCCCGCCCGGTCTGTCCGCGGCCGAGCGCGACAAGCTCATCGGTCTCGTCGAGAAGCTGCACGACTCCCCCCAGTGGAAGGAGTCGCTGAAGAAGAACGGCTGGGACGACGCCTTCCTCACCGGCGACAAGTTCGGTGACTTCCTCGACGAGCAGGACAAGAGCGTGGACTCGGTGCTGAAGGAGCTCGGGCTGTGACGACAGAGACGGCAGAGACCGAAACCCCCGCCCCGCGCCGCTCCTGGCAGGAATGGCTGCGTGAGTACTCCGAACTCGGCGTCAGCGCACTGCTGTTCGTCATCGGCGTGCTCGTCCTGGCCGACGCGCTGACGATGGACGTCGACATCGCGCAACGCGGGCCCATCGGGCCCAAGACCGTCCCCGTCGTCGTCGGCGCCGGCCTGCTGCTCGTCGCCGTACTGCTCGCGGTCGATGTTCTGCGCGGCGGCCGCGGGGAGGCCGAGGGCGGCGAGGACATCGACCTCAGCGAGCCGGGCGACTGGCGTACGGTGCTGCTCCTCGCGGGCGTCTTCCTCGCCTTCGCCGTGCTCATAGGCCCGGTCGGCTTCCCGATCGCCGGAGCCCTGCTCTTCTGGGGCGCGGCCTTCGCGCTCGGCAGCCGCCACCTCCACCGCGACCCGCTGATCGCCGCGGTCCTCTCCCTGGTCACCTACTTCGTCTTCAACAACCTGCTCGGTGTTCCGCTGCCGGGTGGCCCGCTGATGGGAGTGCTTTAGCCGATGGACTCTCTCAACTCACTCCTCGACGGCTTCGGCACCGCGCTGACCCCGGTCAATCTGCTGTGGGCGGCGATAGGCGTACTGCTCGGCACCGCGATCGGCGTACTGCCCGGAATCGGCCCCGCGATGGCGGTGGCGCTGCTGCTGCCCGTGACCTATGGCCTTGAACCCACCGGCGCGTTCATCATGTTCGCCGGCATCTACTACGGGGCCATGTTCGGCGGATCCACCACCTCGATCCTGCTCAACACCCCCGGCGAGAGCGCGGCCGTGGTCGCCGCCCTCGAAGGCAATCCGATGGCGAAAGCCGGACGCGGCGCACAGGCCCTCGCGGCGGCCGCCGTCGGGCACTTCGCCGGAGGCATGATCGGCACCATCCTGCTGGTCGTGCTCGCCCCGACCGTCGCCGAACTGGCCGTCGACATCGGCGCGCCCGACTACTTCGCGATCATGGTCCTGGCCTTCATCGCGGTGACGTCCGTACTTGGCTCGTCGCGTATTCGCGGGCTGGCGTCCCTGCTCATCGGCCTCACCCTCGGGCTGGTCGGCCTGGACCAGATGACCGGCCAGCAGCGGCTCACCTTCGGCTCGCTCCAACTCGCCGACGGTATCGATGTCGTCATCGTCGCGGTCGGCCTGTTCGCGATCGGCGAGGCGTTGTGGGTCGCTGCCCATCTGCGGCGAAGCAGCGGCGAACCCATCCCGGTCGGCAGGCCCTGGCTCGGCAAGTCCGACGTCAGGCGCACCTGGAAGTCCTGGCTGCGCGGGCCGGTCATCGGCTTCCCGTTCGGCGCGATCCCGGCCGGCGGCGCGGAGATCCCGACGTTCCTCTCGTACGTCACCGAGAAGCGGCTGTCCAAGCACAAGGAGGAGTTCGGCAAGGGAGCCATCGAAGGCGTGGCGGGGCCGGAGTCCGCGGCCTCGGCATCGGCCGCGGGCACTCTGGTCTCGATGCTCACGCTCGGCCTGCCCACGACCGCCGTCGCGGCCGTGATGCTGGCCGCCTTCCAGCAGTACGGAATCCAGCCCGGGCCGCTGCTGTTCGAGCGCGAGCCGGACCTGGTGTGGGGCCTGATCGCCTCGCTCTTCGTCGGCATGGTGCTGCTGCTCGCGCTGAACCTGCCGCTGGCGCCCCTCTGGGCGAAGCTGCTGCGCATTCCGCGCCCGTATCTCTACGCCGGAATCATGTTCTTCGCCGCGGTCGGCGCGTACGCGGTCGGCGGCGAGGCGCTCGACCTGGTGATCCTGCTGATCATCGGTCTGATCGGCTTCGGTATGCGGCGGTACGGACTTCCCGTGCTGCCGGCGGTGATCGGCGTCATCCTCGGCCCGGCCGCGGAACAGCAGCTGCGTCGTGCGCTCCAGATCAGTGACGGAAGTGCGACCGGCCTGGTCAACACTCCGTTCTCGGTGACGGTGTACGCCGTGATCGTGCTCCTGCTGGCCTGGCCCTGGCTGAAGAAGCTGATCATGCGCCGCCGTAACGTGTCGGTATGACACATGGCATTCTCCCCGCCGTCGCCGCCGACGTGCCTGCCGTGAAAGCGGTGACCGACGCGGCGTACCACCACTACATCGAGCGCATCGGGCGCCGGCCGGTGCCGATGGACGCG
Organism: Streptomyces sp. ISL-1; assembly: GCF_018614585.1. Classification (GTDB taxonomy): domain Bacteria; phylum Actinomycetota; class Actinomycetes; order Streptomycetales; family Streptomycetaceae; genus Streptomyces; species Streptomyces maoxianensis. The sequence goes on along the minus strand of NZ_JAGGOI010000008.1, from coordinate 147,641 downwards.
GACCACGCCGCGGATGTGGCGGCGGGGAGGGTGTACGTCACCGGAAAGCCGGTGGTGGGAGTTCTGGTCCTCGTCCCGCACGAGGACCACCTCTTCCTGGATTCGATCGCGGTCCACCCCGACGCCCACGGGCGCGGGGTGGGGCGCCGCCTGCTGAAGTTTGTCGACGAACACGCGCGGAAGCTGGGACTGTTCGAGGTGCGGCTCTACACGAACGCGCTGATGTGGGAGAACCAGAAGATCTATCAACGGTTCGGATACGAGTTCGTGGAGCGCCGCGTGCAAGGCCCATTCGACCGCTTCCACTACCGCAAGTCGCTCGAACCGCTGTGAGTGAGCAGCGCCATCAACTCGTCCTTGTGGGCGAGGAGTTCGAGCTCGTCCAGGGCCTGGACGGCCTGCTCGGCGGCCGCCGGGTCGCGTGCGGCGAGGCCACTCGCCTCGAACTCGTCCTCGTCCAGGCGCAGCACCGACGAACGGTCCGCCGACACCCATAGATCGAGGTCCAGGTCCTCCACGGTCAGCTTGTCGCCGTCAAGGGTGGCGGGGCGGGTGATGTCGCAGTACCAGCCCTTGAGCGCGCCGTCGCCGGTGCGGACCTCCTTCACCGCGTACCAGCGGTCCCGCCAGTAGTGCTCGGTGAACACATCGCCGCGCTCGAAGCGTACGAAGCCGAAATCGCGTGCGTCGTCGCCCGCCCACGGCGCCCGGACCACCAGATGCGTGCCGTCGTCCGCGAGCAGCTCGGCGGCGTAGCTGATCTTGGTCCGGCCCGCCTTGACCAGGACCACCTCAACCGAGAGTGCGGACATGACGTACCTCCGTCGCGCAGATTTCGTGACTGAACCAGTAGTTGATGGCAAGCATGGGGCCGTTGTCGAAATCACGGACGATCACGCTCATGGGCCCGCACGCTACGCGCCGGCCCGGCGCGGCCGCCTCCCATTTTGCGGCGACCCGCCGGACGGTGGGGGAGAATCGAGCCGTGACCCTGAAGATCGTCATTGACACGGATTCGGCGACCGCGCCGTACGAACAACTGCGCGCCCAGATCTCGGCCCAGGCGCGCTCGGGCCGGCTGCCCGTCGGCTACAAGCTGCCGACTGTGCGGGGGCTCGCCGAGGAGCTGGAGCTCGCGGCCAACACGGTGGCGAAGGCGTACCGCGCGCTGGAGTCTGACGGGGTGATCGAGACGCGCGGCCGCAATGGCACCTTCGTCGCGGCGGCGGGCGACGCCGCGGCCCGCGAGGCGGCCGCGGCGGCGGCGGCCTTCGCGGAACAGGTCCACCGCCTGGGCCTGACCCGCGCGGACGCGCAGTCGGCTGTGGATGACGCGCTGCGAGCCGCGTACGGGAAGTGAGGGGGCGGGCATGCAGGTACGCCTGGCTTACAGGTACGCCCGGCCGGCCCACAGGTACGCCCGCCCCGAGATGCATCGGGCCTACAGATGCATCGGGCCCACAGACGTTTCAGGCCTGCAGATACAGCGCGTCTGCAGATGCATCACGCCTACAGATACAGCCCCGCATCCGCCCCGTCGTTCTGCGTCGGCACCGACGCAGGGCTGGTGCCGCGGCGCAGGGCGTACAGCTCCGCCAGTGACGCGCCCTCGCGGCCCACGCCCTCTTCCGTGCCGAGCCAGTTCACCGACTCCTTGCGGGTCAGCGCGCCCACCTCGATGCGGGCCAGGCAGCGGCCCGGGCGGACCACCGCCGGGTGCAGGCGTTCCAGGTCCTCGTTGGTAGTCACCCCGACCAGGACGTTGCGGCCCTGGCCCAGCAGGCCGTCCGTGAGGTTGAGCAGCCGGGACAGCGCCTGGCCCGCGGTGTGCTTGGCCTCGCCGCGGATCAGCTCGTCGCAGTCCTCCAGCAGAAGCAGCCGCCAGCGGCCCTTGGACGTGCCCTCGTCCTCGCCGATCGCGATGTCCATCAGATAGCCGACGTCGTTGAACAGCCGCTCCGGGTCCAGTACGCAGTCGACCTGGCACCAGTCCCGCCAGGAGCGGGCCAGCGTGCGCAGCGCCGAGGTCTTCCCGGTGCCGGGCGGCCCGTGCAGCAGGAGCAGCCGTCCCGCGATGTCGTCCGGCGTCACCTTCATCAGCCGGTCCATTGCGTCGGCCACCGGAGCCGTGTAGTTGGGCCGGATCTCCTCCCAGGTCCCCGCGGCGATCTGCCGGGTGGTGCGATGCGGACCGCGCCGCGGCGATACGTACCAAAAGCCCATGGTGACGTTCTCGGGCTGCGGCTCCGGCTCGTCGTGCGCGCCGTCCGTCGCCTGCCCGAGGACCTTCTCCGCGAGCTCGGAGGTGACGGCGGTGACCGTGACGTCCGCGCCGCGGTTCCAGCGCGAGACGAGCAGCGTCCAGCCCTCGCCCTCGGCGAGTGTGGCGCTGCGGTCGTCGTCGCGCGCGCAGCGCAGCACGGACGCCGCAGGCGGCAGCAGCGAGGCCCCCGGCTTGACGCGGTCGATGGTGGAGCTGTGGGAGTACGGCTGCTCGCCCGTCGCGAAACGGCCGAGGAACAGAGCGTCGACGACGTCCGAAGGTGAATCGCTGTCGTCGACGTTGAGCCGGATCGGCAGAGCGTCCTGAGGCTTGGCAGACATGCGCCCATGATCCGCCACGGGACGGCCGCGCGCACGGTGTTTTGGTCCGTGCCGCGCCCGGCCCGGTTCGGCGGCGGGTGCCGGCGCCTGCTCCCCGCCGCCGACGGGTTCTCCCACGGGCAGCCGTCCCGCAGGCGATTCCGCCGCCTGCCGACGTGCCGGGTCCCGCGCCCGGGGCTGCCCGCGACCGGCTCCTCGAGTCAACCCCCGCTCCGGCGGATCAGGCCGGCCGCCCGGCGCACCCGGCGCACCATGGCGTAGCCCTTGGTGAGCGCGCGGTCCTTGGCGAAGTTCCGCGCGATCGAGCGGCCTTCGATCAGCCGCTCGAACTCCTCGATGCCGGTGGCGCGCCGCACGGTCACCCGCTGCAGGGCGTACGGCCCCTGCCGGGGCAGGGCCAGGCCGTTCCCCACGGCGAGCGACTGCGCGAAACCCGCCGCCCGGACCGTACGACGCACCCGGCGGCTGGAGTAGCCGTACGGATAGGCGAAGGAGAGCGGCACGGCGCCCAGTTCGTCCGCGATGATGTCCCGGCAGCGGACCGTCTCGAAGCGGAGCCGGTCGTCGTCGAGCTGGTCGAGCTGCGGATGGGTGTGCGTGTGCCCGCCGATCTCCGTGCCCGCGGCGGACAGTTCACGCACCTGGTCCCAGTCGAGCATGGTGTCCAGCGCGCCGCCCTCGTCGTGCGCCCCACGCAGCCAGCCCGTGGAGACGAAGAGCGTGGAGGCGAAGCCGTGCTTGGCGAGGACGGGGAGAGCGTGCCGGTGCACGCCCTCGTAACCGTCGTCGAACGTGATCAGCACCGGCTGCCGTGGCAACGGCCGTCCGCCCGCCCGCCAGGCGTCCCCGAGCTGTGCCGTGGTGAGGGGAGTGAACCCGCGTTCGCCGAGCAGCTCCATCTGCTCGGCGAAGGCGTCGGGCGAGACGGACAGTCCGTACGCGGCCTTGGCCGGCCGGTGTCCGACGGCGTGATACATCAGGATGGGGACGGGCCGGCTCACCCGGATGTACCTCCTGTGCTCGGCGAGGCGGCGGTCCGCCCTGTGTCGGGGATCCGCCCTGTGCTCGACGAGGCTGCGATCGGTCCTGTGCGAGGCGTGGCTGCGGTCGCCCCCGTGGTTGCCGCGGCTGCGTTCGCCCCAGTGCTCGCTGCGGCCGCGATCGGTCCTGACGAGAACGTCGCGCCGCCACCACGCGCCCGCATGCTGCCCACCACATAGCCGCCCGCCGCCGCGGCCACCCCGGCGACGATCGCGCCGGCCCTGCCCGCGCCGCCCGGGCGGGCAAGCACCGCGTCGCGCAGCCCGCGTACGACTCCGGCCGGGAGCACCCGGGTGGTGTAGCGGCGCTCCGACTCGAGGCCCTTGTCCGCGCCCACGCTCCGGGCCACGAGCGCCTTGGACAGGCCTTCGGCATACGCGCGGGTGCGGAAATACCCGAACCGTTCCCGCGCGGCCGGGACCTTGTGGTGGATCACCGCGCGGTCGTCGATCAGCAGCACCCCGTCGGGCAGCGCCTTGGAGAGCCGGATGCACAGCTCGGTCTCCTCGCAGCCCAGCGGCCGCTTGTCGCCGTCGCGCCCGATCCCGGTGGCGAAGCCGCCCGACGCGTCGAACGCGCTGCGCCGGAACGACGCGTTGCCGCCCAGCACATTGCGCACCCGTACCTTGCCGGGCGGCAGGCCGCGGTACGTACAGCCCACGACCCAGTCGAACTCCTCGGGGAACCAGACCGGCCTGCGCCCGGACGCCCAGGCCGCCATGGTCCGTCCCCCGACGGCCATCACCCGCCTGTCGTCGTACCCCTCGGCGAAATACCGCAGCCAGTCGCGCTCGGCCACGGCGTCGTCGTCGAGGAAGGCCACGAACTCGCCGCGGGCCGCCGCGATTCCGGTGTTGCGGCCCGCGGAGAGGCCGCGGGGGCCCGCATTCGCGAGCACCCGCACCTTCTCCCCGTCCGCCGCGCTCTCACTGTGCTCGCCGTAGTCCTCGTACTGCTCGGCGAGCCGGTCGAGCAGCGCCGGATTGTGGTCGACCACAAGCAGCGTCTCCAGGGCCGGCAGCGACTGCCGCCGTACTGAGTCGACGGCCGCGAGGATGTCCTCCCACCGGTCCTCCGTATAGGCGCAGATCACCACGGAGAAGCGCCGGTCGCTCAAGACGCCCCTCCTCGCGGGATCCCGATGCTCAGCGCCGCCGGACGGCGACGCTCGGCTCTGCGCACGCCCTTCTCCTTGAGGATCACTCTGAGGACCCGCAGCCCGTCCCGCACGGCTCTGAGGTTGCTGACGCCGTGGATGCGGAGGTACTCGTGGCTGGGGACCTCCTGCACCCGCAGTCCGGCCTTGACCACCCTGATGTTCATCAGCGTCTCGATCTCGAAGCCGGTGCAGTCCAGGCTGATCCTGTCCAGGCAGTGCCGCCAGAAGGCGTTGTAGCCGTAGCAGAGATCGGTGTACCGGGCCCCGAACTTGGCGTTGACGACGGTGCACAGGACCCAGTTGCCGAGCTTGCGGATCGGGGTCATGTCGTCCGTGCCGCCGCCGTTGGCGAATCGGGAGCCCTTGGCGAAGTCGGCGCCCGAAACGAGTGCCGAGACGTACGAGACGATCTCCTGGCCGTCCGCCGAGCCGTCCGCGTCGACCATCACGATGATGTCGCCGGTGCAGGCGGCGAATCCGCTGATGAGGGCATCCCCTTTGCCCTTGCCGACCTGTTTGACGACCTTGACGTCCGGCCACAGTTCGCGGGCGACCTGAACGGTGTTGTCACTGGAATTGCCGTCGACCAGGACGACTTCATGAATCCAGTCGGGCAGGGTTTTGAAGACGTACGGAAGATTCTCCGCCTCATTCATGGCGGGGATCACGACGCTCACCGGCGGAGTGATCGCGAGATGCGAGGAGATCGGACGGTACGCATGTGCTATTCGGCCGGCTCCCTGCGCTTCCGGTCCGGCCCCCGCTGACTGGGCGGCCGCGGATTGTGTGGCTGAATGGGCGGTTGATTCTGCGGTGTTGCCATGGTGCGACGGTGCAATGAACGGATCTTGCCCCGGAGCGGCCGGGTGCAGGACTGAGCTCATGATTGTGATTCCCTCTCCACCGGTGGACTGCCCGCCCCTGGGCAGTCCGGATGAGTGTCCGGTTCGAAAGGGGGGTTCTTCTCACCCCGGTCATGACGGCATAGCACTCCGTACTTGGTGGGTGAGCTGGCAAAACTGGCCGCGCGGTGTACGGCTCGGATTGAGCGCGAAACCGAGCACGGCACCCCCCTACCGCGCCCCGCTCCAGATCCATCGCGACGACTGAGCCCTCCCCTGGAGCCGCTTTGCATGATGGACCGTTGCGGGTGGATGTACGACGGTATTGATGATTAGGACTGTATGGCAAGACCAGGAACGGGGACTCACTTTTTTGCTTTTTTGATACCGATTCGGCGGTCAGGTACGGAACCGTCCCGATCGGATCTTCTTGATCCCTTTCATCAACCGGTCTACCGGATCAGTGTGTTCCGCATTCCGGATATGCCGTCCCAGTGCCCAGAGGAACAGGAGAAGGGTGATCGCGGCGACTGTCGCGATCCCGCCACCGGCCGTCAGGATCCGCGGCGTGGAAAGGGATTGGGCAACGAGCAGATCGATGGCCACCGCGCCGGTCGCGGCCACGGCGGCACGGGCGGCCGGATCCAGCCGGTGAAGGACGGCGGCCAGGCCCCCGGCCGGCCCCGCGAACATGAAGAAGAGGACGAACGGCGCGCGCAGCGGAGACTGTGCGCCGGTGAGCGCCATTGCGACTCCGACCCCCGCGACCGCGGACGCGACGCCCGCGAGAGCCGGCAGTAGATCCGTCCGGACTGCTGACGGCTTGTCTTTGATCGTCTGCATGACCGACTTTGCCCCTCAGCGCCGGTTTCCGAGCCTCAATGCTGGGCAGCGGGCGACGCTCCGTCAAGAAGCCGGATCCCCTCACGGAATCTTCTTGGCATGGACACTTCCGGTGAAGTATGGGTCCTGCTACGACAGTTGTGGCAGAGATCCTGCTAAAGGGAGGTTCCATGAAACTGTCCCGAATCGCGGCATTCTCATCCTCACTCCTCCTCGGCGTCGTCCTCGCTCTCACCGGAGCCGGCCAGGCTCAGGCCTCGGACACCGCCCTAGCGCTGGACTATGTGGCCCTCGGCGACTCGTACTCGTCGGGCGTCGGGGCCGGCAGCTACGACAGCGGCAGCGGCGCCTGCAAGCGCAGCAGCCGTGCCTTCCCCAAGCTCTGGGCCGCCTCACATTCACCCTCGTCGTTCGCGTTCACCGCTTGCTCGGGCGCTCGTACGGGTGATGTTACGGCCGGTCAGCTCACCCCCCTCAGCTCCGCGACCGACCTCGTATCCATCACCATCGGAGGCAATGACGCGGGCTTCGCCGACGTCATGACCACCTGCGTCCTGCAGTCCGAGTCCACCTGCATCAACCGCATCAACCAGGCGAAGGGCTACGTCGACTCGACCCTGCCCGGCAAGCTCGACTCCGTGTACTCGGCCATCAGATCCAAGGCACCCGCTGCCCAGGTCGTCGTCCTCGGCTACCCCCGCTTCTACAAGCTCGGCGGCAACTGCGTCGCCGGGCTGAGCGAGAACGAACGGGCCGCGATCAACGGCGCGGCCGACTACCTCAACGCCGCCATCGCGAAGCGCGCGGCCAACCACGGCTACGACTTCGCGGATGTCGCCCCCGCCTTCACCGGACACGAGATCTGCTCCGGGTCGGCCTGGCTGCACAGCGTCAACTGGCTCAACATCGGTGAGTCCTACCACCCCACCGCCTCCGGACAGTCCGGCGGCTACCTGCCCGTCTTCACCTCGCGCGCCTGAACGCCGCGTTCGCCGCGTTCGCCGCGTTCGCCGCATTCTGGGTGTTTGCGGTGTTCGGTGCGTTGGGTGCGTTAGATGTGTTCGGTGTGTAGGAGCTCTCGTCCGTCGGGGGCTCCTGCTCGCAGGTGACAGAGAAGTCGATCCAATTCGAGTGCGCCTCGACCGGGCTCCGGACCTCCACCCGGATCCGGTCGTGGTGCGTCTCGTTCGCCTTGTACGTGAGCTCGGTGTGGCTGACCCGCTTCTGCTTCGAGCCCCCGGCCGCGAAGTGCAGCGTCTTCCAGCCGGAGCCGGACGTCTCGCCGCTCTTGGTCGCCCAGCGGTAGTCGACAGCCGCAGGGGTGCGGCCGACCGTGATCGTCGCCCGGAAGGCCGGAGCCTCCGCTTCCGGTGGCGGGCAGGTCCCCGAGTAACTGCCGTGCACGGTCTCGGCGTACACCTTCACGGTCTGCGGCGGTGTGACCGTACCCGCCGGTGCCCCGCCATTGCCCCCGTCGTCGCCCCCATCGGTCGTGCCGCCGTCCGCGCCTCCGCCCGGGGCGGGCGCCGTGCTGTCCGGGCCCGCGCTCGAACTGCCCGTCGCAGGGACCGTGCCGCCGCCGTTGTCGTCCAGGCCTCCTTGGTCCTTGTTCTTGTTGACCAGCGCCCAGGCCAGTCCGCCGACCGCGAGCAGCAGTACGGCCACCCCGGCGACGAGCGCCAGCATCGCTCGCCGCGAGCGGTCGGGCGGCGCACCGGTAGTGGCCGTGGCGGCCGGACCGGGCACGGGAAGCGGCACGTACGGAGTCGGTGGAGTGACCGGGGTGCGGGACGCGGACGAAACGGTGGGGCTGTACGGGCCCGGCGGCGGAGCGGTACGCGCTCCGCCGCCCGCACCGACGACCCGCAGCTGATTCTCGGCCTCCTCCGCCGAGAGCCGCTGCGCCGGATCCTTGCGCAGCAGCCCCTCGATGACCGGCGCCAGCGCGCCGGCCCTGCGCGGCGGCGGCAGCTCCTCGTCGACAACGGCCCGCAGCGTGCTCAGCGGGGTGTTCTGGCGGAACGGGGAGTTGCCCTCGACCGCGGCGTACAGCAGCACCCCGAGTGACCACAGATCCGACTCCGGCCCTGGTGTACGCCCCAGCGCCCGCTCGGGAGCGAGGAATTCGGGGGACCCGATCAGCTCGCCCGTCATCGTGAGGTTGGAGGTCCCCTCGACCGTGGCGATGCCGAAGTCGGAGAGCACGACGCGGCCGTCATTGGCGATGAGTACGTTCCCCGGCTTCACATCCCGGTGCAGCACGCCCGCCTCGTGCGCGGCGCGCAGAGCGGCGAGGATCTCCGCGCCGATGTTCGCGGCACGCTGCGGGGGCAAGGGCCCTTCCGCGTCCAGCACATCGGAGAGCGCGAGGCCGCGCACCAGCTCCATCACGATCCAGGGCCGGCCGTCCTCGGTCGCCACGTCGTAGACGGTCACGACATTGCGGTGCGAGATCCGGCCGGCGGCCCAGGCCTCCCGTTCCAGACGCGCGTACAGCCGTCGCTCGTCGGTTGTGCCGAGAGCGGCGGGGGCACGCACCTCCTTGACCGCGACCTCGCGGGCCAGCATCTCGTCGCGGGCGCGCCACACCACGCCCATCCCGCCCTCGCCCAATGGGCTCAGTAGTCGGTAGCGTCCCGCCACCAGCCGCTCAACGCCCGGCACTTCGCTCACAGCGAGCCCCCATCGGTAGCAGAGCAACTACCCCAAGTTAGCTCACGCAAGAGCTGTTGCCGCCCCCTTCAGCGCCAATCCGCACCCGAGGGCGAGGACTACGCAGGCCGTGCCCAGCGGCATCACGCGCTGCGCGGCGGAGAAGACCCGCCCCTTGCGACGGCTCCGGTCGGCCAGCAGGCGGGCGGCGCGGGCGCCGAGGCGGACCGCGGCGAAGCCCGCGGCGGCGAGGGTGAGGGCGAGCCCGACGCCGTACGCGAGTACGAGCAGCAGACCGAACCAGGCCCTTCCGAGCGCGGCGGCGCCGACGAGCACGACGACGGCGGACGGACTGGGGACGAGTCCGCCGGCAAAGCCGAGCAGGAGGGTGGAACGGACGCCCAGGGAGCGATGGTCGTGGGTGTGCGAGTGCGGGTGGCCGTGACCGTGTCCGTGTCCGTGTCCGTGCGCGAGGTCGGGCTTCTCGCTGTGGCCGCGCCCGGACTCCTGCGCGTGGCCGTCCTCGTGGGCGCGGCCCTGCTCGGGGCCGGGCTTGTCCCCAGGCCCGTGCTCGATGTGGTGCGCATGGGTGTGGCCGGGAGGATGACTGTGCTCGGGCGCGAGGCTGTCCTGGCTGCGGCTGCGGCTGCGGCTGTGCGCGAGACCGGGCTCCCGGCTGACGCCGTGGCTGTGCTCGTGCTCGTGCTCGTGGCTGTGTCCGTGGCTGTGCCCGTGCCCGTGCCCGTGGCTGTGCTCGTGCCCGTGGCTGTGCCCGTGCCCGTGGCTGTGCCCGTGCACATCACCCCGGTTCCGCCATGCCCTGCGTACCAGCACCGCCCCCGCCCCCGCCACCAGCGCCCCGCTCGCGACGCCCAGCCACGCCACGACTGACGGTGCGGCCGCCGAGCCCAGCGCGATCAGGCCGCCGAGCGCGAACACTCCGAGCGTGTGCGTGATCGTCACCGACGCCCCCAGCGAGAGGACGTCGCGCAGGGAGTTGCGACCGCCCGCCGCCGCGGCGGCGGCCATCACGGTCTTGCCGTGACCCGGCGCGAGTGCGTGCAGCGCGCCGAGCAGCACAGCCGTCGCCAGTGCCAGCGCGGCGAATCCCGCCGTCAGTTCGCGCCGGGACACCAGACCGGTCAGCGTCTGTGTGAAGCGGTCGGCCCCGCGCGGCAGCACGGAGGCCCCGGGCGACGCCGCCTCCGGCCGGTCCGCCGCCGGCGCCCCGCCGGGAGCGACCGAGAACCCGGCCGTTGTGCGGTCCAGCGGTGAGGAGAGCTGCCCTTCCGGGTACCGCGCCAGCCGCTGGGACGCCGACGCCTCTGGTACGTCGGACGAGGTGAGCGTCATCCGGTCGCCGCCGGCCGTGATCTCCCGCCAGCCCGGCCCCTGGCCGCTGTCCGCAGCCCGGAAGGCGATCGTCTGGCGGCCGTCGGGCAGTTCGGCCGTCAGCCTGCACTCGACGCGCAGCGTCGGCAGCCCGGCCTGCCCGGGGCGCACTTCCGCGTGGCCCGCACCCGGCCTGAGCGGAACGACGCGGCGTCCCACCTCGACCTCGGTGCCGCGCGCCGCGTCACCGCAGCGGGTATCGGCCCACTCGGACAGCTCACCGGTGGACATCTTCCGGTCGCCGTTCCGGTCGATCTTCGAACGCGCCTGGGCGGCCGGTATCTCCGCCAGGTCCTCGACATGGTCGACGCTCAGCAGGCCGGGCGAGACGAGGAGCCCGTCGTAGCGATTGACCGTGAAGTTCCCCAGGGGATGCGCGGCGGCCGTCCCGGCGGGCAGCACGGCGAGCGCCGCCCCGGCGAGCAGGACCGCCGCGCCGACGGCGGTCGTACGCCTCTTCATGACGCCTCCAGAGCCCGCAGCGCGCTCTGCGCCGCGCGTGAACCGGTGGGGGAGAAGCCGGGGTTGATCCTCAGCGCGGCGGCGAGCGAGCCACGGGCCGCCGCCGTCCTGCCCGCGGCGCGTTCGATCACGCCGCGGTGGTAGAGGAACACGGCGTTGCGGCAGCCGGCCGGTGCGGAGGTTCCGACGTACGAAAGGGCCTCCTTGGAACGGCCGTTGACGTGCAGGGCCCAGGCGAGCGCGTCCGCCGTGTGCACCGTCCGGCGCTTGCGCCACTCGGCGCGCGCGGCGGCCAGTGCCTTGGCACGGTCACCGTGGTCGGCCAGGGCGAGAGCCGTATCAAGGTCGGTGTCCACGCCGTTGGCGCGAGCCAACTCGGTCCAGGTGCCGATGAGTTCGTACTGGGCGCGGGCCTCGGCCTTGCGCCCACCCGCCTCGTACAGCTCACCGAGGGCCACCAGCTGTCCCGGCAGCGGCAGCCGGTTCACCACCGCTTCGAGCCCGGACACGGCGGCTTCGGTGTCGCCGCGAGCGGCCTGCGTGCGGGCCCGGCCCTCCAGCGCGGGCAGATACGCCGGGTCCGCCTCCAGCGCGGTCGCGAATTGCCGCTGGGCGGGGGCGTACGCACCCTGACTCCACTCCAGCTGGCCCAGAGCGGTGGCCACATACGCCGTGTCACCGGGGGAGGAGGCCGAGTCCAGCGCCAGTCCGAGCACCCGGCGGGCGCCCGCGATGTCGCCGCGCAGCTCCAGTACGTACGCGTAGCGCGTGAAGACGGGAATGCCGGGGCGGCGGCGGTCGGCCTCCTCGGCTGCGGCCAACGCCTTCGGGTAGCTGCCCAGTTCGACGAGGGCGTCAATCCGGGAGGCGAGCGCCCGCTCGCCGAACGGGTTCACTTTCAGTGCCGCCTCCGCCTCCCGCAGCGCGCCGCGGAAGTCGTGCCGCGCCGCCGCGAGCGCGGCACGACCCGCGAGTGCCGCGTCGTTGCCCTGCGGCTGGAGAGCCAGTGAGCGGGCGAGCGCCTTGTCCGCCTGCGGATACCGGGTCGGGTCGCCGCCCGTCCTGGCCTGCTCGACATAGGCGGCGCCCAGCGTCGCCCACCCCCGGGCGTCCTTGGGCTGCGCCCGCAGATGCGCCTGGAGGCCGGTGACCCCGCGGGCGAGGTCACCGGTGCCGATCCGGTCGAACGCCGCGTCCGCCACGGGCGCCGCGGTACGGGCCGCCGGGGGCTCCTGGTCCGCCCGGCCGGCCACGACAGCGCCCGCGGTGATCGCGACGGCCAGCGCGCCGGCCGGAAGGAGGATTCCCCAGCGCCGGGCGCCCGCCCCTGATTCCCTTCGCAGGGACATGTGTCTTGCCCTTTCCGCTCGTCGATGCGTCCGGCTCAGCTGTACGGATTCCGACGCCGCATCCGCCACCAGTTGAGGCCCAGTCCGACGAGCAGCACTCCCGCGCCCGCGGCGACCGCGGATGCGATCAGCGTGGTGCTGGTGGCGTCACTGTCGGAGGCGGCCGAAGACGCGCCACCGCTGAGCAGGTTGCCCTGGGCGTCCTTGGCCCCGGCCTCCTTGGCGAGCGGCCCCCGCGAGCCGGACGTCGGCAGCGCCACATACGGGAAGGACTTGCCGAACTTCTGGTCGTTCTCGTTGACCGCGTCGCCCAAGTCGTTCTTCTGGCCGAGGAGTTCGCCCTCGACGACCTGGAGCGCGATGTCCAGCACGTCGTCCGTCAGCCGCCGCCCGTTGGGGAATCCGGCGTTGTCGCCGTCCAGCACGCCCAGCCTCTTGGGCTCGGCACTCGGCTGGATGGAGGTGTTGAGCCGCAGCGCTTCCGCGGGACGGACATGCGGTGGCTTGTTGAGCTTGTCGACGCCGGTCAGGAACACCGAGACCAGGTCGTCGCGCGGTTCGGCGGGGGCCTTGATCTTGTAGATGCCCTCGATCAGCTTCGGCAGTTCCGGCTTGGTGACGAAGTTCAGGAAGTCGCCGTCGTTCCACGGGTGGGACGCGTTGAACTTGTCCTTGTCCTTCACGGGAATGACGACCTCGTTGACCAGTGGCATGCCGAGCCGGGACACCTGGGTCCAGTGACCGTTCGCGCTCTTGCGCTGGGTGGTTGACCAGATGCCGACGATCGGCTGCTTCTCCGACTGCCGGATGTACGCGGTCGGGACCTGCAGGGCGATGGAGTTGACGCTGTAGCCCTTGAGAGTGTCGTTGCCGACCTCGGAGAGGTTGCCGCCGTAGAGCAGGTCGAAGACGCGCAGGTCGAGGAAGAACGGATCGTCCGCCTGACCCGCGAACGCCGTTGATCCGCCGGGGATTTTGTGGACGGCCTGGTCGCGCAGGGCCTGGTAGTCGGGCATGGATGCCTTGCCCACGTTCGACGGCGCCACCGGCAGATCGTCGGCGACCTTTGTGGAGTGCATCACACGCTGGTTCTTCAGCCTTAGCAGATCGATGTCGTACGTCTGCGTGATGTTGAGGTCCGGGTCGTCGATCGTGGTGACGGGACCGGTGTTGAAGAGGAACGTATTGCCGTTCTTGATGTGGTCCTTGAAGGTCCACCGGTAGATCAGGTCGCCCTGGGCGTCGCCGTCACTGTCGATGTGGATGTCGTACTGGGCGTCATCGGCGAACTTGTAGAAGTTCGGGCCGCCGGCCGGTTCCTCGAACGGCAGCCAGTTGGCGACGAGCGTCGTGGTGTCCGGCTTGTCCGGGCTGACGAACGCGTACACGTCCGTGTTGTCGTACTGGGGCTGCCCGGAGATCAGTGGGGCCTCGCGGTGGCTGGAAGCCTTGGCCGTTCCCGGCTCCAGCCCGGTCACACCGGAAGCCACGAGCGTCCCGCCGGCCAGCGCGACGCAGGTAAGAGCGGCGAGCCTCCTGGGCCCCCGCCCGCTGCTGCTCAATGCGGTCATCGAATCCGTCCTTCGCGAGTGCTGGTCTTGCTTCGATGCCAGTCATTCGGTGCGGAGGGCTGTTCGGATTGGTCGGGAGTCCGGGAAGTTTTTCCTGACGTACTGTCCAACTCGCCCTGGAATCAGGCAGGTTTAGTGAGTAGTCGTCAACTCGCGTACGGGTGTGGTGAATCCTGTGACCGGAATACACGAGTGTCACTGCGGGACGATAGGGTTAACCTGCCCGGGCCGGGTGCCCTCGTACGGGTGGGGAGTGACATGGAACAGATAACGGTGCGCAGCAGGCCGCGAGTGCCTGCGATCACGTGTGGGAGCAGTGCGACCAGCACGCGTCTCGACCGCCATCTCTCGGTGCTCGGCGGTCCTGCCGTCCCGCTGGGTGAGTCGGCCGAGGCGACGTCGCTGATGCTCGAGCTCACCTCACGCGATGTGGCGCACACCCGCAAGAGCAAGAGCGCGCGTGTCTCGCTCTTCGCGCCGCTTCGGCGGCTGCGTCGCTCACTCTTCGGCAGCCGCGGCTGACCGATCCCCAGAACGTCCCCTCGTACGGGAACGCGCTCAGGCGACCACACCGTCCCGGCGCAGCGCCGCTGTCCCTTCATCCGTCATCCCCAGGGCACTCAGCAGCGCATCGGTGTGCTCGCCGAGTGCGGGAACCGCGCCCATCCGTGCCTCTGTTCCGCCAGGCAGGGTGATCGGCGGCAGCAGCGCCCGCAGCGGCCCGACCGGTGAGTCCACCTCACGCCACCGGTCCCGCGCGGCGAGCTGAGGATGCCCGGCCACATCCGTCACGCTGTTGAGCCGGGCGCACGCGATGCCCGCCGCCTCCAGCCGGGCGATCGCCTCGTCCGTGCCGAGGCGGGCCAGCGCCTCGGCCACCACCGCATCGGTCTTCTCCCGGTTCGCCGTACGGGCGGTGTTGGTCGCGAAGACCGGATCGTCCCCCAACTCGGGGCGGCCGAGCACCTGGTCGGCAAGCCGACGCCACTCCCGGTCGTTCTGCACCGACAGCAGCACCTGCCCGCCGTCAGCCGTCGGGTAGGCGTCGTACGGCGAGATGACGGCGTGCGCGACCCCCGTGCGCGCCGGTGCTTCGCCCCCATGCATCCCGTAGTGCAGTGGATGCCCCATCCACTCCGCCAGCGACTCCAGCATCGAGACCTCCACAGGGCCGCCGGCGCCCGTGGTCCCGCGCCGCAGCAGCGCCGCGAGCACCCCCGAGAAGGCGTACATCGCCGCCGCGATGTCGGCCGCGGGAATGCCCGCCTTGACGGGCTGCTCCTCGGTCCCGGTCACCGACACGAGGCCCGCCTCGCACTGCACGAGCATGTCGTACGCGCGCTTGTGGGCGTACGGCCCCTCCGCGCCGTATCCGGAGATGTCCACGGCGATCAGCCGCGGGTGCGCGGCGCACAAAGTGGCCGCGTCCAGGCCGAGTCGAGCGGCTGCGCCCTGGGCGAGGTTCTGCACGAACACATCGGCTTCCGCGATGAGTTGACGCACGATCTCCAGGCCGCGCGGGTCCTTCAGGTCGACGGCGATGGACTCCTTGCCGCGGTTGCACCAGACGAAATGCGAGGCGAGGCCGCGGGCGGCGGTGTCGTAGCCGCGCGCGAAGTCGCCGCCGTCAGGGCGTTCGATCTTGATGACACGGGCGCCGAGATCGGCGAGCTGGCGCGTGGCGAAGGGCGCCGAGACTGCCTGTTCGACGGCGACGACCGTGATCCCGTCGAGGGGGAGAGGGTGGCTCATGACAGCCGTGCCTACCGTGTAGGCAGCACCTTTGTCACCCCCGGACCGCATACCGGCGTCACCCGGTGAGTGACAGCCGGTTCTGGGGACCTGCCGCGGGAGGATTCACAGCAGCGCGAACTGCCCCTCCGGGCCCTCCTCGTGGTGGTCCAGCACCGACGCCGGGCGGCGGGCAGTATCGGGGACGGGCAGGATATTCGCGCTGCGTAGCTCGGCCGCGGTGATCCGCGAGCCGATCCCGGAGGTCAGCTCATCCTGCCGGGGCCGGAGCTCGGCCAGCAGCGTCAGCACCGTGATGAGCTCCAGCAGCTCGGACGTCCACGGCTGGGGCCAGACCGACGGGCGGATCGCCTCCAGTGTGCCGGGCTCGGCCGGGGCCGTCCTGCGGGCGAACCACTGCTCCAGCACTCGCACGCCGCTCACCTGGAAGTCCCACGCCGCGCCCGGTACCGGCGAGATGCGGCCCTCGCCCAGGTGCAGGGCATCCTCGTCGCGGTCATAGAGGAGTTCGTCGGGCCTGGCGGGAAGCGGGGCGCGTACGTAGGGGCGACGGCCGCCCGGGAGCTTGGGGCGCTCGCCGTTGCCCCGCAGATGAAGCCAGAGGATCCGGCGGCCGAGTTCCGTGCCGTGCGCCCAGACCCCGGGGTCGCAGGGGAGCGGGACCGTGCGGTCCGCGGTCCCGGCCGCCAGCGTCCAGGCGAGCAGGGACTGCGCGGTGACCTCGTGGCCGTAGCGGTCGCTGAGATGCCCGAGCAGACCCGGCGCCACATTGGGCTCGCGGCCCCCCGGGCGCCGGTAGAGCGGGCGGATGCGGCCCGGGCGGCCGGCCGGGGAGCGCCCTTCGGGGAGCACGGCCGAGGCCAGCAGCGCGGGGCCCGTCGCCTCAGGGACGTGACCCTGCTCGACGAGGAAGAGCTGGCGCTCGTCGGCTACCCGCCACAGCTCCGGGCGCGCGGCGTCGATGAGGCGATGGTCCGGCAGCAGCCACTGCTCGTCGAACGGGCCGTGCAGGATGCGTACGGGCTCGGGGCAGGGGCCGGACTCGCGCACCAGACGGCCCGTTCCGGTGGTCTGGCCCGGCAGCTGGGCCACCGCGGTGTGCAGCGTGCGCGACCGGGTGGGGGGCAGCAGCGCCTCCCGGGCCGCCCCCTGCGCGCGTATGAAGGCGTTCCAGCGGGCTTTGAGGGAGGCGGCGTCCGGGGCCATCGGCCACCCCCGGCCCAGCCGCAGCGGTGCGACGGACCACGGCATGAGGTCCGCCAGCAGCGGAGCGTCGTCGTCCAGCGTCACATCGGCATCGTACTCAGCGGCGCATCCCTCACTCAGTCCGCATTCGCGACTCAGTCCGCATCCGCGACTCGGTCCGCCTCCGGGATTCCGTCCGCGTCCGGGGATTCAGTCCGCGTCCAGCGTCACCGTGAAGGAGAAGCGGTCCCCCCGGTAGTGGATGATCGCCACATCCAGGGCGCGCCCGTTCTCGTCGTGGATGATGCCCGTGTAGTGCAGGATCGGGCTGAGCAACGGCACCTGGAGCAGCCGGGCCGTCTCAGGGTCCGCGAGCCGTGCCTCGACGGTGTCGGTGATCCGGCTGATGTGTGCGCCCACCACATCGCGCAGCACCTTCGTCATGGGCCAGCGCACGAGGTCGTCCGGGTCGATACGTTCGGCCAGGTCGGGGCGGATGAAGTTGCGGGCGTGATTGGTCGGTTCGCCCGTCTTCTCGTCGCTGCGCAGCCGGTGGTACGTCGCCACCTCGGCCAGGTCCGGGAAGTGCTCGGCGAGCTCGGGGGGTACGGCGGCCCGGCCGTGGTCCAGCAGCTCGGTCCGCTCGCCCGACTGCTGGGCCACGATCGCGTCGATCGAGCCCAGCAGCCGCCTGGGGGCGCCCCGCCGCGCCCCCGGCTCGATGAAGGTGCCACGCCTCCGGTGCCTGCTGATCAGGCCCTCCTGCTCCAGTTCCTTGAGGGCCTGGCGCATGGTCAGCACGCTGACGCCGTAGTGCGCGGCGAGCTGCTCCTCGGTCGGCAGCCGCAGCGACGCCCCGGGCGCTCGGCCCAGTATGGAGGCGCGTAGCGACTGCGAGACCTGGTACCACAGCGGCAGCTTGCGGTTCAGGACCAGCGAGTCGGGGGCGAAGGCGGTCACGGGGTACTCCGTACTACGACCGGAAGTGGCGCTCAAGACCCTGCCACACGTCGTCGTACCCCTTCTGCAGATGGTCCGCGTTCGCCGCCTGCGCGGTCGCCGTCACCGGCCAGCGCGTCTCGAACATGAACGCAAGCCCGTCGTCGATCTTCTGCGGCTTCAGCTCGGCGGCGCTCGCGCGGTCGAAGGTTTCCCGGTCGGGGCCGTGCGCGGACATCATGTTGTGCAGCGAACCGCCCCCCGGCACGAAGCCCTCGGCCTTGGCGTCGTACGCGCCCTCGATCAGGCCCATGTACTCGCTCATCACATTGCGGTGGAAGTACGGCGGCCGGAAGGTGTCCTCGCCGACCAGCCAGCGCGGCGCGAAGACCACGAAGTCGACCCCGGCCAGGCCCGGCGTGTCGGTCGGAGCCGTCAGCACGGTGAAGATCGACGGATCGGGGTGGTCGTAGGAGATCGTCCCGATCACATTGAAGCGGCGCAGGTCGTAGACGTACGGAACATGATTGCCGTGCCAGGCGACGACATCGAGCGGCGAGTGGTCGTACGTCGCGGCCCAGAGGTTCCCGCAGAACTTGTTGACGACGTCGACCGGGCCCTCCATGTCCTCGTACGCCGCCAGGGGCGCGAGGAAGTCCCGGGCGGCGGCGAGGCCGTTCGCGCCGATCGGGCCGAGGTCGGGCAGCTGGAAGGGCTGACCGTAGTTCTCGCAGACATAGCCGCGGGCGCTGTCGTCCAGCAGCTCCACCCGGAAACGGATCCCGCGGGGGATCAGCGCGACCTCGCCCGGCCGGGCGGCGAGCAGCCCCAGTTCCGTACGGAGCAGCAGCCCGCCGCGCTCCGGCACGATCAGCAGTTCGCCGTCGGAATCGCTGAACACCCGGTCCGTCATGGCGGAGTTGGCGTGGTAGAGGTGAACGGCCATGCCGGTGCGCTGGGTCGCGTCGCCGTTCCCGCCGAGCGTCCACAGACCGGCCAGCCAGTCTGTGCCGGGCGCGGGCTCGGGCAGCGGGTTCCAGCGAAGCCTGTTGGGGTCGGGGACGGACTCGGTGAACGGCGCGCTGCGTACGCCGCCGTTGCCGATGCGGACGAACGGCGGATGTGCCGCGGACGGGCGGATCCGGTAGAGCCAGGAGCGGCGGTTGTGGGCGCGCGGCTCGGTGAACGCGCTGCCGCTCAGCTGCTCCGCGTACAGCCCGAGCGGTGCCCGCTGCGGTGAGTTGCGCCCGTGCGGAAGTGCGCCGGGCACGGCTTCCGAGCTGTGCTCATTGCCGAACCCGGGCGAGTGCCCAAGGCTTTCGGCGGTCTTCCGCGCCTGCTCGATGCCGCTCATCGTCCGCTCCTGGTGCTGAAGGATTCCTATGCATAACCGTAGGATTGCGGGACCGTGCCGTCAACGGCAACGGGGCGGCGTGATGGCGGCGTGTCCGGGCGGGACGCCTGCGGCGGGCTTGCCCCCGCCCCACCCCTTCCCGTAACCGGGGCTCCGCCCCGGACCCTCCCGCTACGCCCCGGCGGGCGTGGGGGACTCCCGCGCCTCAAGCGCCGGCGAGGCTTGCTCGCCGGACCGGCTGAAACTCAAGCCCGTGGGGGTCCCCCGGACGAAGTTTGGGGGATATTGAGGAGAATGCCCGAAGGGTGTACGGGGTCCGGGGCGGAGCTCCGGTTCAGGAAGGGCGCGGCGCCCCCTCCCGTGCATGCATACCGGTCGGTATGCTCGGCCTGAACCGCGCGCCACCGCCGTCGCCCCGTGGAGGGCCCATGTCCCGCACAGCTGGCACCCGTACCGCACTGCGCATCTGTCCCCTCTGCGAGGCTACCTGCGGACTGACCCTCACCATCGAGGGCTCCCGCGTCACCGGCGTCCGCGGTGACCGCGATGACGTCTTCAGCAAGGGCTTCATATGCCCGAAGGGCGCTTCCTTCGGTGAGCTCGACGCCGACCCCGACCGGCTGCGCACACCCCTCGTGCGCAGGAACGGCGAGCTGCAGGAGGCCAGTTGGGAGGAGGCCTTCGACGTGGTCGCGGCCCGGATCAGGCCGCTGATCGAGGAGCACGGGCCGAATGTGGTGGGCGTCATCCTCGGCAATCCGAACGTCCACACCATGGCCGGCGCGCTCTACCCGCCCGTACTGCTCTCGCTGCTGCGTAGCCGCAATCTCTTCACCGCCAGCACCCTGGACCAGATGCCCAAGCATGTCTCCAGCGGGCTGCTCTTCGGTGACCCCGTCGCCATCCCCGTCCCCGACCTGGACCGCACCGACCATCTGCTGCTCCTCGGTGCCAACCCCTTCGACTCCAACGGCAGCCTGTGCACCGCGGCCGACTTCCCGGGCAAGCTCAAGGCACTGCGCCGGCGCGGCGGCACACTGACCGTCGTCGACCCGCGCCGCACCCGCACCGCGCAGCTGGCCGACCGGCACGTCCCCATCCGGCCCGGCGCCGACGCCCTGCTGCTCGCCGCGCTCGCACAGGTCCTGTTCGAGGAGAAGCTCACAGATCTCGGAGCGCTCGAAGCGCATGTCGAGGGGGTGGCCGAAGTCGCCGAAGCGGTACGGGAGTTCACGCCGGAGGCGGTCGCCGCCGCCTGCGACATGGACGCCGAGGAGATCCGTACGATCGCCCGCGAACTCGCCGCCGCGCCCACCGCCGCCGTATACGGCCGCGTCGGCAGCAGCACCGTCGAGTACGGCACCCTCACCAACTGGCTGGTCGACGTTCTGAATGTGCTCACCGGCAACCTCGACCGCCCCGGCGGCGCGCTCTTCCCGCTCTCCGCCACCGACCGCGCACCCCGCCCCGCCGTCCCCGGCAAGGGCTTCGCCCTCGGTCGCTGGGCGAGCAGGGTCAGCGGCCACCCCGAGGCCAAGGGTGAACTGCCCATGGCCGCGCTCGCCGAGGAGATCGACACCCCCGGGGACGGACGGATCCGCGCGGTGATCTCGCTCGCCTCCAACCCGGTGCTCTCCGCGCCCGACGGCGACCGGCTCGACCAGGCGCTTGCCGGACTCGACTTCATGGTCAGCGTCGACCCGTACCTCAACGAGACCTCGCGCCACGCGGACGTGGTGCTGCCCCCGCCGCCGCCCTCCCGGAGCGCGCACTTCGACTTCGCCTTCAACGCGTTCGCCGTACACAACCAGGCCCGCTACACCCCGGCGGTGATCCCCCTGGAGGAGGGCAGCCTCGGCGAGTGCGAGATCCAGGCCCGTCTGGTGCTCGCCGTCGGCGGCATGCACGGCGCGGACCCGGGCGCCGTCGACGACATGGTCATCGAGCGCACCCTCACCAAGGCAGTCACCGATCCGCACTCCCCGGTCCACGGTCAGGACGTGAAGGAGCTGACCGCACAACTCACCGGCCGCGGCGGGCCGGAGCGGCGACTGGACATGATGCTGCGCCTCGGCCCTTACGACCTCACCCTCGACAAGCTCCTGGAGCACCCGCACGGCATCGACCTCGGCCCGCTGCGGCCCCGGATGCCGCAGGTCCTCAAGACCCGCAGTGGACGCGTCGAGCTGCTGCCGGGACCCATCGCCGCCGATCTGCCGAGGCTGCGGCGCGCCCTGGACACGCGGCCCGCCGCACTCGTCCTCGTCGGCCGGCGTCATCTGCGCTCCAACAACAGCTGGATGCACAACGTCGCCACGCTCAACGGCGGCTCCAACCGCTGCACTCTCCAGATCCACCCGGCCGACGCGGCCCGACTCGGTCTGGAGGACGGCGTCCAGGCCCGCATCAAGGCGGACGGAGGAGAGCTCGAAGCGCCGGTCGAGATCACCGACGCCGTCCGGACCGGAGTGGTGAGCCTGCCGCACGGCTGGGGACACAGCCGGCCCGGCACCCGGATGTCGGTCGCTGCCGCGCGTCCCGGAGTCAATGTCAATCAACTGCTCGACGGCTCGCGGCTCGACCCGCTGTCCGGCACCGCCGTGCTCAACGGCTTCCCGGTCGAAGTGTCACCTACGCGATGACCTGGGGTTTTGCTCGTATTGCTCACGCGTCAACATCTTGTTAACGACTCTTGGGGCGACCTAACGTCATCCGAACCGCCGCTCTGGTGGGAGTTCAAGGGTGAACGTTAGGTGTCCCAAATGCTGACAATCCTCGGCTTCGTCATGATTGCGACCTTCCTGGTCCTGATCATGATGAAGAAGATGTCGCCGATCGCGGCGCTGGTCCTCATACCCGCCCTCTTCTGCGTATTCGTCGGACAGGGCGCGCAACTCGGCGACTACGTCATCGAAGGGGTCGGCACGCTCGCCCCCACCGCGGCGATGCTGATGTTCGCGATCGTCTACTTCGGCGTGATGATCGACGTCGGGCTGTTCGATCCGATCGTCCGCGGCATTCTGCGCTTCTGCAAGGCGGATCCGATGCGCGTCGTGGTCGGTACGGCGCTGCTCGCCGCGATCGTCTCGCTGGACGGCGACGGCTCCACCACCTTCATGATCACCGTCGCCGCGATGTATCCGCTCTACAAGCGCCTCAAGATGAGCCTGGTCGTGATGACCGGAGTCGCCGCCACGGCGAACGGCGTGATGAACACCCTGCCCTGGGGCGGCCCCACCGCCCGCGCCGCGACCGCCCTCAAGCTCGACGCGGCCGACATCTTCGTCCCCATGATCCCCGCGCTCGCCAGCGGACTGCTCTTCGTCTTCGTCCTCGCCTACGTACTGGGTCGCCGCGAGCGCAAGCGCCTCGGCGTGCTGACGCTCGACGAGGTCCTGGAGACCGAGTCCGAGACCGTCTCCGAGACCGTGCTGGTCAAGTCGGGCGGCGGCAGCTCCGAGGAGCGCACCGCAGTCACCGGCGGTATGGGCGACGCCCCCGGCGCGCAGGAGAAGTACGAGAAGGAGGAGGACGCGAAAGAGGAGGACGCGCGCTTCCAGGGCCTCGACCCGAACCGTGCCACGCTGCGCCCCAAGCTCTACTGGTTCAACGCCGGGCTCACCGTCGCTCTGCTCACCGCGATGATCATGGAGTGGCTGCCCATCCCCGTGCTCTTCCTGCTCGGCGCGGCCCTTGCCCTCACCGTCAACTTCCCGACGGTCGCCGACCAGAAGGCCCGGATCGCCGCCCACGCCGACAACGTACTCAACGTCACCGGCATGGTCTTCGCCGCCGCCGTCTTCACCGGCGTGCTCACCGGCACCGGCATGGTCAAGCACATGGCCGACTGGCTCGTAGGCGCCATCCCCGAGGGCATGGGCCCGCACATGGCCATCGTCACCGGCGTACTGAGCCTCCCGCTCACCTACTTCATGTCGAACGACGGCTTCTACTTCGGCGTCCTGCCGGTCCTCGCCGAGGCGGGCGCGGCCCACGGTGTCTCCCCGCTGGAGATCGCCCGCGCATCCCTCGTCGGTCAGGCGCTGCACATGTCGAGCCCGCTCGTCCCCGCGGTGTACGTCCTGGTCGGCATGGCCAAGGTCGAGTTCGGCGACCACACCCGGTTCACCGTCAAATGGGCGGCGCTCACCTCGCTGGTGGTGCTCGGAGCCGGAATCCTCTTCGGCATCATCTGAGGCACTGGGTATGTGGTGAGCGTGGGCCAGGGGGCGTTGGCGGTTGCTGTCCCGACGGCGGACGGCTCCGTACAAAAAGCCCAGTCCCAACCTGCGCGCGAGTCATTCCCTGACCGGGAGTAGTCGGCTAGTTTCAGGCGTCTCAGTCGCTCCCCCTCTTCCCACGGGCGGAACCCTATGAGTCGCGCCATCTCGCTTCGCAGCGTCAGCAAGAGGTACGAACGCACCAATCGAGCCGTCGACCGCTTCACCCTCGACATCGAGCCGGGGGAGTTCGTGGTGCTGCTCGGCCCTTCGGGCTGCGGCAAGTCGACCGTGCTGCGCATGATCGCCGGTCTCGAGGACATCACCGAGGGGGAGTTGCTGCTCGACGGCGAGTACGCCAACCACATCCCGCCCCGCGACCGCGCCATGGCCATGGTGTTCCAGAACTTCGCGCTCTACCCGACCATGACCAACCGCGACAACATCGGCTTCCCGCTGCGGCTGGAGAACCCGCGGCTCGACTGCCGCCCGCAGGTCGAGGCCACCGCCCGGATGCTGGGCATCGAGGACGTCCTGGACCGCTACCCGAGCCAGCTCTCCGGCGGTGAACGCCAGCGGGTCGCGATGGGCCGGGCCATCTCCCGGCGGCCCTCCGTATTCCTGATGGACGAGCCGCTGTCCAACCTCGACGCGAAGCTGCGCAACCGTCTGCGGGCCGAAATCTCCCAGCTCACCGCCGAGTTGGGTGTGACCACTGTCTATGTCACGCACGACCAGGCCGAGGCGATGTCACTGGGCGACCGGGTCGCCGTGATCCGCGGCGGGGTGCTCCAGCAGGTGAGCACCCCGCGCGATATGTACGCCCTGCCCGAGAACGTCTTCGTCGCCGCGTTCATCGGCACGCCGCGCATCAATCTGCTGCAGGCCGTCGTCTACGCGCCGCTGGACGGCCGGATGTCGATCGATCTCGGCAAACAGCGGCTGCCGCTGCCCGAACCCCTCAGCGCCGACCACCAGTTGCTCCGCATCCAGCAGGGCCGGCAGATCATCGTCGGCCTGCGCTCCGAAGCCACCCGGATCGCCCCGCCGAGCCAGGCCCGCCCCGGCGAGGTCGCCCTGACCGGGATCGTCGAGCACATGGAGTACCAGGGGCATGAGGCGCTGGTGCACTTCAACACCGGCTCGCGGCCCGCGGTCGTCGCCGACCTGGAGTCGCCCAGACCACAGCCCCCCGTGCGAAGACGCAGAAGCAGAAGCGGCGGCCCGAGCGTGCTGACCCGGATCAAGGGGCGCGCGATGGCCCATGTCTCGGGGCCCGTGGTGGCGCTCGACGACCCGGAGCCGGGTCCTCGTCCCGTCGCCGCCGAGCGCCCGGCCGTCGCCCTGAGCGATCTGGTCGTGCGGACCGGACCCGATGTGCGGCTGCGCAGCGGCGCTCAGGTGCCGCTCCTCGTCGACCTCGCGCATCTGTACGTCTTCGATCAGCACGGCCGCAGGATCTGCCCTGCTCCGGCGGACCTCCCGGGCCTGGACGCCTGAGCGTCCCCCCTATGCTCCAGGTGTCCCTGGCGTCCGAAAACTAACACCGCTAGTTTGGGTGCGGACGACTACCGCAGGTTCTGGAGGAGTGCGATGAAGGCCCACGACGGGATGTACATCGGCGGCCGGTGGCGGCCCGCCGCAGGCCCGGACACCATCGCCGTGGTGAACCCGGCGGACGAGCAGGTCATCGCCCATGTCCCGGCCGGCACGGCCGAGGACGTCGACGCCGCCGTACGCGCCGCCCGCGCCGCGTTTCCCGGCTGGGCCGCCACCGCGCCCGCCGAGCGCGCGGCCGGGATCGCCAGGCTGCGCGATGTGCTGGTGGCCCGTGCTGACGAGATCGCCGAGACCGTCACCGCCGAACTCGGCGCACCGCTCGCAATGTCGCAGACGGTCCACGCCGGAGTGCCCGTCCTGGTCGCCGGCTCGTACGCGGAGCTGGCCGCCTCGTACTCCTTCGAGGAGAAGATCGGCACCTCCACCGTGCTGCTGGAGCCGGTCGGCGTGGTCGGCGCCATCACGCCCTGGAACTACCCGCTGCACCAGGTCGTCGCGAAGGTGGCCCCCGCACTCGCGGCGGGCTGCACCGTAGTCCTCAAGCCCGCCGAGGACACCCCGCTGACCGCGCAGCTCTTCGCCGAGGCCGTCGACGAGGCCGGACTGCCCGCCGGGGTGTTCAACCTGGTGACGGGCCTCGGCCCGGTCGCCGGACAGGCACTCGCCGCCCACGAGGACGTGGATCTCGTCTCCTTCACCGGCTCCACCGCCGTCGGCAGGCAGATCGGCGCGACGGCGGGGGCGGCCGTCAAGCGGGTAGCCCTGGAGCTCGGCGGCAAGTCCGCCAACGTGATCCTGCCGAGTGCCGACCTGGCCAAGGCCGTCAAGGTCGGCATCGCCAACGTGATGTCCAACTCCGGCCAGACCTGCAGCGCGTGGACCCGGATGCTGGTCCACAAGGACCAGTACGAGGAGGCGGTGGCACTCGCGGCCGCCGCCGTCGCCAAATACGTACCCGGCGAGCGGGTCGGCCCACTGGTCAGCGCCAAGCAGCAGCAGCGCGTACGCGGCTACATCGAGAAGGGCGTCGCCGAGGGCGCCCGGCTGGTCGCGGGCGGTCCCGCCGCCCCCCTCGAGAGGGGCTACTACGTCAGCCCCACCGTCTTCGCCGATGTCACCCCGGAGATGACCATCGCCCAGGAAGAGATCTTCGGCCCGGTCGTCTCCATGATCGAGTACGCGGACGAGGACGACGCGCTCCGTATCGCCAACGGCACGGTCTACGGCCTCGCGGGCGCGGTCTGGGCGGGCGACGAGGCGGAGGCCGTCGCGTTCGCCCGCCGGATGGACACCGGGCAGGTCGACATCAATGGCGGCCGCTTCAACCCCCTTGCCCCGTTCGGCGGTTACAAGCAGTCGGGTGTGGGCCGCGAGCTCGGCCCGCACGGTCTCTCCGAGTATCTCCAGACCAAGTCCCTCCAGTTCTGAGCCGGGAGTTGCGAACCATGGTCCGCGCCGCCGTACTGCCCGCTGTCGGCTCTTCGCTGGAGATCACCGACATCGAACTGCCCGAGCCCGGCCCCGGCCAGGTGCGGGTGCGCCTCGCCGCCGCCGGGGTCTGCCACTCCGATCTGTCCCTGTCCAACGGCACGATGCGCGTGCCGACGCCCTGCGTCCTTGGCCACGAAGGCGCGGGCACGGTCGTCTCTGTCGGCGAGGGCGTCAGCCATGTCGCCGCCGGCGATGGTGTAGTCCTCAACTGGGCTCCGTCCTGCGGGAGTTGCCACCACTGCGGGATCGGCGAGGTCTGGCTGTGCGCCAACGCGCTGGCCGGCGCGGCAAGCGTCTACGCCCGCGCCGCGAGCGGAGTGAGATGGGGGTCCCCCCGGCCGGAGGCTGGGGGAGGCGCCGAGCTGCATCCCGGTCTGAACGTCGCGGCCTTCGCCGAGGAGACTGTCGTCGCCGCGAACTGCGTCCTGCCGGTCCCGGAGGGCGTCCCGCTCACCGACGCCGCGCTGCTCGGCTGCGCGGTCCTCACCGGGTACGGCGCGATCCACCACTCCGCGCGCGTTCGCGAGGGCGAGTCGGTGGTGGTCTTCGGCGTCGGCGGCGTCGGCCTCGCCACCCTCCAGTCCGCCCGGATCGCGGGCGCCTCGACGATCATCGCGGTCGATGTGTCCCCGGAGAAGGAGGAGTTGGCGCGGCAGGCAGGGGCGACGGAGTACGTCGTCGCCTCCGACACCACCGCGAAGCAGATCAGGGCGCTCACCGGCGGCCAGGGCGCGGACGTCGCGATCGAGTGCGTCGGGCGGGCCGCCACGATCCGCACCGCCTGGGACTCCACCCGCCGAGGCGGCCGCACCACGGTCGTCGGAATCGGCGGGAAGGACCAGCAGGTCACATTCAACGCACTGGAGCTCTTCCACTGGGGCCGTACGCTCTCGGGCTGCGTGTACGGCAACAGCGACCCGGCGCGTGACTTGCCGGTGCTGGCGGAGCACATCCGCGCGGGACGCCTGGACCTGGCGGGGCTGGTGACCGCGCGGATCGGTCTCGCCGGGATCCCGGCGGCCTTCGAGGACATGCTGGCGGGCAAGGGCGGCAGGGCGCTGGTCGTCTTCTGACCGAGGCTCCGCCACTGGGCCCGCCCCGGACCCTCCCACTGCGTCCTGGGGGCGTGGGGGCCCCACGCCTCAATCGCCGGCGGGGCTGATTTGTGGGGCCCTGCCCCGGACCGTCCCCCTGCGCCCTGGGGGCGGGGCGACCCCCACCCCTCAATCGCCGGCGAGGCTTGATGTCGGGGCTCGCCCCGGACCGTCCCCCTATCCCCTGGGGGCGTGGGGGCCCCACCCCTCAATCGTTGGCGGGGCTGACAAAGTCAGCCCGTTGGGGGTCCCCCGGGACGAAGTCCGGGGAAGATTGAGGACACCCCCTACACCCTGCGGGCGTGGGAGGTCCCCACCTCAGGCCGTACGGGGGTCTGGAGGCTCGTCCCCAGTTACGGGACAGGCCCGTCAGTTACGGAAAAGGCCCCGTCGCCTGCGCAAACCGTTGACCCCATACCCACCAGTCGGTATGTTCCCCGCACTCCTCGTCCCCGCATCCACCGGAGTGTGCACAGCATGGATCCCGCCGCCCACCTCACAGACTCAGCCTCCCCACCCCCCGCCGATCCCCGTCGGCGCCGCGTGGCCACCGCAGCCGCCCTCGCCTCCGCCGTCGAGTGGTACGACTACTTCGTCTTCGGTATCGCCGCCGCCCTCGTTCTCGGCGACCTGTACTTCCCCTCCGGCAGTTCGTCGGCCGGCGTGCTCGCCGCCTTCGCCACCTTCGCCGTCGGCTTCCTCGCCCGCCCCGTCGGCGGCATCATCGCGGGCCAGCTCGGCGACAAGCACGGCCGCAAGCCGATGCTGGTCCTCGCGCTGGTTCTGATGGGCCTCGCCACCGTCGGAATCGGACTGCTCCCGACCTACGAGACGATCGGCATCGCTGCGCCCGTGCTGCTGGTGCTGTTCCGCGTCATCCAGGGCATCGCGGTAGGCGCCCAGTGGGGCGGCGCGATGCTGATGGCCACCGAGTACGCCCCCGAGGGCAAGCGCGGGCTGTACGGCAGCCTCGTCCAACTCGGCGTCCCCATCGGCGTGGTGACGGCCAACACCGTCTTCCTGATCGCCGGAGCCGTCACCAGCGACTCCACCTTCGCCGCTTGGGGTTGGCGCGTCCCCTTCTTCGTCGGCTTCCTGGTCCTCGCACTCGCCTGGTTCATCCACACCCGGGTCGAGGAGACCCCCGAATTCCGCGCGGCCGAACGCGCCCTGGCCGCACAGGAGAAGAGCGAACCCCGCTCGCCGCTGCGCACGATTCTGCGGGAGCACCTCGGCACTGTCTTCCTGGCCGGCGGCTCCTTCGCGGTCAACACCGCGACCTTCTACATCATCATCACCGGCGTGCTCGACTACGCGACCCGCGAACTCGACATGAAGCGAAGCGCCGTGCTCACCGTCTCGCTCTGCGTCAGCCTCACCCAGCTGGCGCTGATACCCGCGGCGGCCGCGCTCTCCGACCGCATCGGGCGGCTTCGTATCTATGCCTTCGGCGCGGTCGGTCTGCTGGTCTGGGCGATCCCGCTGTTCCTGCTGATCGACACCAAGTCGCTGCTCTGGCTGGGCGTCGGCACCTTCGTCACCAGCTGTTTCCTGAGCATCATGTACGGGCCGCAGGCGGCGCTCTTCGCCGAGCTGTTCACCGCCGAGATGCGCTACACGGGAGCCTCGCTCGGCTACCAGATCGCGGCGGTTTTCGGCGGCGGACTGGCCCCGTTCATGATGGTCCTGCTGCTGGAGGCCACCGGCACGTCGATGGCCGTGTCCGCCTACATCATCGGCCTGGCTGTCATCGCCCTCGTCTCGATCAGGATTCTGTCCAATCGGGCGGCCGCCCGGACTGCCGAGGCGGCCGCCGCCCAGGAGTGAACCGTTCGCGATTCACTGACGTGAGACTCGTGTGTGCGGCCGTCCGACTTCCCCCGCGGGGCGGCCGCATTCACTCACGTCACGCGGCTGGGCTGCCCGGCCGCCGGAAAGCACCAGAAAGCGCAGAAAGCAGAGAAAGCACTGGTCAGCTCCGACGGTCCCGGACCTCGGGCGCCCCGGTGTCCGAGGTCCCGGTGTCCGCGGCTGTGGGCTCCCCCGCCGAAGCCTGTGAAGCCGTCGCCGGGGCAGCCACTCGCCGGGGCCGGCTGCGGGAGACGGCCACTCCGGCCAGGCACAGCGCGCCGCCCGCCATGGTCAGCCAGCCCGGCACCTCGTCCAGCGCCAGCCACGACATCAGCACGACCAGCGCCGGTACGGCGTAGGTCGTCGCGCCCATCCGTCCCGCGGTCGTACGAGCCAGGGCGTACGCCCAGGTCGTGAACGCCAGCGCGGTCGGGAACACGCCCAAATAGACCATGTTGAGCGTGGCCGACAGCGGCGCCCGCTCCGCGTCGGAGACCAGCTGCCCGATGAACGGCAGACAGGCCACCGCACCGACCAGACAGCCGAAGGTCGTCACCTGGAGCGCGCTCGCATGCGCCAGCGCGGGCTTCTGGCCCACCACCCCGCCCGCGTATCCCACCGCCGCCAGCAGGCACAGCAGCACCCCCAGCGTGGAGGCGCTGCCCTTGCCCGACATCGAAAGCCCTACGGTCACCGCCCCCGCGAAGGACACCGCCATCCCGGCCAGCAGCCGCGGCGGCAGCGCCTCGCCCAGCAGCCGCGCGCCGAGCAGCGCGATCAGGACCGGGCCGATGTTCACGACCATGGCCGCCGTGCCCGCGTCGACCTCCTGCTCGCCCCAGTTGAGGACCACCATGTAGACGCCGAACCAGAGCAGCCCGGATATGGCGATCCCGGTCCAGGCGGCACGCGGCGGCAGCCCCTCGCGCCGGATCAGCAGGACGCAGCCGAGCGCCAGGGACCCGGCGAGGAGCCGTCCGAGGGCGAGCGCGCCG
Organism: Streptomyces sp. ISL-1; assembly: GCF_018614585.1. Classification (GTDB taxonomy): domain Bacteria; phylum Actinomycetota; class Actinomycetes; order Streptomycetales; family Streptomycetaceae; genus Streptomyces; species Streptomyces maoxianensis. The sequence continues at coordinate 117,285 of NZ_JAGGOI010000008.1, read as the reverse complement.
GGAGAGTAGGCGTCGCCGGCGCTGCGGATCGATACGAATGCGGAGGCCCACAGCACGACAGTGACGCCCGCGGCGGCCAGGGCGGGCCACTGCGAACGGCCGACGGAGGGCGAGAGGTTCGTCATGGGCCGACGGTACGGCCTCGACCGTTCGGCGCTCACCGCAATATGCCCGGCTCGATGCCGAGCAGGTCGTGCAGCGCCCGCTCGCCGTCCGCGGTCACCTTCACGGCCCGCTCGGACCCGATCCGTACGCACCAGCCGGCCTGAAGCGCATGGCGGCACAGCTCGGCGCCCGCGGTCCCGGCGAGGTGCGGTTTGCGCTCGGTCCAGTCCAGGCACGACCGTACGAGCGGCCGCCGCCCCCTCCGCTCCAGGGGGAGCCCCAACTCGCCGAACCAGCCCACCCCTTGGGAGGTCAGCGCGAATCCCGTGTCCTGGTGCAGCAGCCCGCGCGCGGTCATCGCCTGGGTGATGGCGATGCCGAGCCGCCCGGCGAGATGGTCGTAACAGGTACGCCCCCGGGCCATGGCGCTGCGCGCGCTCGCCGCCCGCAGCGTTCCGGCAGGCTCGTCCGGCGCCGGCGCGCAGTGCGAGGCGAGTTCCTCGACGAGATGCGCGACGCGTTCGTCGGCGAGGCGCACATAGCGGTGCCGTCCCTGCCGTTCCTCGGTGAGCAGCCCGCCCGCGACGAGCTTGCCCAGATGCTCGCTCGCGGTCGACGGCGCCACGTGCGACTGCCGCGCGAGCTCGCCGGCGGTCCAGGCACGCCCGTCGAGCAGCGCGAGACAGAAGGCGGCACGCGTCTCGTCGGCGAGGAGCGCGGCCAGGGCGGCGAGGTCTCTGGATCGCATGTCTCCAGGATCCGCCATTCATCGTTCGGTGGCGGCCGAAGCGTCCCGTCGTTCCGCCTGACCCGCCTGACCCGCCTGACCCGCCTGACCCGCGCGGGTCTCGTGCGGCGCCCGGATTTCGTACGCCGCGCGGGTCAAGCGCGCGTCAGCGCCGCGTACTGCACGGCCAGGCCGTCGATGAGCGCGCGCAGCCCGGTCTCGAACGCGCCCTCGTCCACCTTCTGCTGCCGCTCGGCGAGCAGATGCGCCTGGCCGAGGTGCGGATAGTCGGCCGGGTCGTACGCCGTCTCGTCGTCCACGAAGCCGCGGGCGAAGGAGCCGAGCGCCGAGCCGGTGATGAAGTACCGCATCAGCGCGCCGATGTACGTCGCCTGGGCCGGCGGCCAGCCCGCGCGGACCATCGCGCCGAACACCGCGTCGGCCACTTTGAGGCCGGCCGGGCGGCGTCGTGGGCCGCGGGCCAGGACCGGGACGGTGTTGGGGTGGGCGGTCAGGGCGGCGCGATAGGAGACGGCCCAGTCGTGCAGCGCGGTGCGCCAGTCCCGCTCGTCGTCCTCCTCGAACATCGACAGATCGACCTGCGCGCTGACCGCGTCCGCAACGGCGTCGAGGATCTCGTCCTTGTTGCGGAAGTGGTTGTAGAGGGAGGGTCCGCTGACGCCGAGCTCGGCCGCCAGCCGCCGGGTGGAGACGGCGTCGAGACCCTCGGCGTCCACGAGCGCGCTCGCCGTCTCGACGATGCGTTCTCTGCTGAGGAGGGGCTTGCGCGGGCGGGCCATGCGGCACATAGTAGGGCCTGCCGAGGAGAAACTAGCAGTGATAGTTAAAAGTGGGTGTCGCATGAACCTGGAGCTCAGCACGGAGCAGGCAGCCGTACGGCAGCTGGCCAAGGACTTCGTCGACCGCGAGATCACCCCGAACGTCGTCGAGTGGGACCGCGCCGAGAGCGTCGACAAGTCGATCGTGAAGAAACTGGGCGCGCTCGGCTTCCTCGGGCTCACTGTCGACGAGGAGTACGGCGGCTCGGGCGGCGACCATCTGGCGTACTGCCTGGTCACCGAGGAGCTCGGACGCGGTGACTCATCGGTGCGCGGCATCGTGTCCGTATCGCTGGGTCTGGTCGCCAAGACCGTCGCGGCCTGGGGCGACGAGGCGCAGAAGCGCCACTGGCTGCCACGGCTCACGACCGGCGAGGCGCTCGGCTGTTTCGGGCTCACCGAGCCGGGGACCGGGTCCGACGCCGGAAATCTGACCACCAAGGCAGTGCGTGACGGCGACGACTACGTCATCGACGGCTCGAAGATGTTCATCACCAACGGCACCTGGGCCGATGTGGTGCTCCTGTTCGCCCGTACCAACGATGCGCCCGGGCACAGGGGCATCTCGGCCTTCCTGGTGCCCACGGACACCCCCGGACTGGCCCGCCGCACCATCCACGGAAAGCTCGGCCTGCGCGGCCAGGCCACCGCAGAGCTGGTGCTCGACGCCGTGCGGGTGCCCGCCGCCACCATGCTCGGGCCCGAGGGCAAGGGCTTCTCCATCGCCATGTCCGCGCTCGCCAAGGGGCGGATGTCGGTCGCTGCGGGTTGTGTCGGCATCGCGCAGGCCGCGCTCGACGCGGCCGTGGGCTACGCGGGGGAGCGCGAGCAGTTCGGCAAATCCATCGCCTCGTACCAGCTGGTCCAGGAGCTGATCAGCGACATCTCCGTCGACGTGGCCGCGGCCCGCATGCTGACCTGGCGGGTCGCCGACCTGGTCGACCGGGGCGAGGACTTCGCCACCGCCGCGTCCCAGGCCAAGCTCTTCGCATCCGAGGCGGCTGTCCGCTCGGCCGGCAATGCCCTGCAGGTCTTCGGCGGCTATGGCTACATCGACGAGTATCCGGTCGGCAAGCTGCTGCGCGACGCGCGTGTGATGACCCTCTACGAAGGCACCAGCCAGATCCAGAAACTCATCATCGGCCGTGCGCTGACCGGGGTCTCCGCCTTCTGAGTCCAGGAGCCCTTGAGTCCCGGAGCCTCTGAGTAGGTGAGTGAGTACGGGAGCGGATGTGGCGCGGGCCGGGCCCGTCGATGCTGGCGGACATGAGTGAGACACCGGTCAAGCAGCAGAGCACGACGGCCTTCTACGGCCAGTCGGTCGCCTCCTTCGCGGTTGCCCTTGCGGCCGTCAGCGTCGGCATCCTCTATCTCGACGCGGACGCCTGGGTGCGCGGCTTCCTCGCCATCGCCGTCCTCTATCTGACGACCTCCGCGTTCACCCTGGCCAAGGTGATCAGGGACCGCCAGGAGGCCGGACAGATCGTCAGCCGCGTCGACCAGGCCAGGCTGGAGAAGCTGCTCGCCGACCACGACCCCTTCTCGAAGGTCTGACGTCAAGCACTAAGCGCTTGCTCACCGGCGAGGTAGGGTGTGCCTTCTGCTGAACGGAAGGGGCGAGCGATGAGTACGGCCAAGGACATGGCGGGCGAGGACATGCCGTGGGACGAGGTCACGCCCGAGGCGGCGAGGAAGCTGCTCGTCGCTGCCGTCGAGGCCTTCGCCGAGCAGGGTTATCACGCGACGACGACCCGGGACATCGCCGGCCGCGCCGGGATGAGCCCGGCCGCGCTCTACATTCACTACAAGACCAAGGAAGAGCTTCTCCACCGGATCAGCCGGATCGGGCACGAGAAGGCTCTGGAGGTCCTGTCCGGGGCGGCCGGCATCGAGGGCACGCCCTCCGAGCGGCTCGCCGAGGCCGTGAGTTCCTTCGTCCGCTGGCACGCCGGACGGCACAACACCGCGCGGGTGGTGCAGTACGAACTCGACGCGCTCTCCGACGAACACCGCACCGAGATCGTGGAGCTGCGCCGCCGCAGCGACGCTGTCGTACGCGAGATTCTGCGCGAGGGTGTGGAGTCGGGGGAGTTCGACGTCCCGGACGTGCCCGGCACGACCCTCGCCGTGCTGTCGCTCTGCATCGACGTGGCGCGCTGGTTCAACACCCAGGGGCGCAGGACGCCCGACGAGGTCGGCGCGCTCTACGCCGACCTCGTCCTGCGGATGGTCACCGCCCAGAAGTAGTCCAGCTGCTCAGAAGAGTCAGAAGAAGTAGCGGGACACCGACTCGGCCACGCACACCGGCTTGTCGCCGCCCTCGCGCTCGACCGTGACGAGGGCGGTCACCTGCACGCCGCCGCCCGCATCCTCGACGCTCTGCAGGACCGCGGTGGCGCGCAGCCGCGAGCCCACCGGCACCGGGGCGGGGAAGCGGACCTTGTTGCTCCCGTAGTTGATGCCCATCTTCATGCCCTCGACGCGCAAGACCTGCGGTACGAGGGTCGGCAGCAGCGACAGCGTGAGGTAGCCGTGCGCGATCGTCGTGCCGAAGGGGCCGCTCGCCGCGCGCTCGGGGTCCACGTGGATCCACTGGTGGTCGCCCGTGGCCTCGGCGAAGAGATCGATCCGCTTCTGCTCGATCTCCAGCCAGGCGCTGTAACCCAGCTGCTCGCCGACCCCGGCGCGCAGTTCGTCGGCGGAGGTGAAGATCTTCGGCTCAGCCATGTCCTTGGTACCTGCCTCTCAAGCGTTCAAGCTCTTGTCTAAGCGCTTGCTCAGCATGGTTGGCAGTGCGCGCTCTGTCAACGGACGACCGGCGGTGGATGGCCCGCGTCGGACGACCCGTGACGGATGGCCGGCGGCGGGCGGTCAGCGACGAACCACCAGTAGGCTTCGAGGAGTGCCACAGATTCCCGAGACGATTCATGAACTCACGGTCGGCCAGCTGTCCGCGCGCAGCGGCGCCGCGGTGTCCGCCCTGCACTTCTATGAGTCCAAAGGCCTGATCAGCAGCCGCCGGACCAGCGGAAACCAGCGCCGTTACAGCAGGGACGCGCTGCGCCGCGTCGCTTTCGTCCGTGCCGCGCAACGCGTCGGCATCCCCCTCGCGACGATCAGGAAGGCCCTCGCCGAACTTCCCGAGGAGCGCACGCCGGACCGGGAGGACTGGGCCCGGCTGTCCGAGGCATGGCGCACGGAACTCGACGAACGCATCCAGCAACTCGGCCGCCTCCGCGACCACCTCACCGACTGCATCGGCTGCGGCTGCCTCTCGCTGGAGACCTGCGTACTGTCCAACCCGGACGACATCTTCGGGGACCGGATGACGGGCTCCCGCCTGCTTCCGGAGGGCCGGAAGCCGCGCAGGAGCGAGGCCTGAGGCGACGGCGGGCGCGGCCCTGCCCGCGGGCAGCGGCCCGCACACCGGGCGGCAACTGATCCGAAAGCGCGCGGGACGACGTGAAAGGTGGGCCCGCACCCCCGTGACAGGCCCACCTTTTCCGCGGATCGTGCGCGGGCCCGCACTCCCGTGACGGGCCCGCTCAGTCCGGCGGGCCGTAACCCAGCGCCTGTGAACGGGCGTTGGCCCCACAGCCCAGGTCCCCGCACCCCCACTGCGGGGACACGCGGCGTGGACATCGGCGTCCTCGGTTACGGATTTCCGCAACCACTGTGCGGGCCAGGGCCGGCGTCCGGCCACCGAATTTCCGCGAAGTCCCGGGCCGCGCTCACCAGTTCAGCGTTGGACGCGGCACGCCTCCCGTCCGGCAGGAAGAGCACATCCTCCAGGCCGATCCGGGTGTCCAGACCCGACCGTCGCGCGAGCCGCAGCACCGGCCACGCCCCGCCGTCCTCGCCGTGCAGCAGCAGCGGTATCCCATGGGCCGTGCCCAGCTGGACGAGGAGCGAGCGCGCAGACTCCCCGGCCGTGCCGGGCTCGGTGTCCCTCACCTCGGCGAGCACCCGCAGCACGCGCGGGGCAAGCGGGGACGCCAGAAAACGCCGCGGCCCGTCCGTCCCCGACCACAGGCCTGCCTCCACGCCGACCCCGCGCTCCAGCAGGGCGGCGGCGACCAACTCCGCCCCCGGCTCGTGCCAGTTCACCGAGGCGTGGTCGGGCAGCACCGTCCAGGAGCGCACGCGCTCCACCCGCCGCCCGGGATCGGGTTCCGCCCAGGCACCCGTCGTCACCCCGACGGGAACGTCCACCACGGCCCGTATCGCCGTGAGCACCTCGGCCAGGGCGCGCGGCGACAGGGTGTCGTCGCCGCACGGTGTCTTGGGGTGCACATGCACCTCGGCCGCGCCGGCGGCGACGGCTTGTGCCGCCGATTCGGCCATCGCCCCGGGCGACAGCGGCACGGCAGCGCCGTCAGTGGCCGAACGAAGCCCGTTCAAGCAGACCTGGATCATGCCGTCGATGGTGCCGGCCACCACTGACAACGCCACTGAACGTCACTGACGACGCAGCTGGCGACGCGTTACGAGCGCCGCCGACAGGGGGCCACCGACGACGCCATTGACGACGCCACTGACAACGCGGGGGCTCACCGACCTCGTCGACCGCCCCCGCGCGTCTCAGGCGACCGACGCCAGTTTGTTGCGCCCCGCCCGCTTGGCCGCCGCCACGGCCTCGGACGTCAGAACGGGCTGCGGCACGACAATGCCGCAGCCCGCGCAGACCGGCCCGAACCACGGCTCGTTCGCAAGATCCTGCCGCCACACGATGTGCGTCCCCCGGCACACCGGACATGCCGCGCCCGGTTCCGTCTCCAGCGCCCCAATCAGCCGCCGCAGCACCTCGTCGAGCGGCGCCGAGGGATGCGCGGCGGGCCTGTCGCAGCGCGCGACGCCATTCCCGCCCCACGTCCGCCGGTGCCAGTCGTCGATGGACGCCGGCCGCCGCAGCCCGTCGTGCTTCTCGCGCTTGCGGCGGTCCGCGAAACCCTCTTCGTACGCGAGCCAGACCGCCCGCGCCTGCTCCAGTTCCTCGAGCGCGGCCACCAGCCGCGCAGGATCGGGCGCTCGGTCCTCGGGCTCGATACTGTGCCTCGCGCACAGATGATCCCAGGTTGCCCGGTGCCCATAAGGGGCAAATCGTTCTAGGCACTTGCGCAGCGAATAGCGCCTGAGCGCCAGATCACACCGCGCGTCGCGCACCTGTCTCGCAAGACTCCGGAAACCGGCCATCGCACTGCCACCTCCGTCGCTCGTACTTCGGCGTCATGGAATGGACGTACGTGTGCCCGATCCGGCTCCATCGAAAATCCGATGGCGGTCATCAGCCGAATTTCGCCTACGGTGCCGGGCCTGACGGGGGAGGGTTCGATCTTCAGTGAGCAGCCGCGCGGCCTTGTCGCCACCCCCCGCACCACCGGGCTGCCTTCTCGACGGGCTCGTGGCCAGCGGCTACACCGCCGCCCCGCGAATCCGCCCCTCCCCGTCGTGGTGATGGCGCGTTGCAGAGCAAGCGCGGTGGTGATTCGGAAAAGGTGACGCATGTTCACCTTACTCGCGAGTCATACCGCCAGTAACGTCCGGCGCACCGGCCTCCCCGAGGAGCATCCATGCGACGACGCATCGGAAGACTCAAAACTGCCACAGCCGCCGCGGTGTTCGCGCTCGCCGGCGGTCTGCCGGCCCCCCTGCCGCAGGCCGCGGCCGCCAACCCCGCAGCCCCCACCGCAACCGCAGCCGACGGCGACCTCTGCCAGGGCCAGTGCGCCGACATCCTGCCGCCCGGCCAGAACGGCAACGCCACCCTCACCGAGATCCTCGCCCACCGCGTCCTCGGCACCCGTCCCGCCCACAGTTCCGACCAACTCGGCCGCTACGACTCCCTGGTCGGCGGCCACGGCGGACTCACCGACGCCAGACTCAACGACTTCTTCAACGACGCCTCCTTCGGCGTTCCCGCCGCCCAGGTCGAATCCGTCACCAGACCCCGCCCGGACGTCACGATCACCCGCGACAAGAAGACCGGTGTCCCGCACATCAAGGGCACCACCCGCTACGGAACCGAGTTCGGCGCCGGATTCGCCGCGGGCCAGGACCGCCTGTGGATGATGGACCTCTTCCGGCACATAGGCCGCGGCGAGCTCACCTCATTCGCCGGCGGCGCGCTCGCCAACCAGGGCCTGGAGCAGCAGTTCTGGCCGCAGGCCCCGTACACCGAGGCCGACTACGAGGCGCAGATCGAGCGGATCCGGGCCACCGAGGGCGCGCGCGGCGAGCAGGCCATGGCCGACGCCCAGGCGTACGTCGACGGCATCAACTCGTACCGCGAGAAGTCCAAGAACGGCCGGTACTTCCCCGGTGAGTACGTCCTCACCGGCCATATCGACTCCATCACCAACGTCGGGGAGATCCAGCCCTTCAAGCTGACCGATCTGATCTCCATCGCCTCGGTCGTCGGCGGCCAGTTCGGCGGCGGAGGCGGCGGCGAGGTGCAGGCCGCGCTCTCCCTCCTCGCCGCCCAGCAGAAGTACGGCCTGGTGGAAGGCACCAAGGTCTGGGAGTCCTTCCGGCAGCGCGAGGATCCCGAGGCCGTCCTCACGGTCCACGACGGCACCAGCTTCCCGTACGCGAACAAGCCCGCGAACCCGCGCGGCACCGCACTGCCCGACGCCGGTTCGGTCGTCCCCGAGCAACTCGTCCACGACAGAACCGGATCGGCGGGCACCGGGGCCAAGTCCCCCGTACGCGCCCCGGAGCGCCTCAAGCCGGCGCAGGGCATGTACGACGACGGGGTGATTGCGCCCGGCTCGCTCGGCGGCAAGCGCGGCATGTCCAACGCGCTCCTCGTCTCCGGCAAGAGCACCGCGAGCGGCAGGCCCATCGCAGTGTTCGGCCCGCAAACCGGGTATTTCGCACCACAGTTGATGATGCTTCAGGAGCTCCAGGGCCCCGGCATCTCGGCCCGCGGCGTCTCGTTCGCCGGCGTCGGCATGTACGTCCAGATGGGCCGCGGTCAGGACTACGCGTGGTCCGCCACCTCCGCCGCCCAGGACATCACCGACACATACACGGTTCAGCTCTGCCAGGACGAGGTCCACTATCTCTACCGGGGCGTGTGCACCCCCATGGAGAAGCTGGAGAAGCGCAACGCCTGGAAGCCCACGGTCGCCGACTCCACCGCCCCGGGCTCCTACCGCATGCAGGTCTGGCGCACGAAGTACGGCATCGTCACCCACCGCGCCACGGTCGGCGGCAAGCCCGTCGCGTACACCTCGCTGCGCACCACCTATCGCCACGAGGCCGACTCGATCATCGGCTTCCAGATGCTCAACGACCCGTCGTTCGTGACCGACGCCGCGTCCTTCCAGCAGGCCGTGCACAACATCGACTACGCCTTCAACTGGTTCTACGCCGACTCCCGTACCGCCGCCTACTACAACAGCGGAATGAACCCGGTGCGGGCCGACGGCGTCGACCCGGCGCTGCCCGTCCTGGCCGAGCGGCAGTACGAGTGGCAGAACCACGACCCGGCCGCCAACACAGCCGCGTACACGCCCTTCGCCCAGCACCCCCGGTCCATCGGGCAGGACTACTACATCTCCTGGAACAACCGGCAGGCCAAGGGGTACGCCACCGCGGCCTTCGGCTTCGGCGCCGTACACCGCGGCGATCTGCTCGAGGACCGAGTGGCGAAACTCGTCGCCGACGGCGGCGTTACCCGTGCCTCGCTCACCCGGGCGATGGCGGAGGCAGCCGTCACCGATCTGCGTGGCGAGCAGCTGCTGCCCGAACTGCTGAAGGTGCTTCGCTCCCAGCCGGTCACTGATCCCCAACAGAACGCGGTTATAGCGCAGTTGGAGTCATGGCGGGCAGCGGGGTCGCAGCGCAGGGAGAGCGCGCCCGGCTCGCACAGCTACACCCATGCCGACGCGGTGCGCATCATGGACGCCTGGTGGCCGCTGCTGATCGAGGCCGAGTTCGGACCGGGGCTCGGCGACGACCTCTACCGCGCGCTGACCGGGAACCTCGCGGTCGACGAATCCCCGGCGGCGAGCCACGGCGCCACCGGCGCACACAGCGGCTCCGCCTTCCAGTACGGCTGGTGGGGCTTCGCCGACAAGGATCTGCGACAGGTGCTCGGCCTGCCGGTCCAGGGCCCGCTGGCGAAGACGTACTGCGGAGGCGGCGACCTCGCCGCCTGCCGTGACGTGCTCCTCGCCACGCTGAAGCAGGCGGCGGCCAGGCCGGCGACCGAGGTCTACCCCGCCGACGGCAGCTGCAAGGCCGGGGAGCAGTGGTGTTCGGACGCGATCATCCATCGCGCGCTGGGCGGCATCACCCACCCGGCGATCAGCTGGCAGAACCGGCCGACGTATCAGCAGGTCGCGGAATTCCCCTCCCACCGATGACAACAGCCGTGGGCCGTACGGGCGTTGAGCGGCGACTCAGCGTCCGATGCGGCCCGCGGCCAGCACCACCCGTGCCAGCTCCTCATGGCAGATGTCGCTGTGCGCACCCGACGGCGGCCCGCCGCGCCGCACCACCGACGCCGTGTCCACACTGACGCAGCCGGACCCCGGAATGCCCTGCCCCAGCGCCTCCTCCAGGGTGAGCCTGGCCAGCGGCCGGACGGCCTGGATGCCGTTGTGCCCCATCGCCCACCAGCGCTTGTCGAGTCCGACCGCGCTCGCGTCGTCCCCGGCCAGGCTCGAGGCCAGCGGATAGATCACCCCGAGCGCGCTGTCGTGCCGTGAGTAGCAGGCCACCACCGGACCGTCGACCCGGTGCTCCATGGCGCGCAGAGCTCCGCCGCTGTGCGACGCATGCGGCAGGCTCTGCGCGAACACGTAGTGAGAGAAGGCCCCCTGAAGGAGCGTCAGCGACTTTACGTTGCGTGCCCCGTCGGGCAGACCACGCAGCGCGAACGACACCAGACGCGCCCCCTGGCTGTGGCCGACCAGATGCACCCGCACATCGGGGGCCGACCGGGCCAGCTGTCCGAGCAGCGGGCCCAGGCCCAGCTCGCCGACCGTCCCGGCGCGCCGCTTCATCGCGTAGTACGTCGTCTGCCGCAGCAGCTCCTTGGCGCCCTTCCACGCCTTCTTGAGCCCGCCACCGAAGGAGAAGGACGAGAGGGCGGGCTCCTTCTCGGTCACCTCACCGGTCTCCTCCAGCGCCAGCGCGAACCTCCGGCACAGCGTGAGGGCGTCCTCGTACAGCACGGCGGGCGGCCCCTGCTCGTCATAGGGCAGATCCTCGCTGAAGGAGGCCTCCAGACCGCCGGGCGGCGCCTCGGCCAGCTGCCTTGCCAGCGCACCGAACTCCGCGAACGCGTCCTCGGACTCCGGCTGTTCGTCGAGCAGTTGGGCCAGCCGCGCCACTGTCCGGTCGTGCCCGGGGAACAGCTCGACCAGAGCGACCCGCGTCGCGGTGTCAAGGCCGGAGCCCGGCAGCGGGCCGACGGCCGACGGCTGGAAGTCGGGGGCCGGCTCGTCCGTGAACTTCATCGAGGGCCATACGACGCCCGCATACCCGAGCCGCACCTCGGGGGTGGCCGCGAGCAGTTCCGGGAACGGCGCGAAGAAAGCCGAGTAGAGCCGGTTCGCGATGGAGGGCGAGTTGTTCCATCCGTGCGCGAACATGACCAGATCGGTGACGTCCATTTCGGCCAGTCGGTCGCGCTGCGCGCTGTCGACGTCGCCGTCCTTGTCGAAGGTGATGTCCCGGTACGGATGCACACTCATCTGCGGCATGGCCCGCCCCTCCACATTGTTCCTCTTTCAACCCCTTGTGCGACAGCATCCTGCGCAAGGGGAGAGAGGGCCATACCTGCGTCGGCAGTCGGTCCCGGCCGGTCCCGGACGATCCCGGACGGTCAGACCCGGTCGGCGGCGCGGACCGGGCCGGGACCCGGCGTCCCCGTCAGTACCGCAAATACCTCTTCCGTACGGCCCGGAACGCGGCCAGCTCGTCCCGCCACGACCCCACCACCTCGTCCGTCCCCGCCCCTGCGTCGATCATCGTGCGGACTTTTGTCGAGCCCGTCAGCTTGTCGATCCAGTTGTCCGGCCGCCAGGCGAAGCCGCTCCAGGTGCGCTTCGCGGTCACCAGCAAGGCGATGCCCGTGCGCACCGGGTCGTACGACTCCCGGTCGTGAACGTGCAGTTGAACCCCGCCGACGGTCTTGCCCTGGAACTTGGAGAACGTCGGCGCGAAGTACGCCTCGCGGAAGTGGACGCCCGGCAGGTCCAGGGCGTTCGCGGCCTGCGCCCAGCGGCGGTCGATGCCCTCCGCGCCCAGCAGCTCGAAGGGGCGGGTGGTGCCCCGGCCCTCCGAGAGGTTCGTGCCCTCGAAGAGGCAGGTGCCCGAGTACACCAGGGCGGTGTCCGGCGTCGGCATGTTGGGGCTCGGCGGCACCCACGGCAGGCCAGTCTCGTCGAAGAACTCCGAACGCCGCCAGCCCGACATCCGTACCGTCTCCAGCTCCACGGGCCGCGTCAGGAATTCGCCGTTGAACAGCAGTGCCAGTTCGGTGACGGTCATGCCGTGCGCCTGCGCGATCGGCTCGCGGCCCACGAAGCTCGCGAACGCCTTGTTCAGTACGGGACCGAGCGCGGCCCGCCCGGTCACCGGATTCGGCCGGTCCAGCACCACCAGGCGCTTGCCCGCCAGCGTGGCCGCCTGCATGCAGTCGTACAGCGTCCAGATGTAGGTGTAGAAACGCGCGGCGGCGTCCTGGATGTCGAAGACGATCGTCTGCACGCCCGAGGCGGTGAAGATGTCGGCGAGCGGCTGCCCGCTCTTGAGATACGTGTCGTACACGGGCAGCCCGGTCGCCGGGTCGTCGTAGCGGCCCTCGGAGCCGCCCGCCTGGGCCGTGCCGCGAAAGCCGTGCTCCGGCCCGAAGACGGCGACCAGGTTCACCCGGTCGTCCGGGTGCATCACGTCCACGATGTGCCGCACGTCCGAGGTGATCCCGGTCGGGTTGGTGACCACCCCGACCCGCTCGCCGGACAGCTGCCGGTAGCCGTCGGCGGCAAGCCGGTCGAAGCCGGTGCGGACCCGGCCGCGGCCCGAGTGGGCGGAGGCGGGTGATGGGGTCGCGGCTCCCACCGCGCCGGCGGCTCCCACCGCACCGGCGGCAGTGACCCCGCCGGCGGCGGCCAGCAAACCCCGTCTGGACAGGCTCATCGGGTTACCTCCGTGATCGCTGTCTGTCATGGCCACGCACGCTAGCGCGCACGGCGGGCGCGGGGAACGATCCCGGCGCCGGCGGTCCGCATCCGGCATCGGGCCCGGTACCGACCGTACCCGCCCCCACGCGCCCTCTTCCCCCGTTACATACCGACTGGTTAGTCTGCACAAGTTGGTCGGCACCCGGAGAGGCGGAACTTGATGAGTACGGTGCAGGGCGCTGGAGTGGTGGTCACGGGCGCGGGGGGCGGCATAGGCGCCGCACTGGCCCGCCGGTTCGCGGCGGAGGGCGCCCGCGTCGTCGTCAACGACATCGACCCCATCAGGACCAAGACGATCGCCGACGAGATCGGAGCGACCGCGGTCCCCGGCGACGCCTCCGAGATCGTGGCGGCGGCCCGTGACGCACTGGACGGCACCGTCGACGTCTACTGCGCGAACGCCGGCCTCGCCTCGCCCGGCGACGCCTTCGCCGACGAGGAAGTCTGGGCCGCCGCCTGGGACGTCAATGTCATGGCGCATGTCCGCGCCGCCCGCACCCTGCTGCCCGACTGGCTGGAGCGCGGCAGCGGCCGCTTCGTCTCCACCGTCTCCGCCGCCGGGCTTCTCACCATGGTCGGCGCCGCCCCGTACAGCGTCTCCAAGCACGGCGCGTACGCCTTCGCCGAGTGGCTCTCCCTCACCTACCGCCACCGCGGCCTCAAGGTGCACGCCATCTGCCCGCAGGGCGTGCGTACGGACATGCTCACCGCCGCCGGATCGGCGGGCGAACTGGTCCTCGCGCCCACCGCGATCGAGCCCGAGGACGTCGCCGACGCGCTGTTCGAGGGCATCGCGGCGGACCGCTTCCTGATCCTGCCGCACCCCGAGGTCGCCGGGTACTACGAGGCCCGCGCGGCCACTCCCGACCGCTGGCTGGCCGGAATGAACCACCTTCAGCAGAAGTGGGAGGGGACGGGCCCGTGACCTCGATCTACACCGCCAAGCCCTGGCTCGGCCGGCTCAGCGACGCCCAACGCGCCCCGATCACCCCGCCGGCGACCGTCGTTCACTCCTTCCGTGCCGCTGTCGACCGGGCCCCCGGGCACACCGCCCTCGCCTACTTCGACGGGCGGCTGACCTACCGCGAGACCGACGCGCTCTCCGACTCCGTCGCGGGCCATCTCGCCGCCCGCGGCCTCCAGCGCGGCGACCGCGTGGCGATCATGCTGCAGAACACCCCGCACTTCGTGATCGCGCTGCTCGGCGCCTGGAAGGCCGGAGCAACCGTCGTACCGCTCAACCCGATGTACAAGTCGGCCGAGGTCGCGCATGTGCTGAGCGACGCCGACGTCACCGCGCTGATCTGCTCGGACCGCGCCTGGGAGGGGTATCTGCGCGACAGCGCCGCCGATTCGTCCGTACGCATCGCCCTCACGGCCTGCGAACTGGACCTGCAGTCCCGCGACGACGCCCGAGTCCTCGGCTTCGATCGGCTCGCCCCGGCGGACGACGCCGACGACCTGGTGACGGTGGCCCGACAGGGTCTCGCCGCGCCTCAGGATCGTGAACTCACCTCCGGCGACGTGGCGTTGATCAGCTACACCTCCGGCACCAGTGGCACCCCCAAGGGCGCCATGAACCTGCACCGGGGCATCGTCTACAACGCCGAGCGCCAGCGCACCGGACACCCCGTCCCCGAGGGCGCCTGCTACTTCGCGCTCGCGCCCCTCTTCCACATCACCGGCATGGTCTGCGAGCTCGCCGCCTGCGTCGCCAACGCGGGCACCCTCGCCCTCGCCTACCGCTTCGACGCCGGCGTCGTCCTTGACGCCTTCGCCGAGCACCGGCCCGCGTACACCGTCGGCCCCTCCACCGCCTTCATGGCGCTTGCCGCGCACCCCTCGGCCACCCGAGAGCACTTCGACTCGTTCCTGGTGATCTCCTCCGGAGGGGCCCCGGTGCCGCCGGCGCTGGTCGAGAAGTTCCGCGCGGGCTTCGGCCCCTACCTCCGCAACGGCTACGGCCTCACCGAGTGCACCGCGCCCTGCGCCTCCGTGCCGCCGGAGCACGAGGCCCCCGTCGACCCGGCGTCCGGCACTCTCTCCGTCGGCCTGCCGGGACCGGACACGCTCGTGCGGATCGTCGACGAGAAGGGCCAGGACGTGCCCTTCGGCGAGCCGGGCGAGATCGCCGTCAGCGGTCCCCAGGTGGTGCCCGGCTACTGGCGGCTGCCCGATGCCACCGCCGAGGCGTTCCCGGACGGCGAGCTGCGCACAGGCGACATCGGATTCATGGACGCGGACGGCTGGCTCTATGTCGTGGACCGCAAGAAGGACATGATCAACGCCTCCGGCTTCAAGGTGTGGCCGCGTGAGGTCGAGGACGTCCTGTACACCCACCCGGCGGTCCGCGAGGCGGCCGTGGTCGGCATAGCCGACGACTACCGCGGCGAGACGGTCAAGGCGTATGTGAGTCTGCGCCCGGGGGCCGCCGCCGAACCGGCCGAGATCTCGGCGTACTGTGCGCAGCGGCTGGCCGCGTACAAGTATCCGCGCGAAGTCGAGATCCTGGCGGAGCTGCCGAAAACCACAAGTGGGAAGATCCTCAGGCGGGAACTGCGTTTCCCGGGATGACCCAAGTAGATGACCCAAGTACCCAAGTAATCGACGAGAGGCGGGTGGCAATGGCCAGGACGACGGACGGGGACGGCACCCCCGTCCCGCAGAGGCTGCTGGCCGCCGCCACCCGGCTCTTCGCCGAGCGAGGATACGACCGCACCTCGGTCCAGGAGATCGTCGAGGCGGCCGGCGTCACCAAGGGCGCGCTCTACCACTACTTCGGCTCCAAGGAAGACCTGCTCCAAGAGGTCTACGCGCGGGTACTGCGGCTCCAGCAGGAGCGGCTCGACGCGTTCGCGGACGCCGACGAGCCGGTCGAGCGGCGGCTGCGAGGCGCGGCCGCCGATGTGGTCGTCACGACCATCGACAACCTCGACGACGCCTCGATCTTCTTCCGCTCCATGCACCATCTGAGCCCGGAGAAGCACAAGCAGGTGCGCGCCGAGCGCCGCCGCTACCACGAGCGTTTCCGCGCGCTGGTCGAAGAGGGCCAGCGCAGCGGGGTCTTCTCCTCGGCCACCCCCGCGGACCTGGTGGTGGACTATCACTTCGGATCGGTCCACCATCTGTCGACCTGGTACCGGCCGGACGGCCCGCTCACGCCGCAGCAGGTGGCGGACCACCTTGCGGACATGCTGCTCAGGGCGCTGCGCCCGTAACGCCTGCGGCGAGCCCGTTCCCCTGCCCGCCCTTTCCCGAACCGAGAGCTGCGCCCCAGGACCCCCGCGCGGACGCGGCCCAAGGTCGCATACGCGGTCCGGGACGGAGCCCCGGTTCGGGGTGGCCCCCCACGCCCACGGGGCGTAGGGGGCGGGGTGGGAAGAGTCCCCCGGCCGAGCTAGAGGTACTTCTTCAACTCGCGCCGCGCCAGCGAGCGCTGGTGCACCTCGTCAGGACCGTCCGCCAGCTTCAGCGTCCGCGCCGACGCCCACAGTTCCGCCAGCGGGAAGTCCTGGCTGACGCCGCCCGCGCCGTGCACCTGCACCGCCTTGTCGAGGATGTCCACGACCGCGCGCGGAGTTGCGATCTTGATCGCCTGGATCTCCGTGTGCGCACCGCGATTGCCGGCCGTGTCCATCAGCCAGGCCGTCTTCAGCACCAGCAGCCGCAACTGCTCCACCGTGACCCGGGCATCCGCGATCCAGTTCTGAACGACACCCTGCTGCGCGATCGCCTTGCCGAACGCCTCACGGGACACGGCCCGCCTGCACATCAGCTCAATGGCCCGCTCCGCCATACCGATCAGCCGCATGCAGTGGTGGATACGGCCCGGCCCGAGGCGCGCCTGGGCGATGGCGAAGCCGCCGCCCTCCTCGCCGACGAGGTTCGACGCGGGCACCCGGACATTGTCGAAGACGACTTCCGCGTGGCCGCCGTGCGAGTGGTCCTCGTAGCCGTACACCTGCATGGCGCGCCGGACCTCAAGGCCCGCGGCGTCGCGGGGTACCAGGATCATCGACTGCTGGCGCCGGATGTCCGCGCCGTCCGGGTCGGTCTTGCCCATCACGATGAAGAGCTTGCAGTCGGGGTTCATGGCCCCGGAGATGTACCACTTGCGGCCGTTGATGACGTAGTCGTCGCCGTCCCGGTCGATCCGCGTCCGGATGTTCGTGGCGTCCGACGAGGCGACCTCCGGCTCGGTCATCGCGAAGGCGGACCGGATCTCGCCGGCGAGCAGCGGCCCCAGCCACTGCTTCTTCTGCTCGTCGGTGGCGAACTGCGCGAGCACCTCCATGTTCCCGGTGTCGGGAGCCGCGCAGTTCAGCGCGGTGGGCGCCAACTGCGGGCTGCGGCCGGTGATTTCGGCCAGCGGCGCGTACTGGAGATTGGTCAGGCCCGCCCCGTGCTCCGCGTCCGGCAGGAAGAGGTTCCACAGGCCCTGCTTGCGTGCCTCGGTCTTGAGCTCTTCGACGATCGCCGGAGTGTCCCAGGGCGAGGCCAGCTTCGCGCGCTGCTCGTCCGCTACCGCCTCGGCCGGGTAGATGTGCTCGTCCATGAAGGCGAGCAGCTTGGCCCGCAGCTCCTCGGTGCGCGCGTCGAATGCGAAGTCCATGGGTGTACTCAGCCTTCCTGGAGGGTGGTGAGGCCGTGCTCGATGAAGAGGGGTACGAGATCGCCGATCCGGTCGAAGCCGGGGCCGACGGTCTGGCCGAGGGTGTAGCGGTAGTGGATGCCCTCGAGGATCACGGCGAGCTTGAACCAGGCGAAGGCCGTGTACCAGGCGATGGCGGAGGTGTCGCGGCCGGACCGGGCGGCGTACCGCTCGATCAGCTCGGCCGCCTCCGGGTGGCCGGCCGCGCCCGCGGTGGTGCTGATCGGGGAGTCGGGCAGCTCCAGCTTCCGGCTGTACATCACCAGCAGCCCGAGATCGGTCAGCGGATCGCCGAGCGTCGACATCTCCCAGTCCAGCACGGCCTTGATCCGGTCGTCCGTGCCGACCAGGACGTTGTCCAGGCGGTAGTCGCCGTGGATGACGGTGGGGGCGGGGGACGCCGGCAGTTCGCGGCCGAGCGCCGCGTGCAGTTCGTCGATGCCGGCCAGCTCGCGATTGCGGGAGGCGTCCAGCTGCTTGCCCCAGCGGCGCAGCTGCCGGTCGAGGAAGCCCTCGGGCCGGCCGAAGTCGCCCAGGCCGACCGACTCCGGGTCCACGGCGTGAAGTTCTACGAGGGTGTCGACGAGGCCGAGCACGACCTCCCTGGTGCGCTCGGGTCCGAGCGGCGCCAGCTCCTCGGCCGTGCGGTACGGAGTGCCGTCCACGAACTCCATGACGTAGAACGGCGAACCGATCACCGACTCGTCCTCGCACAGCAGCACCGGCTCCGGCACCGGCACGGCGGTCGGGTACAGCGCGCTGATCACCCGGTGCTCGCGCTTCATGTCGTGCGCGGTGGCCAGCACATGTCCGAGCGGGGGCCGGCGGACGACCCAGCGGCCGGTGCCGTCGGTGACGGAGTACGTGAGATTGGAGCGGCCGCCCTGAATCAGCCGGGCGCTGAGCGGTCCGCTCACCAGGCCCGGGCGCTCGCGGTCGAGATAACCGCGCAGCTGCTCGGGATCGAGGCCTGGCGGCGGGACTGAGCTCATGAGGGGCACCTCCGGGGGCGGGTGAAAGCGGTCGCGTTCATGATGACCGACCAGTCGGTATGTAGTCCAGTGCGCGGCCGGAACCCGGGCCAGGATCACAGGGGGCAGGACTCGAGTGCGGCGGGCAGGACTCAGCCAGGGCGCGACTCAGCCAGGGCGCGACTCAGCCAGGGCGCGACTCAGCCAGGGCAGGACTCAGCCAGGGCAGGACTCAGCCAGGGCAGGACTCAGGGGGCAGGGCTCAGGCGTGGCAGGCCACCGGAACCCCGCCGTTCATCTGCGCCATGTCGCCGAACACCGCGACGGGGTCCAGCGGCGAGCCCTCCGGCTCCCCGTCCAGCTCCGCGTACGCCCGGTGCAGATTCGCCACCAGCCGTTCGCTCTCCCGCAGTTCTGCGAAGACCCCGAGGTCCGCCTCGCGCGCCGTCTCCAGCGGAGTGAGCCCCTTGGCGTGCCCCTGCTGGGCCAGCTCGGCGACGTACCGCAGATAGCGCTCCGTATCGTCGTACGCGGACGGGTCGGTGATAGAGCCGTGGCCGGGCACCACCGTCGTGGCGTCCAGCGAGCGCAGCACGTCCAGCGCCCGCAGCGACCCGCTCAGCGAGCCCATCGGGATGAACGGAGTGCCGCCCTGAAAGATCAGGTCCCCGGTGAAGACCACCCGCTGCCCCGGCAGATGCACAACGGTGTCACCGAGGGTGTGCGCCACGCCGCCGGGGTGGATGAGGCGCACCTCGATGTCTCCGGCATGGACGGTGAGCCGGTCGCTGTACGTCACGGTGGGGGCGGTGATCCTGATGTCGCCGAAGTCGGTGCGCGGCCACAGGAGATGGAGCTGGTGCCCGGCCGCGAGCACTTCGGTGCGGCAGGAGTCGTGCCCCATCACGACCGCTTCGGCGAATACGCCGTTGCCGTAGGTGTGGTCGCCGTGGTGGTGCGTATTGACGACGGTGCTCGGCAGCGGGACGCCGGCCGCGAGGACCGCTTCACGCAGCGCCCGCGCGCGCCGCTCGGTGGCGGCGGTGTCCACGAGGAGGGTCGATTCCCCGTCGCTGACGAATCCCGCGTTGTTCAGACACCAGCCGCCGTCCGGCTGGACGTAGGCGTGCACTTCCGGCGTGAGCTGGACGGTGTACGGATCTGTCGCGGACAACTGGGCTCCCCCGAGTCAAGGCCGAACCGGTCAGGACGAGACTGCCAGTCCGGTCGGCGCGGGGGAAGCCGGACACGTGTGCCCACAAGGGTCGGCTCAGTGGTCGTCCCAGTGCCCCTCGTGCTCGGCGTGCCGGTGTCCGGTGTCCGTCGTGGACGTAGGCGGCGTAGTTGGCGGAGTGGCGTGGGCGGCGCCGTGCTCCATGGCGGGGTGGCCACAGTGGGGCCCGTGCTCATGGGCGTGCCCGCTGTGCGATACATGCTCGCCGGGCTGGCACTCGTCCCAGTGGCCGGAGTGCGCCTTGTGGAGATGGCCGTCGTGCGCGTAGTCGACGTGGTCGCCGTGCGGGACCTCGGGGTGCCCGCAGTCCGGACCGTGGGTGTGCTCGTGCTTGAGGTGTTCTTGATGGAGAACCGCCATGATGCTCACCTTTGATGCGATTCACGGCATCTTTCGCTGTCCAGGCTAGTATTCGACGCCTGCCTGTGGTCACACCACCATCGCCACGGCGAATCCGGCCAGCGCGACCGTACAGGCCACGGCCGCCAGCGCGGCCCCCGCCGACAGCGCCCGCGGCCTGGGCCGGACGCCCAGCTCGCGCACCCGCCGGTGGGCCACCCACAGGAAACCCAGCCAGACCAGCGCGCTCAGCGCCACCGCGACCAACCCCGCCGCGCTCAGATCGCCGCCCGCCACCTGCCGGGCCGCGAGCACGGCCGCCACGGTGTACGCCAGCGTGGTCCTGCGCCACGCCAGCCGGGTCCGCTCGGGCTGCAGCCCCGGATCCCGCTCGGGCACGGCCGTCAACGGCCGCCCTCCCAGCCGAACAGCACGACCACCACCATCGCCACCGCCACCACGGCGATCACGACACTCAGCAGAACCGGAAACCGGGACACGGGCAGATCCTCACCCCGCCGCATGGCCTGCTCGCAGCGCACCCAGTGATTGACCGCCCGCAGCGCGCACAGCACACCGGCGCCGAGCAGCCCGAGCGCCATCCCGGCACGCACTCCCCAGGGCAGGTCGGGCAGGAACTGATCCACCGCGAACCCGCCGCCGATCAGCGCGAGCGCCGTACGGAGCCAGGCGAGGAACGTCCGCTCATTGGCGAGCGAGAACCGGTAGTCGGGGGTCTGGCCCTCCTCCCGCACCCGCCGGGGCGCGAACCACAGCCGCAGGCTCTGTCCGAAGTCGCTCACGCGTCGCACCCTACCTGCGGATTTGTCGGTCGCCCGGGTGTGCCCGACTCAACCCGCGCCGTGCGCCCGCAGCCGTTCGTACGCGGCGAGCCCGTCCGGCACCCACTCCCACTCGGTGAGCCGCCGCTCCAGCTCCTGGGGCCGCAGGAAGTCGTACCAGGCGACCTCCTCGGCCTGCGGGTTCACCGGCAGCTCGCAGCGCACCTCGTACACAGCCGACCACCAGGTCTGATCGCCGCTCTCGTAGAGGAACTTGAACAGCGCTGCGGGCTGGGGGAGTCCGAAGACCCCGAGCTCCTCCTCGGCCTCGCGCAGCGCCGCCGCGTCGTAGCTCTCGCCCGCGCCGACGACGCCGCCCACGAACATGTCGTACAGCGAAGGGAAGACCAGCTTCGTCGGGGTACGACGGTGGACGAAGACCCGGCCCTGCGCGTCCGTGGCCAGGACGAACACACAACGGTGGCGCATTCCGCGCGCATACGCCTCGCCGCGGGGAGCCTGGCCGATCACCTCGTCCTGCTCGTCGACGATGTCCAGGATTTCGTCAGCGGGAGTCATGCTCCAATCCAATCACCGGCGAACGGTTGACGAGTTACTGCCCCGTACAGAAGATCGGTCCCATCGCATTCCGGCCCCCGAAAAGGATGGAACCCATGGCGTACGACGCTGATGTGATCGTGATCGGGGCAGGTCTGGCGGGCCTGGTGGCCACCGCGGAGCTCGTCGACGCCGGGCGAAAGGTCATCCTGCTCGACCAGGAGCCGGAGCAGTCGATCGGCGGTCAGGCGCACTGGTCCTTCGGCGGATTGTTCTTCGTCGACTCGCCCGAGCAGCGCCGGATGCGGATCAAGGACAGCCCGGCCCTCGCGTACCAGGACTGGCTCGGCACAGCGGGCTTCGACCGCGACGAAGACCGGTGGCCGCGCCAATGGGCCGAGGCGTACGTCGACTTCGCGTCCGGCGAGAAGCGGTCCTGGCTGCACGCGCAGGGGATGCGGTTCTTCCCGGTCGTCGGCTGGGCCGAGCGCGGCGGCTACGACGCCACCGGCCACGGCAACTCCGTACCGCGATTCCACATCACCTGGGGGACGGGCCCCGGCGTCGTCGCCCCCTTCGAACGGCGCGTCCGGGAAGGGGTGGCGCGTGGCCTCGTCCAGCTGAAGTTCCGCCACCGCGTCACGGGCCTGAGCAGCAACGCCGGCGCGCTGGACACAGTGAGCGGCGAGGTCCTCGAACCGTCCGACGCCGCGCGCGGCACAGCGAGCAGCCGCGAGGTCGCCGGAGCCTTCGAGTTCCGGGCCCAGGCGGTGATCGTCACCTCGGGCGGCATCGGCGGCAACCACGATCTCGTACGCGCCCAGTGGCCCGACCGGCTCGGCACCCCGCCCGAGAAGATGCTCTCCGGCGTCCCCGCGCACGTCGACGGGCTGATGCTCGGCATCGCCGAGCGCGCCGGCGCGAGCCACATCAACCGCGACCGGATGTGGCACTACACAGAAGGCATCGAGAACTGGAACCCGATCTGGGCCAGACACGGCATCCGGATCCTGCCCGGGCCCTCGTCGCTCTGGCTGGACGCGCGGGGCAAGCGGCTGCCCGTCCCGCTCTTCCCCGGCTTCGACACCCTCGGCACGCTCGAGCACATCATGAAGTCCGGCTACGACTACACCTGGTTCGTGCTCGACCAGAAGATCATCGGCAAGGAGTTCGCGCTGTCGGGCTCCGAGCAGAACCCCGATCTGACGGGCAAGTCGATCCGCGGTGTGATCGGGCGGGCCAGGGCGGATGTGCCGGGACCGGTGAAGGCGTTCATGGACAACGGCGTGGACTTCGTCGTCGAGAAGGACCTCGCCGCTCTTGTGCGGGGCATGAACGCGCTCACCAAGGAGCCGCTGATCGACGAGACGGAGCTGCGGCGCGAGATCACCGCGCGCGACCGGGAGATCAAGAACCCGTTCACCAAGGACCTCCAGGTCACGGCGATCCGCGGGGCCCGCAGGTATCTGGGCGACAAGCTCATCCGCACGGCCACGCCACACCGGATCCTCGACCCCGGCGCCGGGCCGTTGATCGCCGTGCGGCTGAACATCGTGACCCGTAAGTCGCTCGGCGGCCTGGAGACGGACCTCTCCTCCCGGGTGCTGGCCGAGGGCGGCGAACCGCTGCCGGGGCTGTACGCGGCGGGCGAGACGGCGGGATTCGGCGGTGGGGGTGTGCATGGTTACAGATCGCTGGAGGGCACGTTTCTGGGGGGCTGCATATTTTCGGGGCGGGCGGCGGGGCGGGCGGCGGCGAAGGCGGTCGGCTAGGGGCGGGGCGCCTGCGGCGGCGCTGTTCCCCCACCCGCCCCTTCCCGTACGGGGGGCAAGCCCCCCAGACCCCCGTAAGCCCTTCGGCCGTTGTCCTCAATCTCCCCCCAGACTTCGTCCGGGGGGACCCCCAACGGGCTCCCATGGAGCCCCTCCGGCGATTGAGGAGTGGGGGTGCCCCCCACTCCCGCAGGGGTGAGGGTCCGGGGCGGAGCCCCGGGGGCACGCCCCGGCGGGCTGCACCTTCAGCCTCGCCGGCGTTCGAGGCGCGGGGTGCTGGGCGGAGCCCCGGGAAAACCGCCCCGCAGCCTAGAACCGCTCCGTCACCCGGAACCGCTCCGCCACCACCAGCGTCTCGTCGTCGACCTCGAACCCGGGGTCACCCAGCGCCTCCCGCATCTCGTCCCCGTGCCAGAACGCCTCATGCCCCGCGCGCCACTCCGCCACCGACACGTACCCCTCGCCCTCGTCCAGCGCGTGCCGCAGATCGACCTCCCCGAGCCGCAGCACCCGTACCTCCGTCAGCTCGATCACCGCGACCTCCCGCCCGTCCGAGTCGATCAGCGCCGACCGCTCGCCGACCGGCGGCAGCTCCTCCTTTTCGGCCTCGTACTCCGCGAGGAGCCCCGTCGTCGAAACCTTCTGGCCGGACAGTACGGCGGCCACCAACTGGTCGCGCAGCGGCCCGGGGTAGGCGAGCAGGTACGGCTTCAGCGGTTCACGGTTCTCCATGCGGCCAGCGTACGAAGTGTGACGGAAGTCTGACGCGTACCCGTATTCCCTGGCGTCGGGCAGCCCCGAGTGTTCGAATCGAGGGGTGACCACACACCACCCCGACTCCGAGGGCGCGCCTGTCGGGCGCCGCTTGGTGCTCGGCATGCTCGGGCTCGGCGCGGCCGGCGTCGTGGGGGCGCCGTATCTGCAGCGCGGGCTCGAATCGTTCCTCGGCGCGGCCTCGGACAAGGATCCGACCGGGCTCTCCGGGCTGCTGCCCAACGGCGGCGGCTTCCGCTACTACTCGGTCGCCTCCTCCGTGCCGCGCAAGACCGAGCAGAGCTACCGGCTGACTGTCGACGGGCTGGTGGACCGCCCCGCGACGTACACCCTTGACGCGCTGCGCAATCTGCCGCAGACCCGTGTCGTACGCGACGTCCAGTGCGTCACCGGCTGGCGCGTCCCCGACACCGCCTTCTCGGGCGTCAAGCTGTCGCTGCTGCTGGACGCCGCCGGTGTACGCCCGCAGGGCAAGGCGATCCGCTTCACCTGCTTCGACGGCACCTACAGCGAGAGCCTCACGCTCCCGCAGGCGCGCCGCGACGATGTGCTGGTCTGTCTGCGGATGCAGGACAAGCCGGTCAGCCATTCGCACGGCGGCCCGGTCCGGCTGTATGTCGCGCCGATGTACTTCTACAAGTCGGCGAAATGGCTCTCCGGGATCACCGTCACCTCCGACGTCCAGCCCGGCTACTGGGAGGAGCGGGGATATGACGTCGACGCCTGGGTCGGCCGGTCCAACGGCCGCAGCGACACCCCCACCGTCTGAACGGCCCCCGCGCGTACGGCGGTTCAGCCGCGCCGAGCGCTGGGTGCACCGCACGACGGCCGCTCTGATGCTGCTGTGCGTGGCGACCGCCGCGGCCCTGTACGTACCGCAGATCGCCGAACTCGTCGGCCGCCGCTATCTGGTGGTCACCGTCCACGAGTGGTCGGGGCTGCTGCTCCCCGTGCCGTTCCTGCTCGGGCTCTGCTCGCGCGCCTTCCGTGCCGATCTGCGCAGGCTGAACCGCTTCGGGCGGCACGACCGGACGTGGCTGCGCGCGGTAGGGCGGCGCGATCACCGGCCCGAGTCCCGTCCCGCGGGCAAGTTCAACGCCGGGCAGAAGGTCTACTCGGCGTGGATCGCGGGAGCGGTTTTGGTGATGCTTGCGACCGGGCTGCTGATGTGGTTCACCTCGCTCGCGCCGCTGGTGTGGCGTACGAGCGCGACCTTTGTGCACGACTGGCTCTCGCTCGCCGTCGGCATCGTGCTCTTCGGACACATTGGGATGGCGCTCGCCGACCCGGAGTCACGCAGGGGTATGCGTACCGGGTCGGTCGAGCGCCCGTGGGCGGAGCGGGAGCATCCGCTGTGGCTGAAGGACGAGTAGCCGGTCCAGTACCTAAAGGACGAGTGACAGCAGCATCACGAAGCCGATGCCGACGACCGAGATGATGGTCTCCATCACCGACCAGGTCTTGATCGTCTGGCCGACCGACATCCCGAAGTACTCCTTCACCAGCCAGAACCCGGCGTCATTGACATGGCTGAAGAAGAGCGAGCCCGCGCCGATCGCCAGCACCAGCAGAGCCGCGTGCGAGGTCGACATATCGGCCGCGAGCGGCGCGACAAGACCGGCGGCGGAGATCGTCGCCACGGTCGCCGAGCCGGTCGCGAGCCGGATGGCCACCGCGATCAGCCAGGCCAGCAGCAGCGTCGGAATCGCCCAGTTCTTGGAGAGGTCCAGGATCATCTGGCCGACACCGACGTCGATCAGGGTCGTCTTGAAGCCGCCGCCCGCGCCGACGATCAGCAGGATGCCCGCGATCGGGGCGAGCGACTTCTCGACGGTCGAGGAGATCCGGTCCTTGGTGAAGCCGGCCGCGCGGCCCAGCGTGAACATGCCGACGATCACCGCGGCGAGCAGTGCGATGAGCGGGGACCCGATGAAGTCGGTGACGCGCTGGATACCGCTCTCGGGGTCGTCGACGACGAGTTCCACGAGCGCCTTGCCCAGCATCAGGACGACGGGCAGCAGCACGGTGGTCACGGTCGCGCCGAAGCCGGGACGACGGTCCAGGTCCTCGGAGGGCCGGGCGGGCATCATCTTCTCGGGGGCCGGGATGTCCACCCAGCGCGCGGCGTACCGGGAGAAGACCGGACCGGCGATGATCACGGTCGGGATGGCGACGAGCACACCCAGCGCCAGCGTGACGCCGAGGTTGGCGCCGATGGCGTCGATCGCCACCAGCGGTCCGGGGTGCGGCGGAACCAGCCCGTGCATCACGGACAGACCGGCCAGGGCCGGGATGCCGATCCGCATCAGGGAGTAGTTGCCGCGCTTGGCGACGAGCAGCACTACCGGGATCAGCAGCACGATGCCGACCTCGAAGAAGAGCGGCAGCCCGATCACCGAGGCGATCAGCACCATCGCCCAGGGCATCGCGCGCCCGCCGGCCTTGGCGAGGATCGTGTCGACGATCTCGTCCGCGCCGCCGGAGTCGGCGAGCAGCTTGCCGAGGATCGCGCCGAGCGCGATCAGCACGCCCACACCGGCGACCGTCGTGCCCAGACCCGTGGTGAAGCTGACGATGGTCTTGTCCAGCGGCGCGCCCGCGAACGCGCCGAGCGCCAGGGAACCGATGGTCAGCGCCAGGAAGGCATGGACCTTGAACTTGGTGATGAGCAGGACGATGACGGCAATGCCCGCGAGAACGGCTATGCCCAACTGCGCGTTGCCGACCGAAGTGATCGTTTCGGTGGCGTCCGCTGCCAGCGTCTCGACGCTGAGACTGGTCACGGTGGCTTCCTTAGCTATCGTGCGCTGTCGAGCCGGCGCAGCGCGGCGACGGCTCGTTCGGTGATTTCTTCCGGGGTGCCGGACACATTGACGGCGACGCCCGCCTCGTCGCCGCCCAGTGGCTGCAACGTGGCGAACTGCGAGTCCAGCAGCGCGGGGGGCATGAAGTGGCCCTTGCGCTCCGCCATCCGCCGCTCGATGAGCGCGCGGTCGCCGGTGAGGTGGAGGAAGACGGCATCCGGTGCGGCGGCCCGCAGCCGGTCGCGGTAGCTCCGCTTGAGCGCGGAGCTGGAGACCACTCCGCCGAGGCCCGCCCGGTCGTGCGCCCACTGCCCGATGGCGTCGAGCCAGGGCCACCGGTCCGCGTCGTCGAGCGGGGTGCCGGCGGACATCTTGGCGATGTTCGCCGGGGGATGGAAATCGTCGCCCTCGGCGTACGGGACGCCCAGTGCGGCGGCGAGCGGGGGACCGATCGTGGTCTTGCCGGTGCCTGCCACGCCCATCACCACGACGACGTGGGGGGTGCTCATTACGTACCTCGCTGTCTTCGTCGACATCGCTGTCGACCTCGGCCGTCGCGCTACTGAAACCCATTAGGTACGACGTATTCAAGATGCTGAGACATAAACGTCATACTTTTAGTGCCCGAACCGTGCCCGTACTCTTGCCCCATGACCACAGAGGGCCAAGGGCTTCATACGCATGTGCTTGACACCCTCGGCCTCGCGATCACCGCGGGCGCGTACCCGCAGGGCAGTGTGCTGCGCACCGACGAGGTGGCACAGCGCTTCGACGTCTCGCGCACCGTCGTCCGCGAAGTGGTCCGCGTCCTCGAGTCGATGCATCTCGTGGAGTCCCGGCGCCGGGTCGGCGTGACCGTGCGCCCCACCGAGGAGTGGAACGTCTACGACCCGCGCGTCATCCGCTGGCGGCTGGCCGGCGCCGACCGCCCGCGTCAGCTGCGCTCCCTCACCGTGCTCCGCTCGGCGATCGAGCCGGTCGCGGCAGGGCTGGCCGCCCACCATGCCACCCCCGAGCAGTGCGCCGAGCTCACCGAGTGCGCCCTGGGCATGGTCGCCACCTCGCGCGGACACCAGCTGGAGGGATATCTGGAGCACGACATCGCCTTCCACCGCGTGGTGCTCAACGCCTCCGGCAATGAGATGTTCGCGCGCCTGGGCGATGTGGTGGCCGAGGTTCTCGCGGGCCGTACGCACCACCGGGTGATGTTCGACGACCCCGATCCGGCGGCCGTGACCCTGCATGTCCAGGTGGCCGAGGCGGTCCGCGAGGGCGACGCCGTACGGGCCGAGGAGATCACCCGCCAGATCGCCGTGGGGGCGCTGGCGGAGCTGGACGTACTGGCGCCCTGAGGGTCCTGCGGGCGCGGATCCCTGATTGGCGAGTCCCTGGGTGACCTTGGTTTACTGCGCCGTAACCTCAGAATCACCTCAGATATATCCCCAGGTGACGTTGACCACTGCCAAGATCGCAGTGTTGCCCTAATTATGGGATGTCGGGCCAAGCCACGGTGACGACCCCATCACCGGCTACGGCCGGGTCCGCCCACCCTCCCCTCACGAAGGCGAACAGCTCCATGACTGACCGCACCAGCACTGCGGCCGACACGCTTGACGCCGGGGCACCGGCGACGAACTCCCCCCACGTGGACGCCGGCGACGCCGGCTACAGCAAGGACCTCAAGTCCCGCCACGTCAACATGATCGCGATCGGCGGGGCGATAGGCACCGGCCTGTTCCTCGGCGCGGGTGGCCGGATGGCCGGCGCCGGACCCTCCCTCGCCATCGCCTACGCGGTCTGCGGCGTCTTCGCTTTCTTCGTCGTACGCGCGCTCGGCGAGCTGGTTCTCTACCGGCCGTCCTCGGGCGCCTTCGTCTCGTACGCGCGTGAGTTCATGGGCGAGAAGGGCGCCTTCGCGGCCGGCTGGCTCTACTTCCTCAACTGGTCGACCACCGCGATCGCCGACATCACCGCGGCCGCCACGTACGCCCACTTCTGGGCGATGTTCAGCGATGTCCCGCAGTGGGTCCTCGCTCTGATCGCGCTCGCGGTCGTCCTGACCGCCAACCTCATCTCGGTGAAGTACTTCGGCGAGATGGAGTTCTGGTTCGCGATCATCAAGGTCGCCGCGCTGGTCGCCTTCATGCTCATCGGCATCTTCCTGGTGGTCACCCAGCACCCGGTCGACGGCCACACGCCCGGCTTCTCCACCATCACCGACAGCGGCGGCCTCTTCCCGGTGGGCATGCTGCCGATGCTGCTGGTGATCCAGGGCGTCGTCTTCGCGTACGCCTCCGTCGAGCTGTGCGGCGTCGCGGCGGGCGAGACCCGGAACCCCGAGAAGATCATGCCCAAGGCGATCAACTCGATCATGTGGCGCGTCGGTCTGTTCTACGTCGGCTCGGTGGTACTGCTCGCGCTGCTCCTCCCGTACACGGCGTACTCCGATGGCCAGAGCCCCTTCGTCACCGTCATGGACAAGCTCGGCGTCCCGGGCGCGGCCGGCGTGATGAACCTCGTGGTGCTGACCGCCGCCCTGTCCAGCCTGAACTCCGGTCTGTACTCCACCGGCCGCATCCTGCGCTCCATGGCGATGTCGGGCTCCGCGCCCAAGTTCACCGGCCGGATGAACAAGGGCCAGGTGCCCTACGGCGGCATCCTGCTGACCGCCGGCTTCGGAGTGCTGGGCGTCGGGCTCAACTACCTCATGCCCGGCCAGGCCTTCGAGATCGTCCTGAACTTCGCCTCGATCGGCATCCTCGGCACCTGGGGCATGATCATGCTCTGTTCGCTGCTCTTCTGGCACCGCTCGCAGGACGGCCGCGTCACCCGCCCCTCGTACCGGCTGCCCTGGGCCCCGTACACCCAGATCGTCACGCTGCTCTTCCTCGCCTCCGTGGTCGTCCTGATGTGGTGGGGCGGCGGCGTGGGCCGTACGACCGTGATGTTCCTGCCGCTGATCGCGGCGGCGCTGGTCGGCGGCTGGTTCGTCGTGCGCGGCCGGGTGAACGCCCTCGCGGCGGAGCGCCAGGACGCCTGACGTCGCTCAGCGAAAATGAACGGCCCCGCGGGTGAGATCCCGCCGGGGCCGTTCTTGTCGCGCGGCACGTTGTCCGACAGGACTGCCAGGACTGCCAGGACTGCCAGGACTGCCAGGACCGACAGGACCGACAGGACCGACAGGACTGGCAGCGCGGTCGCGGTCCGCCGTCGTGACGGTTCATAGTGGTGGTCGACTTCATGCGCGAAGAAGGGCAGGTTCTCGATGTCGCAGCAGGTGCAAGGCGTGATCGCCCCCGGCAGGAACGAGCCGGTACGGATCGAGACGATCACCGTCCCCGATCCCGGCCCCGGCGAGGCCGTGGTGCAGGTGCAGGCGTGCGGGGTCTGCCACACCGACCTGCATTACAAGCAGGGCGGGATCAACGACGACTTCCCCTTCCTCCTCGGCCATGAGGCCGCGGGCGTGGTGGAGTCGGTCGGCGACGGTGTCACGGATGTCGCCCCCGGAGACTTCGTCGTACTCAACTGGCGTGCCGTGTGCGGCCGCTGCCGCGCCTGTCGACGCGGCCGCCCGCAGTACTGCTTCGACACGCACAACGCGAAGCAGAAGATGACGCTCGCCGACGGTACGGAACTCTCCCCGGCGCTCGGCATCGGGGCCTTCGCCGAGAAGACCCTGGTCGCCGCCGGTCAGTGCACCAAGGTCGACCCCTCAGTCTCCCCGGCCGTCGCGGGCCTGCTCGGCTGCGGCGTGATGGCCGGCATCGGCGCCGCCATCAACACCGGCAACGTCGGCCGCGGCGACTCGGTCGCCGTCATCGGCTGCGGAGGCGTGGGCGACGCGGCGGTCGTCGGGGCACGTCTGGCGGGCGCGGCCCGGATCATCGCCGTCGACATCGACGACCGCAAGCTGGAGACGGCGAAGACGATGGGCGCGACCCACACCGTGAACTCCCGCACCACCGACCCCGTCGAGGCGATCCGCGAGCTCACCGGAGGCTTCGGCGCGGATGTCGTCATCGACGCAGTCGGCCGCCCCGAGACGTACGAACAGGCCTTCTACGCGCGCGACCTGGCCGGCACCGTCGTCCTCGTCGGCGTACCGACCCCCGAGATGAAGCTGGAGCTGCCGCTCCTGGACGTCTTCGGCCGCGGCGGGGCGCTCAAGTCCTCCTGGTACGGCGACTGTCTGCCGTCCCGGGACTTCCCCATGCTCATCGACCTCCACCAGCAGGGCCGGATCGACCTCGCCGCGTTCGTCACCGAGACCATCGAACTCGGCGACGTCGAGAAGGCTTTCGCCCGCATGCATGAGGGCGACGTACTGCGCTCGGTGGTGCAGTTCTGATGAACGACCGAAACCACAGGATCGACCACCTCGTCACCTCAGGCACCTTCTCGCTCGACGGAGGCACCTGGGACGTCGACAACAACGTCTGGATCGTTGGCGACGAGCTGGAGGCGATCGTCATCGACGCCGCCCACGACGCTCCCGCGATCGAGGCCGCGCTGGAGGGCCGCACCCTGCGCGCCATCGTCTGCACCCACGCGCACAACGACCACATCGACGCGGCGCCGGCGCTCGCCGCCGCCACCGGCGCGCCCATCCTGCTGCACCCCGACGACCTGCCGCTGTGGAATCAGACGCACCCCGAGCGCGCCCCTGACGGCGAACTCGCCGACGGCCAGACCCTCACGGTCGGGGGCGTCACGCTCACCGTGCTGCACACCCCGGGCCACGCCCCGGGCGCTGTCTGCCTGTACGCCCCCGAGCTGTCCACGGTCTTCACCGGCGACACGCTCTTCCAGGGCGGCCCCGGTGCCACCGGCCGGTCCTTCTCGCACTTCCCGACGATCATCGCTTCGATCCGGGACCGGCTGCTGACGCTGCCGCCGGAGACTGTGGTGCGTACGGGCCACGGCGATGCGACCACGATCGGCGACGAGTCACCCCATCTTGATGAATGGGCTGCGTCAAATTAGCGGCTCCGCCGGGCGGCGGGGCCACTGAGCCAGCTGCAGCCGGCTCTCGAAGCGGTACGGCTCACCCGTCACCGGATCGGTGAACTCCAGTACCTTCGCGAGGAGTTGAAGAGGCCGCGAGTAGTCGTCGGGCCCGGGCTCCTGGACGACCGGATAGACCGGGTCGTTCAGGAGCGGCAGCCCGAGGCTGTTCATATGGACCCGCAGCTGATGGGTTCGGCCGGTGGCCGGCAGCAGCCGGTACCGGCCGAGCCCGGCCCGGTGCTCGAGCAGTTCGATCCGGCTCTCGCTGTTCGGCTCACCCGGCTCCTCGCGGGCGGCCATCACCCCGCGCTCCTTCACGATCCTGCTGCGTACGGTCACGGGCAGGGCGAGCGCCGGGTCGTACGGGGCCACCGCCTCGTACTCCTTGCGCACCAGTCGGTCGCGGAACAGCGTCTGATAAGCGCCCCGGTCCGCGGGCCGTACGACGAAGAGCGCGAGCCCAGCGGTGAGCCGGTCCAGCCGGTGCGCGGGCTGCAGCTCGGGCAGCTGAAGATCGCGGCGCAACCGGGCCAGCGCAGTCTCGGTGATGTGCCGCCCGCGCGGGGTGGTGGCGAGGAAGTGGGGCTTGTCCGCGATCACCAGCCGCTCGTCCCGGTGGACGATCCCGACCTCGAAGGGGACGCGCTCCTCGGGCGCGAAAGCCCGATGGAACCAGAGATACCGCCCTGCGGTGTACGGCTCGTCGGCGGCGACCGGACCGTCCGCGGAGACGATGCGCCCCTCCCGGAACATGGCGTCGACCCGCTCGGGCCCGATGGCGGCTGCGTACCGCGCGGCGAGATGGTCGTACACCGTTTTCCACACGCCGTCCGGATCGGCGGGCAGCCGCAGCCGCACCGGGTCGATTCCGTCGCGCTGGGGGAGCGGCGCGGGCGGGGCCTTGCGTCTGCGTCTCACCGAGTTGACTGTATGCGCACCGCTCGGAAGCCGCCTCAACGAAAAGATCCCCACGGGAAGCCGTGGGGATCTTGCTTGTGTCCGAGGGGGGACTTGAACCCCCACGCCCGTTAAAGGGCACTAGCACCTCAAGCTAGCGCGTCTGCCATTCCGCCACCCGGACCAGGTGCCTGTCTCGCGGCCCTGGGCCGTTCCGACGTGGAAAACCATAGCAAACATTCGGCTGTGCCCGATCACGGCCCAGTCCGGTGTGACGGCCGCATGACGGCGGGCAGTCGCCCTTGGGGTCCGGGCCGGCTCGCGGGAGTATGAGCGGGAACCACCAGTAGCGACAGTGGGAGGAACAGCGTGAGCGAGTCGAACAGGACAGACAAGTCCAAGCCCGTGACGGGCGAGGACGAGGTCGTCGACCTCTGTCGTGAGCTGATCCGGATCGACACGAGCAACTACGGCGACCACTCGGGCCCGGGGGAGCGGGGCGCGGCGGAGTACATCGCGGAGAAGCTCGCCGAGGTCGGGCTCGAACCGCAGATCTTCGAATCCCACAAGGGACGTGCCTCCACCGTTGCCCGGATCGAGGGCGAGGACCCGTCCAGGCCGGCACTGCTCATCCATGGGCACACCGACGTCGTGCCGGCCAACGCGGACGACTGGACGCACCACCCCTTCTCGGGCGAGATCGCGGACGGCTGCGTCTGGGGCCGCGGCGCCGTCGACATGAAGGACATGGACGCGATGACCCTCGCGGTCGTACGGGACAGGCTGCGCAGCGGCCGCAAGCCCCCTCGCGACATCGTGCTCGCCTTCCTCGCCGACGAGGAGGCCGGCGGCACATACGGCGCGCGGCATCTGGTCGACAAGCACCCGGATCTCTTCGAGGGCGTCACCGAGGCCATCGGCGAGGTCGGCGGCTTCTCCTTCACCGTCAACGAGAACCTGCGGCTCTATCTCGTCGAGACGGCGCAGAAGGGCATGCACTGGATGCGCCTCACCGTCGACGGCACCGCCGGGCACGGCTCGATGACCAACAACGACAACGCCATCACCGAGCTCTGCGAGGCCGTCGGCCGTGTCGGCCGCCACAAGTGGCCGGTCAGGATGACCAAGACCGTACGGTCCTTCCTGGACGAGCTCTCCGACGCGCTCGGCACGCCGCTCGACCCGGAGGACATGGACGCCACGCTCGCCAAGCTCGGCGGCATCGCGAAGATGATCGGCGCGACCCTGCGCAACTCCGCCGCCCCCACCATGCTCGGTGCCGGCTACAAGGTGAACGTCATTCCCGGGCAGGCGACCGCGCACGTCGACGGGCGCTTCCTGCCGGGGTACGAGGGCGAGTTCCTGGCCGACCTCGACCGGCTGCTCGGCCCACGCGTCAGGCGGGAGGACGTGCACGGCGACAAGGCCCTGGAGACCAGCTTTGACGGCGACCTCGTCGACGCGATGCAGATCGCGCTCAAGGCGGAGGACCCGATCGCCCGGGCCGTCCCGTACATGCTCTCCGGCGGCACCGACGCCAAGTCCTTCGACGACCTGGGCATCCGCTGCTTCGGATTCGCGCCGCTCAAGCTGCCGCCGGAGCTGGACTTCGCGGGAATGTTCCACGGGGTGGACGAGCGGGTTCCGGTCGACGGGCTGAAGTTCGGTGTACGGGTGCTTGACCGATTCCTGGACCGGTGCTGAGCCGCACCGGGTGAAATGTGCTGAGACGAAACTCCAATAATCGTCAGTGTGTGCGTACTTGACTGAAAAGGGTGAAAGGAACTGTAGCCACGTAGCCACCTTCACTCCTCCTCGTTACAGGTGATGCGGTCCGCGGCTGGGATCGCATTGCCAACAAGGAGGAACAATGATCAAGAAGGTCGTCGCTGCTGCGGCTGCCACTGGCGGTCTGGTGCTCGCGGGTGCGGGCGTTGCCATGGCCGACGCGGGTGCCCAGGGTGCCGCCGTGGGCTCCCCCGGCGTGCTTTCCGGCAACGTCATCCAGGCGCCCATCCACCTGCCGGTGAACGCGTGTGGCAACACGGTCTCCGTGATCGGGCTGCTGAACCCCGCCTTCGGCAACACCTGCGACAACTCGTGATGTTGTGACTCGGCCCGCAAGGGTTCGGGTTTGAACCCGGGCGGTCCCGGAGTGCGCGCCATGCACTCCGGGACCGCCGGGTATTCCGCCTCCGGGCACGAGGTCCGGAGGTTTCCTTAAGCGTGAAGGCAAGGAATCAACCTATGCGACAGGTCACTCGCAAGGGCCTGATCACCATGGCGGCCGCGGGCGGCGTACTCGCCCTCGGCGGCAGCTATGCGTACGCGGATGCCGGGGCGACCGGAAACGCGTCGAATTCTCCGGGCGTCGCGTCCGGGAATACGGTCCAGCTCCCCCTGCATGTTCCCGTCAATGCGTGCGGGAACACCGTGAATGTGGTCGGCCTGCTCAACCCCGCCGGCGGCAACCAATGCAGCAATTCGTCCGGCGGCGGCACGCAGGGCACCGGAGCCCAGGCCGACGGGGAGAGCAGCAACTCTCCCGGCGTCGCCTCCGGCAACAACATCCAGGCGCCCATCCACCTGCCGGTGAACGCCTGCGGGAACACCGTCACCGCCATCGGCCTCGGCAACGCGGTCGCGGGTAACGAGTGCGGTAATGGCACGATGCCCGGAACCGAGACGCCGGACAACCCGACCACTCCGGTTACGCCGCC
>NZ_JAGGOI010000008.1:0-81825 GCF_018614585.1 Streptomyces sp. ISL-1 | reverse complement strand
CACTCCGGTTACGCCGCCCGTGACCCCGGTCACTCCGGTCACGCCCGGTCAGCCCACTACGCCCAACGTGCCCAACGCGCCGGAGCCGGCCGCTCCGAACACCCCCGGTACGCAGACCGGCAACTCGCCCGTGACTCCCGACGAGCTCGCGCAGACCGGCTCGGGCCCGCTCGACATGCTGATCCCGGCGGGCGCGGGACTGCTGCTGGCCGGAGCGGTGCTGTACCGCCGCGGCCGCGTCAGGGCGTAACCGCGCGGTCACCGCTGAACGAGTCGGTGTGGCTCGCGGCGCGGTCCTGAGCAGAGTTCTGAGCAGTACGAAAGTGGATAAAACGGAGCGGGTCCCGCAGTCGCGGGGCTCGCTCCGTCCCGTTCACCCGCTCACCAGGTGGCGCGCACCTGACGGATGATGCGCCGGCGCAGCCGCACCCTGCGGCTGCCGTCCCGGTGCAGACTCAGTCGGTCCAACTCCCAGTGTCCGTACTCGGCGTGGTCGGTCAGCAGACGTGTCGCTTCCTTGCGGGAGACCCCGCGCGGTACGTACACGTCGACAAATTCGTATTCCGGCATCGCATCTATTGTGCGGGCAGAGCCCCTGTACGGATAGCGTCTGCACTATGTCTGATGCTGCGCAGCCCACCGCTGCCGAGGTACGCGCCGCCGCCGAGGCGGTCAAAGCCGCACTGGACCGTCACCTCGCGGCGGTCGAGAACCGCACGGGCGAGGACGACCCGGCCGTCTATGCCGCGTTCAACAGCCTTGCCGCGGCTGCGGAGGCGTACGACGAGCGCCTCTACGACCGCTACGACGAGGTGACCCCCTTCGAGATCCCGGGCGCGGACGACTCACTGCCGCCGTACGCGGGCCCCGAGGAGCCGAACGCGCTCAGCGTGCTGATCCGCCGGGACTACGCGGTGGTCGAGCCGCAGCGGCTGCTCGCACAGGCGCAACGCATCGCTGATGTGGATCCAGAGGTCGACGGCCCGGAGAGTGTCCCGATGGTCGGCACGAGTGTGCACGCGGCGCTCGGGGTGCTCTTCGGGGAGTACGAACCGGATGAAATCGCCTCCCGGCACAAGGAGTTCGGCCTGGAGGAGGGCGACTCCACGTTGTGGGTGTCGGCAACGGACGAGATCCCGGAGCCGGGCGAGTGGCTGAGCACGCCGTTCGACCAGGCGGATCCGCAGCGGATCGTGTGCCGCTTCGACGTCAGCTCGGTCTTCGACGAGGACGAGCTGGGCGAGGATCTGGACGACCTCGACGAAGAAGCGGAATCCTGACAGCGCCCGCCCCGTAACGCAGGCCCTGTCTCGCCCGACCGACAGGGGTCTTTCGCATGCCGCCGACCCGGCGCGCTCCGGCATGGGGTGCTCGTGCACGGGTCCCCGGTTGTGGCGTCCCCGGTTGCGGGGCCGTGCGTCGTCGGCCATGACGCGGTTGACTGTGGCGCCCCGCTGCCGCGTCTCGGTCACGGCGGCGAGGCGAGCAGTCCCTCGAGCAACCCAGCCCCGAAGCGCGGGCCACTGTCACACCCGAGGGACGCGGTCCTCGGGCACGTCGCCCAGGGGGCGCCGTCGACTACGGCGTCCCCCTGGGCGTGGCAGCAGGCCGACGTCCCGGCCTCGGCGCCCTGGGTGACGGCCTCCTCGGCCGACCGCGTCCCCGTTGTGGCGTCCGCGGTCAGGGTGTCCCGAGCAGCCCCTCGAGCAGCGTCCGCAGGCGCGTCGTGCGGTCCTGGGACGGGATCTCCGCCACGGCTCGCGGCAGCGCCTGGTCGACGCCGTGCACCACGGACAGATGGCGCTCGCCGCGGCTGAACGCGGTGTAGACCCACGGTCGGCTCAGCCCCTGCGCCGCGTCGCCCGGCAGCACCACGACCGCCGCCGGCCAGCGCATCCCCGCCGCCTGGTGCGCCGTGAGCGCCCAGCCGTGGCGCACCGCCGATTCGACGCGCTCCTTCGGTACGACGACGGGAGTGCCGTCACAGTCGATGTGCAGGCCCTCCGCGTCCGCCGAGACGACGGTCCCGGGCAGCGTCCGGCCGAGCGCCGGGGCGTACGCCACCCGGTCACCCGGGTCGAAGCCGCCGAACCGGCCCGGGCCCGGGTTGAGCCGCTGCTTGAGCGCCGCGTTCAGGGCGCGGGTGCCCGCCGAGCCACCGTGCCCCACCGTGATCACCTGGGTCTGCTCGGGCGGGACCCCGATGGCCCGCGGCACGGAGTCCGCGACCAGCTGAACCGTACGGTGGACCGCCTCGCCGGCGTCCCGCACCGGGACGATGACGACCTCCTTGCCGGGCGCCTCCACCTGGCTCAGCTCGCCGATGCCGATGCCCGAGACCAGCTCTCCGATCGGGCCGGCGTCCGGCGTACGGGAAGCGATCTGCGGGCAGACCCTGGCGGCCAGCACATCAGCGAAGACCCGGCCCGCGCCGGCCGAGCCGAGGACGCCGGGGTCGCCGCTCAGCACCAGCCGGCTGCCGTCCGCCATCGACTCGACCAGCATCGCGGCGGTCTCCACGTCCAGCTGTGGCGCGTCCAGTACGACCAGGAGATCGAGCGCGAACGCCCCCTCTCCGTCCCTGCCGGGCCCCTCCGCGCCGGAGAGCAGCCCCCTGACGGTGACGACGGTGACCGCTTCGGGTCCGAGCCGCCTGCGGCCGTTCTCACTGTGGACCGCGACGACCGCGCGCAGCCCGACCCGACCGGCGGCCTCGGCCAGCGCGACCGGCTCAGCGCGCGCCGCCTCCCCGCCGGTGTGCGCCACCAGGCCGCTCGCCTCGACCGCGCGGACCAGCTCGGTGGCCTGCGCCGCCTCCCACCTGGCGTCGGCGCCGGTCTTGGCCAGCCGCGCCAACCCGTCCGCGAGGCTCTCCTCCGCGAGCGCGTACCTGTCGAGCCCCAGCAGCAGCGTTACGGCAGCCTGCCCGGACTCCTCGCCGTCCGTCGCCTCTTCCGCCGCCTCTTCTTCGATGCCGTCCTGGAAGACCAGGACCTCGCCGTCCGCGATGGCCTGTTGCAGTGCTTCCTCCGGATCGGGCACCGACCGCTCGGCCAGCGCCCCGCGTACCACGGACGACTCCAGCGCGGTGTGGCCCTGGAGTGCAGCGTGCTCCAACTGCCAGGTGACCAGGGCCGCAGTCCGACGCTCGTCGCCGGGGCCGCACTCCGCGCCGAGCAGCGCCCGGGCGAAGCCGTCGGCCTGCTCGGGCCGGACGCCGGGCACGGACAGCAGCCGCCATGGATCCTCGCGCAGCACGTCCGCGGCCCGCTCCCCGAACGCGTCCGCCAACTGCGGTGCCAGCGCCTCGGGCGCACCGCCCTCGGCGAGCACGGAACGTACGCCCGTGACGGTCTCCGGCGCGCTCGCCGCGGGCGCCCCCGCGGGCTCGGGCGCCCGCGGCCGCACCGGCTCGACCGGCACCGGCGCGGGTCGCCTCGGGGCAGGCGCGGTGGAGGTCTCCCCACCGGAGCGAGGGGGAGAATCGAAGAACGTGGTGCCGGACTTCTCACCGCTCTCCACGGCCCGTACCGCGGCGAGCAGATCTGCGGCCGTCCCGCTCAGCTTGGCGCCGGCCTCGATGGGCCCCGCCTTCTCGGCCTTGCGCTGCTCGATCCGGGCCCGCAGATCCCGCTGCGCGGCAAGCTCGGCCTCGGCCTCGGACACCTCGCCCGCCTTCTCGGTGCCCTCCGCACCGGCAGCGGCCCCTTCGGCGGCGTCGTCGGCAGCACCCGTGGTGCCGTCGGCAGTCTCCGCGGTGTCGTCGGCAGCGTCCGCGGCAGCGGGCCCGTCCGGCTCGGCGGCCTCCGGCGCCGGCGCAGCGGCCTCGTCCACGGGGGCGCGGTCCTCGGCCGGGGGTTCGGCCCGCCGCGCAGCGGCTGTTGGGGGCGGCGTCCCCTCGGAAGGCGCAGTCACAGCGTGCTCCAGTCCTGGTCGGGATATCGGTGCACTGGCGCCGACAC
The DNA here is from genome assembly GCF_018614585.1 of Streptomyces sp. ISL-1. Lineage (GTDB taxonomy): Bacteria > Actinomycetota > Actinomycetes > Streptomycetales > Streptomycetaceae > Streptomyces > Streptomyces maoxianensis. Next base: position 77,863 of record NZ_JAGGOI010000008.1, on the reverse strand, counting down.
ATCGTCGAGCGCCTGGCAGATCTCGTCAGGAAGACTAAGCGCCTCCACTGACAATGCGGCCGTGAGCTGCTGTGCGTTGCGTGCGCCGACGATCGGGGCCACCACTCCCGGCCGGTCCCGCACCCACGCCAGCGCCACCTGAAGTGCCGTCGCCGCCAGCCCGTCCGCCGCGGTCGCCACCGCGTCCACGATGCTGCTCGCCGCCTCGTCGAGATACGGCTCGACGAAGGGAGCCAGCTGCTCCGACGCGCCCCGCGAGTCCGCCGGAGTCGCGTGCCGGTACTTCCCGGTCAGCACCCCGCGGCCGAGCGGCGACGACGGCAGCAGACCCACCCCCAGGTCCAGGGCGGCGGGCAGCACCTCCCGCTCGATGCCCCGCTGCAGCAGTGAGTACTCCATCTGCGTGCTGGCCAGCCGCGTCCGCACTCCGGGCGAGGCCAGCTGCCAGGTCGCGGCTTTCGCCAGCTGCCAGCCGCAGAAGTTCGACACGCCCGCGTACCGCGCCCGCCCGCTGCTCACCGCCATGTCCAGCGCCTGAAGCGTCTCCTCCAGCGGGGTGTCCGGATCGAAGGCGTGCACCTGCCACAGGTCGACGTAATCCGTCCCGAGCCGGTCCAGCGACGCGTCGAGCGCGGCGAGGAGATGCCCGCGCGAGCCGTTGAAGCGCCGGTCCGGGTCGGGCGCGCTGCCCGCCTTCGTCGCGATGACCAGATCGCGCCGGGGGACGAGCCGCTCGACGAGCCGGCCCAGCAGATACTCGGCATCCCCGCCGCCGTACACATCGGCGGTGTCGACCAGCGTCCCGCCCGCCTCCCAGAACGCTTTCAGCTGGTCGGCAGCGTCGTGCTCATCGGTGTCCCGGCCCCATGTGAGGGTGCCGAGCCCGATCCGGGACACGCGCAGGCCGGTACGGCCGAGTTGCCTCTGCTCCATGGGCGCTGAGATTACTGGCCAGGGGCGCACCCTGAGAGAGCCTGTGGACAACCTCCCCCTGACGGATCGCGGGAACCCGCGCTAGAGTCCCCGGAACAGGGACGTTACTGATCAGTAAGAGGGAGCGGTTATGCGGCTCGGCATCAACCTCGGCTACTGGGGCGCGGGGATGGACGGCGACAATCTCGCGGTCGCCAAGGAGGCCGACAAGCTCGGCTACGACGTCTGCTGGGCCGCCGAGGCGTACGGCTCCGACGCCCCCACCGTGCTCACCTGGGTCGCCGCCCAGACCGAGCGCATCGACGTCGGCTCCGCGATCATGCAGATCCCGGCCCGCCAGCCCGCCATGACCGCGATGACCGCCGCCACCCTGGACTCTCTCTCCGGCGGCCGCTTCCGCCTCGGCCTCGGCGTCTCCGGCCCGCAGGTCTCCGAAGGCTGGTACGGCGTCAAGTTCGACAAGCCGCTCTCCCGCACCCGCGAGTACGTCGAGATCGTCCGCAGGGCGATGGCCCGCGAACGCCTGTCGTACGAGGGCGAGCACTGGACGCTCCCGCTGCCGGGCGGACCGGGCAAGCCGATCAAGCTCACCGTCCACCCGCAGCGCGAGCACATCCCGCTGTACATCGCCGCGATCGGCCCCAAGAACCTGGAGCAGACCGGCGAGATCGCGGACGGCGCGCTGCTGATCTTCCCGTCCGCGGACCACCTCGAGGACACCGCGATCAAGCATCTGCGGGCAGGCCGCGAGAAGGCCGGAAAGACGATGGAGGGCTTCGACGTCTGCCCGACGCTGCCGCTCGCGGTCGGTGAGGACGTGGGCGGCCTTGCCGACATGTTCCGTCCGTACACCGCGCTGTACGTCGGTGGCATGGGCAGCCGCAAGCAGAACTTCTACAACCAGCTTGCGCAGCGCATGGGTTACGAGAAGGAAGCCGCCGAGATCCAGGACAAGTACCTGTCCGGCGACAAGGAGGGGGCGGCCGCCGCGGTCCCGCACCAGCTGATCGACCAGACGACGCTGCTGGGCCCGGTGGAGCGGATCGCCGAGCGGATGGCGGCGTACGCCGCGGCCGGCGTCACCACCCTGACCCTCGCTCCGGCCGGCTTCACGCTCGACGAGCGGCTCACGGCCCTGCGGGCGGGCACGGAGGCCCTGGAGCGCGCCGGGCTCGCGTAACGCGGCCGCTGGACGGCCTGCACGCGCTGAGGCCGCCGTTGGGAAGGTGGCAAAGTCTGCGGCCGTGGTGGGGGCTCGGGGGTCTTCCCCGCCACGGCCGTCATGCATCACAACGCCGGAAAGCGGGCCTCGGTTACGGCCGGCGCCCGCTCCGCCGTCCTCCGTTCGGCGGAGTTGTGCGACCTACCTGTTGCCTCGCCTCCTGTACCGGACTTGACTCGTTCTTTGCGGATGTCTTTTGCGGATGTCTTCATGGAGGTGGCAGTGATGCTCTCGGCCCGAAGTCTCTTCCAGGAAATCGTCGACAGCGACGATGCCTTCCAGCTCTTCTGCTCCATCGCGGCCAGCGGCGAAGCACAGGGCGGCTGGGAGAACGGCCGTATCGCCGCCCTGGTGCCCGACAGCATGCGTGCCCTCGCGCCCAAGATCACCCGGCACGGTGCCGACGAGGACAAGCACGGCCGGCTCTTCGACGCCCTGCTCAAGAAGCGCCAACTGCAACCGGTCCCCGTCCCGCCCGAGACCGACTACACGATGCTGCTCGAAAAGCGGGGCATCGGACTCACCCACGAGAAGCTGCGCCGCGACGAGCCGCTGACCGAGGAGGACGTCGTCGTCTACCTCTCGCACAGCAGGGTCACCGAGCAGCGGGCCGCCGACCAGATGGACATGCTGGTCAAGCACTTCGGGGACCATCCCGAACTGGGCAGGGCCATCACCATGATCTGCAACGACGAGGACAACCACCTGGCGTACTGCCACGAGGAGTTGTTGCGGCTGGCCGCCGCCGGGCACGGCCGTACGATCCAGCGGGTCCTGCGCCGGAGCGCCCTCGCCGAGATCAAGGTCTACCGCGATGTGAGCCTCGCGGTGATGGGCCACATGGGACGGCTGCTGCACTGGCCCAGGGCCAAGTCCGCGACGCTGGCCGCGGGCATTCACGCCATGTACGCCTACGAACGGTTCGGCGGCTGGCACCGGATGGTCAGCCTCAAGATGCCCGAGCGCCGGGGCGCGCTCGACGGGCCCGCCGCCGCTCCCGCCTTCTGAGAGCGGCGGGGGCGTTTGCGGCTGCTCGGGCGCCTACAGCCAGCCGCGGCGCTTGAACAGCCGGAACAGGCCGTACACCGCCACGGCCATCAGCAGCACCACCGTCGGATACGACCACACCCAATGCAGTTCCGGCATGTGATCGAAGTTCATGCCGTAGATCCCCGCGACCATGGTGGGGACCGCGACCATGGCCGCCCACGCCGAGATCTTGCGCATGTCGTCGTTCTGCCGCACGCCCATCTGTGCGAGATGAGCGGACAGAACGTCCGACAGCAGCCGGTCCAACCCCTCGACCTGCTCATTCGCTCGCGTCAGATGGTCGTTGACGTCCCGGAAGAACGGCTGCGAATGCTCATGGACGAACGGCACGCTCGCGCTCGCGAGACGGACCATCGGAGCCGCCAGCGGCCCGGCGGCGCGGCGGAACTCCATCACCTGCCGCTTGAAGGTGTAGATCCGCACCGCGCTGTTGCGCGCGTCACCGCCGGAGGGTGCGAAGACGGCAGTCTCCAGCTCCTCCAAGTCCACCTGGAGTTCAGCGGCCACATCGATGTAATGGTCGACGACCTCGTCACAGATCGCGTAGAGAACCGCTGTCGGGCCGTGCTTGAGGACCTCGGGATCGGCTTCGAGCCGTCGGCGGACCGCCGCGAGCGGCGCGCCCTCACCGTGCCGGACCGTCACCACGAACGAGTCGCCGATGAAGACCATCAGCTCGTCGGTGGTGACGGAGTCGCTCTCCGGCTCGTACACCACCGGCTTGATAACCATGAACAACGAGTCGTCGTACACCTCGAGCTTGGGGCGCTGGTGTGCGTTGAGCGCGTCCTCCACAGCCAGCGGATGCAGCCCGAACTCCGCCGAGACGTGTTCGAACTCCTTCTCGGTCGGCTCATGAAGACCGATCCAGAGAAAGGCGTCGCCGGCGGCCCGTGCCTCCGCCAGGGCATCGGAGAAGTCGGACGGGCCTTCGATGCGGCGCCCCTCCCGGTAAATGGCACAGTCCACGATCACGGCGTGCATTCTTCCTTGCGTACGGCCCGGACGCACCCTCGAGGGTGGGTCCGCTTAGGCTGGCGGGCATGGCCACGCTGATCCTCGTACGCCACGGACGCTCCACCGCCAACACCGCGGGGGTGCTCGCCGGCTGGACCCCTGGCGTCTTCCTCGACGAGCGCGGCGCCGCGCAGGCGGCCGCGCTGCCCGGGCGGCTCGCCGACGTGCCGGTCGCCGCCGTCGTCAGCAGCCCCCTGGAGCGCTGTCTGCAGACCATGCAGCCGCTGCTGGACGCCCGGCCCGGCCTTGAACTGCAGAGCGACGAGCGGATCGGCGAGTGTCACTACGGCGACTGGTCGGGGCGCAAGCTCGCGGAGCTCGCGGACGAACCGCTCATGGAGGTCGTGCAGCGGCATCCGTCGGCGGCGGCGTTCCCCGGCGGGGAGTCGATGCGGGCCATGCAGGCGCGCGCCGTCGACGCCGTACGCGAATGGAACGCGCGCATCGACGCGGCGCACGGCGAGGACGCGGCCTATGTGATGTGCTCGCACGGCGACATCATCAAGTCCCTGGTGGCGGACGCGCTCGGCATGCATCTCGATCTCTTCCAGCGGATTCATGTGGAGCCGTGTTCCGTGACCGCGATCCGTTACACCCGCACTCGTCCATTTCTTCTGCGCCTCGGTGACACCGGGGACTTCGGCTCGCTCGCGCCGCGCGGGAACGGCGGCGGGAACGATGGCGGCGGGACCGCGGTCGTGGGGGGCGGCGCGGGCGCCCCGTGATCGCTCCCCGCAGTAGGGTGGACGGGCTGAAAACCCGTATGCCCGCTCGACAGCCGTCCAGAGCAGCCGATACCCACCGACCCCACGATCCCGAGGGAGACAGAACGTGTCCCGTCAGGTGTTCCTCTACGACCCGCCGGACCGTTTCGTGGCCGGCACGGTCGGGCTGCCTGGACGCCGTACGTTCTTCCTGCAGGCTTCGGCCTCAGGGCGCGTCACCAGCGTAGCCCTGGAGAAGACCCAGGTGGCCGCGCTCGCCGAGCGGATCGACGAGCTGCTGGACGAGGTCGTACGCCGTACCGGGGGCAACGCGCCGGTGCCGGCCATGGCGCCCGCCGACGTCGCGGACTCCGCACCGCTCGACGCTCCGGTCGAGGAGGAGTTCCGGGTCGGCACGATGGCGCTGGCGTGGGACGGCGAGGAACAGCGCATGATCGTCGAGGCCCAGGCGCTGGTGGAGCTGGACGCGGACTCCGAGGAGGACCTCGCGGAGGCCGAGGAACGGCTGCTGCAGGACGAGGAGAACGGCCCGCCGATGCTGCGCGTCCGGCTGTCCGGGGCGCAGGCGAGGGCGTTCGCCAAGCGCGCGCTGGACGTGGTGAACGCCGGCCGGCCGCCGTGCCCGCTGTGCAGCCTGCCGCTCGATCCGGAAGGACACGTATGCCCGCGCCAGAACGGATACCGCCGCGGAGCCTGACGGCGCGGGATCTCCTCGCCAAGGGCGAGCTCACCGTGCGCGGACGGGTCCGCGAGGCGTCCAACGCGGTCCTGTACTGCTCCGTCTCCCACGAGGGCGAGCAGGCCCGGTGCGTGTACAAGCCGGTCGCAGGGGAGCGGCCGCTGTGGGACTTCCCGGACGGAACGCTCGCGCAGCGCGAGGTGGCGGCGTACGAGCTCTCCGAGGCGACCGGGTGGGGCCTGGTGCCGCCGACGGTGCTGCGGGACGGCCCGTACGGCGAGGGCATGGTCCAGCTCTGGATCGAGGCGGACCCGTCGGCGTCGCTGCTCGCTCTGGTCGAGGACGAGGAGCCGGGCGACGGCTGGAAGGCGGTCGGTTTCGCGGAGGTTGGCGAGGGGCGTACGGCGCTGCTGGTGCACGCGGACGATGTTCGGCTGCGGCGGCTGGCGGTACTGGACGCGGTGATCAACAACGGTGACCGGAAGGGCGGGCATCTGCTGCCGACGCAGGACGGTCATCTGTACGCGATCGACCACGGGGTCACGTTCAACGTGGACGACAAGCTGCGGACGCTGCTGTGGGGCTGGGCGGGGGACCCACTGCTGCCGGAGGCGACCTCGGCGCTGGCCGGGCTGACGGCGGCGCTGGGCGAGGGCGAATGGCTGTCCACCCGTCTGGCGGAACTGCTGACGGGGGCGGAGGTGGAGGCCCTGCGGTCGAGGGTGGGGGTGCTGCTGGGGACGGGGAGGCATCCGGTGCCGTCGGGGGACTGGCCGGCGATTCCCTGGCCGCCGGTGTGAGGGCGGTTGGGCCCCGCGGCGCGGGTAGCGCCCCGGTGTTCGCCGAGGCGGGGGGACGCGCAGGGGTGGAGCCGGGACGTAAAGCGTGATTTGTGCCGCACGGCGGACCGTACCCCGCGACGGACCCCACCCCGCGGCACACCGGAGACGCGCCGTAATTCGTGCAGTCCCGGCGTAACCCCGGAGCGGACCCCGGGCAGCGCGCCCACGGCACCCCGGCAACCACGCAACGGTGCCCGCGGACCCCGGCCACCACGGACGAGGTCCCGCCAACACACCCCCGCGCAACCCGCAAGACCGCCTAACCGGCCAGGCAGTCGACCGATCCGGTTCGTACGCGGAAGGGGCGTCCGGTTAGGCTCATGCCATGCATGCCTGGCCCGCTTCTGAGGTCCCCGCCCTGCCTGGCACGGGCCGCGACCTCCGGATCCACGACACCGCGACCGGTGGTCCTGTGACCCTCGACCCCGGTCCTGTCGCCCGTATCTATGTCTGCGGCATCACGCCGTACGACGCGACCCACATGGGGCACGCGGCGACCTACAACGCGTTCGACCTCGTTCAACGCGTGTGGCTCGACACCAAGCGGCAGGTGCACTACGTCCAGAACGTCACGGACGTCGACGACCCGCTCCTCGAGCGCGCCATCCGCGACGGGCACGACTGGACCGAACTCGCCGAGCGCGAGACCGCGCTCTTTCGCGAGGACATGACCGCACTGCGGATGCTTCCCCCGCAGCACTACATCGGCGCCGTCGAGGCCATACCCGGCATCGTGCCGCTCGTCGAGCGGCTCCGGGACGCGGGTGCCGCGTACGAGCTCGAAGGCGACGTGTACTTCTCCGTGGAGGCCGACCCGCACTTCGGCGAGGTGTCCAACCTCGACGCCGAAGCGATGCGGCTGCTGTCCGCCGAGCGTGGCGGCGACCCCGACCGCCCCGGCAAGAAGAATCCCCTCGACCCGATGCTGTGGATGGCCGCCCGCGAGGGCGAGCCGAGTTGGGACGGCGGCACCCTCGGGTCCGGGCGGCCCGGATGGCACATCGAGTGTGTGGCCATCGCCCTGGACCATCTCGGCATGGGCTTCGACGTACAGGGCGGCGGCTCCGATCTCGCCTTCCCGCACCACGAGATGGGCGCCTCGCACGCCCAAGTCCTCACCGGCGAGCACCCCTTCGCCAAGGCTTACGTCCACACCGGCATGGTCGCGCTCAACGGCGAGAAGATGTCCAAGTCCAAGGGCAACCTGGTCTTCGTGTCCAAGCTGCGCCGCGACGGAGTCGACCCCGTCGCGATCCGGCTCGCCCTGCTCTCCCATCACTACCGCGCCGACTGGGAGTGGACCGACCAGGTCCTCCAGGACGCTGTCGAGCGCCTCGGCCGCTGGCGTGCGGCCGTGTCCCGGCCCGACGGGCCGGCCGCCGACGCCCTGGTCGGGGAGATCCGCGCCGCACTCGCGAACGACCTCGACGCGCCCGCCGCGCTGGTCGCCGTCGACCGCTGGGCCGCGCGCCAGGAGTCCGAGGGCGGTACGGACGAGGGCGCGCCCGGCCTCGTCTCACGTGCCGTCGACGCGCTGCTGGGCGTCGCGCTCTAACCCCGTACGACGCCTGATCGGGCGCCGGGCGGGCCTTTGCCCACCCGGCTCCCTCTGCACGGGAGTTGCGGCTGCCTCAGGTCCGACGCCGAGTACGGACTGGGAGCGCTGAGTACGAACCGAGAACGGAGCGGGGCGGGCGCCAGGCCGGCGCCCGCCCCGCTCCTCACTGCCATACCTCAGTCGTCCGAGGAATCTTCGTCCTCAGCCTCGGGCCCCTGCTCCACCTCGGGATCGGGCTCTGCACGCGGCGGCAACGGCGGCCGGGTCCTCCCGCTGGAGGTGTCGCGCAGATACGAGCTGCCCTCGCCGCCGTCCGTCGCATGCCCGGGACCGCCGTCGCGCCTGCGCAGATAGCGTTCGAATTCGCGGGCGATCGCCTCGCCCGACGCCTCGGGAAGCTCGGCGGTGTCCCGCGCCTCCTCCAGAGTCTGAACGTACTCAGCCACTTCGCTGTCCTCGGCAGCCAGTTGATCCACGCCGAGCTGCCAGGCCCGTGCGTCCTCGGCCAGTTCGCCCAGCGGAATCCGCAGGCCGATCAGGTCCTCGAGGCGGTTGAGCAGCGCGAGTGTCGCCTTGGGGTTGGGCGGCTGCGACACATAGTGCGGCACCGCGGCCCACAGGCTCACGGCCGGCACACCCGCGTGTGTGCACGCCTCCTGCAGGATGCCGACGATCCCGGTCGGCCCCTCGTACCTGGTCTCCTCCAGATCCATGGTCCTCGCCAGATCTGGATCGGAGGTGATGCCGCTGACCGGCACCGGACGGGTGTGCGGGGTGTCGCCGAGCAGCGCGCCCAGGATGACCACCATCTCGACGCCCAGCTCATGGGCGAAGCCCAGGATCTCGTTGCAGAACGAGCGCCAGCGCATGGACGGCTCGATGCCGCGGACGAGCACCAGATCGCGTGGCTTGTCGCCGCCGATGCGGACGACGGAGAGCCGGGTGGTGGGCCAGGTGATCTTCCGTACTCCGCCGTCCAGCCACACCGTGGGCCGGTTGACCTGGAAGTCGTAGTAGTCCTCGGCGTCGAGCGCCGCGAACACCTCGCCCTTCCATTCCCGGTCCAGGTGTGCGACCGCGGTGGAGGCGGCGTCGCCGGCGTCGTTCCAGCCCTCGAACGCGGCCACCATGACCGGGTCGATCAGCTCGGGAACCCCCTCGAGCTCGATCACCCAGTGCCTCCTTCCGAAGTTCCCTTGTCTACGCCCCAACCTTACGGCTTACGGGGTGCCCGGCCGCAGCCCCCTTGCACGGCCGGGTGAACTTCCGCGCGATAGGGCATACGTCGGAGAACCAGGGCATCCCGGCCATCGATTCATCCGAGCTGTGTACGAAAATTTCGTCCCGGCCCTGGACGTTGCGGCGCGAACGGCGCTATACATCGGATGACCCAGAGAGATCCGATGTTCTTCTTCACGGGGGCGTGCATGAGCCGGACCGTCACGGAGTTCGAGGTTCACGACATCCGCTTCCCGACCTCGGAACAGCTCGACGGCTCCGACGCCATGAACCCCGACCCCGACTACTCCGCCGCCTATGTGGTGATACGCGCGTCCGACGGGACCGAGGGGCACGGCTTCTGCTTCACCGTCGGGCGTGGCAACGATGTCGTGGCCGCCGCCATCGAGGCGCTGCGCCCGTATGTCATCGGGCGCCCGGTTCCCCGTACGGCAGCCGACCCCGCAGCGCCCGTCAACGCCGACCTCGCGGAGATCGCCTCCGGACGGTATGTCGCCCCGAGCGCCCCGGGCTTCTCCGCCCGCATGCTCCCCGAGTCGATCGCCGACCACCGCTAGCCGCAAGGGCCTGTCTGGCGGGCCCGCCGCATCATCAAGGAGGTCAACTCATGACGGGGACAAGGGACTTCGCGGCACCGTACTCGGCGCGGCGGCGGCGCAGGTAAGACCGGTACTCCTACCGGCACAGCGCGTTGAAGCAGGAACCCACCGAGACGGTCAGCCGACCGTGGCAGGAATCCCTGCCCTTTAGGGCGGGGAGCGGAAGTCAAAGCGACGACCTCAGCCACTGCTCCACGCTCGCGATATGCACCGTCGCCCACGACCGCGCCGCCTCCGCGTCCCGGTCCCGCAGCGCCGCCAGGATCGCCCGGTGCTCGTGGAGCGTACGGCTGACCGCGTCCTCCTGGGTCAGACCGCGCCAGACCCGCGCCCGGGTGGTCGGCCCGGACAGCCCGTCAAGCAGCGAGCAGAGCACCGAATTGCCCGAGGACTGCACGATGCCGCGGTGGAACTCGAGGTCGGCTGCGACCAGCTCCTCCACCGAGGGCTGTGGCCCGAGCGCGTCCAACTGGGCGCTCAGCACGTCCAGTTCGCTTTCGCTCATCCGGCCGGCGGCCATCGCGGTGGCGGCCGGTTCCAGGATGCGGCGTACGGCGAGGAACTCCAGCACCGTGTCGTCCCGGTGGAAGTCGACGACGAAGCTCAGGGCTTCCAGCAGCAGCTGCGGGTCCAGGCTGGTGACGTAGGTGCCGTCGCCCTGCCGGACGTCCAGGATGCGGATCAGTGACAGCGCGCGCACCGCCTCACGCAACGAGTTGCGGGACAGGCCCAGCTCGGCGGCGAGTTCGCTCTCCTTGGGGAGGCGGTCGCCGGGGCGCAGCGCACCCGAGACGATCATTCCCTTGATCTTCTCGATGGCCTCGTCGGTGACAGCCATGGGCGACCTCCATACATCCGATGTATCGGTCCCCATTATGCGTCCCGGAGGGTGGTAGAAGCCTCCTTCCGTACGATTGGGGCGGCGGTCTTCCCGGCGAATCGCCGGAGCGTTTCGATCCGTTCTGCCCGATCGAGCCCGAAACCGATTGCATGCGTAAGGGGCGGCCTCCATTGGAGGCCGCCCCTTACGCGGTGTCAGTCCTGGACCGGCGTCAGCCCTTGCGAGCCCTGTCGGTTCTTGTCAGTTCTTGTCAGTGCTTGTCGACGAGTAGCTTGTCGACCTTCTCGCGGATCTCGTCCGTAGCGAGCCCCCGGATCGTCAGCGTCGTACGGCGGCGCAGCACATCGTCCGCCGTCTCGGCCCACTCGTGGTCGCGCGCGTACACGACCTGCGCCCAGATCTCCGGGGCGTCCGGGTGTATCCGCGCGCCGAGCGCCGGGTCGTCGTTGGCGAGGCGAGCGATGTCGAAGGAGAGCGAGCCGTAGTGCGTGGCCAGGTGCCTGGCGGTGTCCGCGGCCATCCGCGGACCAGGCGTACCGCCGTCGACCAGCAGCCGGTGCGCGACCGCGTTCGGGTTGGCAATACCCGGCAACGGAAGCTTCTTCGGCAGCCGCGAGATCGGCTCCATGTCGTCGGCCAGCGGCCCCCCGGGCAGGGCGGCCAGCTTGTTCATCACCGTACGGCCGATGTGGCGGAAGGTCGTCCACTTGCCGCCGGCCACCGACAGCATGCCGGCGCGGCCCTCGGTGACGACCGTCTCGCGCTTGGCCTTCGAGGTGTCACCGGGACCGCCCGGCAGCACCCGCAGACCCGCGAAGGAGTACGTGATCAGGTCTCGCGACAGCTGCTGGTCCCGGATGGAGAACGCGGCCTCGTCCAGGATCTGCGCGGTGTCCTTCTCGTTGACCGCGACATCCGCCGGGTCGCCCTCGTACACCTCGTCCGTCGTACCGAGCAGCAGCATGTCCTCCCAGGGGAGGGCGAAGGTGATGCGGTACTTGTCGATCGGCGTCGCCAGTGCGGCCTTCCACGGCGAGGTCCGCTTGAGCACCAGGTGCGCGCCCTTGGACAGGCGGATGGACGGAGCCGCGTCCGGGTTCTCCATCCGGCGCAGGTGGTCGACCCACGGACCGGTGGCGTTGAGCACCAGACGGGCCGTGACACCGAACTCCGTGCCGTCCATACGGTCCTTGAGCTCCGCGCCCGTGACCCGGCCCTTGGTGAAGCGCAGCCCGGTGACCTCGGCGTGGTTGAGAACGGTGGCGCCCGACTCGACGGCCGCACGCACCGTCATCAGCGCCATCCGGGAGTCGTTCATCTGGTCGTCGCCGTACACGGCCACGGCCTTCAGGCCCTCCGTACGCAGCTCGGGCACATCACGCTGCGCCTTGTTCCCGCTGATGACATGGCCGACGCCGTCGCCGAACGCGGAGAGTGCGGAGTAGGCGAAGACGCCCGCGCCGAGCTTCGCCGCGCCGTGCGGTCCGCCCTTGTACACCGGCAGATAGAAGGTGAGCGGGTTGGCCAGGTGGGGAGCCACCTGACGGGATACCGCCCGCCGCTCGAAGTGGTTCTCCGCCACCAGCTTCACCGCGCCGGTCTGCAGATAGCGCAGACCGCCGTGGAGCAGCTTGGAGGAGGCTGAGGAGGTGGCGCCGGCGAAGTCGCCGGCGTCCACCAGAGCCACCCGCAGCCCGGACTGCGCCGCATGCCAGGCGGTGGATATGCCCAGGATGCCGCCGCCGATCACCAGGAGGTCGTATGTCGCCTTGGAAAGCTGCTCCTGAGTTTCGGCGCGGCTCGGCAGGGAGCCGGCAGCCGGGTGTGTCCCCAGGGCGGGGACGCTCTGCAGGGTGGTCATCTCGAATTACTCCTCGTCAGCGTCGTCTTCGAGCCAGCCCATGGTCCGCTCGACGGCCTTGAGCCAGCTCTTGTACTCGCGGTCCCGCTTGTCCGCGTCCATGTGCGGGGTCCACTCGGCGGCCCGGCGCCAGTTGGCGCGAAGCGCGTCGGTGTCCGGCCAGTAGCCGACGGCCAAACCGGCGGCGTAGGCAGCGCCGAGGCAGGTCGTCTCAGCGACCATCGGGCGCACCACCGGTGCGTCCAGGAAGTCCGAGAGGGTCTGCATCAGCAGGTTGTTGGAGGTCATACCGCCGTCGACCTTGAGTGCGGTCAGCTCGACACCGGAGTCCTTGGTCATGGCGTCACTGATCTCGCGGGTCTGCCAGGCCGTGGCCTCGAGCACGGCACGCGCGATGTGCGCCTTGGTGACATAGCGGGTCAGGCCGGCGATCACACCGCGGGCGTCGTCACGCCAGTACGGGGCGAACAGGCCGGAGAAGGCCGGTACGAAATAGGCGCCGCCGTTGTCCTCGACACTCATAGCGAGGGTCTCGATCTCCGCGGCAGTGCTGATCAGGCCCATCTGGTCGCGCATCCACTGCACCAGCGAACCGGTGACGGCGATGGAACCCTCCAGCGCGTACACGGGGGGCTGGTCGCCGATCCGGTAGCCGACGGTCGTCAGCAGACCGTTGTAGGAGTTGACGGGCTCGCTGCCGGTGTTCATCAGCATGAACGTGCCGGTGCCGTACGTCGACTTGGCCTCGCCCTCGGCGAAACAGGTCTGGCCGAACAGGGCCGCCTGCTGGTCACCGAGCGCGGACGCGACCGGCACACCGGCGAGCGCGCCGCCGGCGGCCGAGCCGTACACCTCGGCGGAGGAACGGATCTCCGGCAGTACCGCGGCCGGCACGTCCATCGACTCGAGGATCTTCTGGTCCCAGTCGAGGGTGTGCAGGTTCATCAGCATGGTGCGCGAGGCGTTGGTGACGTCGGTGACGTGCACGCCGCCGTCGACGCCGCCGGTCAGGTTCCAGATGACCCAGGAATCCATGGTGCCGAAGAGGATCTCGCCGCGCTCGGCGCGCTCGCGCAGGCCCTCGACGTTGTCCAGCAGCCAGCGGATCTTCGGGCCGGCGAAGTACGAGGCCAGGGGCAGGCCCGTCTCGCGGCGGAAGCGGTCCTGGCCGACGTTCCGACCGAGCTCCTTGCAGAGAGCGTCGGTACGGGTGTCCTGCCAGACCAGCGCGTTGTGCACCGGCTCACCGGTGTTCTTGTCCCAGAGGACGGTGGTCTCGCGCTGGTTGGTGATGCCGATGGCCTTGACGTCGGCGGAGGTGATACCCGCCTTGGCGATGGCGCTGTCGACGACCTCCTGGACATTGGTCCAGATCTCGGCGGCGTTGTGCTCCACCCAGCCCGGCTTCGGGAAGATCTGCTCGTGCTCCTTCTGGTCGACGGAGACGATCCGGCCGTCGGTGTCGAAGACGATGCAGCGGCTGGAGGTGGTGCCCTGGTCGATGGCCGCGATGAACGGGCCGGTGATGTGTGCGTCGGTCACGGGGTGCTCCTGCGAGGTCAGAGGGTCGGCTTAGGCGAACGCGAGGTTGTAGATACCCGCTGCGAGGGCGCCGCCGATCAGCGGACCGACGACCGGGATCCAGGCGTAGCCCCAGTCCGAGCCGCCCTTGTTGGGCAGCGGCAGCAGGGCGTGCACGATGCGCGGGCCGAGGTCGCGGGCCGGGTTGATGGCGTAGCCCGTCGGGCCGCCGAGCGAGAGGCCGATGCCGACGACGGTGAGCGCGACGATCAGTGCGCCGATGACGCCGAGACCGTTGCCGCTGTCGTTGAGGCCCTGTGTCAGGACCGCGAGCACGAGCACCGTGGTGCCGATGATCTCGGTGGCCAGGTTCTGCCACACGACCCGGACCTCGGGGCCTGTCGAGAAGACGCCGAGCACTGGTCCGGCCTTCGGCGCGGCCGCCTCGCTGACCAGGCCTTCCTCGTGCGGAGGCGCGGCGATGATCTCCGGGTCCGTGAGGTGGGCCTGGAACTGTCCGTAGTACGCGATCCAGACCAGAGCGGCACCGATCATGGCGCCGAGCATCTGCCCGGCGAGGTAGACCGGAACATTGCTCCAGTCCCCGTCCTTGACCGCGATGCCGACGGTGACTGCGGGGTTGAGGTGGGCGCCGGAAAGAGTGCCCGTCATGTAGACCGCGATCATGACCGCGAATCCCCACCCGAAGGTTATCGCCAGCCAGCCGGCGTTCTGCGCCTTCGAGCGCTTGAGTACGACGGCGGCAACCACGCCACCACCGAGCAGGATGAGTACGGCGGTACCAATGATCTCGCCGATGAAGATGTCGGAGCTGGACACCCGCGACTCCTTTGTCCTTCGTCCAGGGAAAGCGAACCCCGGGTCACTCCGGTGGTCCGTGCCCTCAGGTGAGGGCAATTGCCGGCCCCGGCGTTGTCACACCCTAGCGCGTATTGCCGTTAGGCGTTCGACAATGCCGACCGATGCACGGCAGTTTTGCCCCAGTGTTAACACGACGTCAAGGGTTATGTGGCCGAAAACCCGATCGTTATCGACGGGGTGCCGAACAGGGCCGAATCGCCGCTCAGAATCGCTGGGCGCCCAGGTCCCTGGAGACCGCGCGGGCACAGTCCCGTACCGCCGCGACCAGCTCGGACCTCAGCTCTCCGTCGTCGCAGATCCGCTCGACCGCGCCCGTGATGGCCACCGCGCCCACCGGCATGCGGCGACGGTCGGTGATGGGCGCGGCCAGCGAGGCGACGCCCTCCCAGGTCTCTTCCACGTCGGCGGCCCAGCCGCGCGCCCGCGCATGGTCGAGCATCGACTCGAAGTCCGCCAGGCCCGTGACCGTGCGCGGCGTGAAGGCCTTGCGCTCGACCTCCATCACCTCGCTGTGCGCCACCGGGTCGTACGCCGAGAGCACCTTCCCCAGAGCTGTGGAGTGCAGTGGCTGCATGGCCCCCACCTCCAGGACCTGGCGGCTGTCGTCGGGCCGGAAGACGTGGTGGACGATGAGGACGCCGTGCTGGTGCAGCACTCCGAGGTGGACGCTCTCGCCGCTGGAACGCGCCAGGTCGTCCGTCCAGACGAGGGCGCGGGCGCGCAGCTCGTGGACGTCCAGATAGCTGTTTCCGAGGCGGAGCAGCTCGGCACCCAGCTGGTAGCGGCCGGACGCCGGGTCCTGCTCGACGAAGCCCTCGGCCTGGAGTGTGCGCAAAATGCCGTGGGCGGTGCCCTTGGCCAGCTCGAGCGAGGAGGCGATGTCGGACAGGCCGAGCCGGCGCTCCCCGCCCGCGAGCAGCCGCAGCATCGCCGCTGCTCGCTCGAGTGACTGGATGTTCTTCGCCATTGGCTCGGCCCTTCTCCACTGCGGTTCGACAATGCTGAACACTATCGGTCGATGCCGACCTTGGTTACCGCAGAGCGAGTCCTTCGTGGCCGAAAGCCATCACATGCGCG
This sequence comes from Streptomyces sp. ISL-1, assembly GCF_018614585.1. Taxonomy (GTDB): domain Bacteria; phylum Actinomycetota; class Actinomycetes; order Streptomycetales; family Streptomycetaceae; genus Streptomyces; species Streptomyces maoxianensis. The sequence goes on along the minus strand of NZ_JAGGOI010000008.1, from coordinate 61,817 downwards.
CCGAGGACATCATGCCGTCCGCCCCGTGGGACGCCCACCCCTTCGTCGGCCGGCCCGGTTAGTCTGGCCCCGTGCGCCTTCCACCCGAAGACGCAAAGCCGACAGCCGTCGCACTCCAGGGAGCACATCCATGGCCTCGTTGCCGACCCCCTCCGCTGACAGCCGGACCCGAATCGAAGCCCTGCGGGAAGCCCTCGCCACGCGAGTCGTGGTGGCAGACGGGGCGATGGGCACGATGCTCCAGGCGCAGGATCCGACGCTCGAGGACTTCGAGGACCTCGAAGGCTGCAACGAGATCCTGAATGTGACCCGCCCCGACATCGTCCGATCCGTCCATTCGGCCTACTTCGAGGTCGGTGTCGACTGTGTCGAGACGAATACGTTCGGTGCCAACTTCGCGGCCCTGACGGAGTACGACATTCCCGAGCGGGTCTTCGAGCTCTCCGAGTCCGGGGCGCGGATCGCGCGTGAGGCGGCGGACGAGTTCACCGCGTCGACGGGGCAGCAGCGGTGGGTGCTCGGCTCAATGGGGCCGGGCACCAAGCTGCCGACGCTGGGCCACGCCCCGTATGTGAAGCTGCGGGACGCCTATCAGCAGAACGCCGAGGGCATGATCGCGGGCGGCGCGGACGCGCTGCTGGTCGAGACCACCCAGGATCTGCTCCAGACGAAGGCCGCGGTCCTGGGCGCCCGCCGGGCCCTGGACGCGACCGGCACCAACCTCCCGGTGATCTGCTCCGTGACGGTCGAGACGACCGGCACGATGCTGCTCGGCTCCGAGATCGGCGCGGCGCTGACCGCGCTGGAGCCGCTGGGCATCGACATGATCGGCCTGAACTGCGCCACAGGCCCGGCCGAGATGAGCGAGCACCTGCGCTACCTCGCCAGGCACTCCCGTATCCCGCTGTCCTGTATGCCGAACGCCGGCCTGCCGGTCCTCGGAAAGAACGGCGCGCACTATCCGCTGTCGGCCGGCGAGCTCGCGGACGCGCAGGAGACGTTCGTACGGGAGTACGGCATGTCCCTGGTCGGCGGCTGCTGCGGTACGACGCCGGAGCATCTGCGGCAGGTCGTAGAGCGCGTCCGCGATCTCGCTCCGACGGTGCGCGAGCCGCGTCCGGAGCCGGGCGCCGCGTCGCTGTACCAGACCGTGCCGTTCCGCCAGGACACCGCCTACATGGCCATCGGCGAGCGCACGAACGCGAACGGTTCGAAGAAGTTCCGTGATGCCATGCTGGACGGCCGCTGGGACGACTGCGTGGAGATGGTGCGGGACCAGATCCGCGAGGGTGCGCACATGCTGGACCTGTGCGTCGACTATGTCGGCCGGGACGGCGTCGCCGACATGGAGGAGCTGGCCGGCCGCTTCGCCACCGCCTCCACCCTCCCCATCGTGCTCGACTCGACCGAAGTCGACGTCCTTCGGGCCGGGTTGGAGAAGCTGGGTGGCCGGGCGGTCATCAACTCCGTCAACTACGAGGACGGCGACGGTCCCGAGTCGCGGTTCGCGAAGGTCACCAAGCTCGCCGTGGAGCACGGCGCGGCGCTGATCGCGCTGACCATCGACGAGGAGGGCCAGGCCCGCACCGTCGAGAACAAGGTCGCGATCGCCGAGCGGATCATTGACGATCTGACGGGGAACTGGGGTGTGCTGGAGCCCGACATCCTCATCGACATGCTCACGTTCACCATCTGCACCGGTCAGGAGGAGTCGCGCAAGGACGGCATCGCCACGATCGAGGCGATCCGTGAACTCAAGCGCCGCCGACCGGATGTGCAGACCACGCTGGGCCTGTCGAACATCTCCTTCGGCCTGAACCCCGCCGCCCGGGTCGTGCTGAACTCCGTCTTCCTGGACGAGTGCGTCAAGGCCGGACTGGACTCGGCGATCGTGCACGCCTCGAAGATCCTGCCGATCGCCCGTCTGGAGGAGGAGCAGGTCAAGGTCGCGCTGGACCTGATCTACGACCGGCGCGCCGAGGGCTATGACCCGCTGCAGAAGCTCATGGAGCTCTTCGAGGGCGTCAACATGAAGTCGATGAAGGCGGGCAAGGCGGAGGAGCTCCTCGCCCTGCCGCTGGACGAGCGGCTCAAGCGCCGGATCATCGACGGCGAGAAGAATGGCCTGGGGGCCGACCTCGACGAGGCTCTCCAGACCCGCCCGGCCCTCCAAATCGTCAACGACACCCTCCTGGACGGCATGAAGGTCGTCGGAGAGCTGTTCGGCTCGGGCCAGATGCAGCTGCCGTTCGTGCTGCAGTCCGCCGAGGTGATGAAGACCGCGGTGGCCCATCTCGAGCCGCACATGGAGAAGTCGGACGCGGACGGCAAGGGCACCATCGTCCTTGCCACGGTCCGCGGTGACGTCCACGACATCGGGAAGAACCTCGTCGACATCATCCTGTCCAACAACGGCTACAACGTCGTCAACCTCGGTATCAAGCAGCCGGTTTCCGCGATCCTGGAGGCGGCCGAGGAACACCGGGCCGATGTGATCGGCATGTCGGGTCTGCTGGTGAAGTCCACGGTGATCATGAAGGAGAACCTGGAGGAGCTGAATCAGCGGAAGCTGGCAGCCGACTTCCCGGTCATCCTTGGCGGGGCCGCGCTGACGCGGGCGTATGTCGAGCAGGATCTGCACGAGATCTACGAGGGTGAAGTCCGTTACGCCCGTGACGCGTTCGAGGGTCTGCGTCTGATGGACGCCCTGATCGCGGTCAAGCGCGGTGTCCCCGGGGCTGCCCTGCCGGAGTTGAAGCAGCGACGGGTGGCCAAGCGCGACACCGTGGTGCTGGAGGTCCAGGAGCCGGAGGGCGCGGTCCGCTCCGATGTCGCGATCGACAATCCGGTGCCGCAGCCGCCGTTCTGGGGCACCCGGGTCATCAAGGGCATCCAGCTGAAGGAGTACGCGTCCTGGCTGGACGAGGGCGCGCTGTTCAAGGGCCAGTGGGGCCTCAAGCAGGCCCGGGCCGGCGACGGACCGACCTACGAGGAGCTGGTGGAGACCGAGGGCCGGCCGCGGCTGCGCGGCTGGCTGGACCAGCTGCACACCAGGAACCTCCTGGAGGCGGCCGTGGTCTACGGCTACTTCCCCTGCGTCTCCAAGGGCGACGACCTGATCCTGCTGAACGAGGACGGCTCGGAGCGCACCCGCTTCTCCTTCCCCCGCCAGCGCCGCGGCCGCCGCCTCTGCCTCGCCGACTTCTTCCGCCCCGAAGAGTCCGGCGAGACGGACGTCGTCGGGCTCCAGGTCGTGACCGTGGGCTCGAAGATCGGTGGAGCCACCGCCGAGCTCTTCGAGTCGGACTCGTACCGCGACTATCTCGAACTGCATGGTCTGTCCGTGCAGTTGGCCGAGGCGCTCGCCGAATACTGGCACGCCCGCGTCCGCGCCGAGCTCGGCTACGCGGGCGAGGACCCGGCCGACGTGGAAGACATGTTCGCGCTCAAGTACCGCGGCGCGCGTTTCTCGCTCGGTTACGGAGCGTGCCCGGACCTCGAGGACCGGGCCAAGATCGCCCAGCTCCTGGAGCCGGAGCGGATCGGCGTAGAGCTCTCCGAGGAGTTCCAGCTCCACCCCGAGCAGTCCACCGACGCCATCGTCATCCACCACCCCGAGGCGAAGTACTTCAACGCACGTTAGTCGGCAGAGTCGTACACTGGTCGGTCCAGCAGCAGGCCGGTTGCCTTCCCCACCTGGGAGGCGACCGGCCTTCTCGTCCCTCATGGAGGTGTGCCGGATGACCAGTACGGTCCCCGCGTCCTTGACCCGTTCGGCCGAAGGCTCTGCCTTGCAGGCCGTATTTCTCGACATGGACGGCACCCTCGTGGACACCGAAGGTTTCTGGTGGGACGCGGAGGTCGAGGTCTTCGCCGATCTCGGTCATGAGCTCGACCAGGCGTGGCGGGACGTGGTGGTCGGCGGCCCCATGACGCGCAGCGCCGGCTATCTCATCGAGGCGACCGGCGCGGACATCACGCTGGCGGAGCTGACTGTGCTGCTCAACGACCGTTTCGAGGATCGCATCGGCCGCGGTGTGCCGCTGATGCCGGGCGCTGCCCGGCTGCTCGCCGAGCTGGCCGCGCACGAGGTGCCCACCGCCCTGGTCTCCGCCTCCCACCGCCGCATCATCGACCGCGTTCTGGCCTCCCTCGGTCCCCAGCACTTCGCGCTCTCGGTCGCGGGCGACGAGGTCTCTCGTACGAAGCCGCACCCGGACCCCTATCTGCTGGCGGCCCGGGGGCTGGGCGCGGTACCGGCGAGATGCGCCGTCATCGAGGACACGGCGACAGGTGTGGCGGCCGCAGAGGCGGCCGGCTGCCGGGTGGTCGCCGTGCCGTCCGTGGCGCCGATCGCGCCGGCTGACGGCCGGGTGATCGTACGGTCGCTCGAAGAAGTGGACCTTGGTTTTCTGCGCACCTTCATCACTGCGATGAACTGATGCGTGTACGGTCCGTATTTCTCCCCTGAATTCGTCAATAGGTTTCACAGCGTGACGTTCGTCACTCTGGGTGCTCACGCAGAGGTCGGCCCGCATCACTCCGCACCCTGACCAGGGGGACCGGGCCTGCCCTTGTGTCCATATTGGTGGAGTGGTGTACGAATCATCCCGTCGTGCGCTTGTCCACTCGCGGGCGTAGCTGATCACGGAGTGATTACGATCCCAACTCGGCCCTGGTCCCGCTTTCCTGACGTCTCCGACTAATCTCGTCGCGAGAACTTCGTCGCATTATCGATCTGTCTCGGCGGCCACCCAGCCATGGGGAACCCAGTGCCGACCGCGCTGTTTCCCCGGCCCGATCGCACCGCTCCGAACGGGCGGCCGCGGCGGAGTGCCCTGACCATCGCTGTACCCCAGTGCCGGATGAGGAGAACGTCCAGGATGAACCGTAAGACTTTGGTGCTGTCGGCCGTGGTCGGCCTGCTCGCGCCGATGCTCGTCGCCTGCGGCGGGGCGGACGGCGGGTCCGGCGGCGGTGACGCCATTGTCGTGGGCACCACGGACCAGTTCATCGCGACCGCGGACGCGCCCGCGCCCCTCGACCCGGCCTACGCGTACGACACCGGTTCGTGGAGTGTGCTGCGGCAGACCGTCCAGACGCTGACGCGCAATCCGAGCGGCGGCGGCGCGCCGGTGCCCGAAGCGGCCCAGTCGTGCGGCTTCACGGACAAGGTCAGCGAGAGCTATCGCTGCAAGCTGCGCAGCGGGCTGAAGTTCGCCGACGGCAGCGCCATCACCGCCGAGGACGTGAAGTTCTCCATCCAGCGTGTTCTGGACATCAACCCCGACAGCGGCACGGCCTCCCTCCTCGCGAACATCGACACGATCGAGGCCAACGGCGACGAGGTGGTCTTCCACCTCTCCACGCCGGACGCGACCTTTCCGTACAAGCTCTCGACACCCGTCGCTGCCATCGTCAGCAAGGAGAAGTACGAGGGCAAGAAGCTCCGCGAGGGCTTCGAGGTCGACGGCTCCGGCCCGTACACCATGAAGACCGAGGCCAAGGGCGGCAAGATCGCCAAGGTCATCTTCAGCAAGAACCCGGCCTACCAGGGCGATATCAAGCTCAGCAACGACAAGGTCGAACTGCGGTCGTTCCCGGACGCCGACTCCATGGGCAAGGCGCTCGAAGCGGGTGACATCGACATGATGACCCGCGCGATGTCGCCCGAGCAGATCAAGGATCTGTCCGAGAACCCCAAGGAGAACATCCGGCTCACCGAGATGCCGGGCCTGGAGATCCGCTACCTCGGCTTCAACACCAACGACCCGTCGGTGAAGAACAAGGCTGTCCGGCAGGCCATGGCGGCAGTCATCGACCGCGGCCAGATCGCCGGCCAGGTGTACGGCTCCACCGCCGAGCCGCTCTACTCGCTCATCCCGTCGAGCATCGCGGCGCACACCAACTCCTTCTACAACAAGTACGGCGAGCCGAACCGTACGAAGGCCGCGGACATGCTGAGCGACGCCGACATCACCACGCCGGTGAAGCTGAAGCTCCACTACACGACCGACCACTACGGTCCCGGTACGGCCAAGGAGTTCGAGGCGCTCAAGAACCAGCTGAACGCCACCAAGCTCTTCGACGTCACCATCGAGGGCACCGAGTGGTCGAAGTTCGTCCCCGCCGAGAAGCGCGGTGACTACGCGGTCTACGGAATGGGCTGGTTCCCTGACTTCCCGGACCCGGACAGCTTCATCGCCCCGTTCCTGGACAAGGGCAACTTCCTCAACACCCCGTACGTGAGCACCGTGGCGCGGGAGCTCATCCCGCAGTCGCGCCGTGCCGCGGACCGGAGCGCCGCGTCCGACGCCTTCACGCAGATACAGGAGATCGTCGCCACCGACGTGCCGTTCCTGCCGCTGTGGCAGGGCAAGCAGTACGTCGCCGCCCGCACCGGCGTCACCGGCGTCGAGCGGCTGCTCAACTCCAGCTCGGACCTGCAGCTTTGGGAGTTGGGCCGGGGAGCCGTCTGACCCGTACCATTCCCCGGGGCGCATTGCTCCCGAATGGTACGAGAGAACAGAGGCAAGGTTCTGTGAAGACAGGTATCAAGTGGCTGACCACCCCGCTCGCGGCGGGGCTGGCGGCCGGTCTGTTGAGCGGCTGCGGCAATCAGAAGGACGGTGCCGCCTCGGGCGGCACCGAATCGCTGGTCATAGGAATGTCGGACGAGGTCCTGGCCACAGACCCCGCGGCAGGCTATGACCCGGGCTCCTGGCTGTTGTTCAACAACGTCTTCCAGTCGCTCCTCAGCTTCCCCAAGGGCAGTTCCATCCCGCAGCCGGAGGCGGCCGAGAGCTGCGCATTCGACAAGGGCGGCAGCACGGTCTACCGCTGCACGCTGCGCGACGGCCTGAAGTTCAGCAACGGGAACGCCATGACGTCGGAGGATGTGAAGTTCTCCTTCGACCGTGTGCGGAAGATCGCCAGTGACGCGGGCCCCATGCCTCTGCTCTCCACCATCGACAAGATCGAGACGCCGGACGAGAAGACGGTCGTCTTTGAGCTGAAGGCCCCCGACGCCACCTTCCCGAGCAAGATCGCCTCGGGTGCCGGCTCCATCGTCGACCACCGCGAGTACGAGGCCGGCTCGCTGCGCACCGACGGCAAGGCAGTCGGCTCGGGTCCCTACAAGCTCGACTCGTACGGCAAGAACGAGGCTGTCTTCTCGCTCAATGCCGACTACAAGGGCACCGCCAAGGCGCAGAACTCGGGCATCAAGCTGAAGTTCTTCCACAGCGACCAGAAGGCGCTGGCGTCGGCGCTCGGTGAGGGTCAGGTCGACATCGCCTACCGAGGACTGCCCGCGGACGACATATCCGGACTCCAGGGTTCGGCGTCGGCCGATGCCATGGGGATCGAGGTCGTCGAGGGAACCAGCGCCGAGGTGCAGCACCTGGTCTTCAACCTTAACGACCCGGTCGTCGGCAAGCTCGGGGTGCGCCAGGCCATGGCGTATCTCATCGACCGCGACGCCCTGGTCCGGGACGTCTACCAGTCCACGGCGACCTCCCTCTACTCGATCGTCCCGGCCGGCATCGCCGGTCACAACACCGCGTACTTCGACCGGTACGGCGGCAGCCCGCAGCCGGAGAAGGCGAAGAAGGCACTGCGCTCCGCCGGCATCAGCGACAAGGTGAAGCTCACCCTCTGGTCCACGCCGAGCCGCTACGGCCCCGCCACCGACCAGGAGTTCAAGGCGATCGCCAAGCAGCTCAACGACAGCGGGCTGTTCGACGCGACGGTGAAGTCGGTCGGTTTCGAGCAGTACGAGAAGGACATCGCGGCCGGGAAGTACGGCGTCTATGTGAAGGGCTGGATCCCCGACTACCCCGACGCCGACAACTTCACACAGCCTTTCTTCGGCGAGGGCAACGTCCTTGGCAACCACTACGAAAACAAGCGGATCACCGGCTCGATCCTCCCCGAGACCGCCGCCGTTGCCGACCGGGCCGCCACCGAGCAGCAGTACGGCGAGCTCCAGGACCTGGTCGCGGCGGAACTGCCGATCCTGCCGCTTTGGCAGGGCAAGCAGTACGCCGTGGCCTACGGCAACATCACGGGCCTGGAATGGACCCTGGACGCTTCGACCGTCTTCCGCTTCTGGGAGATCAAGAAGGCCTGACGGCCCGGCCCCCGCTGCCGACCGGCCCCCCGCCGCCCACCGGGCGCCGGGGGACACCAGGCACGGGGAGGCTCACTGCGCGCCGGGGCGCACCAGACCGCTCTCGTACGCGTACACCGCGGCCTGTACTCGGTCGCGCAGACCCAGCTTCGTCAGCACATGACCCACGTGCGTTTTGACGGTGGTCTCGCTGACGAACAGATCCGCGGCGATCTCGGCATTGGAAAGCCCCCGCGCGACCAGCTTGAGCACCTCCACCTCGCGCTCGGTCAGCGTGTGCAGCGTGTCCGGGACCGGCTCCTCGCCGGAGGGCAGATGGTCCGCGTACTTGTCGAGCAGCCGGCGCGTGATGCTCGGCGCCAGCATCGCCTCGCCCGCCGCCACCACCCGGATCGCCTGGACCAGCTCAGTGGCGGGCGCGTCCTTCAGCAGGAACCCGCTCGCGCCGGCGCGAAGCGCCTCCACCACGTACTCATCGAGGTCGAAGGTGGTCAGCACCAGCACCTTCGCCGGGCCGTCGCGCCCCGGGCCGGTGATCTGCCGGGTCGCCTCGACGCCGTCCATCCGGGGCATCCGGATGTCCATCAGGACCACATCAGGCTGCAGCGCCCGCACCTGATCAAGAGCCTGGAGGCCGTCCCCGGCCTCGCCCACGACCGCGAGGTCCTGCTCCGCCTCCAGGATCATCCGGAAGCCGGTACGCAGCAGCGGTTGGTCGTCGACCAGTAGGACGCGGATAGCCACGGGTACTCCTTCGATTAGACCGGGCCCATTCTGCCCTGGTCATCCTCGGCCGAAGCGGCCGGGGAAATGCTCAGCGGATATACCGGGGGAGTGCCGCCGAATTCCGGACAGACCGCCTTGTGGTCGCACCAGCCGCACAGTTTCGTCGGCCGCGGCCGCCAGTCACCCGACTCCGTGGCCTGTCTGATCGCGTCCCAGAGCGCCAGCAGCTTGCGCTCCATACGCTCCAGGTCCGCCGGGGCCGGGTCGTACGTCAGCACATCGCCGCTGCCCAGATACACCAGCTGCAGCCGGCGCGGCACGACGCTTTTCAGCCGCCAGATCACCAGCGCGTAGAACTTCATCTGGAAGAGCGCGCCCTCGCTGTACTCGGGGCGCGGGGCCTTGCCCGTCTTGTAGTCCACGATCCGCACCTCGCCGGTGGCGGCCACATCGACCCGGTCGATGACCCCGCGCAGCCGCAGCCCCGACTCCAGCTCCGTCTCGACGAACATCTCCCGCTCGGCGGGCTCCAGACGAGTCGGATCCTCCAGCGAGAACCAGCGCTCCACCAACTGCTCCGCCTCGCCCAGCCAGCGCGTCAGCCGCTCGCCCTCCGCGTCCTCGGCGAACAGCTCGGCCAACTCCGGCTTGCTCTCGAGCAGCCGGTCCCACTGGCCCGGGATCAGGGCCTTGGCGCGCGGAGCCGTGCGCTCCGCCGCCGGGGCGTCGAAGAGCCGCTCAAGCACCGCATGCACCAGCGTGCCGCGGGTAGCCGCCTCGCTGGGCTTCTCGGGCAGCCTGTCGATCACCCGGAACCGGTACAGCAGGGGACACTGCATGAAGTCGCTCGCCCGCGACGGCGACAGCGATGTGGGCTGCTGACTCGTACTCATGACCCAGACCCTACGGCCCGCCACTGACAGCGAGCGGAATACCATCGACGTCAGACCCTCGCGCACTGCATGATCGAGCGAGCGACGCATTCGCAATGAAGGGGACCCGTGAACGAGGACGACAAGAGCGGTGAGCGCGAGCGACCGCAGTCCGGTACGGGGGGAGCGAACCCCGACGGCGGCAAGCCGCGGCGCTCCGACGGCCCCGGCGGCGGCATTCTGATGGGCCGTCCCTTCGGTGTGCCGGTCTATGTCGCCCCCAGCTGGTTCATCGTCGCGGCTCTCATCACCTGGGTCTTCGGCGGTCAGCTCGGCCGTGTGCTCCCCGAGCTCGGCGGTGTGCGCTATCTCGTCTCCCTCTTCTTCGCGGTCGCCTTCTACGCCTCCGTGCTCGTCCACGAACTGGCCCACACCATCGCGGCGCTGCGGTTCAAGCTGCCGGTGCGCCGCATCCAGCTGCAGTTCTTCGGCGGCGTCTCCGAGATCGAGAAGGAGTCCGAGACCCCGGGCCGCGAGTTCATCCTCGCTTTCGTCGGGCCGCTCCTCTCGATCGCGCTGGCAGGCGTCTTCTACCTCGGCATGCAGGCCGTTGAGCCCGGCACGGTCCCGGGGGTGCTGCTGGCCGGCCTGATGATCTCCAACCTCATCGTCGCCGCCTTCAATCTGCTGCCCGGACTGCCGCTTGACGGCGGCCGGATGCTCCGTGCCGTCGTCTGGAAGATCACCGGCAAGCCGATGTCGGGCACCGTCGCCGCGGCCTGGGTCGGCCGGGCGCTGGCCGTCGCCGTCCTCATCGGCCTGCCGCTGCTCACCCACACCGGTGCCCTCGGCAACGCCACCGCGGACATCGGCGGCATGGAGACGGTCACCGACGCGCTGCTCGCCGCGATTCTGGCCGCGATCATCTGGACCGGTGCGGGCAACAGCCTGCGCATGGCGCGGCTGCGCGAACACCTCCCCGAGCTGGAGGCCCGCACCCTCACCAGGCGCGCCGTCCCCGTCGAGTCCGACACCCCGCTCTCCGAGGCCCTGCGCCGCGCCAACGAGGCGGGGGCCCGCGCGCTGGTCGTCGTCGACGGCCAAGGCGAGCCGAAGGCCCTGGTCCGCGAGAGCGCGATCGTAGGCGTCCCGGAACACCGCCGCCCATGGGTCGCGGTCAGCGGCCTCGCCCAGGACCTGACAGAGGGCATGAGGGTCTCTGCGGAACTGGCGGGCGAGGCGCTCCTGGACAAATTGAGGTCGTCCCCGGCGACGGAGTACCTCGTGGTCGAGAAGACCGGCGAGATCTACGGCGTGCTGTCCACGGCGGACGTGGAGCGCGCCTTCGTGGCGGCCATGGCGCGGCCGTCCTCCTGAGGTCTCCGCGCAGGCGGGTGGTCCCCGGGGCCGACAGGGGCCGGTAGGCTGGTCACATGTCCGAACCGACCGGTGCCGCCCGCCGACGCGGGCCCTTCAAGGTCGGGGACCAGGTCCAGCTCACCGATCCCAAGGGCCGCCACTACACGTTCACGCTCGAGGCCGGGAAGAATTTCCACACCCACAAGGGTTCCTTCCCGCACGACGAGCTGATCGGCGCTCCTGAGGGCAGTGTTGTCCGTACCACGGGAAACGTCGCCTACCTCGCGCTGCGCCCCCTGCTCCCCGACTACGTCCTGTCCATGCCCCGCGGCGCCGCCGTGGTCTACCCCAAGGACGCGGGGCAGATCCTGGCCTTCGCCGACATCTTCCCCGGCGCCCGCGTCGTCGAGGCGGGGGTCGGTTCCGGCTCGCTGAGCAGCTTCCTGCTGCGCGCCATCGGCGACCACGGCATGCTGCACTCCTACGAGCGCCGCCAGGACTTCGCCGAGATCGCCCAGCAGAACGTGGAGCGCTACTTCGGCGGTCCGCACCCCGCCTGGCAGCTCACCGTCGGCGACCTCCAGGACAACCTGACGGACGCCGACATCGACCGCGTGATCCTGGACATGCTCGCGCCCTGGGAGTGTCTGGAGGCCATCTCCAAGGCACTGGTCCCCGGCGGCATCCTGTGCTGCTACGTGGCGACCACCACCCAGCTGGCGCGGACCGTGGAGTCCATCCGCGAGATCGGCTGCTTCGCCGAACCGCAGCCCTGGGAATCGATGATCCGCAACTGGCACGTCGAAGGCCTGGCTGTCCGCCCCGACCACCGGATGATCGGCCACACCGGCTTCCTCCTCACCGCCCGCCGTCTTGCCGACGGTGTGGAGCCCCCGATGCGCCGCCGCCGTCCCGCCAAGGGCGCATACGGCGACGACTACGAAGGCCCCAACAAGGGCTGACGCCCGCACAACGCACTGACGCCGCTGCCCAGTTCCCGCGACACCGCGGGGAACTCGGCGGCGGCGTCCTCGCGTTGACCTCTTCTTGACGAACGTATTCGGACCCCGCTGTTCCGCACCCGCTGTGACGTATGGCACTATGCAGGCCACCCCCACCGGACCGTCACAGGAGACATCCCGCGTGCAGACCTCCGCCGTCCCGGACCTCGCGCACACTCACGCCCGCCCGGTGCACTGGCTGGCGACTGCGACTGCGATGGCTGCGGTCGTAGCGGCTGCCGGGCTGATGCAGCCCAAGGCCGCCACCGCGTCCCAGGCGGGTGCGCCCGGGGCCGTCACCGCTGCCGCCCCGGCCCCCGATCCGGCAGGCGTACGGCTCCCGCTGGAGTGCGGCGGTGCCAAGAGCGTCGTGACCGGCAAGGCTTCGGGCGATCTCGACGGCGACGGCAGCCCCGAGACCGTGGCCGTGGCCCGCTGCGACGCCGGCTCCGGCACTCCGCCGAGCGGCGTTTACGTACTGACCCAGGGCGGGGGGACGGGTCCGCGCGTCGTCGCGACGCTCCTCGAGCCCGCGCAGAAGCTCTCCGTCAAGGACTTCGCCGTACGTGACGGAGCGGTTACGGCGACCCTGCTCGGCTACTCCTCGCCGGACGTACCGAGGTGCTGTCCCGACCAGCAGGAGAAGGTCAAGTGGCAGTGGCAGGGCGGGAAGTTCGTCCGCTCCGCCGCTTTGTGAGCGCGCGGTACGTGATCCGTCACCCTGCGTCGGGGCCGTAGACCTCGACCCTGTCCGAAACGCGACGCACATGGATGCAGTCGCCAGGACACTCCTTCGCGGAGTCCACGACGTCGTTCAGCAGCGGCAGTGGTACGGGCGTCACGGCGCCCGGGTTCTGGAGCAGTTCATCGTCGTCGCTCTTCACATACGCGAGCCCGTCGATGTCCAGCTCGAAGACCTCGGGGGCGTACTGCACACAGATTCCGTCCCCGGTGCAGAGATCCTGGTCGATCCAGACCTCCAGGGCCTCCCCGGCGCCTTCGATGGGGGCCTCGTGCTGCACGCTCATATCTCCTGCCGTTTCCTTCGTCGGATGTAGCGATGTGAAGCAAGTCGTGCCAGCGCTGACGGGTGTTGAACGCTTCGACGATACAACCGCCCGCTTTCCGATGTTGATGGGTGGGTATCCCCCTGACGTGAGGGAGAGCGCAAGGGTGAAGATCGGACACACCCCGACAGTCTTTGTGATCTAGGGGTTTCAATCACCACCCGTCCAGGTAGGGTCAGGAAGCGTCCAGCTCCCCATGGAGGAGGTGAGGACCGTGGCAGCCCACGACGACGACATCAACCGCGGCATCCGGCCGGGGCGAGGGTCTGAAGACCCCGCCGGCCAGGTTGCCTATCTCGAGCAGGAAATCGCCGTCCTGCGCCGCAAGCTCGCCGACTCTCCGCGTCATACGAGGATTCTCGAAGAGCGGATCGTCGAGTTGCAGACCAACCTGGCCGGCGTCTCCGCACAGAACGAGCGGCTCGCCAACACACTCCGTGAGGCCCGCGACCAGATCGTGGCCCTCAAGGAAGAGGTCGACCGGCTCGCCCAGCCGCCGGCCGGCTTCGGTGTCTTCCTGCAGTCCAATGAGGACGGCACCTGCGACATTTTCACCGGGGGCCGCAAGCTCCGGGTGAATGTCAGCCCCAGCGTCGAGCTCGACGAGCTCCGGCGCGGCCAGGAAGTCATGCTCAACGAGGCGCTCAACGTGGTCGAGGCCATGGAGTTCGAGCGCGCCGGGGACATCGTCACCCTCAAGGAGATCCTCGAGGACGGCGAGCGCGCCCTGGTGCTCGGGCACACCGACGAGGAACGGGTGGTGCGACTCGCGGACACGCTGATGGACACCACAATCCGCCCCGGCGACGCCCTCCTGCTCGAGCCCCGCTCCGGCTACGTCTACGAAGTGATCCCGAAGAGTGAGGTCGAAGAACTCGTCCTCGAAGAGGTCCCGGACGTCGACTACGACAAGATCGGCGGTCTGGGCGGCCAGATCGAGATGATCCGCGACGCGGTCGAGCTTCCCTACCTCCACCCGGACCTCTTCAAGGAGCACGAACTGCGGCCGCCGAAGGGCATCCTGCTCTACGGCCCGCCCGGATGCGGCAAGACGCTGATCGCGAAAGCCGTCGCCAACTCCCTTGCCAAGAAGGTCGCCGAGGTGACCGGCCAGCCCGCGGGAAAGAGCTACTTCCTCAACATCAAGGGCCCCGAGCTCCTCAACAAGTACGTCGGTGAGACCGAGCGGCACATCCGCCTCGTCTTCCAGCGTGCCCGGGAGAAGGCGAGCGAGGGCACCCCCGTCATCGTCTTCTTCGACGAGATGGAATCCCTCTTCCGCACCCGTGGCTCCGGTGTCAGCTCGGACGTGGAGAACACCATCGTCCCGCAGCTGCTCGCCGAGATCGACGGTGTGGAGGGCCTGGAGAACGTCATCGTCATCGGCGCCTCCAACCGCGAGGACATGATCGACCCCGCGATCCTGCGCCCCGGCCGGCTCGATGTGAAGATCAAGATCGAGCGTCCGGACGCGGAGGCCGCCAAGGACATCTTCGCCAAGTACCTGACGGCCTCGCTGCCGCTGCACTCGGACGACCTGTCCGAGCACAATGGCTCCAAGGAAGCCGCGGCGCACGCGATGATCCAGTCCGTCGTCGAGCAGATGTACGCGGAGTCCGAGGAGAACCGCTTCCTCGAGGTCACGTACGCCAACGGCGACAAGGAAGTCCTGTACTTCAAGGACTTCAACTCCGGCGCGATGATCCAGAACATCGTCGACCGGGCCAAGAAAATGGCCATCAAGGCCTTCCTCGACCACAACCAGAAGGGCCTTCGGGTCTCCCATCTCCTCCAGGCATGCGTGGACGAGTTCAAGGAGAACGAGGACCTGCCGAACACCACCAACCCGGACGACTGGGCCCGGATCTCCGGAAAGAAGGGCGAGCGGATCGTGTTCATCCGCACCCTTGTCACCGGAAAGCAGGGCGCGGACACCGGGCGTTCCATCGACACGGTGGCGAATACCGGTCAGTACCTGTAGAACGCAGACCGGCTGCGGATGCTGGGGGTCCCCCCGCCGAGGGCAGGGGGGACAGGCATCCGCAGCCGAATGCTTTTCCGACAGGTCAAGCCATACCGGAGCAATGACGAAATTGATCTCCCCACCAGTGCACAGGCGCTCTAGGCTCTTCGGTACCGCCGAGTCACGCAGTGCGGGGACGGGCACCGCACAGGCACCGGGGAGACAGCGGTACTTGAGCGCCGTTCCCGGAGGGGAGCGCCGCCGGGCAAGGAGGGCCGCATGACCGTACGGCGAGTAATGGGCATCGAGACGGAGTACGGGATCTCCGTCCCTGGCCACCCGAACGCCAATGCCATGCTCACCTCGTCCCAGATCGTCAACGCCTACGCGGCGGCGATGCACAGGGCGCGGCGCGCCCGCTGGGACTTCGAGGAGGAGAATCCGCTGCGGGACGCCCGCGGCTTCGACCTCGCCCGCGAGGCCGCCGACTCCAGCCAGCTCACCGACGAGGACATCGGCCTGGCCAATGTGATCCTCACCAACGGTGCTCGGCTGTACGTCGACCATGCGCACCCCGAGTACAGCTCGCCCGAGGTCACCAACCCGCTCGACGCCGTCCTGTGGGACAAGGCGGGCGAGCGGATCATGGCGGAGGCAGCCGAGCGCGCGGCCCAGCTGCCCGGCGCCCAGCCGATCCACCTGTACAAGAACAACACCGACAACAAGGGCGCGTCCTACGGGACGCACGAGAACTACCTGATGAAGCGGGAGACCGCCTTCTCGGACATCGTGCGCCACCTGACGCCGTTCTTCGTGTCCAGGCAGGTCGTCACCGGTGCCGGACGGGTCGGAATCGGCCAGGACGGCCATGAACACGGGTTTCAGATCAGCCAGCGCGCCGACTATTTCGAGGTCGAGGTCGGGCTCGAGACCACGCTGAAGCGGCCCATCATCAACACCCGCGACGAACCCCACTCCGATGCCGAGAAGTACCGCCGGCTGCATGTGATCATCGGCGACGCGAACCTGTCCGAGATCTCGACCTACCTCAAGCTGGGCACGACGGCCCTGGTCCTGTCGATGATCGAGGACGGGTTCATCGCGGTGGACCTGGCGGTCGACCAGCCGGTACGCACCCTGCACCAGGTCTCACACGACCCGACCCTGAAGCGGCTGGTCACGCTGCGCAGCGGTCGGACACTCACCGCGGTCCAGCTCCAGATGGAGTACTTCGAGCTGGCCCGCAAGTACGTCGAGGAGCGCTTCGGCGTGGACGCCGACGACCAGACCAAGGACGTCCTGGTCCGCTGGGAGGACACGCTCAACCGGCTCGAGAACGACCCGATGAGCCTGTCCGGTGAGCTGGACTGGGTCGCCAAGAAGGAGCTCATGGAGGGCTACCGGCGGCGGGACAACCTGGACTGGGACGCGGCGCGGCTGCACCTGGTGGACCTCCAGTACGCCGACGTACGCCCCGAGAAGGGGCTCTACAACCGGTTGGCGGTCCGCGGCAAGATGAAGCGGCTGCTGGACGAGGCGGACGTCGTAAGGGCCGGGACGAAGCCCCCTGAGGACACCCGGGCATACTTCCGCGGCCGCTGCCTGGAGCAGTACGCCGACGATGTGGCCGCGGCCTCCTGGGACTCGGTCATCTTCGATCTGCCCGGCCGTGACTCTCTGCAACGGGTTCCGACCCTGGAGCCGCTGCGCGGCACGCGTAACCACGTCAAGGAGCTGCTGGACCGCTGCCGCACCGCGGAAGACCTGGTCCGGGTGCTGTCCGGGGGCTGAAATGGTTCTCGTCCGGGAATCATCGAGGTGGACCCCGGACGTTGAGGCAAGTGCGGGGCCGATGTCGGACCCTGCTTGTAGGGTCTGATCTTGACCGAGCGAACTCACGTCAGGGCAAACCGAGCGGGGTGAGGGATATGGCGACCAAGGACACCGGCGGCGGGCAGCAGAAGGCCACGCGTTCCACTGAGGAGACCGAGGAGCAGACGCAAGAGGCGCAGGCTTCGGAGGACCTCAAGGAGCGCCAGGACAAGCTTTCGGACGACGTCGACTCCGTACTGGACGAGATCGACGACGTCCTTGAGGAGAACGCAGAGGATTTCGTCAGGTCATTTGTCCAAAAGGGCGGAGAGTAAGTCCCGTTGTCCGTCCCGTGCCGCCGGGCGAAAGCCGGTGGCACCGGGGCGGATGACCGGCGACGGCGCGGGTAAGGTCCGTGCACAGTTCGAAAGATCGGCCCGCGCCCGAGCAGGGCGGGCCGCCGCCTATCCGGAAGGAAACGCGTGGAAGCCAACCCTCGTAGCACCGGGCGTCTGCCGGCAGCCTTCCTGACGCCCGGCTCGGCCTCGTTCATGGACTTCCTGGGCCAGCACTCCCCGGACATGCTGCCCGGCAAGCGCGTCCTGCCGCCCGTTCAGGGCGCCATTGAGGCACCGCACGGCACGACCATCGTGGCGACGACGTTCCCCGGCGGTGTGGTGCTCGCCGGTGACCGCCGGGCGACGATGGGCAACATGATCGCTCAGCGCGACATCGAGAAGGTCTTCCCGGCCGACGAGTACTCGGCCGTGGGCATCGCCGGCACCGCCGGCCTCGCCGTGGAGATGGTCAAACTCTTCCAGCTGGAGCTGGAGCACTTCGAGAAGGTCGAGGGCGCCCAACTCTCCCTGGAGGGCAAGGCGAACCGGCTGTCCACGATGATCCGCAGCAACCTCGGCATGGCCATGCAGGGCCTGGCCGTGGTGCCGCTCTTCGCGGGGTACGACGTCGACCGCGAGAAGGGCCGGATCTTCTCGTACGACGTCACCGGCGGCCGCTCCGAGGAGTACGGATACGCGGCCACCGGTTCCGGCTCGATCTTCGCCCGCGGAGCGATGAAGAAGCTCTATCGCGAGGACCTGACGGAGCAGCAAGCCACCACACTGGTCATCCAGGCGCTGTACGACGCGGCCGACGACGACTCGGCGACCGGCGGGCCCGATGTGGCCCGGCGGATCTATCCGCTCGTCACCGTCATCACCGACGAGGGCTTCCGCAGGCTCACCGAGGCCGAGTCCTCCGAGATCGCCCGCCTGGTCCTGGAGCGCCGCCTCGAGCAGCCCGACGGCCCGCGCGCCTCGCTGCTCTGATGCTCCCCCAGCCACCGCCGGGCGGTGCCCCAACGCCATTGAAAGAAAGGGACGGATAGCCGGTGTCGACGCCGTTCTATGTCTCACCCCAGCAGGCCATGGCCGATCGGGCGGAATACGCCCGCAAGGGCATCGCCCGTGGTCGCAGCCTTGTTGTGCTGCAGTACTCCGACGGCATTGTCTTCGTCGGTGAGAACCCGTCCCGTGCGCTGCACAAGTTCAGTGAGATCTACGACCGGATCGGCTTCGCCGCCGCCGGCAAGTACAACGAGTACGAGAACCTGCGGATCGGCGGCGTGCGCTACGCCGACCTGCGTGGTTACACCTACGACCGTGACGACGTGACGGCCCGTGGCCTCGCCAACGTCTACGCCCAGACGCTGGGCACGATCTTCTCCAGCGCGGCCGAGAAGCCGTACGAGGTGGAGCTGGTCGTCGCCGAGGTCGGCTCCACTCCCGAGGGCGACCAGATCTACCGGCTGCCGCACGACGGATCGATCGTGGACGAGCACGGCTCGGTCGCGGTCGGCGGCAGCGCTGAGCAGATCAGCACCTTCCTCGACCAGCGCCACCGCGACGGGATGTCGCTGGCCGAGGCCCTGAAGCTGGCCGTACAGGCCCTCTCCAACCAGACCAACGGAAGCGAGCGGGAGATCCCAGCAGAGCGGCTGGAGGTCGCGGTCCTGGACCGTACGCGACCGCAGGCGCGGAAGTTCAAGCGCATCGTCGGACGGCAGCTCGCCCGGCTTCTGGAGGCCGACGGCGCCGCATCCACACCGACGGACGCGCCGTCGGACACCGAGGAGACCGAGGACGGCGAGGAGTAGCCCCGTCGGCCCCGGCCGCTGACCCGGCTGCGCCCCGGACCGCCCGTGCGGACCGGGGCGCAGCCGTATGCCCAGGTCAGGGGAGCGCCCAGTGGTGGAGGCGGGAGCGGTCCCGGGTGAGCCAGGTGCCGTCGCCGAGCGGGGTCACATCGCCGCCGACCGCCACCGGGTACCGCAACCGGCCCCGCGGGCGGAGCGTCACCGCGTCGCACAGCCAGTGGCGCACCGACACCGGCCGCCCGGGCAGATAGATCCGTCCGGTGACCAGGACATGCGCGCGGTCGATCAGGTACGCGCCGGCGAACTCGTCGTGGTCGCGGTCGACTGCCAGTTCGCCGAGGTCGAAGAGCCCCGCCGGGTCGTCGTCGCCCACATCGTGGGAGGCCAGCTCGTCGCGGTCGTCGTTGTACGCGATTCCCTCGGCGCGCCGGATGGTGAGTACCCGGGACGCGTCGGGAAGGAAGTCGATCACCTCGCGCATCGTCGTGCCGCCGCGGATGTGCAGCCCGTCGTGGCGCGGCTCGATCCACCAGGTCGACCAGCTGTACCAGGCAGTCCAGCAGGAGAGCGCGAGCAGTGAGCCGTCCGGATGCCACCGCTGCGTCGCGTCCGAGGCGACGGCCCCGATCGGGCGACGGGCGCGGACGTCACCGGAGGTGGCGTCGAGGAGGAGCAGGGTGTCCCGCGCGTAGCGATGCCGGGGCGGTCCGTCCTGGACCAGTATCGCGGCGCGCTCGCCGGTGGCGAGCGTCGGTACGAGGACGCTGATGAGGGCGCCGTCGGGGCTCACGGCGGGCGGCCCGGGCGGGCGCGGGTCCCGGTGCCCGCCGTGCCAGCCGGCGTGCCGCAGCTCCCAGCGGGTGGCGCCGTCGGGGCCGATGAGGCGGATCCTGGAGCCCTCGGCGACGACGAGGGCGCCGTCTGGCAGCGGGGTGGCCGCGGCGCACGGCGGGAGGCGCAGGGTCCGCGTGGGGGCGAGGGTGCCGGAGAAGAAGGCCTCCGCGTCGTGGATCTCCAGCCGCTCATCGGTTCTGACGATCAGCCGGTCGCCTGAGAGCGGTGTCACGGAGCCTGTCGCGGGGGCCGTCCCGATCAGCGTCGCGTCGATCGGGGTCTCGGCCGTACTCGTCATGATCGTGATCGTTCCACGGCGGGTGTCGTGTGCTCAAGGCCGCTGGGCACGGTGCACACGGACGGGTTCAGCCGGCCCGTGCGGGGGCTGACGAGCCGCGTACGACCAGTTCGACCGGGAGGTCGCCCTCCTCGGGCGGACGGCCTTCGAGGACCGCGAGGAGGGCGGACATGCCGCGCGCGCCGACCCGTTCCGCGGGCAGGCTGACCGTCGTGAGCTCCGGCTCCACGGCGGTTGCGAGCGCGAGGTCGTCGAAGCCGGTGACGGAGATGTCCTCGGGGACCCGCAGGCCCAGCCGCCGTACCGCCTTGCAGGCCCCGGCAGCCAGGATGTCGTCGTCGCACACGATCGCGGTGGGTCGTGGCCCCGGACGGGTGAGCGCCCGCTCCACGGCCTCGCGCGCGCCGGCCACGTCGAGGGGTGCGGGCACGGTCCGTACGACCGCGTCGGGAACGTCGCGCAGGGACGCGGCGAGCGCCCGGGCCCGTACGTCGAAGGTCCAGGAGGAGACGGCGGACGCGAGATGGAGGAAGCGGCGATGGCCGAGCGCCAGCAGATGGGCCGACATCTGCCGCATACCGTCGGCGATATCGAGATTGACGCGGGCCGCGGCGCCCGGGTCGGCGGGGTCGCTGTCGAGCATCACCAGTGGGAGATCCGTACCGCGGATGGCGGTCAGGGCCTGGGCGGCCATGGAGGACGCGATCACGCCGTCGAGCGCGGCGCGGGCGGAGGCGAAGGGGTCCTTGGCGGGGCCGACGCCCTCGGGCGAGGGGTAGAGCACCACGCCGAAGTCGTGCTCGGCGGCGACGGTGGCCGCGCCCGTGTACACCCGGGCGAAGAACTCGTTGGTGAGGGCCGGCACCACGAGCAGTGCGGTCCTGGTCCGCCCGAGCCTCAGATTGCGCGCGGCGAGGTTGGGCCGGTACCCGAGCTGCCGCGCGGCGTCCCGTACGAGCCCGGCGGTGCGCTCGGAGACCCGGCCGTGCCATTTCTCGCCGAGGACGAGGGACACCGTGGCCTGCGACACACCGGCGGCGCGGGCGACGTCCCGGCTGGTGGGCCGGGGGGTGCCGGCCCGGTTCCCGGCAGGCGGCGGCGACGCCCCCTGGCCCGAAACCACGGGTTGGTCCTTGGGGGACCCGTCTGCCATCGGTGCCGTCCTCAGCCGCAAGCCACTTGTTCCGGTACGCCTCCGCGGTGGACCCGCGGACTGTCGACATGGTACGTATGACTGGAGACGTTATACGTAAAACCTCGGTCGCGCCGGGGGAGAGGGGTGGGACATGGCCGCGGGAGCCACCGGCTACGCAGACATCCTGAAGGCGCCGCACGCCGCACGGCTGCTGACCGGGACGCTCGTCGGGCGGCTGCCCAACGCCACCGGCCCCGTGGCCATCGTTCTCTTCACCCGCGCGCAGGGCGGCAGCTACACCCTCGCGGGCGGGCTCGCCGCCGTGTACGGCATAGCGACCGCGATAGGCCAGCCCCTGCTCGGCCGCGCCGTGGACCTGCACGGACAGCCGCGCGTTCAGTTCCCCGCCGCCGTCGTCTCCGCCCTCGGCATGGTGCTGCTCGCCGCCGTCGGCATCGGCGCGCTGCCCGTCGCGTACGCGGCCGTCGCCGTCGCGGGCGTGTTCACGCCGCCGCTGGAGGGCGGGCTGCGAGCCCTGTGGCCCAGCGTCCTGGGCGGTGAGGACCGTGTGCACCGGGCCTACGCCATGGACGCCGTCGCGCAGGAGATCATGTTCACCGTCGGCCCGCTGCTGGTCACCGTGCTGGTCTCGCTCTGGTCGGCCGGCGCCGCCCTCCTCGTCATCAACGTCATGGGCGTCCTCGGCGCGCTTTCCGTCGTTCTCTCCGAGCCCTCCCGCGGCTGGCGCTCCGCGCCCCGCGAGGCCCACTGGCTGGGCGCACTGCGCTCGCCCGGCCTGCTCGCGCTTCTCGGGTCGTTCTTCTTCGTCGGCCTCGCGCTCGGGTCCATCACCGTCGCCGGAGTCGCGTACGCCGACGACCAGGGCCGTGAGGCGGTGTACGGCTGGCTGATGGCGGCGCTCGGCCTCGGCGCGCTCATCGGCGGCGCGGCCTACGGCGCCCGCCAGTGGGCCGGCGCCCCCGAACGCCGCCTCCGCGGCATCGTCGCCCTGCTCGCGCTCGGCTATCTGCCGCTCGCGCTCACCCCCGGGGTCATCGCCATGACCGCGCTATCCGCCGTCGCCGGGCTCTTCCTCGCGCCCGCGATCGCCTGCGCCTTCATCGTCGTCGACCGGCACGCCCCGAGCGGCACCGTCACCGAGGCGTTCTCCTGGCTCGTGACCACCTTCGGCGTCGGCGCCGCGGCCGGAACCGCAGTCGCGGGCCCGGCGGTCGAGCTCGGCGGCACGGCCTGGAGCTTCGCCGTCGCGGGAGCCGGTGGCATCGCCGCACTGCTGGTTCTGACAGCCACTCAGCGGGTCCTCGCAGTTCCCGGCCGTACCAAGGACATCGCAGGCTCATCGGAAAATGATCGAAACGGTGCTGCCGAACCCGGTTTCAGCTCAGGCCGTGAGGCGTAATGTTCAGTCATGGACCGCCGCATTTTCGGGCTGGAGAACGAGTACGGCGTCACGTGCACGTTCAGGGGACAGCGCCGACTGTCACCTGACGAAGTGGCGCGCTACCTCTTCCGCCGTGTTGTCTCATGGGGCCGCAGCAGCAATGTCTTCCTGCGGAACGGCGCCCGCCTCTACCTCGACGTGGGTTCGCATCCGGAATATGCAACTCCCGAATGCGACAACGTGACCGAACTGGTTACGCACGACAAGGCCGGCGAGCGCATTCTCGAAGGCCTGCTCGTCGACGCCGAACGCCGCCTGCACGAGGAGGGAATCGCGGGCGACGTCTATCTCTTCAAGAACAACACCGACTCGGCGGGAAACTCCTACGGCTGCCACGAGAACTATCTCGTCGCACGCCACGGAGAGTTCTCCCGGCTGGCGGACATTCTCATTCCGTTCCTGGTCACCCGTCAGCTGCTGTGCGGCGCGGGCAAGGTGCTGCAGACCCCGCGCGGCGCGGTCTACTGCGTCAGCCAGCGCGCCGAGCACATCTGGGAGGGCGTCAGCTCCGCCACCACCCGCTCGCGCCCGATCATCAACACCCGCGACGAGCCGCACGCCGACGCCGAGCGCTACCGCCGTCTCCACGTCATCGTCGGAGACTCGAACATGTCCGAGACGACGATGCTGCTGAAGGTCGGCGCGACCGATCTCGTACTGCGCATGATCGAGGCGGGCACCGTGATGCGCGACCTGACCCTGGAGAACCCGATCCGGGCGATCCGCGAGGTCAGCCACGACATCACCGGCCAGCGCAAGGTGCGCCTGGCCAGCGGCCGCGAGGCCTCCGCCCTGGAGGTCCAGCGCGAGTACTACGAGAAGGCCGTGGACTTCGTCGAGCGGCGCGGGATCCGCACCGGCACCGTCGAGCAGGTCCTGGAGCTCTGGGGCCGCACGCTCGACGCGATCGAGGCCGAGGACCTCGACCGGATCGGCACCGAGATCGACTGGGTCATGAAGTACAAGCTCATCGAGCGCTACCGCGCCAAGCACAACATGACCATGTCGCATCCGCGAGTCGCCCAGATAGACCTCGCGTACCACGACATCCACCGCAGGCGCGGGCTGTACTACCTGCTGGAGCGCAAGGGCCAGGCCGCCCGGATCTGCAACGACCTGAAGATCTTCGAGGGGAAATCCGTGCCCCCGCAGACCACCCGGGCACGGCTGCGCGGCGACTTCATCCGCCGGGCACAGGAGCAGCGGCGGGACTTCACCGTCGACTGGGTGCACCTCAAGCTCAACGACCAGGCGCAGCGGACCGTGCTGTGCAAGGACCCCTTCCGGTCGGTCGACGACCGGGTGGAGAAGCTCATCGCCGGCATGTAGTCGGCGGTCGGGTCGGCCGCCCGGTGCCGGGGACGTTTTCCGTCCCCGGCACCGGGCGGCCTTCTGCGTGAGAGAGACATGTCACGTGGAGGGGCGGGCCGAAGGCGTCCGGAATCTCATGTTCCGGGATGGAATCGGTACAAGCGTCGCGGCTGAAAAGTTGCTAATGGCGCAAACGGGGCTGGGGGGCTTTAGCACGGCGCGAGGATCAGCGCGCGGCATTTTCGTGCGTGGGCGCGCCGTGAGAGGGCGGCTCCACAAACGCCGTTGTTAGCATCGCCGCACCGTCAATCCGCTTGCCTCATAGGCGCGTTGGGATGCCCGGCCGCGCTCGTCGGTCCGGCGAGCGGACCGGTATCGACCTGACCGACCATGGGGGAAACATGTCAATCAGTCGAATATCCGTGCTGCCCGTCGTGAGAGGGGGACGGAAAGCGCTCGTTCTCGGCGTGGCCGGGACCGTACTGGGCACAGCCCTCGTAGGAATCACGGCATCGCCGGCGTCGGCGTACTGCACGTCGGGAATGGTGAAGTGGCAGTCTTCGGGGACGAAGTCCCTGGCAGCGAACACCAACTTCCCCAGCGGGCTCAGGAACGGCCTCAAGGGTGGCCTGACCCAGTGGAACCGCACTGGCTCGGGCCTGCGTTATGCCGCACCCACGTACACCGGCGGATGGCAGATCTACACCTTCCGGGCTTCCTACAGCTACAGCAGCGTGATGGGTGCCGCGCCCGGCTACGCCGCGACCCAGCGGGTCGGCAGCCGGCACACGGGCGGAACTCTCTACCTCTCCAACCGCTTCCGCTGGGTGAACGCCAGTCAGGACATCAGCGCCGGAAAGGCCGATGTCCAGACCGTCGTCGTGCACGAGGTCGGTCACTTCACCGGCCTCGCACACCCGTGGCGGCCGCACTGCTCCGACGGAACGGCCTACACCGCGGCTGAGAAGGCCTCGGTCATGACGGCCATCGGCACCGGGACGCGGCGCAATCTCAACAGCGACGACATCGCCGGCGTCAAAGCCCTTTACTGAGCGGGGGAGACGAACATGAATGGTACGAAGCGTTTGCGAGCCCGCGCGGGTACGGCGACGGTTCTCGCGGTTATGGCCCTGAGTGTCTCCGCGTGCTCCGGAGCCGGGAATTCGACCCGGGCGCACACCCCGAAGGCCGATTCCCAGAACGCCTCCGAGGCCCGCGTCATCGAGGGACACGCCTACAAGGTGGACAGCGATCCGGCCGCGGCCGTCGCGTTCCCGCTGAACGAGAACGTGTTCGAGGGGACCGTCGTCTCGCACGGCCCTGACGTGCATGTGACGGACAAGCTCGACGACGGGGCCACGTTCGAGGCCGTCTACACCCCGGTGGTCGTGCGCGTGGACACGGTCCACAAGGGCAGTCTGAAGGCCGGATCGGAAATCGTCGTGCGCTCCATGGGCGGTGTCGCGGACGGTGTCAAGTACGTGACCGAGGAAGCTCCGGCCAAGGGGACCTTCGCCAAGGGCCACGAGCTTCTCGTCTTCGCCGGCCGCAAGGAAGCGGTGGAGTCGGAGTCAACCCCGGCCGTCACACCGCACTTCGTGTACCTGGAGTCGGGCTCGAAGCTGGTCGACGTGACCTATGCCTCCGGCACGGCGGACGGCAGCACGGCCAGCGAGCTGAGCAAGGCGGCGTTCAAGGTCAAGCTCCGTTCGCTGAAGGCCTCTCCCTGACCGGACTGCGCCCGATTTCCCGTCCCTCGGCCACGGTGGGGCCGAGGGGCGGGCCCAGCCTGAACCAGGTCCGGTTCATGCCCGGCCCGGGGCGTGAACCGGGCCGTTCTGTGACGCGAACGGTCGATGGCCGGGCGGACGGCACACCGTAGAGTGGCGGCCATTGCCCATGGCCTCGACTCCCAGTTGGACTGATGAACTACAACACCAAGCGACGTATCGCCTCCCTGCTGGCCGTGCCCGCCCTGCTGTTCACCGGCGCGTGTGGGTCGGACTCATCGAACAAGCCGGTAGCAGGTGTGGCCGAGGTCAAGGGGAAGTTCGGGGCCAAGCCCGAGATCTCCGTGCCCAAGGATGCAAAACCCACTGACAAGACCGTCGTCAAGACCGTCTCCGAGGGCAGCGGAACGAAGGCCAAGAAGGGTGACTTCGTCCGCCTGGACTACTCCGTGCGGAAGTGGGACGACCCGACCGACCTCGGCGGCACCTGGGCGGCGCCGGGCGGTGACAAGCAGCCGCACCGCCAGCCCGTGGAGCGTGTGGGCCAGCAGTCCCAGCAGCTGCCCCCGAAGGTCCTCGAATCCGTCTCCGGTCAGAAGGCCGGCAGCCGAGTGCTGATCCAGGGCACCGCGGGTGATCTGATCGGCCAGGGTCTGAACCCCCAGTCGGGCCTCACCGCGAAGGACACCTTGGTCTGGGTCGTCGACCTGGCCGCGGTGGCATCGGTCGCACCCAACTCGGAGGTCAAGGGCTCGCAGGCGGCGCCCGCGGAGGGCATGCCCACGGTGAAGGCCGAGTCCCAAAAAGCGGCCACCATCACGATCCCCAAGGGCGTCAAGGCCCCCTCCGAGATGAAGGAGCAGGTGCTGATCAAGGGATCCGGCCCGAAGGTCAAGGCGGGTCAGGGCCTGATCGGGCAGTACACCGGGGTCAAGTGGGAGGACGGCAAGAAGTTCGACTCCTCCTGGGACCACGGTGGCGCCATCGGCTTCCAGCTCGGCACCGGATCCGTGGTGCCGGGCTGGGACAAGGGCCTGGTGGGCAAGAACGTCGGTGACCGGGTCCTGCTGGTGATCCCGCCTTCGCTCGCCTACGGCGCGGACCCGTCCCACGAGCTCGCCAAGAACACGCTGGTCTTCGTCGTCGACATCCTCGGCACCGTCTGACCGCTTGATCGGTGAGTGACGGCTTGATCTGTGAGACTGTCCGGGTTGCCCCGTTCAACATCTAGAGGAGCAGTTCAGTGAGCATCGAGAAGCCCGAGATCGACTTCCCGGGTGGCGAGCCGCCGGCCGACCTGGAGATCAAGGACATCTGGGAGGGTGACGGCCCGGTGGCAAAGGCGGGCGACACCGTCTCCGTCCACTACGTCGGTGTGGCCTTCTCCACCGGCGAGGAGTTCGACGCGTCCTGGAACCGCGGCACCCCCCTGCAGTTCCAGCTCGGCGTCGGCCAGGTCATCTCCGGCTGGGACCAGGGCGTGCAGGGCATGAAGGTCGGCGGCCGTCGCCAGCTGACCATCCCCGCGCACCTCGCGTACGGCGACCGCGGCGCCGGCGCCATCGCTCCGGGCGAGACGCTGATCTTCGTCTGCGACCTGGTCGCCGTCTGACCGGGTACGGACAGTGAACGAGGGCCCATGCCTTGTGGCATGGGCCCTCGGCTTTGGCCCCGAACGCTCCGGAGCGGTACGGTCAACGATCGGAAGCACTGTGAGGAAGGGCGTCGATGGCCATTGCCAAGGCCGAGCGGCTGATGAATCTGGCGCTGTGCCTGCTGGGGACCCGCCGCCCGCTCAGCAAGCGCGAACTGCGCGGGTCCATCGAGGCCTACCTCGAGGCCGGCTCCGACGACTCCTTCAACCGGATGTTCGAGCGCGACAAGGACGATCTGCGCGAACTCGGCCTGGTCATCGAGACGGTGGAGAACCTCGACGGCGAAACCGGCTATCTCGCCCGCCGCGACTCCAACCGGCTGCCCGCCATCACGTTCGACGGCGAGGAAGCCGCGGCGCTCGGCCTCGCCGCCAAGGTCTGGCAGCAGGCGCGGCTCGCCGGAGCCGCCAGCGGCGCCCTGCAGAAGCTGCGCGCGGCAGGCATGCCCGAGGCCGAGGATTCTTACGAGGTGCATCACAGCGCGCTCGAACCCCGCATCCCCGTCCATGAGACCGCCTTCGAACCTTTGATGCTCGCCTGCCGCGACCGCCGACCGGTCGTCTTCGACTACCGCAAGGCGAACGCCGCGCGCCCCCAGCCGCGCCATGTCGAGCCATGGACGCTCGAGTGCTGGCGCGGCCACTGGTATCTGGCGGGCTGGGACCGGGACCGCGGCGCCGAGCGGGTCTTCCGGCTCTCCCGCATCACCGGCCGGGTCCGCTCGCGCGCCGGCGCCTTCACCGCGCCCGTGCCCGACGTCGTCACGGTCCGGGAGACCGTCGAGACCTGGGCCGGGGAGACCGCGACCCGCTCCGCGCGGATCCGGCTGCGGACCGGCTGCGGCTATCCGCTGCGGTCCAGGGCGCAGTCGATCAGGGAACTGGGAGAGGGCTGGGACGAGTTGGAGATTCCGTACGGACACGGGCTCGACGCCTGGCTGGTGGAGTTCGGCCCGGACGTCGTCGTACTGGAGCCCGCGGATCTGCGGGCCGATGTCGTGGACCGGCTGCGCGCAGTGGCCAAAGGCTGAGGGGGACTCGTACAACCATGGCCGCCAACGCCATTGACCAGACCCGGCGGATGCTCTCGCTGGTGACCTATCTGCGGGAGCGCCCCGGCGCGCGCGTCGGCGACGTCGCCCGCGCCTTCGGGATCACCGAGGACGAGCTGATCTCCGACCTCGACGTACTGCCGATGTGCGGGACGAGCTTCCGCGGTGGCGATCTGCTCGACATCGACACCGACGGTGAGCGCATCTGGTGGCACAACCCCGACGATGTCGCCGAGCCGCTGCGGCTGGCTGCCGACGAGGCGACCGCGCTGCTCGTCGCCGCGCGCGCCGTGGCCACGCTGCCGGGGCTGCGCGAGAGTGACCGGGACGCGCTGCTGCGGGCCACCGCCAAGCTGGAGGCCGCGGCCGGCGAGACGGCGGGCGCGAGCTCCCGGCTCTCGGTGACCTTCGAGTCCGAGGGCGGCGTCTTCGCCGAGGTCGACCGGGCGATCTCGGAGCGGCGGCGGCTGTGGCTGAAGTACTACTCGCCCGCGCGCGACGAGCTCACCGAGCGCGAGGTCGACCCGATCCGGCTCTTCGCCGTGGGACATACGTATATGGAGGCCTGGTGCCGTCTCTCCGAGGCACGCAGGACCTTCCGCCTCGACCGGGTGGCGGAGATCAGGCTGCTGGACGCGCCCGCGGCGCCGCCCGAGCTGGAGCTGCGCGATCTGTCGGAGGGCCTCGTGCAGCCGTCCGCGGACGATCCCGAGGTCGTGGTCGAGGTCGGTCCCGGGGGGCGGTGGGTGGCGGAGTACTACCCGCACGACAGCGCGGAAGAGCTGGCGGACGGCGGTCTGCGCATCACGTTGCGTACGCCTGAGCCCGCTTCGCTGCGCCGGCTGGCGATGCGGCTGGGGCAGGACGGGCGGATCGTCTCGCCGCAGGACCTGGCGGACAGCGCCCGGCTGGCGGCGCGAGAGGCGCTCGCGGCCTACGACGGTCAGGAATAGGGAGACTTACGCCATATGTCTGCGATGTCAGGAATCGCGGCTTCCATGGCGCCGGTCCTCTTCAGGGCCGCCTGCCCCGACTGCCGTGCCCGCTTCGAGCTCACCGCGGGGGCCCTGCGACTGGCGATCGGCGCGAGCGCGCGGACCACGTTCTACTCCTTCACCTGCCCGGACTGCGGGTCCGCGGTCCGTAAGCCGGCGGGGGAGCGCATCGTCGAACTCCTCACCGGCGGGGGCGTGCGGACGCTGCGCCTCCACTCTTCCCTCTGAGACGTCAGGCTCTGCCCATGCTCTGGCCCATGCTCGCCATCGCCCTCGGCTTCCTCGGGATCGCTGTGCTCGGCATCCTCGGCATCCGGGTCTTCCTGGAGGCCGAGCGCCTGGGCCGCGAGGTGGCCCGCACGACTGAGCGGATCAACCGTGCGGCGGAGGATCTGGAAACGGCGGCGACGGATCTGGCGCGGACGGGCGAGGCGCTGCCGTAGGGCGGGTGCACCCTGATGTGCGGGGGACTCGGGCGGTAGGCTGATAAGTGGCGGCAACAGGCAATGAGGCGCCGGCCGCAACGGGAGTATGCAGGGGGATTGCCCTGCGTTTACCCGTGAGAGTTACGATCGCAGCCGGTCACGGTTCGGACATCAGTCCACCGTGATCAGCAGCTCAGCCCCATGCCGCCTCGGTGAGAAGGTAGACACCAGCTATGTTCCGACAGATCGGTCCCCTCGAGATCAGTCTCATCCTTCTCGTCGTCGTCTTGCTCTTCGGGGCCAAGAAGCTTCCCGAGATGGCCCGTTCGCTGGGTAAGTCCGCCCGGATCCTGAAGAGCGAAGCGAAGGCGATGAAGTCCGAGGGCCAGCCGGCCGCCACTCCGGCCGACCCGCCGCAGGACCCGGCCCAGGGCCAGGCCGCCCCTCGCACCATCCAGGCGTCGCCCGGCGATGTGACGAGCGCACGCCCCGTGAACGAGCCCACAGACACCACCCCCCAGCGCTGACCCCAAGGCCGCCGATCACGGCCTGCCGCACGAGATGAGGACGTGGGTTGCTCAAGCCTGCCCGCTCGAAACAGAAGCAGGAGAAGGACCCCGAAGGGCGGATGCCGCTCGCGGACCATCTGCGTGAGCTGCGCAACCGGCTTGCGAAGGCGATGCTTGCGGTCACCATCGCGTCCGTCGTGGCCGCGTTCTACAGCCAGGACCTGATGCGGATCCTGGCCTCGCCGGTCCACGCCTGTGAACAGGGGCAGCTCGAGACCGGCGGCAAGTGCGCCACGATCGTGTACACCGACCTGTTGTCGCCCTTCACCACCACCGTGAAGGTCGTCATGATGGCCGGCATCATCGCGGCCTGCCCGGTCTGGCTGTACCAGCTGTGGGCCTTCGTGGCCCCGGGTCTGCACAAGAACGAGAAGAAGTACACCTACTTCTTCGCCGCCGCGGCCGTTCCGCTCTTCGCCGCGGGTGCGTATCTCGCATTCGTGATCATGCCGGTGAGCATGAGTGTCCTGCTGAGCATCACGCCTGACACCGCCGCGAACTTCCTCGAGGTCGACAAGATCCTGGACTTCGCCGTCCGCATGGTGCTGATCTTCGGGTTCTCCTTCGAGCTGCCGCTGATCCTGATCATGCTGAACGTGGCGGGCGCCGTGACCGGACAACGGATGGCCGGCTGGTGGCGCGGTGTCGTCATGGGCATCTTCGTCTTCGGTGCGATCGCCACCCCGTCCACCGACCCCCTGGGAATGATCGCGCTCGCGGGACCGATCATCGTGCTGTACTTCATCGCGGTGGGAATCGCGCTCCTCAACGACCGGCGGCGACGCCGCCACGACCCCGACGCCGAACTCGACGACGACGAGGCTTCCGAGCTCGACCTCGTTCCCGAGGCAGTCGGCGAGATCGAGGCCGTGCCGGCCTCCCGGGCCCTGCCCGAGCAGGCGAGCGGTGAGGCCGACGGACGTTCCCACCGGCTCAACGGTTACGACGACGTCACCTGATCTTGTAGGGTCCTCCCCCCAGACTCCGTCCAGGGGGACCCAGTGACCAGCGAGATCACTCTCTTCGTCAATCCCACCGCGGGACGCGGCCGGGGCGCGCATGCCGCGCAGCCGGCCGCTCGGGCTCTGCGTGATGCCGGGTTCTGTGTGCGTACCGTCCTCGGCGAGGACGCCGACGATGCCCTGCGGCGGGCGCGTGACGCCGTCGACGGGGGGACCGGGGCTCTCATAGCCGTCGGTGGTGACGGGATGATGTCGCTCGCCCTGCAAGCCGTCGCCGGGACCCGGACGCCGCTCGGTGTCGTCGCCGTCGGGACCGGCAATGACTTCGCCCGCACGCTCGGGCTGCCCGTGCGGGAGCCGGCCGCCGCAGGGCGGCTCGTTGCCGAGGCGCTCAAGGGGGAGCAGATCCGGGAGGTGGACCTGGGGCGCGTGGGGGAGAAGTGGTTCGGGACCATCCTCGCCTCCGGATTCGACTCGCGCGTCAACGACCGTGGGAACCGGATGCGATGGCCCAGCGGGCGCTTCAAGTACGACCTGGCGATGGTCGCCGAGCTGGCGGCCCTTGAGCCGATCCCGTACCGCATCACCCTCGACGACGGGGAGGTGCGCGAGATCGAAGCCACCCTTGTCGCCGTCGGCAACGGATCCTCCTACGGCGGCGGCATGCGGATCTGCCCCGGCGCGCGCACGGACGACGGGCTGTTCGACGTGACCGTGGTCGGGGACTGTACGCGTACGACCCTGCTCAAGGTCTTTCCGCGGGTCTACAAGGGGACGCACCTCAGCCACCCCAAGGTGACCACCCATCGCGTCCGCGCGATCTCGCTCCAGGCCGAGGGCGTCACCGGGTACGCCGACGGCGAGCCGCTGGGGGCGCTGCCGCTGACCGCGGAGTGCGTTCCGGGCGCCGTGCGGGTGCTCGCTCCGGTACCTGCCCCTTGATCGTCCGGTACCCTGACGCCCGGTGATCGCCCGGTACCCGGCCCGTAACTGCCCGGCGCCTGGCCCCTGACTGCCCGGTAGCTGCCCGGTGATTGCCCCGGTCAATTAAAGATCGCGCTCACTGTCAGAGGTGGCGGGTAGGCTCGTGAGCAAGATGACCGAGGACCTCTCACCCGCTGAGCGCTATGCCGCCGCCCGCGTCCGCGCTGTTGAGGCGGCCACTGCGCTGGCCCCCTTCCGCGAGATGTACGAATTCGACCTGGACCCCTTCCAGATCGAGGCCTGTCAGGCCCTGGAGGCGGGCAAGGGCGTGCTCGTCGCCGCGCCCACCGGCTCGGGCAAGACCATCGTCGGCGAATTCGCCGTCCACCTGGCCCTTCAACAAGGCCGCAAATGCTTCTACACCACGCCCATCAAGGCCCTGTCGAACCAGAAGTACACCGACCTCGTCAGGCGCTACGGCGCGGACAAGGTCGGCCTGCTCACCGGCGACAACAGCGTCAACTCCGAAGCACCCGTGGTCGTGATGACCACCGAGGTGCTGCGCAACATGCTCTACGCCGGCTCGCAGTCGCTGCTCGGCCTCGGCCATGTGGTGATGGACGAGGTGCACTACCTCTCCGACCGTTTCCGCGGTGCCGTTTGGGAGGAAGTGATCATCCACCTCCCCGAGTCGGTGACGCTGGTGTCGCTGTCGGCGACGGTGTCCAACGCCGAGGAGTTCGGCGACTGGCTGGACACCGTCCGCGGGGACACCGAGGTGATCGTCGCCGAGGAGCGGCCCGTCCCGCTGTGGCAGCACGTCATGGCCGGCCGCCGGATGTACGACCTCTTCGAGGAGGAGACCGACCACGGCGGCCGCGGCTCGGCCCGGCGCGAGGTCAACCCCGATCTCGTGCGACTGGCGCGGATGGAGAACCAGCGCACGTACAACCCCAAGGACCGCCGCCGCGGCAAGATGGTGCGCGAGGCGGACCGTGAGCGGGAGCGGCGCCAGCGCACCCGGATCTGGACGCCCGGACGGCCCGAGGTCATCGAACGGCTCGACGCCGAAGGGCTGCTGCCGGCGATCACCTTCATCTTCAGCCGGGCGGGATGCGAGGCCGCCGTACAGCAGTGCATGCACGCGGGACTGCGGCTGAACGGCGATGACGCGCGGCTCAGGGTGCGCGAGATCGTCGAGGAGCGGACCGCCGCCATCCCCACCGAGGACCTCCATGTCCTCGGCTACTACGAGTGGTTGGAAGGCCTTGAGCGTGGCATCGCCGCGCACCACGCCGGCATGCTGCCGACCTTCAAGGAGGTCGTCGAAGAGCTCTTCGTGCGCGGCCTGGTGATGGCCGTCTTCGCCACCGAGACGCTGGCGCTGGGCATCAACATGCCTGCCCGCTCCGTGGTGTTGGAGAAGCTCGTCAAGTGGAACGGCGAGCAGCACGCCGACATCACCCCCGGCGAGTACACCCAACTCACCGGCCGGGCGGGGCGTCGCGGCATCGACGTCGAAGGCCACGCCGTGGTGCTGTGGCAGCGGGGCATGGACCCGGCCGCGCTCGCGGGACTCGCCGGCACCCGCACTTACCCCCTGCGCTCCAGCTTCAAGCCCTCGTACAACATGGCGGTCAACCTTGTGCAGCAGTTCGGGCGGCACCGCTCGCGCGAGCTGCTCGAGACGTCTTTCGCGCAGTTCCAGGCGGACAAGTCGGTCGTCGGCATCTCCCGTCAGGTGCAGAAGAACGAAGAGGGACTCGAGGGCTACCGCGAGGGCATGACCTGCCACTTGGGCGACTTCGAGGAGTACGCGCGGCTGCGCCGCGAGCTCAAGGACCGCGAGACGGAACTGGCCAAGCAGGGCGCGGCCCATCGGCGGGCCGCCGCGGCCTCCTCGCTGGAGAAGCTGAAGCCGGGCGATGTCATCCACGTCCCGACCGGCAAGTTCGCGGGCCTCGCGCTCGTCCTCGACCCGGGCATCCCGGCGGGCCGGACCGACGGACATCGCGGCTTCGAGTACCACGACGGCCCCCGGCCGCTCGTGCTGACTGCCGAACGGCAGGTCAAGCGGCTGGCGTCGGTGGACTTCCCGGTGCCTGTCGAACCGCTGGAGCGGATGCGGATCCCGAAGTCGTTCAACGCGCGCTCGCCGCAGTCCCGTCGTGATCTGGCCTCCGCGCTGCGCACGAAGGCCGGGCACATCGCGCCCGAGCGGCACCGCAAGCAGCGGGCGGCCGCCGCCGACGACCGCGAGATCGCGAGGCTGCGCACCGAGCTGCGCGCGCATCCCTGCCACGGCTGCGACGAGCGCGAGGACCATGCGCGGTGGGCGGAGCGGTACCACCGGCTGCAGCGCGACACCCGGCAGCTGGAGCGGCGCATCGAGGGCCGGACGAACACGATCGCCCGTACCTTCGACCGGATCGTGGCGCTGCTGACCGAGCTGGACTATCTGCGCGGTGACGAGGTCACCGAGGACGGCAGGCGGCTCGCGCGGCTCTACGGCGAGCTGGATCTGCTGGCCAGCGAGTGCCTGCGCGCCGACGTGTGGGAGGGGCTCAGCCCGGCCGAACTGGCCGCGTGTGTCTCGGCGTTGGTGTACGAGTCGCGGCAGTCGGACGATGCGGTGGCGCCCAAGGTCCCGGGGGGCAAGGCGAAGGCCGCGCTCGGCGAGATGGTCCACATTTGGGGTCGGCTGGACGCCATGGAGGAAGATTTCAAGATCAACCAGGCGGAGGGTGTCGGACAGCGCGAACCCGATCTCGGCTTCGCCTGGGCCGCGTACCAGTGGGCATCCGACCGGAGCCTGGACGAGGTGCTGCGCGAGGCGGAGATGCCGGCCGGCGACTTCGTCCGCTGGAGCAAGCAAGTGATCGATGTGCTCGGGCAGATCGCGGCGGCGGCCCCGCGTGAGGGCAGCACGGTCGCGAAGAACGCCCGCAAGGCGGTCGACGCGCTGCTGCGGGGTGTGGTGGCGTACAGCTCGGTGGGCTGAGCGGCGATACGTACGATGGTCCGGTTCACCGCGAGGCGGCGAGCCGGACCATCGGAGTCCCGGTCGGTCCGGGGGTCACCCCCAGAACCTGTCCTCTTCGTCGATGTCCTCGGTGCACTCGTCGATGTCGGTGATCTTTCCGCCGACGATCGTGAAGAAGAGCCCATGGCGGATCTCGAGGCCGTGGTCACCCCGGTCGGCCCGGGCCGTGTGGACTGACATGGCGTGCCCGCGCCCGTCGGCCATCACCGCTTCGAGCAGGACCTGCATCGTGCCGCTGGTCTCCTCTCCGAGCCGCCGGTACAGCTGCAGAACGGCATCGAGGCCCTTGTGGTGCCCGGAGAGCGGGTTGTTGCCCGGCACGTGGTGGACCACGTCCTTCGTCATCAGGGCGCCGAGTGCCTCCATGTCACCCGACGCGAACGCTGTGTAACCCCGGCGTACCAGGGCGCAGTCCGGGTGTTCAGCCATAGCGATCACACCTTTCGTACCGATGGATGCCCCTTTCCTCCATCCTCCGCCGGGTGTGGAGGGCTGTCCACGCAGGTGTCATGCGGCAGGCGTGGTCGCGTCCCCTTGGAACAGACGCCGCCGACGGGGTCGTGACGGCCGCAGGTGTCCGCAACCGCCGGACCGTTACGGAACGCTCTCCGTGATCGCGCCGGATGGGGTGTCCGGGGCGTGTGCGACGATCGGCCTCATGAGCACCACCACGGGACGACGGGTCGGCCGGCCGCGCGCGACGCAGCGGCCGGACAGCGGTATGTCCGCGCGGGACGAACTCCTCCTGGCAGCGGCGGAGTTGTTCACCACGAGCGGATACGCGGCGACCACGACGCGGCTGGTCGCGGAGAGCGCGGGTATGCGGCAGGCGACGATGTACCACTACTTCAGCGGCAAGGAGGACCTGCTCGCCGAGCTCCTCGAGTCGACGGTGGCCCCGTCCCTGACGCTCGCACTCCGGCTGCTCGCGGACGACGCGCGCCCCGCGGAGGAACGCCTGTGGGAGCTGTGCCGCGCGGACGTGGAGCTGTTGTGCGGCGGCCGCCACAACCTGGGCGCGCTGTACCTGCTCCCGGAGGTCCGCGGCGAGCGCTTCACGAGCTTCCACCGGGTGCGGGCGGACCTGAAGGCGGCGTACGGGAAGCTGCTGGCGGCGACGGCGGCGGGCGGCGCGCTGGACAGGGGGGAGCGGGTGCTCCGTACGGACCTGGTGTTCGGGCTGATAGAGGGCGTGATCCTGGTGCACAGATCTGACCCGGCCAGGCCGTTGGGGGCGTTCGCCGGGGCGACGGCGGACGCGGCGCTGCGGATTGTGGGCTGTTCCCCCACCCGCCCCTGCCCGTAACCGGGGAGCCCCCGCGGGACGGGGCGTTGGGAGACGGCGCTCCCTACGCCCCTGGATGATGATCTAGAGGAGCGCCGCGGGCTTCGGCTCGGCGGAGGGCTTCGTCGGACGCTTCGCCTTGCCCGCGCCTCCCAGCAGTACGAGCGAGAAGACGCCCGCTCCCGCCATGACAACGGCCCCGCCGAACGCGGCGAAGCCCATTCGGCCAGGACGAGTTCGACCTTGAACTCGGCACGCTCTTCGAACTCGGCACGCTCTTCGAGTTCGGGCTCGAGCGGATGCTGGACGGCGTCGCGGCACTCATCGAGGGTCCTAGGGGAGTGTCCTGACAACGGACGCCCTGGCCTTGCCCGCGCCGCCTGCCCTCGGGCCGGGTCGTCATGGTCCCGGCTATGCGTCACTTCGGTGCGATCGGCGGCCGATCCCGTAGCCGAAACCGGCCAGCGCGGTCGCGTCGCCGCCCGTGGCCGGTCTCCGGAAGATCTGGCCGTACGCCCATGGGTCGGTGGCGGTCATGTCAGCCCCTGTCGCTATTTCCTGTCGGGTGACAGAAATTAGGGACGAGCTGTTTCACCGGCGTCACGCGGTCCGTGTCCGTACAGGGCCCCAAGTCCTCACGTCCGAAAGATCTCCCACTCGACCAATCCAGGGGCGCCGTCGCACCGAATCAACTCAGTCCGCGTCAGCTTTCCCTGGAGGGTGTGAAGTGAGCGTGTTCGTATCTCCGGCGTCCTCAGCGTCCCCCGCCTCCCCTGCGTCCTCGGTGTCTTCGCGAACCGCGTCCGTCGATGCCCTCAGGTGGCCCGATGTGGCCACCCTGCCCCGAGCGATCCGGCTGCGGACGGCCGCCGACGAACGACGCGTCTGGCATGCCGTCGGCAGGCTGCCGCTGCGGGTGCTCCTCGCCGGAGGCGACCCGATCGGACGGGGCGGACCGCTCATGGAGGTGCACGACCCGCACGCCTTCTTCAGGCGTGTTGCCTCCGGCGGCCTCACCGGCTTCGGCGAGTCGTACATGGCGGGCGAGTGGGACGCTCACGACCTCGTCGGTGTGCTGAGCGTGTTCGCCGAGCACGCGGCCACGCTCGTCCCCCGGCCGCGCGGCCGGCGCCGCGGAGTCCTCTCGCCCCGGCGGCCTGCCGGACACCGCACGTACGCCCTGCCCTACGACCCGCCCTACGACCCGCCCGGCGAACTGATGGCGCTCTTCCTCGACGAGACCCTCTCCTACTCCTCCGCCCTCTTCCGCGGCTTCCCGGCAGAGCAGCACCTGCTCGCCGCCGCCCAGCACCGCAAGATCGACCGGCTGCTCGACCTGGCAGGGGTCGGCGCGGGCACGCAGCTGCTCGAAATCGGCACCGGATGGGGCGAGTTGGCGATCCGGGCAGCGCTGCGCGGCGCGCGGGTGCTGACCGTCACTCTCTCGCGGCAGCAGCAGGAACTGGCGCGGCGGCGCGTCCACGAAGCCGGTCTCGAGCACCGCGTGACCGTCCTGCTGCGCGACTACCGCAAGGTCCTCGGCCGTTACGACGCGATCGTCAGCGTCGAGATGATCGAGGCCCTCGGCGAGGAGCACTGGCCGCAGTACTTCATGACGCTCGACCGGCTGCTCGCGCCCGGCGGCCGGGTCGCACTCCAGACAAAGACGATGCCGCACGACCGGCTGCCTGCCTCCCGAACCACGTATGCCTGGACGCGGAAGTACATCAGCCCGGGCGGGCAGCTGCCGTCGAACGAGGCAATCGAACAGATCGTCACCGGCTGCACGGCGCTGCGGCCGGCCGAGCGGGCCGGCTTCGGCCCGCACTACGCCGAAACGCTGCGGCTGTGGCGCGAACGCTTCACCCAGCGCGCCGCGGACGTCGAAGCTTTCGGCTTCGACGAGACGACCCGCCGGATGTGGACCTTCCATCTCGCGGGCTCGGAGGCCGGTTTCCGCTCGGGTGCTCTGGATGTGCAGCAAGTGCTGCTGACCAAGACGAAGACGGCCCCCTGAGCCGCATGGATCAGTCCAGTCCGCGCGCCCGCTCGAACCGTGCCCGCCCCTCCGCCTGTTCCACCAGCGGGTCCGGGTAGTCGAGCCCGGCCCGTGCCAGGCCGTCGAGCTTCCACGGCTCATGGACAGCGGCCCCGGCCAGATGGGCGAGCTCCGGGACCCAGCGGCGTACGTACTCCCCGTGCGGGTCGAATCGCTTCGCCTGCGCGAGCGGATCGAGGACGCGATTGGGGCGGGTGTCGGTCCCGGTGCCCGCCGCCCACTGCCAGTTGAGCTGGTTGTCGGCGATGTCGCCGTCCACCAGGAGGTCCAGGAAGTGGCGGGCGCCGATCCGCCAGTTCGTGTATAGCGTCTTGGTGAGATAGCTCGCCGCCAGTAGTCGCGCCCGGCCCGGAATCCACCCTTCGTGCCGTAGCTGGCGCATCGCCGCGTCCACGATCGGGCAGCCGGTCAGGCCGTCCTTCCAGGCGGCGATCTCCTTGTCGTTCCTGCGCCAGTGGTCGCCGCGGGCACGGTAGTCGGCGTGGGCCGCGTCCGGCCGGGCGGCGAGGACCTGGTGGTGGAAGTCCCGCCAGGCCAGCTGCCGTACGAACGCCTCCGCGCCCGGGCCGCCCTTGCCGTGTGCCCGCTGGACGAGTTCGGCGGCGGACAGCGTGCCGAAGTGGAGATGGGGCGAGAGCCGGGAGGTCGCGTCGCCCGGCAGATCGTCGTGCCGCCGCTCGTACGCCGCGATGCCGCCGCTCTCGTCGGCCAGCCAGTCCCTCAGTCGTCGGCGGGCCTCCGGCTCGCCGCCCCGGGCGAGCCCCGGCGACACCCCGGCGACCGCGGTGCGCCGCGGCAGTGGATGGCCGGCGAGCTCGGGCACCGGCACGGTGCGCGGCGCGGCCACTGCCTCACGCAGCCCCGCCGCCTGCCACCTGCGGAAGTACGGCGTGAACACCGCGAAGTGGTCGCGGCCCGTGGGCGTCACGCGCCCCGGTGGCAGCGCGGTGATCACTCCGTCGTGGACGTGCAGGGCGCACCGGACCGCCTCCAGCGCCTCGCGCAGCCGGTCTTCCCTTCGTACGGCATAGGCGCTGACGCCACCGGCGACATGCACCGAACGCGCCCCGCTCTCGGCGACCGCCCGGCAGACCTGCTCGGTGACTTCGCCAGTACGGATCACCAGCCGGCCGCCGCGCTCGCGCAGCCCGGCGTCCAGCGCGGCCAGGCAATCGGCGAGAAAGGCGCGGCGGTTGGGCGCGTCGAAACCAGCCCGGTGAATGCCCCGGTCGAGCACGAACAGCGGTACCACCTCATCGGCGCCGCGCAGGGCGGCGCGCAGCGCCGGCTGGTCGTGGAGTCGCAGATCGGCGGTGAAGAGCATGACCGCAACGCTCATGCGCCGTCCTTCCTCGGGCGGGGAGGTGCATCAGGCGGGGAGTGCGTCAGACGGTGAAATGGTGCAATGCGGCAGTCGGGCAAATGCGTCAGGCGGGAACGCGCATCAGGTGGAAAAGCGCATCAGGGCGAGCGGATCGGTGGTCGGCTCGGGGGAGCCGCCGGCCGGTTCGAGCGTGAGGCCCATGCCGGCAGCGCCGTCCACCGGTCCGTCCATCAGCACGGCGTTGTCGGTGACGGCTGGGTCCATCAGACCGGCGGGACGCATCTTTCCCCCGTCGTCGAACCAGAGTTGGTAGACCTTGCCCGG
The DNA here is from genome assembly GCF_018614585.1 of Streptomyces sp. ISL-1. Taxonomy (GTDB): domain Bacteria; phylum Actinomycetota; class Actinomycetes; order Streptomycetales; family Streptomycetaceae; genus Streptomyces; species Streptomyces maoxianensis. The sequence continues at coordinate 21,345 of NZ_JAGGOI010000008.1, read as the reverse complement.
GGGCGGCTTGGGCAGCCCGGAGGTGAGGAAGGCCGCTTTGTTCCTGCTCTGCGAGACGACGACCGTGCCGCGCGCACCCTCCGGCAGTTTCGTGCCGCTCACCCTGGCGTCGGGCGCGGCGAGCACCGAGGCCAGCTCCTCGGCCTGCCGCTGCGAGGCCCGCGCGTCCTCGCGTGCCTCCCGGGCCTCCTGATGCTGCCAGGCGGCGACCCCGCCGAAGGAGACGGTGGCGGCGAGGCAGGCCGCCAGCACGAAGCGTGACAGCCCCCGGCCGCGGCGGGCGCCACCACGGCGTGCACCCGGGACACGGGGCGGCTCCTGGCGCTCGGCGGAGATCCGCCGCAGCACATGCTGCTTGAGCGCGGGCGGCGGCGTCACGGCCACGGCGAGCCCCAACTTGCCCACGGTGGCGGCCAGTTCCCTCACCTCTTGGGCGCAGGCCGGGCATATCAGAAGGTGTCGCTCGAACTCGGCGCGCTCGTCGGGCGCCAGCGCGTGCAACACATACGCGCCGGTCAGCGTGTGCAGATCAGCGGCGTTCATGCGCTCACCCCCAGGCAGTCGCGCAGCCGGATGAGCCCGTCGCGCAGTCGTGTCTTGACCGTGCCGAGCGGCACGGCGAGAAGTTCGGCCACTTCCCGGTAGGCCAGCCCCCGGTAGTACGCGAGTGTCACCGACTGCCGCTGCAGCTCGGTCAGGCCGCGCAGACAGCGCCGTACCTGCTCACGCTCCAGTCGGGCCTCGACCTGCTCGGTGACCTCGTCGTAGGCGGGGGTCTGGTCGAGCAGCGCCGCCCGCCGCTCGCGGTCGGTGGCGGCCTGGGCCGAGCGGACCCGGTCCACGGCGCGGCGGTGGGCGAGCGTGAGTATCCAGGTCATCGCCGATCCGCGGGACGGCTGGAAGCGCGCGGCGGTACGCCACACCTCGATCAGCACCTCCTGGGTCACCTCCTCGGACTGGGCCGGGTCGCGCAGCACGGCGCGCACCAGCCCCAGGACCGGACCGCAGACCGCGTCGTACACCCGGGAGAACGCCTCATGGTCGCCTCGGGCCACCAGGCCCAGCAGCTGCTGCAGATCAGGCCCCGCCGAGGCGGGGCCGCCGATGTGTACGGCTTGGTTCACGCGGCTTTCCTCCACTGTGCGGGCATCTCGTCCGGACAGATTCCACCAGGTATTCGGAGCCCTTGGTGCGGCGGATTGGTCCGGGTCCGGAGATAGTTGCACGTGAGGCGCGCGGAGCGCCCACGGCCCCGGCGCCGGCCGCCAGTTGGGGCCCTGGACCGCAAGCGCAGACCCGGGCCATGGCTGATCGACAACGCCCAAGCCCCATGGCGAAAACCGCCGACAGCACCGCAAAGCCGCCGACTACATGGCGAAAACCGCCGACAACATCGCGAAACCGCCGGCTGCATCTAGAAGGCCCCCGGCAGCGTCGCGCAGCCGGGGGCCCAGAGGGAGCGAGCGTCAGGCCGGCTTCTCCTGTTCGCGCTCCACCTGTTCGTTCCACTCGCGCTTGGCCGCGCGCCACGCCTCGTCGCTCTGGCCGAGCCGCCAGTACCCCGAGATCGACAGCCGCTCGCGCGGAATCTGCCGGTCCAGCCTCAGATGGCGGCGCAGCTCCTTCACGAACGCCGCCTCGCCGTGTACGAACGCGCAGACGTCGCCCTCGGGGAAGTCCAGGGCTCTCACCGCCGCCACCAGTGCCTCGCCCACCGGACGGTCTCCGCGGTGCAGCCAGCTGATCTCAACTCCGTCCGGCGTGACGATCTTCTGCTCCTCCTCGGGGCCCGCGACCTCGACGAAGGCATGGATGTGCGCGCCTGCCGGCATCCGCTCCAGCGACGCGGCGATGGCGGGCAGCGCGCTCTCGTCGCCCACCAGCAGATGCCAGTCGGCCGCCTGGTCCGGGGCGTAGCCGCCCCCGGGGCCCTGGAACCTGATCCTGTCGCCCACGCGCGCCCGTGCCGCCCACGGGCCGGCCAGCCCCTCGTCGCCATGGACCACGAAGTCGACCGCGAGCTCACGGTGGGCCGGGTCCCAACTCCGTACCGTGTAGGTGCGATTGGCCGGCCACTGCTCGCGCGGGAACTCCTCACGGATCCGCTCGAGGTCGAAAGGCTCCGGATACGTCACGCCCACGGGCGCGAACAGCAGCTTGATGTAGTGATCGGTGAACCCGTCGAGACCGAATCCGGCCAGCCCGTCACCGCCGAGGAGGACACGCACCATGTGCGGGGTGATCCGCTCGGTGCGCACCACCCGCGCCTCGTAGGGCTTCGGTGCCTTGCGGGCCGGTCGTTCTGCCACGGAGGTCTCCCCTGAGCTCGTGCGGTGCTTAGGCTTGCCTAAGTTAACACCTCAGCGCTGAAGTGTGGACAGCAGTCGCGTCAGGGCGCCGCCGAGCCCCCACTGGGCGGCCAGCTCGTCGAGCGTCGCCGGATCGCGGGGCTCGGAGGGAAGGGCGGGGTCGAAGTCGGGCAGCGGCACGTCGGATGCGACCCGTACGACCTTCGGCGCAACCGCGACATAGTCCCTGGCCTCGTCCAGTCGTTTGCGCTGCGAGGGCGTCAGCTTCGCGGTCCGGTCGTCGGCGGCGGCCATGATCCCGGCCAGATCGCCGAAGGTGTCCAGCAGCTTGGCCGCGGTCTTCTCCCCGATGCCCGGCACGCCGGGCAGCCCGTCGCTCGGGTCGCCGCGCAGCAGCGCCAGATCGACGTACCCCGGGCCGTCGACGCCGTACTTCTCGCGCAGCCAGGCCTCGTCCATCACCTGGAGCGTCCCGACGCCCTTGAGCGGATACAGCACCCGCCGCCCCCGCGCGTCGTCGACCAGCTGGAACAGGTCGCGGTCGCCGGTGACGATGTCGACCGGGCCGGTCGCCCGCCCGGTGAGGGTGCCGATGACGTCGTCCGCCTCATACCCGTCGGCCCCGACGCGCGCGATGCCGAGCGCGTCGAGCACGTCCATGATCACCGGGACCTGGGGAGCCAGCGTGTCCGGGGTCTCCTCCTCGTCAGGGCCCGTCTCCGTCTCCACGGCGACGCGATGCGCCTTGTACGACGGGATCAGCTCCACCCGCCAGTGCGGCCGCCAGTCGTTGTCCCAGCAGGCCACCAGGTCGTCGGGGTGATGGTCCTGGACCAGCCGCGCGATGAAGTCGAGCAGCCCGCGCACGGCGTTGACCGGGGTGCCGTCGGGGGCGCGGACCGAATCCGGGACCCCGAAATAGGCGCGAAAGTACAGGGAGGCGGTGTCGAGGAGCATCAGGCGTCGCGTCACAGACCTGATGATGCCGCATTCCACTGACAGCACTGACAGCGCTGACAGTCACCCCGCGCGCCGCCCCCGTGCGGGCAATCGCCGCCCTCGTGAGGTGGATCACTGTCGCGTTTGCCCCGGAGGGACCAGGGCAGGCACGCGCCCGGAGCGGACCCGGCAGCGATTGAACAAGCCGGGAAAGCGGGCCGAACCCGCCCTGCTCCACGGCTCCTCCCCCGCTTCGGCGCAGGGGACCCCTATGCGGGGTGGGCGGGCCGTTTCGGTTCAACGCGTGAGGTGTATGTGTCCAGGCTGCAGGCCGAGCACTTGTACAAGGTTTTCGGTAGACGACCCGACGAAGGGGTACGCAAGCTCGAAAGCGGCAGTGACCGCGACGAGCTGCGTGCCGACGGTACGACGGCGGCGGTGATCGACGCCTCGTTCGCCGTCGAGCCGGGTCAGATATTCGTCGTCATGGGTCTGTCCGGGTCCGGCAAGTCCACGCTGCTGCGGATGCTGAACGGACTGCTCGAGCCCACCGCCGGACGTGTCCTCTTCGACGGCCAGGACCTCACCGCCCTGAGCCCCGGCGAGCTGCGCGCCGTACGCTCCGCCAAGATCAGCATGGTGTTCCAGCACTTCGCGCTCTTCCCGCACCGCAGCGTGCTGGAGAACGCCGGATACGGCCTCGAAGTGCAGGGTGTCCCGCGCCCCGAGCGCGACCGGCGCGCCGCCGAGGCCCTGGAGCTGGCCGGCCTGGCCGGCTGGGAGAAGTCCTGGCCCGACGAGCTCTCCGGCGGTATGCAGCAGCGCGTCGGCCTCGCCCGCGCGCTCGCCACCGACGCCGATCTGCTGCTGATGGACGAGTCCTTCAGCGCGCTCGACCCGCTGATCCGCCGGGATATGCAGGACCAGCTCCTCGAACTGCAGCAGCGACTGAAGAAGACCATCGTCTTCATCACCCACGACCTCAACGAGGCCATGCGCCTCGGCGACCGGATCGCGGTGATGCGGGACGGCAGGATCGTCCAGCTCGGCACCGCCGAGGACATCCTCGTCACCCCCGCCAACGACTATGTCGCCTCCTTCACCCAGGACGTCGACCGCTCCCGGGTGCTCACCGCCGGCGCGATCATGGCCGACGCGGAGGCCGCGTACGGCACCCGGGCGGACAACGGCAAGGAGCTGCGTAACGCCAAGGACGTGCTGGCCGCGGCGCCCGTCACCGTCCGTGCGGACACCCCGATCATCGACCTGTTCACGCCCTGCTCCACCAGCGGCGTCCCCGTCGCCGTCATCGACGACGAGGGGGAGCTGATCGGCGTCGTACCGCGCGCCCGGCTGCTCGCGGTCATCGGCGAGCCGATGACCCCGGCGGAGACTCCGCCGCGGAGCACGGGCCCCGAGCAGGCTGCCACCAAGGCGGTGGCCAGTGCCTAGGCTCCATCTCGGCGACTGGGTCGACAGCGGCGTCAACTGGCTCCAGTCCCATCTCTCCTGGCTGTTCGACGCCATCAGCTCACTCGTCACCGGCATGTACGACGGCATCGACGCCGTACTGTCCAGCCCCGCGCCGCTGCTCTTCGCGGGCATACTCGCCGTCGTCGCGTGGTGGCTGCGCGGCCTGTCCGCGGGCGTCCTCGCCTTCGCCGGTTTCGCGCTCATCGACTCCATCGAGCTGTGGGACGACGCGATGGCGACCCTCTCGCTGGTGCTCGTCGCCACCATCGTCACGCTGGTGATCGCGATCCCGCTCGGCGTCTGGGCCTCCCGCTCCAAGACGGTCAGCGGGATCACCCGGCCGGTGCTCGACTTCATGCAGACCATGCCGGCGATGGTCTATCTGATCCCCGGCGTCATCTTCTTCGGCGTCGGCGTGGTCCCCGGCATCATCGCGACGATCGTCTTCTCCCTGCCGCCCGGCGTACGGATGACCGAGCTCGGCATCCGCCAGGTCGACGAGGAGCTCGTCGAGGCCGCCGAGGCCTTCGGTACGACACCGCGCAACACCCTGGTGCGCGTCCAGCTCCCGCTCGCGCTGCCCACGATCATGGCCGGCATCAACCAGGTGATCATGCTGGGCCTGTCCATGGTGGTCATCGCGGGCATGGTCGGCGGTGGCGGCCTCGGCGCCGCCGTCTACCGGGCCATCGGCAATGTCGACGTCGGTCTCGGCTTCGAGGCCGGAATCTCCATCGTCATCCTCGCCATGTACCTGGACCGGATGACCGGTGCGCTGAGCCGCCAGGTCTCGCCGCTCGGGCGCCGGGCCCTGGCCAAGGCGAAGTCCCTGACCGGCGGGCCGAAGATCTGGAACTACCGTCCGCAGCCCGCGGTCGCCCTCGTGGGCGTCGTCGTCCTCGCGCTCGTCGCCGGCGGCATGGGCATGTTCGGCAAAGCCAAGTCCGCCGACGCCTCGAACGCCTCGGGCGTCGGCCAGGGCAAGAAGGTCTCCATCGGCTACATCCCCTGGGACGAGGGCATCGCCTCCACCTTCCTCTGGAAGGAGATGCTCGAGCAGCGCGGATTCGAGGTCGAGACCAAGCAGCTGGAGGCCGGAGCGCTCTACACCGGTCTGGCCGGCGGCCAGGTCGACTTCGAGACCGACTCCTGGCTGCCCGTCACCCACGCCCAGTACTGGAAGAAGTACCAGAGCAAACTGGAGGACATGGGCTCCTGGTACGGCCCCACCTCACTGGAGCTCTCCGTCCCCTCGTACATGAAGGGCATCGACTCCCTGGAGGACCTCAAGGGCAAGTCGGGCCAGTTCAAGGGCCGGATCATCGGCATCGAGCCGAGCGCCGGAATGATGGGCATCCTCAAGGACAAGGTTCTCAAGGACTACGGCCTCGAGGGTGAGTACAAGGTCGTCGACGGCTCGACGCCCGGCATGCTGGCCGAGCTGAAGCGTGCGTACGACAAGACGGAGCCCATCGTCACCACGTTGTGGTCGCCGCACTGGGCGTACAGCAGCTACGACCTGAAGAAGCTCAAGGACCCCAAGGGCTCCTGGGGCAAGGGCGACGGCGTGCACACCCTGGCCCGCAAGGGCTTCTCCGCCGAGAACCCGCAGGTCGGCAAGTGGCTCAAGAACTTCCATATGACCGAGAAGCAGCTCACGGACCTCGAAGCCAGGATCCAGACGACGGGCAAGGGCAAGGAGCAGGACGCGGTCCGCGCCTGGCTCGGGGACAACCCCGGCCTCGCCGACAAGTGGACCCCCGTCGCCAAGGCAGGCAAGGCCGCGAGCGGCGAAAGGATGGCTCCGCAGTAGCCGGCAGCAAGCACAAGGGTGGCCCCGCCAGTGGCGGGGCCACCCCTTTCGGCTTTCCGGACTCCGTGCCTGGGCCCTGCGGGGAGGGACTTGCAGGGAAGCCCGGGCCGGAAGCTGCGTAAGGTGAGACTGGACCAGGGAAGGGGGGCCCGGCGGATGGACGCGAAGGACGCCATGGACGCGACGGGCGCGAAGGACCCGAAGGAGACCGAACCCCTTCGGGTGGGCGCCGCTGTGCGCAGGCGCCGTCGTGCGCTGGACCTCACGCTCGCCGCGGTCGCGGCGCGCAGCGGCCTCTCGGTGCCCTTCCTCAGCCAGGTCGAGAACGAGCGGGCGCGCCCCAGCATGCGCTCCCTCCAGCGGGTCGCGGACGCCCTGGAGACCACGCCCGCCCGGCTGCTGGCCGCGTCCGACGCCGCGCGCACCATCAATGTCGTACGCGCGGCAGCGGAAGGGCCACCGGCGCCGGGCACGAGGCCCCGTCGGCTCGTGCGGGGGCACCATCAGCTCCAGGCCCTGGAATTCACCGGGGAACATGATCCGGGACGCGAATTCCAGCACCGCAACGACGAGATGATGTACGTCGCCGACGGCGCCGCGGAGGTCGAGGCGGAGGGCCGCGCCTACCGGCTGGCCCGTGGCGACACCCTCTTCCTCTCCGGCGGCGTGCGGCACCGGTGGCGGGCCACCGCCCCCGACACCCGGATCCTCGTCGTCACGGTCGCCGACCACATCGACGACGCGGGCCCCGAAGAACCCCGGCGCTGAGGGGCGGGGCCGGGGTGCGCGTCGTGTCACTGGTGCCGTCGCTGACCGAGGCCGTGGTCGTCAGTGCGCCCGGACTGCTGGTCGGGGCCACGGACTGGTGCAGCCACCCCGCCGGGCTCGATGTCGTACGGCTCGGGGGCACCAAGAACCCCGACGTGGCCGCCGTGATCGGGCTGCGGCCCGATCTGGTGATCGCGAACGAGGAGGAGAACCGGGCACCCGATCTGGCCGAGTTGCGGGCTGCGGGCATCGAGGTTCTTGAGACGGAGATACGCGACCTGGAGCAGGCGTTCCGCGAGCTGGAGCGGGTGCTGGCAGCCGTCTGCGGGCAGGCCGGGCCGCGCTGGCTCGACGAGGCGCGACAGGCGTGGTCCGAGGTCGCGCCGGTGGGGGAGTGGCGGGCGGTCGTTCCGGTCTGGCGGCGACCGTGGATGGTGCTCGGCCGCGACACCTTCGCCGGTGATCTGCTTGCCCGGCTCGGCGTCCGGAACGTGTACGCGGGACATGCCGAGCGCTATCCGCGCATCCCGTTGGACGAACTGCGGGACAGCGGCGCCCAGTTGGCGGTCCTGCCCGACGAGCCGTACCGCTTCGCGGCGGACGACGGGCCCGAAGCATTTCCGGGACTGCCGTCCGCGCTGGTCAGCGGCCGGCATCTGACCTGGTACGGGCCGTCGCTGGCCGAGGCACCCTCGGTGCTCGGCGGGGCGCTGCGAGGCGCAATGCGGGCGGCGGACCGCGACCCGAGGCGTGAGGCGTAGCAGCGAGGGCCGGACGGGACCACATGGTTGACAGGTGGTCAGAGAATCCGGCGACCGCCGGATGTCGGCCTGCCGCACCGTGGCAAACCTGCTAGCTGTGAGCGCGGTAGCGAAGTAGACATGCCCTGAACTCCCCAGAAACACCGGGTTGAGTCTCGGCTCTCAATGCCCTCAAGAAAGGTCCGGGATGCCTAAAACTTTCGGTATCGCCCTCCTTGCGCTCGTGCTTGCGGCCGCATCACCGACCCCCGCGGTTGCCGAGGCGCCCGCACAGTCCGACCAGATCCCCGGCGCGTACATCGTGACCCTCGAGGACACAGCCACCACCGAGGGCGCCGGCATGGACGCCGTTGTGGACGAGGCCGTCGCAGAGGCGTACACCATGGGTGCCCAGGTGCAGCACGTGTACCGCTACGCCCTCCACGGCTACTCGGCGTCCATGAGCGCGAGCGTCGCGGCGGCCCTCGCCGACGACCCAGGGGTGCGTTCTGTCCAGCCCGACCGGCGAGTTCACGCCACCGCCCAGTCGATCCCGACCGGTGTGGACCGGGCGGAGGCCGACCAGAATCTCACCGCGGCCATCGACGGTGTCGACACCCGGGTGGACGCCGACGTCGCGGTCATCGACACCGGAATCACCCCGAACCACGCCGACCTGAATGTGTACCGGGCCGGCGGCAAGAACTGCTGGCTGCCCATGCTGGACCCCTCCGACCTGCACGGCCACGGCACTCATGTCGCCGGGACCATCGGCGCCCTGGACAACGGCACCGGGGTGGTCGGTATGGCACCGGGCGTCCGGCTCTGGCCGGTGCAGGTGCTCGACCCCCTCGGCACCGGCAGCACCTCGGCCGTCATCTGCGGCATCGACCACGTCACCCAGCACGCGGATGAGATCGAGGTCGCCAACATGAGCCTGGGCGGCTCGGGCACCGACGACGGCGACTGCGGCAAGAGCAACGACGACGCCATGCACCAGGCGATCTGCAATTCCGTCGCCGCGGGCGTCACCTACACCGTGGCGGCCGGCAACGACCACAAGGACGCCGCGAACATGATCCCCGCCGCGTACGACGAAGTGATCACCGTCAGCGCCCTGGCCGACTTCGACGGCAAGCCGGGGGGGCTCGGCAAGGCGACGTGCCGCAGCGACGTGGACGACACGTTCGCCAACTTCTCCAACTACGGCTCCGACATCGACCTGATCGCGCCGGGCGTGTGCATCACCTCCACCTCCAGCTCCGGCGGCTACACCACGATGTCCGGCACGTCGATGGCCGCGCCCCACGTCGCGGGCGCCGCGGCGCTGTACCTGGCCGGCCACGCCGGCGCAAAGCCCGACACCGTCAAGAAGGCTCTGCGGGACGCCGGCAGCTCCAACTGGACCTGGCCCTCCCAGGACGGCGACGTGATCAACGAGCCCCTGCTCATGCTCCCGTCTTCCTTCTGACGGCGGTCAGTTGAAGCAAGATGTGGGCGCGCACCGGCATCGGTGCGCGCCCTCGCCGTTCGAGACCCTCTTCACTGGCGCTGCGAGCAGTGCTCCGTCCAACAGACCGCGCAGCGTACGGACGCCGGTCACCGCCCATGCGGCGACGAGGAACGCGTACAGGCCGGCCGCGAGCCATTCGAGGGCCACCAGGCCGGTGTGGTGCGCAAGGCCCTGCGCACCGGTCACGCAGGTGCCGACCGGGAAAGTGAAGGCCCACCAGGTCAGTGCGAACGGCATGCCCTCGCGCGCGGCCCGCACGACCATCGCACCGGCAAGCGCAAGCCACATCAGGGCGAAGCCCATCACGGGAATGCCGTAGATCACGGCGAAGGCGGCGAGCCCTTCGGCGTGCGGTGCCTGGATCGCCCCCGGGGCCACGTCGGCCAGCTTGCTGACGGCGGTGGTCGACTGGCCGAGCGGGCCGAGCACCAGGAAGAGGGTGGGGGTGAGCGCGAGGGGCAGCGGGCCGTGATGGACCAGCCGGGCGAAGATCAACGGCAGGATGAGCAGCGAGGCCAGCAGGCTGAGCCCGAACATCGCGTAGCTCGCCAGCAGCATCGCCTCCCGCCACTGCCCGGCCGGCAGATGCGGGACCAGGAGTGGGCCGAAGGACGCGGAGACCATCGGGGCGACGACGGGCAGGAGCCACACGGGTGAGGCCGTGCCGGGCTCGACCTTGTGGCGTACGACCATCAGATACGGGACGGTTACGGCGGCGGCGAGCCCGGTGAGGGTGCCGCCGCCGAAGAGCGCGGCCGCGCTCGCCACGGCCGCGGGCTCGCCGATCACGTCCTGACCCACGGTCAGGGTGCCGATGCCGACGGCCAGCAGCGCCATCGACAGGCAGCCGTAGAAGGGCGCGACCGCCGGGTCGAGGAAGTGGGCGCGGGCCTGGTCGCGGTGGTGGGTCCAGTGCGCGGCGCGGGCGCCGAGGACGACGGCCAGCAGCGCGGCGGACAGCGCCCACACCGCGGCGCAGGCCGTCCGCAGGCCGGGGATGTCGAGGGGCAGGGCGGCGCCGGCGTTCGCGACGATGGCGGTGCCCATGACGGTCGCGTACCAGTTGGGACCGAGGTGGCGGAGGCCCGGCAGCCGTAGGGCGGTGAGGGCCCACCCGGCGGAGCGGGGGCGGGGACGGGGCTGCGCGGCGACGACCATGCCGTCACCCTCACCCGCGCGAGGGCTCCCCACCAGGGACCTCTTCCCTATGGGCCCATAAGCTGGATTTATGAGCGACGAGCATGAAGAGCGGGTGCCATTGGCGCACCGAGTGCCTGATCTGGGCGCGCTCGAGCTGCTGCTGGCCGTCGCGCGGCACGGCAGCCTGGGGCGGGCGGCCCGCGCGGTCGGTATCACGCAGCCCGCCGCGAGCAGCCGCATCCGCTCGATGGAGCGGCAGCTCGGGGTGGCGCTGGTCGATCGCTCCCCGCGCGGGTCGCGGCTGACGGACGCGGGTGCGCTGGTCACGGACTGGGCGCTCCGGGTCGTGGAGGCGGCGGAGGCGTTCGACGCCGGGGCGCAGGCGCTGCGCGGGCGGCGCGATTCCCGGCTGCGGGTGGCCGCTTCGATGACCATCGCGGAGTACCTGCTGCCGGGGTGGCTGATCGCGCTCAGGGCCGGGCGCCCCGGCACGGCGGTCTCGCTGCTCGCCGGGAACTCCGCGGTGGTGGCTCAGCGCCTGCTCGCGGGCGAGGCGGACCTGGGCTTCGTGGAAGGCCTGTCCGTGCCGGACGGCCTGGACGGGGCGGTCATCGGCCACGACCGCCTGCTGGTGGTGGTGGCCCCGAGCCACCCGTGGGCCCGCCGCCGCGCCCCGCTGACCCCGGCGGAACTGGCGGCCACGCAGTTGATCCTGCGCGAACGGGGCTCGGGCACCCGCCAGGTTCTCGACTCCGCGCTGTCCGCCCACGGCGGCCTCGCCGAACCGCTGCTCGAACTGGCCTCCACCACCGCGGTCAAGGCGGCGGTGGTGAGCGGCGCGGGCCCGGCGGTACTCAGCGAACTGGCGGTGACGGAGGAACTGACGGCGCGGCGCCTGACGAGCATCCCCCTGGACTCGGTCGACCTGCGCCGCGACCTGCGCGCGGTCTGGCCGACCTCCCACCGCCCGACCGGCCCGGCGCGCGACCTGCTGACGCTGACTCGCGGGGGGTCGAAGCCGGGCTGACGGTCGAAACCGGGCTGACGGTCGAAGCCGGGCTGACGCTCGAAGCCGGGCTGACGGGGCGGAGGGCACCCGCCCCTTACCCCGCCGCGCGGACCAGCGCCGACATCACCCGCATGTCGTCCCCCGCCTCCGGATGCCACTGGACCCCCAGCGCCCATCCCGCCCCCGGCAGCTCGACCGCCTCCACCGTGCCGTCCTCGGCGTGCGCGCTCGCCACGAGGGTGTCGGCCAGGTGGTCCACCGACTGATGGTGGTACGTCGGGACGGACGACTCCTCCGGGACGATTTCCGCGTACCGCGTCCCCGGGACCGGCTTGACGGTGTGGGCGCCGAAGACGCCCACACCCCCGATGTGCCCGTCCAGGTGCTGGACCAGCGTCCCGCCGAGTGCCACGTTCAGCAGTTGCATGCCCCGGCAGATCCCCAGCAGCGGCGTCCCGGACGCCAACGCCGCCCGGATCAGGGCCAGTTCCCACGCGTCCCGGTCCCGCGCCGGCGGGCCCGTACGCTCCTCGGGCTCGGCCCCGTACCGTACGGGCTCGACATCCGCTCCGCCCGCGATCACCAGGCCGTCCAGTCGGGAGACGACCGACTCTGCCTGGGCCGGGTCGTCGGGCGGGAGGAGTGCCGCGAGGCCGCCGGCCGCCTGGACCAGGCGGGGGTATCCGGCCGGCAGCAGCGCCGCGGGCATCTCCCACACGCCCCAGGCGGCGGGCTCCAGGTACGTGGTGACGCCGATGAGCGGCATGGCCACAGTGACTCCGATCCTTTCATCCTGTTTGTTTCAGGTTCAGTCCAGTTTGATTGATTTCGTTCCGGTTCAGTCCCGTTCGAGTTCGGCCTCGGCCGCCGCCAGCGCCGCGAACTCCTCCTCCGGAGCTTTCGCCACCAGATGATGGCGGCTGTAGATCGCGAAGTAGGCGAGGGCGACGGCGTAGACGCCCAGCGCGATGAAGGCGGCGTCCTTGTCGACCAGGAACGTCGCCACCAGCGCGGACAGCGCGAGGATGAAGGCGACGGACGAGGTGACCATGCCGCCGGGCGTGCGGTAAGGACGCGGGAGCTCGGGCTCGCGGCGGCGCAGAACGATGTGCGACAGGGCCATCAGCGCGTAGCTGATCGTGGCGCCGAAGACCGCGATGTTCAGCATCCGCGCGCCGTTCCCCGTCCCCGCCGCCAGCGCGAAGCCGATCGCGCCGGGAATCAGCAGTCCGAGGTACGGCGACTTGCGGCGGCTGGTGAGGGAGAGGAAGCGCGGCAGATAGCCGGCCCGGGAGAGCGCGAAGAGCTGGCGCGAGCCTGCGTAGATGAGGGAGAAGAAGGAGGCGACCAGGCCCGCCAGACCCGCGTAGTTGACGAAGCGGCTCAGCGGCGTCGGGTCACCGCTTCCCTGCAACGCCACCACCAGCGGATTTCCGGCCTCCTGGATCGCGTTGGAGCCGCGTGCGCCGGTCGAGGCGATGAAGGTGACCACTGCCAGCAGCGCCAGGATGCCCATGGATATGGCGAGCGCCCGCGGCATCGAGCGCACCGGGTCCTTCGCCTCCTCCGCCGCCAGCGGCACGCCCTCGACACCGAGGAAGAACCACATGCCGAAGGGGAACGCCGCCCATATGCCGAGCAGGCCGAACGGCAGCCAGGAGCCAGAGCCGAAGGCGTCCTTGTCGACGGGGATGTCGTCCAGGCCGCCCGCGCTGAAGTCCGTGAGCGCGCCCACCGCGAAGATCAGCAGCGCCGCGACCGCGATCGCCGTGACCACCAGGCTGAAGCGCAGGGCCTCGCCGACGCCCCACAGGTGGATCCCTATGAAGATCACGAAGCAGGCGAGATAGACCGGCCAGCCCGACTCCAGGCCGAACAGCTTGAGCGACTCGACGTAGTCGCCGATGAAGATGCAGATCGCGGCGGGCGCGAGGATGTATTCGATGAGGATCGCGGTGCCCGTCAGGAACCCGCCCCAGGTGCCGAGTGCGCGGCGGGCGAAGCCGTAGCCGCCGCCCGCCGTCGGCAGGATCGCCGACAGTTCGGCGAGTGCGAAGACCAGACAGGCGTACATCGCGCCCATCAGGAGGGTGGCGATCGCGAGCCCGCCGAAGCCGCCCTTGGACAGGCCGATGTTCCAGCCGGAGAAGTCGCCGGAGACGACATAGGCGACGCCGAGCCCGGTGAGGAGCAGCCATCCGGCGCTGCCCCTGCGCAGGGTGCGCCGGTTCAAGTAGGTGTCGTCGGTGGGGGACTTGTCGCGTGTGGTGGTGCCTTCGGCCATGAGTCGCTCCTGGCAGAGGTCAATGGTTTGTGCGGACACCATTGCGGCAGGGATCCGTCATGCGCAAGCCCTGCGCGTAAACCCGCGGTTACGGTTCGGTCGCGAGGAAAGTGTCAGGAGAGGAAGCCGCGCAGCAGCGCCGCCGTCCCCTCGCAGTGCTCCCGCATCACCTCGCGCGCCGCGTCCGCGTCCCCGTCGAGCACGGCGTCGACCAGCGCGGTGTGCTGATGCTGCGAGTGCTCGAGGTTGCGTACGAGCAGCGGAATGCAGTCCAGCAGATCGTTCAGCGTGGCACGCGCCGCGGCGTAACGGGCGGCCAGTGTGGGGGAGCCCGACAGCTCGGCGATGGTCAGATGCAGCAGTGTGTCCTGGCGCCGGTACTCGGTGAGCGGGGCGTCATGCGTCGCGGCCAGGGCCGTACGCAAGCGGTCCGCGCCCTCGTCGGACAGTCCGTGCGCGGCGCAGAGCCCGGCGGCCCCCACCTCGAGCACCTCGCGGAAGCGCAGGGTGTCCTCGACGTCCACCTCCGCCACGCGCCTGCGCAGTTCGTCCTCGCCGTGGGCGTCGGGGCGGTGCAGCACGAACGTTCCGCCGTAGCGGCCGCGCCTGCTCTCCACGAGTCCCTGGTCGGTGAGCACCTTCAGTACCTCGCGCAGCGTGACCCGGCTTATCCCCATTCGTTCCGCGAGTTCGCGCTCGGCGGGCAGTCGTTCGCCGCCGGCGACCAGCCCGAGGCGCAGCAGCTGAAGAATCTGCTCCAGTGCTTCCTCGAAGCCGTTGCCCGCGCGCACAGGGCGCAGCACGGGTGTCAGCGGGTCGGCCGCATCGCTCTTCTTCACCACGTTGCCGTTTCCTCTTCCCATGCAATGGTCTTCAGTAATACCTTATGGCTTCCGGCTGACCCAAGGAGGCGTAATCCCGTGGCAGACCGCAAACCCCCGCTCGGGGTCGAGGAGCTTCGTGCCCTCGTCGCGAGCGGTGAGATCGACACAGTCGTCCTGGCCTTCCCCGATATGCAGGGCAGGCTCCAGGGCAAGCGGTTCGCCGCGCCTTTCTTCCTGGACGAGGTCCTGGAGCACGGCACCGAGGGCTGCAACTACCTCCTCGCCGTCGACACCGAGATGAACACCGTCGACGGCTACGAGATGTCCTCGTGGGAGCGCGGCTACGGCGACTTCGCGATGCACCCCGACCTCACCACACTGCGCCGGGTCCCCTGGAACGAGGGCACCGCGCTGCTCGTCGCCGACCTCGCCTGGAACGACGGCTCACCCGTCGTCGCCGCGCCCCGTCAGGTCCTGCGCCGCCAGCTCGACCGCCTCGCCGAGCACGGCTTCACGGCGCACGTCGGCACGGAGCTCGAATTCATCGTCTTCAAGGACACCTACGAGGAGGCCTGGGACCGCAACTACCGCGACCTCGTCCCGGCCAACCAGTACAACATCGACTACTCCGTCCTCGGCACCGGCCGCATCGAGCCGTTGTTGCGCCGGATCCGCAACGAGATGGCCACCGCCGGACTGGTCGTCGAGTCCGCCAAGGGCGAGTGCAACCCCGGTCAGCACGAGATCGCCTTCAAGTTCGACGAAGCCCTGGTCACCTGCGACCAGCACGCCGTCTACAAGACCGGCGCGAAGGAGATCGCCTCCCAGGAGGGCGTCTCGCTCACCTTCATGGCCAAGTACAACGAGCGCGAGGGCAACTCCTGTCATATCCACCTCTCGCTCCAGGACGAGACCGGCGCGAACATCATGGCGGGCGATGGACCCGGCGGAATGTCGCAGGTCATGCGCCACTTTTTGGCCGGACAACTGGCGGCGCTGCGTGACTTCTCGCTGCTGTACGCGCCCAACATCAACTCGTACAAGCGCTTCCAGCCCGGCTCCTTCGCGCCCACCGCCGTCGCCTGGGGCTACGACAACCGCACCTGCGCGCTTCGCGTCGTCGGCCACGGCCGCTCCATGCGGTTCGAGAACCGGCTGCCGGGCGGCGACGTCAATCCCCACCTGGCCGTCGCGGGCCTGGTCGCGGCCGGTCTGTACGGCATCGAGCAGCAACTTGAACTGCCGGAGGAGTGCTCCGGGAACGCGTACACCGCCGGATATGCGCAGGTGCCCACCACGCTGCGCGAAGCCGCCGAACTCTGGGAGACCAGCCCCATCGCCAAGGCCGCATTCGGTGACGAAGTCCTCGCGCACTACCGCAACATGGCGCGTGTCGAGCTCGAAGCCTTCGACGCCGCGGTGACCGACTGGGAGCTCCGCCGCTCCTTCGAACGTCTGTGAGGCACGTTTTGCCGTACGCGTACCACGAGGTGCTCAACCCCGCGACCGGGCAGATCGTCGAAACCGTCCGGGCGACGACGGCCGCCGAGGTCGACGCCGCCGTCGCACGGGCCGCGAAGGCCCAGCAGGGCTGGGCCGCCGCCGCACCCGCCGACCGGGCCAGGCTGCTGCGCCGCTTCGCCGCCGTCGTCGACGAACACCTCGAAGAACTGGCCCAGTTGGAGGTGCGGGAGGCCGGGCACACCATCGGCAACGCTCGCTGGGAAGCGGGCAACGTCCGCGACCTCCTCGACTTCGCGGCCGGGGGAGTCGAGCGCCTGAATGGCCGTCAGATTCCCGTCGCGGGCGGCCTCGACATCACCATCCTCGAACCGCTCGGCGTCGTCGGCGTGATCGCGCCATGGAACTTCCCCATGCCGATCGCCGCCTGGGGCACGGCCCCGGCACTCGCCGCCGGTAACGCCGTCCTGCTCAAGCCCGCGGAGACCACCCCGCTCACCGCGCTGCGGCTGGCCGAACTCTCCCTGGAGGCAGGCCTGCCCGAGCACCTCTTCCAGGTGCTGCCCGGCGCGGGCGAGGAAGCGGGCAACGCGCTGGTCGAGCACCCGGGCGTCGCGAAGATCGTGTTCACCGGCTCCACCCGCGTCGGCAAGCAGATCATGGCCAAGTGCGCGGACCGCGTGAAGCGTGTGACCCTCGAACTCGGCGGAAAGAGCCCCAACATCGTCTTCGCCGACTCCGACCTCGAAGCCGCGGTGGCCGCCACCCCCATGTCCTTCCTGGACAACAGCGGCCAGGACTGCTGCGCGCGCACCCGAATCCTGGTGCAGAGCTCGGTCTACGACCGGTTCCTCGACCTTCTCGCCCCGGCGATCGAGTCCGTCGTCGTCGGCGACCCGGCCGACGAGAACACTCAGATGGGCCCGCTGATCTCGCGGGCGCAGCTGGAGCGGGTACGTGCGTACGTCCCCGACGGCTTCAAAGCGATCCGCGGCACCGCCCCCGAGGGACCCGGTTTCTGGTTCCCGCCCACTGTGCTCACCGACCTGGCGCCGGACGCCCCCGCCGCCTGCGAAGAGGTCTTCGGCCCGGTCGCCGTGGTCCTGCCCTTCGAGGACGAGGCCGACGCGATCCGGCTCGCCAACGCCACCGAGTACGGCCTGTCCGGCTCCATCTGGACCCGCGACGTGGGCCGCGCGATCCGCGTTTCCCTGGCCGTCGCCGCCGGCAACCTCTCCGTCAACTCCCACTCCAGCGTTCGCTACTGGACGCCGTTCGGCGGCTACCGGCAGTCCGGCCTCGGCCGCGAACTCGGCCCCGACGCCCTCACCGCTTTCACCGAGACCAAGAACGTCTTCATCAACACGGAGGCCTGAAGCCATGACCGCCCAGAACATCTGCCGCCGCCTGGTCGGCCGTACCGCCGTCATCACCGGCGCCGGCAGCGGCATCGGCCTGGCCACCGCGCGCCGCCTCGCCACCGAGGGCGCCAACGTCGTCTGCGCGGACATCGACGAGACCGCGGGCAAGGCCGCGGCCGACGAGGTCGGCGGCACGTTCGTACGCGTCGACGTCACCGACGCCGAGCAAGTCGAGGCGCTGTTCAAGACCGCGTACGACACCTACGGCAGCATCGACATCGCCTTCAACAACGCGGGCATCTCGCCGCCCGACGACGACTCGATCCTCACGACGGGCCTGGAGGCCTGGAAGCGCGTCCAGGACGTCAACCTCACCTCGGTCTTCCTGTGCTGCAAGGCCGCGATCCCGTACATGCAGCGCCAGGGCCGCGGCTCGATCATCAACACCGCGTCGTTCGTGGCCGTCATGGGCGCGGCGACCTCCCAGATCTCGTACACCGCGTCCAAGGGCGGCGTGCTCGCCATGTCGCGCGAGCTCGGCGTGCAGTTCGCCCGCGAGGGGATCCGGGTGAACGCCCTGTGCCCGGGACCGGTCAACACCCCGCTGCTGCAGGAGCTGTTCGCCAAGGACCCGGAGCGCGCGGCGCGCCGCCTGGTGCACATCCCGGCCGGACGGTTCGCGCAGGCGGACGAGATCGCCGCCGCCGTGGCCTTCCTCGCCAGCGACGACTCCTCGTTCATCAATGCGACGGACTTCCTCGTCGACGGCGGAATCGCGGGCGCGTACGTTACTCCCGTGTAGAAGCACTCCCGTTGCAGAACCACGGAAGCGGCCCCCTAGGGTGGCCGGATGAGCATGACGACCCCGGCGGGCTGGTACCCGGACCCCAACGTGCCCGGCAGCGAACGCTGGTGGGACGGGGCCGCCTGGAGCGCGCACACACGCCCGGTCCAGGCGCACGCCCCGGTCCAGGCACAAGCGCCGGTCCAGGCCGCCGGGTTCGGCCCGCCGACCGTGCCGGCGCGGCAGGCCCCGCACGCAGGCGCGGGCGGCGGCAGGGTGCGGCTGGTGGCGCTCGCCGCCGCGGGCGTGGTGCTCGTCGGGGCGGTCGCCACCGGCGCCGTGCTGCTCGGGAAGAACGACGGGCCGGCGAAGCCCGAGACCGCACCGAGCGTCAGCGAGCCGGCCACGACCACGGCGGACCCCACGAACAGCCCCGCCGCCGGCCCGTCCGCGGGCGACGACTCCGCGCTGCTGACCGACCAGCTCAACGGCATCACCATGCCCGTCCCCCAGGGCTGGGAGAAGTCCGACAGCACCCTGGACGAGGGCACCACGATGGTGACGGACGAGACGTACGACTGTCCGGGAGGCGGCGCCTCGTTCTGCCGGCACGGCCGGGTGTCGTCGATCACCGCCGCCCAGACCGATGTGAACTCGCCCGCGACGCTTGCCGAACAGGACATCGTGACGGCGGCGGACAAGGCGTACGACGAGGACACCCTCGGCACCCGCATCCACGGCGGCATCAAGTCCCACACCGTGCTCAAGTCGCAGTCCGTCGCCGTCGCCGGACGGGCGGGCTATCTGGTGCGCTGGCGGGTCACCACCGGAGCGGGCCCCGGCGGGTATGTCCAGTCGCTGGCCTTCCCCTCGACGGTGGGCACCGGGGCGATGGTGGTCGTCCGCTTCGCCTTCGACGCGGGTCCGGACGGGCCGAAGCTCGCCGACATGGACAAGATCGCCGCGAGCATCCGCCCGATCGGCGACTCCACGAGCGGCGGAGTCGGCAGCAGCATCGGTCCCGGCTGAGGAGCCACCGTGGCGTACTGAGCCCCGGTCCTCACAGGTGAGCCCCGGTCCTCACAGGAAGGTGCGGCCCTCGCCCCGGTACGTGGGCGCGGTTCCCGTAACCCGGTCACCCTCGATCAGCTGCAGCGTGTCGAAGCGCTCGCACAGCTCCCCGGCCTTGGCGTGCCGGAACCACACCTTGTCGCCGATCAGCAGATCGTCGGCGGCCGAGCCGAGCAGTGGGGTCTGTACCTCGCCGGGCCCCTCCTGCGGGTCGTATTGCAGCCCCTCCGGGAGATACGGGACGGGCAGCCGGTCCGCGCCGGCCGCGCCCGACGCCGGGTAGCCGCCGCCGAGCACCGTCACCACGCCCACGCCCGGTCTGCGCACCACGGGCTGGGCGAAGAGCGCTGCAGGACGCCCCGTGAACGACGTGTAGTTGTCGAACAGCCGCGGGACATACAGTCCGGACCCGGCGGCGATCTCGGTCACCGCGTCCTCGGCCGCGGTGTGCTGGACGCTGCCGGTGCCGCCGCCGTTGACGAACTCCAGGTCCGGCGTCACGGCCCGTACCGCCCGCACGACCGCGGCCCGCCGGGCCGCCAGCTCCTTACGGGCCGCGGACTGCATCAGCCGTACGGCCCGCGACCGCAGCGGACTGCCCGCCACGGCGTCCCCGACCCCCGCCACATGCCCCTCGTACGCCATCAGGCCCACCAGCCGGAAGCCCGGGCGACGCCCGATCGACCGCGCCAGCTCAGCCAGCTGGGCGGGCTCACGCAGCGGCGAACGCCGGGCCCCGATCCGTACCCTGCCGCCCAGCAGGTGCAGCGCGGTGTCCAGTTCCAGACAGACCCGGATCTCCTCCTTGCCGCCGGCCCGCGAGCGGTCGATCAGTTCCAGCTGCGCCGCGTCGTCGACCATCACCGTCACGGCGGCCGCGAGCTTGGGGTCGCCCGCGAGCTCCGCGAACCCACTCCGGTCCGCGGACGGGTAGGCCAGCAGTACGTCGTCGAACCCGGCCCGCGCCAGCCACAGCGACTCGTCCAGGGTGAACGACATGATCCCCGCGAATCCGTCGCGCGCCAGCACCCGCTCGAGGAGTGCCCGGCAGCGAACGGACTTGCTCGCCAGCCGGATGGGCTTGCCGGCCGCTCTGCGCACCAGGTCGTCGGCGTTGGCGTCGAACGCGTCGAGATCAACGACGGCGAGCGGCGCGTCGAGATGGGCGGTGGCCCTGTCGTAGCGGGCCCGGTCCGCGGCACGGGGAGTCATGGGCTGAGCTTGCCAGAGTGAATTACCGCAGGGTAGGGGGACGTTTTGGGCAGATCCCCCCGGACCCCTGGTCTCGTTGCCGCGGCGCGTCTTCCAGCCCGTAGAGTGACGCCCGAGCGGTGACGAACGGGCCTGCCCCGAAAGGCGATCCGTTGGTGTTCGTGGACGAGATTTCAGGGGGGCGGCATGAGCACGGAGGCGCAACGCCCTCCCGGCCCGGCCTCTTCTCAGCCCGCGGACGGGGAACCGTCGCCGAGTACCTCCCGCATTACGGATGCGCTGGTCCCGCCGAAGCCGAGGGCGCTGCGGCCGTCGAGCATCAGGGACCTGGTTCCCCCGGAACCGCTTCTCCCGCCGCCGGGGCCGACGGCCCCGCGAAGCCCTGAGACACCGGTGGACGCGTCGTCGGCCGAAGCCCAGGCGGGGCGGACGGCTACTGCGCCACGGCGGCCCGCGTCCGAGGCCGACGGCCCCGGCCGGACCGAGCCGGACGCTGCCACCCCTGACATCCGGCCCTCGCCTGTGCCCGAGCCGGACGCCCGCTACGGGCCCGCTGACGGCACGCGCCGCCCGTCCCCCTTCCCGCTGCCGCCGCGTCCGGAGGTGCCGTCTGCCCGCGCGGGCGCGCCCGAGCCGCCGCGACC
>NZ_JAGGOI010000083.1 GCF_018614585.1 Streptomyces sp. ISL-1 | reverse complement strand
AACACGATCGCAGCCAGCACCTCCCGGTCACCATGTCGGCGTCGCCCACCTCCCTGAGGTCGCGACGGCGCCTCCGGCACCACCCGCTGGAACAGCTCCCACAACTCGTCCGGCACCAGCCGCTCAACGATCCCCACCACGACCGACAGCCTACCAACCCAGCCAAATGAGATGACTTCTAAGCGGGACAACCCCTACACCGTCCCGCGAGGCCGCTCCGGACCGGCCATCAGCTCCACCAAGATCCAACCCGGCAGCAGCGACCTGTCACGCGCCACCGAAGTCGCCCGCTTCGCCAAGCAGGACTACCTCGGCTCCAACTTCGCTGCGGCCCGCTACATCAACCCGCAGACAGGCAAGCCCGTCATCCTGGTCGGCGACAGCGGAGGGCCGCACTCCGAACGGCTCATCGGTTACCCGGTCCTCCGGCACGGACAGGAGAAACACATCCAGACGGTCTACACCGAGCGAGAACCTTGCCAGCTCAGCCCCAAATGCGACCAATGGCTGGACATCCATTTCAAATCGAAGAACCCAGCCCTCGAAGTCGAATACGCCAATGACTACGACCAATCAGACAAGTCCTACGCACGGGACAAGGAGCATCGTGACTACATGAGAGACTTGAAGCAGCGACATCAGCAACAAGGACATCCGTAGCCCGGGAAGACGACCGCATGCTGACCCACATCCCCGCCTCCACTGTCATCCAGACTTTCGGGCTCACGGCCGTCACCTACTTCCCGCGCACGGCCGGCAGCCACCTACACGAGCCCACCGCCAGGTTCCTGTCCCGTGTCGGCCTGCCCGAGAATTCCTTCTTCTCCCCCAGGCTCGACCTGGAAGACCAGGCATCCCCGAGACTCGGCAACACCCCGACCCTCAAAGCAGACTTCGACGCCGACGGAGCAGAATGCCCCCCTGAGGCCGAAGGCTGGGAAGCGCTGGGAGGCTTCATCTACGCCACCGTCGCGCTCGACCCCCGAGACGGCAAGATCTACACCTTCCCCGAAGGAGAAGAGTTCTACGTGCCCATGCACGCCGACGTCTCATCACTCGTCCACTCCCTCCTCGTCCTGGAGCAAGGGAAGGCCGACTACAAGAACCAGCCGCACGACGACGAGGGCGCGGCCGGCGCCGAGGCAGTGGAACGCATGAAACAGCGCATCACCGAAGTGGACCCCACCCCCTTCGCGAACGCTGACAGCGAGTGGGAAAAACTCTTCGAAGAGATTTCCTTCGGCATGTGGGGATAGGCACCCCCATCGTCTTCCGGTCTCGTCCCCGGCTGAGGGCAGCCAGCAGTTTACTGCCGTCGGGCGCGAACGCCACGGCAGAGGTCGTCCTCCGGGTACGGCGGCGCATCTCCATCTCGCCGTAGTAGAAGTCCGCCGCGTCCATGCCCGCGCAGGCCACCTTCTACCGGCTCATCTATCAGCTCGCCGGCCCCACCGACCATCCCGCACGACCGGTGCGCACCCCGCCCATCACCGAGGACGGACGGGCCCACACCCCCACCGTCGCCCTGCGGCCCGGGGAACAGGTGCAGATCGACACCACCCGTCTGGACGTCCTCGCTCTGTTCGACGACGGCACGCTCGGCCGGCCCGAGATGACGATCGCCGTAGACGTCGCCAGGCGCGCGATTCTCGCGGCCGTGCTGTGCCCGGGCGGCACGCAGGCCGTGGACGCGGCACTGCTGCTGGCGGAGATGGCCGTGCCCCACCCGGCCAGGCCCACCTGGCCCGACGCCCTGCGCTTCGCCCACACGCAACTGCTCCCCCGCGACCGGCTGCTTCAGCGAGTCGGCCCAGCCCCGCAACGGAGGGCCGGCCCCGCTGCAACACGGAGGTGTAACACGCCCTGAGCAGACACCGGATCAGGTTCCTCCCCAGGTCAGGGGTGCAACGCGGCTGCCTGTTGCACTGGCCGTGTTGCAGCGCCAAGGCCCCGCTCGAACTCCACAGCCTCTTCGGAGCCCCTCGGCTATCGCGTGGGAAAGACGTGTCGGCGTCCGGGACCGGCTTGCCCACCAGGGTTGACCTGGGGGAACAGACGGTGTCCGATTTGGGGGGTCCACGCTCAGGACTGGCCGGAAGATCAATGCGGTCTGTCACTTCAGGAGGCAGCAGCTGCGCCGCCTGCTTATTTGCCTGCTTCTTCGTCGAGCCGGTCAACGACGAGCATCGCCGCATCGTCCGCCAGGTGGCCCCCGGTATGACGGATCAATGCCCGGTGCAGTTGTTCCAGGAACTGCGGCGGGGTACAGGAGGGCACCGCTTTCATGGCCTCGGCCAAGGCGAAGAAAACCCTGTCAGGATTGCGGGCTTCGATCACGCCGTCGGTGTGCAGCAGCAGACGGTCACCGGGAGCGAGCGGATAGCTCTCCGCCTTGGCGGGAAGACCGGTGATGAAGTCGTCCAGGCCCAGGGGTGGCAGTGATGAGCTCGGCATCAGGGCGTGAACCTCGCCCTGGCGCAGCAGCAACGGAGGCGGATGGCCGCGATTGACCACCTGGACCTCGAAACCGTCGGGCACCTGAGCCACGAGCACAGTGACGAAATCCTCCGCCTCGTCTTCCCTCTCGTGCTGGTCGACCCCACCCGGCGCGGCTCGCTCCCGGTGCAGCGCAGCCGCGCAGTGGTTCACCACCTCCACCAGGTCGTCCTCATAGTGCACCGCCTCCCGGAAGGCGCTCAGCACGGCTGCGGCCAAACCCACAGCAGGCAGCCCTTTGCCGCGGACGTCCCCCACGATCATCCGGACCCCGTACCGGGTCTGCACGGCCTCGTACAGATCGCCGCCGATCTGCGCTCCCGTCTCAGCCGCGAGATACATGCTGGCCGCCCGCACCGGACCCAGCCGGGCCGGTACGGGCCGCAACAGGACTCTTTGTGCTGCCACGGCGACCCGGCGAACCTGGTTGAGCTCGCTCTGCCTGCGCGCGCGCACAGCTTTACTCGTGATGACACTGGCCACGGACACCACGAGGAGGCCCAGGAGGTTGCTGTAGATCAGCATGCCACCCCACGCCTCGTGCAGGGTGGTGGTGGTCAGGCTGACGGCCAGGGCTCCAGCCGCTGCCGAGAGGGTGCCTTTCGGGCCCATCGTCAGCGAAGCCAGTGCCGGCATCGCGACGAGGAGAGGGCCGGTGTAGATATCGTGCGCGGGCGAGAGCTCGATCCCCAGCCCGAGCAGTATGATCACGAACGGCATGCACTGCGCGACTCGGAAAAGGGCCCGGCTATGACCGCCCGCTCCGGGCGGAGGAGCTAGGCGGAAGAGCGTCCGCATGGGTACAGCCTGCCTCGCTGAAGCTGAGTGTTCCACTCATCGCTGCCGCGGCCTCCCGGGGCATCCCGGGACCCGTGCCGACACCTCCCCCAGCGCTACGGTGCCCCCGGGCGTCGCACCTCGACTCCATCGCCTCTCACATCGACCAACCGCCTTCAAGGCGCCGCCCGGCAGAACGCTCTCATCTCGGACCTGAGCCTTGATTTTGGCACTCTGCTGACCAGCTGGAACGTTCCTTGGGTGGAGTCGGCAGCCATCGATGCCAAGACCTACTTGCCCATTGAGCAGCCCTTCGAAAGCCTGCAAGCATCCGGGGGAGGCATCGCAACATCTGTGAACGTCGCCTACAGCCTCACTCTCCTCACCTTCGGCCTTGACCACCCAGACGTCCTCGAAAAGCACGGCGGGAAGATCGACAAGAGCAAACGGGAACAGAAGGAACGCGACGAGAAGACCAAACGCGACATCGACTCATGCAAGGACGTGCGCACCTACCTCCTGGACGCCGACGGCACGGTGCGGCGCCTGGAATCCGACGGTGACCTCAAAGCCCTGGACAGCACCGACAAGGAGCGCCTCCACGGCGTCCTGAACGACGGCAAAGCATGGCGCCCCTCGTCCCGCCCGGAGCGAGAGGAGCTCTCGGTACCGGACACCCACACGGGCAAGGTCACCTCCACCAAGGTCGACCCTGACACCGACGAACTGGGGCAGGCCACCCAGCTCGCCCGGTACGCCCGCAACGACTACGAGGGGAACAACTACGCGGCCGGCCGCTACATCGACCCGGACGGACGAGGCGAGAGCATCCTCGTCGGCTACAGCAAGAACAGCATGCACTCCGAACGGTCAATCGGGTATCCCATCGTCCACAACGAGAAGCAGGCCGGCCTCAAGGAGGTCTTCTCGGAACGCGCGCCGTGCCAGAAACGTCCGAGATACGAGGCGTGGCTGGACAGCCATTTCAAGGAACTTGACGCGGTTCACCACGCCAACGATTACGACCAGTCAGTGCCGCGGCACAAGCGTGACATCGAGCACCAGAATTACATGGAGGAGCTCAAGTCCCGTCACGGCCGGTAGAATCGATCACCAGCCGTCCCCCATGAATGCAAAGGCCCCAGCATGAACTTCGCCGTGACACCGGACGAGGTACTCACAACGTTCGGCCTGTCGGGCGTTGTCTACTTCCCCCGCTACAACGCAGCACACAACCACGTCAACGACCGAACAGCTCTCTTCCTGAGCAGTGTCGGGCTCCCGGACGCCGAGTGGTTCATGTCCAAGGCCAGCCTCAGAGCGACCGACTCCATCAACCTCGCCGAGTGGTACAGCACCAAGGGAAAAGTCCCCGACGAGTGCCGTAACTGGCTTGTGCTCGGACTCTTCGCCGAAACCACGCTCGCGCTCGCACCGGACAGCGGAACCGTCTACTCGCTCGGCGACGGCGAAACACAGCTGGTGTACGAGCCGATCCACCGCGACGTCGAATCCCTCGTCTACACACTCACGAAGTTCGAGAGCCTGCGCCAGCAGCTCGCTGACAACACCGAGGATGTTGAGGCGCGCATGGACGCCTTGCGTGCCGAGATTTCCGAGTTCGATCCGCTGCCTTTCGAAGATGACGAATCGCAGTGGAACCTCGCCCTCGAAGAGGTCATCGACGGCATCTGGTAAAAACCTGGCGTCTCAGCCGCAGAAGTGAACGCGACGCGTTCCACATCGCGCACGTGGACCTGGCCTGGACTGCGCTATGAGCACTCTGATATTCGACCTGTCCTACGACGACCTGGTGGGCTGCTTCGGCACCGACCGCGTCGAACGCTCCGTCCGCGAAGACGCCGAAGCCCTCGGCTTCACCGGCCCCACCCTCGACTTCCTCTGCTCCACCGACATCCCCTCCACACTCAAGGCAGAGGTAGGCGCTCCGGGAAAGAGATCAGCCTGCGTGCCTTCGACGAGCGGCAGGCATGTCATCACGGCCCTCGGTCGGGATGAGGTACGCTCCCCGCTCCCTGCTCGACGAGGTCGCCGTCAAGGCCGTCATTGGCGTTCGAGAGGACGCTCGCTCTGGGCTGGCCTTCGCGGCGTCTCACGCAGAGCCGCCCCGCCGGCAAACTCCGGCGGGGCGGATGGTCTTCAGCAGTCTCACAGGACGGTGAGCTTGTACCGGCCCATGTAGCAGTAGCTGCAGTTGCTCCAGGTATCGCCCCACTCGATGTCGACGAAGTCGATTCCGCTGCTGTTGCTGGCAGTGAACGTGTACCAGGAGGAGCAGGAGCCGCCAGTGTCCTTGTACGGACCGCGGATGACGTAGTTCGTGCTGTTGACGGCCGTGCCCGCGCCAGCCTTGTGGAAGTCGAGCTGGGCCTTCACGCCCCGTCCGTTGGCCCAGGTGTCAGTCACACATGCCGATCCGCTCGCCGCTGTCCATCGGCCCGAGGAGCGGCCGCTCCAATCGAGCCACACGTGGGTGGTGCCTGTGACGCCGGTCGCGCCCGTTCCCGATGCGCCGCTGGTCCTGACCTGGCAGTAGGTGGTGTCGGCGTCGGTCTCCTGGCAGTACGACGTGAACGGCGAGGTGGAACTCTTGTGGAACGTCTCCCACGGCCCGATGGAGGTCGCGCGGGCCCGCAGCAGAGCGTAGTGGTCGCCGGGGTAAGCGAGCTCCGCCGTGACATAACGGCCGTTGGCCCACGAGCGCAGGGCGAAGTCGCCGCCGCCCAGGTCGTGGAGTGTGAACTTCTCCCACTCGCCGATGCTGGTGGCGCGGGCCCGCAGCGCGCCCGAGGTGCCGCCGCGCCAGCTTGCCTCTGCGGATACGTACCTCTGCTTGTCGATAGACCAGAGCGCGTACACCGAGCAGTTGGCGTCTACCACGTCGAAGCGGAACTGCTCCCATGGGCCACTACTGCTGCTCGCGGTACGGGCCCGCAGCACGCCGTGGGCGTCGATGCGCGACTCGGCGGACACCAGCCCGCCGTTGGCGGTAGCGCTGAAGACCCCGCTCCCAGCGAAGCTGTTCGGGGAGTGGCTGCAGCGGTTGTCGGATACGTGCGACAGCGCCGATGCACAGGTGACTTTGTAGATGCCGCGGTCCACGCCGTCGTCGACCTTGACCCACCGGTCGCCGAGGAGGTCGGTGTTGTCGTAGACACCGCCGCTTGAGCTGAGTGCATCCGTGTCGGCCTTGCACCCCTGATCGACCCTGAAGGCATCCCAGTCCTCATCGTCGGGAGTCTCCGAGCCTGGAGCCAGGTCGCTCTTCTGACTGAACGTGTTGGCTGCGTCCGTGCAGTCCGTCTTTCCGTCACCGTTGCGGTCCGCAGGCATTCGGGACGAAGCCGACTCCAGGGAGACTTCGAGGTCGTTGCCGCACCAGCTCCTGGCTGCTCTGACGACAGCACCTGAAGAGTTGCTGTTGATGACTTGCCCGCACCAGCCGGGCGGGAAGCATTCCTCGCCGGCGAGCGCCGGTGACGAGTCGAGACCGACGAAGGCGGTGGCCAGCAGCAGGAGGCTCGCCAGCCGTGTAGTGAGTGCACGCAGCGAGGAGCGTCTTCGTCGCTTGGATGGATTCGAGGGCGTCGTGTCGTTCCGCATGTACGTGATTCCTCCAGAGGGAAGAACGGAAGGCTCGAAGCGTTACGCAAGGGGGCAGCTGAGAATGATGGCTGATCTGAGGTGGTGTCAATACAGTCGCCCATGCACGATTCTTGGCCGGTGTCAGTGGCAGTACGGGGAGCACAAGCCCGCCTACCGGCGGCAGGTGCTGGGCAAGTTCACCGCGGGTGCCACCGCCGAGGGCGCGGTCATGGAGCGGTGCGTGCTGGCATCGGTGCAGGTACTCGGCGAGGGCGTAGACACCAAGAACTGCGATGCGGTGGTCTTCGCGGATGTCCTCGGCTCCACGGTCGACATCGTCCAGGCGGGCCCTGCGCATGCAGCCCGGCGAAGGCAAGACCGCCTCCTCGTCGTACAAGGAGGCTGCGCCATCTTGAAGTGGCTGGTCAGCAGGGGTGGTGTGACCCCGTTTCGGGCTGCTCGTACTGGTCGCGGGCGGCAGTCTGGGGTGTAGATCGTCTGGCAGGGCGGTTTTGCCGATGAGTTCACCGTCCTCGAACGGTCTACCCAGCGACACGACCGTTCTCGACAGGAGTGCTATGTCCACCATCCAGCCAGTGATCATCACTGCCGACCAGGACGTCCTGCTCGGCTTCTATACGAAATTGTTCGGCGCCGAGGAGTGAGGCGCCCCGAAGTTCTCGGACAGCGGTCCCCATAGGATCGAAGTCCAGAACGGCGGAGAGAGCACGTGGCACAGAAGCGTAGGAAGTTCAGTCCTGAGTTTCGGGACGAGGCGGTCAAGATGGTGGTCGTGGAGTCGCGCCCTATCGCCGAGGTCGCCCGAGAGATACAAGTGAACGAGGGAACGCTGGGCACCTGGGTCAGCCGATACCGGCAAGAGCACGCCGGGGAGGAGCCTCCCCTGAACATCAGCGAACGCGCCCGCCTGCGCGAACTGGAACGCGAGAACCGGGAACTCCGTATGAAGACCGAGTTCCTGGGAAAAGCGGCGGCCTTCTTCGCCCAGGAATACCGGTGACGGAGAAGTATGAGTTCATCGACGGCGAGGCCGACAACTTTCCCGTGCAGCGGATGTGCACCTGGGCGGGAGTATCCACGTCGGGCTTCTACCACTGGAGATCGAGGCCATTGTCGGCCACTGCGAAGCGCCGTGCGGAACTGAGGGCCGTCATCCTCCAGGTCTTCTCTGACTCGCAGG
>NZ_JAGGOI010000082.1 GCF_018614585.1 Streptomyces sp. ISL-1 | reverse complement strand
AGAAGTCCGGCTGGAGTACTAGTACTCCAGCCGTAGATCGTGATCTTGCGTAGTGGGTGTGACTCAGTGGCTGAGTGGCGGATGGGCGCTCCGGCTGGCGGGTCATGCGCTCAGCGCACGGGGTGAGGGGGCAGAGACGGTGGCCGCCGGCCCCGCCTGGCGGGCCTCTGGTTCGAGTTCTGGTGGGCCGACGGGATGGTTGACCGATGCAGCCCTCTCCTCGCGCTCTTCCTCGATGTCATCATTGCGGGTGTGAGCTCCCCCGACGCGACACCCAACGCTGGCCTGGTGCATGACCGTTGGCGTGCCCGGGAGGCGCCCCACGGAGACTGCATCATGTTCTCCGACGGATCCCTGTCGGTAATGGAACTCGTGCGGTTCTCCCCCGCAGGCCGGCTCCATGACAGGCGGGCCGAGGACTGGCAGTGGTGGGAGGTCCTACGGGCCACCGCGTGGACCCCCAGCGACTGGATGGACGTCGATACGACGTTTGCCTCATGCACCTACGCCGGAAGCCGTGCCCTGGCAGGTGAATCATCGGACCACGGCAGCATCGGCTGGGTCGCCCTGACTCGGGACGCTGACCACAACACCTTGGAATGGATCGCGGTCTCCTGCTCGTCCAATCCGTTCACCGAAGTCACCTTGGACGCAACCACGGTGACCGCCACCAGCACCCTGGGCCGTATCTGGACCTTCCCCAGAAACACCCCCCAGCAGGTGAAGATCACCGGGGATCCGACCTATCCCTGGCCCTCGCCATGTCAGACAGGCGGTCCCGCCAGCTAGTGCTGTGACCGCATACGTTCGCTGTGTCTGATGGTCAGGCTGCCAGGAGGGGGCGTCCGCCCCAGCAACTGTCCACGACCGTCAGCGGCGGTTCCCTCGGGCAGATAAACCGCACGGTCTACTTCAGCAACACAACCTCCAGGTGCGCGAAGTGAGCGCCACCGTTCCGTGCGGCTCCACCGTTCACGCCCAGTTCATCGCGGCGTCCTACCCGTGGACCCCGACCCCCGTCACCCTGGGCGTGCCGGTCCCCTGCTGATCCGTCAGCTGTTACGAACCCGACCGAGGCTCAGGGACACACAACGCCGACGCGGTCGCGTTGACCGGTCGGCGCCCCTCCCCAGTCCCGGATCCGCACCCCTGGAAGTCAGCCCCCACACCGGGCAATCCACGCGCATACGGTGAGTGGCCACCCACACCACTCGCAGCCGCCAGCGGTGCCCCGCCGATCCGGTGGGGCACCGCCCGGCCGGCATCGCCCGCGTTCCCCACGGCCCCAAATCCAGTGGCACACCCATCACCGACCTGTGACTATCCGCGGATGATCACACTCGCCGACGACCGCGGCCACCTGTCCTACACCGTCACCGGGGAAGGACCGCCCGTCGTCCTCTTGCACGCGGGCGTCGCCGACCACACCATGTGGGACGCGGTCGTGCCCACCCTCGCGGAGCGCCACACCGTCATCCGGTACGACCTGCGCGGCTTCGGCGAGTCCGCGCCCCCGACCGGCCCGTTCAGCGAGACAGACGACCTGCGCCGCCTCCTGGACCACCTCGGCCACGAACGCGTCCGGCTCGTCGGCGCCTCCTGGGGCGGCCGCGTGGCCGTGGGCTTCACCCTCGCCCACGCGGAACGGGTGCACTCCCTGACCCTGCTCGCCGCGCCGTGGCCGGGGTACGACTGGTCGACGGAAATGATCGCGTACGACGAGGCCGAAACGGCGGCCCTGGACGCGGGCGACCTGGACGCCGCCGTCCGCGTCAACCTGGACATGTGGCTGCGCGGACCGGCTCGCGTCTGGGACGACGTCGACGCGGCACTGACCGAACGGCTCCGGGGTCCGATGCGGACGTGCCTGGCCAACCAGGACACCGTGGGAGAGCATTCCCAGGGCCGCGCCGACGGTGACATCGCCACAATTGCCGTCCCCACACTGGTCGGGATCGGCCGGCTTGACGTCGCCGACTTCCAGGACATCAGCCGCCGGTACGCCGCCGGGATCCCCGGTGCCAGCCTGGTCGAGTTCAGTACCGCGGCGCACCTCATCGCGCTGGACGCCCCGGCCGAACTCACCGCGGCCCTGGGCCCGTTCCTCGCCCGCTAGTGCTGTGCCCGCCACGTTCGCCGTGTCTGATGGTCAGGCTGCCAGAAGGGGGCGTCCGCCCCAGCGGATGCCCTTTTCACTGCGGATGCGGGCGCGCTCGCGGCGCTGTGCGGCTAGGACGTCGGGGTGGCGGGCGTTGATGTTGCGCCAGCGCAGATACCTGTGCAGTGCGCGGGTCTGGACCGTGTGGTTGGGGTGGTGGGAGTTGGCGATCGTGAACTGCCGCAGGGGCCCGAAGTGCGCTTCGATCGGGTTGGCCCAGGACGCGTAGGTCGGGGTGAAGCACAGCTCGACCTTGTTCCGGCGGGCCCACTGCTTGATCCGCCAGTTCTTGTGCGCGGAGAGGTTGTCGAGAATCACGTAGATCGGTGCCCCGTCGGGGCGTGCGGCCCGGATGGTCCTCAGCGCGGCCAGCGTGGGGATGATCCCTTTGCGGGCCCGGTTGACGCTCCACAAGGTGTCGTCGCCGACCGAGTAGCAGCCGTGGAAGTACCGGATGCCGTGGGTGCGGTGGTAGGTGGCCTGCAGCCGGTCGGGCCTGGCCGCCGGCGCCCAGCACGATCCGCCGGTGGGGCGGATACCGAGCGGGCCGAACTCGTCGAACGCGAACGTGCGGTCGGGGCGGTGCTCGAGGGCGCACTCGATCCGGTCCAGCTTGGCGTCCCGGTCCGGATCTGGTGATTCCTTCCACGTCTTGGTGCGTTGGAAGGTGACCCCGCGGCGGGCCAGCAAGGTGCGCGTGCCTCCCGGCCGATGCGTATCGGCCGGGAGGCGATGCCGCGGTGGAGGTAGGCGGCGAGTTTGCGGATCGACCAGCGGGTGAAGGGCTGCCCGAGTCTGGCCGGGCGGGTGGTGGCCGTCTGGACGACGAAGTCCTCGTCGTCAGAATTCAGCAGGCGGGGACGGCCTCCCGCCCAGCGAGGGTTGAGGCAGGCCAGGCCGATCTCGTTGAAGTGGAGGATCACGTCGCGGACGGTGTCCTCGTCGGCCTGCACCAGGCGGGCGATGACCGGCACAGTGTTCCCGCCCGCCGAGGCCAGCAGCATCATCGCCCGCCGTAGCGCACCGTGCTCGTACTGCCCCGCCGCACGATCTGCTGCAGCTTCTGACCCTCTTGGTCCGTCAGTCGCCGGACCTTGACCGGTGGTGCCAACACGCCTCCCCGCATCGGATGCGACCCCTCATCCAACCGGCACAAGCACCCTCAGCACCACCACCAGACCCGGTGAACGTATGCGGTCACAGCCCTAGCCGCTGAGTGCGGCCGTGTAGCCACCGCTGCCCGCGTCAGCCGCCGGTGCCCGCGCATTCGCTGTTGTCGCCGCCGCTGCGGCACCCGGCCTCGCCGGTGAACGCGGGGGCGGGAGCGGGGTGCTCGGTCGCGCCCTCGTGCTGCTGGACCGCCACCCCGCCGACCACCCCGGCCACCACGACGACGGCCATGAAGCACTGGGTCCACACCGTCACCACGGCACGGGACCGGGACGCGATCACGGCCGCAACCACGGCCAGGGCCCCGACCACACCGGCGGCGACGAGATAGCCCCACAAGTGGTCGGGGCTCACCGTCCTGCCCGGGTCGAGACTCACCCCGGTCACCAACCAGACGCCGAAGATCACCAGCAGGACGAGGAATTCGAGGAGCAGCAGCCCCACGGCAGCCCCCACGTCGGCGCCCCGACCGGCGTGGGGCCGTACGGAATCGTCGAACGCCACGGGCGCGGAAGGAAGGTCCATGCCCGCCATCCTCGCCAGGGAGCGGGGCCGGCGCATGAGTACGTGTACCCAGAGGCCCGGCCTGTCTCGCGCGGGCAGCCGGTCGGCGCGGCGTCAGCTCGACTCGTCGTACACCACCGACCACGGGCGGGGCGGCCCGTCCGGCGGGCGCGGGCCGTCGTCGCGGCGCAGGGCTGCTGCCGTACGGTCGCGGGCGAGCACGCCGGCCGCGAGCTCCGCGAAGTGAGGGGCGGCCGGGTGGGCGGACCGGCCGGCGGGCCAGGCCCCGGTGGTCCGCTGGGTGAGGGGGCGGCCGGCCAGCGGCCGCCAGACGACGCGGGGCTCCTTGCGGGCCACCGGCCCCTGGTCGAAGGCGATGCCGTGGCCCGCGTGGACGAGGGCCAGCAGGAACTCGGGGTTGGAGGCGTGCCGGAGGCGGCCGGGCACGAAGCCCTCGGCGCGGCAGGTGTCGAGGATCCGGTCGTACCAGCCGGGGGCCTGGGCACGGGGGAAGAGCACCAGGTCGTGGCCGGACAGTTCAGCGAGCGCGACCTCGGGGAGCCGGGCCAGCGGTGAGGTGCGGGGCAGGACGACGCCGAGTTCCACGCACACCTCCGCGCCGAGGCGGAGTTCGGTGGCGTCCACGGGCTGGTGGACGAGGCCGACGTCGAGCCCACCGGAGGCGAGCAGCCGCAGCTGTTCCTCGGTGGTGATCTCCTGGAGATCGACGGACAGGCCCGGGGAGTGCTCCGCGCAGGCCGAGAGCAGCGTGGAGAGCATGGCGACCGTGGTGTCGGGGGGCACGCCCGCGCGCAGGGTGCCCAGGCCGCCGTCCCCGGCGCGGCGGGCCAGCGTCCGTAACCGCTCCTCGCGGGCCAGGAGTTCGCGGGCCTCGTCCAGCAGCACCATGCCGGCGGCGGTCAGCCGGACCTGGCGGTGCGATCGGTCGAACAGTTCGGCGCCGAGGTCCTTCTCCAGTCTGCGTACCGCCTGGCTGAGGGGTGGCTGGGCCATGCCAAGCTGGTCGGCGGCCCGGCTGAAGTGCAGCTCGTCGGCGACGGCGACGAAGATACGCAGGTGGCGCAAGAGATCCACAGCCAGGGACCTTACGTGAGGGGCGAACCGATGGTCGAGGAACGGATCCGCGAGGTCTTCGCAGGGGCGGGTGCCGAGGGGTTGCTGCATGCGGTCCCCGTCGGCACGGAGCCGGGCGCCGAGGAGGTGGCGGTCGGCGCGGACGAGCCGGTCGTGATCGCCTCGGTCTTCAAGGTGCTGCTGGTCCTGGAGTTCGCCCGGCAGGTGGCCGCCGGCCAGCTCGACCCCCGGGAGCGGGTGCGGGTGACGGCGGCCGACCGGCTCGGCGGCTGGGGCACGGCAGGCTGTGCGGACGACGTCGAGCTGTCGCTGCGCGATCTGGCGTTCTTCGCGATCTCGGTGAGCGACAACTCGGCGGCGGATCTGCTGCTGGCACGGGTCGGCCTGGACACGGTGCGGCTTCTCGCCGGGGAACTCGGGCTCGGCGGGACCCGGATCGTGGGCGGTCCCCGTGACGTACTGGAGTCGATGCTCGCCGAGGTCGGCGCCCGCGACGAGGCGGAGTTCGCCCTCCGTTACCCGGCTCTGCCGGACGATCGCAAGAGACGGCTGAGCGTGCTGGATCCGCTGCGGACCAACGCCAGCACGCCCCGTGAGATCACCCGGCTGCTGCGTCTCGTCTGGCGTGACGAGGCGGGCCCGCCTGAGGCGTGCGCCCAGGTACGTGAGCTGATGGCACGTCAGGCTTTCCGGCACCGGCTGGTGTCGGGGTTTCCCGACGAGGTGACGGTCGCGGCGAAGACCGGAACCCTGCCCGGGCTGCACATGGAGGCGGGGGTCGTCCGGTATCCCGACGGCGGCCGCTACGCGGTCTCCGTCTTCGCCCGTACGCGGGAGTTGGCCGCCTCGCGTCCGGCGGTGGACGCCGCGATCGGCGCCACGGCCCGGATCGCCGTCGACTTCCTGCGCAGTAAAGGGCTCTGACGTGCACTCATATGCTTCCGCATATGAGGACTCCAGGATTTTGATCTTGGACGGCGAGGACCGCGTCCTGATCTCCTGACGCCATGAGCGACGACACAGACGCACAGCGCCCGAAGCGGCGCATCCAGGGGTTCGGCCGACGTACGGTGCTGCGTGGTGCCGCGCTCGGCGCGGCCGCCCCGCTGCTTCCCGCCACGACCGCCGCCTCCGCGGCGGCGCCCCGCAGGGCCCCGGCGGCCGGTTCGGCGTCCTTCCGCTGGCTGGGCACCTCCGGCTGGCGCATCGACGTCGACGGCCGGACGGTGCTCTTCGACCCGTACCTCACCCGGTTCAAGACCGGCCTGTTCGACGGGGGCTTCAAGCCGGGTACGAAGCTGAGGTCCGATCCCGAGCTGGTACGGGAGCACATCGACCACCCCGAGATCGTCCTGGTCAGCCACTCCCACTGGGACCACGTCGCCGATGTGCCCCACATCGCCAAGTCCACCGGTGCCCGGGTCGTCGGCACGGAGACCACCTTCCATCTGCTGGTCGCGTTCGGTGTCGACCCGGGACAGATCTCGGTGGTGAAGGGCGGCGAGGTGCTGGACTTCGGCGGGCTCACCGTCGAGGTCGTGTCGAGCCTGCACAGCCGCAACAAGCGGCACTCCTATTTCGCCCCGGGCACGCTGAACGCGCCGCCCGCGGCTGCCCCGAGGACCATCTCCGACCTGCCGGAGGGCGACACGCTCGCCTTCCAGGTGACGGCCGGGAGCGGCGGCCCGTCGGCGTTCCTGATGGGCGCCAGCGACTTCTCCGAGCGGGCCGTGCAGGGTCTGAGCCCCGATCTCGCGATGGTCGCGGTGCCGTCCAGCGCCTCCACGTCCCGCTATGTGCCCCGGCTGCTGCGGGCACTGGGCCGGCCCGGCGTCGTCGTGCCCGTCCACTGGGACAACTTCGAGGAGCTGCTGAGCGAGCCCCCGCGCCGCGACCCGGTGATGGACCTGGACGCGTTCACCGCCCAGGTCCACCAGGAGTCTCCGACGAGCCGGATCGTCGTCCCGGACTACCGCACCACGTACGGCGGAGACATGCGACCGAGGCCCTGACCGGCGTACCAGCCGCAGGTGGGGCCGGTGCGGCCTAGTACTGCAACGGTTCTTGTCGTGACGGTTGGGCAGACCCAAGTCACAGCGTCTCAGGAGCCCACTGAGCGCCTTGCTGAAGCTGAACAGATGAACTTGACAGGGAAAATGAAGACAGTTCGTTAGCAGTGGATTAGCAAATCCGCAGCTTCCTTAGCAATGACTACGAGCAGTAGCGGTCGGTTGTATGGCACTTCCGTCAGCCTGCGGGTCGCCGGTTCGACACGATGGTTCGGCGGTGGCGGCGAGCAGGGCGGTGTCGTCGTCGACCCGGTCGGGGGTGTTCAGCAGCTCCAGGGCCCGTTCGGTGATCTGCTGGGGGTCGGTGCGGGCGGCGGCGGGCAGCGCGCCGCAGGTCTGGCGCAGGGCCGCCAGGCAGAAGTCCAGGGACAGCGCCCGGTTTTCCACCAGGCCGTCGGTGTATAGCAGCAGGCTGGTGCCGGGCGGGAACGCCACCTCGCGGTCGACTGGGGTGCTGCCCAGTCCCAGCGGCAGCGCCGGGGGCAGCTCCAGGTAGGCGGTGTCGGCGGCTACCAGCAGGGGCGGCAGGTGCCCGCTGGCGGCGTAGCGCAGGCGGTGGCGGTGTGGGTTGTAGACCGCGTACAGGCAGGTGGCG
>NZ_JAGGOI010000081.1 GCF_018614585.1 Streptomyces sp. ISL-1 | reverse complement strand
GGCCGAGGTTAAGGATCAAGCTGAAGGACACCGCAGGCACCGCGACCCTGGAGCTGCGCTACGACCGGTTCGACTACCCGACCCTCGACGAGCGCACCGACATCTTCCCCGCCATCGTCCAGCGGATCAGCAAGGTCACGGGAGAGCGCCGGGGTCCGCGTCCCGCAGTAGACCGAAGCCGGCACCCTGATGATCCCCTGCCGGGTGGGCTCCCTCAGAACCCCACCAGATCCCGGGCCAGGCATA
Source organism: Streptomyces sp. ISL-1 (assembly GCF_018614585.1). Lineage (GTDB taxonomy): Bacteria > Actinomycetota > Actinomycetes > Streptomycetales > Streptomycetaceae > Streptomyces > Streptomyces maoxianensis. The sequence continues at coordinate 6,900 of NZ_JAGGOI010000081.1, read as the reverse complement.
CGTCGATCTAGTGCCGCAGGACCCCGAAGACCGCTGACTGCCCTCTCGCCCTGTCCGGTCTCACCGAACGGCCCCCCCACTGCAACACGGCCAGTGCAACATCCCCGCGCGTTTCGCCCCTGACCTGCGGTGACAGCTCGGACGGGGCCTCCTGGCACCCGTGTTGCAGGGGGGGCCTCCGGTGGTTCTGTACGCGAGATTCGACAGCGGGTGTTCAGGCTTTCGGGAGTGGCGGAATCGCGGGCCGTTCGATGTTCACGAGTTTGGACAGCACCCTCGCCCCGCGTCTGCTGGGAAAGCTGTTGCGGGTCAAGACGTCCTTGGCGGTGGGGGTGTGGTGGTCGCCAGGGTGGGATCGGTGGCCGAGGGTCTCGCACGGACGACGGCCTGGTCGCCTTGTGGTCCGAACAGGTGCAGGATCTCCACGGCCCTCGAGTTTGCGGGACCGAACCAGTGCGGTTCTCTGGTGTCGAACTCGGCCACTTCGCCGGGGCGGAGAGTGCATTCGTGTTCGCCGAGGATGAGGCGTAGCTCGCCGGCGAGGACGTAGAGCCATTCGTAGCCGTCGTGGGTCACCAGCTTCGCCTCGCGGGGAGCCAGCACGTGCTTGAACACCTGCACCTGGCCTGGGTACTGCGTCAGGGGCACGAGGACGCTGCCGTCACCTCTGCGCAAGGGCGTGAGATGCACCCTGGGGTCACCGGTGGCCGGTGCGGCCACCAGTTGGTCGAGTGCGACGCGGTGCGCACGCGCGAGCGGGATGAGCAGGTCCAGAGTCGGGCGCCGCCTGCCTGATTCGAGACGGGACAGTGTGCTCACCGAGATCCCGGTCGTGGTCGCGAGCGCCTCCAGCGTGAGTCCTCGGTCTCGGCGCAGAGTGCGCAGCCGTGGCCCGATGTTGTCGAGTATCTGCTCCAGTTCTGTGTCCACCTGGTTCAGTGTGCGGTTCTTTGCGGTTTTCGCAAAAACGCTGGTCGGTGGTCGTCGGCCTGCCTGAGCCTTGCCAGCATCTACTCCCAGATGTCAGAGGCGGACAGTGACAACGACGACGACTCATCCTGTTCAACCCGTGCTGAGCGCGCGCAGACGCTGGACGGTGCTGGCCGTCTGCTGCCTGAGCATGTTCCTGGTGGGCCTGGACACCACCATCGTCAACGTGGGCCTGCCCGCCATCGGGCGCGGCCTGGGCGTCGAGACTGGCGGTCTCGAGTGGACTGTGGACGCCTACACCATTGTCCTGGCGGGTCTGTTGATCTCCTCCGGCGCGCTGGCGGACCGCTTCGGACGCCGGCGGGTGTTCCAGTCCGGGTTGATGGTGTTCGGCGCGGCCTCGCTGGTCTGCGCGATGGCACCTTCGGTGGGCGCGCTCGTAGCGGCCCGTGCCGTTCAGGGCATCGGCGCCTCGATGCTCAGTCCCGTGGCTCTCGCGATCGTGGTGAACGCTATGCCCGACCCGAGGGAGCGGGCGCAGGCCATCGGCGTCTGGGCGTCGGTCTTCGGGCTCAGCATGGCCGTCGGCCCGGTCACGGGTGGCGCCCTCGTCGCGGGGTTTGGCTGGCGGTCGCTGTTCTGGATCAACGCTCCGGTCATCGTGACCGCCCTAGTGCTCAGCGCGGTGTTTGTGCCCGAGTCCCGGGGGCCGCGGGCACGACGGCTCGACGTTGCGGGCCAGACCCTGCTGACCGTGGTCATCGGGGTCTGGGTCGGCGTCCTCATCGAAGGGCCGCGCATCGGCTGGACATCGCCCGTGGCGCTGGCCGGCTATGGGGTCGCCTCCACGGCGACGGTCGGGTTCGTGTGGGTCGAGGCGCGTCGGCACGAACCGCTGATGGATCTGCGACTCTTCCGGAGCCCGCTGTTCAGCAGCGCGGTCCTGGGCGCCGTGGCGGTCTTCGTCGCCCTGAACGTGACGCTGCTGCTCAACACCCTCTACCTGCAGCACACCCGGGGCTTCACGCCACTGGCCGCCGGGGTGGCCACCCTGCCCATGGCTCTCGGAGCGACCGTCTGCGCACCCTGGTCCGGCCGTCTGGTCGGTCGTATCGGACCGCGGCTGCCGTTGACCCTGGCCGGCGGCTTCATCATGGCAGGCGGACTCTGCCTGGTCGGTCTCGATCGGCACACGAGCGTGCCCCTGCTCCTGCTTGCCTACCTGTTCATCGGTATCGGGTTCGGCTTCGCCAATGCGCCGATCACCAACACCGCAGTCAACGGGCTGCCTCCGGCCCGGGCCGGCGTGGCCGGAGCGATCACGTCCACCGCACGACAGGTCGGCTCCGCACTCGGCATCGCCCTCGCCGGCGGCCTGGTCGCGAACACCGGCCCGGCGGGGCTCGCACATGCGTCCCGCCCGGGCTGGATCCTGGTCGCCATCTGCGGACTCCTCCTGTTCCCCTTGGCCCACGCATCGCGGACGAAGAAGTGAAGAAGTGCTGTCGGAACTCACGAACTGTTCGACCTGGTTCGGCGATCGCCTGCTGCTCAAACTAACTGCTGTCCGTTTCGGTGAACAGAGCCACTCCGGCACGGGGCGCCTGACAGCACGAGGCCCCGGGCGATGACGCCAGGGAAGTGGGCGCCGTTAGCCCAGGACGCGCCAGGGTTCCCGGCCATGCTGGTCGGGACCGCTTTGCGCCGGCGTTCCGCGGTCGAACTGCTCGTAGGCCTGGCGCAGGTACTCGGGCGACAGGTGCGCATCGTTGGCCAGGGTCTCGAAGGTCTCGCCTTCGGCGAGGGCGCGCTCGATGGCCTCGTGCAGGATGACCTGGGTACGGCGGGCTGCTTCGGCGAGGTCGGCGACCGCGTCCGACCACCGGCCGTCCCGCAGGCTGTCGGCTGCATTCTCGGTGATCATTTCGGCGGCCATCGTCAGGCCGGCCGCGAGCATTCGCCGGTCCTCGGGCACGGGCTTGCTGCTCTTCATCGAAAGCTTCATGGCCAGCACCGTAGGGCGAACCTGGGGTGCCTGGGGTGCGATTCGGTCATGGGGGCGTGGCCTTCTCGAAGGCGACCGCTGGGCGTCCGGTGGGCAGGGCAAGCCCCGACCCGGCGGCGCGGGCAAGCCCAAGGCCGCGTGGCCTCGGCCTACCGCCATGCGCCCAGTGCACCCGAGGGAGGCCGTTGCCCGTAGTCCATCCGGGCGGGATCCTGGAGAAAGGACGCCTTAATCGCCGGCCCCGCGGGTACCAGCCGCAGTGGAATCCCCGCGCCCGCACGTGTGAGCTGCTGACGGCCGTGGACCGGGTCCTTGTGCGCTACGCGGCTCAGCTGCCGCTCACGATCCGGCAGGTCTGGTACTCGCTGATCTCCGACGGCGTGCTGGTCAAGGAAGAGCGCACCTACAAACAGACGGTGGAGCTCCTCGGGATGGCCCGCCGCTCTGGCCGCATCCCGTGGGAGGCGTTGCGCGACGACACCGAAATCCGCGCCGAACCCGTCGCCTACGACGGGCCCGACGACTTCCGGGGCGGGCTGCGCCAGGCGGCGCTGGACTATCGGCTGGACCGGCAGGCCGGCCAACCGGTGCGGCTTGAGATCGTCTGCGAGACAGCTGGGATGGTTCCACAGCTTGTCGCCGTCGCCGACCCGTACGGCGTGCCTGTGTATTCGGGCAGCGGATTCAATGGGCTGCCGGCGAAACAGGGAGCAGCGCTGCGTGCGGCTCTGACGGAACACCGCGCGGTGAGGGTTTTCGTCGTCTCCGACTGGGACCAGAGCGGGGTCCACCTGTTCTCCGCGCTGGCCGAGGATGTCACCGCGTTCGCTGCCGTGGACGCCCCGGGAACGGAGGTCGTCTTCGAGCGCCTGGCGGTGACCGAGCAGCAGATCGCCGACTACGGGCTGCCCACCGCGCCGCCGAAGGCCAGTGATCACCGCTTGTTCAGCGGCACCTCCACCACCCAGGCCGAGGCCCTGCCGCCCGACGTCCTCGCCGCCGTGCTGAAGGCCGCGATCACCTCCCACCGGGACGTGCGCGTCCTGGCGGCACTCCTTGAGCGTGAGGAAGACGAACGCCGCCGTCTCCTTCAGAGCCTCGGATACGACCCTGACGCCGACTGACGACCGCGATCTCCTCACTGTGCCCCCGTGTTGGTGTCAGTGGGCGGTGAGAGACTCATGGGATGGCTTTGCGATCACCTCTTTATCTCGACACGGACACGCTGCTGGCGCAGGCGGAGTACCACGAGATCGACGTGCCACAGCGCGAGGAGATCGTGGAGACGACGACTAAGCCTGAATCCACCGGCCAATGGCCGGTCCAGGGCTTGGACATGAAGACGCGGATGCCCTCTGAGCTGGGACGATGGGACTTCCTACGGTTCCGCATCCACAGAGCAAGAGAACACCCGCGAGATGCAATCTTCCCATGCCGCTTCGGCGGTGTCCGCCGCGTTCGATGACACGAATCTAGTCGCGTATGCCGGGCTGGTCCCGGTGATGCGACTGGCCGAGCGGTGCGGGCTTGCCCGTTGGGTGGCGGAGAAGGTGAAGCTGAGCGGGGCGAAGAACAGCGCGGGTGCCGCAGCGCACGCCAAGGTCACCAGCATCGTGGGCGGGATGGTGGCGGGTGCGGACAGCATCGACGACCTGGACGTCCTGCGGCACGGTGCGATGCCGGCCCTGTTCGGCGGGATCCGTGCCCCGTCCACGCTCGGCACGTTCCTGCGTGCGTTCACCCACGGTCACGCGCTCCAACTCGATGCCGTGCACCGCAGGTTCCTGGCCGCACTGGCCGCCCACACCCCGCTGCTGCCGGGCGCGGGCCAGGTGGCATTCATCGATGTCGACTCCACCCACAAACGCGTCTACGGCCGCACCAAGCAGGGGGCGGAGTACGGCCGGTTCAAGGGCGTCCGCACCCTGCACCCCCTGCTCGCCACGATCTGCACCCCCGCCTCCCGGCCGGTGATCGCCACCGTGCGGATGCGCCGCGGCAAGGCAGCCGACTCCCGCGGCGCCCCGAAATTCGTCAGCGAGGCTCTGGCCACGGCGGTGGAGGCCGGCTGCACCGGCATGCGCATCCTGCGGGCGGACTCCCAGTTCTACAACGCCGGGGTGATCGCCGCCTGCCGCCGGGCCGGCGCCCGCTTCTCGATCACCTGCGGCATGAACCCGTCCGTCAAACGCGCCGTCCTTGGCATCCCGGAGGGGGCATGGCAGCAGATCACCTACCCCACCGCCGTGCCCGATCCCGACACCGGTGAGCTCGCCTTTGATGCGGAGGTCGCCGAGATCCCGGCCTACACCGCGTTCGCCGGCCGCAAGAAGAGCGAGCAGGTCACCGCCCGGCTGATCGTGCGCCGGGTCCGCGACCTGGCCAAACCCGCCACCGTCGGCGAGCAGGGCGAACTGTTCCCCGTCTGGCGCTACCACCCGTTCTTCACCGACAGCCCCGCCCAGACCCTCCAGGCCGAACGGGAGCACCGCCACCACGCCGTCGTCGAACAGGTCATCGCCGACAGCAAAGCCTCCGCCCTGGCCCACCTGCCCTCGGGGCACTTCCACGCCAACGCGGCCTGGCTGATCCTGTGGGCGATGGCCTACAACCTGCTGCGGGCCACCGGCGCGCTGACCTCTGCCTTCCACACAAAGGCCACCACCGCCACCCTCCGCGCCCACCTCGTCAACGTACCCGCCCGGATCGCCCGCTCCGCACGGCGCATCACCCTGCATCTACCGCACAACTGGCCCTGGCAGCACGCCTGGACGCACCTGTTCGACACGGTCCACGGCCCACCCAAACCAGCCTGACAACCCCCGCCCACCCGCCCGCCAGGGCCCGACCGGAACCGAAACCGTGGAAAAGCTGGGCAGACCAGCAGGTACCCGCTGCCCACCCCAGCCGCCGCCCCGGAACCGGCGCAGAACGATCCTCAGAAGGCCACCTTCAAACCACGTCGGTGGATCGAGGCTAAGTGGTCGGCCTCGAAGTCCTTCGGGGGTTGATCATGTTGCCTGGGCGGCGGAGGATTCTTCTGGGTGATCGGCGGTGTGCCGGTCGAGCCTGGCCAGCAGATCGTCCAGGTCGGAAGTGGTGAACTTCCACTGGAACGGCTGTGCTGTGGCGTTGTAGCGGTCTTCGAAGGCTCGGAGTCGGTCTCGGACCTGGTCGAGGTCCGTGAAGTCGTTGGGTGCCACGACTTTGCGTTGGACGACGGAGAAGAAGATCTCGACCTGGTTCGTCCAGGAGGCGTGGACGGGGGTATGGACCATGACGGCGTTCGGAAACGCGGCGGTAAGGCGATCGATGGCCTTCTTCCCTCGGTGGGAGGAACCGTTGTCGACGATCCAGAAGACGCGTTTGGCGCTGGCGTAGGGCTCGCTGGTCATGACCTGGGTGACCAGGTTCATGAACGGCACGATGCCGGTGGTGGTCTCGCAGCGGCCGAGAACGCGTGCTCGGTGGACGTCGTAGGCGGCGAGGTAGGCCAGGGCGCCGCCGCGTTGGTATTCGTGGTTGACGCGCATCGCCTGGGCCTGCCCGGGTGCCAGGGTCGGGGTGGCAGCGGCAGCGGGCCTGAATGGAGGTCTTCTCGTCCGCGGAGATCACGTACTCGTCCTCGCCCAACGGGGCACCGTCGAAGGTGCGGGCATACAGGTCCATCACCCGTGCCGCCTTGGTGTGGAAGTCCGGGTCGCGGATGAAGATCCAGGACCGGTACTGCCAGGGCTTGAGCGCGTCCTCGCGCAGCCAGCGGCGCACTGTGGACGCGGAAACGGTATCGGTGATCCCGCGCGAGGTCAGCTCGGCGGTCAACTCCGGGCACGACCAGCGCGCCAGCGGCACGCCGGTCTCGGCGGGTAACTGGCAGGCCAGCGCCTTGGCCTCGGCGACCTGCACGGGAGTGAAGGGAGCGGGGCGCCCGCTGCGCTTGCGGTCGGCCAGGGCCGACAGCCCGC
>NZ_JAGGOI010000080.1 GCF_018614585.1 Streptomyces sp. ISL-1 | reverse complement strand
TCGGTGCCAGCGGGGCGCACATCCGTACCGCAGGTCGGGTCAAGGAGGCGAGGTCTACGGTCATGCCAAGATGGCCGTTGCCGGGTCTGCCCTCGCCCTGCCGTCCGCCTGGGCGAGAATCCCGTTAAGGGCGGGCCGGATCAGCTCCATCAGACGCCGTTGCTGTCGCCGTCGATCATCTCGGCGTCCGGTTCTGTGAACGACACCGTCTGCAGGATGGCCGCGGTCATGTCGCAGAACTCGACCCAGTAGTCCGTGGACGCGGTGTAGAGCGTGAAGATCGCGGTGAACGGGCCGGTGGGGAACGGGACATGGACCTGGATCTGGCCAGTGAGGAGATCCATCGCCTCACCGCTCTCCGTTACTTCCGCACTCAGTTTGTACTCGCTCAGGGTGATGCAAGAGACCGCGGGTCCACACGGCAGGTCGAGCCAGCGGGCGTCGTTGTGCGGGTCGCGGGAGAGGATCGCGAGGATGCCCTGGGCCACGACGTCGGTGTCGGCGCCGGCCTGGTCCGTCGGGACGGCCGCCACGGTGAAGGCACACTGCGCGACGCCATCGGTGCCTTCGTGCCTGACCTCGACCTCTTCTTCGGCCTCGTCTCCCGCCGCCGCGCCCGCTCCCCCCTCGTCTGCGTCGTTGTCGGAGTCGCTCTCCTCTGCTGTGGAGAAGAGCCCCATCGCCGAGTACGAGACCCCGCTCTCTGCCATGAGCTCGGCTATCGCCACGTAGTAGGGGGCGGCGGGCTCCCAGATGGTCTCGTCGCCGCGAGAGTAGAGCCCTCGTACGAAGGACTGGGCGCGCTCGGCGCGCTCCTCGGGGGTGGCGGCGAGGGGGAGGGCGAAGAAGCCATCGGGGACGTTGAACCAGAGGGGCGGGGGCTCCCCGTCGGCGGGGGTGGGTGGGAGCACGCTCGTGGAGTCGGCGGGGGTCGTCATGGGGATGGGTCCGCTCTGGTCAGGAGAGGCAAGGGGGCAGAGTCAGGGCTTAGAAGTCGTCTGGGTGTTGGGCCATGAGTTCTACCTCAGCGCCGTCAGAGCCCATGATCATGTCCAGCTCGGTGGCGCCGAAGAACGAGTCGACTCTGCTCGGCGGCAGAACCTCGACCCTGTAGTGGCCGCAGGGGCGACGCGTGATTACGGGGGGTCCGGAGTCCGGCGCCTGAGCCCGAGCTGTCGCGAGGAAGCTGTCGACAGTGTTCCGCTGTGTTGGTGTGAGGGATTCCAGAGGAACCAGGTCGAGAGGGTGGACCAGGTGCCGAGTGAGTTCCGTCCGCGAGATGGCGCTCAGCCTGCACCATGAGCCGTCAGTGAAGAGGACCTTGACGTCCCGCTCGTTGCGGAAGTTCCTTGGCTCTACCCGGCTGATCGTGGACCGTTCGGTTTCCCATAGGGCCTCGTCCTCGATGATCGTCCTGTCCTTCTTGTAGAAAGGGAGGCCCACGATGACCAGTCGGCGGTCGGTGACGATCGCATGCGTGCGGTAGTGCTCCTCGGAGGAGCGGGCGGGATCCAGCTGCCAGGGCAGGGTGCGGGCAATGGTGCCGGGCGCGGCCCACGTGACGGGGAAGTCCTCGATCTCGTCGGCGCGGTCGTCGGAACTCCCCGAGCCGGATCTGGAGCTGGAAGGACCACTGCCTCCTCCGCCGGTGAGCACGGCCATGAGGACGCCGACCAGAGCGAGGCCCCCGCCCTTGCCGATGTTCCGCACGAGCGAGCCGCCTGTCGAACGGGCCGCGTACACCGGCCCCTCCGGCCAGCCCGGCAGTTCGCTCTGGATGTCATTGCGCTCGGTGTCGCGGAACCAGCGCATGCCCCTGACGCGCATGGCCTCGCCCGTCGCGAAGGTGACTGGAGTGCGGGCGAGGAGCGTCTCGCCAGGTTCAGGCTGCCAGATGTCCATATCCGTCTTCCTGCGCGTCGGCTCTGGGGCCGTTGTCATGCGCGCTCATTCTGTCTCTTCGCATCAGCCGTTCAGTTGCCCGAGGCCGACTTCTCGAACTGGTCGCCGGGGAAGAGTGCTTCTCCTACGTGCTGGTGGATGCTCGTGATCTTGGGGAAGATCTTGAGCCCGGCGTCCATGGCGATGCCGGCTCCCAGAGGGTTGATGTTCACTCCGGGAATGAGGTTGGCTCCCTTGGAGCCGACCCACTGGCCCGCGTGGTAGCCCGCGTTGGCGAGGCCTCCCATGCGCGACATCACGCCACTGGTCGCGTGCGCGACCTCGTACACATTCTTGGCTGTGCCGCCGAGCACCACCTTGCCGGGCAGAAGCTTGAGCCCGCCCGTGACATCCCTCGCACCCTCGCCGACGGACAGCAGCATACGAGCGTTGCCGAGCTTGGTTGCCTCGAATCCCTTGCCGAGGTTGCCGGCCTTGGCCAGCGCTGGGGCCTTGCCGACCACCTTGATGCCCTTGCTGAACGCCCCGATACCCGGCATCAGCCCCACTGCGTCGAGCCCGATCTGCATCCAACTCACGTCGGCGCCTGCTGCCTTGGCCACACCGTGCGCCACCAACGCAAGCCCACTCGCGATGAGCGCGGCAGTGCCGAAGATCGCCGCGAGCGGTGGGAACGGAAGCGTCATGATGGCCAGCAAGCCCAGAATCGCGGTCAGGTCGCTCAGCAGGTCGCCGATCAGCTTGATCATGTCGGCGTGGTCCTTGATCCACTCTCCGGTGGCGTCCCACGCGTCCGCGACGCCCTTGGTGAGCCTGTCCCAGAAGCCGGGCTCGTCCGGGGCGATGTCACCGGCCTTGTCGAGCTCCTTGCTGATGGCTCCGGCGGCACGCTTGTAGCGCTCCTCAAGGTCATGGACCTTGTTGGTGACCTCGTCGACTTCGCCGGAGGCCTTGCCGAGTTCCTTGCTCCCTTTACCCTCGGCCTTCGTCTCGGCTTCCTTCTCCGCATCGAGCTTCTGCCCGGCAGACTTCTCAAGCCGGTCGGCCTCGTCCTGGAAGTCCTGCAGCTCGCCAGCCCACCGGTGCAGCGCGCGGGAGGCCTTGCCAAAGGAGTCGTAGCTCATACGTACGAGCGGTGTAACGTCCTTCTCGATGTACTCGGTGAAGGCGAGGGCGGTCTTGCCCTTCCAAGCCCCGTTCTCGATTCTCTCCAAGTCCCTTAAAGCTGCCCCGAGTTCGGTCGCGAGGCCGCCGAGCTTCTTGGCGAGCTCCCGGGTGTCCTCTACGTCTCCAGGGGTGGGGTCCCAGCCTATGTGGGGGAAGGCAGGCCGACCCCCACGTCACTTGCCCTTCTTCTTCGTGGACTTGAGGGACTCGGCGAGGTCCTGATCGAGCTTGCTGAAGGATTCGCCGATCTTGTCGATCATCTTCACCGCGTTCTGGGTGTGCTTGCCGAGCTGCTTGATGCCGTGGCCCCACTCGTCGGCGAAGTCACGTACGTCCTCGACGAGTTTGTCTGCGCCCACGACTGAGCCGTCGGTGCTGCGTAGGGTGCGACGTGTGGTTTCCATGCGGTTGCTGATCGTAGAGAATGTCTTCCTCAAATCCTCAAAGACCGTGCCGTCGAGCTCTAGGTCACTCATTCGGTGTATCTGTCTTCCTCAGCTCAGCGGTTGATGGCTTGGATTTCCTGGACAGTGATGTCCTGGGTGGTGCCGAAGGTGCCGTCGGGGAGATTGCCACCAGGGGTGCCGGTTCCGGTCCAGTGGATCTTCCAGGTGATGGTGGCCTGGAGTTTGTACGTGCCCTCGCCGGAGGCGCGGAGGTAGGTGAGGCCGCAGGGCGGGGTTTTGTTGCCGCTGCCCTTGGTGTAGGGGGTGCCGATGCTGCCGTCGGCGTTGATGGGGCATTCGCCGGAGGCAGGGTGGAGCGTCGCGTCCTTCGTTCCGGGTTCGATTTTGAGGGAGACCGGGGTGGCTGTGGTGGTGGCCTGGATGTTGAGGACGGGGACCGAGGCGGTGACGGAGACCGGTTTGAACTCTGCTTTGTCCAGCCAGGCCCAAGTGGGGAGGTTGACCTTGGTGACGGCCTGGGGGGCGAGTTCTATCTTGGTGTCGGGTACGCGTATCTCGGCGTAGGCGAGTTGGGCGAGGATCTCGGGCGTGATGGCCTCGGGCACATCGGCAGGCGGCGGGGTGCCGGTGTCGACCCAGAAGATCGGCTTGTCGCAGGCGGTGGCGCCCGGTTCACCGATGCGGCTCATGTCGGCGTAGGAGTCCCACCAGTAGCCTTTGCCGGCCTTGTCGATGTTGAAGTCTTTGTAGGGCTCGCCCTCTACGTAGCGCTTGCGCTGGGCGACGTCCCACTCGTTACCTGTGGACCCGGCAGCCCAGATGGGTTCGACGTAGGCCTTGAACTGCGCGGGGGTGTACTTGGGTGCGTACCAGCAAAGCGGCGGGGACCAGTTTCCAGCGGCAGCGACGGGGCCAACGGTGCTGCCGGTGCCGTTCCTGGAGCGGTCGAAGACCACACCCCCGGCTGTGGCCGAGAGATCGTTGCCGTTCACATCACCTGATGGACCCGTCCCTGTCGGAGGCTTGGTGGTCTGGTCGATGGGATCGTCCGCCAGTGCGAGCGGTGCATTGACAAGGACGACCATGGTCGCGGCAACGACAGAGAGTATTCCCCGCCTGCGAATCAAGGCTGGCACTTGATGCTCCCCCTCTGGGTAATCATTTCAGTGGTGACCCAGACGCCTACTTCATTCTTTCGCAGTGCAGTGTTGTAAAGAACGTAGCTCTTTTTGGTTACCGGGGTCTTTTCGATCTTGCCCGTTTTGATGTTCTTGGCGAAAGCCTTGCCTTGATCCTCGCAGTAGACGAGAGAGGCTTTGCCGTCCTTGCCGAGTGTCACCGTCTCCTTGTAGAAGCGGTACGTCCCGGTGTTCCGGATCTTTTTATCCACGTAGGCCTGAACATAATCCTGCGTAGCCGAAGACATCTCCCCTTCGGAGTAGAATCGGTAAGCCTTGTGAAGGGGGTCCTGTTCAGCGACGGCCATGTCGGTGGCCTTGATGAACTGTTCTCCATCGGACAGGACGGCGTCCTTGGCCGGATCACCCGTCTTCGACCACTCGAAGGTGTAGTTGAGGTCGGCCGGGAGTTCGATCTTCGGGCGTCCATCAGTGTCCGAGGGTGTGGCGCTCGGTGGTACCGACGCCTTGCCTCCTTGGTCGGCGCCGGCGATCTTGTCGTTGGCCTTGGGCTTTTCGTCGCTGCCGCTGCAGGCGGTCAGGAGCAGGGCTGCGATCGCTGTGAGCGCGGCAGCAATGGGCAAAGAACGGCGGTTCACTGGCGACTCCCCGTGGGACAACTGTGGTCTCAAACGATCCGACGCTATCTGGGTGACGGCTGGTTTCGCCACAGCGAACC
>NZ_JAGGOI010000079.1 GCF_018614585.1 Streptomyces sp. ISL-1 | reverse complement strand
CCACACCACGGGGGTCACCTCAGTGCTTCCCGTGGACGGGCGCTTGGCCGAGCACCGCATCTGCGATCGCTGTGTACGTGGGTACGGTCCGGCCGCGTGACTACATCCATCTGCCGGCCGTAGAACCGGTCGACGGGGATGTCGTAGCGGCTCATCAGCCCGACGGGAATGAAATCTGCCAAGGCGCTCTGCACCTGGCCAGGCTAGGCCGCGGGGCAGTCGCAGGTGGGGGAAGACTGGGTTGGTTCATGGTCCGGCCGATGCAGGACAAGACCGGTGCCGCTTCGTTCGCGAAGAGTCGCAACGGGGTGGGCCTGCGACCGGTTTGTGGCACCCAAGGTCCGGCAGGACGCACCCCGGTCGACCGAAGGCAGGCCGAGGCGGCAGTAGCGGAGTCTCCGCCGGGAGGGCGGCGACGTCGGTGGGGCAATTCGTCGATACGCCGAGGTTCGACAGCTCTTCGGTCGCCGGCTACGGCGCACCTAGAGTGTCGTCCTGTCCGGTGGCTGCAGGATCGGGTTCCAGGCGAACCAGTCCAGGTTCTCGGCGCCGAATTCCCATGGCGACTCCAGCAACCGTTTCCGGGTTGCCTCAAGGTCCGCGGTGACGGCAGCCGGAGCAGAGCCGATGCGGGTCATCAAGTCGCCCCGTACACGCCAGAACTCCTCGTCCTCGCCGCGCAGCCGGCGCACCGCCGCTTCCACGCAGGCAGGCCATTTCGGCATACCGTAGTGGTCGTCGTGGGTCCCGATCCGGGGAGCGCCGACGAAGGCGAGGAAGTCGTCCGGCGGCAGTCTCTTCTCGAAGTGTCTGAAACATGTCGATGCGCTGTTTCACCTGTTTCTTGATCTCTCCGAGAAATCCCCAGCCGAAGTCCGTCAGGGTCCCCTTGCGGCGATCCTCTTCTTCGCCTGGAGCCGATAGGCCTCGGTGACATGGTCGCAGTCTTCGGGGTACTCACCCATGCCAGGAAGCACCGCTACCGCGCAACAGCCCCCGGACAGACGGCGGATCGCCTCGACGGCCAGCGCCGGGCCCAGTCCGAACCCCCTCCACGCCTTGTCGAGGCTGACGCGGTCGAGGATCAGCAGATCGCCGACGGGATGTGTGACCGCTTTCTCGAACGCGGCGCTGTAGCCCGTGCGTCCGGAACGGCCAAGGACGGCGGAGATAATGACCTCAAGATCGCCGGATTCGGCGTCCGCCGCCTCCCACCGGTTGTCGCCGGTGTAGTCACGCAGCCTCCACAGGATGAGGTGCCCGATCTCGGAGCCCGCGGCCGGAGCGTGGCCGCCCCCTTCTTCTTCGTCTTCCCACTCCTCGTCGCCCGCTGTCCCGTAAGTGACCGCGACGTGCCAGGGTTCCAGGGTCTCCTCGTAGTCGTACGGCACTGCGGGATGTCCGTGGCCGTAGTGGAGGTGAAGACGGGCGGGATCGCCCGGGAGTTCACTGACCGGCCGTTTGGGCATCGCTGATGTCATGACGGAAAGACTAGGAGCGGGCACTGACATCCCACCGGGAAACGGCACGAACGAGACCACCGACGCGGGTTGGCCCCAATTCGGCTGAGCACCTTCACAGTCCCGCCCCTTGACCGGGATCGACCCGCGTAATCGGGTACATCAAAGAACGGCTTCCTCATCGCGGGCCGACACAGCTCGGTCAGCCCTGGCCAGCACCCGGGAAAGCCAAGCGCTGGCCCTGCCGCCACCACTCAGGCACGACCCGCCAGCCCCTGACCAGCACAGACCAATCCACCTGAACCACGCAGCGATAAAGAAATCCCACGCCGATCACTACATTCCAAGACGATCACTGAATCTGCACTTCAGAGCCCCTCCGGCTTCCGAACCTCCACGGAAACCCAGCCCAGAGACGCACCACACCACAGCAACAAATCCTGAAACGATCACTAGATCCCCAGGCCAGCACATCACTCATCTAGTGATCACTAACGGATTTGTCACAGCACGAGTTCGAGGGCCGGACCTGGTTTTGTACGTGGGAGCTGACACCGCTTGTTGCTCAGAGCGGGGAACGCCCGGTTTTCCCGGAGGGCAGTGTTGCTGAGTTCTGGCAACACCGGGGCTTGCGGTGGGAGCCTGGGGATGCTCTGCGGGATGAGGGTGCGGTGGCGCCACCGAAGTCCAAGGTCGATCTGTACGCGGCGATCCGCCGTGATGCCCGGGCGGGGACGTCCTACCGGGCTTTGATGCGCGAGCACGGTGTCGGATTCCGCACGGTCAAAGCGGCGTTGGAGTCGGTGTGGCCGGAGCCCCGGAAGAGACCGCGGCCCCGGGGGACACGGTTGGATGTGATGGCCTCTCATCAGGGTCCGGTCAATCGGTTGCGCTGGACGCGGATCTCGCCGTGCACTGCTGACAACTTCTCTCCGCACCCCGAAAGATCACAGGCATGGCATCCCACGCGAACCAAGCCCGCGCCCTGTCCTTCGACACTGTTGCCACTCAGTACGCTGCCACCCGGCCGGACTATCCGTCGGCCCTCTTCGACGCCGTTGAGGAACTCGCCGGCCGACCGCTGGCCGGCGCCGACGTGCTGGACTGCGGAGCCGGCACCGGCATCGCCACTCGGCTGATGCGCGAACGAGGCGCCCACGTCGTCGCCCTGGAGCCGGGCGCCGGTATGGCGGCCGAGCTGCGCGCGGCCGAGCCGGAGATCCCGCTGGTGCGGGGCGAGGGGAACTGCCTGCCATTCGCCGCCGGCAGTTTCGACGTGATCACCTACGCCCAAGCCTGGCACTGGACCGACCCGGCCCGCTCCGTCCCCGAAGCCCTGCGTGTGTTACGCCCGCACGGCGTGCTGGCCCTGTGGTGGAACCAGGCCGACGTCCGCGTCCCGTGGGTCGCGGCGGAGGATGCCCGACTCGCGCCCTTCACCCGCAACTACCCGGCAACCGTGGCCGAGCTGCTCGCCTCGTTCCCGGTCCACGTGGTTACCCGCGAGATCCCGTGGTCGCGCCGGATCACCGTCGAGGAGCACACCAGATACCTCGCCACTCACTCGCACTTCGCGGTCATGGACCCCATCGAGCGGGCCGAACTCCTCGACATGAACCGCACCGCACTGGCTCGGATCTTCCCCGAAGGCGAGCTCGACGAGCCATACCTGTGCGGCCTGACCGTCGTGCGATCAGCCACCACCCACACCTGAACGGAACCCAGCGCCCACAGACACCTCACCGCCACCAAGGTCACCTCAGAACACCCACAGTGCTGCGGAACCGTCAGGCCCTGAGCGTTGTCAGTTCTCATCGACATTGCCGAGCCACTTGATCACTAAGTGCTGCCCGAAACCGTCGACAAACGTTGCTCACTCTCGCTTACGAAACCAAAGGAGGGCTTCTCGAAACAGCGGTACCGCGTTCCCGGCGCCGGAGGTGCCTACGACGGTCCCGCTATCTGGGTGGAGTGGTGGGCCCAGGCTGGAGGCGCCGCATCGCTCGCAGCGCTGGCAACCGTCGTCCGTACCTACATCAGGCGACGAGCGGGCAATTCCGTCACGATCTGGCTTGGTGGGAAGAAGATCGCCGAAGTGAGAGGCGACATGTCGGCGGACGACATCGTCAAGATCCTCAACGCCGGAGAGAACGTTCCCCAAGTGCCGGCAGCAAACGCAGCCGACGACGTGGCCTGACATTCCCGCTGCTAAGTCTCTGCGATGGAGCTGTTCACCGTAGTCGACCTGGAGCGCATCGCCGCGGCTGCCGCACGGGACGGTCAGAGCCCGGTGGAGTGGCTGCGCACTATCGTGCTCGAACGGCTGGACGCCGAGGAGCTCGAGGACGCGCTCGTCGGCGCGCACTTCACCGTCGCCACCCGTACGGCCGCGGGCCTTTGAACGAAAAGGCCGGATGCCGCACACGGGGGGATGCGGCATCCGGACCTGATCAGCAGCGTAGCCGCGTGGCTGTGTCAGTTCCCAGGGTCCCGCCCGCCGAACCCGCCGTGCGAGTTGGCCCCGCAACGGGCTCTCCACGTGATCCGATGTGTCAGGCGAGGTATTCACTGACCTGTCCGACGAAGGCCACATCGTCGTGGCTGGTCCGGCGAAAGCGAGCCTTCTCCGGATCAACCTCGTCGATGTTGTATGGCGTGCTGCATGCGCGTCGCCGAGAACCCGGGCGAACACATCAAGGACGACCTGGGCGAGATGGACCTCGCCCTAGATGATCAATTCCAAGGGACGCCTGCGGAGGGTGTGGGGTGGGCGGCGGCCGAAGCCACCGCGAGACGGTCAGGCGGCGGGCTGCCGGCCCTGGTTGTCGAGGTGGCAGCGGGCGGTCAGGCGTCAGGGTCGACTTCGGGGTGCGTGAACCGCACGGGCTTGCCCAGCGACCGGGCGTAGGCGATTTCGGCTCGGGTGCTGTCTCCGATGTGGTCGCCGACTACGAGTACCTCATCAGCGAGGCGGATCTTCGCCCGGTGCAGATCGTCGAGTCGAACCTTCAGCGCCTCGGCCTCGACAGGATCGGACCAAAGTTCGTGCGGCGACTTCATGTCACAGCCCGGTTTGACGACAATCTTTCCGGCTTTGGTCTCCCGCAGATCGGCCTCGTTCATCTCGGTCATGAAGCGGGTGGAGCCGCAGATCACGACGATACGCGGGAGGCTCAACAGCTTCTTCGCGTCGGCGAGCTTCTCCTCGGGGGTGAGCAGTTGCGGGTATGACACTGGTTCCTCCTGGTGGTGTGGTCCAAGGAGTGCCTGCGGAGACGAGAACGAGGGTGTCCAAGATCGTTTTGTGACGAACGACGTGGACACCCTCGCGACAGCACTCTATGCGACGACCGACGACATGCTGAAGGAGCATCCCGACCTGGCGCCGTGGCGCCCGCCGGTCGGCATTACGCCCCGCCTGAGCGATGCCGAACTGGTCACCCTCGCCACGATGCAGGCCATACTCGGCTACACCTCCGAGGCCAAATGGCTCCGCCATGCCCGTGCCCACCTGCGCCACCTCTTCCCCTACCTGCCCCAGCAGCCCGGCTACAACAAGCGGCTGCGCAAGGCCGCCGGTCTGATGCGAAGCGTCAACCGGATCCTGGCCACCACCACCTCGGTGTGGAGCGACGACGTATGGGTCGTGGACTCCACCCCGGTGGAATGCGGCCGCTCCCGCGAGACCGTCAAACGCTCCGACCTGGCAGGTTGGGCCGAATACGGCTACTGCGCCAGCCACAGCCGCTTCTTCTGGGGCCTGCGCCTGCACCTGGTCTGCACCCTTCAGGGTCTGCCCATCGCCTTCGCCCTGACCGGGGCCAAGGCCGACGAACGCGAGACCCTCCTCGACCTCCTGGCAGCCGAATGCGAGCTTCTGCGAGAGCGCCCCCGACAGACTCTCATCGGCGACAAGAACTACTTCGGCCGTGGTTTCGAACGCGAACTGTCCGAGCATGGAGTCCAGTTGCTGCGGCCTGCCCGTAAAGGTGAACGGGAACGGCCTGGCGCAGCCCTGTTCAAGCCGCTGCGACAGGCCATCGAATCGATCAACGAGACCTTCAAGGGACAGCTTGACCTCGAACGGCACCGAGGGCGCACACCCGGAGGTGTCATAGCCCGCGTCATGCAACGCATCCTCGCGCTGACCGCCACGATCTGGCACAACGACGCCACCGGACAAACCGTCCTACGCTCACTGATCGCCTACGATCACTGACCCCTTGGAATAGATCATCTAGACGACACCGGGCCCGGGGGCAGCACAGCGAGCTGCCCCCGGGCCCCCGGCCTCAGACGTCGACTGGCCCTCCACACACCCGACCAAGCATCGGAGCCATCCCGTGAGCAGCAGCACCGCACCGATCGACACCGCTGAGCACATCGCCGCCCAGGCGCTTGCCGAGTGGGGACTCTCCGTGCGTGCCGACGACGACGCCGGAACTCATGGCTGGTCATCGGCGTGGACGATCGCGCCGACGCATCTCCCCGCGTGGGCGTCCGGCACGTGGTGCTCTACGTCTTCGACCCGTCCGCGACAGCGACGAGGTCTGGGTGGACCGCCCGCCCGCCGGCCCTTCCGACCACTGGTGCGCAACGGCCGTCCACAGCAACGGCGTCCAACTGCCCCTGATCACCCGGCCCATCGGCCAGCTCGACGACTGCGTTGAGGCCATCGCGGACTGGCTCACATCACCTCAGGGCTGACCCGGCCCACAGCTGCGGGCCCGCGCCCAGCCCGCGCGAGCAACCACCCCGAAGGGACTGTGTTCGATGAGCCCAGCCATACCCGTGCGCTGTCTCGCCCGGCCGCTGGCCGGCGGACTCGTCGTGCCGTGGGTCTCCCTGATCCACAACGGGCACGCCGTGTTCGGCAGCCTTGACGCCGACCGAGCCCGCCGCGCCTTCCTGAAGCGCCTGTGCCAGATCTGCGGCCAGCCGCTCCAGGAGCGGTTCTTCGTCATCGTCCGCCCCGCAGACCAGCGGCAGGGCTACTCCCCCGAACCCGGGCTGGACCCGGAGTGCCAGCCATACGCCGCAGCACACTGCCCGATGCTCATCCCCCGGGAGTTCGCGATTTCTGAAGTGCTCTCCACGCGGAACCCGTGGCCTGACCCGCCTAACTCCCACCCTAGGTCTTCGGGTTCAGCTGCGCGTCGCGCTACTGGCTCGTGTCACGAAGAAGGGGTCTGACTCAAGTCCTGTGATCGACCAGGGATGCGGCGGCTTTCTTCCTCTTCAACGACGCTGATTCGTGCCCTGACATCATCGTTCGCGGCAAAGTCTTCCGACAGATAGGTAGAACGCCTGAGTCGGGCGGAAACCAGTTGCTGAACCGTCAGGTTTGTCGCTAGCTCAAGGTGGGTGCCATCCAGATTTGCCCTGTCCATGTGGGCGCCGAACAGATATGCCCACAGGTAGGCGCCCGTCAGGTCCGCGCCCTCCAGGTGGGCGCCGTACATGACCGCCCTGTCGAAGCGAGCGTTGGTCAGGTCCGCGCCCTCCAGGTGGGCGCCGTTCATGGCCGCATCCTCTAGGTGGGCGTCGGTCAGGTTCGCCCCCTCAAGATGAGTTTCGAGCAGCCTCGCCCACTCAAGGTGAGCGTTGACCAGGTACGCCCCCTCAAGGCGCGCGTTAGCCAAGTAAGCACGCTCAAGGCGCGCGTTAGCCAGGTACGCCCGCTTGAGGCGCGCTTTCTGGAGGTTTGCTCCGCGTAGATCCGTCCAAGCCAGGTTGATGCGGAATGGCTCGTCGCGGCCCTCTGGCCGGCGGCCGAGCACGGTCAGTGCTGCCTGGACCGGTTCGGGCGGGTGGTGCGGTTCCCGGAGATCCCGTTCGGTGAGGCTTTCGCGCTGTGCTGTCGTGTCCGGCGCTCCAGCGCGCAGGATCCGGCGAGCGAGTCGCAAGCGGTGCTGGGTTGAGACGGGTTGGAGAACGGCCGGTGCGTGTTCGCGAACGAACGCAGCGAGGACCTCGACGATGGTGGTGTGGTCCTTCTCCGAGTCGCGCATGATGCGTTCCAAGGCGTAGATGCCTCCGAGTTGTTCAGCCGGCTTGTCGGAGGCGATTTGCCTGACAGCCTGGGTGTACCGGTCGGTGTACTGCCCCTCCCGGGTTAGCTCCGCCTGCTCTTCGTCCCTTTCTCGGGTGTGCTGCAGGGTGCGGTGGGTGTACAAAATACCGACCGCGGCGAGGCCGCCAGCGCCGATCGCCAGCAGGGCGGTGCGTACCCCGGTCACGGTGGTCGCCACTGGCTGCTTCAGATCGTCGTTGAGGTAGTGGTTGTCGATCCACCAGGGCACTTGCCACATGGCGATCCCCGCCAGGGCGATCCCCACAAGTACTGCTACGACGTACCACAGCGTCACCCAGCCCTGGCTGCGTCTCTGTTTTGGCTCCTTCATGCCATCCAGCAGAGCCCGGTGCTGCCTGAACGGCCGGGTGGCTCGGCACCACTCGCGACAAGACCACCCGCACGGAGGGGGCGGGGTCAGAGGTCTGTCATGTCCTCAGATGTCGCCGCCCGAATCTCAGAAGCCGTTGTCGTACCGAGCATCGGGGCTGCGGATCGAACAGGGTTCCTGATCGGATGATCTTGAAGTGGTCGCCGCATCAGGGGAGGGCCTCCTGAGCAACTCGGGGTTACGACACCATCCGAGCACCGGGAGGCCCTGTTGTAATGCCAGGTGAGCTGAGAGCGCGGGCCGGTCCCGATAACCCTGCATTTGGACCGAGGCCGACCACATCACGTTGCCGCGCCACCGGTCGAGACTGGTTGTGCACCTGGCGGGTCCCGTGGTCGGACACCTGCCTGACTCCCCGGGACGATCCCGGTGGCCGAGGCCGCCGGGAGGAACCGGCGAGGGGCGATGAGTTTCTCCGTGATCCGCAGTCATAGATCATGATTGGTGCGCCGCAGCCACGAGCGTGGTCGAAGCGTGCGCCGACCGAACCTGCTGAGCACCAGACACGAGATACCGAGGAACCTTAGATGCGTACCCTGATCAGTACCGCCTTCATCTCGCTCGACGGCGTCGTGGAGGGCCCGGGTGGTGAGCCCGGTTACCGGAACTCTGGGTGGACCTTCAAGGACGTCGAATTCCTTCCCGAGGCATTCGACATCAAGGGCCGGGAGCAGAAGGAAGCCACCGCGATGCTGATGGGCCGGTGCAGGGGCGGCCCGCGGGGTGCGAGGCGAGCAACGGGCGCGTGCGGTAGTGCGTGACGGTGCCATTTACACGAACTCCCGCGGGTTCCCCGGAGTGCCCTTGTTGCTGGTGGCCGTGCAGGCCAGGCCGCGGGTCGCGCTCTCTCCGGCCGGTCAGCCGCGTTCCCGAACCGGTGCGCGAGGCAATCGCACGCCGACGGC
>NZ_JAGGOI010000007.1:349339-534130 GCF_018614585.1 Streptomyces sp. ISL-1 | reverse complement strand
TTCGTCGGCCGCGCGGACATGCGATTCGTCCCGGTCCGGATCGGCGTAGACGGCTACGCTCGCGATCCCGGCGTCCCGGCATGCACGGGCAACACGGACAGCGATTTCGCCACGGTTGGCGATGAGCACCTTGCGCACGACTGATCCTTGTCCGCTCACGACTCCTTGTCCGCTCACGACACGTGCCGCCACGAGCCGGCCTGTACGTGCGGGGAGTGGCGGGCCCGGTTCCAGCCGGCGCCCCTCGCTGCCCCACTCCCGAGGACGAGGTGCGGGGCGGCGGACGACCGCTGCGGCCCCACCGCGAGCAGCACCGCCACCACCGCGGCCAGGTCGTCCGCGCTGGGGTTGCCGCGCACGACTTTGAGTTCACTCATGTCCGTCGCCTCTCCTCACGCCGGGGGGTTGCCGTGCTTGCGGGACGGCAGATCAGCATGCTTGGTGCGCAGCATGTCCAGGGAGCGGACCAGCACCTGCCGCGTGTCCCGGGGGTCGATGACGTCGTCGACGAGTCCGCGTTCCGCCGCGTAGTAAGGGTGCATGAGCTCCGCCTTGTACTCCTTGATCTTCTGGTTGCGGACAATGTCGGGTTCGTCGGCGGCCGCGATCTCCCGGCGGAAGATCACATTGGCCGCGCCCTCGGCGCCCATCACGGCGATCTCGTTGCTCGGCCACGCGAGCGAGATGTCCGCCCCGATCGAGCGCGAGTCCATGACGATGTATGCGCCGCCGTACGCCTTGCGGACGATGACCTGCACCCGGGGCACGGTCGCGTTGCAGTACGCGTACAGCAGCTTGGCCCCGTGCCGGATGATGCCGTTGTGCTCCTGGTCCACGCCCGGCAGGAAGCCGGGAACGTCGACGAGCGTGACGAGGGGGATGCTGAACGCGTCGCACGTGGAGACGAAGCGGGCGGCCTTCTCGGAGGCGTGGATGTCGAGTACTCCGGCGACCGAGGCGGGCTGGTTGGCGACGATGCCCACCACATGTCCGTCCAGGCGGGCCAGCGCGCAGACGATGTTCGTCGCCCACAGCGCGTGCACCTCGAAGTACTCGCCGTCGTCGACGATCTCCTCGATCACGCCGCGCATGTCGTACGCCTGGTTGGGATCGGCGGGCACGAGGTCGAGGAGGGCGTCGTTGCGCCGGTCGGCCGGGTCGCCGGTCGCTTCGACCGGCGGTGTCTCGCGGTTGTTCTGCGGAAGGAGGGACAGCAGGTAGCGGACCTCCTCCAAGCAGGTCTCCTCGTCGTCGTAGGCGAAACCGGCGACACCGGAGATGGCGGCGTGCACATCGGCGCCGCCCAGTCCGTCCATGGACACCTGCTCACCGGTCACCGTCTGGACGACGTCGGGGCCGGTGATGAACATCTGCGAGGTCCCGCGGACCATGAACACGAAGTCGGTGAGTGCGGGCGAGTAGGCCGCACCGCCAGCGCACGGCCCGAGCATGACGCTGATTTGCGGGATCACGCCCGAGTTGCGGGTGTTCCGGCGAAAGATCCCGCCGTACCCGGCCAGTGCGGTAACGCCTTCCTGAATGCGCGCCCCGGCCCCGTCGTTCAGGGACACCAGCGGGGCGCCGGCGGCCTCGGCAAGGTCCATCAGCTTGTGGATCTTCGCCGCGTGGGCTTCGCCGAGTGCACCGCCGAAGATCCGGAAGTCGTGCGCGTAGACGAACACCGTGCGCCCGTGGACGGTTCCCCATCCGGTGACGACTCCGTCGGAGTGCGGGCGGCGGCGCTCCATGCCGAAGCCGTTCGCCCGGTGTCGGCGCAGCGCCTCGACCTCGTGGAACGACCCCTGGTCCAGGAGCAGTTCGATGCGTTCGTGGGCGGTCAGCTTGCCCTTGGCGTGTTGGCGCTCGGTGGCAGCCGGGTCGGGCCCCTGTCGGGCCGCCGTCTTCAGTTCGGTCAGTTCTGCCAAGCGATCCTGGGCCGACATGGCCAGCTCCTCCTCAGCGTCGGACGGTGATCGGTGTTACGGCGCAATACGGTTCAGCAGGCGCCGGGCGGCCGCGAGTTCCGCCGGTTCGGTGCCGCCGGCGGCGACATAGCCGTCCGGGCGCAGCAGCAGAAACCCGGTGGTGCTCCGGGCCAGATGCTCATGGGTGACGTGTACGGGCGCCTGCTCGGCCAGGGCCCGGCCGCGCGGGGCGAGACCGCCCCGGCCCGTCGGCCCCAGGGTCAGCAGCCGGAACCCGTGCGGCTCGCCCGCCGGCGCCGGGGGCACCCAGTGCGGCGCCCGCATGCCGGGCGCCGGCAGTCGGCGCCCGGGTCGCGCGGGGACCCGGGAGCGCGCCGGGGTGTTGGCCGCGGCCGAGAGAGTGTCGGGGTAGTGGACCCGCCAGCCCGCGAGCAGCGGGACGAACCAGCGCCGAAGCACTCCGGTCGCCTCCAGCGCGCTCCACGCGGTGTTGCGCACCCGGGCCGCGAAGGGGCCGAGCATGAACACCTTGAGGAACTGATGGGTGGTACGGACGATCTGCTCGGCCGCCTGCCGCCGCTCGGGCTCGTAGGTGTCGAGGATCTGTGCACCGAGCGTGCCGCTGACGACGCCGGCCAGCTTCCAGGCCAGGTTGTGTGCATCTTGGAGCCCGAGGTTGAGGCCCTGGCCGCCGAGCGGCGAGTGAGTGTGGGCGGCGTCGCCGACCAGGAAGCACCGCTCCTTGCGCAGGACGGAGGCAATGCGTTCCTGGCTGCTGAAGCTGTTGATCATTTCAAGGTCGGTGACCCGCAGATTGCCGGGTCCTCGCTCGTCGAGCAGCTGCTGCACGCCCTCCGGCGTCAGGGGGTAGCCCTCGGGGACCGCTCCAGAGATCCGTATCCGGTCGCCCGGCATCGAGGCGAAGACCACCGAGCCGGCGCGGCCGAGGAAGTAATGCACGGCGGCCCGCTCGAAGGAGCCGTTGATCTTCCCCTCGGCCAGCAGGAAGCTGGTGGGCACCTGGTTGCCGACGAAGTCGATGCCCAACTGCTCGCGTACGCCGCTGCGTACGCCGTCCGCGGCAACGAGCCAGTCGGCCTCGATCAGCTCCGGGCCGTCCGGGCCCTGCGCCTTGGCGGTGACGAAGTCGCCCGTGGTGGCCACGTCGGTGACCCGGGTGGCCCGCTCCACGCGGCCGCCGAGCCGTACGAGCGTCTCCTCCAGCAGCCTGCTGGTGTCCTCCTGAGGGAGCATCAACGGCTCGTTTCGCGCGCCGAGTTCGACGCGCAAGGTCCGGCCGCCCGCAAGGTGGTAGCTGGTCGAGCGGATGCGCAGCCCCTGCCGCTCCGCCTCGTCGAGCATCCCGATCTCACGGAAGATGCGGAGAGTCGGCGGGTGGAGCTGGACAGCACGGGAGCCCGTGTTCGGCTGCTCCGCGGCCTCCACGATCCGGGCCGGTACGCCGTACCGCCACAGTTGGCAGGCCGTGGCCAGGCCGACCGGTCCGGCGCCCACGATCAGCACAGGTGTCCGCTGTTTCATGCCGGCTGCTCCTCTGTCTTCCGCGTCTTCCCTGACGTGCCTGTCTGTCCTGCCTGCTTCCTTGCCTGGTCTCCGGGGGCGGCCGCAGCGATCCACTCGTGCACGGCCCGTGCCGTGTCCGGGGCGTACTCCTCGATCATCGAGAAGTGGTCGCCGGGCACCTCCACGGCGTCGTGGCGCTGCTGCCAGCTCGACCGCACCCCGCCGCCCGCCGACGCGGGCGCGCCGGGCACGGGCCCGGCCGGGCGGACCAGGAGCACCGGTGTCTTGATGTCGGTCGGCTCCCAGCGGGAGATGAACTCCAGATAGCCGCTCATCGCGGTGAGCCGCTCGTCGCTCAGGGGGGCGAACTCCCCGAGCCGCTCGACCATCCCGTCCATCAGGGCGGGGGCGATCTCCGCGAGCGCCTCGCTGGCGGGTAGGTAGGTGTCGAGGAGGATCAGCGCGTCGGGGAAGACGCCGGTGGACTCCAGCAGGCCGGTCACGGCGTGTGCCAGGACTCCCCCGGAGGAGTAGCCGACGAGTACGAACGGGGCGCCGTCCGCGCGCTGTCGTACGGCTTCGGCCGCCGCGGCGGCTATCGCGTCGAGTGACGCGGGCAACCGCTCGCCTTCGAGGAAGCCGGGGAGCGAGAGCGCCGAGACCTCCCAGCTGCCCCCGAAGTGGGCGCCGAACCGGGCGAACTGGTGCGGGCCGGAGGTGGCGAGAACCGTCGGGAAGCAGATCAGGGCGGCTTCCCGGTCGCCCGGGGAGATGACCACGGACGCGGGAAGGTCGGTGGCTTCGGGGGCCTCGAAGGCCGGGCGGGTCCGCGCGGCCTCCAGGAGACGGCCGTTGAACGCGTCCCTCTCGCCCTGCTCCCAGGCCTGGAGGTACTGCCCCGCCAGGGTGCCGTCCGCACTGCCCACGTCACCGGCGGGCGTCTGGCCCGCCAGTTCGGCCCGCAGGAAGCGGGCCAGGGCGTCGGGCGTACGCCGGTCCAGGATCATCCGGGCGGGCAGCCGTCGCCGCAGGACGGTGTCCAGGCGATTGCGCAGTGCCACGCCGGCGACCGAGTCCATGCCGAGTTCGAGGAAGTCCCGCCGCGCGTCGATGGCCTGCGGATCGCTGTGGCCCAGTAGCGACGCGATTTCGGCGCGTACGAGGCCTAGCAACAGGTCGTACCGCTCGGCCGCAGTGGCTCCGCGGAACCGTTCGAGTACGGCGGATCCGCGGTCGGCGGCGGGCGAGGCGTCCCGCAGGGTCTGCTCGACCTCCGGGATGGAGCCGATCAGCGGACGGGGCCCGCCTGCGGCGAGGACCCGCAGATAGGTGTCCCAGTCCAGATCGGCGACGACGAGGGTCGCCGTGTCGTCGTCCAGAGCCTGCTGGAGGGCCAACAGCGCGCGCTCCCCGTCGATCGGGGGCAGGCCGCGCCGGGCGAGCCGTTCCTGCCTGCTGCCTTCGTCGGCCGCCGCGTCGGGCACGGCGTGCGCCTCGTCCCACACGCCCCAGGCGACCGAGGTCGCGGTGAGGCCGCGGGCGCGGCGGTGGTCGGCGAGGGCGTCCAGGTAGGCGTTGGCCGCCGCATAGCCGGCCAGCCCCAGACCGGCGCCGAGCGTTGCGGCGATGGACGAGAACAGCACGAAGGCCGACAGGTCATGATGCTGTGTCAGTTCATGAAGGTTCCGCGCGCCGTGCGCCTTGGACCGCAGCACCCGGTCCAGGCCATCGAGCGTGAGCGTGCCCAGCGCCTCTTCCTCCAGCAGCCCTGTCGTGTGGAAGACGGCCGTCAGCGGTGAGTCGTCCGGTACGGCGGCCAGGACGGCGGCCAGCGCCTCCCGGTCGGCCGGATCGCAGGCTGTGACGGTCACCCGGGCGCCGAGGGCCTCCAGTTCGGCCCGCAACAACGCCGACGCGTCGTGGGTCGTGTCCGATCCTCCCACCAGCAGCAGGTGTTCGGCTCCGGCGGCCGCGAGCCGGCGGGCGACCTGTGCGCCCGCGTCCTCGGTTCCGCCGGTGACCAGCACGGTGCCGCGCGGCTGCCAGGTGCCGGGCGCCGGGGCCGTCCGGCTACGGGGCGCGCGCACGAGGCGCCGGGCGAAAGCACCGTACGGACGTATTGCCAGCTGGCTCTCCTCCCCCGCTCCGGCCAGCACGGCCGCCAGCCGGGCCAGGTCCCGCTCGTCGGGCATGTCCGGCAGGTCCACGACGCCGGCCCACAGATGCGGGATCTCCAGCTCGGCGACCTGGCCCAGCCCCCAGACATGCGCCTGTACGGGATGGTCGAGCGGGTCCGAGTCGCTGACGGAGACCGACCCTCGGGTCACCGACCAGACCCTGCGGTCGATCCCGGCGTCGGCGACGGCCTGCAGCAGCAGCAGGGTCGCGGCGAGTCCGGCGGGCAGCGACGCGTGACGCTCGTCGCCCGTGCCGTTCAGCGGCAGCAGGGACAGCACTCCGGTGAGGCTCGCGCTCTCGCCGGCGGTGCGCAGCCGGGCGGCGAGCGTGTCCCGGTCCAGGCCCGGTTCGACGGTCAGGGTGAGCGCCCGGGCACCGTGGCGCTCCAGCGTGGAGACTACGGCGTCGACCAGCGGTTCACCGTCGGCCGCGGCGGGCACCGCGACGAGCCAGGTGCCGGTGGGCGCGGCCGGTGCCGGGTCGGTGACGGACCGCCACACCACTCGGTACCGCCAGGAGTCCAGCTCCGAGCCGGCCCGGCTGTCGCGCCGCCAGGACGCCAGGGCAGGCAGGACCTCCTCCAGGGTGTCCTGGCTCAGCCGCAGTGTGGCGGCCAGTGCCTCCAGGTCCTCCCGCTCGACGGTCTCCCAGAACGCGGCCTCGATACCGTCGGGCGCCGCGGTCCCCCGCTCCCCGGAGGGCTCCACCCAGTACCTGCGGCGCTGGAAGGCATAGGTCGGCAGCTCGACGCGGCGAGCCCGGGTTCCCGCGAAGACCGCGGTCCAGTCAGTGCCGACCCCTTGGACATGGGCCTCGCCCAGGGACGCGTAGAAGCGTTCCAGTCCGCCGTGCCCGCGGCGTAGCGTGCCCACGACGACCACGTCGGCGTCGGCGCTCTCGGCCGTCTCCTCCACGCTCAGGGCCAGCACCGGGTGGGCGCTGGATTCGACGAAGACGCCGAAGCCGTCGTCGAGCAGCTTGCGTACCACGGGCTCGAAGCTGACGGGACGCCGGCAGTTCTCGAACCAGTAGTCGGCCGTCAGCTCCGAACCGTCCAGCACCTCGCCGGTCACGGTGGAGTACAGCGGAACCCGGCCTGTGGTGGGGCGTACGAACTCGAGGAGGCCGGCGAGGCGTTCGCGCAGCGGATCGACCTGGGCGCAGTGCGAGGCGACCGTCGCCGGGATGATCCGGGCCCGGACGCCTTCCACGGAGAACGCGGCCACCAGCTCCTCCAGAGCCTGCGGCTCACCGGCCACGGTGACCAGCTGGGGGCTGTTGATGCCGGCGATAGACAAGCGCTCCCCGTACGGCTCCAGCCACGGCTCCACCTCGGCCCGGGAGAGGCCGACGGAGGCCACCGCGCCCCGGCCGACGAGTTCGTCGGCGAAGAGCTGCGAGCGCAGCACCACCAGCCGGGCGGCGTCCTGGAGAGTCAGTGCCCCAGACACGCATGCGGCTGCTATCTCGCCCTGGGAGTGCCCCACGACGGCGTCGGGCTCCACTCCGTGGGAC
This sequence comes from Streptomyces sp. ISL-1, assembly GCF_018614585.1. Classification (GTDB taxonomy): domain Bacteria; phylum Actinomycetota; class Actinomycetes; order Streptomycetales; family Streptomycetaceae; genus Streptomyces; species Streptomyces maoxianensis. Next base: position 526,988 of record NZ_JAGGOI010000007.1, on the reverse strand, counting down.
CGCCACAGATCCGCCAGGGACACCATCACGGAGAACAGGACGGGCTGGACAACTTCTATGCGGTCCAGCGAGGGCGCGCCGTCCTGCTCGCGCAGTACGGCCTCGACATCCCAGTCGACGTACGCGCCCAAGGCCTTGGCGCAGGCGCGCAGCCGCTCGGCGAAGACCGGTGCGGTGTCGAGGAGTTCGACGGCCATCCCGGCCCACTGCGAGCCCTGCCCGGGGAACACGAAGACGGTTCTGCCGCGTTCGTGTGAGGCTCCGCGGACCAGCTGCGCGGCGGTTTCGTCGTTGGCCAGCGCCTCCAGTCCGGCGCTCAGGGCGGCGCGGTCGGAGCCGATGACGACGGCCCGGTGGTCGAGCAGCGAACGGGTCGTGGCCAGGGAGAGACCGACATCGGCGACGTCGAGCTCCGGGTGGCCGGCGATGTACGCGGAGAGCCGGCCGGCCTGGGCCCGCAGCGCCTCCTGGTTCTTGGCCGACACCAGGAACGGCACGACGGCAGCCGAAGTCCCGGTCGCGGTCGCAGCGGGCGCCGGGGTGTCCTCACCTTCGGCGGACTCCCCCTCGTCGGCCGGCGCCGCCTCGATGATGACGTGGGCGTTGGTGCCGCTCATCCCGAAGGCCGACACCGCCGCGCGCCACGGGCGGTCGCTCTCCGGCCACTTCCGCTGCTCGGTGAGCAGCTGGACCGCGCCCGAGTCCCAGTCCACGAACGGGGACGGCTCGTCGACGTGGAGCGTGCGGGGCAGCACACCGTGCCGCATCGCCATCACCATCTTGATGACCCCGGCCATGCCCGCGGCAGCCAGCGTGTGCCCGATGTTGGACTTGATCGAGCCCAGCCACAGCGGGTGCTCGTCGCGCTCGCGTCCGTACGTGGCGAGCAGCGCCGAGGCCTCGATCGGGTCGCCCAGCCGGGTGCCCGTGCCGTGTGCCTCCACCGCGTCCACGTCACGCGGCGTGAGCCGCGCACTGGCCAGCGCCTGCTGGATCACGCGCTGCTGCGAGGGACCGTTCGGCGCGGTCAGTCCATTGCTCGCACCGTCCTGGTTGACCGCGCTGCCCCGTACGACCGCCAGCACCTGATGGCCGTTGCGCCGGGCCTCCGAAAGCCGCTCCACCAGCAGCACGCCGACGCCCTCGGCCCAGCCGGTGCCGTCGGCCGACGCCGCGAACGCCTTGCACCGCCCGTCCGGGGAAAAGCCGCGCTGCCGGCTGAAGTTCACGAACTCGGTCGGGGTGGCCAGCACCGTCACGCCGCCGACCAGCGCCAGCGAGCAGTCGTCCCGGCGCAGCGCCTGGGCCGCCAGGTCCAGCGCCACCAGGGACGAGGAGCAGGCAGTGTCCACGGTCACGGCCGGGCCCTCGAGGCCGAAGGTGTACGCGACACGGCCCGACAGCACACTTCGCGCGGCGCCCGTCATCTTGTACGCCTCGATCTCGTCGGCGGCCGACTGGAGCGTGAGCTGGTAGTCGTCGGTGACACAGCCCGCGTACACCCCGGTCCTGCTGCCGCGCAGCGTCGCCGGATCGATACCCGCCCGCTCCAGCGCTTCCCAGGACGCCTCCATGAACAGCCGCTGCTGCGGGTCCATCGCCGTCGCCTCACGCGGCGAGATCCCGAAGAACTCCGCGTCGAACTCGGCCGCTTCGTAAAGGAATCCGCCCCGCCGGGTGACGGTCTTGCCCGCCCGGTCCGGATCGGGGTCGTACAGGTTGTCGACGTCCCAGCCGCGGTCCGACGGGAAGTCCGCGATCACATCGGCCCCGGACTCCACGACCGCCCAGAGATCCTCGGGCGACCGCACACCGCCCGGGAACCGGCAGCTCATGCCGACGATGGCGATGGGCTCGTGCCGGCTCTCCTCCACTTCCAGCAGGCGTCGGCGGGAATCGTGGAGCTCGACGGTCACGCGCTTGAGGTAGTCCCGGAGCTTCTTTTCGTCAGGTGTCGCATTCATTGGCGTTCCTCGCTGGTGATGGGCAGTGGAGATGCCGTGCCGCCGGTTCAGGGGGTTCCGAGTTCGCTGTCTATGAAGGCGAAGATGTCGTCGTCGCTCGCGTCGTCGAGCCGGGCGGCGACGTCGGCCGCTCCCGGCACGGCGCTCGCACCGGTCAGCTCGGCCAGGAAGGCCTGGAGCCGTACGCCGATCCGTTCGCGTACCGCCTCCTCGCCCGCGGCCTCGGCCAGCAGGGACTGCAGCTTGTCGAGTTCCTCGTCCACCCAGGCTCCTCGGTCCGCGGGGGCGATCTCCGTCCGCAGATACGCGGCGACGGACGCCGGGGTCGGGTGATCGAAGACCAGCGTGGCGGGCAGCCGCAGACCGGTCACCGCCCCCAGCCGGTTGCGCAGGGACACCGCGGCCAGGGAATCGAGCCCCAGGTCCTTGAGCGCCCGCCCGGCCGGGACCGCCTCTGCGCCAGAGTGGCCCAGCACGGTAGAGATCTCCGTCCGTACGAGATCGGTCAGCAGCCGCTCCTGCTCCGCATCGGACAGCCCGGCCAGCGTCTGCGCCAGACTGTCCGTCGCGTCGGAGCCGCCCGCCTCGTCCGGACTGCCCGCGGCGCTCAGGATCCGCTCGACCTCGGGCAGTTGGCTGATGAGCGGGCTGGACCGCACGGCGGTGAAGGCCGGAGCGAACCGCTCCCAGTCCACATCGGCCACGACGAGCGCGGCCTCGGTCCCCTCCAGCGCCTCCGCCAGGACGGTGAGCGCCAGGTCCGGTGCCATCTCGGACAGTCCGAGCCGGCGCAGTTGCTCCCGGCGGCGCTGCTCGGCGGCCGGGTCCGCGGTCTCGGTGGCGGTCGAGGCAGTGTCCGCCCAGACTCCCCAAGCCAGGGAGGTCGCCGCCTGGCCCCGGCCGCGGCGGTGTTCGGCGAGGGCGTCGAGGTAGGCGTTGGCGGCGCTGTACGCGCCCTGCCCGCCGCTGCCCCACACCCCGGCGATGGACGAGAACAGCACGAAGGCGTCCAGCGAACCGGCGTCCACCAGCTCGTGCAGATGGGCGGCGCCACCCGCCTTGGCCGCCATGGTGGCGGCGAACTCCGCGACATCGGTCTCGGCCAGCGCCGCGGTCCTGAGGTCCCCGGCCGCGTGGAACACCGCGCTCAGCGGCTGCTCCGCCGGGATGCCGGAGAGCAGCGCGGCCACGTCGCCCCGGTCGCCGAGGTCGCACACGACGACCGTCACCCGCGCCCCGAGTTCGGACAGTTCCGCCACCGTCTCCGCCGCCCCGGGCACCTCCGTACCGGGGGCCCTGGTGAGGACCAGGTGATCGGCGCCGAGGCCGGCCAGCCGACTGGCGATCCGCGCGCCCATGCCCCAGGTCCCTTCGGTGACGAGCACCGTGCCACGCGGCGTCCATTGCACACTGCCCGGCCGCTGTGCGGCAGCCGCCCGGACCAGCCGGCGCGCCAGCACACCGGCCGGCCGTACGGCCAGCTGGTCCTCGCCGCCCGGGTCTGCCAGCACTCCCGTCAGGCGACGCAGGGCCTGCTCGTCGGGCACCGCCGGGAGGTCGATCAACCCGCCCCACAGCTGGGGGTGTTCGAGCGCCGCGGTGCGGCCCAGGGCCCAGACCGGTGCCTGCGCCGGGGCGTCGAGGGTGTCCGATCCACCGACCGAGACTGCGCCCCGGGTCAGCAGCCACAGCGGGCCGCGGGCGACTGCCCCGTCGGCGGCCAGCGCCTGGATCAGCAGCAGCGTGCCCGCCGTTCCCCGCGACACCACCGGGTGGGCGGGGTGCGGGGCAGTGTCCAGCGCGAGCAGCGACACGACTCCGCCGGCCGGCCGGTCGCCCGCGGCCTCGGCCTCGGCGAACTGTCGGGCGAGTGCGGCCGAACCGGTCGTTGCCGCGTCGACGACGACCCGGACGGGGTGCGCCCCTCGCTCCGCGAGCGCGGCCTCCGCCGCATCGGCCAGGCCGGCGCCGTAGTCCGCGAGGGTGGCCGGCACGACGACCAGCCAGGTGCCCGAGAGGGCTGCTTCGCCGACCGGGCCGGCCGGCCACCAGGCCGTCCGGTAGCGCCAGGAATCCACGACGGACCGCTGCCTGCTGCCCTCGCGCCAGGCCGCCAGCACCGGCAGCACCTCGGCGAGGGCGCCGGAATCCGCCAGACCCAGCGTGTCCGAGAGCGTCCCGAGGTCCTGGCCCTCCACCGCCTCCCAGAACAGGGCGTCGGCGCCGTCCTCGGCGGTGCCGCTGCCTGCCTGCCCCGAGCGGGTGTCCAGCCAGTACCGCTGCCGCTGGAAGGGGTAGGTGGGAACGTCCACGCGGCGTGCGCCGGAACCGGCGAACAGCACCTTCCAGTCGACCTCGGCGGCCCCGCGGGCATGGACCTCGGCGACGGCGGCCGTGAGCGTCAGGGCCTGCGGCCTGCCGCGCCGCTGCGCGGCGATGAGCAGCGGCTCCGCCTCGTCCGGCCCGGAGAGGCTGTCCTGTGCCATGGCGGTCAGTACGGCGTCCGGGCCGAGTTCGACGTACGTCCGCACGCCCTGGTCCCGCAGGGTGCGGATGCCGTCGTGGAAACGCACCGCCTGACGGATGTGGCGCGTCCAGTACTCGGGAGAGGTTGCCTCTTCGGGTGCGAGGAGCCGGCCGGTCACATTCGACACGACCGGGATCCGCGGTGCGGCGAAGGTCAGCCGGCCGGCGACCGCACGGAACTCGTCGAGCATCGGCTCCATGTGCGGCGAGTGGAAGGCGTGGCTGACCCGCAGCCGGCGCGTCTTGAATCCGCGCGCGTCCAGCTCGGCGGCGATGTGCGTCACTGCCTCCTCGTCGCCCGAAATCACCGTGGAGGCAGGGCCGTTGACGGCGGCGACCGTCACCTCCTGGTTCCGGCCGGCCAGCCGTCCGGTGACCACGTCCTCGTCGGCCAGCACCGACACCATCGCGCCGCCGCGCGGAAGCGCCTGCATCAGCGAGCCCCGGGCGGCCACCAGCGCGGCCGCGTCGTCGAGCGAGAGCACTCCGGCCACGTGCGCGGCCGCCAGCTCGCCGATCGAGTGGCCCATCACGAAGTCCGGCGCCCGGCCCCATGATTCGAGCAGCCGGTACAGCGCGACCTCGAGGGCGAAGAGTCCCGCCTGGGTGTACACCGTCTCGTTCAGCAGGGCGGCGTCCTCGGTGCCGTCCTCCGCGAACATCACCTCACGCAGGGGTCGTTCGAGCCGCCCGTCCAGAGCGGCGAAGACCGCGTCGAGCGCCTCGGCGAACACCGGATATGCCTCGTACAGGCCGTGTCCCATGCCCGGCTGCTGACTGCCCTGGCCGGTGAACAGGTACGCCACCTTGCCCTCCCGGTCAGCGAGACCCTGCACCAGTCCGGGTGCGGGCCGCCCCTCTGCCAGTGCCGTCAGTCCGGCACGCAGCTCGGCCGCGTCGGTGCCGGCCACCACCGCACGGTGGTCCAGCGAGGACCGGGTGGTGGCGAGCGTGAACGCGGTGTCCAGCAGCCGGTTTTCTCCGGCCGCCTCCAGCCGCTCGCGCAGTCGGCCCGCCTGTGCCCGGAGCGCCTGCGCACTGCGGGCGGACAACAGCAGCGGCAGTACGGCCGGTCCGGCGCCCTCCCCGTCGGCGGGCGGCTGCTCATCGGCGGGCGGCTCTTCGATGATGATGTGGGCGTTGGTGCCGCTGATGCCGAAGGAGGACACGGCCGCCCGGCGGGGCCGGTCGTTGTCCGGCCACTTCTGCTCCTCGGTCAGCAGCTCGACCGCGCCCGGCTCCCACTCCACGAACGGGGACGGCTCGTCGACATGCAGGGTGCGGGGCAGCATGCCGTGCCGCATCGCCATCACCATCTTGATGACACCGCCGACACCGGCCGCCGCCTGGGTGTGCCCGATGTTGGACTTGATCGAGCCCAGCCACAGCGGGTGTTCGCCCCGGTCCCGGCCGTACGTGGCGAGCAGCGCCTGCGCCTCGATCGGGTCCCCGAGCTTGGTGCCCGTGCCGTGCGCCTCCACCGCGTCCACCTCGCGCGGCGTGAGCCGCGCACTGGCCAGCGCCTGCTGGATCACGCGCTGCTGCGAGGGACCGTTCGGCGCGGTCAGTCCATTGCTCGCACCGTCCTGGTTGACGGCGGAGCCGCGTACGACCGCCAGGACCTGGTGGCCGTTGCGGCGCGCGTCCGAGAGCCGCTCGACGACCAGCACCCCGACGCCCTCGGCCCAGCCGGTGCCGTCGGCCGACGCCGCGAACGCCTTGCACCGGCCGTCGGCCGACAGTCCGCGCTGGCGGCTGAACTCCACGAAGGTGCCGGGCGCCGACATGACCGTGACACCGCCGGCCAGCGCCAGGGCGCAGTCCCCCTGCCGCAGGGCCTGGACCGCCATGTGCAGCGTGACCAGGGACGAGGAGCAGGCCGTGTCCACGGTGACGGCCGGGCCCTCCAGGCCGAAGGTGTACGCGACCCGGCCGGACAGCACGCTGCCCAGACCACCGGTCAGCCGGTAGCCCTCGACGCCCTCCACCGGCTGGTGCAGGTAGGGACCGTAGTCGTGGTACATCAGGCCCGCGTACACGCCGGTCCTGCTGCCGCGCAGGGTGGCCGGGTCGATGCCCGACCGCTCGAACGCCTCCCACGAGGCCTCCAGCAGCAGCCGCTGCTGCGGGTCCATCGCCAGCGCCTCACGCGGCGAGATCCCGAAGAACTCCGCATCGAACTCCGCCGCCTCGTGCAGGAAGCCGCCCTCACGGGTGTACGACGTCCCCGGCCGCTCGGCCTCCGGGTCGTACAGCTCCTCCACGTCCCAGCCGCGGTCGACCGGGAAGCCGGAGATCGCGTCCCCGCCCGAGGCCACCAGCTGCCACAGCTCCTCGGGGGAGGACACCCCGCCCGGGTAGCGGCAGCTCATGCCCACGATCGCGATCGGCTCCTGCGAGGCGGCGACCAACTGCTGGTTCTGCTGCCGCAGTCGGGCGGTCTCCTTCAAGGAGTCCCGCAAGGCCTCGACGACTGCTTCGGACGATGTGTTCGTCATGATCTCTCTCCTTCAGAACTCTCTAGAACTCGGCGCCTGTCCGGGCCATGCGGATGAGGGCGTCGACGTCCATGTCGTCGATGCGGTCCGTGCCGCTGGCGTCGGAGGCGGGGTCCGGGCCGCTGCCGTGGCCGCCGCTGTCGGCGCCCGTCGCGTCCGCGAGCCTCAGCAGACCGTCGAGCAGACCGGCCTCCTCGATGCGGTGCATCGGAAGAGCCGCGAGGATGCCGCGGATCCTCGCCTCGTCGACTTCGCCGGCCGGAGCGGCCGAGGCGGCGGGCGCCAGTTCGGCCCGCAGATGCCCGGCGACCGCGGCGGGGGTCGGATAGTCGAAGACGAGGGTCGCGGGCAGCCGCAGTCCGGTCGCCCTGCCCAGCCGGTTGCGCAGCTCGACGGCGGTGAGCGAGTCGAGTCCGAGCTCCTTGAAACCCCGCTTCACATCGATGGAGTCCGTACCGCCGTAGTCGAGCGTCGCGCCGACCTCGGCCCGTACGAGATCCAGCAGGACCTGCTGCTGCTCCTCCTCCGTCAGTGCCGCCAGCCGGTCGGCCAGGGACTGCTGGGGAGGGCCGCCTGCCGTGGCTGCCCCCGCCGACGCGGCGCGCCGGGCCGGGACCCGGACCAGTCCGCTCAGCAGCGGCGGGAGTCCGCTGCCGAGCGCCCTGAGTGCCGCGGCGTCGAGCGGCAGCGGAACCGCCGCGGCCGAGTCCAGCGCCAGTGCGGCGTCGAACAATTCCATGCCCTGGACGGAGGTGATCGCGGTCATGCCCGTACGGGCGAACCGGTTACGGTCGGCCTCCGTGAGCGCGGCTGCCATGCCGCCCTCCGCCCACGGTCCCCAGGCGAGCGACGTGGCCGGGAGGCCCTGCGCCCTGCGGTGGTGCGCCAACGCGTCCAGGAAGGTGTTTGCGGCGGCGTAGTTGGCCTGCCCCGCGCCTCCGACCAGGCCCTGGATGGAGGAGAACAGGACGAAGGCGGTGAGCCCGAGGTCACGGGTGGCCTCGTGCAGGTTCCACGCGGCGTCCGCCTTGGGCCGCAGTACGGCGTCGAACCGCTCGGGCGTCAACGCCCCCAGCACACCGTCGTCCAGCACACCGGCCGCGTGCACCACCCCGGTCAGGGGGCGGCCGGCGGGGATCGTGGCCAACAGGGCGTCCAGCGCCCCGCGGTCCGCGACGTCGCAGGCCGCGATGGTCACCTCCGCGCCGAGCGCCGCCAGAGTGGCCTCCAGCTCGGCCGCGCCCTCCGCCGCCGGTCCGCGGCGGCTGGTCAGCAGCAGGTGCCGCACGCCGTGTTCGGTGACCAGGTGCCGGGCCAGCAGGCCGCCCAGGGCGCCCGTGGCGCCGGTGATCAGTACGGTGCCGTCGGGGCCCCACGGCCCGGAGGCGTCCGCGGGCACCGCGACCCTCTCCAGACGGGGCACGGAGAGGCTGCCGTCACGGACGGCCACCTGCGGTTCGCCGGAGGACAGGGCCCGCTCGACGCCCTGGGCCGCGGCCCCCTCGTCGTCCACGTCCACCAGCACCAGCCGGTCGGGGTTCTCCGTCTGCGCCGATCGCAGCAGACCCCACACGGCGGCCCGCGGCAGATCGGTCACGTCCTCGTCCACCGACGCGGCCACCGCGCGCCGCGTCATCACGACCAGCCGGGACGCGGCGAACCGGTCGTCGGCCAGCCAGGTCTGGGCCAGCGTCAGGGCTCCGTGCACAGCGGTACGTACGGAACTCTCCGGAGCCGTCAGGGGCACCACCACGACATCCGGTACTGCGGCGCCCGCGTCGATGGAGGCGCCCAGCGCCGCCACATCCGCGAACCGCTCCGCGCCCGACAGTCCCGGCACCTCGCCGCCCAGCACCGCCCGCGATCCGCCCGGCGCGCCCGGCCCGGCTTTCACCGGCGCCCAGCCCACCCGGAACAGCGCCTCGTGGCTGCGGCCGCCGGCCGCGCCGAGCTGCTCCGCGGACACGCTCCGCACCACCAGCGACTCCACCGCGGCGACAGCGCCGCCCGCCGCGTCGGCGACCTCGATGGTCACCGCGTCGATGCCGGCCGGGGCCAGCCGCACCCGGGCCGCGGCGGCCCCTGAGGCGTACAGCCGTACACCGCTCCAGACGAACGGCAGCCGCGCGTCACCCGTGCCAGGCAGGACGCCCAGCTCGATGGCGTGCAGCGCCGAGTCGAGGAGTGCCGGATGCAGACCGAAGGCGGCTGCCTGCTCGTTCTGCGCCTCCGGCAGGGCGAGTTCGGCGAAGACCTCGTTGCCGCAGCGCCACACGGACCTGAGCCCCTGGAACGCCGGGCCGTAGTCGAAGCCCTGCTCCGCGAGAGCGTCGTAGCGTCCGGTCAGGTCCACCCGCTCGGCGCCGCGCGGCGGCCACACCGCCAGGTCGAAGCCCGCCGGCGGTCCTTCGGGGAAAAGGGTGCCGCTCGCGTGCCGGGTCCACGGCTCCTCGAACGTGCCCGTGCCGCCCTCCGCGCGAGAGTGGACGCTCAGCGCGCGGCGTCCCGACTCGTCCGCGGTGCCCACCGCCACCTGGAAGCGCACCGCGCCGTCCTCTGGCAGCACCAGCGGTGCCTCCAGGGTCAGTTCCTCCAGCTGCCCGGCTCCGGCCTCGGCCCCGGCCCGTACGGCCAGTTCCACGAACGCCGTGCCCGGCAGCAGCACCCGGCCCAGGACCGCGTGGTCGGCGAGCCAGGGGTGGGTGCGCAGGGAGAGCCGGCCCGTGAAGAGGACCTCGTCGGTGTCGGCGCGAGTGAGCGTCGCGCCCAGCAGCGGGTGGTCGGCAGCCGCGAGACCGGCCGAACTCACATCGCCGGTACGGGCCACAGCCTGCGCCCAGTAGTGCTTGCGCTGGAAGGCGTACGTGGGCAGGTCGACCCGGCGGGCGCCCGTACCCTCGAACACCTTCTCCCAGGAGGGGCCGGCCTGCCGCACGTGCAGCCGGGCGAGCGCGTGGGCGAGCGCCGCGGTCTCCGGGCGGTCCTTGCGGAGCACTGTCACGAACTCCGGCTCGGCACCGCCCAGGTCCACCACGCAGTCCCGGCCCATGGCCGACAGCACGCCGTCAGGACCCAGCTCCAGGAAGGTCGTGACGCCGGCGTCCTGCAGCGCCCGGATGCCGTCGCTGAACCGGACGGCCTCCCGTACATGCCGCACCCAGTACCCGGCCGAGCGGATCTCGTCCGTGGCGATCTTGCCGGTCACGTTGGACACGACCGGGATGCGCGGCACGGTGTACGTCAGCTTCTCCGCCACCGCGCGGAAGTCGTCGAGCATCGGCTCCATGTGCGGCGAGTGGAAGGCATGGCTCACCCGCAGCCGGCGCGTCTTGCGCCCGGCCTCGTTCAGTTGCTCCGCCACGGCCAGTACGGCCAGCAGGTCCCCGGAGATCACGACGGAGGCGGGGCCGTTGACGGCGGCGATCGACACCTCGTGCTCGCGGCCGGCCAGCAGTGCCGCGACCTCGTCCTCGGGGGCCAGGACCGAGACCATCGCGCCGTCCTGCGGAAGGGCCTGCATCAGCTGGCCGCGGGCGGCGACCAGCGCTGCCGCGTCCGCGAGCGAGAGCATGCCCGACACATGGGCGGCGACCAGTTCGCCGACCGAGTGGCCGGTCACGAAGTCCGCCGCCAGGCCGAGGTGTTCGGCGAGCCGGAACAGGGCGACTTCCAGGGCGAAGAGAGCGGCCTGGGTGAACACCGTCTGGTCCAGCAGCTCAGCGTCCCACGACTCGTCGTCGGCGAAGACGACTTCCCGTACCGAACGGCCCAGGCGGGTGTCGAGTTCGGCGCACACGGCGTCGAGCGCCTCGGCGAACGCCGGATACGTCTCGTACAGCTCGCGCCCCATGCCGGGTCGCTGGCTGCCCTGTCCGGTGAAGAGGAACGCCACCTTGCCGCGGGCAGGCTCGCCGGACGGTTCTGCGAACAGTTCTGCCTGCGGTTCCGCGGTGACGAGCCGGGGGGACGTGCCGCCCGTGGCCAGCGCCGCCAGTCCCTCGGCCAGCTCCTCCCGGTTCCCGGCGAGCAGCACCGCCCGGTGGTCGAGCGCGGCACGGCCTGTGGCGAGCGAGTAGCCGAGGTCCAGCAGAGCCACGCCGTCGGCCGCGTCGAGGTGCGCGCTCAGCCGCTCCGCCTGTGCGGCGAGCGCCTGGGGGGTCCTGGCGGACAGCACCAGCGGTACGGCGGCGGGCGAGGAGGCATCAATAGCCCCGTCCGCCAACTCCCCTGCCGCAGGCGCCTGTTCGAGAACCACATGGGCGTTGGTTCCGCTGATGCCGAAGGACGACACGGCGGCCCGGCGCGGGTGACCGGTCTGCGGCCACTCCCGCTGATCGGTGAGCAGTTCGACCGCGCCCGACTCCCAGTCCACGTACGGCGACGGCTCGTCGACATGAAGCGTGCGGGGCAGCACGCCGTGCAGCATCGCCTGCACCATCTTGATGACACCGCCGACGCCGGCCGCCGCCTGGGCGTGACCGATGTTCGACTTCAACGAGCCCAGCAGCAGGGGCTGTTCGGCGGAGCGCTCGCGTCCGTACGTGGCGAGCAGCGCCTGCGCCTCGATCGGGTCGCCGAGCCGGGTGCCCGTGCCGTGCGCCTCCACCGCGTCGACGTCCGCGGCCAAGAGCCCGGCGTTCGCCAGGGCCGCGCGGATCACGCGCTGCTGCGAGGGGCCGTTCGGCGCGGTGAGCCCGTTGCTCGCCCCGTCCTGGTTGACGGCGGAGCCTCGTACGACCGCGAGCACCTGGTGGCCATTGCGCCGAGCGTCCGAGAGCCGCTCGACGACCAGCACCCCGACGCCTTCGGCCCAGCCGGTGCCGTCGGCCGCCGCCGCGAACGGCTTGCACCGCCCGTCGGGCGACAGCCCCTTCTGCCGGCTGAACTCCACGAAGGTGTCCGGGGTCGACATGACCGTGACACCGCCGACGAGCGCCATCGAGCACTCGCCCTGCCGCAGGGCCTGCGCGGCCATGTGCAAGGCCACCAGGGACGACGAGCAGGCCGTGTCCACGGTCAGCGCCGGGCCTTCCAGGCCGAGGCTGTACGACACCCGGCCGGACAGCACACTGGCCGCGCTGCCGGTCATCCGCTGGCCCTCGGCTCCTCCCTGTCCTTCACCGTGGTCGCGGAACGTGAACGTTCCCGCGTACACGCCGGTCCTGCTGCCGCGCAGGGTGGCCGGGTCGATGCCCGCCCGCTCGACCGCCTCCCACGAGGCCTCCAGCAGCAGCCGCTGCTGCGGGTCCATCGCCAGCGCCTCACGCGGCGAGATCCCGAAGAACTCCGCATCGAACTCCGCCGCCTCGTGCAGGAAGCCGCCGTGGCGCACGTACGACGTGCCGGACTGCTCCGGGTCGGCGGAGTACAGCCGGTCCAGGTCCCAGCCGCGGTCGACCGGGAAGCCGGAGATCGCATCCCCGCCCGAGGCCACCAGCTGCCACAGCTCCTCGGGGGAGGACACCCCGCCCGGGTAGCGGCAGCTCATGCCCACGATGACGACCGGATCGTCGCCGTCGGCAGTCGTGGTGGAGGCCGGCAGCACCGCGGCCTGGTACGTCATGTCGAGGAGCTCGGCACGCAGATACCGGATGACGGCGTCGGTCGTGGGATGGTCGAACACGAGCGTGGCCGGCACCCGGATCCCCGCTGCCGCGCTCAGCTTGTTGCGCAGCTCGACACCGGTGAGGGAGTCGAATCCGAGGTCCTTGAAGCTCCGGCCGGTGTCGACAGAGTCCGCGGATGCGTACCCCATGACCGCCGCGACCTGTGCACGAACCACCTCGCCGAGGAGCGTCTCGCGCTCGCCCTCGGGAAGGTTCCGAAGCCGCTCCCGCAGCCCCGACGCGTCGGGCACGGCGGTCGCGGTGCTCCGCTCCGGCCCGGCGGCCTGACGCAGCGGCAGCCGTACGAGCCCGCGCAGCGCGCTCGGCAACTCCTCCACGGCGGCCCTGGCCCGCAGCGCTTCCCGGTCGAACCGGGCGGGTACCACCACCGGCGCATCGGCCGAGCGGGCCCGGCCGAACAGAGCCAGCGCCTCGTCCGCCCCGAGCGGCAGCAGCCCGGACCGGCCCAGCCGGGCGCGGTCGGCGTCCTCCAGGTCACGGGTGAGACCGGCCGGGTGATCCCACAGGCCCCAGGCGAGGGAGACGGCGGGCAGCCCTTCCTCCCAGCGGCGCCGGGCGAGAGCGTCGAGGAAAGCGTTGGCCGCCGCGTAGTTGGCCTGGCCGGCGTTACCGAGCGTGCCGACCACGGAGGAGAACAGCACGAAGTCGGAGAGCTTGAGGTGCCGCGTCAGCTCGTGCAGGTGCAGCGCGCCGTCCACTTTCGGCCGGAGCACCCGATCGATCTGCTCGGTGGTGACGGTTTCGGCGACCCCGTCGTCCAGTACGCCCGCGGCGTGCACGACGGCGGTGAGCGGATGCGCGGCGGGGATGGAGGCAAGCAGCGCGGCGAGCGCGTCCCGGTCGGCGACATCGCAAGCAGCGACGGTCACCGATCCGCCGGACTCCCGGAGCTCGGCGGCCAGTTCGGCAGCCCCGTCGGCCTCCGGACCCCGGCGGCTCACCAGCAGCAGGTGACGGACGCCCTGTTCGGCAGCGAGGTGGCGGGCCACCAGTGCGCCGAGCGCGCCCGTACCGCCGGTGATCAGGACGGTGCCGCCGGACTCCCAAGCGGCCGTACGGCCCTCGGGCGCGGCCGGCCTCTCCAGCCGGGGCACGAGGAGGGCGCCCTCGCGCAGGGCGAGTTCGGACTCTCCCGAAGCGACGGCCGCCGGCAGCGCGCGGAGGGATCCCCGCCCGTCGCCCAGGTCCAGCAGGGCGATCCGGCCGGGGTGCTCCGCCTGTACAGACCGCACCAGCCCCCACAGCGCGGCGCCGGACAGGTCCGGTGCGGCGTCGCCGGGAGCGGCGGCCACGGCGCCGCGGGTGACGAGAACCAGCCGGGATCCGGTGAACCGTTCGTCGGCGAGCCAGAGCCGCAGCAGACCGAGAGTGTCCGCGGTGACGGTGCGCACGGCCCCGGCGAGACCCCCGGCCGTCACGGACGCGGCGGGCGAGGGGCGCGGCACGAGGATCACCTCGGGCACGGCGGAGCCGCCGGCCGCGGCGAGCGTGGACAGATCCGGGTAGACCGCCACGCCTCCGGTGGCGGTGGTGAGGGCGGTGGCCAGGCCGAAGTTGTCGCTCCCGGCCACGGCCCAGCGTCCGGACGGGGCACCGCCCGGGGTGAGCGGCAGGCCCGTCCACGCAACGCGGAAAAGCGCGTCGTGGGCCTGCGTGCCGGCGGCACGCCGCAGTTCCTCGTCGGAGAGGGGCGCCGGAAGCACGGCCTCGACAGCAGCGAGCGGAAGCCCCGCGCCGTCGGCGACGGCGAGCGAGAAGGTACCTTCGCCGCCGCGGCCGGACGGGGCGCCTCCGCGGCCGGCCGGGGTGATCCGGACGCGCAGGTCGGCCGCTCCGGCCGCGTACAGCCGGATTCCGCGCCACACCCTCGGTAGCCAGGGCAGCTCCGCTGCCGGGTCGTCGGACGTTCCGTCCTGCCAGGCGTGCGGGGCGGTCGCGTGCAGGGCGGCGTCCAGCAGACCGGGCTGCAGCGCGAACTCGGCGGCATACGCCCGGTGTTCCTCGGTCGCCGACACCTCGGCGAAGAGCTCCTCGCCGAGGCTCCAGACGGCCCGCAGCCGGGGGAAGGCCGGGCCGAGGTTCAGCCCGCGGTCGGCCAGGGCCTCGTAGCGGTCGGCGATGTCCACCGGGACCGCCCCGGCGGGCGGCCACACACTCAGGTCGAAACCGGTGTCGGGGCCGGCCGGCGCAAGCACGCCGTCGGCGTTCCGGGCCCACTCGCGGCCGGGCCCGTCCCCTTCCGGCCGGGTGTGCACCGAGAGCGTGCGGCGGCCGTCCGGGTCCGGGTCGCCGACGGCGACCTGGAACTGCACGGCACCGTCCTCGGGCAGCACCAGCGGCGCCTCCAGCGTGAGCTCCTCGACCCGCACGGCGCCGACCTCGGCACCGGCCTGCACGGCCAGTTCCACGAAGACGCCGGCCGACAGCACCGCCGTGTCCAGGATCCGGTGGTCGCCGAGCCACGGGTGGGTCCGCAGCGACAGCCGCCCGGAGAGCAGCAGCTCCCCGCCGCCGGCGCGCGGTACGACCGCGCCGAGCAGCGGGTGGTCGATCGGTGCGAGCCCCGCCGAGCCGACGTCCGCGACCGTACGGTCTGGTGCCGTCAGCCAGTGGCTCTCGCGCTGGAAGGCGTACGTGGGCAGCGCAACGCGGCGGCCGCCCCGGTCCGACAGCAGCTTCTGCCAGGCCACAGGGACGCCGCGGACATGCAGTTCGGCCAGCGCGGTGAGCAGGGCGGGCAGTTCGGGCCGGGCGCGGCGTGCGGCGGGCACGAATGCGGTGTCCGCCTCGTTCTCCGCGCTCACGCAGTCGCGGCCCATCGCCGCGAGCACGGCATCCGGTCCGACCTCCAGGAAGGTGCGCGCACCGGACTCCTCCAGCGCCCGTACACCGTCGAGGAAACGGACGCCTTCGCGGGCGTGGCGCACCCAGTACTCGGGCGTGCAGATCTCCTCCGCGGTGACGATGCGGCCGGTCAGGTTGGAGACCATCGGGATGCGCGGCGGGTGGTACTCCAGACCCGTCGCGACCTCACGGAAGGCGTCGAGCATGCCGTCCATGTGCGGCGAGTGGAACGCGTGGCTCACCCGCAGCCGCTTGGTCTTGCGCCCGCGCTCCCGCCACTGTGCGGCGACCTCCAGGACGGCGTCCTCGTCACCCGCGATCACGGTGGACACGGGGCCGTTGGCCGCCGCGACCGCGACCTGGCCCACGTGGGGCGCGAGGGTCGGCAGCAGCTCCTCCTCCGAGGCCTGGACGGACACCATCGCGCCGCCCGGGGGGAGTTCCTGCATCAGCCGGCCGCGGGCCGCCACCAGGGCGCAGGCGTCGGCGAGCGACAGGATGCCGACGGCGTGCGCCGCGGCGAGTTCGCCGACCGAGTGGCCCAGGACGAGGTCGGGGGTGACGCCCCAGTCCTCCAGCAGCCGGTAGAGCGCGGTCTCGTAGGCGAACAGCGCGGGCTGGGTGTAGCCGGTGAGGTCGAGCAGGGCCGCGTCCGCGGAGTCCTCGGCGTGCGCGGCCTCCGCGGCATCGTCGGCGAGGAAGATCAGCTCGCGCAGCGGGCGGTCGAGGTGGGCGTCCAGCAGGTCGCAGACCTCGTCGAGCGCCGCGGCGAAGACGGGGAACGTCTCGTACAGCGCCCGGCCCATGCCCGCGCGCTGGCTGCCCTGCCCGGTGAAGAGAAAGGCCAGTCCGCCGGGCCGAGCGGTGCCGACGGCCGAACCGGCGGGAGCGTTCCCCGCCGCCAGTGCGGACAGGCCCGCGGCGAGGCCGTCGCGGTCGTCCGCGAACACCACGGCGCGGTGCTCGAAGTGGGTCCGGGTCGCGGCCAGCGAGTGGACCACATCGTCGAGGTCCTGGTCCGGGCGGTCGGCAAGGTGCTCGTGCAGCCGGGCGGCCTGGGCGCGCAGCGCGTCCTCGGTCCGTCCGGACACCAGGGCCGGTACGGGCGCCCCGACGGTACGGGCGGGCGCGTCCGGGGCGGTCCGGCTCTCCGGGGCGGGAGCCCAGTCGGTGAGGACGAGGTGGCAGTTGGTGCCGCCCATGCCGAAGGAGCTCACGCCGGCCATCAGCGGAGTGTCGTCCTCGGTCTCCAGCGGGAGCAGGCCGTCGTTGACCCTCAGCCGGAGGTCGTCCAGGGCGATGGCCGGATTGGGGGTACGGAAGTTGAGGCTCGGGACGAGCGTCCTCTCCCGTATGCACAGCACTGCCTTGATCAGGCCCGCGATTCCTGCGGCCCCCTCCAGGTGGCCGATGTTGGGCTTGGCGGAGCCGACCAGCAGCGGGGCGTCGGCGGCGCGGTCGGCGCCGCTGCCGAGCACAGCGCCGAGCGCCGTCGCCTCGATGGGGTCGCCGAGGGGGGTGCCGGTGCCGTGCAGCTCGACGAACCGTACGGCGGCGGGGTCGACGCCTGCGCGATGGTAGGCCCGCCTCAGCACCTCTTCCTGAGCGGCCCCATGAGGTGCCGTCAGATTCTCGCCGCCGCCGTCGTTGTTGACGGCTCCGCCCCGGATCACGCTGAGGACGGGATCCCCGTCGGCGAGGGCACGGCGCAGCGTCTTGAGGACGACGAGCCCGCCGCCCTCGCCGCGCACATAGCCGTTGGCTCGGTCGTCGAAGGTGTACGTACGGCCGTCCGGCGACAGGGCGCCGAACTTCTCGGCGACCAGGAAGCCTTCGGGTACGAGGTTCAGGCTGACGCCACCCGCGAGAGCCAGTTCGCAGTCCCCCTTGCGCAGGCTCTCGCAGGCGAGCTGCACCGCGACCAGTGAGGAGGACTGCGCCGAGTCGACGGCCAGGCTGGGGCCACGCAGACCGAGCAGGTAGGACACCCGGTTAGCGATGATGCTCCGGCTGAGGCCGGTGATGGTCTGGTGGGTGACAGCCTCGGTTCCGTACTGGTGCGCGAGCTTGGCGTAGTCGTCCCAGATCGCACCGACGAACACCCCGGCCGCTGCGCCCTTGATGTCACCGGGGACGATCCCGGCGTACTCCAGCGCCTCCCAGGCGAGTTCGAGCATCAGCCGCTGCTGCGGGTCGATGCCCGCCGCCTCGCGGGGCGTGATGCCGAAGAACTCGGGGTCGAACCGGTCGATCCCGTCGAGGAATCCGGCGGGCCTGGACACCGACCCGGCCGGCAGCGCAGGGCGCGCGTCCGGCGGCCCGTCGGAGACGGCATTCGTCCCGCTCTTGAGGAGCTCCCAGTACGCCTCCGGCCCCTGGGCTCCGGGGAAGCGGCAGGACAGCCCGACGACGGCGATAGATTCGTCCAGTACGTCCAGTACTTCGTGACGCTCCGGAAGACCGGACCCGGGTGCAGTAGCCATGTGGTGGCTCTTCCTTTCAGCGACCGCGCGTGACTCAGCCCGCCACGCGCAGGAAGGTGCTTCGGATAGCTCGGTTGCAGCGGGGCGGGACGGTGCCGGACCCCGTGGTGGTTACGCGTATGCGTAGAAGCCGCGGCCGGACTTCTTGCCCAGCAGGCCGCCCTCGACCATGCGCAGCAGCAGCGGCGGAGGCGCGTACAGCGGCTCCTTGAACTCCTCGTACATCGCCTCGGCGATCGAGACGGTGGTGTCGAGCCCGATCAGATCGGCCAGCCGCAGCGGCCCCATCGGGTGGGAGCACCCGAGGACCATGCCCTGGTCGATGACCTCGGGGGTGGCCAGGCCGGAGTCGACCATCCGGATGGCGGAGAGCAGGTAGGGGAACAGCAGAGCGTTCACCACGAAGCCGGCCCGGTCGGGCGAGCCGATCGGCTTCTTGCCGAGCACGTCGGCGACGAATGCTGCGGCACGCAGGCTGATGTGACGATCCGTCAGTACTGAGTCGATCAGCTCGACCAGCGGGAGCGCCGGTACCGGGTTGAAGAAGTGGATCCCCACGACACGGCCGGGGCGGCTGGTCGCGCTCGCCAGCCGGACGATCGGGATGGAGGACGTGTTGCTCGCCAGGATCGCCTCGGGATCCTCGACGATCTTGTCCAGAGTGGTGAACAGCTCCAGCTTGAGGGGCTCGTGCTCCTTGACCGCCTCGATCACAAGCTGCCGGTCGGCCAGTTCGCCGAGATCCTGGGTGAAGACCACCCGGTCCAGCGCCGCGTCCCGCTCCTCCTCAGTGATCTTGCCCTTGCTCAGACCGCGGTCGAGCGACCGGGTGAGCTGCTGCGGCCCCCTGACGAGCGACGCGTCGGAGGAGACGGCCACGGTGACGTCCAAATCGGCCTTGGCACACAGTTCGGCGATCCCCGTGCCCATGATGCCGCTGCCGACCACGCCTACACGGCGGATCCGCCGCGCGATCTCGGCTGCTTCCGCGGCCTCCGCGGCCTCTGCGGCCGGGCCGAGGTCGGTGCCCGCGGCGTTGATCGTGTCCAGAGTGATGGTCATGCTCCGGTCCCCCAGGTGAGCAGCGACGCCCCGATCGACATGCCGCCGCCGAATCCGGCGAGCAGCACGAGGTCTCCGTCGGACAGGGCGCCCGTCCGGTTGGCCTCGTCGAGCGCGACCGGGACCGACGCGCTCCCCACGTTTCCGTACTTCTTCAACGTCCGGTGAGTCCGCGCGTTCGACAGGCCTGCGCGCTCCACGACCTCGCTGAGCATCACTCCGTTGGCCTGGTGCGGTACGAAGTGGTCGACCTGGCCGAGCCCGACGCCGGCTCGGCCCGCGAGCGCGACCAGCGCCGGTGGCACGTGCTCCGCGACGAAGTCCCGTACACCGCGGCCGTCCATCTTGAAGAAGTGGCCGCCCTCCGCGACGGTCTCTGCCGTCGCCGGGTTCCTGCTGCCGCCGGCTTCCACCCGGATCAGGTGGTGCGCGTCGCCGCGGCTCGCGAGGTCGATGCCGATGATTCCGTACGGCGCGGGCACCGAACCGACCACCGCGGCACCGGCGCCGTCGGCGAACAGCACGGCCGTCTTGCGGTCGGAGAAGTCGAGGATCCGGGAGTACAGATCGGCGCCTATGACCAGCACACGGGTGTCGGGGGTGAGCGCCGCAAGGCTGCGGGCCAGGGCGAGCGCGTACACAAAACCGCTGCACACGACATTGACGTCGAAGCACGCGGCGCCATACGCACCCAGCGCATGCTGCACCAGGTAGGACGTCGGCGGCTGCGGGAAGTCGCCGGTGGACGTCGAGACAATGATGTAGTCGATCTCGTCGGCGCTCAGACCCGCCTGCTCGAGGGCGTCGGCGCCGGCCCGCGCGGCCAGGTCGGAGGTGGCCTCGTCGGAGGCGGCAAAGCGGCGGGACCGGATCTGCGTCTTCCGCTCGATCCATTCGGCGGTGACACCGACGCGCTCGGCGACCTCTTCATTGCCGATCTCCGCCTTGGGCAGATAAGAACCGGTCGACAGTATCCCTATTCCACGTTCCGACATCTCAGGCAACCCTTTCCGGCGATACGGAGCGCAGCGGATTGAGCCGTGCCTCACCAATCTTCGAGCGCAGTTCGGGGTCCGTGACCCCGAGCCCTTCTTCCGGAGCCAGGCAGAGCACCCCGACCTTCCCGGTGTGCCTGTTCGTCTGCACCAGCCGGGCGGCCTCCGCCACGTCCTGCAGCGGATAGACCTCGGAGAGAATCGGGGAAAGATGACCGAGTCGGAAAAGCCGGTTGCACTCGGCCTGCTCGTGGAGATTCGCCGCATGGCTGCCCACGATCCGCTTCAGGTTCATCCACAGATAGCGATTGTCGAACTGGTGCTGGTAACCCGTGCTGGAACCACAGGTGACGACCACACCACCCCGGCGTACGACGAATACGGAAATCCCGAAGGTCGCGGCGCCGATGTAGTCGAAGACGACATGCGGGTCCTCCCCGACCTCCGCCCGGATGGCCCGGCCGAGGCGCTTGCCCAGCTCGATGGTGCGCTGCGGGGTCAGCGGATCGTCTCCGCCCAGCCCGATCTCGTTGCGGTTGATGACCACGTCGCAGCCGAGCCGCCGCAGGGTCTCCGCCTTGCGCTCGGAGCTGACCACGCCGACCGCGATACCACCCGCGTTCTTCACCAGCTGCACGGCGAACGCGCCGAGGCCGCCGGTGGCGCCCCAGATGAGCACGACGTCGCCCTGCTTGATCCGCGCGCCGTTCTCGCCGACCAGCATCCTGTAGGAGGTGGCCGCGGTCAGCAGATTGGCGGCCGACTCCTCCCAGGTCAGATGCGGTGGCTTGGGCAGCAGCTGACTCGCCCGTACGACCGTGAAGTGGGCGAGGCCGCCGAAGTTCGTCTCGTAGCCCCAGATCCGCTGCTCGGCGCCGAGCATCGCGTCGGCGTGCGTCGCGGGCTCCTGCTCGTCGACCTGGACGCAGCTGACCACCACGTGATCACCGGGCCGCCAGCGCCGCACCCCCGCGCCGACCCGCACCACGACCCCGGCCGCGTCCGAACCCACCACCTGGTACGGCAGGTCGTGGCGTGCCGCGTAGCCGCCCTGCCGGCCGTAGCGCTTGAGGAATTCAAAGGTGGGAACCGGCTCGAAGGTCGCCGACCACACGGTGTTGTAGTTGATGGAGCTCGCCATCACCGCGACGACCACTTCGTCGGGCGCGATTTCCGGCATCTCCACGTTTCCCACGTGCAGCGACTTCCGGACGTCTTTGTCTTCGACTTTGCCGAACATGCCGACGTCCTCCGCGCGCAGATGCGCGGCCAGATATTCGGCGGGAAGCGTCTGCCTTTCCAGCTCCTCCGGCGAGGCGCCTTCGAGAAGCGCCTCAGTCAAAGAGTCCATGATTTCCCTTCTTCGCTCAGCACAAAACCGCCCCTCCCGCGCAGCCGTCGTCGCCCGCCGGGAAGCAGCTCAATTCAAAGCTGTGCCATAGGAAGGAGAATCATCAGCGCGAACAAAGCGCCGGAAGAACCACATCTGGAGTGCATCCCATGGCCCGTCACACGCTACGCAACAAAGCTCCACGCCCCTACCCTTAACCGCCCCCTAGAAAGGACCCCAGCGACAGCCCCGTACAGCCCGGGTCATAGCCGGCCACACCCCCACCGAGGCATGACTGTTCGAGGGGGCGGCTGAGGGGTGCCTCTATGTCCTTCGTCAAGCCTGTGTGGGTCATGCGGGGGTAGCTTCCGACGTGCGTGGCTCGCAAAGGTTCCGTCTCGGAGCATGACGAACAGGACGCTGAGGGAGTGTCATATGAACGGCTTCCGCAGGTAGGTTCCGGAAGTTCACCTCCGCGGACACTGGCGCAAGCGAGGGCACGGGCGCAGGCACCCGCACAAGTGTCCGGCGGCAGGGGTCTCGCGCAAGATCGACACATCCGTGTCAAGACACCCCGGTCCGCTCTCACGCGAGTCAGATCCCGGCTCTGGGACAGCACCCGTCGATTCTCGCCGTTCTCGTCGCACTGGGCATAGCCTCGGATTCCATCAACCGCCCGCTGTTGGTACGGCCGTGTCCGCCGCCCGCGCCACGGGGCCCGCAACTCCATTGCCACCGTCCCTCGCCCGCACCCGCCCTCAAGGAACGCGGAGGCGGGCTGCGATCAGGGCGATGTCGTCGTGGGCCTGGATGTGCAGCGACCGGGGGCGTGGGATGGCGGCTCCTGCGCCTACCGCGCCCAGCACCCGCCTCCCCTCCCCCGTCCCAACCAACTGCGAGCCGCAGCAAAACCAAGATCCCGTCGAACTCGCCACCGCGCGACCCGTCGCCACACGCAGACCCCCCGCCAGGCAAGCCAGCGGGGGTTCCTCACCTATCACGGGCTCTCACACGGGTCTCACCAACAGCGTTGACACCACCGGACCACATGGTCCTGACCTGCCCATTTGGCCTCAGCCTGGACCGGCTGAACGCCCCCGGACGGCCTTTACGACCTGTGCCAGGTGGTGCCGAGGGACGGGCCCAGGATGAGCACGGGGGCGTCGTCCGGACCGTCGATCCGGTACTGCAGGGTCTTCGGGGGCATCTGCGTCTCACTCACTTGCCCCACGGTAATGAGTGAAAGTGCGGCCTCCGGTCAGGGGGTCGCCGTCGACACGACATACACCTTGGGGCGGGAGAGATGGGTCATGTCCACGGTGATGTCCTGCGAGGGCCGCGGGTCCTTCTGCGCATGCGTGGTGCCCGCCCAGTCACCGCCCTCGCTGAAGTCCCAGCCGACCGTCTCGGCGTCGCGCGCGCTGATGGTGACCACGCCGTCGTCGAGCTGGGAGCGGCTGGTGCCCGCGCCCTTCAGGAACCGGTCGAGCCCGGCGGACGTGGTGCGGAACTGGACGTACAACCGGCTGGTCTTCCAGTTGCTCGTCTCGTAGTAGGCGACGTCCGTGGACTTCGCGGGGATCGGCACCTCGAAGACGCGGCGCTTCATGTGCGAGGGCCAGCTGTCGCGCAGGCCGGTCGCGGAGGACTCCGACTCCTTGTCGCGGCCGCTGTTGCGGCTCTGCTCCGCGGAGATGACCAGATAGCCGGCCGGGATACCGACGAGCAGCACGATGGTGATCGCCGTCAGCCAACGGCGAAGGAGCATATGGCGCCGGTCCTCGGAGGAAGGGGCGCTCTCGTCCGGGGACGTCGGCTGGTGGGGCAGGGTCATGGCTACGGTTCCTGGGTGGGGCGGGCAGTGCTGGGGTTAAGGATGGCCTGCGCATAGCGCTCGTACCGCTCGTGGCGCTCCAACCGGCGCCGGTTGGCGCGGCGGAAGCGGCGGGCCACGAGCCGCGCGAGGTCTGCGGCGCCGACCATACCCGCCTCGGGGCCGAGCTGGGCTTTGACGATGCGAGCCTCGGGACGGTAGCCGCGGCCGGTCAGATGCCGCCGGAAGGCGTCCCGGGCGGGGCCGATGAGCAGGTCGTCGGCGGCGCTGACGCCGCCGCCGATGACGAAGCAGGAGGGGTCGAGGGCGGCGGCGAGGTTGGCGATGCCGACGCCGAGCCACTGGCCGATGTCCTGGAAGAGCTCGACGCACATTGCGTCGCCGTCGCGGGCGAGCTCGGTGATCAACGGTCCGGTGATGTCGCCCACATTGCCGCCGACCCGGTCGATGAGGCTGTGCGCGACCGGGGAGTCGGCCGCGGCGAGTTCGCGTGCCTCCCGTACGAGGGCGTTGCCCGAGCTGTACTGCTCCCAGCAGCCGCGATTGCCACAGGGGCAGCGGTGGCCGCCGGGGACGACCTGCATATGGCCGAATTCGCCGGCGACCCCGTACTTTCCGCGCTTGACGTGACCGTCCTCCAGGATCGCGCCGCCGATTCCGGTGCCGAGGGTGATCATGACGAGGTGGTCCTCGCCGCGGCCCGCGCCGAAGCGCCACTCCGCCCAGGCGGCGGTGTTGGCGTCGTTGTCGACCAGTACGGGCACGGCGAGCCGGGCCGCGACGGCGTCGCGCAGAGGCTCGTTGCGCCAGGCCAGGTGGGGGGCGAAGAGCACCTTGGAGCGGTCGGCGTCGACCCAGCCGGCCGCGCCGATGCCCACGGCGTGCACATCGTGCCGGTCGGAGAGGTCCAGGACGAGCTCGCAGATGGTGTCCTCGACGACCTTCGGGCTCTTGGACTTGTCCGGCGTCTCGGTGCGGATTTTCTCCAGGATGACCCCGTCGGCGTCGACGACGCCCGCCATCACCTTCGTACCGCCGATGTCGATGCCGACGGTGGGGACGCGGGGCGCGGTCAGGTGCGAGCGCCGCTCGCGGGTGCCGATGGTCTTCAGGACGGTGGCGCGTGCGGAGCCACGGTGCGCGAGGTCGCGGTAGGTGCTCATGTCCCTGCGGGGTCTCGGGGGCGGGGGCCGGCGGGCTGTCATGTCCCCGGCGGTGGGCAGTGCCCACCGGGGCCGATTCTGCCATCCGGCGGGATGGAGTGCCGTTTACCGCAGGCTCCGCCCCGGGACCCACCCCCTACGCCCCCCGGCGTGGGGGGACCCCAGCTCCTCAATCGCCGGAGGGGCTGACGTTTCCGGTCCGGCGGGAAGATCCGTCCTCGCCGCCGTTTGAGGCGCAGGGCCCGGGGCGGAGCCCCCGTTGCGGAAGGGGGTGGGGCAGCCCGCCGCAGGCCCTAGGCGTTCGGGCCGTCGTCCTTCACCGGGTGTCCGCCCAGATGCGTCGGCACCGGCGCCCGTTCCAGCTCGTGGCGCAGGTCCTCCAGCTCGCTGCCGCCGGCCATCTGGCGGGTGAGCTCATCCAGAGTGACCGAGTCCTTGGTGTGGCTTCCCGACATGGAGCCGCGCTTGAGCAGTACGAAGCGGTCGCCGACCAGATACGCGTGGTGCGGGTTGTGGGTGATCAGCACCACGCCCAGTCCCGCGTCGCGTGCCGCTGCCACATACTTCAGCACCACACCCGACTGCTTCACCCCGAGCGCGGCCGTCGGCTCGTCCAGCACCAGGACCTTCGCGCCGAAGTAGACGGCCCGGGCGATCGCCACGCACTGTCGCTCACCGCCCGACAGCGTCCCGATGGGCTGGTCGACATCGCGTAGGTCGATGCCCATGCGCAGCAGTTCGGACCGGGTGGTCTCGCGCATCAGCTCGACATCGAGGCGCTTGAAGGGACCGACGCCCTTCGTCGGCTCGGAGCCGAGGAAGAAGTTCCGCCAGACCGGCATCAGCGGTACGACGGCGAGATCCTGGTAGACCGTGGCGATACCTCGGTCCAGAGCCTCGCGCGGGTTGGCGAGGCTCGTCTGCTCGCCTTCGATGAGGAACGTGCCCGAATCGTGCCGGTGCAGCCCCGCGATGATCTTGATCAGGGTGGACTTGCCCGCGCCGTTGTCGCCGAGAACGCACGAGATCTGCCCGGCGTGAACCTCGAGCGAGACGCCTTCCAGGGCACGGATGTTGCCGTAGTACTTACTGACGTTGTCCAGCTCGACGAGGGCGGTCATTTGGTTGCCTCCGCACGCTTGCGGACCCATGCGTTGAGCAGGGTGGCCAGAAGGAGCATCGCTCCGAGGAAGAACTTGAACCAGTCCGGGTTCCACTCCGCGTACACGATGCCCTTGCTGGTCATGCCGAAGATGAACGCGCCGACCGCCGAGCCGATCGCGGAGCCGTAGCCGCCGGTGATCAGACAGCCGCCGATGACGGCCGCGATGATGTACGTCAGCTCGTTGCCGACGCCCTCGCCGGACTGCACCACGTCGAACGAGAACAGCAGATGCTGGCCGGAGATCCAGGCGGCGAACGCGACGCCCATATACAGGCCGATCTTGGTCTTGTTGACCGGGACGCCGACCGCGCGGGCCGCCTCCGCGCCGCCGCCGACCGCGAAGATCCAGTTGCCGAAGCGGGTGCGCAGCAGGATCCAGGTGGCCAGCGCGACCAGGGCGAACCACCACAGGATGGTCACCTTCAGCGTGACGTCGCCGAGGGTGAGCTGGGAGGCGAAGAGCTTCTTCGCCGAGGCGAAGCCCTCCATGTCGCCGATGGACCTGGTCGAGACCGTGCCGCTGATCAGCTTGGTGAAGCCGAGGTTGAGGCCGGTCAGCATCAGAAACGTACCGAGCGTGATGATGAAGCTGGGAAGTTTCGTACGGGTCAGCATGAAGCCGTTGAAGACCCCGACCGCGAGCGTCACCAGCAGCGAGACGAAGATGCCGGCCCAGACGTTCGCCGTCATCTGGTAGCTGAACATCGCGGAGATCAGCGCGGAGCTGGTCACCAGCACGCCGGCCGAGAGGTCGAACTCGCCGCCGATCATCAGCAGCGCGACCGGCACGGCCATGATGCCGAGGGTCGATGCCGCGTACAGGACGGTGGAGAGGCTGGACGCCCGCAGGAACGAGTCCGCCACGATCGAGAAGAAGATGAAGACCGCGGCGGCGCCGACGACCGAGCCCAGCTCGGGCCGGCCCATCAGTTTGCGCAACGGCGAGGTGCGCAGCAGCCGTTCATCCGTTGTGCCGGGCTTGTCGGGCTGCCGGGTGCCGGCAGGTGGTGCGGTCGCACTCATCGGGTCCCCCGCTCCGTGTATTCCTCCAGCGCGGCGGCGTCCGTCTTGGTGATGATCTGCGGTCCGGTGAGGACGGGCCGCCCGCCGCCGAGTACATCGGCGTTGTACTTGTAGAGCCACAGCAGGTCCACGGCCTGATACCCCTGCAGGTACGGCTGCTGGTCGACGGCGAAGCCGAGCGTCCCGGCCTTCAGGCCGGCGGCGACCTTGGCGTTCAGGTCGAAGGTGTCCACCTCGGCCTTGCTCTCCGCGGTCTTCCTCGCCTGCACGGCGGCGTCCGCGAACGGCGCGCCCAGCGTGACGACGGAGTCGATGGAACGGTCCGACTGGAGCTTCGCCTCGATGGACGCCTGGACGTCCGGCATGTTGGTGCCGTCGACGTACAGGTTCTGCAACTGGCCGCCGAACGTCTTCTTCGCGCCGGCGCAGCGCTGTTCATGGCCGACGTTGCCCTGCTCGTGCAGCACGCACAGGGCCTTCTTCCTGCCCCGCTTGTCGAGTTCGTCGCCGACTGCCTCGCCGGCGATCGTCTCGTCCTGGCCGATATGGGTGAGCGCGCCGTACGCCTTGGACTGCTCGGAGCCCGAGTTGACGGTGATCACCGGTATGCCGGCCTTCTCGGCCCTGGCGATGGCGTCCTTCATCGCGTCGGGCTTGGCGAGTGTGACGATCAGCCCGTCGACCTTCTTGTCGATCGCCGTCTGGACGAGCTGGGCCTGCTGCTGGCCCTCGTCGTTGTGCGAGTACAGAAAGTTGATGTTGTCCTTGACCGCGGCCTGCTCGGCGCCGTTCTGGACGATGTCCCAGAAGGTGTCGCCGTCGCCGGAGTGGGTGACCATGGCGAAGGTCCAGCGGGGGGTGGTGACGGCTGCCTTGCCGGCCGCGGCCTGGGCCTTGCGGGCGTCCTCCGCGCGCTTGCCGCCCGTGCTGCTGCATCCCGCGAGGGAGGCTCCGAGTACCGCTGCCAGCACCGCGCCGAGCGCGCGTACCCCTGTCCTTGCCCTAGCCACGACGCCGTGCCCTTCTTGCCGTACCCGCTGTACTTCCCGCTGCGGCCGGGGGTCGTGAGGACTCGCCCCGGCCGCCCAAGTATGTGTCACAGCAGGTCGGCGGGTGGGCACCGGGTGGGCGGGGTACGTCATCGGGTGCCTTCGGCGGTGAGCTTCTCCAGCGCGGGCACGTCCTTCTCGGTGACGAGGGCCGGGCCGGTGAGGATCGGCTTGCCGCCGCCGATCACATTGCCGTTGGTCTTGTTGAGCCAGAGCTCGTCGATGGCGAGGTAGCCCTGGAGGTAGGGCTGCTGGTCCACGGCGAAGCCGATCTCGCCGGCCTTGAGCTGCTTGACCACCTCGGCGTTGAGGTCGAAGGTGTTGACCTCGGCGCTGGAGCCCGCGCCTCCCTTGGCCTTGACGGATGCGGCGGCGAAGGGTGCGCCGAGCGTGACGACGGCGTCGATGTCCTTGGCGCTCTGCAGCTTCGCCTCGATGGAGGAAGTGGACGCGGGCATGTTGGTGCCCTCGACATTGAGGTTCTCGACGGTCCCCTCGAAGGTCTTCTTCACGCCGGCGCAGCGGGCTTCGAGCGAGACATTGCCCTGCTCGTGGATGACGCAGATGGCCTTCTTCTTGCCGCGCTTGTTGAGCTCCTCGCCGACCGCCTCGCCGGCCACGGTCTCGTCCTGGCCGATGTGGCTGAGTGCGCCGACCTCCTTGGAGAACTCGGCGCCGGAGTTGATCGTGACGACGGGTATGCCGGCCGCGGCGGCCTTCTTGACGACGTCCTTGACTGCTTCCGGCTTGGCGAGGGTGACGATGATGCCGTTGACCTTCTGGTCGATGTAGGTCTGGATGAGCTGGGCCTGTTCCTTGCCTTCCTTGTTGGCGGCGTAGAGGAACTCGACGTTGTCCTTGCGGGCCGCGACCTTGGCGCCGCTCTGCACGATGTCCCAGAAGGTGTCGCCCTCGCCGGAGTGCGTCACCATCGCGATCTTCAGCCGTTGGGTGGTGGCGGCCTCACCGCCGCCGCCCTTGGAGGGGCGGTCCTTTGCCTCCTTGCCGCCGGAACTGCTGCATCCGGCGACGACGACCAGGGCACATGCGGCGAGCAGGGCTGCTGCCTTGCGGGTAGTACGCATGGTGGATCCGCCTTCTCTCCCGGCCGCCCGGTTGCGGCTGGGTGAGTTTTTACGGCGGTCAGGCGACCCCGTCAAGACTTTGTCCGAACATTCTTACGCAAAGGACATTCTTACGTGACCTTGCGCGGCCCTCCGGCCCTCCGGCCCTCCCCGGGCCCGGGGTCATGGCCGGACAAGGAGCTGGAACTCGAAGGCGTAGCGCGAGGCGCGGTAGAGGTGCGAGCCGAACTCGACCGCGCGGCCGGTGTCGTCGAACGTGACGCGCTCCATCGTCAGCACCGGAGCGCCGGTCTGCTCGGTGAGCAGCTCGGCCTCCAGGGAGGTCGCGGCCCGCGCCCCCACCGACTGGCGGGCGCTGTGCAGGGTGATCCCCGCGGCCCGCATCATGCGGTACAGGCCGGTGGCCTCGAGACGTTCGGTGTCGCAGTCGAAGAGGCCGGCGGGCAAATGGTTGCGCAGCATGGCCATCGGCTCGCCGTGGGCGTACCGCAACCGCTCGACGAGCTGAACGTTGCCGCCCTCCACCACCCCGAGGGCGGCCGCGACCTCCGCGCTCGCCGGCTCGATGGCGTTGCGCAGCACGATGGTCGCCGGCCGCTGACCGGCCGCCTCGAGATCGTCGTACAGGCTGCTGAGCTCAAGGGGACGCTTGACCTGGCTGTGCACGACCTGGGTGCCTACGCCCCGGCGGCGGACCAGCAGGCCCTTGTCGACGAGGGACTGGATGGCCTGGCGGACGGTCGGGCGGGACAGGCCGAGCCTGCCCGCCAGCTCGATCTCGTTGCCGAGCAGGCTGCCGGGGGTGAGGGTCCCTCTCTCGATGGCCGCTTCCAGCTGTTGCGACAGCTGGAAGTAGAGCGGAACCGGACTGGTCCGGTCCACACTCAGCTGGAGAGACAGAGACGGGTCCGTCACGTGTCTGGGGTGCTTGGGCACGGAGCGAGCGTAGTCGCAGGGAATGTTGACGGGAAGACGTGAAGTTCGGTTGTCAGGACAAAGTCTTGACAGGAAGACGGCCCCCCAGCCACCTTTGGGCCATGCGCATCGGACTCATCGGAACGGGACGTATCGGCACCTTTCACGCGGGCGTGCTCAGCCGCCACCGGGAGGTGGGTTCGCTGGTCGTGGCGGACGCCGACCGGGCGCGGGCGGCCGAGGTCGCCGAGCGCACCGGGTCCACGGCCGCGCCCAGCGCGGACGAGATCTTCGCCTGGGGCGTCGACGCCGTGGTGATCGCCTCGGCCACCGCCGCCCACGCCGATCTCATCGCCCGCGCCGCCCGCGCAGGGCTCCCCGCCTTCTGCGAGAAGCCGATCGCCCTCGATCTGCCGGGCACGCTCGGCGCGCTGCGCGAGGTCGAGTCGGCGGGCACACTGCTCCAGCTGGGCTTCATGCGCCGGTTCGACACGGGATACGCGAAGGCCCGGGAGATCGTACGGTCGGGTGCGCTCGGCCGGCTGCACACCGTACGGGCCATCACCTCCGACCCGACCCCGCCGCCCGCCGCGTATCTGCCGCTCTCCGGCGGCCTGTACCGGGACTGCCTGGTCCATGACTTCGACATCCTGCGGTGGGTGACCGGTCGCGAGGTGGTCGAGGTGTACGCGACCGGCTCGGACGCGGGCCCGGCGATGTTCCGCGACGCCGGCGACGTCGACACGGCGGCCGCGCTGCTCACGCTGGACGACGGCACGCTGGCCACGGCGACGGCCACCCGGTGCAACGGCGCGGGTTACGACGTACGGATGGAATTGGCCGGCGAGCTCGACCAGGTCGCGGTCGGCCTGGACGACCGTACGCCGATCACCTCGACCGAGCCGCATGGCCCGCCGCCGGCCACCAAGCCATGGCCCGGGTTCCTGGAACGGTTCGCCCCCGCGTACGAGGCGGAGCTGGACACCTTCATCCGGGTGGTGCAGGGCGAGGCGGAGAACCCGTGCGACGGGCGCGAGGCGCTGACGGCCCTGCGGATCGCGGAGGCGTGCGAACTGTCCCGCCGGGAGCACCGGCCGGTCCGGCTGGAGGAGATCCCGGCGCACTGAGATCCCGGCCCGAATCGCGGTGGCCCGCCGCCCGGCGCACTCTCAGGACTGTTGCGCGGACAGTACGGTGCCCTGCGCGACGGCGCAGAGCGTCTCGTCGCCGTCGGCGTTCACGATGAACAGATCGCACCGCACGACGGCCTGCCGACGCCCGCTGTGAACGACGGCCGCCCGGGCCACCAGGGTCAAGCCGGTCGCCGGGCGGATGTACTGGACGGAGAACCCGCCGGTCAGCACGGCGGGACCGAGCGTGGTACCGGCCGCGAAGGTGATCGCGTTGTCGGCCGCGTAGGCGATCACTCCCCCGTGCAGATACCCGTTCTGCTGGTGCAGTTCCTCGCGGACGTCGACTTCGAGCACGGCCTGTCCATTGCCGAACGCGGTGATCCGCGCCCCCAGCAGACGGCTGAACGGCTGGCTGTCGAGGACCTTCCGGGCCAGGTCGAGGTCAAGTCCGGGCATGGTGGGGCTCCTTGGCGGATCGGTGAAGGTGGTCGGCAGGTTCGGAGGTAGAGCTCGGGGCTACCAGCTCACCGGGAGATGGCGCACGCCGCGCATCAGCAGCCCCGGCAGCCAGTCGAGCGGCCCCCCGGACGGGTCGAGGGCGAGGTCCGGGCAGCGTTCCAGCAGGGTGCGGACGGCGATACGGCTTTCCATGCGGGCGAGCGGCGCACCGAGACAGAAGTGGATGCCGTGCCCGAAGGCGAGATGGCCCCGGGTGTCCCGCCGGATGTCAAAGCTGTCCGGGGCCGGGAAGCGGGAAGGATCGCGGTCGCCCGCGGCGAGGCCGACCAGCACAGTCGCACCGGCCGGGATAAACCTGTCGCCGACAGGCACAGCTTCGGCGGCGAAGCGTACCGTGCCGGTCTCCACGGGGCCGTCGTAGCGCAGCATCTCCTCGACCGCTCCGTCCAGTAGTCCGAAGTCGGCGCGCAGAGCGGCCAGTTGAGAGGGGTGGGTAAGCAAGGCCCGTACACCGTTGGAGATCAGATTGACTGTCGTCTCATGGCCCGCGATCAGCAGCAGATAAGCGAGGGCGCGCAGTTCGGCGGCCGAGAGCCGGTCGTCGTCCTCCGCGCGGGTGCGGATGAGGGCGGACAGCAGATCGTCGGTGGAACCGGCACAGCGCTTGTGCTCGATGAGATCGTCAAGGTACGCGGCCAGTCCATGGACGGCGTCCGCCTCGGCCCCCGCTCCGGTCGGGGCCACTACCTCGTTGGACCACTTGCGGAACGCGTCGCGGTCGGCGGCCGGGATACCGAGCAGCTCGCAGATGACGATGATCGGCAGCGGGAAGGCCAGCGCGTCGACCAGATCGCCGTGCCCCGCCGGGAGCATCGCGTCGAGCAGCTCGTCGGTGATCTGCTGGATGCGAGGACGCATACTTTCCACCCGCCGCCCCGTGAATTCGCGGGCCACCAACTTACGCAGCCTGGTGTGATCGGGAGGGTCCAGGACCAGAAGATTCGGTCCGACAACCTGCTCGTCGAGCATCATCGCACCAACCGTGGCGGGTGATTTGGACAGCCGCGGGTCGGCGAGCGCGGCCCGCGCCTCCTCGTGACCGACGATGAGCCAGAACCGCTCGCCGCCCGCCATGCGCACTTCGTGCAGGGGCCCCGACTCGCGCAGCCGCGCGTAGTACGGATATGGGTTCGCGGTGAAATCCGCTCCGTACTCGCCCAGATCGACGGTTTTCATCACGCCAGCGTACGTCGACTACGTCGGCTCGTCCTCGTCCAGCAGGCCCGCGTCGTGCGTCAACAGAGCGATCTGGACACGGCTGTTGAGGTCCAGCTTGGCCAGGATGCGGGAGCCATGCGCCTTCCCGGTCGGCACGCTCATATGGAGGATCGCGGCGATCTCGGCACTGGACTGGCGACGGCGCCACCGCGACCGCCCCCCGGTTGACGGTCGGCGAGGGAGGTGAGCCGCTCGGAGGCCGCGCTCTTGCGCGTTTCGAGGGCGCGTTCCGCGACGTGCGTCATCATGTACGTCGGTGAGCGCACGGCGCACGAACCCGGCAAGCGGTCGGGTCGGCCACCCTTCCGCCTCGCGTCGCCCCTGCCGGCACCAGAGTCGTACCCAACAGGCCGAGCACGCCGAGGTGTTCGGCCGCTACGCGCTTTCGTCGAGTTCGTACGTGCCGTATTGGGGGCGGCCCTCCAACTCATACGTGTGGATGGCCACGCCGGCGCCCGTCGTTCGCGATGCGGCATGCCGGAACGCGGTCGGAACCGCGCCTTCCGCGAAGAGACGGCGGCCCTTCCCCAGTACGACGGGGAAGACGAGCAGGTTGAGCGTGTCAATCAGGTCGTGCTGCATGAGGGACTGGGCGAGACGGCTGCTGCCGTGGATCTGCAGCTCCCCGTCCGTGCGCTCCTTGATCGCGGTGACCTCCTTGACGAGGTCACCGCCGATGACAGTGGTGCCCTCCCAGTCGGCCTTGTCGAGCGTGGTCGACGCGACGTACTTCGGCAGGGTGTTGAGCGGCGACGCGATCGGGTCGGCGGGGTCGGTCACCTTGGGCCAGTAGCCGGCGAAGATCTCGTAGGTACGGCGGCCGAGCAGGAAGGCGCCGGCCCGTTCGAAGACCTCGTTCATGAACCGGCCGAAGTCGTCGTCCCCGTACGGTACGGACCAGCCGCCCAGGTCGAAGCCGTCGCTGGTGTCCTCGTTCGGACCGCCGGGGGCCTGCATCACGCCGTCGAGCGTGACAAAAGTGGTGATGGAGAGCTGTGCCATGGCAGGTGCCTGCTTTCGGGAGCGCTTCGGAGCGCGGTGTTGGCGTTCGGTGTCGAGGTGCGTTATTCGGTCCGTCCATCAGCTCAGACCCGGCCCGCGCCGTGAATTCATCGGTCGGCGGGCGTGCCGGCCCCCGTGGGTGGAGAAGAGCCCGCCGACCGGGCCCGGCTTGTCGCCGCCCCGGGCAACTTCCCGGCCTCACAGTTCTTGCTGAAGGGTCACACGCGGATTCAACGTCCGTTTGCCGCCAGACCCGAGGAGGCTGGGCCGCTTCCCTTGAAGTCGTAACCACTACCGACATAAGGGGTACGGATGTCCAGGACGGCTTTGGTGACCGGTGGCAGCCGCGGCATAGGGGCGGCGATCGCGCTGCGGCTGGCGTCGCGGGAGGGCTTCGATGTGGCGATCACCTATGTGCGGGACGAGGAGGCCGCCGAGGAGGTGGTCCGCAAGATCGAGGCGGCGGGGCGGCGGGGGCTCGCGCTGCGCTCGGACGCGGCGGACGCGGAGGCGGCAAGCACGGTCGTCGGCCAGGTCGTGGATCGCCTCGGAAGCATCGACATCCTGGTCAACAACGCGGGCATCGGGCGGCTCGGTCCGGTCGAAAGCCTCGCGCAGGCCGATGTGGACGAGGTGCTCGACGTGAATGTGCGGGCGGTGTTCCTCGTCTCGCAGGCGGCCGCAGCGCGGATGGGTCGCGGCGGGCGGATCGTCTCCATCGGCAGCTGCATGACGAAGTACGTACCGGGCCCGGGTGGCACGCTCTACGCGATGAGCAAGGCCGCGCTGACGGGCCTGACCAAGGCGCTGGCCCGGGAGCTGGGCAGCCGCGGAATCACGGCGAACCTGGTCCACCCCGGCCCGATCGACACGGCGATGAACCCGGCGGACGGCCCGTACGCCGAGCCGCAGAAGGCGGGAACGGCGCTGGGCCGCTTCGGCAGCCCGGACGAAGTCGCCTCCATGGTGGCGTATTTGGCGAGCGACGAGGCGGCGTATGTGACGGGCGCGGAACTGTCGGTGGACGGCGGGCACGCGGCATAACGCTGGGGCTCCGCCCAGACCCGGTACGCCCTGTGGGCGTTTGTCCTCAATCTCCCCAGACATCGTCCGGTGGACCCCCAACGGGCTTGATTTCCCGCCGGTCGGCCTGAAGATTTCACGTCGACCGGCGGGAAATTCCAGCCCCGCCGGCGATTGAGGCGCCGGGCCCGGGCACCCCAAAACCAGCCCCGCCGACGACTGAGGCGCCGGACTCGGGCAGAGCCCCAAAACCAAGCCCCGCCGGCGATTGAGGCGCGGGATCTGGGGCCGAGCCCCAAAACCCAACCCCGCCCGCGACTGAGGCGCGCGGGCCCGGGCAGAGCCCCAAAACCAGCCCCGCCGGCGATTGAGGCGCGGGGTCTGGGGCGGAGCCCCGGTTCAGGGAAGGGGCGGGGTGGGGAAAGCCCCGGTCAGCCGCCCAGCTCCTGGTGGCGCGCCGCCAGGCGACTCGCGCCCTCCGCCGTCAGAGACCCGAAGAGCCGCAACCGCGAAATGCCGCCATCCGGATAGATGTCCACCCGGACCCGCGTACCCACCGCCGGCGCGTCCAGCACAAAGCGGTGATTCGTGTCCGGCTGCAGCCGGGTACGCGGCAGGACCTCCACCCACTCCCCCTTCTCACCGTCGCGGAGCGAAACCGCCGCCCAGCCCGCGCTGTTCCCCTTCAGATACGCCGTGTCGATCTCCACCGCGCGGATCGCGGACTGTTCCACCAGCTGGTAGCGGATCCAGTCGTTGCCCTTGTCCCGGCGACGGCGCGTCTCCCAGCCGTCGTCCATCTGGCGGGAGCGGCCCGGCTGGATGGTGTTGGTGGCCGGGGAGTAGAAGCGGTCGGAGGCGTCCTCGACCTGGCCTCCGTTCTCCAGCGCGACGACGTCGAAGGTGCCGAGCGCGGCGAGCCACGCCGGGTCGGGCGCGACCTCGCCGTAGACCCGCAGGCGGGCGATGCCGCCGTCGGGGTGCTGGTTGACACGCAGATGCGTGAAGCGCTGCTCGACGTCGACCGCGAAGCCGTTCGCCGCGTGGCCGCCGATGGCCGTACGGCGTACGAGCGTCGTCCACTTCACGTCGCCGCCGAGCAGGTCCTCGGGCGACGGCGATCCTGGCACCGAGGCCGCCTCGACCGACACCGCCTGCGGGTAGTTGCCGCGGAAGTGGGCGGTGTCGACGACGATGCCGCGTACGACACCGGGCGCGCCGAGCCGTACGAGCGCCCAGTCGTGGTCGTCCTCGGTCGGGTGCGGCCGCGCGGCGCTGACGCCGCGGCGACGGCGGGTCTCCCAGCCGTCCATGATCTTGCCCTTGTGGCCGAAGCGCTCCGGGTCGAACTCAGCGGGCCCGGGCTTCAGCATGTTCTCGCGCTCGGCGAAGAACTCGTCGTTGGCGGCGATGACGGCCGCGCCGAGCCGCCGGTCGGCGAGGTCGGCGTAGTGGACGAACGGAAAGTCGGCCGTGCGGTAGTCGGCGTACGGGTCGCCGCCCCCGAATGGGTCGGCGTCACCGGTGAAGGAAGGGATGGACACGGTCAGTTGTTCCTTTCGAGCAGTCGGCCGGTCGGCTCGGCCAGGGTGCCGTTCTCCACGATGCGTTCGCCGCGCAACCACGTCGACCTGACGACTCCTTGCAAGGTCTTGCCCGCGTACGCCGTCACCTGGTTGCGGTGGAGGAGTCCGGCCGGGTCGACCGTGAAGGTCTCGTCGGGCGCGAGGACCGCGAAGTCGGCGTCGCGGCCGGCTTCGATGGCGCCCTTCTGGTCCAGTCCGGCGAGCCGCGCGGGGGCCGCGGACATCCAGCGCACGACGTCTTCGAGGGTGTGGCCGCGCTTGCGGGCCTCGGTCCAGATCGCGGGCAGGCCCAGCTGGAGGGAGGAGATGCCGCCCCAGGCGGAGGCGAAGTCGGGGGTTTTCAGGTCGGTGGTGCAGGGCGAGTGGTCGGAGACGATGCAGTCGATGATGCCGTCGGCAAGGCCTTCCCAGAGGGCGTCCTGGTTCTCGGCCTCGCGGATCGGCGGGCAGCACTTGAACTCCGTTGCCCCGTCCGGGACTTCCTCGGCCGTGAGGGTAAGGAAGTGCGGACAGGACTCGACAGTGATCCGGACGCCCTCGCGCTTGGCGACCGCGATCAGCGGCAGTGCGTCGGAGGAGGACAGATGCAGTACGTGCACACGGGCGCCCAGGCGCCTGGCGTGCGCGATCAGGCCCTCGATCGCGGTGTTCTCGGCGTCGCGCGGCCGGGACGCGAGGAAGTCGGCGTACTTCGGCCCTGGCTCCTGAGGCGCCGCGGCCAGGTGGTGCGGGTCCTCGGCGTGCACGATCAGCAGTCCGCCGAAGCCGGCGATCTCGGCCATCGAGCGGGCGAGCTGCTCCTGGTCGAGCTCGGGGAACTCCTCGACGCCGGACGGCGAGAGGAAGCACTTGAAGCCGAGGACTCCGGCGTCGTACAGCGGCCGCAGGTCCTTCACATTGGACGGGATCGCGCCGCCCCAGAAGCCGGTGTCGACGTGCGCCTTGGGCCGCGCCACCTCCTGCTTGATGCGGAGGTTGCCGACCGTGGTGGTCGGCGGGAGGGAGTTGAGGGGCATGTCGAGCAGGGTGGTGATGCCCCCGGCCGCAGCGGCGCGGGTGGCGGTCCAAAAGCCCTCCCACTCGGTGCGGCCGGGGTCGTTCACATGGACATGGGTGTCGACGAGTCCGGGTAGTACGACATCGTCCCCGAAGTCCTCGAGCCGGGCCCCGGCCGGCACCTCGGCGTCGTACGGCCACACCGCCGTGATCTTTCCGCCGGCGACGGCGACGGCTGCGGCGCGCGTCCCCTCCAGGGTGATCACGCGTGTCGAGCGCAGTACCAGGTTCACGTCCACATCGGACACCCGTGCCCCTCACTTCCGCTATGTACGCGGATCCACACCGCAAAATTCAACGAACTGTTGAAGAAGTCTTCACTCCACAGTCCGGCCCGTCAAGCCCCCTCCGGGACGGCCCGCCCCCGCTGATCGCGCCTGGATATTTCCACGGAGTGAAACTGGAATTTCGAGAGGCAGAAGGTAGCTTTGAACAAGGAGCCCTTCGAGAGACCGTCGGGGGCACCGTGAACAGACGGACAAACGCGCCCTGACCGGCACTGACGCCTTTACTGGAGCACTGTGCCGCCCGCAGCCGCCCGGTAAGCTGCTTACTTGCCTGCCTGCCTGAAAGGACCGCACACGTGCCGACGTCCAGCGCCAGCGCCACCGACGCCGCCAAGACCGCTCCCAGCGGTGGCGTGCAGTCCTTGGAGCGCGCCTTCGACCTGCTCGAAAGAATGGCCGACGCCGGTGGCGAGGTCGGGCTGAGCGAGCTCTCCGCCAGCAGCGGCCTGCCGCTGCCCACGATCCACCGGCTGATGCGCACGCTGGTGGACTGCGGTTACGTACGCCAGCAGCCCAATCGCCGCTACGCGCTCGGCCCCCGGCTGATCCGCCTCGGCGAGTCCGCGTCCCGGCTGCTCGGCACCTGGGCCCGGCCCTACCTCGCCCGCCTGGTCGAGGAGACCGGCGAGACGGCGAACATGGCGCTGCTCGACGGCGACGAGATCGTGTACGTGGCGCAGGTGCCGTCAAAGCACTCCATGCGGATGTTCACCGAGGTCGGCCGGCGCGTGCTGCCGCACTCCACGGGCGTGGGCAAGGCGCTGCTCGCACACACCCCGCCGGACGAGGTGCGGGCGCTGCTCGCCAGGACCGGAATGCCGGCCGCCACGGAGAAGACGATCACGACGCCCGAGGGCTTCCTCGACGCGCTCGAAGAGGTGCGTCGCGCCGGCTACGCGGTGGACGACAACGAGCAGGAGATCGGGGTCCGCTGCCTCGCCGTCTCGGTGCCCAACTCCCCCACGGCGGCGGCGGTTTCGATCTCGGGCCCGGCGGGCCGGGTCACCGATGCGGCAACCGAGAAGATCGTCCCGATCCTCCAGGAGGTCGCCCAGGACCTCTCGGCGGCGCTGGCGAACCCGTCCGCACAGGGCTGAACCCGCTGAAGCAGGAGGCCGTTCCGCGCCGGTGACCGGACGAACCGGCCGCCGGGCGGCCCGCCCGACGGCACATCACCCGGCCGTCAAACCCCCCGCGCCGTCAAACCCCCCGGCGCCGTCAAACCCCCCGCTGCGGCGGCACCTCGCCGAACAGGTCCACCGCGTTTCGCAGCACCAACAGCGCCGGCCCGAGCGCGCTCACCGAGCCGATCGCGCCCGCGATCAGCAGCAGCGAGCGGCGCATCCGCCGGATTTCGGGGTCGCCGGCCGCCACCATCGCCGCCAGCGCGGCCAGTTCGTCCTCCGCGATGCCCCGGTCGGGGAACTCCGCCGGGTGACCGGCGAGTTCACGGCGGAGCCGGGAGACGGCAGCACGCAGCTCCGCCGCCCTCGAGTCCTCGCCGCTCCCTGTCACCCGCGTCTGCCCCACGCTCCGCAACAAAGCTCTCCCCCTCGCACACCTTTGTGCCGACTCGGCAACCCGCCGGTCGTCGGTCAGCCGCCCGGGGTCGCGGGCAAGTTAACGCCATCCGCCGCGCTGGGCGCCACTCCGCGGACCGAATCAGTACGAGGGCTGTACGGAGTCGATCGCACCGCGCCAGACCGTCACATCAAGGGTGATGTAGTGGCTGGGATCCCCTTCGGGCGACCTCCCCTGGAAAGTCACCAGGCCCACGTTCCCCGTCTCACTCAGCACACAGAACTTCGCGCCCTTCGACAGGTTCTCGACCTTGAGCAGAGTGGCAAACCGGGTCTCGCTGCGGCAGGTCGCCAGGTCGGCGCTCTGGCCGGTGCTCAGCAGGACCAGTTTTCCGTTCTTGGCCTCGATCGTGCCGAGGTAGTACTCGTGCTCGAAGTCGATCGTGTTGGCGCTGTCCCCCTCGATCGGCTTGACCGGATCGTCGCCGAGGCTGACACCGTAATCGTCCGTCACATTGAGGCCGTTGTACGTCTTGGGCGGCGGGTCCGCGACCGGTTCGGCGGGCTTGGAGGACCGGTCTCCGCCCGGGGTGTCGGTGGCGGAGTCCCCGCTCGCGTCCGGCGAGATACCGGCCTTGTCCTGGCCCTGCGACTGGTTGTCCTTGTCGTCGCCCTTGCCCGACAGGGCGAGGTACACGCCACCGCCGACGAGCGCGCCGAGCACCAGTGTGGCGACGACGGCCATGGCCAGGGTTCGGCCGTTCTTCTTCGGCGCCAGGGGTGCGACGGGCCCGGAGACCGTCATGTATGGCTGCGGTGGCCGGAGGTACTGGGGTGCCGTCTGCGCGTGCGGAGCGGCGTGCGGGTACGCATAGGCCGGCGTCTGGGGCGGCGGGCCGAAGCCGGGCGGCGGGGTCGCCGGGGCGGAGGCCGTGGTGGGCGGCGGAACCGGCGCGGGCATCCCCGGAGCGGGCGCGTGCATCTGGGCCTGGGACGCGGGCTGCGTGGGCGAGTAGTGCGGAGGCTGGACGGGAGCCGCGGCCGGAGACTGAGCAGCGGTCTGCGTGGGCGGCTGCACCGGAGCCGGGGCCTGTCCGGCCGGCGGCGTCACCGGTGGCGCGGGCGCCGCCTTGCGCGTGCTGATCTCCGCGACCACCGCCCCCGGCAGCCACTCCTCGGGCCGCCGCAGCACCGTTTCCGCGTTGGCGGACTGGCAGATGGCGAGGAGATCGGCGACCGACGGCCGCGCCTCCGGGTCCTTCGCCAGGCAGCGCGTCACCAACTCCCGCAGCTGCTCCGGCAGTTCGGTGAGGTCCGGCTCCTCGTGCACGATCCGGTAGAGCACCCCGTGCGAGGTGCCCTCGCCGAACGCCGGGCTGCCGGTGGCCGCGTACGCCGCGACCTGCCCGAGCGCGAAGATGTCGGTGGCCGGAGTGACATGGCTGCCGGCCGCCTGCTCCGGTGCCATGAAGGACGGCGTGCCGATGGTGACGCCGCTGCTGGTGAGCGAAGTGGCGTCGGCGGCCCGGGCGATGCCGAAGTCGATGACGCGCGGCCCGTCAGAGGAGAGCAGGACGTTGGCCGGCTTGAGGTCGCGGTGGACGATTCCCGCGCCGTGGATGACATACAGCGCCTCGGCGATCCCGGCGACCAGCAACAGCACGGTGTCCACCGG
Source organism: Streptomyces sp. ISL-1 (assembly GCF_018614585.1). GTDB lineage: Bacteria > Actinomycetota > Actinomycetes > Streptomycetales > Streptomycetaceae > Streptomyces > Streptomyces maoxianensis. The sequence continues at coordinate 486,406 of NZ_JAGGOI010000007.1, read as the reverse complement.
CAGTTTGCCGTGGACACTGACCGCGTCGGCGAGGGAGGGCCCGGGGACGTAAGCCGTGGCGAGCCAGGGCTGCTTGGCCTCCGGATCGGCGTCGATGACCGGAGCGGTGTAGAGGCCCTGCACGCGCTGCGCGGCCTGCACCTCCTGCGCGAAGCGGCGGCGGAATTCGGCGTCTTGGGCGAAGTCTGGCCGGATCACCTTGATGGCGATGGGGCGGCCGCCGGGCGTGTACGACAGATATACCTTGCCCATGCCGCCGGCTCCGAGCCGGGCGGCCAACTTGTATCCGGCGACGTGCTGCGGATCCTCTTCGCCCAGTGGCTGGAAGACCGTTCCCTGGTGTGCGCGCCCACTCATCGACTCTCGTCCCCCATGGCGAACCTCAGTATTGGAGGTGCACCTTATCCAAGGTCGCCTCGCTCTCTCCAGATCGGACGATCCGTGTGACCCGGGCGGTTGCAGGCCTTGCCGACGGATCGCCACCGGTTCGGCACTTCAAGGGCATATGAGGTAAGGAGTCCTTATGGCACAACCACCGAAGGAACCGGTCGTCGCCGGACTGCTGCTCGCGGCGGGCGGCGGACGACGGCTCGGCGGGCGCCCGAAGGCGCTGCTCGAGCACCGGGGCCGGCCGCTGGTCGAGCACGCGGTGCGGGTGCTGCGCGAGGGCGGCTGCGGACCGGTGCATGTGGTGCTGGGCGCGGCGGCCGATCGCGTACGGCAGGAGGCCGATCTGTCCGGCTGCGTACTGGTCGACAACCCAGGCTGGGAGGAGGGCATGGGCTCCTCGCTGCGCGCGGGCCTGGAGTCCCTGGCGTCGGCTGCCACGGCGGCGGACGCCGCTCTCGTCTCGCTGGTGGACCAGCCGGGGATCGGCGCCGCGGCGGTGGCCCGCGTCCGGTCCGCGTACCGCTCCCGGGATTCGCTCGCGGCCGCGGCGTACGAAGGAGAGCGCGGCCATCCGGTCCTCTTCGGCGCTCACCGCTGGAGGGACATCGCGGCGGGCGCGGTCGGCGACCGTGGGGCGCGCGCCTATCTCAAGGAGCACGAGGCTTCGCTCGCACTCGTCGAGTGCGGCGACATAGCCGAGGCGTACGACATCGACACGGAACAGGATCTGGCGCACCTTGAGTGAACGGCGTGGCACTCGGAGACATGGTCTGTCGAGTCGGAGAATCTCGACATCAACAAACCATTGAACTTCCACCATGAGGAAACTACTATCCACTGGTCAGAAGCGCCCAAGTCCACAGACGGCGCCCGCGACCATGCCTCGGGTCCTGCGGCACCGAGTGCCGCACCTGTACGCCCGGCGGCCGCCAGGCGCCGCCCGCTGAAGGAAGTGACAGCTCATGTCCGCACCAGCGCCGTCCCCGCTGGCCATCGTCGAAGCCGAGCCCCTGCCCCGGCAGGAAGAGGTGCTCACCGACGCGGCCCTCGCCTTCGTGGCTGAGCTGCACCAGCGGTTCACGCCGCGGCGCGACGAGCTTCTCGCCCGCCGCTCCGAGCGCCGCGCCGAGATCGCCCGTACCTCCTCCCTGGACTTTCTCCCGGAGACCGCGGCGATCCGCGAGGACGACTCCTGGAAGGTCGCCCCGGCACCCGCGGCCCTCAACGACCGCCGGGTGGAGATCACCGGTCCGACCGACCGCAAGATGACCATCAACGCGCTGAACTCGGGCGCGAAGGTCTGGCTCGCGGACTTTGAGGACGCGTCAGCTCCCACCTGGGAGAACGTCGTCCTCGGCCAGCTCAATCTGATCGACGCCTATGAGCGGAAGATCGACTTCACCGACGCGAAGTCCGGGAAGTCGTACGCCCTGGGGCCGAACGAGGAGCTCGCGACCGTGGTGATGCGCCCACGCGGCTGGCACCTCGACGAGCGCCACCTCCAGTTCGAGGGCCGCCCGGTCCCCGGCTCGCTGGTCGACTTCGGCCTGTACTTCTTCCACAACGCCAAGCGCCTGATCGGCCTCGGCAAGGGCCCGTACTTCTACCTCCCGAAGACGGAGTCGCACCTGGAGGCCCGCCTCTGGAACGACGTCTTCGTCTTCGCCCAGGACTACATCGGCATCCCGCAGGGCACCGTCCGCGCGACCGTCCTGATCGAGACGATCACGGCGGCGTACGAGATGGAGGAGATCCTCTACGAGCTCCGCGACCACGCGGCCGGCCTCAACGCGGGCCGCTGGGACTACCTCTTCTCGATCGTCAAGAACTTCCGTGACGGCGGCGCGAAGTTCGTGCTCCCGGACCGCAACGCGGTGACGATGACGGCGCCCTTCATGCGCGCGTACACCGAACTCCTGGTCCGTACGTGCCACAAGCGCGGCGCCCACGCGATCGGCGGCATGGCGGCGTTCATTCCCTCCCGGCGCGACGCCGAGGTCAACAAGGTCGCCTTCGAGAAGGTCAAGGCCGACAAGGACCGCGAGGCGGGCGACGGCTTCGACGGCTCCTGGGTCGCCCACCCGGACCTGGTGCCGATCGCGATGGCCTCCTTCGACGCGGTGCTGGGCTCCAAGCCCAACCAGAAGGACCGCCTGCGCGAGGACGTCTCGGTGGCGGCCGGCGACCTGATCGCCATCGACTCACTGCACGCCAAGCCGACGTACGAGGGCCTGCGCAACGCCGTCCAGGTCGGCATCCGCTACATCGAGGCGTGGCTGCGCGGGATGGGAGCGGTGGCGATCTTCAACCTGATGGAGGACGCGGCCACCGCGGAGATCTCCCGCTCCCAGATCTGGCAGTGGATCAACGCGGGCGTGGTCTTCGAGAACGGCGAGCCGGCCACCGCGAACCTGGCCCGCAAGGTCGCGGCGGAGGAACTGGCCGCGATCCGCGAGGAGATCGGCGAGGAGGCGTTCACGGCGGGCAACTGGCAGCAGGCGCACGACCTGTTGCTGAAGGTGGCGCTGGACGAGGACTACGAGGACTTCCTGACGCTGTCGGCGTACGAGCAACTGCGCGGCTGACCCAGTCGGAGACGATCGCACCGCCCCCGGTACCGCACAGCACCGGGGGCGGTGGCCGTGTCACGTGAGCCGGCCCCGATCACGCTCAAGGCCCCGGCCGGTCCCCGCCGTCCCGCACGGCCGGAGCGCCTTGGAGCCGCAGGCGACCCGCCGTACCCCGCCCCGTCCTGCCCCGGCGTCATCAGGTCCGGTCTCCTCCTGCCTGGTCGATCCGGCCGTCCTCGGTGGCGGTCGCCTTCATACGGACGTGCTCGGGCAGAGGTGGCGCCGCTCCTCCCGTGGTGGGCTTACCGGTCGAAGGTGTCCGGTAGTGGCTGCCCGCGGTCTGGGTGACACGGCCGCTGCCGGACGCCTTCGCGCTGAGCCGGACCTCGCGCCCCGACGCAGGCGACGCGGCGGGGGCCTGTGCGGCCCACCAGCCCATCGCCGCAAGGACCGCGGTCGCACCGAGGGTCGCGAACGCCACCACCACCGCCCACCGCTCCGGTTCGCCGTCCGGCAGCCAGCCGAACGGTGCCGCCTGCCCCAGCCAGAGCAGGAGCCCGAAGGCCACCAGGCTCGAGGCAACCCCGGCCACCCACCGCGCCTGTCGTGACGAGCCCATGGCCACCCCCGGTCCGCAGAGCACCCCTGCCCCGGAGCGCGATGCCGTGAACCATATGCCCCGTCGCGCCGCTACCACCAACAAGACGGGCAGTGCTGCAGATTTCCAAACATCGGATGGTATGGGTACGGAGTCGGTAGGGTGACTGAACTCAACTTACTCAACCTGACCGGGACAACACGGTCTTCGGGCAACAAGCCCGTCCCGCCGTGCAGCGCGCGTCAACGAGCCGGCAGCGGGGGACTCATGAACCAGTCGGATTCGCAGCGTCCGGACCACCGTGTCGACATGCGGGCGCGCGCCTCTGGTCACGGCCACGTGCATCAGGTGGCCGGTGACATGCACATCCACCAGGCGCCGGGAGAGCTCGGACTGGTGGAACTACGAGCCTGGATCACCCGGATCGCCGACGAGTTCGAGGCGCCGGGGCGCGACGGCTGGCGCAGGGAAGCGCGCAAGGCTCGCGAGACCCGGTGCCAACTCGACCTTCTGGAGGACAGCCTGAGGGACGGCCAGATATCAGCCGGCCCCCGCCGTACCGATGGTCACGAGGGGAAGGACGTGCTGCGACGTCTCCTGGCCAGCGGGGTCGCTCGCTACCTCGCCCGCTCCGCACCTCCGGTCGCTGACGCTCCGCTGCCGGAGCAGGTCATCGTGGAGGTCGCGACGGTCGCGCTGTGGCACGTAACCCTGGCGCCTTCCTTGCCGGACGGATGGTTCGACGATCTCCAGTACCTCACCTCACCCATGCTCGCCCGCTCGGTCCTCGAAACTCGTCAGGCCCACGGCCGACGCTCCGGCCCCAGCTTCGAGGCCTTCGCCCGAGCGGTGGCGGCCAAACCCTCGGGGATCGGCCTGATCAACCTCTTCGACGACCTCGGTGATCCCAAGCGGGGCGGCCCCGCGCTGACCGCCCTGGCCCTTGCGGGCCGGGTGGATCCGCCGCCTCACCGCGGCGGCGTCAAGCCGATCGTCGCCTGGATCCTGGCCGGCGCCATCGGCACGGTGGCGGCAGGTCGCGCGGACAGCCTGGTGAGGACGCTCACGTCCGATGCATTCGATGGCCTCGTTGTGGACATCGACATCGATCTGTACTGACGGCACGGACGGGACGGCAGGGAAAGGAGGTCGGACGATGATGCACTGGCTGGAGGTCTTGGCCAAGGCGATCGTGGCCATGATCGCGGTCAATCTGGTCCTTGTCGTCGTTCAGCAGGGCCAGCTGCACCTGATCATGTTCCAGCGCCGCATGCACAGGAATCTCGCCGCCGTACCTGGCTCCACCATGCTCGTGTGCAGGGAGGGCTATGTGGCGCTCATGCGCTACGACGAGCGGACAGGTACCGACACTTTCCTCAAGGTCTACAACACCAATCTCATGCTGACGCGTTCGTCGCTGTCCTGGAAAGGCGGCTACCGGTCCGTCGCCGTCCTGCGCAGGAAGCTCGGCCGTGAACTCGTGGGACGTTGCGTGGTGTTCGCCCTTGTGTGCGTCCCGGTCTTCGCCTACGCGGCATGGCTGGCCCTGGAGGTCCACTGGTCCGCCGTGTTCTATCTGGTGACCCTCGCCCTCGCCATGCGGGTACAGCTGGTCATCACGGCTCTCCACGGGACGCTCCTCAGCTTCGCCCTGCTCTACGCCGTCCACCACACGTTCTACCCAGTGTTGTGAGGACAGCCTCCTCCTGCGGAGCGTCAGGACAGGTTTCGTCCGCCCCCTGGAGGATGTGGCTTGTGTGGTTCGGGGCGATGCTTGCCGGGGCCGGCCGACAGCGGTCGGCTCTCCGGCCGGTTGGCGGTCGTGCGTCAGGTCATCCACCGGTGGCCGCGGCCTGTACGGACGGTTCGCGGTGCCGGGTCGTGGGAGGCGTCGTGATGTGCAGCGCCGACAGGCCGCGGCGGCGGATCATGAACTCGGCGATGACGATGTTGGGCAGCCAGCACAGGAATGGCAGGGGGGCGTAGGCCTGCGTAAGGATGGCGGGGAACGGGTCCGCGCCGTGCGCGAAGGGCACCTGGGCGAAGATCAGCACTCCGAACCACAACCGCAGGGTGACCGCCGCGTAGGTGAGCGCGAAGTTCCGGATCATCCAGGCCTGATGGCTGCGGATGTCACGCTCGCGGATGGCCTTGTAGCCGCGCCATGCCGTCCATCCCCACAGCACCGCCAGTGAACCGAAGCCGAAGAAGCCCAGCAGGCCCACCGAGCTGAACATCGACATCACGAACGCGGAGACCGAGCCGATCGCGACGCCGGCAAGGTACGCGCGGCCGACGCCGCGGTGGACCCGTATGCGGCGGCTGCGCAGTCGCTTGGAGAACTGCCACGGGCCCAGCGCCAGCGCCAGCCCGGCGGACACGATGTGGACGTAGAAGGCTACGCGGATCGGCAGCGCCCGGGAGGCGTAGTCGTCCGCGAGCCCGACGTGCTGGTGCGCCAGGGCGTCGAGCGTGCCTTGGGCGTACTGGCCCACGAAGTAGCCGGTGATCGCCAGTGAGGAGAGGGCCACCCAGGCCCAACTCCACTGCGAACGGCCCTGCCGGGAAGGCCCTTTGGCGGGTGCGGGGGCTGCGATGGAAGTCATCCGAACTCCTCGTGTCCTCATGCCGCTCCAATGTGAACGCCTCTAACATAGCATTCAATGTTAGAATCACTAACATTGAATCGGCGGCAGTCGCCCCTACTGCTTCCGCGTGCTTGTGGTCGGCGGGGCCGGCTAGGAAGGACAGCAGGTGACACGAACGACCTACCACCACGGCGCATTGCGGCAGGCGCTGATCGACGGGGCCCGGGAGATCCTCGCCGAAGGAGGGCACGAGCAGTTCAGCCTCAACGAGGTCGCCCGCCGGGCCGGCGTGAGCACCGCCGCGCCCTACCGCCACTTCAGCGGCAAGGACGAGCTGCTGGCCGCGGTTGCCGAGCAGGGTTACGCCACACTGCACGCGAGCCTGGAGCGGGCATCGGCGGACACGGCTGACGTGCGTGAGCGACTGCTGCGTCTGGCCGGGGCGTACGTGCGCTTCGCGCACGACCATCCCGACCTGTTCGTCACCATGTTCCGCAGCTGGCCGGGCGCCGCCCCGGTCGGTCACGACTCCTTCGAGGTACTCCTGCAGGCCGTCGTCGACGCCCAGGCGACCGCCCTCATTCCCGCGAAGCCGTCGCCGGAGCTGATGGCCAGGTCCATCTGGGCCACCCTGCACGGCCTCGCGGTGCTCAGCCTGCGTCAACCCCACCAGCGATTCGGCATGGACGAACCTCCTGAAGACCTCGCCACCAGCACCCTGTCGGCGATGTTCGGGCTGTAACCAGGCCGCCCGCCGGGGCCCTCAGCCTTCGACGACGTACGTGCGGGGAGGAACCGCCGGCGGTCCCATGGGCTGCCGGCCGCGTCCATGAACTGGGGAGTGGTCCCTCATGCCTCGTTGCGCGTGCCGAGTGGATCGGAGCTGTTGCCGAGGACGTTGTCGATGTAGGCCGCGAGCGAGGACCGCAGGCCTTCGGGCGTCCTCTTCTGATCGTCGATCAAGTGCGCCACGAGGTCGGCGCGGATGGCGGCCAGCAGGGCGTGGGCGGTGAAGTCCGCGTCGTGGACGCCGGGGACCTGATCCAGTGCCACGCGAAGGATTTCGTGCCACCAGTCGTAGTGCCCGGCCTGGTAGGGGCTGCTGAGCCCGGCGTCCTCCGCGGCCGACATCAGGTTCCGGTTCTCGATCTTGAAGCGCAGTGAGGCATCGAGGAGGTCCAGGACCCGCTGCCGCGGTGAGGACCCAGCCGCGTCCTGTGCTTCCCGCACGGCTTGCTGCAGGGGTTCGAGACGGGAGGCGATCACGGCGCCGATCAGGCCGGCACGGTCGCCGAAGCGGCGGAAGAGGGTGCCTTTGCCCACACCCGCGGCCGCGGCGATGTCATCCATCGACACGCTGTGGGGGCTGCTGCTGGCGGCGAAGAGGGCGTCGGCGGCAGCCAGAACGGCTTCTCGGTTGCGCAGGGCGTCTGCGCGTACTGTGCGCTCTGCGTGCTGGGCCACGGGTCCTCCTTGGTCTTCGGCCTGTCCAGAGCCCCCGGAACGGATTTGCGGTGTCCGGTGGGTTCGCTTGCGTGGTGGCTCGCGCCCGGCTGCGCTTCCCGCAAGTACGGGCGGCAGCCGAGCGGTCTGCGTGGCGTGCAACGCGTCAGATCGTGTCGTCGAGCCAGTCGAAGATACGCGCTACCGCCAGACGCAGGGCGCCCGGGTGGCAGTGGGCGTCGCCTCCTTCTTCCTCGGTGAAGCTCACAAGTGTCTTCGGTGCGGCGAGGTGCCGGTACAGCTTGCGCGGATCGGATTCCTCGGTGGCGGAGTAGAACAGGTCGTCGGTCGCCTCGCACACCAGCACAGGGCAGGTGATCTTCCCCGCGCTCCCGTCCTTGAAGCTGTAGCGGGCGTACTCGGCCAGGAACTCCCGGTCTGTCGAAGTCCTCGTGACGTAGCGGCCGTGGTCGAAGGCCCAGCGCAGGATCGGGCTCCGCGCGCGGGCGTCGGCGATCGTACGGTCCATTTCCTCGTCGTGCTCGGCTGCCGCGCGCCGGACGGCTTCCTCGTGCGGCAGCGGGAGGTGCGCGGTCAGAGCGGAGACGGCGTCGAAGACACCGTCGAGGGCGACGACGGCTGCCAGGCGCGGCTCGTAGGCGGCCGCGCGGGGCGCGAGGTAGCCGCCGAGACTGACGCCGAGCAGCGCGATACGGGCCGGATCGACGCCCGGGTCCTGGGTGAGGAAGTCCAGGACGGGACCGACCACGTTCTCCCAGTCCGGCCGGAAGGCCGGCCCGTCCCGGTGGATGGCCGCGGGCTGCCCGGGGCCGTCGAACGTCAGGACGTGGTAACCGCGTTCCTGTCCGCCGAGTGCGCCAAAGAAGTGCAGTTCCTCGGCGGCGCCGTCGAATCCGTTGTGCATCACCAGTGCCGGCTTCGGGCCCTCGCCTGCCGCCCGGTAGAAGTAGCCGCGCAGCACGGTGTCCTGGTAGGGGATCTCGACGGGCGTGACGCCGGGTATGTGGGCGATGGCGTCGAGGAAGCAGGAGACGCCGCGCTCGTAGGCGTGGTCGATGCGCGGGTCGCCGGGGTTGCCGTGGAGGAAGAATTCGGCCGCCCGGTAGTAGCTGGAGGCGCGCAGCAGTCCGTCGCGTGTGCTGATGGGATGGCCCCCCGCGTGCCTCGGCCTCCAGACGCTCGGCGGTGGACAGCCAGGCGTCGTGCCAGCCGTCGTAGTCGCCGGCGGTGACGCGGGAGGCGGTGGCGATGACTTCGCCGACGTCCGAACCGCCGTAGGCGGCGAGTCCGAGGTTGCGCAGGGTCTCGAACCAGAACGGTGGATCGTCATGGAACATCAGCTGCTTCATGCCGCCTCCCTTTCGACGAAGGCGCGGAAAGTGCCCGGGGGGCGGCCGGTGAGGCGCTGGACGGTGTCCGAGGTGCGGTCCTCGGCCCCGTCGGCGATGGCGCGGTCCATGCCGGCCAGCATGGTGGCGAACTCCAGCGGTATCTCGGCCGCCCAGCGGTCGCGCAGCTGTTCAAAGGTCAGATGCCGGTGCACCACGGGCCGACCGGTGACCTCGGTGATGGTCGCGGCGACGTCGTCGTAGCTCAGTGTCTGCGGCCCGGTGAGTACCAGGTCGGTGTTGGGGGCCTGTTCGTCGGTCAGGGCGCGTACGGCGACGGCGGCGATGTCCTCCGCGTCGACGAATCCGACGCGGCCGTCTCCCGAGGCCGTCAGGATGGCGCCGTCCTCGCGGATGCTGCGCGCGTGGGGGGTGGAGCCGGTGAAGTTCTGCATGAACCACGAGGGCCGCAGCACCGCCCACTGCTCGAACAGGCCGGGCAAGACCTGGTGGACCTGTCCCACCGCCGGACCGCCCGCGGGGATCGCCGATGAGCTGAGCAGTACCGCGCGGTGCACGCCTGCCGCGCGGGCCTGGCGCAGGAAGGGCAGCATGACCGTGGCCGGGTCCGAGGAGCCGATCGGCGGGACGAGGTAGACGCGGTCGACGCCGTCGAGGGCCTCGGCCCAGGTCGCGGGCTCGTTCCAGTCGAAGCGGACAGCCTGCGCGCCGTCCACCGGGGTGGCGCTCCGGCAGGCGGCCTTGACGCGGTGGCGCTCGGCGATCAGCCCGGCGGCGACACGGCGGCCGGTGGTGCCGCTGGCCCCGATGACCAAAGTAGCGCTGGTGGCGTTCATCGGTTCGCTCCTACGAAGTCGGCGCCGGGCTGCTGAACGGCGAGGGGATTCCAGTAGTCGCGGTAGGAGGTGATGAGCCCGTCCTTGACCGTGACCACGGCGATATAGGTCATGTCGAAGGGGCTGTCGGTCTCCACCAGGCGGCCGACCCCGCGCATCTCCACCACGATCGTCTCGGGGACGGTGGTCTGGTGGATCTTCACGTCGGGGAAGTCGTGGACGTCGACGTGGTCGGGGTAGTGGCGCATGTAGTCCGCGATGGCCTGCCGGCCCTCCAGCCGCTCGGGCCAGCCCTGGGGTGCGAAGGGGAACTCCAGGACGCCGTCCTCGTCCCACAGGTCCACCCAGGCGGGGATGTTCTTCTCCAGCAGCAGTTGCAGTCCGTGGCGGTACAGCTCCGCGGGTGCCATGGGGATTGTCATGATCAAGGCTTCCGTTCTGCTCGAGGACACAGCGATCCCGGCCCGTCGGATTACGGCCTGTCGTCACGAGAAGCTCGATACATCCAGTAGCGGCGGTTCCTCGTGGCGGGCACCCGAATGAAAGCGGACCGACAGTCCGTATAGATTGAGCATATGGACTGCCGGTCCGCTTTGCAAGCCTGAGCGCGGCCGGTACCGCGACCAGCACGCGAGTTCGCGGTGAGTGCAGGCGGGTTGGTTGCTCTCTGTGCTCGCGGGTGGGTCGGTTCCGGTCTGGTGTCGGCTCGGTTGCGGCTACGACTCGGCCACGACGATGTAGAACGTCACAGCTGCGAGGAAAGGGCCGCCTGCGAGGTGGTCCAGCCAGCGTCGTGCCGCTTCCTCGGTGAGGTATCCGGCGGCGACGGCGCGGCGTGTGGTGCGCTCCAGGCCAAGTATCTTGTCGGCGGCCTGGGCATCTCGGAAGACGGGTGTGACCGTAATGACCGCGGGCACCGCGAATCCGGCACCTGCTGCAAGTCGAGCGAGCTGACTGCCGATGCGAGCGTTGCGGACGACCTCGTCCGTAACGTACTGGGTATAGGCGCGCGACAGGCCGCTGTCCGGATGGTCGACAGTCAGGGTGCTCCAGTCCGGTTCGCCCATGACGAGCCGTCCGCCGGGGCGGAGCACGCGCCGGACTTCGCGGAGCGCTTGAGCAGGGTCGGCGACGTGTTGCAGAACCCGGTCGGTGCGGGCTCGGTCGGCAGTGTGGTCCGGCAGTGGCAGATCATGGACGTCGCCGAGCCGGACGGTCACGGCGCTCTGCTTGGCCGTGCGGTCCCTGGCGGCGTCGACCGTGTCCTGGTCGTGGTCGACGCCGATCACCGTGCCTGTCGCGGTGACAGCCTCGGCAAGTGTGCTGAGATCGGTGCCGGGGCCGCAGCCGAGGTCGAGCACCGTCTGTCCGGGACCGATTTCGAGTTCGTCGAGCATGCGGCTCTTGTAAGAGCGGCCCAGGTCCGTCGCGGCGACCCGATCGAGGTAGGTGATCGGGTCGGGGGTGACAGTCTCAAATGCGGATGAGGTCATGGGCGTCAGTCAAACAAGTCAGTTAAACAACTCGTGCGGGACGACGGCTCCCTAACGGTGAGTTCGCAGAGCCGACTGGCCTGGATTTACTGCAACTCAGCTTGCTGCCTGGGCGGTGTCCGGCGCTTCCCGCCGGATGCGCGGCGCCTTGTGCGGGCTCATCGCGGCCGTCGCTGTGCCGCACACCGCCTCCCGCCCTGCGCTGCGGGAGGCAGTGCGCGGCAGCGAGACCCGCTTACTTGCTCTGCAGCTTCCCCAGCGGGTGAGGGTCTTCCTCCAGTGCGGAGCGTGCCGCCTGCCAGCTGGTGTCCTCGGGGTAGAGGGCGCTGCGCAGGTAGGCCCAGGTGAGCTGCTGGATCAGAGCGACTCGATCGGGGCTCTCGTCCGTCGTTTCCGCGACGTTGTACCCGGGGATGCCGCCGAGCGAGTGCCCTGCCCCGAACAGCGTGAGCAGGCTCTTGCTTCCCGGGCTGAGGAAGTAGGGGTCGGTGAACCAGTCCGGCCCCCGAGTGGACAGCGCGGACTGGTCATGGTCCCCGGCGACGACGAGAGCCGGCGTGGTCATGTCGTCGAAGGACGGGTTCATGAAGGGGAGGTTCTCGACGGCGAATGGAGTCAGGTCGCCGCCGCCGCGGCCGGTCAGGGCGAGCAGCACGCCCGCCTTGACACGCCGGTCGGACATGTCCTCCCCGGGAACGCCGTCGGAGTCGAGAACTCGCGCGCCCAGCAGCGCGCTCGCCGTCTGGGCCCCCCAGGAGTGGCCGGCCACAGCGATGCGGCTGCGGTCGAGGCGCCCACTGAGGCCCGGCACGGAAGCTTCCAGGACATCAAGCTCGTCGAGGACGCGCTTGATGTCCTCGATCCGGAAGCGCCAGATCCGCGACGTACGGGGGTCGTCGGCAGGGAGGTTGAGGATCCTTGAGTCGAGATGGGTGGGCTGCAGGACCACGAAGCCGCGGGCAGCCCAGAAGTCCGCCAGCGGGGCGTAGCCGTCCATCGACCAGCCGAAGCCGTGCGAGAAGACGATGATGGGCAGGTCGCTGCCGGTCACGGGCGCGGACACGCGGACCTGGAGGTCCTCACCGCGGCCAGGGGCCGACAGTACGACCGGCTTCGCGGACACGATCGCAGTGGGCGCACTCGTGATCTTCTGCGCGTTCGCGATGTTCGAGTCGGGCATGGGAGTGCTCCCGTTCAGTTTCTTGGCGTGGTTGGTGTGGTGGGCCCGGCGGTCAGCGGCGCCGCAGTGCCGGGTCGAGCGGGGAGGGGCGCGATGACGACGATGCGCGGATTGGTTGCCGGGCCCCTGTTCTGACATCATGAGCAAAACGGAACCTCGCTCCGTTAACGATACGGAGCCGTGTTCCGCTTTGCAAGTACAGTCACGGAAGGAGCACCGCGGTGAACGACAGCGGCCAGGGCGCGGGAAGCGCAGCCGGGTCCAAGCGCAAGGACGCCCGGCGCAACCGGCAGACCTTGCTGGATGCGGCCGCCGCGGTCTTCGTCACGTCGGGCGTGGAAGCGCCGGTACGCGACATCGCGGCCAAGGCCGACGTCGGGATGGGCACGATCTACCGCCACTTCCCCACCCGGGCGGACCTCGTCATCGCCGTCTACCGCCACCAGGTCGACGCCTGCGCCGAGGCCGGCCCGGCCCTGCTGGCGACCAGCCCGACACCTCACGCCGCCCTCGGACGGTGGATCGACCTCTTCGTCGACTTCCTGGTCACCAAGCACGGCCTCGCGGCCGCGCTGCAGACCGACAACGCCGACTTCGAAACGCTGCACGCCTACTTCCTCGACCGCCTCCTGCCGGTGTGCACCCAACTCCTCGACGCTGCCGCCGCCTCCGGTGAGATCCGCTCCGACCTCAACGCCTACCAACTCATGCGCGGCGTCGGAAACCTCTGCATCGGCGCCGACAGCGACCCCCGCTACGACGCACGCCGACTGGTCGAGCTCCTCGTCGCAGGACTACGCCAACCGGGCTGACCGTGGCGGGCGACGGTGACCGTCCATTGCTCTGGTCCACCTGTTGTCGTCCACAGGGCAGGGCTGTGCGCTCCCAAGCGCACCGTCCCGCACGCCTTCACGGTCCGAGCAGCCTGAAATTCGCACGCTCTGCAAGGACATACGCAGTACGGTCTGGACGATGGACGATGGGGACGGCTACTTCGGAGAGCACGTTGCGGCTGCGTACGACGAGTCGTCGGCAGACATGTTCACTCCGAACGTCGTAGATACGGCGGTCGGCGTTCTGGCGGAGCTGGCCGGCGACGGCCGGGCCCTTGAGCTGGGCATCGGGACAGGACGTATCGCGTTGCCGCTGGCCCATCAGGGAGTCCCGGTTCACGGCATCGACGTGTCACGGGCGATGGTTGCCCGGATGCGCGCCAAGCCAGGCGGCGGCAGCGCGATCGGAGTCACGATCGGCGACTTCGCGACAACGAAGGTGGACGGGAAGTTCTCGCTCGCCTATCTGGTCTTCAACACGATCATGAACCTGACGACACAGGCGGCGCAGGTGGCCTGCTTCCGCAACGTCGCGGCTCATCTCGAACCCGGAGGCTGTTTCGTCATCGAGGTCATGGTTCCCGACCTGAGAAAGCTCCCGGCCGGGCAGAACATCGTGCCATTCCATGTGAGCCCGACGCGGTGGGCGTTCGACGCCTACGACGTGGCCACCCAGGCGATGAGTTCGAACTACGTTGAGGTCATCGACGGCCGCGGAGAGTACAGGTCAATCCCGTTCCGGTACGTGTGGCCGGCGGAACTCGACTTGATGGCACAGCTCGCAGGGCTAGGGCTGCGCGACCGGTGGGACGGATGGACGCGGGAGGCCTTCACCAGCGAGAGTCGCCAGCACGTCTCGATCTGGGAGAAGCCCGCCGACCGGTGAATCGCCTGGCCTGTCGCATCCACGGCACACGGTGCCCGAGCCGGTCGGCGGCTCGCGGGCCCCAGCAGGGCGGCCCGCCCTCGTCAGGCAATCCGTGTGCCTGTCCCGCTCACCCGCACCCGCATGTCCCCCTCGCGCAGTTCCACGGTCAGCACCCCCGGGCGGCCCATGTCCTCGCCCTGGTGGAGGGTGAGGACCGCCGCCTCGGGAACCAGACCGATTTCCCGCGCGTACGCGCCGAACGCGCCTGCCGCCGCTCCCGTCGCCGGGTCCTCGACGACGCCGCCCACCGGGAACGGGTCGCGCACATGGAAGACGTTCGCCGACTCCCGCCACACCAACTGCACCGTGGTCAGATCGAGGCGGCGCATCACCGCTTCCAGACGTTCGAAGTCGTACGCCAGATCCGCCAGCCGCTTACGGGTCGCGGCAGCGAGTACCAGATGCCGGGCTCCGGCGAAGGCGATACGGGGCGGCAGCGCGGGATCCAGATCGGCGGCCGGCCAGTCCAGCGCCGCCAGTGCCTCGGCGAGGTCGGTGTCCGCGATGTCCTCGGTGTGCGGCTCGACCGTGGTGAGCGTGGCCCGCAGCGCCCCGCTCTCCTCGCTCACCGTCACCGGCACCGTCCCCGCGCGCGTGGCGAACACCATGTCGCCCGTACCGATGCGCTCGCCGAGGGCGATGGCCGTGGCGACCGTGGCGTGACCGCAGAACGGCACCTCCGCCTTGGGGCTGAAGTACCGGACGGTGAATGCCCGTCCGGCCTCCCCCGCGAGCCCTTCGGGCGGCGCGGAAAGGAACGCGGACTCGCTGTACCCGAGGTCGGCGGCGATGAAGAGCATGTCGGCGTCCCCGAGTCCTGAGGCATCGAGGACGACCCCGGCGGGGTTGCCTCCTTCGGGGTCGCCGGAAAAGGCGGTGTAGCGCAGGACTTCGTGCTTGGTCGTCATGACCTGCGGAACTACGGACCGAAGTGGTTTGTTCCCGACCGAGGTCACGAGGTTGTGATGTGCCGCCGCGTGGAAGCCAGGGCGCCCGGGTCAGGTCCACCTGTGGGTCATGGTCGCGGGGAAGCGACGCCGGGCGACTCCCAGGAACTCCCCGAACACACCCTGCCGCACGTCGGATTTCGGGCGGCGACCGGGCACGCCCGCGTACACGAACCGTCGGCCCACGTACACCGCCTGAGGGCAGGACATCGCCGAACGGACCGCTCCGCCACCCCGAGGCACGGGCACACACTCTGCTGAACCAAGCGGTCGCCTGGATGCAGGAGTTGTGTCCCGGTGTCAATCGTGAGGCGACAGAGATCCCCGGCGTCGACTCCGTGCGCTGCGAGATGCACCGGGTCGATGTCGACAGTGGTGAGCATCGCGTACCGCCGCCGGTCGCGCTCGTCCCTGTCGGGTAATACCGAAGCACCTCAGCGGACCTCGGTCGCCGAGAAGGGGTACACGGCCGCGCCCCTCCGCCAAACCGAGTCCCCCATAGGCGGGTTACCCACTCATCTCCCATGATCTGGGGAAAATCCTCCCACTAGTGGCGAGGGACGGAGATACTGGGGCGCTGCAGGACCTTCACCAGCGTCTGCCGACGGCAGGGGGAATCATGACCATGAACGGGACTCAGCGAACGCGGGTGTTACTCGCGATCATCGCCGCGGCAGTCGCCATCGTCGGCGCGGTGTGGGCCACGGACACCATCGGCGGGGACCGCAACGAGTGCTCTGGTCACACCGTGTGCGGTCACGAAAACAACAACAACAATAACAATGGAGTTGTAACCGACCCGGCACCCCAGGAAAGTGGAAGATGAAGCGGCCCATCGCTCTACTCTGCGGCCTGGCCATCTGCGCCGGTCCTGTACTTCTGGGCTGTTCGCACAATGAGTGCAACGACTCCTCGGTATGCGGAGACGGAAACAGCAACAACCGCAACGGGTCGGAAGCGCCGAAGAAAGTCAGTGGGCCACCCTTCACGTTCACCTCCCGGGAAAGCGACCCCTGGGACGCCTGCGAGAACGGTCCCGGCAGGGTCTACCCCAAGGCCCCGCCCCTGGAAGACATTGCAGCCCACGTTGACAGTGGCGCGGCCAGAACAAGCGCACAGGTCGCCGCGCACAACAAGCGGCTCGCCACGTTCGACAGCAATCACAGCGCCGTAACTGCCGACCGCACGACCATCGACCTGACGCTCCAGGGCAAGACCGGCCGCGCCGTGACGATCCAGAACATCACCGTCGATGTAGTGGACGTGAAACCGACACCCGCGACCGGCGTGCGCGTCCGCAGGGTCGGCGGCTGCGGGGGAAGCAACTTCAGTGCGTTCCTGGCCGACCTCGACAAGAAGACTCCGGCCCTGGCGTTCAAGTCGGGCGAGAACGCCGCGGGGAAGATGCGGGTACGAGGCTTTCCCGTTCAGGTCACCGAGAGCGATCCGGAGACTTTCACCATCGTCGCGTTCACGACGGCGGATGTACACACCTTCAGTTTCGTCGTGGAATGGTCGAGCGAAGGCGTGCGCAGAAAAACCAAAGTGAACAAGGACAACGGCACACCGTTCGCTGTCGCCTCCGGCAACGGCGCACCCCAGTACGACTACCAACAGCAGGACGGCACCTTCACACCACCGCAGTTCAAGATGAATCCGAACGACCCGCTCGGAGATCCCGTACCGATCGAAGATCACTGAGGCAGTACGTCAGGTACTTGACCTACCAACGGGACGTCATCGGTAGCGCACCCACCCGCCGGCCCGCCCCCGCGCTGCCGGTACCGCTCGGAGATGTCCGCCGCCGGACAGGCATGGATGTCCATGGGGGGTACGCCACCAGCCAAGAACTCGCAGGCCTGCTTGATCAAGTCGTCCCGGGACATGCCAGGGGCACTCGCCGAACCGACATGCCTTACCCTGCGACGGCAACACGCATTGGCCGGTCCACGACAGAACTTCGAAAGGTTCAACACTCATGAGGATCCTGGTCGTCGGCGCCGGAGCCACGGGAGGCTACTTCGGCGCCCGCCTCGCCCAGGCCGGACGGGATGTCACCTTCCTCGTCCGCCCGCGTCGCGCCGCGACTCTGCGTGAGCGGGGTCTGCGCATCATCGGTCTGGGCGAGGAAGAGGTGCTCACACCCCAGCTGGTCACCGCCGACGAACTCTCCTCCCCCTACGACCTGGTGCTGCTGTCGGTCAAGGCCACCACCCTCGAGCAGGCCATCGAGGATGCCGCTCCGGCGATCGGCCCGAAGACCGCCATCGTGCCCTTCCTCAACGGCATGGCCCATCTCGACCAGCTCAACGCACGCTTCGGCGCCCGACCGGTTCTGGGCGGCGTGGCCAAGATCCTCACCACCGTGAACGACGACGGAGACATCGTCCGCCTCGCCCCACTCGCGACCTTGACCATCGGCGAGCAGGACAGCCGGCCGTCACCACGAGTGGACGCCGTCCACGCCCTCCTGGACGACGCGGGCATCGACGCGAGTGTGTCGACGGACATCGTCGCGGCGATGTGGCACAAGTGGGTCTTCATCACCACCGTCGGCGCCCTGACCTGCCTGATGCGCGGCACCGTCGGCGACGTCAGCGCGGTCCCCGGCGGCTTTGGCCTCGGTCCCGCCATCCTGGCCGAGGCCGCCGCGGTATCGGCCGCGGCGGGCTTCCCCGTCCCGGAGGCCGAACTCGCCACCACCATCTCGATCGTGACCCGGGCCGGGTCACCGTTCGCCTCCTCCATGTACCGCGATGTCATGAGCGGCCGTCCGACCGAGGTCGAGCACGTCTTCGGCGATTTCGTGACGCGCGCCCGCGCCCTGTCGGTCGCGACCCCGCTGCTCGATCTGGCCACCCTGAACCTGCGCGTCCACGAACACCGCACCGAACAGGCGGCACTTGAGCGGGCGTGAACGCGCACACCGGAGTGGCGCTCACCGACCGGCGACGACCACCGTGCGCTGCGCGGAGAAGTCGCCCCACTTCCCGTCGGGCAGCCTGGCCCGGAGCTTGACGCTGTAACGGGTGCCGGGCTTGTCCGTGACCATGAAGGTGTACGTCGCCGTCCCGGCGGGAGGCTCGGCGCCCCAGACGATCGTGGTGGCCAACTTCCCGTTCAGGAACAGCTGATGCTCCTTGACCGGCCCGCCCGTCGCGGGCGGCGTCCAGGCCAGGTCGACGTTCCCCTTGCGGGCCGTCGCGTTGAGATCGGTGGGCGCCGTGCTGGGTCCCTTCCCGGGCGCCGACGCGGTGGTGAGGTCGACGGCGGCGCTGTCCGGCGACGAGTTCTCGGCGGCGTCGCGCGCCCGTACCGTGAAGGTGTAGACGGTGCCTGGCCGCAGGCCGGTGACGTGAGCCGTTCTCTCAGTGCCGCTCACGCTGTGGATGCGGGAATCCTCCTGGTAGATGTCGTACGAGGTGACGCCCACGTCGTCGGCGGCGCGCCCCCAGGACAGAGTGGCCGCGCGGCTCCCCTCGGCCCGGCCGCGCAGCTTCACGGGCCGCGATGGCGCCTTGTGGTCCTCCGGCGTGGGGGCCGGGGTGGTGACGGGCACGGCGGCACTGGGCTCGGAGAGGTTCCCGGCGGCGTCGCGCGCGCGGACGGTGAAGGTGTAGGCCGTCGTCGGGGACAGCCGGTCGATGTCGACCATGTGTTTGGTGCCCGGCAGCGTCTTGACCTTGGCGCCCTGCTGGAACACCTCGTACCCGGTAACGGCCTTGTTGTCGGTGGCCTGCTCCCACATGACATGCACGGATGTGGCGCTGCCCGCCTGGGCCGTGACGCCGCCGGGGGGCGACGGGTTCTCGGTGTCTTTGCCCTCGCCTCCGCAGGCGGTCAGCAGGAGAGCGGCGGCGCAGGCCAACGCGGGGAGTGTGGGGGGACGTTGCACAGTCGGACCTCCACGGCGGACGGCAATGGTCCAGACCTATATGCCACAGGCTGCGCCTGCCCACAAGAGGGGTGGACCGTACACATCGCCTCGCGGCCTGCCCGCCGTACCTGGCGGGAGTCTGATGGCTTTCTTATGGCTTCGTGAAGAAGCCCTTCCTCAGGGCCTTTTGGCGCATGGACCGGCTTACGCTCTCGTCAACCCCCCACCGTGATCCCGGTGGGCGCGGCTGCGTCTGCCGGGATCTCGCCTGCTCAGCCGTCTTCCTTCCGAGGTGTTGCACGTATGGGTTCCCGACGAGCCGATGGCCCGAACTCCCGTTCCCACGCCCGCCCCAAGGGCGGGAAGCGGGCACGCAGCGTCGCGCTGGCGCTGGGCGTGATCACCGTCACGGCGGGTGTCGGAGTCACCCTCGCCACAGGCGGCGGGAACGACGACAAGACGGCCGGCCGGGTGGAGACGAACGCCGCCGGTGACGTGGCCGGGCCGGGCGAGGACGACACTGCGGCGGGCAGCGAGTCGCCGCTTGCCTCGCCGTCGGGGAGCCCTGAGGCGATCGCGTCGACGAGCCCGTCCACCTCCCTTCCGGCCTCGGCCAAGCCGAAGCGGACGGCGAGTCCCACGACCGCGCCGAAGCCCACGGTCCAGGCGAAGAGTGGGAGCGGAACGGGTGGGTCCGGAGGTGGAGGCGGATCAGCCTCGTCCTCCGGCGGTTCCGGGGCGGGCACGGGGTCGGGGTCCTCGGACGGCGCCGAGGCCCAGGTCCTCACGCTCGTCAACAAGGAACGCGCGTCGGCCGGTTGCTCGCCGCTCACCTCCAACGCGAAGCTGACCGAGGCCGCGGACGACTACAGCGATGTCATGGCCCGCAGTGGCGTGATGTCCCACACCGGACCCGACGGGTCCACGATGGCCGGCCGCGTCGACGCCGCCGGGTATCTCTGGTCCACGCTGGGCGAGAACATAGCCCGCGGGCAGTCCGACGCGGCCGCCGTCATGGACGCCTGGATGAACAGCCCCGGCCACCGCGCCAACATCCTCAACTGCTCCTTCAAGGAGATAGGCATCGGAGTGCACTTCGGGGACGGCGGCCCCTGGTGGACGCAGGACTTCGGCGCGAGCCGGTAGGGCCCGCTACCGCCCGTCGCCCGCCAGCCCGAACGACACCCGCACCCGAGCCCCGCCCATCGGCGCGCGGGTGATCTCCAGCTCCCCGCCCGCCGCGCGGGCCGCACGCCCCACGATGTCCAGGCCGAGGCCCGTGGAGCCGCCGACGCTGACACCCCGGGTGAGCGCGGCGTCCGGGTCGGCAACGCCGGGGCCCGCGTCCTCCACCGTCAGCAGCACATGGCGATCGGCACGCTCCACGCGTACGGCGAAGGCGGTGCCCTGCGGAGTGTGCCGGAAGACGTTCCCGATCAGCGCGTCCACGACCGCGGCAAGGTCGTCCTCGGGGAACGCTATGGGCGTCGGCCGCGGCGTGAAAGAGCGTTCGCACAGCCGGTCCTGCTGGGTGGCGAGCACCGACCAGAAGTCGAGCCGCATCGCCACCACCTGGGTCACCTCGCTCGGGCGTGCCGGCTTTGCCCCGTTCGCCGGGCCGGCGGCCAGCGGGGTGCGGGCGGCGGTGATGATCGAGTCCAGTTCGCTCTCCAGCTGCGCGACGGCCTCCGTGATCCGCCGGGCGCCCGGTGACCCGCCCAGCAGATCCGCCTCCAGGTACAGCGCGGTCAGCGGCGTCCTGAGCCGGTGCGAGAGGTCCGCGACCATCTCCCGCTCGATGGCGAGCAGTTCCACGACCCGGTCGGCCATCGTGTTGAACGCGGCCCCCGCTTCCTGCAACTCCGGCGGACCGTCCGGTTCCACCCGTACGTCGAGGTCCCCCGACCCCAGGGCCAGGGAGGCGCGCTTCAGGCTCCTGGAGGAGCGGACGACCCGGGCGCCCAGCCGGTCGGCGACCAGCACCGAGCCGCCGACCAGGCCGAGCGCGAGCAGCGACATGACGCCCCACGAGGCCCACACGCCCCGGGTCAGATACCCGGCGGGTACGTATGCCTCGACGACCGCCACCCGGTTCCGGTCCAGGACGACGGGCTGGAGATAGATCCATCCATCGGCGGTGTCGAGCGCCAGCGTCTCCCGTTTGCCCACCGCGCGGTCCAGCGCCTGCGGCGGCGCATGCAAAGTGCCCACGAGCCCGCCGTCCGGGAGCCGTACGGCGAGCTGGTCGTCCGAGCCCAGGCCCGCGACGGCCTGCTGTACATCGGCCGGTCTCGTGGTCAGGGCGAGTACCGGCGCGAGGGCGGCCGCACGCTGTTCGGCGGCGGTGGTCACCCGGTCCCGGGCCTGTTCGCGTACGAGCAGGGCGAGCGGAATGAGGAAGGACAGCGCGATCATCAGCGTCGCCGCGAGCGAGATCCCTGCGAGGGCGCGTCTCATGACGGCGAGGCGACCAGCTTGATCCCGATACCGCGCACCGTGTGCAGATAGCGCGGATCCGCGGCCTTCTCACCCAGCTTCCTGCGCAGTGCCGAGAGGTGGACGTCAACCGTCTGGTCCTCGAGATACGGCTGCTGCCAGACCTCGGCGAGTATGCGCTGCCGGGATATGACCTGGTCGGCGTTGCGCGCGAGGTAGGCGAGCAGGTCGAACTCCCGTCGGGTCAGGGAGAGTTCGCGGTCATCCAGGTGCGCGGTTCGGGCGAGCGGGTCGATCCTGAGACCGGCGACCTGGAGGACCGGCTGCCGGTCGCCGTCGTCCGCGCCGGGCCCGGAACGCCGCAGTACGGCGGCGATTCTGGCGGCGAGCTGGCCGCCGGAGAAAGGCTTGACCATGTAGTCGTCGGCTCCGGTGTTGAGGAGTCTGATGATCTCCGTGTCGTCGTCGCGGGCCGTGGCGACCAGTACGGGTACGCGTGAGATGCCGCGGATCATCCGCAGGACGTCGAGACCGTCCAGGTCCGGCAGTCCGAGGTCGAGCACGACGATGTCGGGCGGGCCCTGGGTGATCTGCCGCAGCGCCTCGAAACCCTGGTGAGCGGTCTTCACCGCGTACCCGTGTCCGGTGAGGACCTCGATCAGCGCGGCCCGGATGACTGGGTCGTCCTCGACGACAAGTACGGAGGCCATGAGCAGGCACGTTAGCGGGTCCGCCAAGATGGTGTCGTGTCCCGGTACCTGCGCTACGTGCTCATCTGGCTGTCCTGCACGGCGGCCAGCGTCACAGCCGTCATCATCACGGTCCATTTCGTGGTGGGATCGACCAGGCCGACCGCGCCGGTCGCGCAGTCGGCCCCGAAGGATTTCGCCACCACCTCGCCGCGGGCCACGGTGACACCGCGCCCGAGCGCCTCCCCGAGCCCCGAGCCCACCCCGAGCCCGTCCGCACCCAGGCCGACGCCGCCCCGGAAGACCGACAGACCCCGTACGGCGTCGCCAACCCCCGCGGCCCGTACGACTCCACAGCCTCCCCAGGAGCCGTCCGGAGCGAACTCGGCCGGCGAGGGCTGCGAACAGGGCGGTTCGGGCGTGCACACCATCTCGTCCCAGGGCGGGCAGGCCACCGTGCGCTACGGGAGCGGCGGGGTATGCCTCATCTCGGCGGTGCCGGGCCAGGGCTTCACGGCAAGCACGACACAGAGCGCGCCGGACACCCTGACGGTGACTTTCGCGGCCGACCGGCACCGCTCGGAGATCACGTCGACGACCGTTCCCTCGGACCGGGCCAGTGTGCGGGAGACGTCTTTCTGAGGGCGTCCCGACGTCGGCAGCGCGGCTGCCGCCCGCCCGCTCCCGCCCGCCCGCGCAGCCGGCGCTACGGGCGAGCATCGGAGAGATCGCCAGGACCGCGCAGGCAGGTTCAGGCGTCTTCCAACGGCCAGGTCCGCAGAACCTGGTCCAGGCGGTGGTAGGCGTCGTCGAACCAGGCGTCTGCGACAGCGACAGTGACCGTCACGGTCGTGAGCGACATCGAGCGGTCCGCGACGGTGACGTGGGCCCGCTCACCGTCCGGGTCGAGCTCGATGAACATCTCGGTCGCGCGCTTGTTCTCACGCCACGAGACGTCCTGCCCGCCATCAAGCGTGTCCAGGGCTTCCTGCCACTCCGTCAGGTCTTCCGGGAAGATCGACGTTGCGATGCTTCCGCGTACGAAAGCGGTGTCGACGATGATTTCTCCGACCAGCGCATCGGCGCGGGGCGGGTCCTGGGCGGACTGCCTCCCGGTGATCCGTACGATCACGCGGTTGCCCTCGCCCTCCAGACTGATCAGGTCGATCGGACCCTCGGACGCCATCGTTGCTCCCACCCTCCCCTGGTCCTTTTGCCCGGCACCATAGCCGACGACGCCCACGCTGCCGCCGGTGCCACTGCCTTGGTCCGTACAACCATGTGATCAACCAGCAGGTCTGCCCTGTGCAAGGGCTTCGCCCGGCCGTCGGCCGTACCTCGCTGCTCGTCCCAGTGCCTCCTTCGCCTCGTCTACGCGCCTCCCGCCCCGGCGGACTTCGCCTTCGCCGCCTTCGCCGTGCGGGACGCCAGTGCCGCCACCCGAGAGTCCGGGTGCCCGCTGCCCAGTTGCTCCAACACCCTGACTGATGTGGGCGGATGGGCTTCCGCAAGAGCCGGGACAAGGGAGGCGGCTCCGCCCGGCCAGGTCGATGCCGCCGCGTCGAAGGCGCCGGGGATTGCTGAAGGCAGGGCGGCCAGGTCTGGTTCCTCTTCCTCCGTCAGGACGCGCGCGTACGTACGCAGGTCCTCAACCCAGCGAGCGTCCAGTTCTTCGAGGATCAGCACCGCGCGGGCGCTCGGCGGGACACGTTCCGCGTCCGAGGGTGCGGCCTCGCCGCGGGTCAGCAGCAGGCGGTGAGCGTATGCGCCGATCGTGGGGTTCGGGACGGCGGAGCGCAGCGCCTCGGCGGGGACGGCGGCGAGGTCGAGGTACGCGAAGAGGGTCGATGTGCGGATGCCGGGGAAGTCCGTGCGCTTCGCGATGTCGAGGGCGTTCAGCAGATCGCTCCAGGATCCGCCGCCGTGGCCGGCCGTCCACTGGGCGAGCGTGCGGGCCGCTGTCCGGGGCGGCCAGTTCTGCACGGCGGTGATGACCTCGGCGGCATCCCACGCGGCGACGGTCTCCTCGTCGGGGGCGGCGACCTGACCCGCGGCCAGTACGTGACGCAGGACGGCGTTGCCGAGCGCGGTGAGGCCGTAGGAGTCACCGGCGCGGAACACGCATCCTGTCTCGGCCAGTTGGTCGACCACGGCGGACAGGGACCGGGCAGGGCCGTCGAGTTCGGCCCGGTCCTCCTCGCCCAGGCCGGGAAGGCCCAGCAGGGCGGACAGCTCGTCCGGTGACGGCGTCACATAGTCGGCGGGGGCGGTGTCGGGGACCGGCACCGGCGCGTCCTCGAGCGACGGGTCGACCTGCCAGGAGCCCTGTTCGGCGGCCTTCCGCGCCACGGAGTCGGCGGTGCCGCCGCGCTCGTACAGCGAATAGAGGAGGTGCGCCGCGTCCAGGGCGTAGTCCTCGGCGTCCTCGGCGGCCTCGTGGGCGTCGCGGGCTTCGCGGGCGTCCCCGGCGTCCTCGTGGGCTTCGCGGGCCGACTCCTCGTCCTCGCCAGGCGCGGCGGCGATGCGCTCCACGACCGCCGCCAGGATGTCCGCGCCCAGTTCGGTCAGCTCTTGCGGGGTTCCCCTGGCCCAGACATCGTCGGCGGGTCCGGGGAATCCGCACCGCTCCGCGAGTTCGCGCCCATCGTCGGAGCCCGCCGCGAGAGCCGCCGGAAGCGGGGCACCTTGCAGAAGCCCGCGGATGTCCTCGGGGGCGGGGAGAACGGGCGGCGGTGGCAGCGGGGTACCCGAATCGCCGTAGTAGTCGAGGTGTTCGTCGAGCAGGCGGTCGGCGAGGGCGACGTGCGGCAGCGCGTCCGGTGCGGGCGCGAGTGCGGCGTACGGTCCTGCGAGCGCGTCGCTCAGGCCCGCGGCCGTCCAGCGGTCGATCAGCGCGCCCGCGATCCGCTCCAGCTCCTCCCCCAGCGCCTCCTCCGGGCGGTCGGCATCCAGCGGCGGACTGGGCAGCAGGGGGCCGGTCGGCGAGGGGCCTTCGACGTCATGGGCGAAGGCGGCGAGCAGTGCGTCGGTGAGCTGGACGCGGGTGGCGAAGGTGCGGGCCGCGACATCGGAGCGGTGCAGTGGCGCGGGCAGGACCGGCCGGTCGGCGCGAGGCGCGCGTTCATGGGCGGCGAGCCATTCCCGTACGGCGGCGGGGTCGTCGGGGTCGACTCCGGCGGCGCGCAGCAGCGACGCGTACCACGCCGGCCAGGTCAGGTTCCGGGGATCGGCGATCGCCCGCCGGAACTCCGGCACCGCGTCGTCGATCGCGGCGACCAGGCGCATATGGCGCTTGGCGTTCAGCCTCCCCGCGGCCCTGACGCGGTCGGCGAGAGCGGTGAGTACGCCGGGCACGGCGGCAAGCTCCGCCGGGGTGGCGCAGAGCAGTGGGGGCAGGTCCTCGTGCAGTACGCGGCGCAGCAGCTGCGGGGTCGGCTCGGGCACGCCCGCCCTGCGGTCCGCGCCGCGCAGGGCCAGAAGCGTCAGCACGGCGTCCGCGACGCGCACGGGCAACGGCGCCCCGCGCTCTTTTTCCGCCCAGGCGAGGAAGTCGTCAAGTCCGGTGTTCAGGTCAGTGGCACGGGTACGGGTCACTCGGGGAGCGTATGGGCCCGGAGGCGGGTCGGGCGGTCCGGCCGCGTCCGGATGCTCCGATCAGGCGACCGTTCGAGGTCCTCCCAGAGACCGTCCATCGGTCCGCCGGCCTTGGATCCCGGGGTCAGTGCGCGCATCCCGGGCTCAGTGCGCGCATCCGGGGCCGGCGGTGCGGTGCGTCCGGGGGGAGCGATGAGTTTCGGCCGCCCGCCCGGTCCTATGTGTATGGACTCCACTACGCAGACCTCCTCCCCCGACCTCCACCCCGCCGCCCGCGCCGTGGCGCAGCTGCTCGCCGCCATCGGCGACGAGCAGCTCGCGTACCCGACGCCCTGCCCGAAGTACTCCGTACGGGAGCTGCTGGGCCATCTCGTCGGGCTGTCCACCGCGTTCCGCGACGCCGCGCGGAAGGATCTCGGGCCGAGCACCAGTACCGACCCGGGGTCGGTACTGCCGGTCCTCGATGACGACTGGCGTGCCGTACTTCCGCGGCGACTGAACGAGCTGGCGGAGGCATGGCAGAAGCCCGGGACGTGGGACGGCGACACCCAGGCGGGCGGCGTCACATTCCCGGCCGCGATCGCCGGACGGGTCGCCCTGAACGAGCTCGTGATCCACGGCTGGGATCTGGCCCGGGCGACGGGCCAGGAGTACACCCCTGGCGAGGCGAGCCTGCGGGTGTCGTACGAACTGCTGAAGCCGATCGGGGACGATTCAAGCCGGGACGGGATGTTCGGCCCGGTGGTGGAGGTGCCCGAGGACGCGCCGCTGATGGACCGGGTGGTGGGCTTCAGCGGCCGCCGGCCCGACTGGCAGCCGGGGGACTGAGCCGGGCGTGGAACTGGCACGGTCCGGGCGGTCGCGGCATGCCGCCCGGACGCAGGCGAGGCGTGCGAGGTAGAGGTGGCACAAGCATGACGTCATACCCGGGCCCGCATGCAACGCCCAGGCGGGCGTTTGAGGTTGGGCATTGCTCTCTCCTCGGGTACAGCCGGCTAGCGGGTCAGCTCCGCCTTGTCGTCGAGTCGGCCCAGCTTGTGCGGGTGGTGCCGGGCCTGCGCGTGCCGACTTCGATGGGGACACGGCAGCCCCGGTGTCCCCGATGCGTGTTCACGCAGCCGCCACCCGGAAGGCTTCGGCCGTGGGTGACCGGCCGCGGCTACACCGCCTGCATCATCGGCTTCTGCTCCGCCCCGGCGTCCGCCCGCCCTCGTCACGCATCGCACAGGTGGGCATCGTCACAGATAGTTATGTTGTGCACAACTGAATAGCGGGCTACTTTCCTCCCAGGACGCAGCCATGCAGGACGCGGCAAAGGAGAACTCCGTCGTGGATTTCGTCAGGTACGAGACCTACACCCCCGTCGAGCGGCCCACCTATCAGCAGGAGCTGGACGAGGTCGTGCGCAATGTCGGCCGGCGCACCCGGGAGTCCGTCGAGCGGCAGGGGGTGGGGCGCTCGGTCAGGACCGCGCACGGCAAGACGTACGGGCTGGTCAAGGCCACGGTTACGGTCGGTGAGGTGCCGGAACCCTACGACCAGGGGATCTTCGCCAGGCCCGGCACCTACGACGCGGTCGTCCGGTACTCCAACGGGCTCGGCCACCTGCGGGCCGACTCGCTGCTCGGCGCGGCCTGTGGCATGGGGATCAAGATGTTCGGGGTGCCCGGCGACTCCCTGCTCGCCGACGAGGCCACAGAGACGACCTTCGACCTCAACCTGATCAACAACAAAGTCTTCTTCGCCAACACGGCCTACGACTACATGGTCATCGAGGAGTTGTTCGCCGAGCTGCCGGACGCGCTGGTGAACCCCGCGCGGCGGAAGTCCTGGATGGGCGAATTCCTCACCAGGCGGGGGACCTTGGAGAGCTCGGACGAGTGGCTGTGGGACGAGCTGTTCGCGATGCTGTCCTTCACTCAGGTCCCGCGGCAGAACCTCTTCTCGTACACCTACAACAGCATGGGCGCCTTCCGGTACGGCGACCACATCGCCAAGGTGCGCACGGTGCCCACCTCCCCCGTCACGCATCTGACCGTCAACGTGCGGGCGGACGGCGAAGCGTTCCGCAACACGCTGGTGGCGGAGGCCGCCGAGCGGGACCACGTCTTCGAGCTGCAGGTTCAGCTCAATGCCGATCTGGCGCGGATGCCGGTGGACAACACCTCGGCGGAGTGGCCCGAGCCGCTGTCTCCGTGGGTGACGGTCGCGACGATCGCCATCCCGCGGCAGGACATCGGCGGCGACGAGAACCTCGCCGCCGCCGACGGCACGTCGATCACGCCTTGGCGCACTCGTGAGGAGCACCGGCCGATCGGCGAGATTCAGCGGGTCCGCGAGGAGGTGTACCGCCGCTCATCCATAGAGCGGCACCGCCTCAATGGGCAGCCGCGGGTGGAGCCGGCGAGCAGCGCGGAACTCCTGGGCTGAGACGCGCGTCGCAGGAGTGGCACCCCAACTCCGGTACGGAGAAGGGGTGTACGCCCCCGTGTGGACTCTGATAGGAAAGCTTCCTAACAGAACACCGGAACGACGAGCTCCCTCTGGAGGCCAGGTGCCCACCCCCCATGCACGCACCACCCGACCGCTGAAGTTCCTTCCCCGTGTCCTGCTTGGCGTGACCCTGGTCGCGGTACCGGCCACCGCCTTCGCAACCACGGCATCCGAGCCCGCCGGCCAGGCTCCGGCCGCCGCCGCGCCCGCGGCGCCCGCCCCGGCCGCCACCGGCCTCGACGACCCGGCGAAGAAGGAGATCGCCATGAAGCTCGTGTCCAGCGCGGAGAACTCCTCGCTGGACTGGAAGGCGCAGTACCAGTACATCGAGGACATCGGCGACGGCCGCGGCTACACCGCCGGCATCATCGGCTTCTGTTCCGGCACCGGCGACATGCTGGATCTGGTCGAGCTGTACACCCAGCGCAAGCCCGGCAATGTACTGGCCAAGTACCTGCCCGCACTGCGAAACGTCGACGGCAGCGACTCGCACGCCGGACTCGACCCGAACTTCACCAAGGACTGGAAGAAGGCGGCCCAGGACGCGGAGTTCAAGAAGGCGCAGAACGACGAGCGCGACCGGGTCTACTTCAACCCCGCGGTCAAGCGCGGCAAGAGCGACGGCATAGGTGTCCTCGGCCAGTTCATCTACTACGACGCCATCGTGATGCACGGCGACGGCGGCGACTCGACCAGCTTCAGCAGCATCCGCAAGAAGGCCCTCGCCAAGGCCAAGCCGCCGGCGCAGGGCGGGGATGAGAAGACGTATCTCAATGCCTTCCTCGACGCCCGGGTCTGGGCGATGAAGCAGGAGGAGGCGCACGAGGACACCAGCCGGGTGGACACCGCCCAGCGGGTCTTCGTCAAGAAGAACAACTTCAACCTGAACACGCCGCTGGACTGGAAGGTCTACGGCGAGAGCTTCCACATCGACTGACCGGGCCGGCGCGGCCCACGGCCCGTCGATCACCGGCGGAGCGAGTCACCGTCCCGGGGGGTGCGGCACCGACAGTGGTGCCGCCCCCCCGGTCACAGCTGCCATAAACCCCGCTCGGGTCCACGGCCTCCGGTCAAGGGCCGTCCCCCTCGACCGGACTTCTTGTGGTCAGGCCTCGGCGGCGATGCGCGCGAGGCGCTGTGCCTCCTCCCGCGCGGAGCGGGCGATGGCGTCCTCGTCCACCGTCGTGAGGTGGCCCGCCTCCACTACGGTCTTGCCGTTGACGAGGGAGAGCGTGACGGGGGCGGCCGCGCCGAAGACGAGCGCGGTCACCGGGTCCGCGATGGAGGAGTGGGCGAGCGTGTCCATCTTCCAGAGCACCAGGTCGGCGAGCTTGCCGGGCTCGATGGAGCCGATCTGGTCGGCGCGGCCCAGGACTTGGGCGCCGCCGTACGTACCGAGGCGCAGCGCCTGGCGCGCGTTCAGCGCCGCCTCGCGGTGGGCCCCGAGCCGGCTGATGAGGAGCGCGTTGCGCAGTTCGGTGTGCAGCTCGCCCGACTCGTTGGAGGCGGTGCCGTCGACGCCGAGGCCGACCGGGACGCCCGCCTTCAGCATGTCGGGCACCCGGGCGATACCCGCGGCGAGGCGGGCGTTGGACGACGGGCAGTGCGCGACGCCCGTGCCCGTACGGGCGAAGGCGGCGATGTCCGAGTCGTTCATGTGGACGCAGTGGGCCATCCACACGTCCTGGCCGAGCCAGCCGGTCGACTCGAAGTAGTCGGTCGGACCCATCCCGAAGAGCTCCTTGCAGAACTCCTCCTCCTCGACGGTCTCCGAGCCGTGGGTGTGCAGCCGGACACCCTTGCGGCGGGCCAATTCGGCGCCCTGGCTCAGCAGTTCGGTGGAGACGGAGAAGGGCGAGCAGGGCGCGACGGCGATCTGGGTCATCGCGTCGAAGGACGCGTCGTGGTGCTTGTCGATGGTCGCCTCGGTGGCGGCGAGCGCGCCTTCGAGGGACTCGACGGCGAAGTCCGGCGGCAGGCCTCCGTCCGACTTGCCGCGGTCCATGGAGCCGCGGGCGAGGGTGAAGCGGACCCCCATCTCGCTCGCCGCGCCGATGATCGCGCCGGACAGGTCGCCGGAGCCCTGCGGGTAGACGTAGTGGTGGTCCATGGCGGTGGTGACACCGCCGCGGGCCATCATCGCGAGGGAGCCCCGTGCCGCCGCGCGCGCCATCGGCTCGTCGATGCGCGCCCACGTCGGGTAGAGCGCGACCAGCCAGTTGAAGAGGTTGTGGTCGGTGGCCAGACCCCGGGTGATCCACTGGTAGAAGTGGTGGTGGGTGTTGACCAGGCCGGGCGTGACGAGGTGCCCGGTGCCGTCGATACGGCGGACCACGTTCTCCAGGCCTGCGGGGGCTTTGCCCGCTGCGACCGACTCGATCCGGTTGTCGGCGACCACGATGTGGCCGGAGGCGTACTCGGTGTCGTTCGCGTCCACGGTCGCGATGGAACAGTTCTCGATGACGATGCGCGAAGCCGCCATTGCGGGTCCTCAGTTCTTCCCGTTGATGGAACGGGCCCGGGGGTCGAGCGGGGTGACGACCGGGTCCGCGGTGCTGTTGTTGCGCAGATGCCCCCGCTCTCCCCTGGGACCTGACGCCGGCGCACACGTCGGGGGTACAGCGGAACGGCTACAGGTTGGTCGTGTCGACCGGGATCTGCGGTTCGACACCGTCCCGCAGGACGGTGGCCTCGATCAGGCCGTAGGGGCGGTCCGCCGCGAAGTACACAGCGCCCTCGGCGGTGTCGTTCTTGAGCCCGAACGGCTCGAGGTCGACCAGGAAGTGGTGCTTGTTCGGCAGCGAGAAGCGGATCTCGTCGATCTCGCCGAGGCTGTTGATGATGCGCGAACCCATTTGGTACAGGCTCTGCTGGAGCGAGAGGGAGTACGTCTCGGCGAAGGCCTGGAGCATGTGCTTCTTGGCCTGCGCGTAGGACGTATCCCAGTTCGGCATCCGCTCCTCGTCCGACGACCAGCTGTAGCGCCACTTGGCGGACACCTCGGTCGCGAGGATGCGGTCGTACGACTCCGGGAGCGTCGTGTACTTGTCCTTGACGTAACCCCAGAACTCGGAGTTCGTCGAGTTCATCACGGTGAGGTCCTTCAGACCGGAGATGACCTGCCACTTCTCACCGTCGAAGGTGATCTGGGCGACGCGGGTCTCCTGGCCCCTGCGGACGAAGGAGTGCTTGACCCCGTCGGCTCCATTGAGACCAGAGTTGCTGTCCGAGGTCTCGATGCGCTCCCAGGCGTACTCCTCGATGCGGATGCGCGCCTGGTGGATCGGCTCCTGGCTGGTCACGAAGTGACGGGCCAGGTGGATGCCGAACTGTTCGGCGGACTCGATGCCGTGTTCCTTGGCGAACGCGTACACCGTGTTCTTGGTGGTGTCGGTCGGCAGGACGTTGGCGTTGGAACCGGAGTAGTGGACGTCGTCCATGTCGCCGGAGAGGGCGACGGAGACGTTCAGGTCCTTGATGTGGTGGGTGTCGCCGTCCCGCGTGATCCTGACGACGCGGTTCTCTGCTTTGCCGTACTGGTTCTGGCCGAGAATCACAGGGCGGGGGTGGTGGGAATCGACTGTCATGTGTCTGCTAGCTCCCTCGGTAAACGGAGTAGCCGAACGGGTTGAGCAGCAGCGGTACGTGATAGTGCTCGCCCGGCCTGACGGCGAAAGTGATCGCCACCTCCGGGAAGAACGCACCGCTGTCCCTTACGCGGGGGGCGTCCTGCTGCGCCTCGGCTTGCTTGGTGGACTGGTTGGCGAGGTACGCCTCGGTCTCGAAGTCGAGACGTACGTGGGTCGTTGTCTCCGGCAGCGCCGGAAGGTCCTTGCAGCGCCCGTCCGCGTCGGTCTTCGATCCGCCGAGCGCCACCCACTCCGCATCGGGGCCACTGCGGGCCGCGAGGGAGATGGCGACGCCCCCGGCGGGCCGTCCGACGCTGGTGTCCAGGATGTGCGTGGACACCGATGCGGTGGTCTCGGTGCTCAAGACGTCACGCTCCTTCCGCTACGAGGCGGGTCAGCCGGATGCGGTTGATCTTGCCCAGCTCGGTGCGGACGATTTCCCGCTCCTGCCCGGGCGAGTTACCGATCCGCTCGCGGACCGCGTCACGCATCTGCTCACCGGTCCGGCCGGTGGCGCAGAGCAGAAAGACATGTCCGAACCTCTCCTGGTAGGCCAGGTTCAGTTCGAGCATTTCGGCCTTGAGCTCCTCGGGGGCCCCGGCCATCCCGCTCTGCTCGCGGGACGAGGTGGGGTCCCCGGGCTTCGGCCGGCCGATCGGCGGATGCCCCGCCATCGCCTCGGCCAGGTCCTCGGCACTCAGCTCGGCCATGGCGGCGTCGCTCGCGTCGAAGAGGGCCTCCACGGTGGCGTACGGGCGCTGGTCAAGCAGCTTGCTCCCCCACGCCGCACTGGCGCACACCTCGTGCAGGACGGCCAGTGCCTCGCTGTCCTTCGAGGTGTTGAACCGGACGAGACCCGCCGGGGATTCGGGGGCCACTCCCGGCAAGCGCTGTGGTCCAGAAGTCACGGGAGCCTCCGTGGCTGTTTTTCGCTGTGCGTTCGGACGGGCTGCGGACAGCTAACGCCCTCGGGCAACAAAACGTCAACACTTTGTTGAAAACCCGGCGGCAAAAGCCGCCGTCCGGACCTCCACGAGGGCCTGCGACGGCCTGCGACCGCGTCCGATCGGGCAGTGAGCGCGCCCTAGCTGTCCTTCGCGGCGGTCTCGCGATTCAGGTAGTTGTAGACGGTGAAGCGGCTGACCCCCAGGGCGCCGGCCACCGTCTCCACTCCGTGCCGTACGGAGAAGGCGCCGCGCGCCTCCAGTGTCCGTACGACCACTTGCTTCGTCTTGCGGTCCAGCTCCGACAACGGCATGCCGTGCCGGCGCTCCATGGCGGTCAGGATGTGCTCCAGCGAGTCCGACAGCTGGGGCAGCCGCACGGCGAGCACGTCCTCCCCTTCCCAGGCGAGCACCACATCGTCGGGACTGGCCTGCTCGGGGCTCAATATCTCGGCGCCCATCGCGTCGACGAGCGGCTTCACGGCGCTGACGAGGGGGTGATCTCCCGGCTGGGTCACTTCTCGCCCTCCCCGATCACATTGATCTGCAACGAGACACGAGTGGCGCCGGCCTTCAGGGCCCGGCGCAGCAGCGCGTCCACCGCGGTCAGCACCTCGTCGGCGCCGCCCTCCGCCGTATTGCCGAACGGGCCGACGTCCACGGCGTCCAGCTCGGCCGCCTGGATGACCTCGCGGGCGACGACCGCATGGGCCGGCGCTTCGTCGAGGTCGAAGGGTTCGGTGGTGAACTCCACCCGCAATCGCTCCATGCCCCCACGTTAGCGGGGCCCTCCCACGCCCCCGGCGCCGTCCCGACCGTCCCGACCCGACCATCCCGACCTCCCCGACCTCCCCGACCGGTGAAAGGCGCGGCTTCGCGCGACGGACCCGCGACGCCCCCGCGTAGAGAAGGTGACGGAAGCCGCGCCGGCCCTCATCTCCGGCTCGGCGGCACTGGGAGGGGTCTGCATCATGACTGGGCGCAACATGGCAGGGCGCAAGCGCAGAGGTGTCAGGGCAGCAGCGGTCGCGACGGCGGCCATGGCGGCGCTGACCGCCTCACGGGCGCCGGAGCCGGCGGCACACGCCTCGGCCCCGGCTCAGCGTCCGACGCCCCCGCCGGGGCACAGCGTCTCGGGCGACACCCCGTACCGCACCGAGCTTCCGCCGCTGCGGGCCCGCCGGACGGAACGGGGCGGCACACACGGCCCCGCCGCGACGGCCGGCGGCGCGCTGCCGGCCACGGTCTTCGCCGCGTACCGGCAGGCCGAGTCGGACCTCGCCCGAAGCGCGCCCGGCTGCCGTCTGCGCTGGCAGCTGCTGGCCGCGATCGGCCAGGTGGAGTCCGGACAGGCGCGCGGCGGCCGGGTGAGCGCGGACGGCACGACCGTCGCACCGATCCTCGGCCCGCGGCTGGACGGCAACGGGTTCGCCGTCATCAGGGACACCGACGACGGGGTGCACGACGGGGACACGGCGTACGACCGCGCTGTGGGTCCGATGCAGTTCATCCCGTCGACGTGGGCCACCTGGGGCTCCGACGGCAACGGCGACGGACGCAGCGATCCGGGCAACGTCTACGACGCGGCACTCGCGGCCGGCCGCTACCTGTGCGCGGGCGGGCGGGACCTCTCCGACCCGCACGACCTGGACCTCGCGATTCTCGGCTACAACCACTCCACCGCGTATCTGCACACGGTCAAGGCATGGTTCGGGTACTTCCTCGACGGGCACCGGGTGGTGCCGGACCACGGCGGGTCCGCCACCCGCCCGGCGGAGGCGCCCCGTCCGAAACAGCCGCGGCCGTCGGCCGCCACGGCTCCCGCCCGCCCGGCCGAGCCGCGCGGCGCGTCCCCCGGGCCGTCCTCCCCCACGCCCTCACCCTCACCGTCGAAGACCGCGCCGGGCGCCGGTCCGAAGCCCGCGGAGCCCGTGCTTCCCGTCCCCACAAGCGATGTCGAGCTGCCCGGCGACGGTGTCCTGCCCGGTGCGGGCTCGCTGACCGGCAGCTGACCAGCAACGGAAAGGACTCGATGCGCGCCACCCCCTCCCCAACTGCCGATACTCGGCGGTAATGTCGCCATCCGCCGGACAGCACCGAACCGGCGGTGAGCGCAAAGGGGCCCTCATGGCGACGAACATGCCTGCGCACTCGGGTGCGCAGGCGGACACCTCCCACGAGCGGTGGCAGCGCGCGTGGAGTCACCGCGAGCAGCTGCTCAAGGTGGCCCGCCGCCGCTCCATGAGCGTGGAGGACGCCGAGGACGCCGTGCACGAGGCCATGCTGCGCGCTGCCGAGAACCCGCACCTGGACGACGAGCGGCTCGGCGCGTGGCTGACGACAGTGACCATGCGGCTGTGCGTCGACCGGTACCGGCAGGTCAACCGCGAGACCGAGGTGCGCAGCAGCGCGACGCTCCTACCGCCGGGCCCGGCGCCCGTCGACGAGGTCGTCTGTGACCGGGCCGAGGCCGTGTGGCTCGCGGTGCGCACCGATGAACTGCCCGCCCGGCAGGCGCAGGCGCTCCGGCTGAAGTCCGAGGATCTCGACGTCGGCCAGGTCGCCCATGAGATGGGGCTGAGTTACCGGACGGTCGAGTCGCTGCTGGCGCGAGCCCGGCGCACGCTGCGCAGTACGCTGGCCGGCACGCTGGCGCTGGCGCTGTGGCTGTGCGGCCGGAACCGGCCCCGGACGGGCGTGAACGCGCAGGCGGTGGCCGCGGTCTCGACGGCGGCGACGCTGGTCGTCGCCGGGTTCGTCCTGCCGTACGTCCACGACTGGGACGGGCCCGGCGCGGGGCCCACCCCCTCGAAGGTCGCGGACGTGCGGAGTCCGGACCATGGCCGGGCTGAGCCGTCGGACGCCGGCACCCCCGCGAAGACGGCGTCGGGGACGACCATGAGCGGGACGGACGCGCCCGGAGGCACGCAGCCCGTACTGCCGTCCCTGCCCGAGGTCACCCTGCCGCCGCTGCCGCCGCTGTCGACCCCGGACGTGCCCCGTGTGCCCGACGTGCCCCCGGTGCCGGTCGTACCCGAAGTGCCGGACGTGCCCCTCATGACGGTCGCACCCGAGGTGACGGCTCCCTCCGTGCCGGCAGGGCCCCTGCCCACGCCGTCGGCCTCGGCGCCTCTGCCGCGCCCGTCGCTGCCCGCGGCCACTTCGCACACCGACGTTCACCCCTGATTTCGCGCCCGTAAAAAATTCTGTGCTTGTCCGCGACGGACGGCCCGCCCTTCCCCGTAGAGCAGATGTAGGAACTGCTCCGCTGCTGAAGGGTGAACCGGATGGGTGTCGAGATCTGTGTGGAAGGGCTGACAAAGTCCTTCGGCCACCAGGTCATCTGGCAGGACGTTTCTCTGACGCTGCCCGCCGGCGAGGTTTCGGTCATGCTCGGCCCTTCGGGCACAGGCAAGTCCGTGTTCCTCAAGACGCTGGTCGGTCTGCTCAAGCCGGAAGCCGGTGCGATCCGGATCGCGGGCACGGACATCACCAAGCTGCGTGAGCACGACCTGTACGAGGTGCGCAAGCAGTTCGGCGTGCTGTTCCAGGACGGCGCGCTGTTCGGGTCGATGAACCTCTACGACAACATCGCCTTCCCGCTGCGTGAGCACACCCGCAAGACAGAGAGCGCGATCCGGCAGATCGTCCTCGAGAAGATGGACATGGTCGGGCTGATCGGCGCCGAGGAGAAGCTGCCCGGCGAGATATCCGGCGGCATGCGAAAACGGGCCGGGCTGGCCCGGGCCCTGGTGCTCGATCCGGAGATCATCCTCTTCGACGAGCCGGACTCGGGTCTCGACCCGGTGCGCGTGGCGTATCTCAATCAGCTGATCGTCGATCTCAACGCGCAGATCGACGCGACCTTCCTGATCGTCACGCACGACATCGCGTCGGCCCGGCAGGTCCCGGACAACATCGGGCTGCTCTTCCGTCGCGAGCTGGTGATGTTCGGCCCCCGGGAACAGCTGCTGACAAGCGACCAGCCGGTCGTACGGCAGTTCCTGAACGGCCGGATGCAGGGGCCGATCGGCATGGCGGAGGAAAAGGACGCCGCCCAGGTCGAAGAAGAGCTGGCGCGGCTCGGCGACGCGGACCTGCACGCTCCCAAGGCGGAGATCACCCCCCGTCTGCTGCCGAGCCCCGGGATCACCCGGCCGCCCCGCTGGGAGGCGATCGCCCGGCGCGAGGCGGCGCTCAACAAGGCCGAGGTGGCGGACGCATGAGCCTTTCCCCGGTAGGCGCGCTGAAGCATTCCGGCAGCCTGTTCGCGATGGCCCTGGACGTCGTACGAACCATCCCCAGGCGCCCGTTCCAGGTGCGGGAGTTCATCCAGCAGGCCTGGTTCATCGCGAGCGTCACCATCCTGCCGACCGCCCTGGTCTCCATCCCGTTCGGGGCGGTCATCGCCCTGCAGATCGGCAGTCTGACCCGTCAGCTCGGCGCGCAGTCGTTCTCGGGCGCCGCCTCGGTGCTGGCGGTGCTGCGGGAGGCCTCGCCGATCGTCACCGCGCTGCTGATCGCGGGCGCGGGCGGCACCGCGATCTGCGCGGACCTCGGGGCCCGCAAGATCCGTGAGGAGATCGACGCGATGCAAGTGCTGGGCATCGACCCGATCCACCGCCTGGTCGTACCGCGGGTGCTGGCCTCGATGGTGGTGGCCGTGCTGCTCAACGGGCTTGTGTCGGTGGTCGGAGTGGCCGGCGGCTACTTCTTCAACGTGATCCTGCAAAACGGCACGCCCGGCGCGTATCTGGCCTCCTTCACCACCCTCGCCCAGCTGTCCGACCTGTGGGCGGCCGAGCTGAAAGCCCTGGTGTTCGGCGCCATCGCGGCGATCGTCGCCTCGTACAAGGGACTGACCGCGAAGGGCGGGTCGAAGGGCGTGGGCGACGCCGTGAACGAGTCCGTGGTGATCACTTTCATGCTGCTGTTCGTGACGAACTTCGTGATGACCGCGGTGTACTTCCAGGTCGTTCCGCAGAGGGGTTGACCAATGCCGCTGATGAATCGTCTGCTGCTGGACCGGCTCGAGGAGCTGGGCGGCCAACTGTCCTTCTACGGACGCTCGCTGGCCTGGACCGGACGGACCCTGCGCCGCTACAAGAAGGAGACCCTGCGTCTGCTCGCCGAGGTGAGCTTCGGTCGCGGGGCGCTGGCGGTCGTCGGCGGGACGGTCGGCGTCATCGCCTTCCTGTCCTTCTTCACGGGCACCGAGGTCGGCCTGCAGGGCTACGCCGCGCTCAACCAGCTGGGCACCTCCAACTTCGTGGCGTTCCTGTCCGCGTACTTCAACACCCGTGAGATCGCCCCGCTGGTGGCCGGCCTCGCGCTGTCGGCGACGGTCGGGGCCGGGTTCACCGCCCAGCTCGGGGCCATGCGGATCAGCGAGGAGACCGACGCGCTGGAGGTGATGGGCGTCCCCTCGCTGCCGTTCCTGGTGACCACCCGGATGATCGCCGGCTTCGTCGCCGTGATCCCGCTGTACGTGATCGGACTGCTCTCCTCGTACTTCGCCGCACGCACCATCACCACCGTCTACTACGGGCAGTCCGCGGGCACCTACGACCACTACTTCCAGCAGTATCTGCCGCCGGTCGACGTCCTGTGGTCCTTCGGCAAGGTGATCGTCTTCGCCGTCGTGATCATCCTTGTCCACTGCTACTACGGCTACTACGCGAGCGGCGGCCCGGCCGGCGTCGGCGTCGCGGTCGGCCGTGCCGTGCGGACTTCCATCGTCGCCATCAACATCCTGGACTTCTTCCTCAGCCTGGCGATCTGGGGCGCCAACACGACCGTACGGATAGCGGGGTAGACGATCCATGCGCATTCCCATTCCCGTCCCGACGCACGGCGCACGGCTGCGGCTCTACGGCATCGTCTTCATCGCGGTCATCGCGCTTTTGCTGTCACTGTCCGTCGCCGTCTACCAGCAGAAGTTCGTCTCCGTCATACGGATCACGCTGGAGGCCGACACCCTCGGCAACCAGCTGGACCCGCGGGCCGACGTCAAGCTGCGCGGACTGCTGGTCGGCGAGGTGCGCGAGGTCCGGGCCGACGGCGAGAAGGCGACGCTCGACATCGCCCTGAAGCCGGAGCACATCTCCCGCATCCCGGCCGATGTACACGCCCGGCTGCTGCCCAAGACGCTGTTCGGCGAGAAGTACGTCGAGCTGGTCGCCCCAGGCGACTCCGCCGGGCGGCACATCCGCGCCGGGGACGTCATCACCCAGGACCGCACCGAGGCCGGCATCGAGCTCCAGCATCTGATGAACGACCTGCTGCCGCTGCTGCGGACCGTGCGGCCCGCCGAACTCAACGCCACGCTGTCGGCGTTCGCGACCGCGCTCGACGGGCGCGGCGACCGGATCGGCGCCAATCTCACCCGTGTCGAGCGCTATCTGAGCCGGCTCAACCCGCACATGCCGTCCATCA
Organism: Streptomyces sp. ISL-1; assembly: GCF_018614585.1. Classification (GTDB taxonomy): domain Bacteria; phylum Actinomycetota; class Actinomycetes; order Streptomycetales; family Streptomycetaceae; genus Streptomyces; species Streptomyces maoxianensis. The sequence continues at coordinate 447,133 of NZ_JAGGOI010000007.1, read as the reverse complement.
AGGAGGACATCTCGCGGTTCGCGGATGTGGCCGCCGTGTACGGGGACGCCGCGCCCGATCTGCTGAGGATCCTGCGGAACACCGTCACCACCAGCCGCACCGTCGTCGACCAGCGGGACCAGTTGGCCTCCGCGCTCACCGCGACCGCCGACGCCTCCGGCACCGCGGAGGAGTTCCTCGACGAGAACGGTGGACGGCTGATCACCCTGGGCCGCGTCTCGCGCCCCACGCTGGCGCTGTTCGCCCGCTACTCGCCGGTCTACCCCTGCCTGCTGGACGGCCTGGTGAAGCAGTCGGCGGCCTCCGAAGAAGCCTTCAGGGGTGGCCAGATGCGCATCACCCTCGAATTCGTCCGCCCTCGACCCGCGTACCGACCCGGTGAGGAACCGCGCTATGCCGATCGTTCAGGACCCGATTGCAGGGGTATGCCCAACCCCCGGGTCCCCGCACCCCACACCAAGCTCAATGACGGTACGTCGGGGCACGGCTCCGTGGGCGGGAACAGTGATGCCGTGTCCGCCACCCTGGACGAACAGCGTGCGGTCGGCTCACTCGTGGCCCCCGTCATGGGAGTTCCGGCCGACCAGGTGCCGGCGGTCGCGACGCTGCTCTTCGGCCCGATGGCACGCGGAACGGCGGTGAGCGTCGCATGACGAAGTCAGGAGCCATCCAGACCGCGGCCCCGCTGATCAAGTTCAGTGTCTTCGCCGTGGTGACGGTGCTGGTGACGGCGATGCTCGCGGTCACCATCGTCAATCTCTCCTTCACCCCGCAGGAGACCTACCGCGCGGTGTTCAGCGACGTCACCAGCCTGGAGGAGGGCGACGACATCAGGGTGGCGGGAGTGCGGGTCGGCGAGGTCGAGGACATCCGGATCAAGGGCGGCAGGATCCAGGACCGCACGCTGGCGGAAGTCACCTTCACCGTCGACCACAACCGCCCGCTGTTCTCCAGCACCGGCGCCGTCATCCGCTACCGGAATCTGGTCGGGCAGCGGTACGTCGCGCTGACGGAGGGCGCGGGTGACGGGACGCCGCTGGCGCCCGGCGCCAGGATCCCGCTGGCCAGGACCCAGCCGGCGCTCGATCTCAACGCGCTGCTCAACGGATTCAAGCCGCTCTTCGCGGCACTGAGCCCCGACGACATGAACCAGCTCGCCACCGAGATCATCAAGACCCTGCAGGGAGAGGGCGGGACGGTGAAGAGCCTGCTCGCTCACACCGCCTCGCTGACCACCACACTCGCCGACCGCGACAAGCTCGTCGGGTCCGTGATCGACAACCTCAACGAGGTGCTGACGACGCTGGACAAGCGCGGCGCCCGCTTCTCCGCACTGCTCAAGCAGTTGCAGCGGCTGATCTCCGGACTGTCCGCCGACCGCAAGCCCATCGGCGAGTCGTTGACCAACATCGGCCGGCTGACCGAGGCCACTTCGGGATTGATCGAGGACGCCCGCCCGCCGCTGCGCGACGACATCGCCGAGCTGACCGACCTCACCGGAACGCTGAACAGGAACGAGAAGACCGTGGAGGGCGTCCTGAAACGGCTGCCTAACAAGCTGAACAAGTTGACGGGGACGGCGTCCTACGGCTCCTGGTTCAACTTCTACCTCTGTGACTTCGACGGCCGGATCGTGCTGCCGAAGACCAGGCAGGTGCTCACCCCGGAGCTGCACGTCGCGCGGGCGAGGTGCGGCCAGTGATCCCCTTCCGTGAACGGAACCCCGTGGTGATCGGGGCCGCCGGCATCTCCACGCTCGCGCTGCTGGCCGTCGCGGCGTTCAACGCCGACAGCCTCCCGCTGATCGGCAGCGGCGAGACGTACAGCGCGGCCTTCTCGGAAGCGGGCGGCCTCAAGCCCGGCGACGAGGTGCGCATCGCCGGGGTCAAGGTCGGCAAGGTCGACGAGGTCGATCTGGACGGCGACCATGTGAAGATCACCTTCCGGGTCAAGGGCGACCCGGAGTTCGGCACCAGGACCGGCGCGGCCATCCGGATCAAGACGATCCTGGGCGCCAAGTACCTCGCGCTGCAGCCCAAGGGGACGGGGCAGCTGGCTGCGGGCAGCGAGATCCCGCTGAACCGTACGGTTCCGGCGTACGACGTCGTGGCGGCGTTCAGTGATCTGACCACCACCACGGAGAAAGTCGACACGGACCAGCTGGCGAAAGCCCTGGACACCATCTCCGCCACCTTCAAGGACTCGCCGGCCGACGTGCAGGCTTCCGTCAAGGGGCTTTCGAGGATCTCCCGTACGGTGGCGTCCCGCGACGAGGCCCTGCGCGAACTCCTCGATCACGCCAACGGAGTCACGGGCGTCCTCTCCAAGCGTTCCGGCGACTTCTCCCGGGTGGTCAAGGACGGCGACAAGCTGTTCCAGGAGATCACCCGGCGGCGTGCGGCCATCCATGCGCTGCTCAAGAGCTCGGCCGCGCTGGGCATCCAGCTCTCCGGCCTAGTTGAGGACAACCGCAAGGAGATCGGCCCGGCGCTCAAGGGCCTGAACGCGGTGGTCAGCATGCTCGAACGCAATCAGGCCTCCCTCGACCGCAGCGTCAAGCTGCTCGCCCCCTATATACGGGTGTTCACCAACACCCTCGGCAACGGCCGCTGGTTCGACAGCTACATCCAGAACCTGGTCGCCGCTCCGGTGGTTCCGCGGACGGGAGGCTCGCGATGACTCTCAGGCTTCCGATGAAACGACGACTGGCTCTGGCCACCGCGCTGGTGCTGGTCGCCGCCGGGACGATCGTGCTCTGGCCACGCTCGTCGCCGGTCCAGGTCACGGCGTACTTCCCGCGCACCGTCGGCATCTACCCCGGCTCGGACGTACGCGTCCTCGGTGTCCGCATCGGCGAGGTCAAGAAGATCACGCCCAGCGGCAACCGGGTGCGGGTGGAGCTGGAGTACGAGGCCGGGCGCAAGGTCCCCGCGGACGCCAAGGCCGCGATCATCAACTCCTCGGTGGTCAGCGACCGTTACCTGCAGCTGCTGCCGGTGTACCGGAGCGGTCCCGCACTCAGGGACGGCGCCGTCATCCCCGAGCACCGCACGGCCGTCCCGGTCGAACTGGACCGCGTGTTCGACAGCCTCCACACGACGGCCGAGGCGCTCGGACCGCGCGGAGCGAACGCGGACGGTTCGCTGTCCCGGCTGCTCGGGGTGAGCGCGGACAACCTCCATGGCCAGGGAAAGCAGCTGCACCAGACGGTGGAGGACCTGTCGCAGGCGGTCGGCACGCTGTCCGACGGCCGGCAGGACCTGTTCGGCACCGTACGGAATCTGCAGGTGTTCACGGCCGCTCTGGCGGCCGACGACGACAGTGTCCGTTCCTTCAACGACAACCTCGCCAAGGTGGCCGACCAGCTGGCCGGGGAGCGCAAGGACCTCGCGGCGGCACTGCGGAATCTGGGGGTGGCGCTGCGCGATGTGACGGAGTTCGTGAAGGCGAACAAGAAATCGCTGACGGCCGATGTGAAAGGCCTCAGCAAGGTCACCAAGGTGCTGGTCACCCAGCGGGCGGCGCTGGCCGAGCTGCTTGAGGTCGCCCCCACCGGGCTGTCCAATCTGCAGAACGCCTACAACCCGTCCTCCGGCACCCTCGACACCCGTAACAACCCCGACCATCCCCAGGACCCGGCCGCGCTGCTGTGCTCGGTGCTGAGGACGACCGGTGACACCGGCGGGAAGAACCCCGACTGCCGGGAGCTGGAGAAACTGTTCGACGACCTTCCGAAGCTTTCGCCGAACGTGCCGACCGCGGGCACGGGACCGGTGGACAAGACCCTCGGCGGAATCCTGGAGGCCCGTGCATGAGCGCGCTGCGCAAGGGGAGGGCAGCCGCCTGGGCGGCCGTCGGCTCGCTGTTGATTTCCGGCTGCGATGTCAACGGGTGGTACGACGTCCAACTGCCCGGGGGCGCCGCCACGGACGGCAACGCCTTCCGGGTCACCGTCGAGTTCAGGGACGTACTCGATCTGGTTCCCCAGTCGTCCGTGAAGGTCAACAACGTCACCGTGGGCGCCGTCGAGAAGGTGGAGTTGACCGGCTGGCACGCCCGGGTGCGGCTGCGGGTGGCCGATTCGGTGAAACTGCCCGCCAACGCGGTGGCCGAGCTGCGCCAGACCAGCATGCTCGGTGAGAAGTACGTGGCGCTGTCCGCCCCGGCGGGTACCGCACCCGTCGGCAAGCTCACCGACGGCGCCCGGATCCCGCTGGACCGCAGTGGCCGCAACCCGGAGATCGAAGAGGTGCTGGCCGCGTTGTCGGCTCTGCTCAACGGCGGCGGAGTGGCCCAGCTCAAGACCATCACCACAGAGCTGAACGAGGCCCTGGCGGGCCGGGAGGACCGGGTCAAGTCCCTGCTCACGGAGCTGGACACCTTCCTCGGCGGTCTCGACAGCCAGCGCGCGGAGATCATCCGCGCGCTGAACGGCCTCGACCGGCTGACCAAGCGACTCGCCAAGGAGAAGACGACGGTAGCCCAGGCCGTCGACACCATGCCGCCCGCCCTGAAGGTGCTGGCCGACCAGCGCCGGAACCTGACACGGATGCTCACCTCTCTGTCGAAGCTGGGCACGACGGGCACCCGGGTGATCAATGCCTCGCGGGACGATGTGGTCGCGAATCTGACGAGCCTGCGGCCGATCCTGCAGCAGCTGAACAAGGCGGGCAACGATCTGCCCAATGCCCTGGAGCTCATGACGACGTATCCGTTCCCGCGCAATGCGACGGACGCCATCAAGGGCGATTACGTCAATCTCAAGATCACCGCCGATCTCGATCTCGCAAGCATCTACGGCAACCTCGGCGACGGGAAGGGGAAGCCCAACGCCCCGGGGAAACCCGGAGTTCCGGAACTCCCGGGCGCCCCGGAGCTCCCCGAGGTGCCAGGAGCTCCCGGCCTGCCACGGCCCTCCACACCGACGGCCACGCCAGGGGTCCCGGGCGGCCCGTCGGCGCCCGCCGATCCGCTGTGCCCACCGGTGTGCACCAGCGGATACGCCTCGTACGACGAACCCACCGAAAACACCGAAGGCTACCCGCCCGGAGTCGATCTCGCCCTCGCGGAGCTCATGCTGAAGGGGATGCAGCCGTGATCACACGCAGCGTCAAGACGCAGTTGGTCGCCTTCGCCGTCGTCACGGCCGTCGGAGTGTCCTACGTCGGCGTCCAGTACACGGGGCTGTCCGACGCGGTCCTCGACCGCGGGTACACCGTGCGGGCCGACTTCGCCGCGTCCGGAGGCATCTTCCAGGGCGCCGAGGTCACCTATCGCGGAGTGCCGGTGGGCCGGGTCGGCGAGCTGCGGCTGACCGGCTCCGAGGGTGTGTCGGTGGCGCTGGACATCGAGGACGGACAGCGGATACCGGCGGACACTCTGGCCGTGGTGGCGCACCGTTCGGCTGTCGGCGAGCAGTACGTCGACCTGCAGCCACGCGTCACCGACGGCCCCTACCTGCGGGACGGCAGCACGATCGCGCGCGGTGACACCCGGGTGCCGCTGCCGTCCACGGATCTCGTGCTGAGCCTGGACCACCTGGTGAAGTCCGTCGGCAAGGACGATCTGCGGATCACGGTCGACGAGCTGGGCAAGGCCTTCGCCGGCACCGGCCCGCACCTGAGCCGGCTGGTGGACTCGGGCAACCTGCTGGTCGAGTCGGCGTCCGACTCGCTCCCGCAGACCATCGCGCTGATCGAGGACTCGCGCAAGGCCCTCAAGACGCAGGCCGACAAGGGCTCGGCCATCAAGTCGTTCTCCCGCGACCTGGCCGACCTCACCGCCGAGTTGAAGTCCAGCGACGGCGACATCCGCAGGCTGACCGGCGCGGGCGCGCCCGCGGCGAACGAGCTGAACTCGCTGCTGAAGGCCAACCGGACGCACCTTCCGGTGCTGTTGGGCAATCTGATCAGCGGCGGCCAGATCACGGTCGCGCGGCTGCCGGGCGTGGAACAGGCGCTTGTCACCTTTCCCGTGGTGGTGGCGGGCAGCTTCACGGTGATCCCGGGCGACGGCACCACCCACTTCGGCATGGTCGTCAACGCCGACGAGCCGCCGGCGTGCCGGCAGGGCTACGGGACGCAGCGCCGCGACCCCGCGGACACCAGCGAGCGGCCGGCGAACACCGCCGCACGCTGCACGGCCCCGCGCGGCTCCAAGACCTCGGTCCGCGGCGCCCAGAACGCGCCCGGCGCCTCAGGATCCGCCGCTTCCGGCGGGGCCGGCCCGGCCTCGTTCATCACCCCGTACGACCCGGAGACCGGCGCGGCGGCCGGACCGGACGGATCGTTCGTCGAGATCGGCTCGACGGGCGGAGAACAGAACGCGTTGGGAAAGGACTCGTGGCAATGGCTGCTCGTCGGACCGATGGCATGACCGGCGGCCGCGTCGCGCGCGCGACACGGCGGCTGCGCGAGCTGGGTATCAGGCTGGTCGAAGCCGCACGGCGTGGGAGGGCAATGCCCGCGACGCTCGCCGTGGCGACTGTCGTGACGACGGCGCTGAGCGGGTGGCTGACTGTCCAGCTGTACGAGCAGCGCACGCAGGAACAGCGGCATCAGGCCATTCTGGCCGCGGCACGCCAGTCGGCGCTGAACTTCACCTCGCTCGACTACCGGCACTACGCACGGGACAGCAAGACCGTGCTGAAGGGCGCCGCAGGGGACTTCAAGGAGCAGTTCGCGGCGCAGACCGTGGAACTCACGAAGCTGGTGGCCGCGAACAAGTCGGTCTCCGAGGGCCAGGTGCTCGAAGCGGGCATCACCCGGGCCGACGAGAACACCGCGCGGGTTCTGGTGGTCGCCGACAGCAAGGTGACCAATACCGCCGCCCCCGGGGGGCAGGCCCGCACCTACCGGCTGCAGCTCGACCTTGTGCTCGACAAGGGTCGCTGGCTGACGTCCAACGTCGAGTTCGTCGGCTGACCGCGTCGCCCGGACACCCCGTAGCACGTATCGCGTACCGCGTACCACCAGTGAGGAGAGACATCGTGGCGAACCCCAGCACACGGAGCCGCCGCGCCGGCTCACCCGGAAGCCGGTCCATGGCCGCGGCCACCCGTGCCGCAGCCAGGCGCGCCGAGCGCACCGGCCCGGGCCCCGGGCCGGACTCCGAACTCGACGAAACGCAGGTCCCGCCCTTGGTGGCCGTCGGGCGGGTCCTGGAGACGGAGGACCCCGTCGAGGAACCGGCCGCGAAGAAGGCCGCGGAGAAGGACGGCGACGGCCCCGCCCGGCCGTCGCGGTGGCGGCAGCGCGGACTCGTGACCGCTGTGCTCGCCGTCCTGGTCGTGGCGGGGCTGGTCGCCGTCTCGGTGCTGGGCTGGAAGTACCTGGAGGCCCGGCAGACGGACCGGGCGCGGGCACAGGCACTGACAGCCGCCCAGAAGGCGGCTCCCGTGATCCTGTCGTACGACCACCGGCATCTGGACCGGGACTTCGCCTCGGCGCGCGGCCACCTGACGGGTTCCTTCCGCGACGAGTACCGGCGGACGACCAGCAAAGTGGTGGCCCCGACCGCCAAGAAGTACCAGGGCGTGGTCAAAGCGACGGTGGTGAAGCCGGCGGGCGGTGGCGCGCCGGCGGCATCGGTGGTGTCGGCCTCGCCGGACCGGGCCGTCGTCCTGCTCTTCGTCAACCAGGTCACCACCAGCACCCAGATTTCCGGGCCCCGCGTGGACCTGAACCGGGTACGGATGACCCTCACGCTCACCTCCGCGGGCTGGAAGGTGAGCGCGGTCGACGCTCTGTAGCACCCGCGCGGGCCCCGGACCGCGGACCGCGGGCCCCGGACCGTAGCGCCCGAGAATCAGCCGAGAACCACCCAAGTGCCTCCCGAGCGGGGACGGCGGAAGCCTGGACAGGCCTTCCGACCTCGCTCGGGAGGCTCTTTTTGTGGGCCCGTTGCGGGTTTTGCGGGCCCATTGCAGGCCCGGCCTTGACAGCCCTCCCGCCCGCCAGGCAATCTTCCGTTAGGCAGAAACTGACTTCCGCGATACGGAAGGAGCGCACCCTTATGGGATACACGGACCAGCGCTTCGATGTGAACCTTTCGATCCTCTTCACGGAACTCCCGCTCCTGGAGCGCCCGGCGGCAGCGGCCGCCGCCGGCTTCACAGCGGTCGAGCTGTGGTGGCCCTGGATCGAGACCCCCACCCCGCCGCAGACCGAGCTCGACGCCCTCAAGAAGGCGCTCGGCGAGGCCGGCACCCAGCTGGTGGGCCTGAACTTCTACGCCGGGCGGCTGCCGGGCCCCGACCGCGGCGCGCTCTCCGTGCCCGGCGGGGAGTCCGACCGCTTCCGCGCCAACATCGACGTGGCCGCGGACTTCGCCGCCTCGGTCGGCTGCAAGGCGCTCAACGCGCTGTACGGCAACCGCGTCGAGGGCGTCGACCCGCGGACCCAGGACGCCCTCGCTCTGGAGAACCTGGTGCTCGCCGCCCGCGCCGCCGACCGGGTCGGCGCGATCCTGCTGGTCGAGACCTTGAACAAGCCCGAGTCCCCGCTCTACCCGCTGGTGAGCGCCCCGGCCGCGATCGAGGTCGTCGACAGGGTGAACGCGGCGACGGGCCTTGGCAACGCGAAGTTCCTCCTCGACGTCTATCACCTGTCGATGAATGGCGAGGACGTCAGCCAGGTCATCGCGGCGTACGCCGACAAGGCCGGTCACGTCCAGATCGCGGACAACCCGGGCCGCGGCGCGCCGGGCACCGGATCGCTGCCGCTCGAGCTGTTGCTCGACGAGCTGACGAAGGCCGGTTACGACGGCTGGGTCGGCCTGGAGTACAAGGCCGGCGACCGCCCGAGCGCGGAGTCCTTCGGCTGGCTGGCCGCCGAGGCCCGCGCGGCCCGCTGAACTCGCTGAACTCGCTGACGTACCAAAGCTGTTAGGAAGGCACCCCCATGAGCACCCACCCCAAAATTGCCTGGATCGGCCTCGGCATCATGGGCTCCCCCATGTCCGAGAACCTTCTGAAGGCGGGTTACGAGGTCACCGGCTTCACGCTGGAGCAGGACAAGCTGGACCGGCTGGCCGCGGCCGGCGGCACCGTCGCGTCCTCCATCGCCGAGGCCGTCAAGGACGCCGGCGTCGTCATCACGATGGTGCCCGCGTCCCCGCAGGTCGAGGCGATCGCGTACGGCCCCGACGGCATTCTGGAGAACGCGAGGCCGGGAGCGCTGCTGATCGACATGTCGTCGATCACCCCGCAGACCTCGGTGGACCTGGGCAAGGCCGGTGCACAAAGGGGCATTCGCGTGCTCGACGCCCCGGTCTCCGGTGGCGAGGCCGGCGCGATCGAGGCCGTACTGTCGATCATGGTCGGCGGCGAGCGGCCCGACTTCGACAGCGCCAGGCCGATCCTCGAGGCCCTCGGCAGGACCATCGTCCTGTGCGGCCCGCACGGCTCCGGCCAGACGGTGAAAGCCGCCAACCAGCTGATCGTCGCGGTCAACATCCAGGCCTGCGCCGAGGCCGTGGTCTTCCTGGAGAAGTCCGGTGTGGACCTGGCCGCCGCGCTCGATGTCCTGAACGGCGGTCTGGCCGGCTCGACCGTGCTGACGCGCAAGAAGGACAACTTCCTGAACCGGGACTTCAAGCCCGGGTTCCGGATCGAGCTGCACCACAAGGACATGGGCATCGTCACCGACGCCGCCCGCAATGTCGGCGCCGCGCTGCCCGTCGGCGCGGTCGTCGCCCAGCTGGTCGCCTCGCTGCGCGCCCAGGGCGACGGCGGCCTCGACCACTCGGCCCTGCTGCGTTCCGTCGAGCGTCTCTCCGGCCGGCAGGTCTGATCCCCCTGACTTCCGGGCGGCGTCGGCGCTGACACCAGTCCTGTCGCGCCCAGGCGCCGACGCCGTCCGGAACACCACCCTTCGTCTTCAGCAACTGTCTTCTTGCGGCGCGCAGGCGGACGCCGCCCTGTCCGCTCCGCTCGCCGTCCAGGGCTGTCGCAGGTCACCCACGACGACGTGATCGAGAAGAACCTCGCCCACTTCCACGCCGCCGGCGCCGACTGCGGCAAGCGCGTCGAGGAGGCGGTCCGCGCTCCGCGCGAGGACTGAGCGAACGGCAACACCCGAGCTGCGTCCGGGAGATGACGGAAGGTCATCCCCCGGACGCGTGCCCGCACCGCGGACCCGGATGAGGGGTGGTCACGCGGAGCGGGGAGGCGAGGACCGCGGCGGCAGGCGATGCCAGTGCGGTGGTGAAGGTCCGCGGGTTCTCTTTCTGACCTGAAGGAAGGGAGCCCGGGGAGCAATCTCCGCCGCCGCGGTCCCAGCCCGAAGCGCCACCGGTCCACACAGCTCGTAGTCGTCCCGCCCCAGCTTGACCAGCTCGTTCGTAACGATCCCGGGTGACACTTCCGACCATCGCGGACATCCGCACTCACCCCCACGGGCCCGGCGCGGCACCCTGCATGCCGTCAACTCGCCGCGAATGCCCGTCACTTGGCACCATCCGACGGCCCGGGAACGGTTGCCAGGCGCACGGGCCCGGCGCGTGGAGCGGCCCCACCGTAACGAGGCGCGCGGTCTCACACCCCGCCCGGCCGCGTGCGCCGCCGATGCCATGCCCATTTGCGACAACGGGGAGAGCAGTACCGTGCCGAGACAGGACGGTCCACGCCGACCGTCCAACTCACACCACACTCCGGACAGTTCGCCCTCCCGGCCGCTTGGGCCGCCTCGGTCCTCGACCTCGTCCGCCGCAGCCGGCGCCAGTGCCGCGAACGACAAGCCGACGAACAGAACACCGCCGTCGACTTCGCCGACGGCATCAGCGGACCACCGCACCCCCGGCACAACCGCGGCCCGGCGTCCTGATCCTCGACCAGTCGCAGCCGCACACAGCCCCGTCCCTGCCCATGCTCGCCACGGTATGACCGGCAACGACTTTCGCCCAGTCGTCGCTTCAGGCGGATCCACCCGAAGCGACAAGCTCCTTCTCAGGCCCAGCTGGTGAGGTCGTAGACGGCCTGGCAGTGCGGGTCTTCGGCCTCGTGTTCCTCATGGGCAAGGAGAGTGGAGTCTTCGGGGTTAATGGCTGAAACAAGCTTCGTGGCAGCCCACCAGTTCACGCTACGGGGAGCGCCGCTCTCTGAGTCCACCGTGGCCAGATCGACGCCGATCGTCCTTCCCTTGTAGAGGAGGTAGACGCGCAATGTGTCGCGGCTGCGCAAGTCGAATCCCGTGAGCTCGTACAGTTCCGGATAGGCGGATGCCTCTGCCTCGTACCACAGCGGGTCCCCAACCAGATCGGCAATAATGTAGTCCACCGAATCATCGGGTGAGACCTCTCCGCCTGGAAGCAGAATACCGGACGCAAGCAAGTCGGCTCCGTCAATGACTCTGCCAGCAAGGTTTCCCTGTGATGCATCGCGAGCATGGAGCGCGAATCGTCGCAAGGCGGTGACGTACCACCACATGCCGAACTGCTCATCGCTGCCGGGCTGACAGACGGGGAGATCAAGAGAAATGAATCCCTCTGCGTTTTCCTCGCCACCCAGTTTTACCCGGATCCGCTCATTATCGATCCGGATCAGGCCGCGAATCCGGTATGGGGTGCCAGGCAATGGCGCAGCGATGAAACGGCGCAGTGCCAGCAGGACTCGAGCGAAGTGTTTGTCCATGCGGTAAAGCATGACACCTGGCTCGGCCTGCTGGCACAGCTACCTGATTTTTAAAGATCGTTGACCCAATCGGGGCAGACCGTCTGGCCCCGGCAGAACACGGTGACGGTGCCGATCGGGCGGCCATCGGGGGTGTGTGGGGCGGTGGGGCCTGGCCCGTAGGTTCCCTGTTCGGCGACACTCGTCACAGTGAGGCGAATGCCGCCCTGGCTGGTGGCGACGACGGCGTCGTACTCGTAGCGCGTGGGCCTGGGATGCCGGTCCGCATTCCCGTTGTACGCGGCGGTTATGACCTTCTTTTCGCAGGCGTTGTGTTTCGAACAGGCGTGTTTCACGCCGAAATCGGCGTTGCCGCGACGCGAGGGAATGTCGTGGCCGTCCCAGTCAATCGCCGTCCAGTAGATGTGGTGCCACGGTATTGTCGGGTCGGGAACAGTGCTGCGTCCTTGAGCGGTTCCGCTGGCAACGGAAGGGGTAACGCCGGAAACCGGCAGGCCCTCCGCTATCGCCATTTTTGCGCCGAACTTCTCGATGTAGGCGTCGTTCGACATGACCACATAGGTGTCGAAGTCGTCAGGCCGTGCTGAATCGCTTGCAGATTTCTCGGTTTCCGTAGCATGGCTGCTGGTCGGCAAGGCTCCGAGTAAGCAGAGCGCCGCAAAGCCTGCGAACACTGATCTGCCAATGGCAGTTTTCATGATCCTCTTCCTGAATCCGGGTGACAGACAGTCACCTGATGGCGTGACGGAAGAGAGGCTTGAAAATAGCCCGCCGGTCGCAACGGGCTTACCCCCGCCCCCGGATGGTCAGTCCGTGAGGTAGCGGCAAACTTAGTTCGAATACCAAGCGCCTCGCAAGGAAGATCTAACAGGGCCGAACTGAGCGAGGAAACGCAAGGGCATATTCCGTCTGGCTAAGTAGTTGCTAGCTAAACCGAATCCAGCACAGCCCAAGCGTGAACTGCGGGGCACCCTTGAAGGGTTGCCAGCATCCGGACTGACTCGCCCTCCCCTCGATCTCAGTCGCTCCAGGACAACAGCTTGGCATGCTCGGATCAGGAACAGGCGCTGGCCTTCAAACAGAGGTCAGGCCTTGACCGTTTCCCCCGCCAACAGCCCCGCCAGCAGCCACGCCAACAGCAGAGGACGATCAACTTCCGTTGCAAAGGGCACGCGCCCCGGCACCCGCACGCGAAACGGCCCCCACCCCGACGCGGAGTCGGGACGCGGGCCGTTCACCCACCGGCGGCTGGTCCGTCAGACCCTGAGCGGCTTGATCGCCGTCGGCGCGTGGCCCGGCTCCGTGGCCAGCTCCTCGAACTCGACCACATTGCTGATGTCCGCCGTCGTGCTCATCGAGATGTTGGTGATCCGCTCCAGGATCGCCTCCACCACGACCGGCACCCGGAACTCCGCCGCCAGCTTCTTGGCCTCCTCGAAGGCCGGCAGCAGCTGGTCCGGCTCGGTGACCCGGATCGCCTTGCAGCCCAGGCCCTCGACGACCTTGACGTGGTCGACGCCGTAGACGCCCAGCTCCGGAGAGTTGATGTTCTCGAACTCCAGGTTGACCTGGAAGTTGATGTCCAGGCCGATCTGCGCCTGCCTGATCAGGCCCAGGTAGGAGTTGTTCACCAGGACATGGACGTACGGGATCCGGTGCTGCGCGCCGACCGCCAGCTCTTCGAGCATGAACTGGAAGTCGTAGTCGCCGGACAGGGCGACTACCGGGGACTCCGGGTCCGCGATGGCGACGCCGAGCGCGGCGGGGATCGTCCAGCCGAGCGGGCCCGCCTGGCCGCAGTTGATCCAGTGGCGCGGCTTGTAGACGTGCAGCATCTGCGCGCCGGCGATCTGGGAGAGGCCGATGGTGGTGACGTAACGGGTCTCAGGACCGAAGGCCTTGTTCATCTCCTCGTACACGCGCTGCGGCTTCAGCGGCACGTTGTCGAAGTGCGTACGGCGGTGCAGCGTGGCCTTGCGCTCCTGTGTGGTGGCGAGCCACTCGGAGCGGTCGGGGAGCTTGCCCGCCGCCTTCAGCTCGCGTGCCACCTCGACGAAGAGCTCCAGCGCGGCCTTGGCGTCGGAGGCGATCCCGTAGTCCGGGGCGAAGATCTTGCCGATCTGGGTGGGCTCGACGTCCACATGGACGAACTTGCGGCCCTTGGTGTAGACGTCGAGCTTGTAGCCGGTGTGGCGGTTGGCCCAGCGGTTGCCGATGCCCAGGACGAAGTCGGACTCCAGGAAGTTCGCGTTGCCGTAGCGGTGCGAGGTCTGCAGACCGACCATGCCGGCGTTGAGTTCGTGGTCGTCCGGGATGGTGCCCCAGCCCATGAGGGTCGGGATGACCGGCGTCCCGGTGAGCTCGGCGAACTCGACCAGCAGGTCGCAGGCGTCGGCGTTGATGATGCCGCCGCCGGCGACGATCAGCGGGCGCCGCGACTCCAGGAGGAAGGAGATCGCCTTCTCGATCTGGGCGCGGGTGGCGAACGGCTTGTAGACGGGCAGCGGCACGTACGTCTCGGGGTCGAACTCGATCTCGGTCAGCTGCACGTCGATCGGCAGATCGATGAGGACCGGCCCCGGACGGCCCGAACGCATCAGATGGAAGGCCTGCTGAAAGACGCCGGGGACCTGCGCGGCCTCCAGGACGGTCGTCGCCGCCTTGGTGACCGGCTTCGCGATCGAGGCGATGTCGACGGCCTGGAAGTCCTCCTTGTGGATCACGGAGGTCGGCGCCTGGCCGGTGATGCACAGGATCGGGATCGAGTCGCCGATGGCCGAGTACAGGCCAGTGATCATGTCGGTGCCCGCCGGGCCCGACGTGCCGACGCAGACACCGATGTTGCCGGCGCCCGCGCGGGTGTAGCCCTCCGCCATGTGGGAGGCGCCTTCGACGTGGCGGGCGAGCGTGTGGTCGATGCCGCCGGCGGCCTGGAGGGCCTTGTAGAAGGGGTTGATCGCCGCGCCCGGCACACCGAACGCGTTCGTGACGCCTTCGCGCTTGAGGATCTCAACTGCCGCTCGGGCAGCGGTCATACGAGGCATGGGTGCTCCTGCTTCGGCCAGGCGGAGTCGGACTCTTTCGCGTCACTCGAGAGCAGCGATTCCGCTATGATTCCGTAATGCGGAAGTTTAGTTCTGCTATACGGAAGTAATGTAGGACGCGCACAGTACGGCGTCAAGGGATGTCCGAAGTGCCTCCCCCAGGCCTCGCGCTTGGTGGACGATGGACGCCAGTACGAGGGGAAGGGGGACCCGCGGTGGCCGAAACCGTGCCGGTGCGCTGTCCGTCATGCCGGCGCGATCATCTGTACGCGGCGCAGGTCTATCCGTGCGCCTGCGGCGCCCCGGTCGTCCCGCCGCTGCTGCGCGCCGCCCCCGCGGAACCGATCACGCACCGCACCTGGACGGACGACTGGGTGACGGTCCGCTGCCCTCGGTGCGGCCGCCAGGACCAGTGGCCGCAGCCGGAGCTCGGCTGCCTGTGCGGCACGGTGCTGCGCGTTCCGGTCCGCCCGGTGAGCGCCCCCGCCCCGGCCACGCCCGACTCGACGCCGTCCTCAGCAGCCCGCCCGTCGCACATCGCGCTGCCGCGCACAGCGACAGCCGTGGCACGCCCCTCGTTCCGCCCGGTCACCATCCGCACCGCGCGGGACGCGGTGACCGCGGCCGCGCTCTATCTGAAGTGGCTGGGGTTCCGGGACGTCGTGCAGCCCGAGGTCCGGCCCTCGTCCGGGATAGATCTGCGCGGCCCGGGCCTGGTCGCCCAGGTTGAGCCGTCCACCCGCCCCGCCACCCTGCGCGATGTCGAGTGCCTGTGGCTGAACGGGCTGAACATCTCGGCGTCGAGCGTGTTCTTCTCCCTCGCGGGGTACGCGGACGACGCCAGGTCCCGCGCGGACGATCTCGGCGTCCCGCTCTTCGTCATGGACCTCACGGGCCGCCCCCAGCCGGTCAACCGCCCGGCGGACGAGCTCCTCTCCACCGGCGTGTGACACACCGCTCAGCAAGGCGGCCCGGGCAGCGCCGCCTGCGGGTCCCACCCGGCTGGGCCATACTCCCCATATGCGTATCCGACCGGCCGCCCTCGCCGAACTCCCCCTGCTCCAGGACATCGAGAGGGCGGCCGGCGAGCCCTTCCGTAGCCTCGGCATGGCGGCGATCGCCGACGACGAGCCCCCGGCGCTCGACCTGCTGGAGCGCTACCACCGCCTGGGCCACGCCTGGGTGTCGGCCGACGCCGCCGACCGTCCGGTCGCGTATCTGATCTCCGACACGATCGACGGCGCGGCCCATATCGAGCAGGTCTCGGTCCACCCGGCCGCGGCCCGCCGAGGGCTCGGCAGCGCGCTGATCGACCACCTCGCCGCGTGCGCTGCCGCCGACGGGCTCAGCGCCCTCACCCTGACGACCTTCGCCGAGGTCCCGTGGAACGCGCCGTACTACACACGTCTGGGCTTCCGCTCGCTGGCCGACGCCGAACTCACCGACGGACTGCGGGAGATCAGACGCGCCGAGGCCGGGTACGGCCTGGACCACTGGCCGCGGGTCTGCATGCGCCGGGAACTGCCTAGCTCTCCCCCGCAGGGCCGTACTGTCGGCGCAGTTCCACCTTTCTGACCTTGCCGCTCACCGTCATCGGGAAGCCGGCGAGGATCTCCAGACGGCGCGGGATCTTGTAGTGCGCCAGCTGATCGCGGCAGTACGCGGCGATGTCCTCCAGGGTCGGCGGGTCCCCGGGATCGCGGGGGACGACGCAGGCCAGGATCTCCTCGCCGTAGCGCTCGTCGGGGACGCCCACCACCTGGACGTCCGCGATCTTGGGGTGGCCGTACAGGAACTCCTCGATCTCACGCGGATAGACGTTCTCCCCGCCCCTGATGATCATGTCCTTGATCCGGCCGACGATCTGGACGTAGCCGTCCTCGCGCATCACCGCCAGGTCGCCGGTGTGCATCCAGCGACCCGCGTCGATGGCCTCGGCGGTCTTGTCCGGCTCGTTCCAGTAGCCGAGCATCACGCTGTAGCCGCGGGTACGCAGCTCACCGGCTTCACCGCGGGGCAGGGTCACACCGGTCACCGGGTCGACGATCTTGACCTCGACATGGGGCAGCACCCTGCCCACCGTGCCGGTGCGGCGCTCCAGATCGTCGTCGCGCCGGGTCTGGGTGGAGACCGGGGAGGTCTCCGTCATGCCGTAACAGATCGACACCTCCGCCATGTTCATCTCGGCGACGACCCGCTTCATCACCTCCACCGGGCAGGGCGAGCCCGCCATGATGCCGGTGCGCAGTGTGGACAGGTCGTACGAGGCGAAGTCCGCGAGGTTCAGCTCGGCGATGAACATCGTCGGGACGCCGTACAGCGAGGTGCAGCGCTCTTCGGCGACCGCGCCGAGTGTGGCCGCCGGATCGAAGGAGGCGGCCGGGATGACCATGCACGCGCCGTGCGAGGTGGCGGCGAGATTGCCCATGACCATGCCGAAGCAGTGGTAGAAGGGCACCGGCAGGCAGATCCGGTCCCGCTCGGTGTAGGCGACCATCTCCCCCACGAAATAGCCGTTGTTGAGGATGTTGTGGTGGGAGAGCGTCGCTCCTTTGGGGAAGCCTGTGGTACCCGAGGTGTACTGAATGTTGACCGGGTCGTCGCAGGACAACTCGGCCTCGCGGGCCGCCAGTTGCTCGTCGGTGACCGTAACGGCCGCGTCCAGGAGCACATCCCAGGAGCCGTCCTGGATGTAGTGGACGGCCCGCAGCTCGGGGCAGCTGGGGCGCACCTGCTCCACCAGTGCGCGGTAGTCGCTGGTCTTGTGCCGCTGCGAGGCGCACAGCACCGAGATCCCGGCCTGTTTCAGTACGTACTCGAGCTCGTGCGCCCGGTACGCCGGATTGATGTTCACCATGATCGCGCCGATCCGGGCCGTGGCGTACTGCACGAGCACCCACTCCGCGCAGTTGACCGCCCAGATCCCGACCCGGTCGCCCTTGGCCACACCGGTCCCGAGCAGTCCGCGCGCCAGCTGGTCCACCGCCGCGCCGAATTCGGCATACGTCCAGCGGGTGTCCGCGGGCACGTCGACCAGCGCCTCGCGGTCCGGGTACGCGGCGATCGTCCGGTCGAGGTTCCGGCCGATGGTGTCACCGAGCAGCGCCCGCGTGCCGGTGCCGTGCGCGTAGGAGAGCGTCATCGCAGGTCCCCCTCGTCGTACTCGGCGGCCGAGCCGTTGGCCGTACGCTCGCGCAGCTCGATCCGGCGGATCTTCCCCGAGACGGTCTTGGGCAGTTCCGCGAACTCGAGACGACGGATGCGCTTGTACGGGGCGAGGAGGGAGCGCGAGTGCTCGAAGAGCAGCTTCGCCGTGTCGGGGCCCGGCTCCCAGCCCTCCGCGAGAACGATGTACGCCTTCGGCACGGCGAGCCGCACCGGGTCGGGTGCGGGCACCACCGCCGCCTCGGCCACCGCCTCGTGCTCCAGCAGCGCGCTCTCCAGCTCGAACGGCGAGATCTTGTAGTCGGACGCCTTGAATACGTCGTCGGAGCGCCCGACGTAGGTGATGTATCCGTCGGCGTCGCGCGCGCCGATGTCGCCGGTGCGGTAGAAGCCGCCGGCCATCGCCTCGGCCGTACGCTCCGGGTCCCCGTGGTAGCCGGTCATCAGGCCGACCGGATCACCGGACAGATCCAGCGAGATCTCGCCCTCGGCTGCCCCCGGCTCGCCCGTCACCGGGTCGAGGAGCACCACCTGATATCCGGGGCTCGGCCGGCCCATGGAGCCGGCCTTCAGCAGCTGACCTGGGCTGTTGGAGACCTGCACGGCCGTCTCCGTCTGCCCGAACCCGTCCCGGACGGTGACGCCCCACTCGCGCCGGACGGTCTCGATGACCTCGGGATTGAGAGGCTCTCCGGCCGCGACGACCTCGCGCGGCGGCGTACTCAGCCGGCCGAGGTCCGCCTGGATCAGCATCCGCCACACGGTGGGCGGGGCACAGAAGCTGGTCACTCCCGCGCGGTCCATCTCAGCCATCAGCCGGACCGCGTCGAAGCGCGTGTAGTTGTGGATGAAGACGGTCGCTTCGGCGTTCCAGGGGGCGAAGAGATTGGACCAGGCGTGCTTGGCCCAGCCGGGCGAGGAGATGTTCAGATGCACATCGCCGGGCTTGAGCCCGATCCAGTACATGGTCGCCAAGTGGCCGACGGGGTACGAGAGATGGGTGTGCTCGACCAGCTTGGGGCGAGCGGTCGTGCCGGAGGTGAAGTAGAGCATCAGCGGGTCCTGGGCGCAGGTGACACCGTCGGGCTCGAAGTCACCCGGCGCGGAGAACGCCTCGTCGAATTCGAGCCAGCCGGGCACTCCGGCCCCGCCCCGGTCCGCCACCGCGATCCGGGTGTAGTCCCCAGGCACCTCGGCGAACTTGGCCGTATCCGCATCCCGGACGATGACGTGCCGGGCCCGTCCGCGTTCGATCCGGTCCCTGAGGTCCGGCGGGCCGAGCAGGGTGGTCGCGGGAATGACGACCGCCCGCAGCTTCATCGCGGCCAGCGCGATCATCCACAGCTCCTGCTGGTTGCCCAGCATCACGAGGATCCGGTCCCCGGCCCCTACGCCCTGGGCCCGCAGCCAGTTGGCGACCTGGTTCGAGCGCACGGACATCTCACCGAACGAGACGGTGATCTTGCGGCCATCCTCCTCGGCGATGTGCAGCGCGGTCCTGTCGTTACCGGTGGCGATCTCGTCGAACCAGTCCAGCGCCCAGTTGAAACGCTCGGGCCGCGGCCAGGCGAAGCCGTCGTACGCCGTCGCGTAGTCCTCCCGGTGCTGCAGCAGAAAGTCCCGGGCTGCCCGGAAACTTTCCGACGCGCTGCCTGACGTCATGTGTCCTCCTCATTGCGGGACCTGCTACCGACATCGTGTAATCGGTGACCAGGTCTCACTACCCCCGTACGGGGGTGACCCAGCACAGAGAGACGACGCACGGAGAGAAACAGACAGAAACGGAGAGAAGAGGACGTGCACGAGCCGGCCGATGCGGTGGAGATGCGAGCGGCGCTGCTGCGGCTGCGCCGGGCGACCGGGCTGCCGGTCGCCTTCGGCGGTCTGCTGCACGACGCACGCCGGCTGCGGATCGCCGAACTGAGCGGCGCGGCAACGGGCGCGCTGCGGGGCCTCGCGATCTGCGCGGGCAACGGCCTCGGCGGCAAGTCCATCGCGCTGTCGCGGCCGTGCGCGGTGACCGACTACCGCTCGGCGCGGCACATCAGCCACGAGTACGACGCGGCGGTCGCGACGGAGGGGCTGCGCTCGGTGCTCGCGGTGCCCGTTGTCGTACGGCGCAAGGTACGGGGCGTGCTGTACGGCGCGCTGCGTGAGCCGATGGCGATCGGCGAGCGGACCTTCGACGCGGCGATGGCGGCGGCGCGCGATGTGGAGCAGGCGCTGGTCGTACGGGACGAGGTGCAGCGGCTGCTCGCGGCCGCGCGGGAGCCGGTGGCGGGCCTTGGGGCGTGGGAGGAGGTCCGCGAGGCGCACGGCGAGCTGCGCGCGCTGGCCCCACGGATCGTCGACCAGGCGCTGCGGGAGACGCTGCTGTCGGTGTGCGGCCGGCTGGCGACCGCGGCGGGCGGCCCGCCGCGCGAGCACGCGGTCGCGCTGACGCCGCGCGAGCTCGATGTGCTGGCGTGCGTCGCGGCGGGCTCGACGAACGCGGCCACGGCCGAGCGGCTCGGCCTGCAGCCGGAGACGGTGAAGGGCTATCTGCGGGCCGCGATGCGGAAGTTGGGGGCGCACACCCGGGGGGAGGCGGTGGCGGCGTCGCGGCGCGCGGGGCTGCTGCCGTAGCGGCATCGGTCTCACCGGTTCGGCAGACGGCCGGGAGAAGCCCCCGCGGATCGGCCGGGAGAAGCCTCCACGGCTCTGGAGGGGCAGCCGGGAATGGCGTTGAATGACGGGATGGTGTCGACGGACCGCTTCCTCGCATTCGCCGCGATGTCCCTGCTGGTGATCGTGATCCCGGGGCCGAGCGTGCTCTTCGTGATCGGCCGGGCTCTCGCCCACGGCCGCCGGACCGCGGTGGCCACCGCCCTGGGCAATGTCTTCGGCTCGTACGTCCTGGTCGTGGCCGTCGCGCTGGGCGTCGGCGCGCTGGTGGAGCGGTCGGCCGCGGTGTTCATGGCGGTGAAGCTGGCGGGCGCGGCGTATCTGGTCTTCCTCGGTGTGCAGGCGTTCCGGCACCGCAGGGACATGAAGGTCGCGGACATGGCGGCCCCGGCGGGAGTGGCGCGCGGCGATGTCCGTACCGTCGTGGACGGCATCCTGGTGGGCGTCACCAACCCCAAGGGCATCGTGTTCTTCGCCGCGGTGCTGCCGCAGTTCGTGGACCACTCGGCGGGCGGGCTGCCCGCCTAGATGCTGCTTCTCGGCCTCGTTCCGATCTCGATCGGCCTGGTGACGGACACGCTCTGGGGTCTGGGTGCGGCGGCGGCGCGCGGATGGTTCGCCCGCTCCGAGCGCCGACTGTCGGTGGTGGGCGGTGCCGGTGGGTTCGCGATGATCGGCCTGGGCGTGACGGTGGCGGCGACGGGCCGCGCGGACTGATGCCCGCTATTCGCTGAGCGACCCGAAGCGGATGTCGTACGCGGCGGCCGAGGACATGGCGGTGAGCATCCGCTCCCCCTCCTCGGCCACGGCTCCCTGCTGCGCGCGGGTCAGTGTCCCGAAGGCCTGGACGGTCACGGTCGCGGTCTGGTCGGTCTCGGTCAGCCGCCAGATCCCGGCCAGGAAGCCGTCGACAAGGAGGGTCGAGTACGCCTGGTTCCCCTTCCAGGTGCGCATCCTGTACTCCTGGGGCACAAGGCGGCTGCGGTCGGCGTGCGAGAGCAGCAGATTGTCGAACTCGGGCAGGAAGCGGGGCGGCGCCGGGGTCTCGGCGTCCGGCCGGGGTGCGTCGGGGAGGTCGTAGAGCTCGACGCCGTGCTCGTCCTGGAAGACGGCCAGCCGCGGCCGCAGGCGCTCGAAGACCTCCCGCATCCGGGTCAGTCCTGACCAGGTCTGCATGTCCTTTACGGAGGCGGGTCCGAAGGCTGCGAGGTAGCGGAGCACGGTGGCGTCGGGCGCGGGCGCGGGCTCTGCCCCGCGGCCGAACCAGTGCTCGGCGGTGGTGAGCGTGACCTGGCCGCTCCTGCCCCACAGGCCGCGCGGGGTGACCTGCACCAGCGGCAGTACACAGCGGGCGGCGACGGACAGGGCGAACGGATCGGCGCCCGGCCACTCTTTCAGCAGCCCCTCGCGCAACTCCTTCATGGTCCGGGGCGTCTCCTCGACCAGCTCACGGCTGAGGCGGCCGAGGCGGGCCAGATCGACCCCGGCCAGGCCGGCGCGGAACTGCTTGAGCTCCCGGTCGCGCGCGGCCTGGACCAGCGGACGCAGGGTGAGGCAGTCCTCGGCGGTGTGCATATGGATGGTGGACCGCATCGTGACCAGTCGCGCGACCTCGCGGGATGCCATCAGCGCGGAGAGTTCTTCCGGGGCGAAGCCGTCCAGCCGGGCGGCGAGGGCGAAGTACGGCGGCTTCACGTTCTGCGCCTGCAGGCCGACCAGGTGCTCGACGGCGCCTTTGACGGAGACCGCGGACCTGGGGGCGCGGCGCAGCAGGAGCTGACGCTCCAGCGTCGCGCGGTTGAGGGCGCGGTTGCCGAGTACGGGATACGTCGTCTTCGAGGCCATGCGCCACAAGCTACTCAGGCTTGCGGACAACTCCTGTCCGCAATCTAGGAGCCCTGTCGCCGCTCCGCCATGCCGGTGCAATTCGACCCGGATATCCTGCTCCGAGGCCGCACAGACGTACGTGATCGAGGTGGAGGTGAGACCCGCGATGCCGCTGTCCCCGAAGAAGCACCAGTGGCGCCGCCGGTCCCTGCTGCCCACGAGCCCGCCGCCGAAGGCACCCGCGCCCGACGAGCCCGCTGTCCCCTCCCCCGTACACAAGGACCAGGGCAGCGTCGTCCAGGCCGCGCTCTACCGCGGGGGCTACCGCGTCGCTACGCCCGACTCGCTCGCCGAGACCTTCCGCCAGCTGCGCGAGTTCCCCGACGGCATGGCGTGGATCGGACTGCACCGCCCCACGGAGACCGAACTCCATTCGCTCGCCGACGAGTTCGACCTGCATGAACTCGCCGTCGAGGACGCCCTGGAGGCCCACCAGCGCCCGAAGCTCGAACGGTACGGCGACACCCTGTTCGTGGTGCTGCGCGCCGCCCGGTACCTCGACGCCCAGGAGGAGGTCGAGTTCGGCGAACTGCACGTCTTCGTGGGCAAGGACTTCCTGATCACGGTCCGCCACGGCGCGGCCCCCGACCTGACCGCGGTACGCCGTCGCATGGAGGAGACCCCGGAGCTGCTGGCCCTCGGCCCGGAGGCGGTGCTGTACGCGATCCTGGACGCCGTGGTCGACGGCTACGCCCCCGTGGTGGCGGGCGTGCAGAACGACATCGACGAGATCGAGACCGAGGTCTTCAGGGGCGACCCGGCGGTGTCCCGCCGCATCTACGAACTCTCCCGCGAAATGGTCGAGTTCCAGCGCGCCACCCGTCCCCTGGTCGGCATGCTGCACGCCCTGATGGCGGGCTTCGCCAAGTACGGCACGGACGAGGAGCTTCAGCGCTACCTCCGCGACGTCGCCGACCACGTCACGCACACGAGCGAGCGCGTGGACGGCTTCCGCCAGGCACTGACGGACATTCTCACGGTGAACGCGACGCTGGTGACGCAGCAGCAGAACGCGGAGATGCGGGCGCTGGCGGAGGCGGGCTTCGAGCAGAACGAGGAGATCAAGAAGATCTCAGCCTGGGCGGCCATTTTGTTTGCACCCACACTTGTGGGAACGATCTACGGCATGAACTTCGAGGACATGCCGGAACTTAAGTGGGCGGGCGGCTACCCCTTCGCAATCCTCCTGATGGCGGTGGTCTGCGTGAGCCTGTACGTCATCTTCAAGAAGCGCGACTGGCTGTAGACAGCAACCTGTTCCACTTGATCAACTTAGCTCTGGCGAAGGCCCTGCAGCACCCTCTCCCGACCCCTGGGGAGAATCTGGGGAGAATGCGCAGCGCGGCAGGGCCCCCGCCCACACCCGGCACCGCCCATGTCGGCGAACTCGGCCACCTTCACGAGCTCGCGGCTGCGCTGCGTAACGGAAACAGACGCCACAGCATTGTGCTGGGTCGGCAAACGGCGCTCCTGGGACAACTCGCGCGGTAAGCCGCTTCCATCCGGCCCAGACCTGGCACGACGTCGCCCACGGCCCGATGAGCCGGATAGGACTACGGCTGCCGGTTCCGTTGGTGCCGCTCGTGGTGATCGCGGCGATTGCCTTGATCTCCGCCAGGCCGTGCACGACCGTGCTCGCGGAACCGACGTCGGGTGAGGTCCACGACTGGCCGATCCTTCGCAACTGGTCCTGGACCACCTGCTCTACGCCCTACTCGTGAATTTCAGAGCATGATGAGCAGACGCGTCTTCGGCTTGAGCTTTCTGTTCACCGAACGACTCTGCACGTATACCTCCAACTTGGGATTGCGCCCCGCCTTCACGGAGACGGTCCCCTGGATACCCGTGCCGAACAGAAGACTGCGTGCCGCGTCGCCCGTGTATGCGCGGTCAGTGTCCTTCTCGACCACGATGACTTCCTTGTCGGGCTGAACCTGAACCCGGGTGCCCAGCTGGTAGTAACACGACCCGCGTTCGTACGTCACGCCCGGATGCGAATCAACGAAGGATCGAATCTCGACCTCCGTGTCGACCTTCAGGAGTCGATACTTGTCGGCCGGGACCGGTTCGAGGTTCGCCCGCACGTCGTCGACCGATATGTCCTGGCCGACCGCGAACAGGTTCTTCGTGCCGCGCACCCCCTGCTCGCGGCCACGGAGGAAGCTGGTGGCGGCCGCGCGCACGGTATCGATCGCCTCCTCGACACCCTCCTGGGAATCCGCATCCCAGATGGCGATGTTTCCGGCCGGGAAGCCGTAGTTCTGGGCGGTTCGCTTCGCCAGGGAGTTCGGAACGAGGATCGCGGAAGTCCAGTGGCCCGGAAGTGCACCCATCTTCGCAGCGATCTTGTCGAGCCAGGGGCCGAGGATGGCCATGTCGCCGTCGTGCCGTCTGTCGCCGCCGGAGGCGTTCT
The DNA here is from genome assembly GCF_018614585.1 of Streptomyces sp. ISL-1. Taxonomy (GTDB): domain Bacteria; phylum Actinomycetota; class Actinomycetes; order Streptomycetales; family Streptomycetaceae; genus Streptomyces; species Streptomyces maoxianensis. The sequence continues at coordinate 422,331 of NZ_JAGGOI010000007.1, read as the reverse complement.
CCTCGCCGTCCGTCACCACGATCTGGAGGAAGCTGTGCTCGCCGTACGCCTCCCAGATGTGGCCCAGGTCGTCCAGGGACTTCAGAGAGGCTTCGATGAGGGCCGTAGCGCCATTGTTGACCTTGTACAGACCCCGCATGGACGGCAGATGCTTCACGTCCATGTCCCAGACCAGGTTCTCCACCTTATGGTCGAAGGAGTAGAGGCTGATCCGGGTTTCATGACCGAGGCTGTCCGACTCGGCCTTCAAGCCCGCCACGAACTCGTCCACGACGCGGATGAGTTGACTCTGGTGCTGATGCATGGAACCCGAACAGTCCACTACCAGCGCGACGTGATTGACCTTGTGCTGGATCTTGTTGGCGGACACGTTGCTGCTCCTTCTCCGAGGCTCCCCGAGTGATGTCTCCACACTATGGGGAGGCACTGACAACGGAGCTTGACGGACGATCACCCGCCTGCCCCGCGGCAGCCCCCGGGCTGGAGGCAGCGGTGAGAGCCAGACGCCGTGTTCTGAGCACACGCCCTGCACAGGGTGAACGTTCCCCTCCTCCTTCCTCACGTCCACGCGATGCGCTTGACTGCGTTGCAGCACAGGCGGGTGCCGTAGAGGCCGAGGGCATCGGCACACGAACGATGGTCCGCAGCCATTCTCGAGCCATGAGCTGGGCGAGTAGGGCCACTACTGCAGTGGCTCCGGCTACCGAATTGCCACCTGACCCTTCTGGCTTGCCGGAGCGCTGCGACGGGCCCTGCCTCTCTCGCTCGACTACGCGATGTAGCGAATTCCGACACTGGAGCATGCACTGGCCTGCGAAGATCCGCGTTCGGAGACAGCCGGGGCTGGGGAGAGTCTGGGGAGAAGAGATCCCTACGACTTCCTCATCTCGGCCCCAACGGCCAGGAGAACAGGGCACATTGGAGCCGCAACGGACTCCCGGGGAGAATCCGGGGAGAACCAACTCACTGCTGACGGCTGCCCCTCCAGCACAAGCACGACCAGGCACCCTCTGGCAGGGCCTCGGCTCCCAGGTCACCCTGCTCGCCCGCCGCTCCCTGCTGCCCCGGATGGAACCCTTCGCGGGCGAGCTCATCGCACGCAGCCTGACCCAGGCGGGCGCGAGGACAGGCGCTCGTTGGGGTCAGCGGGCTTTGACCTCGTCGACGTCCAGATCGCGGTCGACGCCGTGGGGAACGACGTTCTGCCCGGGCTCGAGGTGCAGGCGCTTGCCGTCGAGATAGACCTCGACCTTGTCCGCCTCGAACGACACCAGGTCGGCGATCCGGTCGACTTCCCGGTAGGCGTTGCGGTACGACCAGGCGGCGCGGTGCACGTCGCCGATGTCGTAGTAGTCGCACAGGCCCTTGTAGGAGCAGAAGGTCTGGCCTTCGACGGGGCGTTGGCGGGTCTCGTCGATGTCGGCGCGCGGGACGTACCAGCGGGGGGCGAATCCGGACTCGAAGAGCACGACGGGGTGCTCGGAGCGGGCGATCACGGTGTCGCCGAGGCGGACTTCCAGGGTGCGGGAGGTGTTTCGGATGTCGATGCGGTGGTAGGGGTCCGCGGCGTGTCCGAGGATGCGTTCGTCCTCTTCGTAGAAGGCGTCCATCGCGCGCCACGCGAAGGCGATGCGGCCCTGGAGTTCGGCGGCGTGCCCAGGCAGTGCGGTGAATTCCCAGGCGGCACGTTCGATGGTGCGGTCCCCGGCGTGCGCCGCGTACCAGGCGGTGTCGCCGAGGTCCTTGTGGTGGGTGACCTTGTCGCTCGCGACCAGGGCCTGCTCGGCGACGTCTTCGCGGGGGAAGTAGGCGACGGGGTAGCGGCCCGGCTCGTGCAGCAGGATGACGTTCTCGCTGTCAGCGATCCAGGTGTCGTTGAACTTCACGCGCATGCGGCGGCGCAGCCGCTCGGCGAAGAGGAGACGCTCGGGCAGGGGTTCGGGGGTGAGGAAGTGTCCGATCGCGCCGGCGGAGAGGGGGCCCTGCTGCCAGGACAGTCCCATGGCGGGTTCCTTCCGGTGCGGGGTGGGCGGTTGGCCGCACCCCGGGGTGGGGTGGTTGTTGTTGACGATCAGGACGTGCAGGTGCAGCGGGAGGCGCGAAGCCGCGGGCTGTGCGCGCGGCTTGGGGGGCGCTGAAGGAGCGTCGGCGAGGTGTCGCATGGCGGATCCTTTGCCGACTGCGGCGGGAGGGGTGCGTGGTCCGCGGCTGCCGCAGCCGCCTTTGACCCCCTGCGCGTCAGGCGAGGACGCGGGCGAGGAAGCCGCGGATGTGCTCGGTGATGGTCTCGAGGTGGCTTTCCAGGGCGAAGTGCCCGGACTCGAGCAGGTGGATCTCGGCATCGGGCAGGTCCGGGCTGAACGCCGTGGCGCCGGCGGGGCCGAAGATCTCGTCGTTGGCGCCCCAGACCGCCAGCAGCGGGACCTGGGAGTCGCGGAAGTACTGGTGGACCTGCGGGTAGAGGTCCACGTTGGTGGGGTAGTCGCGGAAGAGCTTGAGCTGGATCTCATCGTTGCCGGGCCTGTCCAGCAGCACCTGGTCGTGGACCCAGTTGTCGGGGCTGACCAGACTCGGGTCGGCCACTCCGTTCAGATACTGCCAGCGGGTGACCTCAAGGGTCAGGGCGCCGCGCATGGGCGCTTCGGTGTCCGGTCCCGGGGCCTTGGCGTAGGCGAAGGCGCCGTCCCAGAAGGGCTTGACGAAGCCTTCTTCGTAGGCGTTGCCGTTCTGAGTGATGATCGCGGTGACACGTTCCGGGGCCTGAAGGGCGAGCCTCCAACCGATAGGGGCGCCGTAGTCCTGTACGTACATCGCGAACCGGTCGATGCCCAGGTGCTGGAGCAGGCCGGAGGTGGCCTCGGTGAGGGCGTCGAAGGTGTACGGGAAGTCTTGCAGGGCGGGCATCGCGGACTGGCCGAACCCGATGTGGTCGGGGGCGATCACGTGGTAGCGGTCGGCGAGCGCCGGGATCAGATGGCGGAACATGTGCGAGCTGGTCGGGAAGCCGTGGAGGAGGACCACGGCGGGTGCCTTCGGGTCGCCGGCTTCCCGGTAGAAGACTTCGAGACCGTTGACGGTGGCGGTGCGGTGGTGGACTGCGGAGACCATCTCCCTAACCCTTCTGTCGAGGTTTAGTGGTTACACATTCAGTCGAGCACACCCAATCTAACCTGTCAAGATGCTTTTACTGGTTAGATTTCGACTGCAGCTGGAGACGTCGCTGCGCCCGGACGGCAGGACGTCGACCTACCTCAAGCCTCCGTCCGCGATTGGTCACCAGCCAGCGCAGCCGCCCGCCCTGAGCCCGCCCAGGCGGTCAATGCCCGCCTGTCTCGCGCTGCATCAGCGGCCTGCCGGCTCGGCTCTGTGGACACTCGTGGCCAGGTGACCGGGTTCATGTAACCTGTCAAACGAACCACTCTGGTTAGGAGGTGCCGATGGTGGCCGACCGAGAGCAGCAGGACACACTGCTGGAGCTCCTCAACACGACGCCGGTGGTCAACGGGGTGGTCCGGGACGAGTTGGCAGACCCGGCAGCGGCCAGGACCTGGCAGCAGGCGCACCGCGGCAACGGCAGCGCAGAGGAGCGCCGACTCCTCCTACAGGCGCGCGATGCGCTGCAGGGCGTGGTGCGCGGCAGTCAGCCGACCGGGTCGTTGGCCCCGCTCCTCAATGACGTCATCTCCCGCCCGCACCTCTCCCCTGTGGGGGTGTCCTGGGATCTGGACGCCCCTGCGGAGCGCCGGATGGCGGTAGAGGCGGTCATGGCGTGGAGCGCGCTGCAGGAGACGATGCCTGGCCGGCTGCGGCCGTGCGCCAACCCGGAGTGCCGACGGTTCCTCCTCGACCGCAGTAAGACCAACAAGGCCCGCTGGTGTTCCATGGCCGTCTGCGGCAACAGGATGAAGGCCAGGCGCCACTACCAGCGCACCCGCGACGGCACAGCCGAGTAACACCTCCGGCAGCCCTTTCAGCCAGTGCCTGCGAACAAGGCGATCAGTTTGTTCACAGGCACGGACTGACCAATCACCTTGAAGCTTGTTCACAAGGCACTGAGAGGCGGCGGGGCTCAGTCCTCCGCGGCATGAACACCCCCGACCGCTGAGGCGCCCCGAAGTTCCCGGACACCGGACCAACTAGAATTGTTGGCCGGATCAACGGAGAAGGCACGTGGCACGACAGCGGAGGAATTTCAGTCCTGAGTACAAGGACGAGGCAGTCAAGATGGTGATCGAGGGATCCCGCCCGATCACCCAGGTCGCTCGGGAACTCGGGATCGTCGAGGGGACGCTCGGAAACTGGGTGAACGCCTACCGGCGTGAAAATCCCGCTGAAGAAGCACCGTTGAGCATTTTTGAACGTGCCCGCCTGCGCGAGCTCGAGAAGGAGGTTCGCGAGCTGCGGATGAAGAACGAGTTCCTGGGAAAAGCAGCGGCCTTCTTCGCCCAGGAATATCGGTGAGCGACAAGTACGAGTTCATCGACGGCGAGAAGGACGACTTCCCCATATCCAAGATGTGCGCCTGGGCGGGCGTTTCCTCCTCTGGCTTCTACGACTGGCGTTCGCGGCCGCTGTCAGCAACCGCTGAACGCCGTGAAGAGCTGAAACTGATCATCCGTCACGTCTTCGGAGGACGAGACCTACGGCTACCGGCGGGTCCACGCCGCCCTCGCACGGATGAACCTGCAGGCCGGGCTGGAGCTGGTCCGCTCCCTGATGCGCGAGATGGGCCTCGTCCCGTGCCAGCCAAGACCGTGGCGGGTGCAAGCGACTCCACTCGGGCCTCGGCTACAAGACCCCGGCAGAAGTTCACGCCGAATACGTGAAGATGCAGCTCACGGCATAGGAAACACCCATAACTGGTGTCCGGAAAATGGATGGCCCCTCAGTCATGGGCGATCTGCCGGATCGGCCGGCCGGTTTCGGCGAGATCGAGGACCTTACGCCGGAACTCGGCCGGGTAACTACGGGGCACGAAAGCCTCCTTGAAAGTCCGGAGCATCATCTGTCCAGCAAGGTGACTCCACCAGACCCGGGGCACATCACTCGATAAGACCCGGAACGGTTCAGTCACACGTTACCGACAGGCCATGGTTCAGCCGCGGCCGCAGTTCCGCGGCTGATTCACTGTGCCCGAGCGGCAGCCCACAGGCTGATACTCCACACATCTCCCTGCCGGGATGATCCGTGTTCTCCACCGTCATCGTTCACGATGACGGACACATTCGTCGCGGCTGCGCGATATTCAAGGAAGCCCCCTTGATCCGTAACCTTCAAGAACGGGGACCCGGGAACGAGTTCGAGCGCACCCCGCAGTTCATCCCAGGCAAGGTGCTGCGGGAACTCGACATGCATGTTCTCACGCCACTCCTTAGCCATATCGTAGTCCGAGGCCAGCCTGTGCAGTTTGATCGAGGCACTGGACATCACCCACTCCGGGCCGGGATTGAAGGAAAACTCAAAGAATCCATAGTCCCGGCGCAGCGAGAGGCCGGACCCGCCGACATCGTCGATGAAATCGCAGTGGATCGCTTCGTCGACCTCGCCGAGGGTTGAGCCGATTCCCAGACCGTACAGACGCCCCGATGTGATGAACGAGACGAGGAACTCGATTGCGGTCACGGCCAGTTCTCCAGTTTTTCGATGAGCGCTTGCATTTCGGCGGATCGGTTTTCCGTATTTCCCCAGTTGTGGTCGTCCATATGCTCCTTGGCCGACTTAGCCTTGGCTAGTAGATCCGCGCGGAGCTTGGGGTCGTTGTTCACTGCGTCCACCGCGTCCCGGACGCTCCTGTCCGATGCCCACCCGGTCTTGAGCCTGATGGGCTCGCCGACTACGACCCCCTTGTCGTCCACATACACGCGAACCTCATGCTCAGGCCCCTTTTTCTGTGGAATATGTATGTGGGCACCCTTGGTTGCCCAGTCGGAATCCACCGAGGATACCCGTGGCTTGCAGGGCTTCAGCCCCAGGGGGTCAGACCACGTATGGGGGTTGTCCACATAGGTTGTCTGATTGGGCGCCGGTGCAAGACCGAGAGGGTCGGCACTGACGTACCGGGCTGTTTCGGGGTCGTAGTGGCGATGGAAGTTGTAGTGGAGGCCCGTTTCCGCGTCGAAGTACTGGCCCGGAAAGCGGAGCGGGGTGTACGCCGTGCTTGACGTCGCCCACGTCATCGTGCCCCACAGGGTGGTGCGGGTGTACCACGCCAGGTCTCCCGACTCGCCGACGAGTTCGCTCGGGGTGCCGACCAGGTCGGTGACGATGGCGAAGAAGCGCTCGTCGACAGTCTCCTGCGACGCGTCCGCTGCGAGAATGCGTTCCGTCTGGGCGATGGGGCGCGGGCCGTCGTGGTCCCAGGTGAGAGTGACTGGATTGGGGAGGGCCTCGCCGTGGCTGGTCTGCTCGCACAGCATCGCGTTGTCCCAGGTGAAGGAGACCTCCTCCAGGACGGTTCGGCCGTCGTCGGCGATACGGTGCTTGGCGGTGCGCCGGCCGAGCGCGTCGTACGCGTAGCGCCACACTGTGCCAACTGGAGTGATCACAGTGGTGAGCCGGTCCTCCGCGCTCCATTCGTAACGCCATGTGTCGGGCTTGCGCGAGATGCGGGTCTTCTGCCGGATCACGATCCGTCCCTGGGCGTCGTGCTCGTAGCGGACGTTTCCCGCACGGATGATGTGGGTGCCCGCGAATTCCCGAGGCCCGGTGGCGTCATGGCCAGGGTGTGACGACGGCCAGGACGCCGTTGTCTGGTTGCCTGCCGCGTCGTAGGCGTACTGCTCGGTCCAGCCAGGGGCATGGACGGCGGTCACGCGTCCCTTCACATCGAGGTCGAAGCGGCGCGCCCCGGCGAGCTGGTCGTCGATTCCGATGAGGTGACCGTCGGCGCGGTAGGTGTAGGCGCGGCGCTGGATGCTGAGGCCTCCGCCGGCGACCCGTTGGCTCACCAGACGGCCCATATTGTCGAACTCGTTGGAGAAGCACACCATGTCGCCGACGCGGCGTGAGAGTTCCTGGCCCGCGTCGTCACGTTCGAACGTGAGAGTGCGCCCGGATGTGGTCAACTCTGCGCGTAGTCCTGCCGCGTCGTACGTCCACCTACTGACTGCACCACTGGGAGTCGTTCTGCCGGTGCGACGGCCGAGGACGTCGTGGTCGAAGCTCAGCTTGCGCCCGTTGACGGTCTCGGACCTCAGGCGCCCGAACCGGTCACGCAAACGGGTGAGCGTGCCGTCCGGACCCGCTGCCACAGCCAACTCGTCGAAGTTGTCGTACTCGTAGGTGGTGACCGCGCCTTGCGCGTCCTTGCGAAGCAGCTGGCCGAGGGTGTTGCGCTCGTACTGGATGGTTTGGCCGAGGCCGTTTGCCCGTGAGGTCAGACGGTTTGCTGCGTCGTACGTGTAGGTGAGTACCCGGTCGTCGAAGTCGCTCTCCGACACGAGGCGGCCAACTCCGTCGTACATGTATGTCCAGGTCAAGCCTTGTGGGTTGGTGACCTGGGTCAGCTGGAGATTGGTGTCGTGGCTGAACTCGTAGCGCACGCCGTCGGGTTCGGTGCGTGCCGCCAGCAGATCGAAGTCTGTGTACTCGAAGGTGGAAACCCCGCCTATGGCGTCGGTGTGGGCCAGGCAGTTGCCCTCGCCGTCGTAAACCCAGGATTGCTCGCTGCCGTCCGCCTCCACACACCTGGCGATCCTGCTCTCGACAGTCCATTCCAGGCGGGTTACTGCTCCGAGCGGGTCCGTGATGCGGACCGGGCGGCTGAACGCGTCACGCTCGTACCGGGTAGTTGCCCCCAGGGGATTGGTGATATCGACGGGCAGCCCCACCTTGTTGCAGTGCAGAACGGTGGTGTGCCCCAGGGCATCCGTCACGGATGTGAGGTGTCCTGCCGCATCGTACGAGAAGCGTGTTGTCGCCTCCGACGCTTCAGTGACGGACGTGCGGTTGCCGCGCTCGTCGTACGTCTGGCGTGTGACTGTCCCGTCCGCAGCGACAATACGCACTGGGGATCCGATCTCGTTGTACTCGGCGCGCAACCGACGTCCGTCCGGACGGACCACCGTTGTCAGTCGACCGTTCTCGTCATAGGTCGAGCGGGTGATGTGCCCGAGAGGGTCTGTGACGGACAACAGTCGGTTGTAGCGGTCGTACTCGAAGCGGGTGACCGCATCCAGCGCATCGATCTCGGCGACCACCTGGGAGCGGTCGTTGATCACGTATCGCTCCGTGTGGCCCAGTCCGTCGGTGATGGACGTCATGCGGAGTCCGGTGTCCGGGTCGGTGTCGTCCCAGGTGAAGGTCGATTCGACGTGCCCGTTCGTACCCGACTGGTACACGCAGCGGTCGAGGTCGTCGTAGACGTAGTCGTAGTGGCTGCCGTTGGTGTCAGTCCAGGACGTGATGCGGCCGTGCTCGTCGTGGCCGAAGCGCAGGGGCCGGCCCGAGGAGTTGATGACCTCGGTGAGGTGGCCGGCTGTGTACCCGTAGCGCAGGATTTCCTGGTCGGAGCCGTCCGGGGCAGCGCCCGCCAGGTGGAGGGCGGTGACCCTCCCTTCGCTCGTGGTGAGCTTCAGGTGGTAGCCGCCGTGGTGCACTATCGACGTTGGGGCGCCGGTCTTGTCGTACTCGAAGGTGATCCAGCGGCCGTTGCGGTCGTCGATCTGAGCGAGGAGTGCCAACTGGCCGCTGTGGTCGACGAAGTGCCAGACCCGTCCGGTTTCGGGGTCGGAGATCGTGTAACCGTCGTCCACCCGGTCAAGGTGCCAGCGCCGACCGTGGGTGGGCATGACCGGAACGCCCGGTGCGGGGTGCGGGTACGCCAGCAGGCTGCCCTCGTCACAGATGAAGACGACGCCTTCGGAGTCGATTTCCAGCCGTTGGTCGACCGTGCTCGACCAGGTCGGGCCGAACCAGCCTCCCGCGCGATAGGACGAGTCGAAGGTGCGCTGGAACACCAGGGGCAGCGAGCCCGGAAGCGCGATGTCGGTCTGTGGCAGGAGCATGCGGCCGGTCGCGACATCGACCGGGTCTCCGTCGCACTTCGTCTCGCTGCATTTCTTACCCTTGCCGTCTGGGTCGTCGCTGTGGCCGTGGCGGCCCTTCCCCTTCGGGCTGTCGGCAAGGTCCTTGGCCAGGCGTGGGAGGGACTTGGCAATGCCCGCGCCCTTGGTGCCAAGGAGTTCGGGGAGCACGCGACCGCCGAACTCCGTGGGGTCTTTCTTGAAGGCCTCCCAGGCGCCCTTGAGTGCCCGGTCCGGGTTGGCGGCGGTGGAGGCGAGGCCGGCGAGCGTCATGTTGACGCCCTTGTAGTACTCGGCGGGGTGGGTCAGGTTATAGGCGTCGATCGGGTTGACCGAACGGACAAAGTTGACCAGGCCCGCAGTGCCTTTGATGACGCCGCCGCCGAGATGGGCCAGCTCGATGCCCTGGCCCAGCCCGTAGTCCATGAGCTCCAACTTGGCCCGCTCCCGGCCCGTCGGCTCCTTCGGGGCATGGGCCAGGGCCGCTGTGATCGCCCGCTTCGCGTCGTCGCCGGCCTCATTACGGGCACCCCTGGCGCCCTTGAGGATCTCCTGCGCGCGCTCCCGCTTGGCCTTGCCGGGATCGGTGAACGGGCCCGGCCTGGGCGGCGGGTTGTCACTGGCTCGGGCCGCGTTGTAGGCGTCGACCTTCTTGTTGTACGACGCGACCGCCGTCTCGGAGGACTCGTTGCCCTCCTTGTAGAGGGCGATGGCTTCCCTGGCTTTGCCCTGCGCACTGGTAACCGTCTTGGAGTACGTCTCCAAGGCTTTGGCCGCGTCCTCGAACGCGTCCGCCGCGCGCAGCCAGTCCATGGGCAGCGTCTGGAACTTCTCCCTGAACGCCTCGGCCGCCTCGCCCTTCCAGTGAGCGGAGTCGAGCTTTTTCATCCCGCCGCCGACCAGTTCGAACGCCTTCTGGAAGTCCCGCAGGTTCTTCACCGCCGAAGCGATCTTCCCCGGGTTGCCGTGGATCAGCTCGTTGGCTTCCTCGCTCTCGCCGAGCTGCTGCTCACCGACCTCCGCGCCCAACGACGACGCGGTCCGGTCGCCCCAGTCCTCGACGACGTCAGCCATCGCGTCCTGGCCTATGTGCTCAAGAGCCGCCCCGGCCTTGTCCGTAGCCCAGTCGACACCATCGCCGGCCTTCTCCTTGCCCCACTCGACCCCGTCGCCGACCTTGTCGACCGCCTTGTCGGCCAGCCCTCCCCAGTCCACCATCAGCCGCGCTCCCCCCACCGCGGCTCCTCAGCCTGCGCAACCGTTTCCTCCGACGGATCAAACAAGTCGCGATACTCCTCATCCATCCGCTCACGCATCTCCGGATCAATCACACCCGACCGCTCCATCGAGTCCATCTGTGCGTCCATCACGTCATACCCGGTGTCCTTCCAAGTCTGCTTCACCTCCTCATGCGCCTCCGAGAACGACTCCGCGCTGTAGTCCGGGTTGTCGAAAGCGGTCTGGGTACTGATCTTGTCCCAGCTCATCGCCTTGACCTCGTCCTCACTCAGATGCGGGTTCCCGTTGACCGCGTTCACCCCGATCTTGAACGAGTCCTTGATGTACCGCTCCTGCTCAGCGAACGAACCGGCCGACAGACCCACCCCCTGCGCGAAACCATTCCCCCGCAACGTCAGCGCCCGCACCCCCCACTCCCAGCGATCACAGAACGTCCCGAACTCCGCAGTCAGCCCCCCATGCCCCAACTCCAGCCCCGACAACGCCAGATCCGAGAAACCCCGCCCTGTTGACGCCTCGCCGATCATGCCGAGTTCCTTCAGCTCGGCATGCGCCAAATTGATGCCCTTCGCGATATCCACCAACGCCGACGCCGGCGCCTGAAGATCCGGATTGTTTCCGCTCACTGATTCCCCCCGAGATCAACCACCACCGCATCCGGCACAATGCCCGCGACCGGCGGAAACAACATGCCCTCGTCACTTCCGGCATCCAGCGCCACGCCCGCCGGGCCCGGCAGCATCGGCACCATCACGTCCAGCAGCCGCGCACCAAGAATCGTCTGATACGTCCGCTCCCGCCCCGCGTCCCCCTGCGCCCGCGCAAACCGCGCCAGCGCCTCCTCATCCGAGAACGCACAGATCCACCGCACACCGTTCTGATCGGCGGTCCACAGACTCCCGTACGCATCGAACGGCACCAGCACCGCCGCACGCCGAAACTCCCCCAGCAACACAGCAAACCCGCGCCGCGCCGCCGCCAACTCATCCGTCGGCGCCACACCGGCCGCGGACACGACCGCCTCCGGCACCGCCGCCGGATCCATCGGCGCAGGCCAACCAGCCAACTCGGCAAGCCTCGAGGGGCGTTCAGGCCTCGATATGTCATCCCCGTCGTCAGTCACGCACCGAATGTTGGCACGTCCAACTTCCCGACAGCAACGAAGAGACACGTCATAGGACGCACATCTCATGAACGACTCGGATAGGAGAAGCCTCGTCGGAGTCGAACAGCCAGCACCGTCCTCAAAACCTCCTGGCCGTCGCCGTTGAACTCCCTCACGCCACCCGGCCCGCCGACTCCCCCAAGAATCCCCGTCCAGGTAGGCAGTTAGCCGTCGTTGACAATCACCTCCACACCTCAAGCGCAGCAGCGGCTACCTCCGGGACCATGAAGTGATCACGGATGGCGCCATGCCCGTCCTGGCGACCGTCTACGAGCCTGGGCAGGTGCGGGCGTGGCTGTGCCTACGGTCTGCGCTTCCACCAGTTGGGAAACCCACACCAGCGCGGAGGCGAAGAAGTTCCGTGACGCGACCGGCGAGTGGCGGGCGCAGAGGGACGGCAGGTACATCGCTCCGGTCGACCGGGTGGTGTGGCGGACACACGATGGTGCACTGCCCTCGGACTACATGACGGGCGTCTGGTCAGGCCCCAACCGGGCTTGGCTGATTCGCGGCACGAACGCCTCGGGACTCGATCTGGTCCGGCGGTAGTGGCTGCCCGAAGGACGCGTGTCCCTTTCCGCTTCCCGGCTGAAACAGCGGGCGGAGGAGAGGATCAGCAAAGACAGGCTGCGCACCCACTTCGAGGAGGACTACGAGTCCTCGGCGACGTACAACCAGAAGCTGAAACTGGTCGAAGAACTGTACGCGTTCCTGTCCCGTATGAAACCGGGCGACCCCGTGTGCACGATTTCCGGCGGACAGTTGTACGTCGGCGAGATCACCGGCGGAGCGGAGGAGGCGGAGTCCGACGACCGGCGGTCCAACCTGCGCCGACACGTGGAGTGGCCACCGGCTACCCGTACGAGGACCTGCCCGAAGCGCCGCCGAAGCTGCCCGTCCAGCGTCGTCGACCACACCTTCGTTCACGCCCTCATCGAGGGACTTGGGCCGACCGATGAGGAACTGGCTGACGAGGCCAAGGCCATAGAGCGTGACCCGAGCGCGGAGATCCCTGCGATCACCGCCCGGCGTGAACTAGAGCTCTCCGAGCCCACGGACCAGCTGGCCGACGAGCTCCTGGTGCACGACCCGGCATGGCTGTGCGAAGTACGCGATCTCTTCTGGGACGAAAGGCAGTTGGTGATGTACTCCCGGCACCAGCAAGACCTAGCTGGCGCTCAGGCTCGCGGAGTTTCTGGGCGGCGGGCCCGAGCAGGTGAAGCTCGGCCTCCTGGCACGCGGGATCACCGACCTGGAGCGCGCCGCGATGGTCGGCAGGCACTTGGTAGATCTATGGAATCAAGAAGATCTCATCCTGGGCAGCCATCCTCGTCACGCCGACGCCTGTCGGCACGAACTGCGGCATGAACTTCGATCACATGCCGGAGCTGGGCCGTGACTTCGGCTACCCGTTCGCGATCTGCCTGATGGCAGTGGTGTGAGTGAGCCTGTACTTCATCTTCAAGCGACGCGACTGGCTCTGAGCAACCGTTGCGCGATGGATGCCCATTGCGTTCGTTGGACAGCCTCGCCGGTGATGCGCGTACGGCCCCAGCCCAGGTGGAAACCTCGTAGGGAGCCAGGAGTTGGGCGAGGCGGCCTGGGTGAGGTCGGGGTAGCGCCAGCGGCCTGTGGGAGATGGGGTGGCAGTAGTCAGGGGCGGGTCAGGGGGCAGTTGCCGCGGCCGTTGGCAGGGCGGCGTCCATGACGGCCGGTAGTGGCAGAGCGAGGGCGTCGGCCAGTTCGGCCAGCTCCTCCTCGGTCGGCCGGATGGGCCCCTCGGCGCCGTCCTCGGCGAAGGCACGGATACGCGGGGTGCGGATGCCGGTCTTGTCGGCGACCGCCTGAGGCGTCAGGTGATGACGGCGCATTGCCTGTTGCAGCAGCTGGGATAGGTCGGTCATTGGCCTCTTTTGCCCCGCCCGAACGCCCTCATGCCCAAGGCAGTCCTTACGGGCCGTCCGGCCGGCTCGGCGGGTCACACTGCCGCAGACCGCACCGCCGGGCATCCACTGCCCGGCGGCGTGGGCCACCGCTACCAGGGGGACCGCTCGACGGTCCTGCCGCCGGGCCGCGGGGTTGCGGTGAGCCTTCCGTTACCCCAACGGAAGAACGGCACGGGCTTGTCGGCGACTCACGCGGGATCCGTACGGCCGAACAAGCCGGCGTGCCCCGGCGGCAGCTGCGTGAGGATGCGGCGCAGCAGGGCGTCGTCGGCCACCTCCGCGACCGTGGCGAGCACCGCGGTGACAGCTCGCCGGGCGACCGCAACACCGACGTCCCCTCGCACAGCCACCGCTTCGACGAAACCCGAGGGCGTCAGGGGTTCGCTGGCCGGTGCGGCGTCGATGAGCAGCGGGCCGCACTGCCGGGGCAGCAGAGCGGCAAGATCGGTACGGTCATCACCCACCAGATGCGCCCCCAGCACCTCCAGTACGCTCTGCACCGCCCCGGCCGCCTCCTGCCGCATCGCATACCCTCCGCGTTCCTGGACCCGGTCAAGCAGCACTTCCACGGACGCATTCACAACCGCTCCTTCCCTCGGTCTCACCACCGCGATGGCACCTGCACACAGAGGCACCACACAGAGTGACCATTCAGTTACCCCGCATCACGGGCAGTAATCACGCCCCCCTCGTAACAGTCGTCACCGACAGCTGGTGCCACTCAAGGCGTACGGAGACTGGCCTTGAGTAACAGACCGTAACGTCGCGTTCGCGGTCCCGGCCGTAGGTACGGCATCTCGTGGTGTTCGCATCCGCACCCCGCCGAGCCACGCGGGTGATGTCCGGGCGGCTCATGGCCTGCCGAAATATCGCTGCGCGACGCTTCCGTCCCAGGTCACCTGGACGCTGCCCACCCGAGGGCAACGCGCCATCGACTCCGGACATCATGGGACCCCCGGAGGGTAGATGTGCGGGTATGGCCATTCATGGGAGCATGCGGCAGGGCAATGAGCCGCGGGTCGGCACCCGGGCATACGCAGACGTCGAGCTGGCGCAAAAGCAATTGGGCGCCAGAGAGGTGGAGCGGGGTCGGTCTCCTCAGTTCTCCAGTGGCGCGTCAGCGGCTTACCACTGGGCGCTCGGCCGCGCGGACCGCGCGCCCGTCACTGGGGCAGGCGACGCGGAGAGCGTCCCGGATCTGCAGGTGCTCACCGCCGAGGTGGATGCGGCCGTCGTGCAGATGGAGGACCCCACCGGCCGGCCGGGCCCGCGAGACTACAACCGCGGAGTGCATGACGCCCTGGCTTGGGTGTGCGGACACAGCGACGAAGCCCCCTGAGCAGGTCGGCCTGCCGTCGCGCCGGGCATACCCCACTCGGCAGTGGGTGCGTTCGGACGGTACGGCGAGCAGCCTTCCGTCGGTCATACGCATCACGGACGGCCGGTCGAGCCCTTCGGCCGGCCGGTTGCGTACGGCCTCGGGAGAGGCGAGGTTCACCGCGGTCACGCCGGTGACGGACGGTGGTACGTCCTGTGCGACCCGCGCCCCTGGTCACTGCGCGACGCACTCGCCGATGCCCGCGCATAAGGACGTGACAGTGCTGTCGGTCGATGCCCGCCGCGACCCACGGTTGCGTGACGCCGCGGTGAGCGTCTGCAGGGCGCTCGCCCGGTCTTTGGCGTCCTCCACCGCCCGGGCGAGTGCGGCACCACAGGCCCTACGGTCACGGGCGCCGGTCTCCCAGTCGATCCGAGAAACGCACCACGGCCCTGTTAGCCCTCAACCCCGGTCCTGTACGGGGAGGATAGGCCGGGCGGGCCATCGGTTGCGGGACCGGCGGCAAGGGTACGCGGGGAGGACGATGCCACGCCGACGATGCGCCGATGAGGGCACCGTCCTTGGCGCTTTTCGGACGCTACGCAGAGGAGAGACGAGCCGTGAGCAGTATCTGGACGTACGCGCAGGGCAGCGGCTACACGCCGGAGCAGTCTCTGGTGGGGTTCACCGTCGAGGCCGCCGACGGAGCCATCGGGCAAGTGGACCGGCAGCAGGACCAGCCGGACATGCAGCACTTGGTCGTCGACACGGGCGTATGGGTGTTCGGCAAAAGCGTGCTCATCCCGGCCGGCGCCGTCACCCGGATCGACTCCGACGCCCGAACGGTGACAGTCGCACGGACCCGAGAGGAGATCAAAGCCGCGCCCCAGTTCACCACCGACCGCGAGACGACCCACCCCACGTATCTGGCGGCCGTGGGCAACTACTACTTCTCACTCGGCCTTACTCCAGCGTCCTGAGAGCCGACACGGGCAGCGCCCGACAGCCGCCGCCTCCGCAGCCCTGCCACCCGAGGACCCGCCGACCCGCAACGGCCGTCCCCCCACTCCGGCATCCGCACCCTGGCGCTGCGCCCAGGCGGGGCGGGCCGCTGGGGCCCCGTGTTCACCGCGGCTGCGGCTCCTGTGACGACGCCACCTCCTGTTTGCGTCCGGCCGCCTCGTCCTCCGCCAGGAACTCCACCAAGGCCAGCGCGAGGAGCAGCACCAGCGCGATGCCGATGACGACCCAGGCCGTAGGGAAGCTCCACAGGACGTACACCACGACGGCCGCGGCGACCAGTACCCAGGTGATCCATTTCCGGTGGCGGTGGACGAACGGGCCGACCGGTCCGGTACGCAGACCCGCGCGGTCGGCGGTGGAGCGGACCGCGCCGATGCCCGACTTCCACAACTGCCGTACGAGCGTTGCCGATCGGCCGCGGCCGGTCAGCCAGGCGGCCAGCGCGATCACCACGCCGAGCATCACGGCCATCCGGACCGTGGTGCGCAGATAGCGCGTCAGCGTGTCGTAGACGGACCCGGCGGCGGACTGCGATACGTCCGCCGGCAGTGCGTTCAGATACACCACGCGGAACACGGACAGGCCGGCCCCGAGGACCAACATGGCGAAAGCGAAGGCGAGTGCGGAAATCACGAGCGTTCGCCGACGGTGGACGGCGAGCAGGACGCCGACGGCGATCAGCACCACCGCGATCACCGGCAGCCAGATCCCGGCGAGCTCCAAGAGCTGAAAGGCGGTCTTGACCTTCCCGATGTTGTCGGATCGCAGGACCGTGAAGTTGGTGTGCACTTCGGGGATCTTTGCGGCCACCGTCATTCCGTCGGCCACGAGGCGCTGTTTGACCTGGTCGATGACCGGGGCGAGGTCGATGGTCACCGAGTCGTTGTTGATCTTCACCGCGCTGTCGGCGCTGCCCGTCAGGGCTTTGTCCACGGCTGCATGGATCCGGCGGTTGGCGTCGGTCCAGATCTTCTCGAAGGTCTCGGAGGCGACGATTTGCTGCGCCTTGTCGTGGACGAAGCTGCGGACGGCGTTCTCCAGGGAGCCGCCCAGCCTGCCGAGTGCCTTCTCCAGGCGCGGCCGGTCCTCAGGGGCCGCACCCTCCAGCAGAGTCGCCAGGTTGATGTGTTCCATCACCGCGTTGGTGACCCGGGTCGCCACGGCCGACTGGATGTCCGGGTCGGATGCGAGAGGCGCCACCGTATCGACGTACCGGTCCGTGTCGCCGACCTCGTCCGCCGCCCACGAGGCAACGGCGCCGAGCGGGGCGAGAACGCAGCCGATGACGATGAGCAGCGCCGCGAAGAAGGCCCTCCACCGGTGGTGGGGAGCCCGGGACGCCTGGTCGGCCTCCAGCACTGCGACGCGTGTGCGCAGCTGCTCCATTTCGCCGCGCGCGTCGTTCGCGCCCGGCGCCCCGGCGTGCTCCGCGCCCGCGTTCGGGCCGGTCGCTCCATTGTCGGGCATCGCGGGTCCTCCCCGTACGGATGGGTGGATACCAGCAGACCCCGTGCACCGGGCACTCGCGAGCTGGTCAGGGCCACCCGGGTGATGCCGCGCCACGCGGCACACCCGGTCGGGCAGACGGACACCTGGGCACCTCACGGCAGACCAGGCCCGGATCCACCGATGCGGCGACCCGCTCATCCGGGCGGCGCGGCCTGCGGCCTGTGCCCGCCGCCGATGCCCTGACGGTCACCCGTCCGCGCCGTGGCGCGGCGAACAGGGTCGTTGAACTCCCGCTCGACCGCTTCCTCCAGGAGCTCCAGCTCCGTGCGGACGACCGGCAGATGATCGGCCGGCAGGGTGTCGAGCAGCCACTCCAGCAGCGCACGCAGCCGCCGGCAGATCTGGGGGGACCTCGCCCCGTACTCACGGATTTCGGTGACGGCGAGCTGAAGGTAGTCCTCCCAGCCCCGGCCCGGCACCACCAGTCGCGGCCGGCCACGGTCGTCGCCGAGCACATAGCGGTGGCGGAGTTCGGTCCTGCCGACGGTGTGCAGGAACACCTCGATGTGATTCAGCACTTGGACGGCGGTCGTGGGGTCGTTCACGGCCGGGGAGAGGGCGCGGATGGCGATGTCGACGAGAATGCGCAGGGCGAAGCCGGGGTCCTGCTCGATGGTCCGCTCGGGGCCGAGGGCGACAAGTCCGGTCACCCGCCGCGGATCGGGCACCGAGGTCCCGCCATGGACCTCGATGAGGGTGGCGCCGGGCGGTACGAAGTCCCCGACGGGGTGGGTGACCACGAAGGTGCAGTCGTGGCGGACCGCGGCGCGGGTCAGCCCGGCCACGTCGAACGCCTGGATGGCTCCGCCGCGCTCGGACAGGATGCGCGTCACCGGGCCGGCCGGCAGCGCGAGTTCACCGTCGAGGAGCGCGGAGCGGCCGGCCCGGGCCGGCCGGGTGAGGATCTTCTCCCCCATCCGTCCGACCATGTCGGCGATGGCGACCGGCCGGAGGTTGTGGGTGAAGCGGCTGAGGTAGACCAGCAGAAGCAGCAGGCTGACGGAGACGAGCAACCCGGCCAGGGTGACTCCCAGGTCGGGGACGGAGTCCGACTCGATGGAGCGCAGCAGGGAGAAGGCGAACGCGAACGTCCCGGCGAAGGTGGCCAGAACGGCCTTCTGCAGACGGTCCCGGTACCACAGGCGCATGTAGCGCGGGGACAGCGTTCCCGTGGCCTGCTGGACGACGAGAACGCCGATGGTCACGACGAATCCGAGCAGGGCGACCATGGCCCCGACGATGGCACTCAGCACACCGCTCGCCGTTGTCGCGGAATACCGCCAGGTTGCCGGCAGCCAATCCGACACGTTCGCGGCCACGGCACACTCCGCGAGCAGCACGCCGAGTACGAGTCCGAACAGCGGGACGATCCACAGGCTGGCCTTGGCGTATTGCCGCAGCCGGAACGCCGTCGCCCAGGACATCATTGTCCGCACCCGCGGACCCTTCCTCTCCTGGGCACAGGCGCAGGACTCGACAGCACGGACACCCTCCGGGTTCAGTTCTGAAATCGGGCCTTCGCATTCACGGTAATGCCGCTCCTCGACGGGCGCAGAGCCAGGAATCCGTCCGGCTCCCTGTATTGCGCACTCAACCGGTCCCGCGCCTGTTTCCGCCGCTCAATGAGCCTGTGTGGTCGGCTCGGCGGGCCCGGAGGGAATTCCTTGCTTAAGCTGTCCGGGTGGCATCCGGAAGGGGCTCACGATGGACAACTACCCGCTGATCGAGAATCACGGCCTGATCGGTGATTTGCAGACCGCGGCACTGGTGACCACCGATGGGACGATCGACTGGTTCTGCTGTCCGCGCTTCGATTCGCCAAGCGTGTTCGGCGCTCTGCTGGACCGTGAAAAGGGCGGGCATTTCACGGTCGCCCCGGCCCAGAAGACTTACGCGACCAAACAGTTGTACTTTCCCGACACCGCGGTTCTGGTGACCCGGTTCATGACCGAGGCGGGTGCCGGCGAGGTGGTCGACTTCATGCCGGTGACCGGGCGGACGGCCACGCCCCGCCACCGTCTGGTCCGCATGCTGCGGTGCGTGCGCGGCAGCATGACCTTCGAGATCGGCATCGCCCCTCGGTTCGACTACGGCCGTAAGCCGCACAAGCTGCACGTCACCGACCACGGCGCGGTGTTCGCCGCGGAGGGACTGGAGCTGACCGTGCACGCGGTCCGGGAGCCGGAGGACGAGCGGCTGGTGAACTCCCTGACAGGCGAACAGGACCTGCACTTCTCGCTGACCCTGCAGGCCGGTCAGGAACGGGGTCTGGTCCTGGAGTCGTCCGCCGACGGAGCGCCGCGCGAGATCCGCCTCAGCGAATTCCAGCAGCTTTTCGACGACACGGTCCGGTACTGGCGGTCCTGGCTGAGCCAGTCCCACTACTCGGGCCGGTGGCGGGAGGCGGTGGAGCGCTCCGCCGTGACGCTGAAGCTGATGACGTACGCACCCAGCGGCGCCCTGGTCGCGGCCCCGACCGCGGGCCTGCCGGAACAACTGGGCGGCGAGCGCAACTGGGACTACCGGTTCACCTGGATCCGCGACGCCTCGTTCTCCGTGTACGCCCTGCTGGGACTCGGGTTCAAGGAGGAGGCGACCTCCTTCATCGGCTGGCTGCGCGACCGTGTGAAGGAGAGGGCGGGCAGCGCCGGTGACACAGGGCCGATGAACATCATGTACCGCGTCGACGGCTCGTCCGACCTCACCGAAGAGATCCTGGAGCACTGGGAGGGGTACCAGGGCTCTGCCCCGGTGCGCATCGGCAACGGCGCCGCGGAACAACTGCAAATGGACATCTACGGCGAGGCGCTGGACAGCATCTACTTCGCCCACCAGCGCGGAATCGCGCTTGACCACAAGGGCTGGACCTCGCTGCTCACCCTCCTCGAATGGCTCAGCGAGCACTGGGACCAGCCCGGAGAGGGCCTGTGGGAGACCCGTGGCGGTCGCAAGAACTTCACCTACGGCCGGGTGATGTCCTGGGTCGCCTTCGACCGCGCGCTGCGGCTGGCGGCCGCCAGCGGCCGGCCGGCCCACGTCGCGCGCTGGAGCAAGGAGCGGGACAAGATCTACGAGCAGGTCTTGACGAAGGGCTGGGACGACGGGCGCAAGGCCTTCGTCCAGCACTTCGGAAGTGATGTGCTCGACTCGTCGCTGCTGCGGTTGCCCACGGTCGGCTTCATCACCCCGGACGATCCCATGTGGATTTCCACCCTCGACGCGATGGACCGGGAGCTGGTGTCCGACAGCCTGGTGTACCGGTACAACCCCGAGGCATCGCCCGACGGCCTGCGCGGCTCCGAAGGAACCTTCTCCCTGTGCACGTTCATGTACGTCGACGCGCTCGCGCGGGCCGGGCGGGCCGACCAGGCCAGGCTCGTCCTCGAGAAGATGCTGACGTACGCCAATCACCTCGGCCTGTACTCCGAGGAGATCGACCTGACCGGGCGGCAACTGGGCAACTTCCCACAGGCGTTCACCCATCTCGCTCTCATCGACGCGGCCATCACGCTGGACGCGACGCTGAACCGGGCAGGCAGCGACGGGGCATAGGCGCGCCGGGTACGACGGATCAGCCGTCCAGGACGAGTGCGACCGGCGTCACGGCGCGGCCGCACCGGGCTCACGGGCCCGGCGTCCGGGGGCCGAGGAGCACGACGGTGTCACCCGCGCGCGGCGTGACCGCGTGGTCCTCTGTGACCGGGTCCAGCCGGCCGTCGGCCCGTACCACGAACAGCGTGTCGTGGCCGGAGGGGAGGACATCCGCGGCGGCCAGCACCACGAAGCGGGCCCCTTGCCCGTACCGGTCTGCCAGCGTGTGCCGGACCAGGGCCCGGCCGAACAGGATGTCGCCACCGGTGTACGGGGCGATGACGCCATGACTCCCGTGCGGGGGGCCGACGCGGTAGACCGGGCCCTCGACGCTGTCCTGCACCACGACCGACGCGAGCGCGTTGAAATCGTCGTCGTCGGTGAGCAGGAACACCGCGGTGACGCCTTCGAGCCGCGCCTCGGGGTCGGTGGCTGTCGCCAGCAACTCGCCCGGAGCCAGCTCGAGCCCGGCCTCTTCGATCTGCTCCCGTTGCCGCTCGAGTCCCGCCCACATCAACACGTCGAGTCCCGCGGACTTGAGGGACCGCCCCAGGTCGATCACCCACGGATCGCCTCCGACCAGCAGGGGCCTGGTTCGCGCAGGTCTGACGACACCCAGCCGCTCGGCAACGGGCGCCGCGGTCAGCGCGTACAACAGGACCGTCCCCACGATGACCAGGAAGGTGACCGGCAGGATCTTGGAGGCGCCCTCCAGCCCCTTGTCGACCAGGGTGGCGGAGAAGGCCGACGCGGTGGAGGCCGCGACGATGCCGCGGGGGGCCATCCACCCGATGAAGGCCCGTTCGCCGCCGGTCAGGCCCATGCCCCGGGTGGAGGCGTAGGCGACGAGGGGCCTCACCAGCAGGACGAGGACGGCGATGAGGCCGAGGGCCGGAAGGAGCACCGGGGTGACGGACGCCGGGGTGACGGATGCCGAGATGGAGATGAACAGCAGCCCGATGATCAGCTGGACCAGCGTCTCGAAGAAGGGCCGGCGTGCGGGCATGTCGAAACCGGGGATGTTCGCGACGGCCAGCCCGGTGACGATCGCGGCGATGAGCCCCGTGTCGTCGACCACGATGTCGCATCCCGCCGACACGGCGATCACCGTGGCGAGCTGCGCCAGCGTGCCGAGCGACTCGCCGAGCCGGAGGGTGCGCAGCGCCAGCCACAGCAAGCCGGTTCCCACCGCGCCACCCGCGAGACCGACGGCTGTGCTGAGGAAGAACTCGCCGAAGAGGAATCCCTTGCCGACCTGGAAGCTGCTCGCGAGGAGGGAGCGGAAGACGAGGGCCCCGAGGAGGGCGCCGACCGGGTCGATCAGTGACCCCTCCCAGATCAGGATGCGCCGCACCTTGTCCGTCGGGCGTACGTAGTCGAGCAGCGGACCGACGACCGTCGGCCCCGACACGACGAGGATCACGCCCAGCATCACGGCCACCGCGAGCGGAACGTCGAGGAGCACCGGGGCGAGCCCCGCGGTCGCCGCCCAGGTGAGCACCACACCGAACAGCAGCAGCCTGCCCACCACCCGGCGGACACGGCCGGTGAGGTGGCGGAAATCCAGTCCGAGACCGGCGTCGTAGAGAATCACCGCCACGGACAGCGACACCAGGGCCGAGAAGTCCGGCCCCAGCAGCCGGTCCGGATGGATGACGTCGGTCAGGGCTCCGGCAGTGAAGCCGGCCGGCAGCAGCACGATCAGCGCGGGGACGCGCAAACGACTCGCCAGAACCTGGGAGCCGACCGCGAGTACCACGGTCAGGCCGATGCCAAGAAGGATCTCGTCGTCAGTCAGAGCGGGTTCTCTCCTCGGATTCCGGGCGCCTTGGGGATTGAACCGGCATCGCGCGGACAGCGAGCCACTCCGTCGGGCGGACACAGGTCCGGCCACCCGGTCGGCTCACCCGCCTTCACCCGTTCCGGCATCCCCTTTTGGCATCCCGTTCCGGCATCCCGTTCCGGCATTCCCCGAGATGCGAGCCGTAGGTGGACACGCACAATTGGAGTGACCCCGCCGGACAGGAAGTGCATGCGATGAGCAAAGGCAGCCGGACAGCCGACGGCGTGGCGCACCTGTCGCCCCAGGAGCGGGCGGACAGGGGCCGGGTGGCCCGCAAGCAGGTGCCGAGGTCGAGGCATGCCGGCTTCTCGCCCGCCGCGGGGCGGCGGGACCCGGTGGACGTGATCGAGGAGCAGTCGGCCGCCCGGGTGCCCGAACTCGTTCCCATCCGATACGGGCGTATGACGGAGTCACCGTTCCGCTTCTACCGGGGTGCGGCCGCGATCATGGCCGGCGATCTGGCCTCCACCCCCCGCTCCGGGATCACGGCCCAACTCTGCGGTGACGCCCACATGATGAACTTCCGGCTGCTCGCCTCCGCCGAGCGGCGGCTGATGTTCGACATCAACGACTTCGACGAGACGCTGCCCGGCCCCTGGGAATGGGACGTCAAGCGGCTGGCCGCGAGCCTGGTGATCGCGGGACGGGAGAACGGCTACACCGACGAGGAGCGGGCGACGATCGTCCGGGCCGCCGTGCGGTCCTACCGCGAGCAGATGCGCCTCTTCGCCGACATGGGCAACCTCGATGTGTGGTACGCCCACGCCGATGTGGAGGAGCTCAGGGCCCTGGTGGACCCGGAGCTCACCAGGAAGGGCCGTAAGCGTCTGTCACAGGTCACTACGAAGGCGCGGACCCGGGACAACCTCCAAGCGTACGAGAAGCTCAGCCGGATCGACGGCGGTGAGCGCCGGTTCGCCGCCGATCCGCCGTTGCTCGTACCGATCGAGGACATGGTGCCCGGCACCGAGCGCGACTGGGTCGGAAAGGAGCTCCGCAAGCTCGTCGACCGGTACGCCCGGAGCCTGCCCACGGACCGCAGGCACCTGCTCGGGCAGTACCGGGTGGTCGACATCGCACGCAAGGTGGTCGGCGTGGGCAGTGTCGGGACCCGCTGCTGGATCCTTCTGCTGCTGGGCAAGGACGACGAGGACCCGTTGATCCTGCAGGCCAAGGAGGCCGACCGGTCGGTGCTCGCCGCACACGTCGGCGAGAGCAGGTACGACAACCAGGGGCAGCGCGTGGTCGCGGGGCAGCGCCTCATGCAGGCCGCCGGCGACATCTTCCTGGGCTGGGACCGGGTCGTGGGAATCGACGGCCGCCGACGGGACTTCTACGTCCGCCAGTTGCACGACTGGAAGGGCATCATGGAGCCCCAGATCATGGTGCCGAACGGCATGCGGGTGTTCGGCGAGTTGTGCGGTGCCACTCTGGCCCGGGCTCACGCCCGCTCCGGGGACCGGATCGCCATCGCCTCGTACCTGGGCGGCGGCGACAGTTTCGACCGTGCGCTGACGGAGTTCGCGGAGAGTTACGCGGACCAGAACGAGCGCGACCACCAATCCCTCATCGACGCGGTACAGGCCGGCCGGGTGGCCACCGCGGCCGCATGACGCCTTCAGGCGCGCGGCCTGCCGGGGAGACACCCTGCGTACCGAGTGCGGCGGACGGTCAGTCGCCGTCGCCCGTGCTTCCGGGGGCGCTCCCACTGCGCTGCAGGTCGGCGTCGGTGAGGGGTTCCAACTCACCGTGGGTGTCCAGCCAGTAGAGCAGGACGACGGCCGGGCCGACTAGCACCACGGCGACGAGAGTGACGACGGCGAGCCACCGCAGCGTGGTTGGGGCGCCGGCGCCTTCCGCCACGGTCAGGGACGTGGGGATGAGGTAGGGACGCTGGGCGACCCCCCAGGCGATGACGGCCGCCGCGACCACGCCGACCGCGGTGACGCGGGACCAGACGCCGGACGCCCGCAGCAGAAGCCAACCGGTGGCTACGGCACACACGGCGGCCAGGATGACGAAGGCGAGCCCGAGTCCGCCGGTGAGTCCGTTCCACACATAGGGGGCGTCGTCGCGCGTGACGGCGAACGCGGCCACCCCGAGCAGGGCTACGACGACGAGACTGCCCAGCGCCCGCAGCCGGAAGTAGCCGACGAGGTCGGGCGCACCGAAGCGAGCGGCGTCCCTGGTCAGGAACACGGCCGCGAGGAACGCCGTCGAGGCGATGGTGAGCAGCCCGAACAGGATGGAGGTGGGGTTGGACCAGGCGTCCGCCGAGGCCTCGGTCCCCGGCGACACCCGGCCCGACGCGATGCCGCCGACTGCCGCGCCGAGGAAGAACGGCGTGAGCAGCGAGGCAATCGCGAACACCGCCCCGTAGATACGCCGACGGGCCAGACGCCGGGCGGGTTTACGCAGCGCGAACCCGGCGCCGCGCAGGACCATGCCGACGGCGGCGAGCGCCAGCGGCAGCCACATCGCGGAGAACACGGTCTGGAACAGCGTCGGGAATCCGGTCCACATGATGACGAAGATGAAGATCAGCCAGACGTTGTTGACCTCCCAGACGGGTGCCATGGCGTGGTCGATCAGCCATCTGGGACGCTTGCCGCGTTCCGCACCGCCGGCGGCCAGGTCCCAGAATCCGGCTCCGTAGTCGGTGCCGCCGGCGCAGGCGTAGGCGGCCACCGCGAGCAGCAGCACCACGCCGATGAGGTCCGCCATCATGACCGGCCGTCCTCGGTCGGTTCGGAACCGGCACCGCGGGAGGCGAGTACGTCGTCGGCGGGCGGCCGGGAGCGGGGCCCGTAGGGCGTGTCCAACTCCGGTCCCTCGCCCGGTTCCCCAGCCTGCCGGCGCTCGTCGGCGAGTCTCCAGCGGGTCCGCATCTTGAGCAGTACGGCGAGCAGTGATCCGAAGATCAGCACGTACACCACGATCACCAGCCCCAGCATGATCCACAGGCTGGTGGACCGGGTCGACGTCACCGCTTCGGCGACCCGCATGTTCTGGTAGACGATCCACGGCTGGCGTCCCACTTCGGTCGTGATCCAGCCGCATTCGACGGCGACGACGGAGGCGACGCCCGCGCACGCCGCGCCGCGGAAGAACCACGGGGAGGCGGGCAGCCTGCGGTGCCGAAGCCAGACCAGGCCGTAGCAGAGGGCGAGGAGCAGCAGCAGCGAGCCGATCACCACCATGATGTCGAAGGCCCAGTGGGCGATGGTGGCCTGGGTGGCCGTCGGCCTCTCGCTCGCCGGCACGGATGTCAGTCCGGTCACCTTGGTGCTGGGTTTGAACCCGGCCAGGATGGAGTCGAGTTGGGGGATCTTGATGCCGCCGGAGATGCTTCCGTCCGGGTGCAGGCGGCCGAACATGTACTCCGGCACATGGGTGTCGGTCTCCCAGACGATCTCCATCGCGGCGAACTTCACCGGCTGCTTGTGGAAGACCGAACGGGCGATGGAGTCGCCCAGCATGAACTGCACCGGGGTGAGCACCGCGGCAACGGTGAAGGGGATGGTGAAGCCGAGCCGGTGGTAGCGGTCCCGGCGGCCCCGCAGCCAACCGACCGCGTAGACGCCGGCGACGACGTATCCCGCCGTCACCAGCATCGCCACGACGAAGTGCCAGTACTGCGGCCCGAACATCGGGGTGAAGATCGCCGACCAGATGTCGACGTCGACGGGGTTGCCGGCGGAGTCGAGTGAGAATCCTCTGGGCGTGTTCATCCACGAGTTGGCCGCCAGGATTCCGAACGCCCCGAGCAGCGCGGCCGCCGGAAGGGGCACGGCGAGCAGGAAGTGGGTGCGCGGCTTCAGTCTCCGCCAACCGTAGAGATAGATGGCGATGAGCACCGCTTCGAGGAAGAAGGCCCACGCCTCGACACCGAATCCGATGCCGAAGACGTCACCCCACTTGCCCATCAGGCCGGGCCAGAGAAGGCCGAACTCGAAGGACAGGACGGTGCCGGTGACGACGCCGATCGCGAACTGCACCGCCATGACGGCCGACCAGCGTCTGGCGAGGAGCAGGGCGACGGGGTCGTTGCGGCGCAGGCCGCGATAGTGCATCAGCAGGGTGATGAGCGGCAGCGCCACCCCCAGCGGCACCAGGATGATGTGGGAGGCCAGGGTGAACGCCATGAGCTGTCTGGCCGGCAGCAGTTGAGCCGGGGCGTCCGCCAGCAGGTGGAGCGTGGTGTGCATACATGCCCTTTGCTGCTCGCGACGTTCAGGAGTGGGTCAGCCGCCGGTGGCGAATCCGGGGAAGAGGGTCATCCCGCCGTCCACGTAGAGGGTGGTCCCCACCACGTAGTCCATGAGGTCCGACGCGAGGCCTACGACCGCGTAGGCGATGTCCTCGGGGTCTCCGATGCGGTCGTAGGGGATCAGCTTCAGCAGATCGGCCCTGGCTTCGGGCGTCTCCCAGGCGCTGCGGTTGATGGGCGTCTTGATGGCTCCTGGGGCGACCGCGTTCACCCGGATCTTCTGGGGTGCGAGTTCCTGGGCCAGCGTCTGCATCATCATCTGCACGCCGCCCTTGGAGGCGGCGTAGTTCACGTGCCCCGCCCAGGGGATGAGCTGGTGCACCGAGCTCATGCAGATGATCTTCCCGGCGGCCCGTGACACCTCGGGGACGACACCTCGGCGCAGAAACTCCTTCGTCACCTCGCGGGCGCACAGGAACTGTCCGGTGAGGTTGACGTCCAGCACCTTCTGCCACTGGGCGAGTGTCATCTCGGTGAGCCGGGCGTCCCGCTGCAGGCCCGCGTTGGCCACCAGGATGTCGATCGTCCCGAACTCCTGGACCATACGGTCGACCATGCCGGTGACCTGGTCCTCCTTGGAGACGTCGGCTTCGTACGCCGCCGCGCGCACCCCGAATGCCTTGATCTCCTTGACGACTTGCTCGGCCGCGTCGTGGTCGGCCACATAGTTCACGACCACATCGGCGCCGGCCCGGCCCAGACCGATGGCCGTCGCCATGCCGATACCGGAATTGGCTCCGGTGACCAGCGCCTTCTGTCCCTTCAGAAGGTGCGCCGGGATCACGCTCTGCGTTGCGCCGGCGGTGGAATTCACGATGGCCTGCCTCCTCGGTGCGTGGCCCCCGGTCCCGCGTGCCGCAGCGCCGGTCGAGCCCGGCTCGTCACAGAATCACCGGCGGGCAGGGGGCGGCACGCTCTGCGGACTCCCGTTGGGCCGTTGGGCCCACGATCTCCGCCCGGTCGGCCCAACCGTCGGCCCTGCGGGCGGGTCAGCCCGGCGGGCCGGCCAATCAGGTCAGCCGGTCAGGTCAGCCGGTTCAGGATGTGGTCGCCGACCCGCAAGGCGTTGGCGATGGCCGTCAGCGACGGGTTGACCGCGCCGATGCTCGGGAAGAAGCTCGTGTCGACCACATAGAGGTTGTCGAGGTCGTGGGCCTTGCAGTTGACGTCCAGAGCGGAACTGTTCGGGTCGTCGCCGAACCGGACAGTGCCCGCCTGGTGCGCGGTGGCGCCGATGGGCATGCCCTTGTGCAAATAGATACTGTGCGAAAGCAAATGGTGTTCGTGCATGCCCAAGTGGCCCAGCATCGACTGCAGTTTGTGCTGCAGGCGCTTCAGCCCGGCCATGTTGTTCTTCTCGTCGAGGGACAGGTGGATCCTGCCGTCCGCGTCCAGGGTGACGCGATTGTCCCGGAGAGGGAGATCCTCACCGCACAGCCAGAAGTCGACGGCGTGATGGGCCAGCACCTCGAACGGCATGTCCGGGGTCACGGCTCCGGCCCAGCGCGGGGCCTCGCCGTGGATCTGCTCGGCGTCCGACTTGCCGAGCATCTGGATGCCGCCCAGCGGGTAGTCCCAGTCGTCCGCTCCCAGGTACCAGTCGTGCAGGGCGAGGGTCTTTTGGAACTGGGTGTCGTTGGGTTCCTTCGACACGGCCATCAATGCCAGGTTGTTGTGCCGCATGTAGTGCCGACCGACCACGTCGGAGCTGTTGGCCAGCCCTCGGGGGTGCTGGTCGCTGGCCGATGCCAGCAGCAGGGCCGCGGAGTTGACCGCCCCGCACGCGACGACCACGATGTCCGCCTCGAACCGGGCCTCGGAGTCGTCCGCGAGCCGGGTGACGACCGAGCTGACGCTGCGCCCGGCCGCGTCGGTGTCCAGCCTGACCACCCGGGCGTTGGTGATCATCTCGACATTGGGGTGCCGCAGTGCGGGCTCGACGCAGATCACCTGTGCGTCGGACTTGCCACGCACCAGACAGGGGAAGCCGTCCACCCGGTTGCAGCGGATACAGACGCTGGAGTGGGTCGCCCGGCCGTCTGGATCCTGGCTCAGATTGACGCCGATGGGCAGATGGAACGGGTGCAGTCCGCGCTTCTCGAGGTCGTCGCTGAGCTGCTGGATGCGCGGCTCGTGCTCGACGGGCGGATATGCGTACGGCTCGCTCGCCGGGCCTTCGAAGGGGTCCTCACCATGCCGTCCATGCACGAGGTAGAGGTGCTCGGCCTGGGTGTAGTACGGCTCCAGGTCCTCGTAGCGGATCGGCCAGGCGGGTGAGATGCCGTCGTGGTGGCGCAGATTGCCGAAGTCCTCGGGGCGCAGCCGGAAGAGGGCCGCGCCGTAGAACTTGGTGTTGCCGCCCACGTAGTAGTTGACCTCGGGCGGGAACTCGTTTCCGTGCTTGTCGAACCAGAACTCCGGGGCCCGGTACTTGCCCTTGACGAACACGGCGGTGGAGTCCCAGTTGTCCCGCTCACGCGGGAGATAGTCACCGCGCTCGAGGATGAGCACCCGTTTCCCGGAGGGGGCCAGCCGGTGGGCGAGCGTACCGCCGCCGGCGCCGGTACCGATGATGATGACGTCGTAGTGAGGGGCGTCGCCCACGGCGACCACCGTCCTTGCGCTCGTGGCCCCGCGCTCCTGCCGGGACCTGTCACTGCGCGCTGCGGAAAAGCAGCCGTCCAACCCGTTCGAACTTAACCGCCCTTTCGGATCACGGCGACCGGACCGGCGCCGGCGCGTCCGCCGCGCAGCGGTCACAGCACGGCGATCGGATTCACCGGAGAGCCGGTGGCGCCGGGCAGCCGCAGCGGGGCGACCGCGCACAAGAAGCTCCAGCGGCCCTCGCATTCGCACGCGAGAGCCAGCTCCGCGAACTCCAGATAGTCCATCAGGTGCAGTCCCATGGCGTGTATGGCCAGCACATGGACCGGAAAGGCGATGTCCGCAACCGTGCTGGGGGCGGTGTCGTTGTTTCCGTCCGAGCCGAGCACCGCGACCTGCCGCTCGGCCAGGAACTGCATCGCCGTCGGATGAAGGCCGGCCCGGGTCCGAGCCGCGTTCCAGGCCCCGAGTTCGCGGCGCCGACGGCGGTGACCCACCCGGACGAGCAGCAGGTCCCCCGGGCCGGTCCGGACTCCCTGGGCGGCCTCGGCGGCGGCCAGGTCGGCAGCCGTGACGTGATCGTCGGGCTCCAGCCAGGGCAGGCCGCGCAGCCGTGGGATGTCCAGGAGCACCCCGCGGCCGACGATGCCGTCGCGAACCACGTCGAGGGAGAGTGAACCGGCGCCCTCCGGTGTCACGCTGTCGGCGGGGACCCCGTTGTAGAGCTCACCGTCGAACAGCACATGGCAGAGCGCGTCGAGGTGACTGTCGGCGTCCCCGTGCACGTTCATCGCGAACCGGTCGAGGGCGAAGTGCAGCCCGTCCGCGACGATGTCGGCGGCGGCGGGGCCGGTCATCCGGTGTTCCGCGGGCTCGGGGTTGTCCGGGGCGGGCCGGGTGTCGATCTCCGCGGCGAGGGACACCGTACGGCCGGACCTGACCTCGGCCGCGGCTGCCACCACGCGCTCGGGCGTCAGGTGGCCGAGCGCCCCGCGCCGGTCGTCCGGACTGCGCGGGGTCCCGTCGCGCAGTTGCTCGTACAGCGCCCGGAAGGCGTCCATGGTCATGGGCTGCGTGGCCGGTGGTTCCGTGCGCGGGGTCATGACGATGCTGCCTCCCGCCGACGAGCTGTGCGTACGGCCGTCTCATTGCCGATCGGCCTCATTGTCGGTCGGCCGGTCCGGGGCCGCGACAGCGGCGCCGGCCTCACCGCTGGTCTCCCACGCGCCGAGCCCCCACCGGAGCACATGGCTGCGGCCCGGCTCGAGGGTGATGAGATCCCTGCCGCTGCGGAAGGCGTCCGCCGGGCAGGACATGGCCTCGACGGCGACACCGCGCCGGCGCCGCTCGGGCTCGGGCAGTGTGTCTCCGGTGTACACCTGGACGTATCGGGTGCCTTCGCCGAGCCAGAGGTCGATGCCATGGAGGCCCGAGGAGTGGGCCAGCCGGACCACGGCCCGGCCGGAGCCGTCACGCTCGAGTCCGGCGAAGGCGGTGTCCAGTTGCTGGTCGCCGATGGGGCGGGCGGTGCGGAAGTCGTACGCCCCGCCCTCGACGGGTTCCTGACCGGTCGGCAGGCCCTGCTCGTCGGTGCGCAGCCGGTAGCGGGCGGGCACGGTCAGCAGCGCCGGGTCCACCAGGCCGGTGCCCACGGTCAGATAGGGGTGCTGGCCCACGCCGAAGGGCGCGGCGGTGTCCCCCACGTTGGTCGCTGTGACGGCGACATCGAGGCCCTGCGGCCCCAGCCGGTACTCGGCGAATACCTCCAATTGGAAGGGATAGCCCGGCTGGGGGAAGAGCGTCGTGCCCACCCGGACTCCGTCGTCGCCGCGGGCGAGCAGCTGCCACGGGGTCCAGCGCAGCAGCCCGTGAATCGCGTTGAGCTTCTCCGGCTCGGTCAGCGGGAGTTGCAGATCCTGGCCGTTGAAGTGGTAGCGCCCGCCGCCCAACCGATTGGGCCAGGGAACGAGAAGTTGCCCTCGGCCGCCGGTGATCCGTGCGTCGGCGGTGAACCCGTCCAGCAGCTGCCGGCCGTCCGACTCGTAGTGGCGCAGAGCGCCGCCCAGCTGGACCACGACGGCGCTCTGCCCGCCGTGGCGCAGCTGCCACTGCTCTCCTGTCGCGCGCGGCGGCATGGGCGGCTCCTCGGTCGGTGCGGTGCCGATGGCCGCCGCACCGGTGGGTGGGTGATCCGGGGACGTGTCCGCGCGCAGCAGGGAGACGATGGCCGAGACGACGGCCTGCGGCGGCTGGTCGATCTCCACCACGCAGGGGTGTTCGTCGGGCTCCGGCTCCTGGAGATCCGCGAACTGGCTGTCCAGCAGTGCGGCCGGGAAGAAGTGGCCCTGCCGGGCAGCCAGTCGGGAGCGGATCAGCTCCCGGGAACCGTGCAGGTACACCAGGCGCACCCCGGGCCGCCCGCGGAGCAGTTGGTCCCGGTAGGCGCGCTTGAGCAGGGAGCCGGTGACGACGGCCGGTCGCCGCGCCGCGATCTCCTGGTCCATCCAGGCGGCGATGGCGTTCAGCCACGGCCGCCTGTCCGCGTCGGTCAGCGGTTCTCCGGCCGCCATCTTGGCGCGGTTGGCCGGGGGGTGGAACTCGTCCGCGTCCCGGTAGGCCCGGCCGAGCCGGGCGGCGAGCAGCCGGGCCACCGTGGACTTGCCCGATCCCGACGCGCCGATGACGAGCACCAAGTCCGCGGGCACCCCGGCTGCCGCGTCGTGCGCCGGAGCGGGTGGAGCCCCGGGCGTCAGCGCTCCGAAGGACTCGGAGCGGTGCACAGCGCCCAGATGACGAAGCCGTCGATGGCGATCAGCACGATCGCCCAGAACGGCGTGTAGGGCAGCCACAGGAAGTTCGCGATCATGCCGAGGCCCACCACCGCCACACCGACGACCCTCGCCCACGTGGTGCCCTGGAACAGGGCGAATCCGGTGAGAACGATCACGATGCCGAGGATCAGATGGATCCAGCCCCACCCGGTGAGGTCGAAGTGGTAGACGTAGTTGTTGGCGGCGACGAACACGTCGTCGTTGGCGATGGCGGCGATGCCCGCGAAGAGCGTCATGAAGCCGCCGAAAATCATCATGACACCGGCGAAGACCAGCCATCCGCTGCCGAGGCCGCTCTTCGCCGAACTGCGCGCCGCGGTGCCCGTTTGGGTTCCGCTCACGTGACTCGTCATGGTGCGCTCCTTCGTCTCGTACGACCGGCCTGTAGGACGGTCCCGTACGGCCGATCGGGTTACCTCCAACATCGGCCCATGTGAGCCGCTTCGCACCTCGGGGCGTTTCGCGGGGGCGCGTCGCCACTCTCAGGCCGGGCCGGCCGAGTCGGCGCCCGGAGATCCGGCGGGCTTGCCCACCGGCGCGGAGGCACGTCCGCGAGGAAGCAGCTCGGTGGTCACGAAGGCCACGACGGCCGCCAGAATCACCACCGGGATCATGGCGGCGCTGCCGAGCAGCAGGACGACGAGCACCACGCTGCTGACCGGCAGCCGCAGGGCGGCGGCCGCCGCGGCCGCCATGCCCGCGGCCAGTCCCGGTACGACCCCCAGCCCCGGAAGGGGCGCGAGCAGTACGCCCGCGGCGGCGCCGAGGAACAGCGAGGGAAAGACGGGTCCGCCTCGCAGGCTGCCCAGACAGAGCGCATAGGCCGCGCCCTTGCAGAGCAGTACGGCGATCAGGGCGCCGACCCCCCAGGCGTGTGGATCGGCGGCGAGCCCGGTCAGCGTGGCCTGACCGGATGAGGCCACGTCCACGGGCGACCGGCCGGTGACGAGCGCGTACACGGCGGCGCAGGCGCCGGCGGCCAGCGCACAGAGAGCCGTGTGGACGACGGGACGCCTGGGGACGTACGAGGCGACCCGCCGGCCCCCGGCCATCACCAGATGCACGGCGGCACCGATCGCGACGGCCATCAGCACCGACCAGAGCACGTCCCCGGCATCCAGGCGCGGAAGCGGCGCGCCCAGCTTCAGCGACAGACTGCCGGTCGGCAGGCCGGTCCAGTTGCCGAAGCCCGTGAACACGAGCGAACCAACGCCGCTGGACAGCAGCGCCGGCAACATGACCGCGAACAGTTGCGTCCCGCCGACCCCCGCCACCTCCATCAGCAGCACCGCGGCGATCAGCGGGTTGCCGAAGATCACCGCGATGGCCGCCGCGGACCCGGCCGCGCCCAGGAGCGCCGTGCTCTGCGGGGTGGCCGGCATGCGGGCGAAGTCCCTGAACAGGAGCGCCAGGCCACCGCCGAGGGCGATCAGCGGGGCTTCGGGGCCGAGGGTCGCGCCCAGTGGGAGACTGGCCACGGCCGCGAGGATCACTCCGGGCAGGGCCCTCGTCGTGGCACCCCCCGCGTGCAGTCCCGACGCGGGGATGTGACCGCCCGCGCCGGGCAGATGTGTGACAACCAGGCCCACGGCGATGCCGGCGACCAGCAGCAGGGGCAGCGGCCACCACCACGGCGGGGTGTCCCAGTTCAGGGCATGCGGCAGATCGGCCCACATCAGATGCTCCAGCTCGTGGAGCGCGACGAGGAACCAGAACGCGGCAAGCGACACCGGAATACCGATGAGGGCACAGAACACGAGTGCTTTCAGATAGCCCGGGGTGCGCAGCATGGCGCGCAGCCGGTCCGCCTCCTCCGGCTGCGTTCCGCCGCCGGACGCGGCCGGCGGCGGAGTCGGCTCCGTCATGGAGTCGTCCCTTCGCAGTCCCCCAACGTCGGGTGTCAGCCGAGAATCTGGCGCTTCTGTTCCGCGAACTCCTCTTCGGTCAGCGCACCTTGGGCCTTCAGGTCGCTCAGCTGCTTGAGCTGATCGATCTTGCTGCTGATGTCGTCCTCGGGGGAAGCCGTCGGCGCGGCCTCGGGGGCGGGGGCCGCGGCCTGCTGCTCACTGTCCTGCTGTGCCCATCGGCCCGCCTGTCGCCGCGACACGCGATTGGACACCGCGGTCGCCGTTCCCGCAACGACGGCGGTGCGGGCGACGCCACGAAGAAGTCCGGGCATTTTCACTCATCTCCCACGGTGCGTGCGGAGCGGACCGCCGCGAGGACGGTCCGCGGGTCGATGCTCTCAGCCGGCGACCGGCCTGTCGGAAGCCGTCGCCTCGACCGCGTCCAGCGAGGCCAGCAGGGCCTGGACGGGAATTCGCCCGCCCGCCACCAGCTGCGCACCGCTGCGCCGCATGGCCTGGGCGAAAGGTGTCGCCCAGAGGTTCTCGTACACCAGGATTCCGGCGGAGTTGCCCGGCTCCAGCGCGGCCCCGGCCTCGTCGATGTCGTCCTGGCCCAGCAGCCCGGAGGAAGCGCCCTCGAAGACGGTCAGGTCGACCTCGTCCCCGAGTTCCGTCAGTTCCAGCGCGGCCACCGAGCCGTCTTCGTCCTTGCGCACGAAGAGGAGGTCGAGGATGCGGATGATGCCGCGATCGACCAGGTCGACGAGCAGAGGAAAGCCCTCGCCCGTCATGCGATTACCGGGGAACTCGACAACCAGGTAGTCGACGGGTCCCATCGCTTCGAAGTCGTCGCTCATCGCCACTCCTTACGAGCGGTAGGGGTCCGGGCCTCGCCCGCGGCTCATGTGCCACGGCGCTCGCCGCCCACGTCCCGCGGCGCTCGCCACGGCATACGGCGGCGGACAGCCCTCCCAGTCATTGCAGCACCGCTCGGGGGACCGCGCACTTCCGCAGGCGCTGCTCTATGCCTGGGCGATCAGGCGGTCCACCGCCGGCGTGCCCGTGGAACGAACCGGCCCGATGCCCCGCGCGTCGACCGGCTGCTGGGCCAGCGCGAGCATCGGCATCGGCCCCGGCTGCTGCAGCTGTGCCTGCGCCTGCGCCTGCGGCAGCGGCTGCTGCCTCGGCTGGGGGGCCTGGGCCAGCATCGGCGCCAGCGGCTCCGGAAGCGGCTCGGGAACCTGGGTGCGCTGCCCGTACAGCACCTCCTCCATCGCCGACATCAGCCGCAGCACGTCCTGCTGCGGGCGGACCACCAGCCGCAGGAACCGGCTCGAACTGCCGATCTTGTTGCTGCACTCGCGCACCAGCACGCCGTGCTCCGCGAGCAGCCGGTCCCTCAGGACCGTCCCGTCCACGCCCTCCGGCAGGCGTACGTAGAGGAAGTTGCCCTGCGAGGGGTAGATCGTCAGGCCCGGCAGCTGGGCGAGCCGCCAGGTCATCTCCTGCCTGTCGCGGCAGGCCTGCTGAAGGCTCTCGGCATACTCCTGACGGTGCTCCTTCAGCATGAACACCACCGTCTCGGCGAACGAGTTGAGGTTCCACTTCGGCAGTGCGGCCCGCACCTTGCCGGCCAGGCTGGGATTCGACACGAGATAGCCGAAGCGCACTCCATGCAGCCCGAAGTTCTTGCCCAGGCTGCGCAGCACGATCACATTCGTCCGCAGGACGGCCTCCGCGGCGACGCTCGGATCCGGTTCGGCGTCCGAGAATTCGAGGAAGGACTCGTCGACGATGATCAGGTCCAGGTCCTGGAGCGCGTCGAACAGAGCGATGACCTGCTGCTTGGGCAGGAAGCCGCCGTCGGGGTTGTTGGGGTTGCAGATGACCGCGACGCGGGAGCCCCGAGTCCTGACGAACTGTACGAAGGATGTCGGATCGAGGCGGAAGCCATGCGCCTCGGGCAGCAGCAGCATGTCGACGCGCTTGCCGGTCTCCATCGGCTGGTCGGTCCACCGGCCGAAGGTGGGGACGGGCACGGCCAGCGACTCGTGCACCAGCAAGTGGTCGATCCAGGTGATCAGTTCGGTGGAGCCGTTGCCCATGGCGACGGTCTGCGGGTTGAGCCCGAGCACCTGGCACAGCTCGGCGGTGATGGTCTCCGCGCCGCTCGGGTAGTAGGTGAGGATCTCGCGCAGCCCGCGGCCGAGCTGGTCGAACATCGCGGGGGTGGGGAAGTACGGATTGCAGGGGATGCAGAAGTCGGTGATCTCACCGGCAGGGCCGCCACCTGCCCGGTTCAGCGTGAAGTACGACGGGCTGTGCGCGGTGGACGCGCGGAAGAGTGCGGTGACATTGCTGCCGGCCATTGACCCTGCCTCCCCTGCATGGAACGGCCCGTACGGATGCGCAGGGACCCTCCACGTATACGGAGGAGGATGGGGTGATGTTCACTCCCTCGGGCCCCACGTTCCGCGAGCTCGCCGTGCAGGCGCTCTCGTCCACCGAGCACGGCTACGACCTGCTCGCGCCGAAATTCGACGCGACGCCCTACAGGACGTCGCAGCGCCTGCTGGACGCGGTGGTTCACGCGGCCCTGCCGCTCGGCCCCTTCTCGTCGGGACTCGACGTCTGCTGCGGCACCGGCGCCGGAGTGGGTGTCCTGTCGCAGCTGTGCGAGGACCGGGTCACCGGTGTCGACTTCAGCGCGGGCATGCTCGCCGAGGCCAGGAGGTCGGCGCTGAACCGGCCGGGCGGCCCGGACGGACCGGCGGTGGGCTGGGTACGGGCCGACGCCCGCGCGCTCCCCTTCGAGCGGGCCTTCGACCTGGCCGTGAGCTTCGGGGCGTTCGGCCACTTCCTGCCCCGGGAGCGGCCGCTGCTGTTCGCGCAGGTGCACAAGGCCCTGCGGCCGGGCGGCCGGTTCGTCTTTCCCGTTCCCGCGCCGCCCCGGATCGGCTCACGGCTCTACTGGGAGCTGTGGGGTTTCGACGCCGCGATGCGCGTACGGAATCTGCTGTGGCGGCCGCGATTCGTCATGTACTACCGCACCTTCCGGCTGCCGGATGTGCTGGCCGATCTGACGCGCGCGGGGTTCTCGGTGGAGCTGCGGCCGCTGAATGAACTGGGCCGGCTGCCGGACGGCAGCCCGCGCTGCCGACTGGTGGTGGCGCGCCGGGGGTGAGGGCGGGGCCGGGGAGGGCCGGCGGCGCGCCGATGCACGCCCCCCACGCCCGCCGGGCGTGGGGGGCGCTTGCAGTGGCCGGTGCCGGCCACTGCGGAATGACTGGGCGCGCGCTTCGGTGCGCGGCTGGTTCGGTGCGCCGGGCAACCGAGTTCAGGGCGTGTCAATCGGTGGGACGGCCAGGTGTACGAGCTCCAGGGCCTGCTCGCGGAACCACTCGCCCGCCTTGGGGTCTACGGTGCCGCGCTCGGGGTCCTGGGGACCGGCCGTACCACGCAGGCACAGGCCGTCCGACTCTCCCGGGGTCTTGATCCACAGCCGGGCGTCGTGCAGCGGGTCGCCGGTGCTCAGGGTGGGACGGGCGCCGAGGCCCCGGCCGGGCGGGTTGCACCAGTCCTGCGCGTCGGTGTACTTGCCGGCGGGCGGGGTCCAGGGGCCGCGGCCGTTGCGGCTGCTGTCGGTGACGAAGTGCTTCATCCCGGAGGGGTCGGGGACGTTGTCCTGTATCCAGGCCAGGGCGGTGGCGCGGGGCGCGGACTGGGCGGGGCAGCCGGCCGGATCGCCGCCGGCCGCGACGTGGGCGAGGCAGGCGGAGATGAGCTTGCCATACCAGGCGTTGGCGTCATCGGTCTGGTAGTTGGAGGCGTTGGTGTAGAAGCCGGTGGCGCGGGCGACGCCTCCCTTGACTAGGCGCGGCACGATGCTGTGGACGCTGTGCCAGGCGGGGTGGCCGGTGTCGAGGTAGACCTTGGTACGGGCGAGGGGTTCGAGCGTGTCGACCGCGTAGTTGACCTCGGTGTAGCGGGCGGCGGTCCTGGTGCCGGCGGCGTCGTCCTGCCCGCAGTCGGCGGGCAGCAGGGCGAGCGCGTCCGGCTCGAGGACGACGAGCGCTTCGCGCCCGCCGATGCCGCGGGCGACGGCGTCGATCCACGCCTTGTACTCGGCGGTGGTGGAGGCGCCGCCGCCGGAGTAGTTGGAGCAGTCGCGGCCGGGGATGTTGTACAGCGCGAGGACGGGCACGGCGAGGTCGTCCTCGGCGTCGCTGACGACAGCGCGGGTGTCACGCTCGATGTCGGCGGGAGTCTGGTCGCCGTACCAGACGGCGTGCGGTGTACGCACCATAGCGAGGATCTTGGCTGCGTCGGCGCGCCGGCCCTCGCGGCGGAGGTCGAGGACGTGGCGGGAGGCGTCGGGGTTGGCGGCGGGCGTGTAGAGCCGGGTGAGTTCGGTGGTGGGGGTGGTGCGGGCTGGTTCGGGGGCGGTGCGCGCGGCGGCGGACCCGGCCGAGGGGCCGGAGAGCAGGGCGGCGGCGAGGGCGAGGGGTAAGGGCAGGAGGCGGAGGGGGGACATGATGTGTCGCAAGGGTTCACTCCTGGGCAGAGGCTGGACAACGGCTGTCGTACGCCTGGGGGCTGGGTGTGCGGGGTGTGCGGGAGGGCGTGTGCCGGAGCCGGGGTCACCCGCGCGTCAGCCCGCGCTCCATGGACTCCGTGACCGGCTACAGCAAACCGGCATGCGGGCCACGTGTCCTGCATGCCGCTCGGCGATGAACAATTCGGCCTCGAACAGCCCACCCCGGCCACGCACATCGCCATTCTTGCGTGTGCATGATCACGAACCGGCGCCGGGGCGCTGGGCGGGACGGCGCGGTCCCGGGACCGGCCGTCCGACCGCAGTTGCAGGCATCGGGGCTTCACGAAACTCAAGGCTCAACCAAGGCCTGCACCCGGGAAGCCGTCAGCCTCCGTCAGGCGATCCTCAGGCGATCCTCAGGCAACCGACCCGATCCGCCCTGTCAGTTCCTGTTCCGCGTCGTGGTGGATGGGGGTATGCGCTCCCGCCAGGGAGACCCCGCTGCCGCCGCGGCGGTTTGCCACGATCTCCGCCCCGATCGAGAGCGCCGTCTCCTCCGGCGTGCGCGCTCCCAGGTCCAGGCCGATCGGGCTGCGCAGACGGGCCAGTTCGAGCTCTGTGACGCCGACCTCGCGCAGGCGGGTGTTGCGGTCCTCGTGGGTGCGTCGGGAGCCCATC
The DNA here is from genome assembly GCF_018614585.1 of Streptomyces sp. ISL-1. GTDB lineage: Bacteria > Actinomycetota > Actinomycetes > Streptomycetales > Streptomycetaceae > Streptomyces > Streptomyces maoxianensis. The sequence goes on along the minus strand of NZ_JAGGOI010000007.1, from coordinate 382,907 downwards.
GCGCCGACGTAGGCGACGGGAAGCTTCAGGGCCAGTTCGAGGAGGGGGACGTCGAACTTGGCGTCGTGGGTGAGCACACACAGGACCGTACGGGTGTCGACCTCCGTCGACTCCAGGTAGCGGTGCGGCCAGTCGACGACGATCTCGTCCGCCTCCGGGAAACGGGTCCTCGTCGCGAAGACGGGGCGGGCGTCGCACACGGTCACGTGGTAGCCGAGGAACTTGCCGACCCGTACCAGCGCGGAGGCGAAGTCGATCGCGCCGAAGACGATCATCCGGGGCGCGGGGACCGAGGACTCCACGAGAAGGGTCAGCGGCTGCCCGCACCGGCTGCCGTCCTCGCCGATGGCGACCGTGCCGGTGCGGCCGGCGTCCAGAAGGGCGCGGGCCTCCCCCGCCGCCGTACGGTCCAGTTCCCGGTGGCCGCCGAGGGAGCCTTCGTACGAACCGTCGGGACGGACCAGCAGCGCGCGGCCCATCACTTCCGCGGGTCCGTCCGTGATCCGCGCGACCGCCGCCGCCTCCCCTTCCACGGCGGCGGACAGCGCCGCCGCGAACACCCCCCGCGCGGGCGCGTCCGCGCGTACCGGGGTGACGAGGATGTCGATGACGCCGCCGCACGTCAGGCCGACGGCGAACGCGTCCTCGTCGCTGTAGCCGAAGCGCTCGAGGACGGTCCCGCCGTCCTCGAGCGCCTGCCGGCACAGCTCGTACACCGCGCCTTCCACACACCCTCCGGAGACCGACCCGATCGCCGTGCCCTCGCTGTCCACGGCGAGGGCCGCGCCCGGCTGCCGGGGCGCGCTGCCGCCGACGGCCACCACGGTGGCGACAGCGAACTCACGGCCGTGCTCGACCCACCGGTTCAGCTCTTCGGCGATGTCCAGCATGTCGGTCTCCTCAAAGGTGTGTCAGGCGGTGGGAGTTGCCCGGTTCGCCCGGCTCCCGGGGCTACTTGACTCCCAGCCAGCCCTCGATCGGATGAAGGGCGAAGTAGGCCAGGAAGACTACGGAGAGCACCCACATCAGCCAGCCGACGTCACGCGCCCTGCCCTGCACGGCCTTGATCAGGACGTGCGCGAGGACGCCCGCCGCGATGCCGGCCGTGATCGAGTACGTGAAGGGCATCAACACCGTGGTCAGGAAGACCGGGATCGCGGTCGCCTGGTCGTTCCAGTCGATGTGCTTGGCATTCGTCAGCATCATCGATCCGATGACGACGAGCGCGGCGGCGGCCACCTGCGTCGGGATGACCTGGGCCAGTGGGGTGAAGAACAGGCACAGCGTGAAGGCGAGGCCGGTGATGACGCTGGCGAAGCCGGTGCGCGCACCGTCGCCGACGCCCGCGGTGGACTCGACGAACACCGTCTGGCCGGAGGCGCCGGCGAGGCCGCCCATCGCGCCGCCCGCGCCGTCGATGGCCAGGGCCTTGTTGAGTCCGGGCATCTTGCCCTTGTCGTCGGCGAGGCCCGCCTGCTGGCCGATGCCGATGATGGTGCCCATGGCGTCGAAGAAGCCGGCCAGTACGAGCGTGAAGACGATGACGCCGACGGTGATGCCGCCGACGCTGCCGATGCCGTTGAACGACACGCTGCCGAAGAGGCCGAAGTCCGGCGTGCTGACGATGGAGCCGGTGATCTCGGGGGCGTTGAGCCCGCCCCAGTCCTTCCTGTCGAGCCCGGCGAACTGGTGGACCACCGCGGCGAACACTGTGCCGCCGACGATCCCGATGAGGATCGCGCCGGGCACCTTGCGGACCTGGAGCAGGAAGATCAGCAGAACGGTGAAGGCGAAGCAGAGCACCGGCCAGCCGGTGAGCATGTCATTCGTACCGAGCTGGATCGGCTTGGCTCCCGCGATGCCGCCGTCTCCGGGCATGGAGGTGACGAAGCCGGCCTGGACCAGGCCGATGAGGCAGACGAAGAGACCGATCCCCATGGTGATCGCGTGCTTCAGCGCAAGCGGGATGGCGTTCATGATCAGTTCACGCAGGCCGGTGACGACGAGCAGGACGATCACAAGACCGTAGATGACGCACATGCCCATCGCGTTTTCCCAGGTCATCTCAGGAGCGACCTGGAAAGCCATGACGGCGGAGACGCTGAGTCCCGCCGCGAGGGCCAGCGGCACATTGCCGAGGAGGCCCATCACGATGGTGGTTGTGGCGGCGGCGAAGACGGTCGCGGTGGTCAGCTGATCACCGTCGAGCTTGTGGCCGGCCGCGTCGGGCACCGACAGGATCACGGGGTTGAGAAGGATGATGTACGCCATCGCCATGAAGGTGGTGATTCCGCCACGCACCTCCCGACCGATGGTCGACCCTCGCTGGGATATGTGGAAGTACCGGTCGAGCCAGGACCGGCCGGCGGGCGGGCGCGTACCCGCGCCGGCGTCCTCCGCCGTGGTCTTGGTCTCAAGGGACTGCTGGGTCATGGTGCCTACTCCCAAGGTTCACAGGGGCACCCGCGTGAGCGTTGTAGCTGCGGGATTTGGGATGGTGCGTGGGCTGCACGACCCGGGGGACGGCCCGAGACGAACTGGTTCTGCATGGTGTTGCCGGGTACTGCTGGTGTTGCCGGGTACTGCTGGTGTTGCCGGGATGCTCAAGGACCGCGAGCGGTGCGGTACTTGAGCTCTCCGGGCGGTGCGGACCGCCCCGGAGAGTCGGTGGGGGATGGCGGTCAGGTGCCGGTGAGGTGCTCGGGGCGCACCGGCGTCCTGTTCAGCTCCAGACCCGTCGCGTTCCGGATCGCCGCGAGGACGGCCGGAGTCGAGGAGAGGGTCGGGGCCTCGCCGACGCCACGCAGTCCGTACGGCGCGTGGTCATCGGCAAGTTCGAGTACGTCGACGGGGATGGTCGGCGTGTCGAGGATGGTGGGAATCAGGTAGTCCGTGAAGGACGGGTTGCGCACCTTCGCGGTCTTCGGGTCGACGATGATCTCCTCCATGACCGCGACGCCCAGTCCCTGGGTGGTGCCACCCTGGATCTGGCCGACGACGGACAGCGGGTTGAGGGCCTTGCCGACGTCCTGGGCGACCGCGAGCTCGATGACCTTGACCAGGCCGAGCTCGGTGTCCACCTCCACCACCGCGCGGTGTGCGGCGAAGGAGTACTGGACGTGGCCGTTGCCCTGACCCGTGACCAGGTCGAAGGCCTCGGTGGGACGGTGGCGCCACTCGAGCTCCAGGTCGACCGCCTCGCTCTCGAGGACGTCCACCAGGTCGGCGAGTACCTCACCGCCGTCAGTGACGACCTTGCCGCCTTCGAGCCGCAGCTCGGCGGTGGCCCACGCCGGGTGGTACGAGCCGAACCTGCGGCGGCCGATCTCCAGGACCTTCTCGCGGACGTTCTCGCAGGTGTGCTTGACCGCGCCGCCCGTGACGTACGTCTGGCGGGAGGCCGACGTCGAACCGGCGGAGCCGACCTGGGTGTCGGCCGGACGGATCGTCACCTGCGCGACGCCGAGTTCGGTACGGGCGATCTGCGCGTGGACGGTGACACCGCCCTGGCCGACCTCGGCCATCGCGGTGTGCACGGTCACGACCGGCTCGCCGCCCACGACCTCCATGCGCACCCGGGCGGTGGAGTAGTCGTCGAAGCCCTCGGAGAAGCCGACGTTCTTGATGCCCACCGCGTAGCCGACGCCGCGGACGACGCCCTCGCCGTGCGTGGTGTTGGACAGCCCGCCGGGCAGGGCGCGTACGTCCGCCTCCTCGCCGGCCGCGAGCCACTGCTGCTCCGGCGGCAGCGGCCTGGCCTTGACCCGGCGCAGCAATTCGGCAACGGGAGCCGGCGAGTCGACCGGCTGGCCGGTCGGCATGAGCGTGCCCTGCTCCATGGCGTTGAGCTGACGGAACTCGACCGGGTCCATGTCCAGCTCGGCCGCGAGTTTGTCCATCTGCGCCTCGTACGCGAAGCACGCCTGGACCGCGCCGAAGCCGCGCATGGCGCCGCAGGGCGGGTTGTTGGAGTAGAGCGCGAGCGCCTCGATGTCGACGTCGTCAAGGACATAGGGGCCGACGCTGAGGGACGCGGCGTTGCCGACGACCGCCGGGGAGGCCGACGCGTACGCGCCGCCGTCCAGGACGATCCTGCACTTCATGTGCGTGAGCTTGCCGTCCCTGGTGGCGCCGTGCTCGTAGTGGAGCTTCGCCGGGTGACGGTGCACATGTCCGAAGAAGGACTCGAACCGGTTGTAGACGATCTTGACCGGCTTGCCGGTACGGAGTGCGAGCAGGCAGGCGTGGATCTGCATCGACAGATCCTCGCGGCCGCCGAACGCGCCGCCGACACCGGAGAGCGTCATCCGCACCTTCTCCTCGGGCAGGCCGAGGACGGGAGCGATCTGGCGGAGGTCGGAGTGCAGCCACTGGGTGGCGACGTAGAGCTCGACGCCGCCGTCCTCGGAGGGGACCGCGAGTCCGGACTCCGGGCCGAGGAAGGCCTGGTCCTGCATGCCGAAGGTGTAATCGCCCTTGACGATCACGTCGGCGCGCTCGGCCGCCTCGTCGGCGTTGCCGCGGACGATCGGCTGACGGTGCAGGATGTTCGGGTGCGGGACATGGCCGATGTGGTGGTCGGCGCGGCCCTCGTGGACCAGGACGGCGTCGGGCGCGGTGGCCGAGGCCTCGTCGGTGATGAGGGGCAGTTCGACGTACTCGATCTTGATCTTGGCGGCGGCGCGGCGCGCGGTCTCCGGGTGGTCGGCGGCGACCAGGGCCACCGGCTCGCCGTGGTGGCGGACCTTGCCGTGGGCGAGCACCGGGGTGTCCTGGATCTCCAGGCCGTAGTTCTTCACCTCCGTGGGGAGGTCGTCGTAGGTCAGCACGGCATAGACGCCGGGCGTCGCGAGTGCCTCGGAGACGTCGATCGACTTGATCTCGGCGTGCGCGACGGTGGAGCGGAGCGTGTGGCCCCACAACATGTCCTCGTGCCACATGTCCGAGGAGTACGCGAACTCACCGGTGACCTTGAGGGTGCCGTCGGGCCGCAGCGTCGACTCGCCGATGCCGCCCTTGGTGCGGGAGCCCTGGGAGATGCTGGTGGGGGTGCCGGCCGGAGCGGTGGCGACCGGGGTGTTCTGTGGCATCGTCAGACCGCCTCTTCCTGGCGGGCTGCCGCGAGGCGTACCGCGTCGAGAATCTTCTCGTAACCGGTGCAGCGGCAGAGGTTGCCGGAGAGCGCCTCGCGGATGTCCGCGTCGGACGGCTCGGCGTTGCGCTCGAGCAGCTCGTCGGCGGCGACCAGCAGACCGGGGGTGCAGAAACCGCACTGGACGGCGCCTGCGTCGATGAACGCCTGCTGGATCGGGGAGAGTTCGGCGCCCTCGCCCGTTTGCGAGTGCTGCGGCCCGGCCTCCCACTGCTGGGCGTCCTGGAGCGAAGTGCCGCAGGCACGGGTGGCGCAGCCATGCTCGGCGCGCTGCTTGGCGAAGTCCGCCAGGCCCTCTACGGTGACGACCTCGCGGCCCTCGACCTGACCCGCGGCGACGAGGCACGAGCAGACCGGCACGCCGTCCAGGCGGACCGTACAGGAGCCGCACTCGCCCTGCTCACAGGCGTTCTTGGAGCCCGGCAGGCCCATGCGCTCGCGCAGCACGTAGAGAAGGCTCTCGCCCTCCCACACGTCGTCGGCTTCCTGCTGACGACCGTTGACCGTGAAGTTCACGCGCACTGTGCGCCTCCCTTTGTGCCGTGGGCATTGCCCCGGTATGCCTCCCAGGTCCAGCCGAGCGTCCGGCGGGCCATGATGCCGACCGCGTGGCGGCGGTAGCTCGCGGTGCCGCGCACGTCGTCGATCGGGCTGCAGCCGCCGGAAGCGAGCTCGGCGAACTGCTTGGCGATCGACGGGGTGATGATCTCTTTGCTGTCCCAGAAGCCGCCCTCTTCGAGCGCGGCGTTCAAGAACTCCTCGGCCGCCTTCGCCCGGACCGGGGTCGGGGCGGCGGAACCGATGCCGGTGCGGACGGTGCGGGTCTCGGGGTGCAGGGCGAGACCGAAGGCGCAGACCGCGATGACCATCGCGTTGCGGGTGCCGACCTTGGAGAACTGCTGCGGCCCGTCGGCCTTCTTGATGTGCACGGCGCGGATCAGCTCGTCCGCGGCGAGCGCGTTGCGCTTCACGCCGGTGTAGAACTCGTCGATCGGGATGAGGCGGCTGCCGCGCACCGACGCGACCTCGACCTCGGCGCCGGCGGCGAGCAGCGCCGGGTGGGCGTCACCGGCCGGGGACGCGGTGCCGAGGTTGCCGCCGACGCCGCCGCGGTTGCGGATCTGCGGGGAGGCCACGGTGTGCGACGCCAGCGCCAGACCGGGCAGCTCGGCCCGGAGGTGCTCCATGATCTGGGTGTACGGCACGGAGGCGCCCAGGCGAACGCTCTCCTCGCCGACCTCCCACTCGCACAGCTCACCGATGCGGTTCAGGTCCAGGAGGTACTCGGGCCGGCGGTGGTCGAAGTTGATCTCGACCATCACATCGGTGCCGCCCGCGATGGGTACAGCGGTGGGGTGCTCGGCCTTGGCGGCGAGCGCCTCCTCCCAGCAGGCGGGGCGAAGGAAGTCCATGAGCGGCTCTCTTCTTCATCATCGGGGGTCGTTCGTCGCAAGCGGGCCCGGGACGGTTGGCCCTCGACTGGTTATTCATGTGCTGTTAACGCGGTGTGGCCCCAGTACACAAGCCGTGCCCCGCTCGGTGCAGTCACCGAAACCATGAAGGAGTTGGCTGGTCGCCTGTCTCGTCTTGTAGATTCGAACGAAAGGCGAGCCTCTGTAACCTCACCGTTTTCCCATGAAAACCGTGGCCAGGGGCCACCGGCAACAACGAGACAGATCGGCGGCGACGAGATGCGGCTGCGCGCACTTCTGGAAAACGATGCGCTGGGGCTGCGGCTACTCGGCGGCGAGGACGAACTCGACCGTGGCGTGCGTGGCGTGATGACGACCGACCTGCGGGATCCGAGCCGGTATCTCTCGGGCGGCGAACTGGTGCTGACCGGGCTCGCCTGGTGGCATACGGCCGCCGACTCCGAGCCGTTCGTCCGGATCCTGGCGACAGCCGGGGTGGCCGGTCTGGCGGCCGGCGAGGCGGAACTCGGGGACATTCCCGCCGATCTGGTCGAGGCGTGTTCGCGCCATCGACTACCTCTCTTTGCAGTCAATGAATCCGTTGCATTTGCGACGATCACTGAGTACGTCGTACGTCAGGTCTCGGGCGAGCGGGCCGATGATCTCGCGGCCGTCGTCGACAGACACAGGCGGCTGATGACGTCCGGACCGGCAGGCGGCGGACCCGAGGTCGTACTGGACCTCCTCGGCTCGGACCTGGACCTGAGGGCCTGGGTGCTCTCCCCCACCGGACGCCAGATCGCGGGGGCCGACAAGGCGCTGCCGCCCGCGGTGAGCGCCGCGCTGGCGGGCGAGCACCTGGCCGCCACCCGCATCGGCCGCCGCGCGCCGCACCGGGCGACGATCGGCGGAGCCACGTACTCCCTCTTCCCTATCCGGAACACCGGGCGCGGGGCCGCCGCCCCCGCCTCCAGGGACGTGCGCGAGAGTGTCCTGTCGGACTGGTTGCTGGCGGTCGAGGCCGACGCGGGCGACTGGCCCGCCGCCCGTCTTGACCTGCTGCAGGGCGTGACCCAGCTGATCGCCGTCGAACGGGACCGGCGCGAGGCGGCCCGTACGGTACGGCGCCGGCTCGCCCAGGAGGTGCTGGAACTGGTCCAGGCGGGCGCCGCGCCCGCCGAGATCGCGGCCCGTCTGCGGGTGACGGCGCCGGTGCTGCTGCCCGGCCTCGGGACCGCGCCCCACTGGCAGGTCGTGGTGGCCCGGGTCGACTGGGCTCAGGACGGCGCCGGGGACGCAGGCGCGGGGGTGGCGGCCGGCGGGGCGGCCACGGCGATCGAGCCCGGACCTGTCGCCCAGTCGCTGCTCGAGGAGATCCTGGTCGACCCGGCGGCACCCGGAGCGGACCCCACCGACCGGATCGCGGTCGCCCACACCGGCGACGAGGCCATCGCGCTGGTTCCGTTGCCCGCCGTCCCCGCCGACCCGGACGCGCCCGGCACCGGGTCCACGGAGGCCGGCCTGCACGCGGACGCGCTGCTGAACTCCGTGCGCGACCCGCTCTCGGCCGGCCTCGCCGACGACGGCAGGCTCACGCTGGGCGTCAGCGCCGCGGTCAGCTCGGCGGAGGGGCTGCGCGGCGCACTGGAGGAGGCCCGCCACGCCCGCCGCGTCGCGGCGGCCCGCCCGGGGCGGGTCTGCGCGGCGGGCCACCACGAACTGGCCTCGCACGTCCTGCTGCTCCCCTTCGTCCCGGACGACGTCCGCCGCGCCTTCACGGCCCGCCTGCTGGACCCCCTGCGCGACTACGACCGCCGCCACCGCGCGGAGCTGATCCCGACGCTGGAGGCGTTCCTCGACTGCGACGGGTCCTGGACGCGGTGCGCGACGCGGCTGCATCTGCATGTGAACACGCTGCGGTACAGAGTGGGCAGAATCGAGCAATTGACGGGCCGTGACCTCTCGCGGCTGGAGGACAAGCTCGACTTCTTCCTTGCGCTGCGGATGAGCTGAGGGCTATTCAGGGGGCTGGGATCGCGGGCGCGAGAGTTTTTGCAGGGGGCTGAGATCGCGGGCGCGGGAGTGCCGGGCGATCGTCGCCTCCCCCGGCGCACCGTTCGTCGCGGTCACCCGTGGCGGTCATGGCGAGATCCACTTGGTTGACGCCGATGCCGCGGCCCACGTCACGACACTGACAGTGCCCTCGCGACCGAACGACGAGGTCCGTCTCGCACTGATCTCCACCGGCGAAGGCCCCCGGCGACCCCATCGGCCGCCGAGCGATTGTGAATTCATTCACCTGACCCCTTGGCCAGGCATGCCCATCCATGCTGAGATGCGACAGACTCAACAGCTCAATGGCGTGCTAGGGGAGGGCAACGTGGCGCATACCGCCATGTCTGGTTCCGGAACCACTGCAGGTGACGATCCGCTCCAGATCGCGGTATGGCGGCTGCGCTCGCGCGGCTGTTGGACCGACGCTGCAGCCCTGCTCATCCCCCACATCGCGATCCCGGCGGCCGCGCTGGAGCGGGCCGGACTGCTCGTCGAGCGCTGTCTGTTCACCGGTGACGGCTGGGCCGAGGCGGAGGACGCGCTGCGTACGGCGGAGGCCGTGGCCCGGGACGACGAGGAGCGCGGCGGCGCGGCGTGCGAGCGCGGGCGGCTCGCGTACGCGGCGACCCTCCTCGGCGTACGCGACCGTGCGGACGAGGCCCGCTCAGCGCTCGGCCGGGCCGCGGCGCTGCTCGCCCCCACCTCACCCAGGCGCCCGCTGCTCGACTTCCGCCGGGGCCTGGTCGCCGAGCACATCGCGGACTCGCCCCAGGCCGCCCGCGCCGCGTACCAGCGCGCCCATGCGGGGGCCACCGCGCAGGGTGACACCCTGCTGCTCTCCTTCACCTGGCACCATCAGGCCGGACTCGCCCTGCGGGACGGGGAGTTGACGCAGGCGCGGCACGGCTTCACGGAGTCGCTGCGGATCCGCGAGGAGCTCGGCTATCTGATCGGCACGGCGCCGGCGCTGGCAGCGCTCGCCGACTGCGAGCCGGAGCCGGAGGCGGGCAGGCTGCGGGCGGAGGCGGGCCGGCTGTTCCGCCTGCTGGGCGGCGTACCGGTGTGGCTGGCGGAGCAACTGCCCCCGACGGCGCCGGTCCGGTCCTCGCCTCCGCAGCCCGAGCCCGCGGCATGACCGGAGGCGGGCCGCTCACAACTCGCCGAGGTCCGAGCTGAGCCAGTGCTGGGGCCGCATGCGGATGACCACGTTCTCGCCTTGAGCCTTCCAGGCGAAGTCGACGTAGGTCTCGACCTTTTCGGCGGGGAGGTAGCGGGCCGCGAGCTCCACGAGCTGTTCGCGGGTGGCCGGGACGGTCTCGATGACGGGCCCTTCGACGGAGACGTACCGGACGGTGGGCGTGATGCGGTCGACCATCAGGCTGAACCGTCCGGCCCGGCCGATCAGCGTGGCTTTGCGGGAGTCACGCCCCGTCATGACCCAGACGTCGCCGCCGGGCGCGTACTGGTACCAGATGGGCACGGTGAGCGGAGCCCGCCCCTCCTCGCCCGCGTCCACAGCCAGCGCGGCGATGTGCGGCTCGCCCAGAAACTGCTCACGCTCTTCACGGGTCAAGGCCACGGATGACTCCTTCGTACGGATGGGGGGGCGCTCCCGGACGGAAGCCGCCTCCTCCCCAGCTTGCCCTTCTAGCCGACCAGCCAGGAGAGCGACATGGCCGGATTCATCAGGACCAGTACGACCCCGACGACCACGAGCACCCAGAAGGCACCCCAACCCCTGCGCCGCCGCGCCTGCCGCCGCCGGGACGGCCACGCCCGCCACGCGTCGGGTTCCGCCCGCACCGGGCTCCTGCGCCTGCCCCAGCCCCGCACCTTGCCATACCGCCGCGCGGCCTCCTCGTCCTCGCGCCGCAGCCGCTCGGTCACCATCCGCGCCCGCGCGGACGGCTCCTTGGGAGCGGCGAGCCGGGCCGGGCCTTCGCTCTCGCGCTGGAACTCCTCCCACGCCTCGTCGGGTATGGACGACTCGGGCAACTCCGCGGACATGAATGACCCCCCACTCAATGGACACAATCCAGCTCTGGCCAAAGGTTAGCGGCGAGTTCGGCGCGGCAGCGTGAGCTCCGCTCGTACGGTCTTCCCGACGGGTACGCGATCGTGCACGCTCCACCGCTCGGCGAGCGCCGCGACCAGGCGGAGCCCGCGCCCCGACTCCCCGTCGGGCAGCACCTCCTTCGGACGTTTCTCGGTACGGGCGTCGGACACCTCGATCCGCAGGGTGTCGGCCGAGAGCGTGAGCCGCAGCTCGAAGTCCCGTCCGGGGACGCGCCCGTGGGTCACGGCGTTCGCGGCGAGCTCGGCGACGATGACGGCGGCGGCGTCGGAGGGGTCGGTGTCGTACGGAATCCCCCAGTCGTCGAGCCGATGCAGTGCGAGGTGCCGGGCGAGGCGTGCGCCGAGCCGAGTGGAGCTGAATCGCTGCGCGAACATACGTACGGTGACGGGGCTTTGGGGCTGGGTGTCGACTGGCATGACCCCACCGTGGCGGCCTCACGCACGCGATGACCAGGCGTGGAACTCGTACGCTGAGTCGGCGTACGAGTGCGGGGTGTGGACAGTACGCGTAACGGACCGTGACGATAGGCCAGTTGGGCGGCGTTGGGCACAGCGGAGGTGGCGAGTCATGACGGGCAACAGCGAACCGGAGTCGTCGGACAGTCTCAGGGCATTCGGCGAGGTCCTCAAGGCCTTCCGCAAACGGGCCGACCTCACTCAGGACGAGTTGGCACCGCGTGTGCGCTACTCCCCGTCCTTCGTCGCATCCGTGGAGCAGGGGCGCAGGCTGCCGCCGAAGGATTTCGTCGACCGCGCGGAGGAGGCTCTGGACGCGTTCGGCGCGTTACGGGGTGCTGCGCGGCACGTGTCGCGGCAGCCGGGCCTGGCGTCCTGGTTCCGCCAGTGGGCGAGGCTGGAGGAGACGGCGCTGACGCTGTGCACGTACGAATGCCGGGTGGTGCCGGGGCTGTTGCAGCCGGAGGCGTATGCCCGCGCGGTGACGCTGAGCGTGCCCCCGCCGCCGTCCGATGAGGAGGTCGGGCAACGCGTCTCGGCCCGCTTGGCTCGCCAGCAACTCCTCACCCGTACGCCGCCGATCGCGCTCAGCTTCATCGTCGAGCAGGCCGTACTGGAACGCCGTACGGGAGGCGACGACGTCACCCAGGAGCTGCTCGAGCAGCTGATTGCGCAGGGCTCGCGCTGGAACCTCGAGATCCAGATCATGCCGCTCCAGGTGACGGACCACGCGGGCCTGGACGGTCCACTGCGGCTTCTGGAGACGCCGGATCACCAGTGGCTCGGCTACTCCGAGGGACAGAAGACCGGCCAGTTGATCTCCGGCCCGAAAGAGGTCAGCGTGCTCCAGCAGCGCTATGCGAAACTGCGTTCGCAGGCTCTCACCCCAGCGGACTCCGTCAGTCTGCTGAAGCGAATGCGAGGAGCGCTATGACCGACAGCACCGCCGAACTGTCCTGGTTCAAGAGCAGCTACAGCGGCTCCGAGGGCGACGACTGCGTCGAAGTCGCCCTTTCCTGGCGCAAGTCCAGCCACAGCGGCTCCGAGGGCGACAGTTGCGTCGAGATCGCCGCCTGCCCCGGCACGGTCCACGTCCGCGACTCCAAGGACACCGCCGGCCCTCAGCTCGCCCTCTCCCCCACCGCCTGGACCGCGTTCCTCACCCACACCGCCCGAGCCTGAGCCCTGACCTCAGGCGGTGAGCTCAGCCGGACTCAGGAGGCGATGTCGGCCATCGCGCCGCCGCCGCTGTCGATGCCGCCCTGTGGCTTCGGTGCGGGGAAGGGGGGCGTGTCCTGTTGGCACGTTGCTCCGGCCGGCGGGAGTTTGCCGTCGATGAAGTAGCGGCTCTCGTATTCCTTGACGCAGCTGCTGGGGTTGGTCAGTGCGGTGTGCCCGTACCCGTTGTGGGTGAGCAGGCGGGCGTTGGCCAGTTCTTTGGCCATGGCCTGCGAGCCCGAGTAGGGGGTGGCGGGGTCGTAGGTGGTGCCGACCAGCAGGACGGGGTGCGCCGTCGGCTTGTTCCAAGGGCCGCGATAGCTGTTGGCCACCGTGGCCGGCCAGTCGGCACACCCCTCGGAGGCCCAGGCCCAGAAGCGTCCGGCGTCGCCCGCACGGGTCGCGCTGGCCTCCTCCATGGCGTGGTAGGCAGCGGGATCACGCGGATTGGGGCTGTCGCTGCAGAACACCGCAGCGGCCTGTTCTTCGCCCAGGTACGGATTCGGATTCGGGACCGGTGGTGCGGGTGGGAGTGGGGACGGCTCCGGGGCGCGGCCCTGCCACAGGTTCTGCAGCCTGCCGGCGAGATCCGTCCAGCCGGGGTGGACTGAGTAGAGGCTGTTCACGAGGTCACCGACCGTACGGCCATAGGTCCATGGGCCCACGGGATGCTCCCGGAGGCGCCGCATCAGCTGGTCGAACTTGTCCCGGGTCGCTTTCGGGCTGCCGGCAGAGAAGGCGCAGCGGGCGGTGGTGGTGGACCCGCACAGGGCGAGGAACTTGTCCAGGACTGCTGCCGCGCCGCGGTCCGTGCCCATGCGCAGGAATGTCGGGAGCCGGGGGTCGTCGTCGGAGGCGTGGGTCCAGGCCTGCGGGTCGACGTTGCTGTCGAGGGCCATGGCTCGGACCTTGCCGGGGAAGAGGTTGGCGTAGGTGGCGCCCAGGAACGTGCCGTAGGAGGTCCCGAGGTAGGTGAGTTGTTCGTCGCCCACCGCCTGGCGGAGCTGGTCGAGGTCGCGCGCGGTGTCGGCGGTCGACACATGGCGAAGGAGCTCGGGGTCACGCTGCTGACAGCGCCTGGCCAGATCCTTGTACGCGGCGATGTAGGCCGTCCGCTCCTGTTCGCCCACCGGGAAGCCTGCCGGTTTGCTCGCAACCCAGGCGTTGGCTTCTTCGCGATTCTCGAAGCAGTTCACCGCGGTGCTGCTGCCGACCCCGCGGGGGTCCCAGCTGACGATGTCGAACCGCTCCCGTACCTCTCGTGGGAAGGCCTCGTAATTCTGTGGCATCTGCACCGTTCCGGGCCCGCCGGGGCCGCCGGGGTTGAAGAACAGGGTGCCGATGCGCCGTCCGGGGCCGGTTGCCTTCCGTTTGACGACTGCCAGCTCGATGGTGCGACCACCGGGGTTGCGGTAGTCCAGCGGTACCTTCGCGGTCGCGCAGTCGAACGGACTGCCCTTGACGCAGGGTTTCCAGTCCAGCTGCGGGGCGGGCACCGAAGGTGACGGCGCGCCACCAGCCGGAGCGAGATCCGGCCCCGCGAATATCGTCGAGCAGATCACCGCCGGGGCGAGGGCCGCCGCATAACGCCGGCGGCCCGCTATGGATCCGGGTATGTGCATGCTCCGTCCTTCCTCCTTCACGGCTGAGCGCCCGATGCCACCAATGGCGCCGGACGTCGGCACGCATCCGGATCAACAGCACCGCGGCCCGACACGGCGCGCAATCCAACCGCGGCCGAATGTGCCGAGCTTCTCGAGGGCGCGTACATCGTCGGCCGAGACCGGCATCGGGTGGACGGTGCCCATGGTTCGGGTGGCCGCGGCCGGAGGCGCTCGGGGGGTGAGGCCCGGATCGCCGCGAGGCGCTCGGGGGTGAGGCCCGCACGCACGCCGGTCAGCTCAAGGCGACGTCACGGTCGTGCGGGGCGCACCTGACCTTGACCGTCAGGCCGCCGCGCCCGTGAAGTGCTCCCGCACCAGCGACTGCACCACTTTCAGATCCTGCGCGACCAGCGCCTCCAACAGTGCCATGTGTTCCGCCGCGTCCGCCACCAGGTCCGCCCGGCGCATGACCGGGGCGCTCGTCAGGGGCCATTGGGAGCGGCGGTGGAGGTCGTCGGCGACCATGACCAGTTGGTGGTTGCCGGACAGCGCGAGCACCGCGCGGTGGAAGGCGCGGTCCGTTTCGGCGTAGGCGGCGCGGTCGCCGGTGGCCGCAACCGCTGCCGTTGCCTCGGCCAGGGGATGCAGGGCCGTCCAGCGGGCGGCCGGGACCGTGCGGGCCAGCCGGAGCATGACCGGGACCTCGAGCAGGGAGCGGACTTCCGCGAGGTCGGCCAGTTCGCGGGCGCTGCGTACCGTGACGCGGAAGCCGCGGTTGGGGACGACCTCGATCGCGCCCTCGGTCGCCAGTTGCTGCATCGCCTCGCGTACGGGGGTCGCCGAGACGCCGAAGCGTTCACCGAGGACGGGCGCGGAGTAGACCTCGCCGGGGATCAGCTCTCCGTCGACCAGGGCTGCGCGCAGGGCTTCGAGGATCTGGCCGCGGACCGAGTGGCGCTGGACCGTGCGGGGCGCGGTGCCCGGGGCCGGGGGCTCGCTGTGGGTGTGCTCGCCCCTCGCACCCTCCACCACGCGTTCCTGTGCCGGAATGCGTGGCTGAGCGGAGCCCGGGCGGGCGGGCGGGCCGGCCTGTTCGGGGACGCGGGCGGACGCATGCGGCTGCGGCAGCGCGGCATCGCGCGCTCGGGCCTGCTCCACTCGGGTCCTCCTCCGGCCTGGTGCCGGGCCCGGCTCGCGTGCGCAGGGCCCCTGTGCACCATAGGCGGACGGGGCTGCAGTTCAAACATCGAATACGTCGGGTAAGGTAAGGCTAACCTGCCAACGATCGCGATTCGGTGGTCCCCCAGCATGACCGTTCCCGCAGTGCTGCCCGCCCTTGCCTCGCCCGTCAGCGACGCGTACGCGCGCCTGGCCGAGGTCTTCCCCGGGCTGCGGATAGCGGAACTCACAGCAGGCGAGCGGCTCCCGTCCGGCCCGGGCTGGGTGGGCGCGGCCGAGCTCGCGGTCGGAGGACCGGCCCTCGACGCCTTTCTCGCCTGGGACGACGCTCAGGTCCTGCGGGACTACGGACAGCAGGCCCGGCCCGACGTGATCGCCAGCTTCGGACTGCACCGGTACGCATGGCCCGCCTGTCTGCTGATCACGGCCCCCTGGTTTCTGCACCGCCGGGTGGTGCGCGCGCCCGTCGAGGACGTCGCCTTCCACCGCGCGCTGGGGCGGATGGCGATCCGGGTGAGGGAGTTCGCCTGCCTGCCGGACGACCCCGCAGCCCAGCTGCCCGGCGCCCGTGTCGTACCGGACGAGGAGGCGCTGCGCGCCGAGGTCCGCTCCGCCGTCGCCGAGCACATCGGGCCCGTCCTGGACGGCTTCGGGCCGCGGATGCGCCGCGGCAGGCGCGCACTGTGGGGCATGGCGACCGACGAGATCGTCGAAGGCCTCTGGTACGTCGCGCATCTGCTCGGCGAGGAGCAGCGGGCGCCCGCGGAGCTCGAGCAGCTGCTGCCGGGCGCCACCGAGCCGTACGTCGGCACCGCCGGCTTCCGTGAGCTGGCCGGGCCGGCCGGCGAGCCGCTGCCGACCCGCGACCGGGCGAGCTGCTGCCTCTTCTACACGCTGCGGCCCGACGACACCTGTGTCACCTGTCCGCGCACGTGCGACGCAGACCGCGTGAGCAAGCTGCGGCCGAACGTCTGATCCCCCGCTGGCCCGTCGGCACGCCGTCCGACCGGGTGACTTAATCGAACCAACTCTTCTTATCCATACGGCAGTTCGAGCGAAACGCACCTATCCGTATGCGATGTGGCCCCGTTGGCGTTCTATTGCCACGAAACCCCCTTGGGGGCGCCGGGAGTTCGGCCACTATGGCGGCCGAAACGCCCTACCGCGACACAAGGGACACCGCCCATGAGACTGACCGACATATCACTGAACTGGTTGCTTCCCGGCGGCGTGATGCTCGTTGGAGTCCTGGTGGCGGTGGCGGTGGTCGCGCGCGGCAAGCGCGCCGGTGACAAGGCCGCGGCCGAGGATTCCTGGGAGCGCAGCGAGGAACGCCGAAGGCGCAAGGAGGCGATCTACGGCACGGCCTCCTACGCGCTCCTGTTCTGCTGCGCGGCGGTCGCCGCCGCGCTCTCCTTCCACGGCCTGGTCGGCTTCGGCCGGGAGAATCTCAGCCTCGGCGGAGGCTGGGAGTATCTGGTCCCCTTCGGCCTCGACGGCGCGGCCATGTTCTGCTCGGTGCTCGCGGTGCGCGAGGCCAGCCATGGCGACGCGGCACTCGGCTCACGGCTCCTGGTGTGGGCCTTCGCGGGCGCG
Source organism: Streptomyces sp. ISL-1 (assembly GCF_018614585.1). GTDB lineage: Bacteria > Actinomycetota > Actinomycetes > Streptomycetales > Streptomycetaceae > Streptomyces > Streptomyces maoxianensis. Next base: position 366,159 of record NZ_JAGGOI010000007.1, on the reverse strand, counting down.
GCCGCCTGGTTCAACTGGGTCCATGCGCCACGGGGGTTGAGCCACGCGGGCGCCCCGCAGTTCTTCGCCGGCATGTCGCTGTCGGCCGCGGTGCTGTTCGACCGCGCGCTGAAGCAGACCCGCAGGGCCGCGCTGCGCGAGCAGGGCCTGGTACCCCGCCCGCTGCCGCAGATCCGGATCGTACGGTGGCTGAGGGCGCCCCGGGAGACCTTCGGCGCCTGGTCGCTGATGCTGCTCGAAGGCGTACGCACTCTGGACGAGGCGGTCGACGAGGTTCGCGAGGACCGCCGGGAGAAGCAGCGGAACCGGCTGCGCAGGCGGGACAGGGAGAAGATGGAGCGGGCGCAGATAAGGGCGCTGAACCGGCAGCACCGGGCCTGGGGCCGCGGTCACGGCGACCGCCGGGCGGAGCTTCCCGCCCTCAACTCCACGGCGGGATCCACGCAGGCCGTCACCGGCGTCGGGTCCGCCGCGGAGCCTGCCATAGCCGAGCCGGGGCAACTGCCGCTTCCTTCCCGGCCCTCCCTCCAGGCGGTGAAGGCGGCCGGCGTCGCTGAGCCGCGCACGGTCGACCTCACGGCCGAGGACGACACCATGACCCTGCCGCGTCTCGACTCCCTGGAGCAGAAACTCAAGGATCTCGAGCGGCAATTCGGGTGAGAGCCGGGAGTCTCCGGTGCACAGTCGCACGAGGGCCGGTCCGCGGCTGTCCGGCCGACGGTCAGGCCGGCCTTTCGTGCAGCTCGAACCAGACCACCTTGCCCACGCCGTGGGTGCGGACGCCCCAGGCGTCCGCGAGGCTCTGCACCAGGAGGAGCCCCCTGCCGTGGGTGTCGAGGTGCGCTGCCCGCGCAGGCGGCACCGGCAGTCCGGCCATGAAGTCCCGTACCTCCACGCGGAGTGTGGAGGCGTCGACGCCGGCCGTGACCACCGCGCCGTGATCGGTGTGCACCAGCGCATTGGTCACCAGCTCGCCGGTGAGCAGCTCGGCCGCCTCCACCGTGTCCTTCGTTCCCCAGTCGCGCAGCAACTCCCGCAGTGCACGCCGTACTTCAGGAACGGCGGTGAGATCCGCGCAGCCCAATCGGCGGAGCAGCCGACGGCCCGGGTCTCCCCCTGCCCCGGGTTCCCGGCCGTGCCCGCTCGCGGCAGGCCCTGCCCCTCCCTGACGCCCAGTCATCATCCCCACCCGCACGTCGGACAGCCTCTCTCCGGAACGACCCCTTGTGTGGAACGCGTTCACGGAAATGCATGCCCCACGCGAAGAGCGCCACTCATCGCGTCCTCGAGCGACGACGACGGCGTCAGGGCCTCGGTACGTTCCGCAGGTTGGAGCGGGCCATCTGGACCATCCGGCCCACGCCCCCGTCAAGCACCATCTTGCTGGCGGAGAGCGCGAAGCCCGTCACCATCTCCGCGCTGATCTTCGGCGGGATGGAGAGCGCGTTCGGGTCGGTGACCACATCCACCAGGGCGGGTCCCTTGTGCCGGAAGGCGTCCTTGAGCGCGCCCGCGAGCTGCTTGGGCTTCTCGACCCGTACGCCGTACGCCCCGGCCGCCCGCGCGACCGCCGCGAAATCCGGGTTGCGGTTGGCGGTTCCGTACGACGGGAGTCCCGAGACCAGCATCTCCAACTCCACCATTCCCAGCGAGGAGTTGTTGAACAGGACGATCTTCACGGGCAGGTCGTACTGAATGAGGGTGAGGAAGTCACCCATCAGCATGGTGAAGCCGCCGTCGCCCGACATGGAGACGACCTGCCGGTTCCGGTCGATGAACTGGGCGCCGATGGCCTGCGGCAGGGCGTTGGCCATCGAGCCGTGGCTGAACGAGCCGATGATCCGGCGGCGGCCGTTGGGCGAGAGGTAGCGGGCCGCCCACACATTGCACATACCCGTGTCGACCGTGAACACCGCGTCTTCGTCGGCGAGTTCGTCCAATACGGACGCGACGTACTCGGGGTGGATCGGGACATGCTTCTCCACCTTGCGGGTGTACGCCTTGATCACACCCTCGAGCGCGTCGGCGTGCTTCTTCAGCATCCTGTCGAGGAACCCACGGTCCGACTTCGCCCGCACGCGCGGGGTGACACAGCGCAGTGTCTCGCGTACGTCGCCCCAGACGGCCAGATCCAACTTGGAGCGGCGGCCCAGGTGTTCGGGCCTGACGTCGACCTGAGCGATCTTGACGTCGTCGGGGAGGAAGGCGTTGTAGGGAAAGTCCGTGCCGAGGAGGATCAGCAGGTCGCACTCGTGCGTGGCTTCATAGGCCGCGCCATAGCCGAGCAGGCCGCTCATGCCGACGTCGTAGGGGTTCTCGTACTGAATCCACTCCTTTCCGCGCAGCGCGTGCCCGACCGGCGACTTGATGCGCTCGGCGAACTCCATCACCTCGGCGTGCGCGCCCGCCGTGCCGCTGCCGCAGAAGAGCGTGACCCGGTCCGCGTCGTCGATCATCCTGACCAGCTTGTCGATCTCCCCGTCCCCCGGCCGCACGGTGGGACGAGACGTGACCAGGGCGTGCTCGATCGACTTCTCCGGGGCGGCCTGCGAGGCGATGTCGCCGGGGAGCGAGACGACGCTGACGCCGCCGCGGCCGATCGCGTTCTGGATCGCGGTCTGCAGGAGGCGGGGCATCTGCTTCGGGTTGGAGATCAGCTCGCTGTAGTGGCTGCACTCGCGGAACAGCTGGTCGGGGTGGGTCTCCTGGAAGTAGCCGAGACCGATCTCGCTGGAGGGGATGTGCGAGGCGAGGGCGAGCACGGGGGCCATGGAGCGGTGGGCGTCGTACAGCCCGTTGATGAGGTGGAGATTGCCCGGGCCGCAGGAACCGGCGCAGGCCGCGAGCTTCCCGGTGATCTGGGCCTCGGCGCCGGCCGCGAAGGCGGCGACCTCCTCGTGCCGGACCTGGACCCAGTCGATGGCGGAATTGCGACGAATGGCGTCGACGACCGGGTTGAGGCTGTCGCCGACGACTCCGTACAGCCGCTGGACGCCGGCACGGACGAGGATGTCGACGAACTGCTCCGCCACATTCTGCTTGGCCATGGGATGCGTACCCTTTCTCGGCTGGGGGCATGAACATCCATCAACCCACGGCCGGCGCGGTTACGCCTCCCAGACTGCGACAGCCGTACGGTCGTCGGCGTATCCCTTCACCCTCAGCTGGGTGTCGGCGAGGAACGCGGCCAGGCCCGGCGGCTCGCCGTGCGCCCAGCGGCCGGCCAGCTCCTCGGCGAGGGCGGGCTCGCCGCGCAGCGGTTCGGCGAGGCCGCTGCTGCACAGCAACAGGGTGTCGCCCGGGTGGGCCACGGAGGCGCGGAACCGGAAGGGTTCGGCGGGTGGCGGGGGCGGTGCCTCGATGTACGGGGACGGGGGCGTCGCGATCCCCAGGTCCATGGTGAGCCGGTCGCCTTCGGCGGTCTCGGCGGGCGGCGAACCGAATCCGACAACGGGTGCGCCGGTGACGGCCGCGGACTCGGGGACCACCGGCTCGAGGTCCTGCCAGATGCCGCCGCGGAGGCGGAACAGACCCCCACCGCCGACGCCGAAGAACACGCGGGTACGGCACTCGGGGTCGGCGGAGAGCAGCAGGCAGCGCAGGTTGGCGGTGTACTCCTGCGGCTCCAGGCCCTGCTCGGCGGCGCTGGCGCGCAGCCTGCCGAAGCTGCGGTCGGTGAGCCGGTGCAGCCCTGATTTGAGGTCGCCGCGGCGGCCTCCCCTTATGTCATCGGCCAGGCGGGCGTGACTGCGGCCGACAGCTGTGCCGATCCAGCGGCAGGCGTCGGCGGCGGCGAGGTGCGCGCCCCCTGCGGTGCGGGCGCCGCTGGCGACGGCGACCAGGACGAGCGCGGCGTCGCCGGTGCCGAAGCGCGCGGTGAGCAGGGCGTCGCGGCGCGGCTCGCCGCGGTAGCGCGCGGAGTCCCCGCGGATGGAGACGGCGCGCAGGGTGTACGTGCCGTAGCTCGCGCCGTCGAGCACTGTGTCGGCGACGAGTTCGTCCAGCTCCTGGGGGTGGGCGGCGGGCAGGGCGGTGGGCTCGGCGTCGTAGGTGGGCGGGCCGTCTCCGACGTGCGCGACGTACGGCCGCGCGGGCGGGTGGACGGCGGGGGCGGGGCCCCCGGCGGGCGCGGAGGGCTGGTCGGGAGCGGGGGGCTGGTCGGCCGGTTCCTGCGCGGGTGACGGCACGTACGCGGGCGGACTGGCGGGGCGGGGCGGCTCGGCGTCCTCCGCGCCCCCGGCCTGCGCCTGGACGACAGGAGCGGCGTCGGGCCGGGGCGGTCCGGGCGGCGGAGGAGGGGGGAACGCGGGCGGCCGTTCGGGTGCCGGTGGTTCCCACGGTGTGCGTTGGCGTGGGGGCGCGGTCGGCCGGTCCGGGCTGTTCCGCGCTGCCGCAACCGTCTCCCACCAGGCGCGCGGACGCTCCGACTCCGGGGGCTCGGGCGGGTCGGGCGGGTCGGGCGGGTCGGGCAGCTCAGACGCGGCGTCCGCGGCCACCGCATCCGCCGCGGAGTCGAATCGGTCGTCCAGCGTGTCACCCCCGGCCGCCGCGGGACCGGTGTCCGGGGCTGACTCGTCGTACAGCCGGTTCCACCAGTCGTCCTCGGTGGCCGGCCTCTCCCCCTGCTGACTCATGCCCTTATTGTCCACCGCGCGGGGCGCACGAAAACGGGGCATCCGGAAAAAAGCACAGTACGACAAGTGGTCCGCCGGGCGGCCCAACTCCCCACGGGAGGACGCCCGGCGGACCGTTTCGTGGTAAGCGCACGTCAGTTCGACTGCCGAGGGCTGTTGGTGGCGCGGTGGCGCACCATTGCCAGAGGGACCCATGGTGCAGGGATGATGTACGCGGCGGGAATACGCCGTGGCCAGTATCCGCCACGGCGGGCGGGGAAGCGCACGTCCGGGGAGGGGTCTGGGTGCTGGGAGCGATAGGTCTCGACGAGAGACAGGAGTCGGCATACCGCGCGCTGGTCGCGCTCGGGGCGGCGGAGGTCTCCGATCTCGCCCACCGTCTCGCTCTGCCGGAGACGGACATCGAGCGCGCGCTGCGCCGGCTGGAGCAACAGGGGCTTGCGGCGCAGTCGTCGGCCCGCACCGGCCGCTGGGTGGCGGCACCGCCCGGCGTCGCGCTGGGCGCGCTGCTGACCCAGCAACGGCACGAGTTGGAGCAGGCCGAGCTGGCGGCGGCGCTGCTCGCCAAGGAGTACCGCGCCGATGCCACCGAGACCGCCGTGCACGATCTGGTCGAGGTGGTGACGGGCGCGAGCGCCGTCGCGCACCGTTTCGTACAGCTCCAACTGGGCGCGACCGAGGAGGTGTGCGCCCTGGTGACCGGCAATCCGATCGCCATGGCCGCCACGGACAACAAGGCCGAGGAGAAGGCGGCGCAGCGCGGGGTGACGTACCGCGTGGTCCTCGATCGGGCGGTGCTCTCGGCGCCCGCGGGCATCACCGAACTGTCCGCCGCGCTGGGCCGTGAGGAGCAGGTTCGGGTGGTGGACCGGGTGCCGACCAAGCTGGTCGTCGCCGACCGCGCCCTGGCGATGGTGCCGCTTACGGCGCGCGGGGCCGAGCCCGCGGCGCTCGTCATCCAGGCGAGCGGGCTCCTGGAGTCTTTGATGGGCGTGTTCGAGACGGTGTGGCGGGAGGCGTTGCCGCTGCGACTCGGCGCCGGCGGTGGGGTTTCGCAGGAGCCCGCGGCCGGGCCCGACGGCACGGATCTGGAGATCCTTTCGCTGCTGCTCGCCGGGATGACGGACGCGAGCGTGGCCAAGCAGCTGGACGTGGGGCTGCGGACCGTACAGCGCCGCGTGAAGGGGCTGATGGAGCTGACCGGGGTGACGACCCGGATGCAACTCGGCTGGCATGCGTACGAGAAAGGCTGGGTGGCCCGCGACCTGCGGCAGTGATCCCGATCCCGCACCCTTGGCAGATGGGCGTGTGGCAGCTCCTGATGGTCGGCCTGGTGATGCTGCTGGGCCTGTTCGGGGTACTCGTCCCCGGCGTCCCGGGACGCTGGCTGGTGTGGGCCGCGATGCTTTGGTGGTCGATGCACGTGCAGTCCGGTCTGGCCTGGGTGCTGCTGGTGGCCTCGACGGTGGTGCTGCTGATCGACCAGGTCGTGGTGTGGCAGCTGCCGCCGCGCCGGTTGCGCGGGGTGGGGGTGACCCGGCGCATGGTGGTGTGGGCGGGCGCGGGGGCGCTCATCGGTTTCGTCCTGGTGCCGGTGGTGGGCGCGATACCGGGATTCATCGGGGGGATCTACGCCTCGGAGCGGCGGCGGCTCGGCGGGCACGGCCCGGCGGTGGCTTCCACCCGGGCGGTGATGCGGGCGGTGGGGACGAGCATGCTGGTGGAACTGTTCGCCTGCCTGCTGGTCATGGGGGCGTGGCTGGGCGCGGTGATCTGGGGCTGACGGCCGAGCCCCCTCCCGTATGCCACTGTGCTGAACGCCGTCCAGGCACGCGGCGGGCGTTCCTGCTCAGCTCGGTACGGGAGGCGGGGAGGACCCGCTGGGTACGGGTCACCAGCGAGGCGGGGGCGCCGTGCGTGGTACGACACGGCCGGCATCGCGGGCGAGATCGAGGTCCGCGACGGGAGGGTCGGGCGGCTGCGATGGGAGAAGGCGGACGACGGCGCGATCCGCATCCGGCTACGGAAGGGCGAATCGGCGCTGATCACGGCGCGGGGGGGACCGCCCAAACCTCCGGATCCGCCCGGTTAAGCCGAACGCGTCGGCCACGGCATGGGGGCTCCCGGCCTGAACCTGACCGGCTTGAGCCTGACCGCGTGAACCCGGGCTGAGGTCCTAGGGCTCGCCTAGGTCCCGCATCCGATGCGTGATACGACGTACGCGTGTGAGGCTGCGTTCATGACCGAATTCAGCGAAGCCGAGCGCACGTATCTCTCGTCCCAGCGACTGGGCCGGCTGGCGACCGTCGACCCGAACGGCCAGCCGCAGGCGAACCCGGTCGGCTTCTTCCCGCAGGACGACGGGACGATCCTGATCGGTGGCTACGCGCTCGGCACGACGAAGAAGTGGCGCAACCTTAAGGCGAACCCGAAGGTGGCGCTGGTCGTCGACGACATTGTGAGCCTCAGCCCGTGGAAGGTACGCGGGGTGGACATCCGGGGCGAGGCGGAACTGCTGACGGGCCCGCACGAGCTGGGGCCGCACTTCAGCGAGGAACTGATCCGGATCCACCCGAGGAAGATTCACAGCTGGGGCCTGGAGGAGTAGGGAGGTTGTTCCCCTACCCGCCCTCCTCCCACGGCCTGGCGGCCGTGGGAGGTACCCCCATCCCGTAACTGGGGGGCAAGCCCCCCAGACCCGCCCCCTACGCCCCTGCGGGCGCGGGGGAACCCCCACCTACGCCTTGCGGGCGCGGGGGGACCCCCACCTACGCCTTGCGGGCGCGGGGGGACCCCCACCTAACGCCTTGCGGGCGCGGGGCCCCAGCACGGTGGGGTCCCAGCACGCCCTGCGGGCGTGTCCTCAATCGCCGGACGGGCTGAATTTCAGCCCGTCCGGCGATTGAGGAGTGGGGTCCTCCCCCAACGCCCGCAGGGCGTAGGAGGAAGGCCCGGGCAGAGCCCCAATCCAGCCTCGTCGGCGAGACTTTCCAGCCCCTCCGGCGATTGAGGCGCGGGCCCAGGGCAGAGCCTCGCAAACCAGCCCCACCGACGTCCAAGGCGCAGGCCCGGGGCAGAACCCCGCAAACCACCCCCACCGACGTTCCACGCGCGGGCCCGGGCCGGAGCCCCACAAACCGGCCCCACAGACCCTCGAGACACGGGCCCAAGGCAGACCCCCGCAAACCAGCCCCTCCGACATGCGCGGCGCGGGCCCGGGCCGGAGCCCCAGCGCCACCGACCTTCGAGACGCGGGGCCCGGGCCGGAGCCCCGGAGTTCAGCGCGCGCGGCCTCGCTTCGCCTCCAGCGCCGCGCGGCCCTCCGCGCCCTTCTGCTTCCAGTCGCGCCGAATCCCCGCCCGCACCCGCGCGTCCGTCTTCGCGACGATGCGCTGGTTCTCCCGCAGCAGCTTGCGGTAGCTCTCCAGCCGCCGTTCCGGCAGCGAACCGTCCTCGATCGCGCCGAGCACCGCGCACCCCGGCTCCGCGTCATGCGCGCAGTCGTGGAAGCGGCACCCCGCGGCGAGCTCCTCGATCTCCGAGAAGACCTGGCCCACACCGGCCTCCGCGTCCCACAGCCCGACCCCCCGCAGCCCCGGGGTATCGATGAGCACGCCCCCGCCCGGCAGGGCGAGGAGGTTGCGCGTCGTCGTGGTGTGCCGGCCCTTGCCGTCGACGTCGCGGGTGGCCTGAACATCCATCACGTCCTCGCCGAGCAACGCGTTGGCGAGCGTCGACTTTCCCGCACCGGACGTCCCGAGCAGCACGCTCGTACCGCCCGACACGACTGCCGCGAGCACATCGACGCCCTCACCGGTCGTCGAACTGACCGGCAGCACCTGCACTCCCGGCGCGGCCGTCTCCACGTCCTGCACCAGGTACGAAAGCCCGGTCGCATCCGGTACGAGGTCCGCCTTGGTGAGGATGACCAGCGGCTGCGCCCCGCTCTCCCAGGAGAGCGCCGACTCATGCAGCAGGGCATCGCCGCTCGAGCTGGACATCGCGAGGGCGAGAAACCGCTCGATCCGCCCGAGGTCCAGTTCGGCCGCGAGCGACACACAGATGACGATGTGATCGATGTTGGTGGCCAGCACCTGACCCTCGGAACGCTTGGACGAGGTCGACCGCACGAACGCGGTGCGGCGGGGCAGCAGCGTCCGTACGTACTGGGGATCACCGGCCGGGTCGACAGCAACCCAGTCCCCGGTGCACACGACCTTCATCGGATCGCGCGGCACAACGAACTCGGTGTCGGCTCGCACAGGACCAGCGGGGGTGATGACGTCGCAGAGCCCACGATCGACCCGCACGACGCGGCCGGGCACCAGGCCCTGCGCGGCATACGGAGAGAACTCGGCAGCCCAGCCTTCGTCCCAGCCGTAGGAGGCGAGGGCATGCTGAGCATCAGAAGTGAAAGACGTGTTGAGCGAAGCGTTGAACAAGGGGAACCCTTCAAAGGGTGGCCCCGGCGTCGCGCTCGGCGCGCGGAGGAAAAGTGGGTGTCAGCCGGAGACCACAGGGGTGGCAACGATGATGAACTCCTGAATGCGGGCAGCGCCCGTCACCGTGACAGTCATCAATGTCCTCACCTCCTGCTTCCTCAACGAACCAACGCTGTTCCCTCGGGAACGGAACACGACCGTGCCCCGGGAACGAGCAGAACCGTAGCCCCGCCCCGGGGCACAACGCCAGCGATTAACTGTCGGGGCTCATCCGTACGACACCCGCAGCCGGCGGATCGACCTCACGCCGCGAGCCGTACGACGCCCCGCGCGAGGTTCTGGCGGCCCAAGCGGCTTCCTCTCGGCGATATTGCGCAGGCAGTAGTCCTGGCCGCGGCCCGCCGTCACGGATATGGCACTGGCGATATGTGCCGGGCTGAGATGCAGCCGGGACTGCGGGGCCGCAGCCGGCGTCCGGTCAGGCGGTGGCCACCGCGCACCGACCGCGGTCGGCCTTCATCGGGCCTGCGGCGGTGGGCCGGACGTCGAAGTCGAACATGGCGGTGGGTACGTACAGCGAGCAGCAGGCGTTGGGGATGTCGACGATGCCGCTGATGCGTCCCTCTATGGGGGCGGAGCCGAGCAGCAGGTAGGCCTGCTCTCCGCTGTAGCCGAACTTCTTGAAGTACTCGACGGCGTTGAGGCAGGCCCGGCGGTAGGCCAGCGTGGCGTCGAGGTAGTAGTTCGTGTCCGTGTCGTGGTCGACGGAGATCCCGATGAAGGTCATGAACTCCGTGTACCTTGGCTCGACGTTGCCCGGAATGAACACGGGATTGGTGGAGATGCCGTACGTCTCCATGCCGCCCTTGATCAGGTCGACGTGGAAGTCGATGAAGCCGCCCATCTCGATGGCGCCGCAGAAAGTGATCTCTCCGTCGCCCTGGCTGAAGTGCAGGTCGCCTCCGGAGAGCTTGGCGTCCTTGACGTGTACGGGGTAGAAGACCCTCGAACCCCGGGTGAAGTTCTTGATGTCGTGGTTGCCTCCGTTCTCGCGGGCCGGCACCGTGCGTGCGCCTTCCTCCCCGATGCGCCGCGCGAGGTCTCCGGTGGCCGTGCCGGCGAGCGCGTTGGTGCCGTCCGGCGGTACGGCGAGAGGGGGAACCCGGTTCGGATCGGTGTCGATCAGTGCCTTTTCGCGGGCGTTCCAGCGGGCGAGCATCTCGGCGGACGGCGCGGTTCCGAACAGCCCGGGGTGGGTGATTCCGGTGAAGCTGATCCCGGGAAGGTGCCGGGAGACCGCCTGCTGTCCGTGGAAGTCCCAGATCGCCTTGTAGGCGTCCGGGAAATAGTCGGTCAGGAAGCCGCCGCCGTTGGCCTTGGCGAAGATGCCGGTGTAGCCCCAGCCCTGGCCCGCCGCGACCCCGGTCTGCTGCGGCACGGGGCCGAGGTCGAGGATGTCGACGACGAGCAGGTCGCCGGGTTCGGCGCCCTCCACGCCTATCGGGCCGCTGAGCATGTGAGGGATGGTCAGGTCGATGTCGCGTACGTCGTTGGCGGTGTCGTTGTTGCCGACCTGGCAGTCGGTCCAGTCGCGGCACTCCACGCGAAACTCCGCGCCTGGCCGCACCATGGCGACGGTGGGGACGTCCGGGTGCCACCGGTTGTGTCCCGGAACAGCCTGGTCACGCATCGACTTACTGTGGTCCACATTGAAGAGAATTTCGGGCATGACAGCTCCTCATTTCTGATCCGGTCAGGATGGTGCGCTGCCCGCACTTCTGGCCTCCGGGGCGGCGCGGGTGGCCTGCTGCGGTTTCCGGGTGAGCGGCCACAGCGCCGCGAACACCACCACGCCGAAGACCCCGAGTGCGATGGCGATCTCGGTGGGGTGCTTCCAGTAGCCGGAGATCAACAGCGCCGCGGGAATCACGCCGGTGACCCAGCCTTGGATCGCCGTGACCCAGCCCGTATAGGTGGTGAGGCTGTCCATCTTGAGACCGAGCAGCAGGAAGAACAGGAACCACAGGAACGCCCAGTAGAGCCAGATGACCCCGAAGGGGTAGTCCTTGAGGAGCCGGAAACTGGCGAACGAGTATCCCAGGGCCGCAATTGCCACAAACAGCGAGTAATAGCCGACGCCGGTGCTGTCGAGACCGGCAAGCAGGCCGATACCTACATAGAGGTAGGTGAAGCCGAACAGGTAGATGCCGGATGCCGCCAGGATTTTCAGGGGGTCGCCGTCGGCGGTGAAGATGAGGTAAGTCGGTGTCAGTACCTGTAGTGCGCCTATGAACAGGTTGAACACCGCCCCGGATCGGGCGTCGACCTTTCCGAGAAGCAACATCCCGTTGATGAAGAGCACGGCACCGACAAAGAGCAGTCCCACGTTTCCCACGGGGACACACCTCCTAAGTCCGCGTGGGGGGACGGAATCGCGTCGCGCCAGGGATGAGCTGCCGAGGAGACGGCTCGTCTTCCGGCCGGCGTGGCGTAACTCCGCATTCCGCGTACCGCTACGGGAACGGCGTCCGCGTTTCGACGTCGAAACCCGCATGAGACGTTCTGACTTGTCGACCACCGCCCTCAGGGACGCGGCAACCGCGAGAGAGCGGGGTGCGGTTGCTGTCGCACCCCACTGCGTGGCGGCACTTCGGAGACTACTGCCGGGGCCTCACGGGCCTGCTCCTCCTGGTCATGGAGTGCGGCGGCCACGTTCGAGGTCGGCAAGAGACCGGGCGACGAGTACACACGTCTCGCGGAGCCTGCGCAAACAGGGCAGCCGTAAACTTCGGGAGCCGTTCCCATTGCCAACTTCACGTCGAAAGGCCCACAGCGGCTGCATAGATATTCATAGGTGGCCATCAGTCGACTCCGGATTGCCGGTGGACGTCAGCCCAACCCGAGCTTGTGCGGCCCCCGATGACGCACGCCACAAAATTTCCTCCCTTCAAGGAGACGTCTCGTAAATCCATGTGTCAAGCCCTGGACGACTGGACCTCCCGTTTGCGCGCGGCAGCCCATCGTGAGGTTTCTCCGCTCTCAGAGCGACCCGATGACGAGCCCAGCCGCGGCTGTGAGCAGACCCGCCGTAAGGCTTGACGCGCCGTACAGCACGGATTTCCCGACCCGCCTTTCCTTGCACAGGCGGACCACGTCGTAACTGAATGTGGAGAACGTCGTGTAGGCGCCGCAAAAACCGACGCCGACGACCGTCAAGACCTGCTCCGGCAGCCCGTGCCGTGCGCCGAGGCCCACCATCAGTCCCAGCACGAACGAGCCGGTGATGTTGATCAGCCATGTCCCGCGCGGGAATGTGCCTGGGCTTTGGTACTGCACGTATTGGTTGAGTACGTAGCGCGCCACTGCCCCAAGCGCGGCCGCCACGCCGACGGCGAGCACGGTGATCACCGTACCCACCAGCCGTACCGGCGGGCGTGGCCGCGCAGCGCGGCGAGCCGTGCCCGCCTGGCCAGCGCGATCCGGCCGATGGCCAGGCCCAGACCGGTGGCGGCCAGACCCGCGAACAGACTGCCGAAGACGTTGAATGCCGCGGCAGCGTAGTGTCCGTCGACCAGAAGGCGATCGGTGTCGACCATCCAGGTCGAGAAGGTGGTGAAGGAGCCGAGAAACCCGATGGCGGCGAACGGCTGCACGTACCGGGTCGGCGGCCAAATCTCCAGCACGTACACCAGCAGCAGCGCCAGCAGGAACGACCCGGAGACGTTGATGGCGAACGTCGTCAACGGAAACGTGGCCTCAGGTGTGGGAAAGGCCAGCCCCAGTGCGTAACGGGCCGTCCCGCCCAGGAGGCCGCCGAGCGCGACCGCCGCCAGGACGCCCTTGCGCAGACGCGAGCCGAACCCCTCACCAGCCGCCGTGGGGACGGCTGAACCCGCTCGCACCCCCTCGTCCGCGTCCGGGTCGATCGGCAGGGGCTCGGGCTCGGCACCGGGGATGTACGCGGGCCCTCGGGAATCCCTCTCGGGCCCGGATTCGTCCGCCCGCATCAGAAGTCTCCGTACACACTGATCGCCCGAATGGCTGCCGCAGGCCTCAACTAAATAGCGGCATCTCTATCTGCTTGGCATACCTCACCCATTATGCTCGGGGATTGCAGCGCCGACGCATGCTCGACTAAAATTTAGACTCAAGATCGTCGGTGGGTAGGTCAGTTTGATTGCCGGCAGCGCCCGGCTCTCGCGAGCCCGAACCCAGTGGCTCGCGTCTCGACGGAAGGCCCCGCCCGGTTTGCCGGAGCGGCTGCCCCATCGATGGAGGACGGCCATGGCAAAGATTCTTTCGGTGCTCTATCCCGATCCCGTGGGCGGCTACCCTCCCGCCTACGCCCGCGACGAGATTCCGGCCATCACCGGCTACCCGGGGGGACAGACCGCGCCGACCCCCGAGTCGGTCGACTTCACCCCGGGCCAGCTGCTCGGAAGCGTCTCAGGAGAGCTCGGCCTGCGCCGGTTCCTGGAGGACCGGGGCCACACCTATGTCGTCACCAGCGACAAGGAGGGACCGGGCTCCACCCTGGACCGCGAGCTGCCCGACGCCGACGTCGTGATCTCGCAGCCCTTCTGGCCCGCCTATCTGACTCCCGAGCGGATCGCCGGGGCTCCCCAGCTCAAGCTGGCGATCACCGCGGGGATCGGATCGGACCACGTCGACCTCCCGAGCGCCATCGCCCACGGCCTGACGGTGGCCGAGGTGACCTACAGCAACAGCATCAGCGTGTCGGAGCACACCGTCATGCAAATCCTCACCCTGGTGCACAACTACATGCCCGCCCACGACTGGGTCACCGCCAAGCAGGGCTGGAACATCGCCGACAGCGTCTCGCGCGCCTATGACCTGGAGGGCATGCACGTCGGCATCCTCGGCTCCGGCCGCATCGGCCAGGCCGTGCTGCGCCGCCTCAAGCCGTTCGACGTCACCCTGCACTACAGCGACCCGCACCGACTGACTTCGGAGGTCGAGGAGGAGCTGGGGGTGACCTATCACCCCGACGCCCGCTCTCTGGCCTCCTCGGTCGATGTGCTGTCGATCCACGCTCCCCTGCATCCGCAGACGCAGAACCTCTTCGATGAAGAACTCATCGCGGTCATGAAGCGTGGTTCGTACATCGTCAACACCGCACGCGCGCTCATCGTGAACCGGGACGCCGTGGTGCGGGCCCTGAACAGCGGCCAACTGGCCGGTTACGCCGGTGACGTCTGGTATCCGCAGCCGCCACCGCCCGACCACCCCTGGCGCACCATGCCGTGGGAGGCGATGACGCCTCATGTGTCCGGCTCGACCCTCTCCGCGCAGGCCCGTTATGCGGCCGGCGTCCGGGAGATCCTGGAGTCCTGGCTCGACGGACGCCCCATCCGCCCGGAGTACCTGATCGTCGACGGTGGCGGGCTGGCCGGGACGGGAGCGCGCTCTTACACGGTCGCCGGATAACGCATAACAGCCTGCGAATAGGAAATCACCAGAAGATCCACCAGGTGAGCGGGCAATGGCCCCCGCACGCATCGCCATGCCTTCTGTGAGCCGCCTCACTCAGAATTTACTGGACGGGTGCGACCGAGAGCCTTAGTGTCCGAAATTAGATTGATTTTTTGTTATGCGGAGGTACTCGCGCCGCGCGCAATCTCTCGCGAGAAAACAAAGGTGAAGAACACCGGGAAGGTGGATCAGTGAGCATGGACGCCGTGTGGGTCCGGGGCGTGACCGGCATTCAGCTGCATCACGTGACCGACCTCCAGGATGCCGGCAGGTTTTTGGGCAACGCAGCGATGGCACTGCGGGCTGCCCACGTGCGGACTGGCGCCGACCGATACTCCGGCATCGCCACTGAGCTCAGGGCTCTGGTGGAGCGAGTGCGGGAGCTGGAGGACGAAGCGCGGTCGAGCATGCACGAACTGCACTCCGCCGACCCCGAGCGGTTTGTCCGCTGCCGCGATGGCCACGAGCCGTGGCCCGGTGAGATCCCGGCAGGATTCATCCCGCGTCACACCTGCAAGGACGAGTGCCTCTACCACGATCGCGAAGTCCTGGCCGCGATTATGCAGTGCACCTGCGGCCGACCCCCGTGCCGGGCGTGTGAAATCGGTGGGAAGCTCTGACGAGCCCCGGCGCTCCCGTGGCCGAGCCGGATCGAAACACCGCCTGATCACCGACGGTCATGGCCCCCACCCGCGGTGATCGGGACTGGCTGTAACCGAACGACGTCACCCGACTCCTGCCGCTGGTCGATGCCGTCCCCGCCGTGAACAGCGGTCGGCAGGGACGGCCACGCGACATGCACGGCTCACAGTTCGCCGAGCGCGGTCAGGTGGAACGTACGAAGGCGGTACGAGGCGGCAGATACGTCCGTACGAAACGGGGATCGCCGTCCCGGTCGACGGCGCCGCAGTCGCCGGTGCAGATGACCCGCAGCGGATCGTGCGGCGTCACGAACGCGGTGTCGGCGCGGACCGCGCCCTCGGTGACGACATCGCACTGGCCGCGGTCGACCCGTACGACCCGGCCGGGCAGCAGCCCCTGCTCGGCGTAGGGAGCGACTCGGCGGCCCAGCCCTCGTCCCAGCCGTACAGCGCGAGGGTACGAGGCAGCCTGAAACGACCCCGGCACCCTGTTGTCCACGCCGCCGTACCTCGCCGACCAGTAGAAACCTGGCGCTACAGCGAGCGGCCACGCCAGACAACAATGGCAGCCGGCAGCCTTTACCACGTCATGTGCGCCGCGTTCATCCCCGACCGAAAAGTCACACCAAATCGCCCAACCTCTGGGTGGGGGACCAATAGGCGCTCACATAATGGGCGACAGGCGGCATCTTGGCCGAAACGAACGGCGATTCGAAGGGCCCATTCATGACGTCAACCGCTGCACGCAATGGACCCGCTCCGCGGCCGGGGGATGCACGCTGGCCGGCAGCCAGCCTTCTGGGTGGGCTCTCAGTGGAAACGCGCGACCAGATGATCGGACTCGGGCGGCCGATGCGCTTCGACGGCGGTGAACGATTACTGCGCGAGGGCGAGCACGGCTCCCACGTCTTCCTGCTGCTGAGCGGCTGGTTCAAGGTGCTGGCCACAACGGAGGACGACCGAGAGGCGTTGATGGCGGTCCGAGCCGGTGGTGACATCGTCGGTGAGCTGGCCTGCTTTGACGCGCAGCCTCGTGTTGCCACGGTCGTGGCGGCCGGGGCCGGCATGGCGAAGCTGATAAGCCGCCAGGACTTCCTCGCATCTCTCGCGTTGTACGACGACGCCGCGCAGGCGGTGATGCGCGCGGTGGCGGGCAAGCTGCGCTGGGCGACACGGCGGCGACAGGAGTTCGGGAGTTGCGCGGTGGCGACCCGGGTGGCTCGGGTGCTGGGGGAGCTGACCCGGGTGTACGGACGGCCCTGCGAGATCGGGGTCTCGATCGGGGTGTCGCTCACCCAACCGGAGCTGGCGGCGCTGGTCGGGGCCTCCGAGCCGAGCGTACACAGGGTGTTGCGGTCGCTCCGCGAGCAGCAGGTCATTGAGACCGGGTACCGGCGGATCCTGGTCCGGGACGTTCCCGGACTCAGCCGGATCGCCGGTACGGACTGGGGCACTGCGCCGCTCATCGCGCTGCCCCAGCCAACACCAGCCATACCGCCGCTGCCACGACCATCGCGGCGACCCACCTGACGGCGGCGGGCCGTGCAGCCGTTCACAGCTCAGTGCCCGCCGTGAGGGAAATCCTGGACGTGGTGGCCCGGATCGTGGTG
>NZ_JAGGOI010000007.1:0-349290 GCF_018614585.1 Streptomyces sp. ISL-1 | reverse complement strand
GGTGGCCCGGATCGTGGTGGCCGGAATCATGGTGATGCGGATCCGGATGATGGTGATCCGGCTGGGCGTTGTGGTGATGCGGACCGGAGTGATGGGGGTCCGGGTGGTACGGGTCCGGGTGATGCGTGTCCACCTGATGCCGATCCGCGTGGTCGGCGTCGTGCAGTGCCGCCGGGGCCGGGCCGTCAAAGTCCCCGTCCCCGCAACCCGTATCCCTGCCGGAATCCGGCAGCGCCCACTCCCGCAGCGTCTGGCTGTGCGAGGCCACCGTGGCCGCGAGATGCGCGGCCGCAAGCGCTGGGACGACGTACTCCCGCATGGCCGTGCGCCCCGGGGAGTACCCCCAGATCACTGGTTCCTGGCTCGGATCCCTGGCCGGCGCCGACCTCGGCACGTGCAGCCACGCGTCTGCGGCGAACTCCTTCTTCTCCGTGACCACGTCGATATGCCGGAAGTCCGAGGCGGGCAGCCCGTGCGCCTGCTGAAGGATCACGTCCCGGTAGAGGTCGTTCGGCACGGCCAGGGCAAGGTCGCTGTTCTCGTTGCGCTCCAGCGCGTCCCGTACCCCGTCGGAGTCCACGAGGCGGCTGACCAGCACCACACAGTCGCCCAGGTAGCCGCTGTCGGCCCGGGAGATGGGCCCCTGCCCGAGCGCGGCCCGCATCCTGATCCGGCCGAAAGCACCGGGCGCCCGGTTCGCCTCGTACAGGCCGTCCCGCAGCCCGAGTATGAGCTCCGGGACCGCCCGTACAGCGTCAGTACGGGCCGGAAAGACGACCAGCCGTCCGTCGCCCTGCAGTTGCTGCTGCGTACGAACCCTCAGGACGCGGGCCCGGCGCAGGGCGTGCTCGACGACGAGGCGGAGGCGGGCTTGTGCGTCGGCCTGCTCGGTGTAGGTGTGACGGCTGTACTGGCGCAGGTCCACGGCCATGCACAGGCGCCTGCGATAGCGGGCCATCAGAGCCGCTGGAGTTCTTCGACGAGATCGCCGAGGTCGTCACCGGCCCCGCGGAGCAGCGCTTCCAGCTGCTTGAGCTCGGCGCGGCGCTCCTCGACCCGCGACTCGCCCTGCCGACGGACCTCCTGCGCCGACTCCACGCTCCGGGTCAGCTCCCTGATCCGGGAGGTGAGTCCCTCGGTCACCTCGCGGGTGATCGGTTCCATGTTGGCGGCGGCGAACGCCTGGGCCGCCTCACGGGCCCTTTTGGGCGCGGCCAGCCTGATCTGGGTGGCCATCTCGCTGCCGACCGCCTCCCGCATCTTGGTCTCCAGCCTGCCGCCGGCCTGCCGGCTCTTGATGCATGCGTGGACGACCGCGGCGAGGATCAGGGTCGGGACCCCGAACGGAGTGAGCATCCAGACGCAGTACATCGCCAGAGTGATCGGAACGGTCCGTAGCGCCTCCTTGGCCCCGAACCGGGCGCCGACCACGCCGCCCGCCACACCGCCGAGGAGGAGTCCGGCCGCCCCCGACAGGAATCGCGTGATCGGCTGTTCCTCCTGGCGCTCCCCCGCACGCCCCGCGTCCCGTACCCCGGTGAGGCTGATCCGCAGTTCGTCGAGATGGGCCTCGAAGGAATCCAGCTGGGCGTTCATCCGCTCGGCGAGCTTCTCCAGGTCCTGCAGGATCACCGGCTCCAGCGAACCGGTCACCCACTCGGCCACTTTCTCCTCGACGGCCCTCGCCGTGCCGGCAGCGATCTCCTGTGTGACCTGTTCAGCCCGTTTCGCCACGTTCCCCTGCAAGGGGTTCAGGGTGAGCTTGGTCGTCAGGGGGACCTCCGCCGCGATCGCCGGGGCCTCGTCCGACACGGACGCCAGGTAGCCGCCGAGCAGGGTCTCCACCCTGTCCTGGAGGATTCGGGTCTGGTTCTGAATGTCCAGCGAGATCTGCCGGGCCTGTGCCTCCAGTTCGCGCAGCGGCTGTTGGGCCGCTTCCCAGCATCGTTCGAGGTCGGCGGCATCCATGTTGACCAGTTCGAGTTCGTGGGGGATGTTGCGGTCGAGCTCGCGGGCGAGGCCGCGCAGGGCACGGGCCGGAGCGAGGATTTTGACCTTGTGGCGGTCGGTCACCAGATACCGCTCCAGGGCCTGTTCCAGGTCGGCCACGCCGGAGTCCGCGTAGCGGCCGGCGTCGTCGGCGACCCGGGCGCGCAGGGCGCTCTTGGCGTCGACGAAGAAGAAGCGGCTCTCGTCCCTGTCGTCGCCTCGCAGGCCGATGATGCGCTGTCGTGCCCCGGCGACGACGTCGTCCCGTTCGGCTTCCTCGATGGCATCGAAGTAGGTGAAGACGAAGAAGGGGTCGTGTGCGTCCAGGTAGTCCCTGAGAAAATCCGACTCGCTGATGCTCATGGGGGCGATGGCGTGCTGGAGGAAGATCACCGCGTCGGCCTTGAGCAGCTGGGCGAAAGTGATCTGGTCGCGGTTGACGTCGTCGTTGAGGCCGGGTGAGTCGACCAGTACGACGTTGTGGCGGCACAGTTCCAGGGGCCAGGTGACCTCGGCCATGACGAACGGATTGCGCTGGTCGGGTTCCTTGCTGTTGACGGTGATAAGGGCGGTGAGCTCGTCGGTGTGGACGATCTCGGGTTCCGCACTGCCTTCCCGCCACAGCCGGGCGGCCGGCGATTCGCCGAACCTGACCTCGGTGATGACGGCGGTGGCGGGCGTTGCCTTGACCGGCAGTACCTTGGCGCCCAGGAGAGCGTTGACGAAGGTGGACTTGCCGCGGTTGAAGTCGCCGACCACCATCACGTGGAAGGCGTCGCTGTCCATCCGATCGAGCAGCGCGGTCACTACGCCCTGCGCCCCGCTGTTGCCGATCTGCCCGGCGATGTGCCCGAGTTGCCGGCAGATCGCCATCAGCCGCAGGCGCTGGGCGTCCGCGGCCCCGTAGCCTGCTGCCACTTCCGTGGTGGTCATGGTCGTCACTCTCCTTCAGTTCTGAAGTTCGGCCCGGATACGGGCAGCCAAGGCCGCCGCGGAGCGGGCCAGGGCCTGCCAGTCCGCGCCCGGCCCGGCCGGGGATTCGAGGGCGGCCCGCCTGGCGTCGTGCCACACCAGGCGGGACTGCCGCAGTTGGTCGAAGACCTCGGCGTAGATCTCGGAGAGCAGGTCGACCGCCTGCCGCAGGAAGGCCGTGGTGCTGTCGTCGACCACGCGGACGAGGGCGGTGTCGACCTCACGGCGCTGCTGTTCGGTGGCGGACCTTACGGCCCCCTCGGCCAGCAGGCCGCCTATCAGGCTGAACGCGGCGCCGTAGATCATCCGCGTCGAGGCCGTACGGGCGAAGGCGATCAGGTAGCCGACGATGGCGCCACCCTGAGCGCCGAGCCGGGTGGCCAGCCGAATCCTGGACAGATCTGAGATCTCGCCGGAGAACTGCGGTTCCACAGCCACTCCAAGCCCGGCCGGTACGTGACTCGGGGACGCCCCGGGCAGCCGCACGGCGACCTCGGCGTCGAGCCATTCGACGTCGGCGGTGAGGCCGGGCAGGACGGTCCGCTCGGACCGCTGCGCGAGCAGCGACAGTTCGTGCCGCAGCCGGACCGGCAGGTCCCGTTTCCACCAGCCACCCGGGTCCTGGGTCCGTTCCAGTTCCCAGCGCAGCCTCTCGATGAGACCATCGCGTTCCTTGTGGATCTGCGTGCGCAGTCGGTCGGCGAGAGCGAGTTGGCGGCTCGTCAGGTCGAGGTGGAGTTGCTCCCACTGCTGCGACTCCTTGTCCAGCAGTACCTGTGCCTGCTTGGCCCGCTCGTCGACCTCGGTCCGGGACAGCCGACCGGCCGCGATGGCCTCGTCGGCAATGCCGGTCACCGCTTCGCAGTGGTCGGCCACCTGGGCGGCGATGCGCCGGTCCCGCCACAGGGCCCGTCCGCTGCCCCGAGCGAACTCTTCGACGAGTGCGCGCACGGCCGCCAGTTCCGGCTCTCCGCCACGTGGCACCGGGGCGGGAAGTACGGGGAGAGGGCCGGGCAGGTCGGCCAGCCGCTGTCCGAGGTGCCGTACGGTCTCCTCCTGGTCGTCGGCGTCGACCAGGTCCAGCATGGTCACCACGACGGCGACGAACGGGACATGGCGGCACAGCACCTCCTCCTGGAGGAGGCGGTGTTCGGTACTGCTCATGGGAGAGACGGCGGAGACGACGAACAGGACGGCGTCGCTGGCGACTGCGGTGCGGCGTACCTGCTCCAGTTGCTCCTCGCTGCCGGAGTTGACTCCCGGCAGGTCCACCAGCTCGATGCCGAGCTCCGTCAGCCACGCGTCGGCCACGGCGGCGACGACTGCGGGCTCGGTGGGCGCGGGGGCGTCGTACGTCCCTTCCTGAGGCATCGGGGAGGGCGGGGTGCCGGTGAGTCCCGCCCACGGATCGCCGTCGGCGAGGCTGCGCACTTCACGATGCCCGTCCGGCCAGGTGAGTCGCACCGACTCCTCCGGCGCCGCCCGGACTGTCACCGGAGCACGAGTGACCGGGCACGGTCCTGTGGGGAGCAGATCGCGGCGGATCAGCCGGTTGACCAGGGTGGACTTTCCTCGGTTGAACTCGCCTACGAGTGCGACCCGGAAGGCGTGCCTGCCGCGTTCGGCGGCCAGGGCGTCCAGGGCAGCGACGATCCGGTCGAGGCGGTACTCGTCGGCCAGTTGGCGGGCCTCCCGGAGCCAACCGGGGGCCGCGCCGCTGACATCGGCGACGTCGGCGGCCTGGCCGATGGCGGTGGGCGGGGAACCGTTGTCCATGGGTCACTGCTCCTCAAGGTCAGGGACGGTACGGGTGGCCGTGGTCTCGCTGCGGAGCGCCGCGACCCTCTCGCGACGGTGTCGGGCGGCGGTCGCGGCCTCCTCCGCGGCGGCGATCCCGGCGGCCAGTTCGGCGCGCTGCCGGTCGTTCGCGGCGGCGAGACGGGCGATCTCGTCACCCCACTCGTCTTCGTACTGCGCGCACAGGGCGGCGACGCTGTCGCTGACGCCTCCGCGGACGCGCGGCAGGGACTCGGAGATGAGGGTGCCGACTTCGTCGTACGCGGCGGCAATGATCGGGCGTGCCCGCTCCAGAAACTGTGCGCGGGCCGCGTCGGGGCTTCGCTTGCCGATGAACGCGCCGAGCGCCCCGCCGATGACGGTGCCGATGCCGGGGGCGATCAAGCTGCCGGCCAGGGCTCCGGCCATCGCTCCACCGCCGGTGCGCCAGTTGTCGCTGGCGGTCAGCCGGGCGCCGATCTCGGTCAGGGTGTGGTCGAGGCCGGACAGGTCCGGGGCGGGCAGGTCGGTCGCCGCCACCGTGGCCGCGGCGGGCGGAGCCCAGACCTCACCGACCAGCACCGCCAGGGCGCTGTACTGGGTGGCGAAGTCGCGCGCCAGCTCCTCGGCTCCGGATGTCAGCAGCTCACCGGCCCGATCCGCTGAGGCCCGCACGGCCCGCTCGGCCTCTCTCCGTAAGTGGAGTCGCACGATGCGGGAGACATTTCCGGTCGCCTCGACCATTTTGTTGATCTTGTCTCCGGCCACGGCGGCGACCACTTTCGTGTCCAGCTCCGCCCGGGAAGCCACCGGAATGCTGGTGAAGGCAGCGTGATTCAGCTCGTTCCCAGCCCCGTCCAGTGTGCGCTGGGCCCAGGCGTTCAAGAAGGCCGGGAAGTCCGGCAGAGACAGGGCGGCCAGTCCGCGCTCCGTGCGACTGAGTGCGGCCCGCTGGGTCTCCGCGGATTCCGCCACGGCAGAGAGCAGTTGGGAGAGCAAGCCGAGCACCGTGGCTGCGATTGCGGACTGCCGTCGCTCGGTTGCCAGCCGCGCGATGCGAGCCTCGATCGCGCGGAACCGGGGAAGGTACTCGGACGCGCCGGGCCTGCGGGCGCCGGGCTTGGTGATCTCCTTCAGAGCCTCCCCCGGGGCGCAGGGCAACAGCACCGGATCACTGATCCCCAGTTCCTTCAGCCGGTTCCCGACGACCTCGACGACCTCGGATCGTTCGTCGTCATCGAGCAGGTCGACCTTGGTGAGCACGAAGGCGCACCTATCGTGGTGGTCCCCCAGCGGACCGGTGAGAAAGTCCACCAGCGTCATCGACATCGCGGCGACGGCCGGCACCACCACGAGCGCGAGGTCCGCCTGCCGCGCGGCGGCCACAGCCAGCTCCCGATGCCCGCTGTCACTCACGCTGAACCCTGGCGTGTCGAGCACCGTAGTGCCGTCACCGAGCAGCCGGACGGGCGACAACACCTCCAGACCTCGGATCTGTTCGGACAATTGGGTGGTCAGCACCCGCTCCAGCGCATACTCCAGACCGGTCGGCCCGGACTCGTACCGCTCCCCCGCCCAGTGGGCGAACGCCGTGGACGGCCATGTCAGCACGACGCCGTCAGGCGTGCGGACCCGTAGGCCCTCAGCGCCGTCCCGGTACCGCAGCACTGTGGTGGTGCGCGTGGTCACCAGGGCGGAGGAGGGCAGCAAGCGGCGTCGCAGGAAGGCGTTGAGCAGCGTGCTCTTGCCGCTGGATGCCTCCCCGAACACCGCGACCCGCAGCTCCGGGTCCGCAGCGCGTGCCTGGACCGCGCGGAGACGGGAACGCAACATGTCCCGACGTTCCGCGGGGAGGCGAAGACTGCCGAGCAGGTTGTGGATCCACCGCAGATGTCCGTCGACCGCCGAGGCCCACGCCTCCCCCGGACCGTTCACCACCAGCTGTTTCGTCACGCCGCCAGCGTAGGAACGGCTGCCGGGTCGACTTCTCATCAGACGATGGGATCGGCGCGATATGCCCCGCACTCTCGACCCGCTCCACGGGGCACCGCGGCGCCCGGCCAACCGGTCCGCCCCGTGCGCGGCTCACCGAGCGACTCGTCGTAGCCGATGTCTGGTCAGTGATCACGCCCTGGGGGAGCGACGGCGGGGTGAAGTCTTCGTCCGCAGAATCCGCAGAATCCGCAGAATCCGCAGAAGACACAGCAGGCCCCTTGACTGGAGCAAAATCAGGAGGAAACTGGCAAATACACCGGACAACCGGAGAGAGCCACACCGTCGATGGAGACGTCCGTCGGCTCGCGTGCCCCTTTTCTCGGCTCTGGCCAGGCCCCCGGCAGAAGCTGTCGATATCGGAGCCAGCAGCGACGACTGGGACTCACGGCATCGGCAAGGACCGCCGGGGACTGTCTTGTCCGCACCTGTGCACAGCCGGGTTCTCGCAGAACCCCGAGCGTCCGGCAGGGCTGCGCCCTCCACCTGGATCTGAGCGTCGCCACAACGTCCCGCACATGCGCGGCTGAGCAGCGCGCTCACGGACTCTCCCATCCGGCTGCACCTTGCCCGCCGCTGCTCGACGTCCGTTCGAGCCCGCGCGGAAGATTCACGAAGCCGGCAACGGCGCCGCAGCCGGGACGTAGTTGGCCCACTCGGGGGGACGCACGCGCCCATTCGCGCACAGGAGGTATCCATCCGCTCACTCCGTGTGGCGAGCCCGGAAGATCGCCCATAGCTTCGCCTCATGACGAAACGACAGATCAGATGTCTCGCATGCATCTCCGTCGTCATGGTCACGGGACTGGGCGCGGCGGCGCCGTCCACCGGACCGGACAGTCACACGGTGCATCCGGGCGAATCGATTCAGGCGGCGGTCGACGCCGCCCAACCGGGAGACACGATTCTCCTCCACCCCGGCACCTACCGGGAGAGCGTCCTTGTCACCAAGGCGAATCTGACCCTGCGCGGGTACGGCAGAAGCACGGTCATCATGCCGGGGCCCGCTGCCACTGCGGCCGCGCCGGCCAAGAACGTCTGTGCGCAGAACGGCAACGGCATCTGTGTGATGGGTACCGATGCCAAGACCGTCGACGGGGTCACCATCCGCTCGCTCGCCCTCTCGGGCTTCAAGAAGAACGCCATCTGGGCCTCCGGCACCGACCGCCTGACGGTCCGGCAGGTAGTCGCCGAGAAGAACGGCACCTGGGGCATGGCTCAGCAGAAGTCCACCCGGGGTGTGTTCCGTGACAACGTCGCCCGGAACAACGGCGACGCCGGCATCTTCATCGCGAACACGGTCGACGAGGAGGGCGGGGCGACCGACACCATGGGTGCGGTGGTGGCGGACAACATGCTGACCGGGAACCGGATCGGGGTCACGGCCAGGCGGGTCCGTAACCTCACCATCCGCGGCAATGTCATGACCGAGAACTGCGCCGGCGTGTTCGTCGTGGGCGACGAGTCGAAGCCCGCGGCCGGCGCGATGACCGTACGCGGCAACATGGTCTACAAGAACAACAAGTTCTGCGCCGCCACCCCCCGCCTGCCCGCCGTCCAGGGCTCCGGCATCGTGCTCACCGGCTCAGAGGCGACCGTCGTCCGCGCGAACCTGATCCTGGACAACGTGGGCTCCTCGCCGCTCTCCGGCGGCATCGTGCTGTTCAAGAGCTTCGTCGGCGCCCAGAACACCGCCAACGTCGTCCAGCACAACCAGGCGCTGGGCAACAAGCCGGCGGACCTGCTCGACGGCGGCGGCGGAACGGGCAACACGTTCCTCGGCAATGTGTGCCAGGCCTCCAACCCCGCAGGGATGTGCTGACCGGTGTTCCCCGACACCAGGAGAATCGAGGCGGTATGACCACCGTTACCCCCAGACCAGCGTCAACCTTCGAGTCCGCTCCCCAGTCGGCCATGCGCATGCGGGAGCTCGTCTTCGGAGCGGCGTGCGCCGCTGCCGTGCGTGCGGCCGCCCGGCTGGGTGTGGCCGACGCGCTCGGCGACTCGCCGGCGACGGCGGAGGAGCTCGCGGCCGCGCTGAACACCGAACCGCAGCCTCTGCGCCGACTCCTTCGCGCCCTGTCCTGTTACGGCGTCTTCGTCGAGACCGAGGACGGGACGTTCGCCCATACGGACATGTCCTGCATGCTGCGCGAGGACGCCCCGAACAGCCTGCGGTACATCGCCCTGTGGTGCACGGAGCCATGGACCTGGGACGCGTGGCCGCGGCTCGACGACGCGGTGCGCTCGGGCAGAAGCATCTTCCACGAGCTGTACGGCAAGGGGTTCTTCGAGTATCTGCACCAGGACGCGCACGAGTCGGCCCATGTCTTCAACCGGGCCATGACCACTTCCAGCGTGCAGTCCGCGCTGGAGGTCGCGGAGCTCCTCGACCTGACCGGGATCAGTGTGGTCGCGGACATCGGGGGCGGCCAGGGGCATGTGCTGGCGAGTCTGCTCGAGAAGCATCCCGCCGTCCGGGGCACGCTGCTCGATCTGCCCGACGTGGTGGCGAAGGCGGACCCCCGGTTGCGGACCGGTGGCTCGCTGGCGGAGCGGGTGCGCATCGTCCCCGGCGACTGCCGGGAGGACATCCCGGTCGAGGCCGATCTCTACATCGTCAAGAACATCCTGGAGTGGGACGACGAGAGCACTCTGAGAACACTGGGGAACATCGTCACCGCGGCCCGCTCGGGCGCCAGAGTCGTCGTCATCGAGAATCTCGTCGACGACACCCCCTCGATGAGGTTCACGACGGCGATGGACCTGCTGCTGCTCCTCAATGTCGGCGGTGCGAAACACACCAAGGCAAGCCTGGTGGACAGGATGACGGAGGCGGGCCTGCTCGTCGGCGAGATCCGTCCGGTGAACGCGTATCTCCACGCGTTCGAGGGCGCCGTGCCCCAGTGACCGACCGCCGCGCACTCCTACAGCACAAAAGCCCCGGGCCCGGCACACAGCCGGGCCCGGGGCATTCGTTGTGTCAGGACGCTCCGTCGCGCTCCCACCGGTAGAACTGGCGGGCCATCGCATCCTTGGGGGTGCGCCAGGTCTCCGGGTCGTACGGGCTGACGAAGGCGGTGAGCCGGTCGCTGATGTCCCGGAACGCCGGATGGTCCGTCACCTTCGCGATTTCGGGGCCGGGCGGCCGCTCGGACTCGATCAGGTGCAGATACACGTCGCCGAACTGGAACAGGCTGCGCCGGGCGACGCCGACGAGGTGCGGCAGTTCGCCGGTGTCGGAGGCCTCGAACAGCCTGGCGATGTCCGGGGCCGACTCCGGCGCCATACGGGCGACGATCAGGGCTTGGTGCATCGTGGAGCTTCCTTTCTTTCCCAGGTCCCTTGCCCGGGGTTCAGTTGGCGGTGACCGAGGCGCTGCGGCTCTCGCGGTCGCGCTGCTCGATCTTGTCCCGGATGAGTTCCATCTGGACGCGGGAGTTGCGGTTGATGTTGTCGGTCATCCAGTCGTCGTCGACCGGGGCGTCCGGCTTCATCGCGAAGTCCTGCGTCCAGTGCATGCGCGTGCCGCCCGGGACCTCCGAGTACTCCCAGAGGATGTCCATGTGCTGGAAGGGACCGGTCTCGACGCGGCGGGCCCGTACCTTGCGGCCCTTGCGGTCGGTCGTACGCTCCGAGACCCAGCTCCAGACCGTGCCGTTCTCGTCGGGGTGCATGGTCAGGCGGAAGGTCGTGGTGTTCCCCTCCCGGGAGAGGACCTCGACCGACGCGTACTCGCTGAACAGCTGGGGCCAGTGCTCGATGTCGTTGGTCACCTCCCAGACGAGGTCCAGGGGGGCGGCGACGGTGATCTCGTTCTCGGTGTGTCCGGGCACGTCAGGCTCCAGTCATGAGGGTGTTGTTGACTAGGTCCAGGAACTCCTGGGGGGTCTTGCAGCGGTCCGCGTCGGGGGGCAGCGGACGGCCGTGCCGGTTCTCCAGCTCACCGACGATGCCGAGCAGGCCCAGCGAGTCGAGGCCGAACTCGTCGAAGCGGGCCAGCGGCCGGCTCGCCAGGTCGACGGGATCGACGGTGAGTCCGGCGCCCTTCTTCATCAGGGCGGCGAGTTCTTCGAGGGTCAGTCGATCGGACATGGTGAGTTCTCCTTCTCACGAGGGGGTGTCGGTGGCGCCGCGCAGCACCAGCGCCGCGTTCGAGCCCATCAGCCCGCGGCTCAGCACCAGCGCGGTCCGAAGCTGCGCGGGGCGGGCCTTGCCCGTCACGACGTCGAGGTCGTGACACACCTCGAAGACGTTGGGCGTGGGCGGTACGAGGCCGTGCTCCATGGCCAGCACCGCGGCGGCCGTGTCGAGCACGGGGCCTCCGCAGTAGGCCCGTCCGGTACCGGTCTTGGGCGCCGTCACCGGTACGCGCCGGCCGTGTTCGCCCAGCGCGTCGACGATCGCCAGCGCCTCGGCCCGGTCGGCCTCCGGCACGCCGAGCGCGTCCGCGAAGACCACGTCGACTTCCTCGGGCGCGCACTGGGCCTCCGCCAGCGCACCGCGAATCGCGTGGGCCAGCCCCTCCCGGGACCGCTCCCACTTGGAGGGCCCCGTGAAGGTGGCCGCGTGCCCCGCCACCAGGGCGCGGGGGCGGGCACCTCGGCGGCGGGCCGCCGCCTCCTCCTCGACCACGAGCATCGCGCCGCCTTCGGCGGGGACGAAGCCACAGGCGTCGGAGGTGAAGGGGCGGTAGGCGCGCGTCGGGTCCTCACAGCCGCTCAGGTCCTCGTACCCGAGCTGGCAGACGACCGAGTACGGCGCGAGCGGGGCTTCCGCGGCGCCCACCACGACGGCGTCGGTGCCGCGCCGTATGGCCCGCGCGGCGTGCGCGAACGCGTCCAGTCCACCCGCTTCGTCGCTGGCGACGACGCCGCAGGGTCCCTTGAAGCCGCCTCGGATGGATACCTGGCCGGTGCTGGCCGCGTAGAACCAGGCAATGGACTGGTACGGGCCTACGAAGCGGGAGCCCTGTCCCCACAGCCGCTGCAATTCACGCTGTCCGAATTCGCCGCCGCCGGACCCGGCTGCGGTCACCACGCCCACGGCGAAGGGCGAGCCTTCGTAGTCGGCGCGGCCGAGCCGGGCATCGTCGAGGGCGAGATCGGCCGCGGCCATCGCGAAGTGCGTGAAGCGGTCGGTCTGGACGAGGTAGCGCTCCTCGATCAGCGCACCGGGGTCGAAGTCGCGCACCTCCCCCGCCACGCGGAGCGGCAGATGTTCGCAGCCCTCGCGGGTGACCCGGTCGAGGACGCTGATGCCTGCCTGGGTCGACTTCCAGAAGGCCTCGGTGCCGACCCCGTTGGGGGCGATGACGCCGATGCCTGTGATGACCGTCTGCCGGGCTTGTCCGGAGTTCATCGCGCCCTCCCACTTGGCCGGGTCAGGACGACCGCCGACTGGAATCCGCCGAACCCGCTGCCGACGGAGAGCACGCTCCTCAACTTCCGGGGGCGGGCGGTGCGCGGCACGTAGTCCAGGTCGCATTCGGGGTCGGGGGTCTCGTAGTTCGCCGTAGGCGGCACCACTTGCCGGTCCATGGCGAGGACGCAGGCCACGAGTTCGATCGCTCCGATGGCGCCCAGTGAGTGGCCCACCATGGATTTGATCGAGCTCATGGGCGTCTTGTAGGCGTGGTCGCCCAGGGAGCGCTTCACCGCGGCCGTCTCGTGCCTGTCGTTCTGTTTGGTGCCCGAGCCGTGCGCGTTGACGTAGTCGATCTCGGTGCTGTTGATACGGGCGTGGCCGAGGGCACTGTTGATCGCCTGGGCCATCTCCAGCCCCTCGGGCGTCAGTCCCGTCATGTGGTAGGCGTTGCCGAAGGTGGAGTAGCCGCCTATCTCGCAGTACACCCGGGCCCCGCGGGCCCGGGCGTGGTCCAGTTCCTCCAGGACCAGTACGGCGCCGCCCTCGCCCATGACGAACCCGTCCCGGTTGGCGTCGAACGGCCGGGATGCGTGGGCCGGGTCGTCGTTGTTCGGCGAGGTCGCCTTGATCGCGTCGAAGCAGGCGACCGTGATCGGGGAGATCGGCGAGTCCGACGCACCCGAGATGCACACGTCGAGCCGGCCGTCCTCGATGGCGTGGAAGGCGTAGCCGATCGCGTCGAGCCCTGAGGTGCAGCCCGTCGAGACGGTCTGCACCGGGCCGTGGGCGCCGACCTGTTCGGCCACCGCGGAGGCGAGGGAGCTCGGCGAGAACGCACGGTGCAGATGCGGTCCGGCCGGCCGGTGGTCCACGTCCCAGCGCTCGCCCTTGCCGCTGACGGCGACATAGTCGTGCTCCAGGCGGGTGGTTCCACCCACCGCGGTGCCGAGCGAGACCCCGATACGCCAGGGGTCCTTCTTCTCCGGATCTATGCCGGAGTCGCGTATCGCCTCCTCGGCGGCCACCAGCGCGAACTGGATGTACCGGTCCGAGCGCGCCACTTGCTCCTGGTCGAGACCGTGGGCCCCGGGGTCGAAGTCGACCTCGGCGGCTATGCGCGAGCGGAAGCCCTCCGGGTTGAAGAGCGTGATGCCGCGCGTCGCCGTTCGGCCGTTCGCGAGCAGGTCCCAGAACGCCTGGGCGCCGACTCCGCCGGGGGCGACGATACCGACCCCGGTGACCGCCACCCGCCGGCTCACGAAACGACCCCAGTCCGTTCCGGCGGCCTGCCCTGCTCGGCGCTTCCGGGGTGTCCGGTGTCGGTGTCGTCGGGGCGCTCGTTCTCCTCGGTGTCGACGTGCCCGAGTTCCGGGCGCGGGGCGAGTGGGCCGAGGTGGAAGACCATGCGGGCCTCCACGTCCCCGACGTTGCGGAATCGGTGGCGCACGTTCAGGGGGATCAGGAGGCCCTGATCGGGCCGCATCGGGTGCGTCTCACCATCGAGATCCACCTCCAGAAGCCCGTTCACCACGTACACGAATTCCTCGGAGTACGGGTGGTAGTGCTCGCCGATGCGTTCGCCGGGCTGCACGATGGCAAGGCCCATGAATCCACTGGTGGCGCCCACCGCGGTCGGGGTGAGCAAGGCGCGCAGGTCGCCTCCGCGCCTGCGGTTGGGCTGGGTCTCGCTGAGGTCCACGATGCGTGGGCGGTGCGTGGTCATGACTGGTTCCTCCAGGTGCTTGCCCCCGACAGCTCGGCCGGTGGCCGTGATGGCCGGACGCGCGGTTCAGGACTCCGGCGACGCGGTCCGGTCGGTGATCAGGTCCATTTCGGAGTCCGCGAGGAATCGCGACACCTCCTTCTGGGTGGTCGGCATGCCGTCCCCGCCGACAGCGAGCAGCCGGGCGAGGGTGGCTGCCTTGCGGGGTCCGCTGACGCCGAGCGCCAGGGCGGGCTTCGCGTCGAGCCTGCCGCTCACATCGACGAGGCGGACGACGACGTCGTCGCGCTGGAAGATGGTGCTGCTCGCGATGGGGCTGTCGGAGTTCTCGGCCGCCGCCTCGTCCTGCTTGGCGAGCAGCCGGGCCAGCGCCATTCCGCAGCCCTCCTTGGCCGGGTAGAACAGCGCGTGCCGGCTCAGCTCGGCGGGGTCTCGCCCGTCGCCGGCCACATGGTGGACCGCGGGGAGGGCCGCCCGGGTGAAGAACATCCGGGCGGAGTCCGGGTCCTCGAGGTCCCGGTCCTGCTCCAGATACGGGTTGATGGCTTCTTCCACGGCCCTGACCTCGGGCTGCCTGGCCACATGGCGCAGTCCGGCGAGGAGGTCACCCTGCACCTCGATCGCCCGCACTACGCGGTTGCCGTGCATGAAGAGCGAGGTGCGGCGCAGCCGGGTGCTCTCGTCGACGCGGGCCGCCGGGGAGGTGTACCCGGCAAGGATCTTCGCGACCTTCTTCTCACTGCCCGGCTTGACCGTGAAGGTGAGGGCGTGCCGTACGACGCCGTCGCCGACCCGGGGTGCGGCCTGGAGCCTGCTCTTGAGCTGTTCGGGTGTTTCCGTGAAGGACCGTCCGGTTTCCCGCAGGACGCTGAAGCGCAGCGAGCGGGTGTCCCGTACGCAGTTGTGCAGCGGCTGGACCGTCGTCACGTGCTCCTCGCTGTTCACCCAGGCGAGGAAGGGCGGGGCGCTCTCCCATTCGCTGGTGATGAGCCACTGCGAGGGGTTCTCGATCGACTGGCACAGCTGGTCGCTGATGTGGCCGGGGACCGACGCGACCTGGTTACGCAGGTGCTCATAGGCCTCGAGGAACTGGTTCTGCGCGCCTTCTTGAAGGTCCAGCAGCAGTACGACCCGAAGCCTGGAGCCATCGAAGGCGGACTGCGATATCCGTTCCGACAGGGTTGTCATCATTCACACTCCTTATCGACAGCGCGGCCGCCACATTCGTGGCTCCTCGTCCGTCGTCGGTGGAATCCGCCCGGGTTCAATGACCCTGCGGATACGGACGGTCCGCCTCCCTGGCTCGGGCGGCGCTCCCGCAATTGATCGTGGTCCGGTACTTCGACTGGCGCGAGAGCTGAGAACCAAGCGGGTGAATGCGCGAGGGAACCGTTGCCCCAGAGGGCATGAAAGTTCCATCCCCCCGGGCGGCAGGAGCTGGAGCGACTCATGGCAGAGCTGGAAGAGAACGTCGACCACCGCGTACCGGTCCTCATCGTGGGCGGCTCCTTGGTGGGCCTGTCCACGTCGGTGTTCCTGGGCCGCCACGGCGTCAGACATCTGCTGGTGGAGAAACACTCGGGCACCTCGATGCATCCGCGCGGACGCGGAAACAACGTGCGGACGATGGAGCTGTTCCGGGGCGCCGAGGTGGAGGAGGACATCCGGCAGGCGGCGTCGGTCCTCGCGGCCAACCACGGCATCCTGCAGGCGGGCTCACTGACGGGCGACGACCAGGAGTGGCTGTTCAAGGAGATCGACCCGGGCGGCGGGCTGGCGCGCTTCAGCCCGACGACATGGTGTCTGTGCAGCCAGAACGACCTCGAACCCGTGCTGCTGTCCCGCGCCACGGCGCAAGGCGGCGACATCCGGTTCTCGACCGAACTGCTCAGCTTCGAGCAGGACCCGGCGGGCGTGATGGCGGTCCTGAAGAACCGTGACACCGGTGAGCACAGCACCGTGCGGGCCGACTACCTCGTCGCGGCCGACGGGCCTCGCAGCCCCGTCAGGGAACAGCTGCGGATCGGCCAGACCGGCAACGGCGATCTGTTCCACAACGTGAGCATCGCCTTCCGCTCCCGGCAGCTCATGGACGTGGTGGGAGACCGGCGCTTCATCGTCTGCTACCTGACCAACCCCGAGGCGGACGGGGCCCTGCTGCCGGTGGACAACCAGGAGCTGTGGGTGTTCCACGCCCCCTGGCACCCGGACCAGGGCGAAGCCCTGGAGGACTTCACCGACGAGCGCTGCGCCGAGCACATCCGCAAGGCGGCGGGCGCGCCGGATCTGGACATCGAGATCACCGGAAAGGCGCCGTGGCACGCCGCGGAGCGGGTGGCCGGGAGCTACTCGTCAGGCCGGGTGTTCCTGGCCGGCGACTCGGCCCACGAGATGTCCCCGACCGGGGCGTTCGGCTCCAACACCGGCATCCAGGACGCCCACAACCTGGCCTGGAAGCTGGCGCTGGTGCTGAACGGCTCCGCCGGCCCCGGGCTGCTCGAGACGTACGACGCGGAGCGGCGCCCGGTGGCGCGCGCGACGAGCGAACGCGCCTCGTCCCGCTCGGCGGAGCACAGCCACCCCGGCTACGCACCCGCGGTCACCCCGGGCGGCGGGCGGCGGGGCGGGATCCTCTCGGTGGCGATGGGTTACGGCTATCTGCACGGCGCGGTCCTGGGCGTCGACCCGGACCGGCCCGTTGTGCCGGAGCGGATGGAGCTGAAGGGCGCGCCCGGCACCCGGGCCCCCCACATGTGGGTCGGCGGGCCGACCGGGCGGATGTCCACCCTGGACCTCTACGAGCGGTCGTTCGTGCTGCTCAGCGCGGCGGGGACGGCTTGGCGGGCGGCGGCCCGGAGGGTCGCGGAGCGGCTGTCCGCGCCGCTGGACGCGTACGCCATCGGTGCGGGTCCGGACGCCGACCTGGTTCCGGAGGGCGATGGCGACTGGGCCGCGATGCACGGCACGACGCCCGAGGGCGCACTGCTGGTACGTCCGGACGGCTTCGTGGCCTGGCGTTCACCGGGCGCGGTCCAGGATCCCGAGGCGACGCTCCACGCGGCGATGAGCACGCTGCTGAGCCGCGCCTGACCGACGTACCGCCACCCTCTCCCAGCACGGAACCCGCGTGCCCGACCACACGAAGTCTGTGGCGAACGCGTCACGCGTGCAGCCTTTGAGCTCTACGGTGCGCAGATAGCTCAGCGTATGGGGGAGGTGTAGAAATAGCATATGGCCGAACGCTACGGCCGCCCGCGCTCGGTTCCACGGATGCGAACTGTCGCAGGTCAGGTCTTTCTCCTGCAGTTGGCGATCGTGGTGTTGCTCGTCGCGGCCGCCATGGTGGCGCTCGTCCTGCAGTCCAGGGCCGACAGTGAACGCGAGGCCCGCAACCGGTCGGTCGCCGTCGCCGAGACCTTCGCCCACGCGCCGGGCATCGAGGCGGCGCTGAAGAGTCCCGATCCGACGGCCATTCTCCAGCCGCGCGCCGAAGAGGCCCGTAAGCGGTCCGGCGTCGACTTCATCGTCGTCACCAACACCGACGGAATCCGCTACACCCATCCGCTGCCCGACCGGATCGGGAAGAAGTTCGTCGGAAATCTGGGGCCCGCGCTGGCCGGCGGCATCACGACCGAGAAGATCACCGGGACGATCGGGCCGCTCGTCCAGGCCGTGGTGCCGGTCAAGGCACGTGACGGCTCGGTCGTCGGCCTCGTGTCCGCCGGGATCACGATCGAGCATGTCGGCAGTGTCGTCCAGGACCAGTTCCCGCTGCTGTTCGCGGCCACCGGGGCGGTGCTCGTAGTCACCACCGGCGGTACGGCGCTGGTCACCCGACGGCTGCGCCGCCAGACCCACGGCCTCGGCCCCGCCGAGATGACCAGGATGTACGAGCACCACGACGCGGTGCTGCATGCCGTACGGGAGGGCGTGCTCATCGTCAGCGGCGACGGCCGGCTGGTGCTCGCCAACGACGAGGCGCGCAGGCTGCTCAATCTGCCGCCGGACGTGGAAGGCTGCCCGGTCACCGAGCTCGGCCTCGACCCGCTCACCGCCCGGCTCCTCGCCTCCGGGCGGACCGCCACCGACGAGGTGCACATGATCGGGGACCGGCTGCTCGCCGTGAACCAGCGGCCCACGGACCAGGACGGCGGGCCGCCGGGCAGCGTCGCGACGCTGCGCGACACCACCGAGCTGCGGGCCCTGACCGGTAGGGCGGATGTGGCGCGGGGGCGTCTGAAGCTGCTTTACGACGCCGGTACCGAGATCGGCACCACCCTCGACGTGGCGCGCACCTGCGAGGAGCTGACGGAGTTCGCCGCGGCCCGGTTCGCCGATTACTCCACCGTCGACCTGGTGGAGGAGGTGCTGCGCGGCGAGGAGCCGACGGCCGCCGGCGGCGGCCACGACATGCGCCGTGTCGCTTTCAGCGGACGGCGGGGGGACACCGCGCTCTACCCGCTGGGCAAGCTGATCCATTTCGTGCCGTCCACGCGGATGGGCTTCGGCATCCGCAAGGGTGAGGCGGTCCTGGAGCCGGATCTGACCGCGTACACCGGATGGCAGGAGCAGGATCCGAAGCGGGCCAGGAAGCTCGTCGAGTACGGAATCCACTCCATGATCGCGGTGCCGTTGCGCGCCCGCGGCGTGATTCTGGGCGTGGTGATGTTCTGGCGCTCGGAGAAGCCCGAGCCGTTCGAGGAGGAGGACCTGTCCCTCGCGGAGGAGCTGGTCGCGAGGGCCGCGGTCAGCATCGACAACGCCCGCCGCTACACCCGCGAGCACACCATGGCGGTGACCCTCCAGCGAAGCCTGCTGCCGCGCGGCGTGCCCGAGCAGAACGCCATCGACGTCGCCTACCGCTACCTGCCCGCGCAGGCCGGTCTCGGCGGCCTCGGCGGCGTCGGCGGCGACTGGTTCGACATCATCCCGCTGCCGGGCGCCCGGGTGGCGCTTGTGGTGGGCGACGTCGTGGGCCACGGCCTGCACGCCGCGGCGACCATGGGCCGGCTGCGCACCGCGGTCCACAACTTCTCCAGCCTGGATCTGCCGCCCGACGAGCTGCTGTGGCACCTCGACGAGCTGGTCGCCCGCATCGACCAGGACGAGACCGCGGACGGCACGGAGGGCTCGGAGGGGGTCACCGGCGCCACCTGCATCTACGCGATCTACAACCCGGTTACCGGACTGTGCACGATGTCACGGGCCGGCCATCTCCAGCCCGTCGTCGTCCACCCGGACGGCACCGCGGTCTTCGCCGATGTGCCCGGCGGCCCGCCGCTCGGGCTCGGTGGACTGCCTTTCGAGACCCTGGACCTTCAGCTGCCGGAGGGCAGTCGCCTGGTGCTGTACACGGACGGGCTCATCGAAGACCGCGACCGCGACATCGACGACGGCCTGGCGCTGCTGCGCGAAACGCTGGCGGCGCACGCGGACCGGAGCCCGGATGAAACCTGCGAGGCGGTGCTGAAGGAGCTGCTGCCGGAACACCCGAGCGACGACATCGCGCTGCTCATCGGCCGTACGCGCGTCCTGGACCCCAGCCGGGTGGCCGACTGGGAGGTGCCGTCCGACCCGTCGGCCGTGGGCGAGGTGCGCTCCGCCGTCTCCCGCAAGCTGGCCGAATGGGGCTTGGAGGAGGAGGCCTTCACGACGGAGCTGATCCTCAGCGAGCTGGTCACCAACGCCATCCGGTACGCCACGGGCCCGATCCGCGTCCGGCTGATCCGCGACCGTTCGCTGATCTGCGAGGTCGCGGACCACAGCAGCACATCCCCGCATCTGCGCCAGGCGGCGACCATGGACGAGGGCGGCCGTGGGCTGTTCCTGGTCGCCCAGTTCGCGGAACGCTGGGGCACGCGGTACACCGCGGACGGCAAGGTCATCTGGACGGAACAGCTGCTGCCGGACGAGGAGGCGTGAGCGAGCCGCTTCGTTGCCGCGCCTGTCGCTGATGGGCGCGCTTCCCCGGCAGTGTGTACCGGTGGTCGGCCGGTGTCAGCCGGCCTCCGGGCCCAGCGGGCGACCGCACTTCAAGTTCCAGCGCCCCCCGCGCCCGGTGAGTTCGGTGAGGGTCAGGGGGGCGACGTCCAAGCGCCAGAACGCGTCCGGTGGCAGGGACAGCCCCCGCACCATCGCCGCCCGCGTCACCGCCGGGTCGACGACCGCGAGGACACGGCCGGTGTCGGGCGGGAGCGATTCGAGCCACGCGCCCACCCGTGTGCACAGCGACAGCAGCGACTCGCCGCCATGCGGTGCGCACGACGGGTCACAGAGCCACGCCGACACCGCCTCCGGCTCGCCTGCGCTCACTTCGTCCAGTCGTCGCCCACTCCAGCGGCCCAAGTCCCAGTCGTCCAGCGCCCCTGCAGGCTCCGCACGCAGGCCCAACCCGGCCGCCGTCTCCCGGCATCGCGCGGACGAGCCGCTCAAGAGCCGGTCGGCGCGCGGCAACCCGCCCGCGGCGGCGCGGGCGCGGCGCGCTCCGGACTCGTCCAGCGGCGCGTCACCCCCGAAGCGGGCCTCCCGCAGCGCGGCGTTCGTCGCAGGTGAGACCAACATCACCCGTATCGTCATCCCGTGCGCTCCCTTCCCCTTCGAAGCCAAGGCGTAAGCACATCACGGGCGTTCGGGCGCCCGCTCACGCGCCCCTGCGCCGTAGCGGTGCAGGCCCGCAAGCGGTACGGTCGCGTGGACATGACGACGGTGTGACGGAAGTCCGGTGAGAATCCGGCACGGTCGCGCCACTGTGGACCCGTTTCCCT
Source organism: Streptomyces sp. ISL-1 (assembly GCF_018614585.1). Taxonomy (GTDB): domain Bacteria; phylum Actinomycetota; class Actinomycetes; order Streptomycetales; family Streptomycetaceae; genus Streptomyces; species Streptomyces maoxianensis. The sequence continues at coordinate 328,707 of NZ_JAGGOI010000007.1, read as the reverse complement.
GCGGGAAGTCAGACCCGGCACCTTCGTCTCAGGCACCACGATCGGGACGCGTGTTCCCCCAGGAGGTTCTGCCATGGCCCAGTCTGTTGCGCCCGCCACCGCCGCGCCGGCCATCACCCCCATCTCGCTCAAGGCCATCGCCCCTTGGGCGCTGTTCTTCGGCGTTCTGATGCTGGTTCTGCTCTACTTCGTCGGCGCCGAGCAGGGCGCCACCTCGCTCATCTCCGGCGAGAACGTCCACGAGTGGGTCCACGACGGACGCCATCTGCTCGGCTTCCCCTGTCACTAGTAACGTCTTGCAGAGCACAGGGGAAACACCATGAACTCCATTTCTGTCAGAGCCCTGCTCGTCCGCGGCATGCTCGCGGGCCTGGTCGCCGGCGTCTTCGCCCTCGTCGTCGCGTATCTGCTCGGTGAGTCCCCCGTGGACGCCGCCATCGCGTTCGAGGAGAGCAACAGCCACGAGCACGGACACGGCGGTGAGGAACTCGTCAGCCGCGCCATGCAGTCCACGGCCGGTCTCTCCACCGGCGTCCTGATCTTCGGCGTCGCGATCGGCGGCATCGCCGCCCTCGCGTTCGCTGTCGCGCTCGGCCGCATCGGCCGGTTCGGCCCGCGCGCAACAGCCGCGCTGATCGCTTTCGGCGCGCTGCTGAGCGTGTACGTCGTGCCGTTCCTGAAGTACCCGCCGAACCCGCCGGCCGTCGGTGACCCCGACACGATCGGCCAACGCACCACGCTGTACTTCCTGATGATCCTGCTCAGCGTCCTGCTCACGGTCGCCGCGGTAACCCTCGGCAGGCGGCTGGCGCCCCGTCTCGGCAACTGGAACGCGACCGTCGCCGCCGCGGCCGCGTTCGTCGTGGCCGCCGGTCTCGCCTTCGCCTTCCTGCCCTCGTTCAACGAGGTGCCGAAGGGCTTCCCGGCAACCGTGGTCTGGGAGTTCCGGCTTGCCACGCTCGCGATCCAGGTCACCCTCTGGACCTGCTTCGGGCTGGTCTTCGGGTATCTCGCCGAGCGGCTCCTCACACCGAGGACCGCGACGGCGACGGACGGGAAGGGCGCCGCCTCACGGGCGGCGGCAGCCGCGAACTGACCGAGCTGGGGCTCCGCCCCGGACCCCGCGCCTCAATCTCCCCCCGGACTTCGTCCGGGGGGACCACCACGAGGCTTGAATTTCCGCCGGTCCGGCGGAAATTCAAGCCCGTCCGGGGGGCCTGGCGGCGCAGCCCTCGGCTATCTCCGGCTATCTCGCAGACGCCTCCACCGCGTCCGCTACAGCGTCGAAGAAGCGTGCGTGCGCGAGGTGGCTGCACGGGATCTCGGGGTTCCACGGCACCAGCCGCGCCCCGCCCGCCGCGGGCTGCCATGCCTCGATCGCGTCGAGCCGGTCGACCGGCAGGGCATTGGCCCGTACATCGCTCAGCACGATGTCGGGCCGCAGCGACGCGGCCACGGTCCAGTCGACGGTGGACCAGCTGGCGCCCGCGCCGGGCGCGGGCTCCACCAGGCCTGTGCCGCAGTCGGCCAGCGCCCGCAGGTCCGCCCAGGCCCGTGGCCTGGCGAGATGGACGCTGTCGGGGGTGGCGGGTGACAGCGCCAGTACGCGTAACCCGGCGGCGGCGGTCGCGAGGGCGCGTAACCGCCCTTCCGCACGGTCGAGTTCCAGCGCGCCCGAGCTGTCGGCGTCCGTTCCGAGCGACCGGGCGAGCGCCGTGAACCGGTCGCGTACGTCACCGAGTGAGCGGCCCTGCCCCACGTCGAAAACGACCACCGGGACCCGTTCCTCGATGTACTTCGCCGTGTCCGGATCCAGGCCGTACACCTGATCGGTGCCGTAGGCGACGGCGACCACCAGGTCGGGGTCCGCCCGCAGGACAGCGTCCGCCTCGACGCGTGTTCCCGACCCGAGGTAAGCGATGTCCCCGATGGGCAGGGAGCCGGCCTTGGCCGGGTCTGCGGCGTCGCCGTCGTGGTTGGAACCGAAGATGCCCACCGGACGAATGCCGTGGTCGAAGAGTGTCGCCCCGGCCTGGATGTAGGCGACCGGCCTCGACGGTGTGGTTGCCGCTGCGGCCAGACGGCCGCGGTCGTCCAGGAATTCCCAGTCGTTCTCTCGCGCCATACCGTCCGCACCCCTGCCTTTTGCCGGTTACAGATCGCGACGCCTTCCCCGAGGCCGTCGACGTTTGACTGCCCGGCGGGCTCGGCGGTCACTCATGCGGACCGTCGCCGTTTCAACCGCCTCATGTCTCAACGCCCCCTGTGCTTCAACGGCCCCTTCTGTTTCAACTGCCCTGCGTTTCAACGGTTCAGCAGTTCAACGGCTCAGCGGTTCAACGGCCTTGAGCCACGGCCGCGGGCAGCGACACCTCGAACCGGCAGCCGCCCGTCACATTGCGTACGTCTGCGCGGCCCGCGTGCGCCTCGACGATGCCGCGGACGATGGCGAGGCCGAGACCCGCGCCGGCCGGGGGCGTTCGGGCCTGCGTGCCGCGCCAGCCCGTGTCGAAGACGCGGGGCAGGTCCTCCTCCGGGATGCCGCCGCAGCCGTCGGTGACAGACAGCACCACCCATTCCGCGCGGCGCTCGGCGGCCACGGCGACCGTGCCGTCGGCCGGGGTCCGCCGGATGGCGTTGACGAGGAGGTTCGCCAGGACGCGGGTCATCTCCTTGCCGTCCACCTCGACCGGGACCGCCTCGACACGGTCGCCGACGAGGCGTACGCCGTACTCGCGGGCGAGCGGGTCCGCCCCGGCCAGCGCCTCGCCCACCAGGTCGTACACCGACATCCGGGTGGGTGTGAGGGCCAGCGTGCCCGCGTGGATGCGGGAGAGCTCGAAGAGGTCGCCGACCATGGAGTTGAGGCGGTCGACCTCGGTGCCGATCTGGCGGAAGTAGCGCTCGGGATCCTGGACGACGCCGTCCTCCAAGGCTTCGGACATCGCGCGCAACCCGGCCAGCGGGGTGCGCAGATCGTGCGAGATCCAGGCGACGAGCTCGCGGCGGGAGGTCTCCAGGGCCCGTTCGCGCTCGCGGGAGGCGGCGAGCCGGTCGCTGGTGGCGGCGAGTTCGCGGCTGAGGGCGGCCAGTTCGGCTGTGGACGCCCCGTTGGGCGCCGCGAATGAGCCGCCGTCGCCGAACGAGCGTGCTGCCAGGGCGAGTTCACGGCTGCGGGCCACTACCCAGCGGCCGAGCAGCAGCGCGGTGGCGAGCGAGACGACCGCCGCCATCGCGACGACCGTGGTGACGACGGTGAGGTCGTGCGCGGACAGGAACATGGCCTGGGCGACCGCGAGCGTCCCGGCGAGCATGGCGGTGACCGCGACGGCGGCGACGACGGTGAGGGAGACGGCGACGGACCGGTGACGCAGCAGGCGCAGGGCCAGCGCCCCGAGGAGGCCGACGGCCGCGGCGCCGAGGAACGCGAAGAGCGCAATGAGGAGCATGTCCCGCACAGTGATCAGGCCTCTTCTCGCGGTACGTGGCCGTGCGGTGCGTGACCATGAGGTGCGTGCCCGTGAGGCGCGTGACCGTTGGCTGCGTGGCCGTGAGGCGCGTGACCGTTGGCTGCGTGGCCGTGCGGTACGCCGTCGACCGGGGAGGCATCCTCCGGCACGTCGAAGCGGTAGCCCACGCCCCACACCGTCTGGATCAGCCGCGGCCTGCCCGGATCGTCCTCGATCTTGCCGCGCAGCCGCCGCACATGAACCGTGACGGTGGACAGATCGCCGAACTCCCAGCCCCACACGTCCTGCATCAGCCGCTCCCGGCCGATCGCCTCCCCCGGGTGCCGCATCAGATGCGCGAGCAGGTCGAACTCCCGCAGGGTCAGACCCAGTTCACGCCCGTCCTTGGTGGCGCGGCGTGCCGCCGGGTCCAGCACGATGCCCGCGGCCGCCAGCTCGGGCCCCGCCCGCCGCTCCCCCGTCGTGCCGCCCCGGCGCAGTACCGACTCGACCCGTAGCACCAGTTCGCGCGGGCTGAACGGCTTGGTGACATAGTCGTCCGCCCCTACTTCGAGCCCCAGGATCCGGTCGTCCTCGTCGCCGCGCGCGGTCAGCATGATCACCGGCACGGCGGCGGGCGCCCCGGCCCGGAGCCTGCGGCACACCTCCAGGCCGTCCATGCCCGGCAGCATCAGATCGAGGACGACCAGATCGGGCAGCCGGGCGGCGGCGAGCCGGAGCGCCTGGGGCCCGTCGGCGGCCCGGGCCACGGTGAAGCCCGCGCGCTCCAGATAGCCGGTGACGACCTCGGCGACGGTCGGATCGTCGTCGACGACCAGAATGTTGTGCATACCGCCAGTGTCCTCGTACGGAGCACGGTCCACGGCACGCGTCGCCTTACGAAACGATGACGCCCGAGAACCGGGTTCCGCGATTTCGCGGACGTCCGATTCGTTGAAACCGCGGACGTCCGATTCGTTCAAGACCGCAGGCGCGGGCCCTGCCTACGGTGAGGTCATGACTCCACGACTCGACGCGATCGGCCTCGTCGTCGCCGACATGGCCGCCTCGCTCGCCTTCTACCGACGGCTCGGCCTGCACATCCCCGCCGAAGCCGACTCCGCTCCCCACGCCGAGGCGACGCTGCCGAGCGGACTGCGCGTGCTGTGGGACACCGAGGAGACAGTCCGCTCCTTCGACCCCGGGTGGACCCGGCCGCAGGGCCGCGGCGAACGGCTCGGGCTCGCCTTCGCCTGCGACAGCCCCGCCGAGGTCGACTCGGTCTACGCCGAGCTGGTCGAGGCGGGGTACCAGGGACACCTCAAGCCCTGGGACGCCTTCTGGGGGCAGCGTTACGCGGTGATCCTCGACCCCGACGGCTGCGGTGTCTCGCTGTTCGCCGAGGCCGAGTAGGCACCGAGGGTGATTCCGGCCAGGTCGCGCATCTCGCGTGCGAGGTGCGCCTGGTCGGCGCAGCCCGCGGCGAGTGCCGCTTCGGCGTACGGCACGCCTGCCCGTACGAGCGTCAGCGCGCGCTGCAGCCTCAGCACCCGGGCCAGCGTCTTGGGCCCGTAGCCAAAGGCGTCCAGGGAGCGGCGGTGCAGCTGGCGCGTGCCGAGGCCGATGGCGTCCGCCGCGCCCGCGACAGTGGCGCCCGCCTCCAAGCGGCGCACCACCTCGCCCAACAGCGGATCGGGCGGGCCGGCCACGGCCGCGCGATGCAGCGCCACCGCCTCCAGCTCCGCCACCCGGTCCGCGGCCTCGTCGATCCGCTCCGTGAGCCGGCGCGCCTCGCCCCCGCCCCATATATCGGCGAGCTCGACCCGCTGATCGCGCAGCTCGTGCGCCGGTATGCCGAGGTACGCGGGCGCGGTCCCGGGCGCGAAGCGCACTCCCGCGTAGACAAGGGCGAGATCGCCGTCGGCGGTGTGGGCGTGGGTGTCGGGTCCCGCCACGAGGAGGCGGCCATCGGCCCACAGCAGGTCCATGCAGCCGTCGGGGAGCACGGGGTGGACCGCACCGGGGCGGGCGTCCAAGGTTTGCGTCCAGACGACGGCGCCTTCGAGCCGCGACGGCCGTTCCTCGTACATGGCATTGAGGCTAATCCCTCAAGTCGCCGCGGCATTGATCAAGAATGATCAAGAATGGGCGCCCGGAACGCGACCGGAGCGCGCCCGGAGCGAACTCTCGCTCTCGTCCCGCCAGTTGACCAAATTGGGTGCGGGCATGGACACCGCCGCCCCGCCGACCGCCGCTACTCCTTGGGCCCTTTGGACTCTTTGGGCTCCTTGTCGCGGCCGTTGTCGCGGTGCTTCTTCTCACGGTGCTCCCGGGTCGTGTGCAGCCGGGACTTCACATCGTCCGGCGGCAGGAATCGCGACCACCGCTCCGGGAACTCCGAAGGCATCTCCACGTTGTCCGCGTCGTCATCGTCGTCGTCATCGCCTTCGGTTCCGAAGACGTGGGCCGCCCTCGCCCGCGCCAGGACCTCCGCCGCGTGAGCGGCGCGGACACGTTCGTTGGCCGCGCGGGCCGCGGCCGTGGCGACCGACGGCCAGACGCGGTCGATCGCGGCGTTCACCGCCGCGCCCACCAGGACCGCGAAGGCGGTGAGGCCGATCCACAGCAGGACGGCGATGGGGGCGGCGAGCGAGCCGTAGATCGTGGGGCCCTCGACCGTGCTGGTGAGGTAGATGCGGAGGAGGAAGCTGCCGAACACCCCCATTCCGAGCGCCACCAGCGCTCCGGGCACGTCCTCGATCCATGGGGACCGGACCGGGACGGACACGTGGTAGAGCGTGGTCAGGAACGCGATCGAGAGCAGGCTGACCACCGGCCAGTACAGGACGCTCACCACTTCCGTGCCCCACGGGATGAACTCCACCACCCTGTCGGGACCGACCACCGCCAGCGGCAGCACCACCGCACCGATCAGCAGGGCCACGATGTAGAGCAGGAAGGCGAGCAGCCGGGTGGCGACGATGCCGCGCTGGCCGTCGAGGCCGTACATCACGGTGATGGTGTCGATGAAGACGTTCACCGCCCGCGATCCCGACCACAGGGCGATCGCGAAGCCGATGGAGATGATGTCGGGACGGCCGCCGTGGGTGACGTCCTCCAGCAGGGGCTTGGCGATCTGGTTGACGCCCCGGTCGGACAGCACCGTGCCGACAGCGCCCAGGATGTTCTTCTCGATCGAGGCGACGGTGGTGGTGTCGGTCCAGTTGTCGATATAGCCGAGGAGACCGATCAGGCCGAGCATCAGCGGCGGCAGGGACAGCAGTGTGAAGAACGCCGCCTCGGCGGCGAGGCCCAGGATGCGGTACTCGATGCACGAATTGACCGTGTCCTTCAGCAGCAGCCATACCATCTTCCGCTTGGAGACGTTGCGGTAGAGGACTCGGGCCCGGTGGAGTCGGCCCGATGGCCGCTCGGGTGTTTCATTTGCTGCCTGCACCTCCTTACCGTATCGGCATGGCAGCTACCACCCACACAGTGACCAACCAGGCTCCGCCCCTGGTGGGGTATGACGTCTACACCTCCGACCGGACGCTCACCGAGGCGGTGGAGCGGCATGTCGCACCGGAACTCCTCGAGGAGGCACGGGAAGAGCTCAGGGAGCTCGGCCGCACCGCCGGCTCCTCACAGGCCCAGGAATGGGGGGCGCAGGCCAACGAGAATCCGCCGAAACTACGGACGCACGACCGGTACGGAAACCGGATCGACGAGGTCGAGTTCCATCCGGCCTGGCACCGGCTGCTGGGCCACGCCGTCTCGGCGGGGCTCACGAACGCCTGGGGCAGGCCGGCCGGGCATGTGCGGCGCGCGGCCGGGTTCCTGGTGTGGACGCAGGCCGAGGCCGGGAACGGCTGTCCGCTGTCGATGACGCACGCCTCCGTCCCCGCCCTGCGTACGGACCCGACGCTGGCGGCCGAGTGGGAGCCGCGGCTGACCTCACAGGTGTACGAGGAGGGGCTGCGGCCGGCGTCGCTGAAAGCAGGGGCGCTGTTCGGGATGGGGATGACGGAGAAGCAGGGCGGCAGCGACGTCCGGGCCAATACGACGCGGGCCGAACCCATCGCCGGTGACGGGGAGTATCTGCTCACCGGTCACAAGTGGTTCTGCTCGGCTCCGATGAGTGACGGTTTTCTGGTACTCGGGCAGGCGGCCGGGGGCTTGACCTGTTTCCTGGTACCGCGGGTGCTTCAGGACGGGACGAGAAATGTGTTCCGGATCCAGCGGCTCAAGGACAAGCTGGGTAACAGGTCCAACGCCTCGAGCGAGGTCGAGTTCGACGGGACGTGGGCGCGCCGGGTCGGCGACGAGGGGCGCGGGGTGCGCACGATCATCGAGATGGTGGCGGCGACCCGGCTCGACTGCGTCCTCGGATCGGCAGCGCTGATGCGGCAGTCGGTGGCGCAGGCGATCCACCACAGCGCGTACCGCAGCGCGTTCGGCGGGCTGCTGATCGACAAGCCGCTGATGCGCAACGTACTGGCCGATCTCGCGCTGGAGTCCGAGGCGGCGACGGCGCTGGCTCTGCGGCTCGCCGCGGCGTACGACGCCGATACGGAGGAGGAGCGGGCGTTCTTGCGCCTTGCGGTGCCCGCGGCCAAGTACTGGGTGACCAAGCGGTGTACGCCGACCGTGGCCGAGGCGCTCGAGTGCCTGGGCGGCAATGGGTACGTCGAGGAGTCGGGGATGCCGCGGCTGCTGCGTGAATCGCCGCTCAACTCGATCTGGGAGGGCTCGGGCAACGTACAGGCGCTGGACGTCCTGCGGGCGCTCCGGGGGTCCCCCCACGCCGCAGGGCGTAGGGGGAGCGAGCCGCAGGCGCTGAACGCGTTCCTTCAGGAGGTGGGCAAGGCGCGCGGCGCGGACCACCGGCTGGACGGGGCGATCAAGGACCTGCTGACCGAGCTGGCCGATCTGAACGGCATCGAGGCGAGAGCGCGCCGGCTGGTGGAGCGGATGGCGCTGGTGCTTCAGGGGTCGCTGCTGGTGCGCTGGGCGCCGCCGGAAGTGGCAGACGCGTTCTGCGCGTCGCGGCTGGGCGGGGACTGGGGCGCGGCGTTCGGCACGCTGCCGCACACACTGGATCTGGCGTCGATCGTGGACCGGGCACGAGCGGTGGTCTGACGGCGGGGCCTGGAGGGGGGCGGGGGCCGTGACTGAAGGTCGCGGTCCCCACCCGGGCGATCCGCGGCTGACGGTCGCGGTCGGACCCACCCGGTCCGGCGTGCGGCTGACGGTCGCGGTCCCGGACGGCCCGGACCCTGGCTGACCGTCGCAGTCGCGGACCCGGCCGGGCGATCTGCGGCCGACGGACCCGGAGCCCACCGGCGCGAGCTGCGGCTGACGGTCGCGATCCCCGTCGGCGCGAGCCGGTCGTAGTCCCGGCGTCGGCCGGGCACGGGCCGCAGCCGGCGATCACCGTCCCCGAGCGGCGCGAGGCGCAGTCCCTCGCGCCCGGGAAGGCTGTCGGGGTGGTGCTGCGCCGACACGGCACCACCCCGCGCTCCGTCGTGCGCCCCCAGCGCAGGGCAGTCGGGCGCATGACCGGCCACCGGAACGAACCGGTGCTCCGTCAGCCTCGTACATCCGCACGCCCGTTCGCGAGGGTTGCAAAAGGTTGCAGCTTTGTCGCCGTATCGCCACGGCTCTTGGCCAGGAGGGGGCACGATTGAGCCAGCCCCCCCGCACTCGGACGCTGGCCTCGCCCAGGAGGACACCAGTGCACACGACATCACTCGACATGGTCAGACTCGCCGCCATGGACGCCGCCGAGGCCGCCCGACTGCTGAAGGGAGTGCGTGACGCCACGCTGAGCGGCCGCCCCTCGCGGGTAGGCCCGCGGGCGGACATCGAGGAGTCCTGGCAGCGGATGCTGCGCGGTGGCGTGGATCCCGACCGCGGCCGACGGGCCGTGCTGCTGCCGCTGGATGAGCTGGAACGCCGTCGGCACGCCTCGCCGCTGCGTGAGGTGCTGCCCGTCCTGCGGGACGGTCTGGTGTCGATCGCCGAGGCGGCGCATCACATCATGGTCGTCGCGGACACCGAGGGAAAGCTGCTCTGGCGCGAGGGCAAGGCGACCGTGCTGCGCAAGGGCGACTCGCACGGCTTCGTGCTGGGCGCCGACTGGAACGAGGGTGTCGTCGGCACCAACGGCATCGGCACCCCCCTCGTCTCCCGGCGCCCGGTCCAGGTGCACTCCGCCGAGCACTTCGTCTCCGCCCACCACAACTGGACCTGTGCGGGAGCCCCGGTCACCGATCCGCGGGACGGCAGGCTCATCGGTGTCGTCGACATCAGCGGACCGCTGTCCACCATGCACCCGGCGACCCTCTCGCTGGTCACCTCGGTCGCCCGGCTCGCGGAGGCCGAGCTGCGCAACCGGCATTACGCGACGCTGGACCGGCTGCGCGGGGTGGCGGCCCCGCTGCTCGCGAGGCTGGCCGGCCGGGCAGTGGCCGTGGACGTGAACGGCTGGCCCGCCGCGGTCACCGGCATGCCGCCGACCGGCCGGCTGCCGCTGCCGAAGTCCATCGGCCACGGCCGGCTCTGGCTGCCCTCGCTCGGCATGTGCACGCTCGAGCCGCTGCCCGGCGGCTGGCTGGTGCGGGTGGACGAGGAGCGTCCCGCGGCCACGCCGGCCCGGGTGGTGCTGGATCTGAGCAGACCCCGGCGGCCCTCGGTCACCGTCTCGGGCGATGCGGGCAGCTGGGTGCAGGAGCTCAGCCCGCGCCACGCCGAGCTGCTGTATGTGCTGGCGCTGCACCGGGACGGGCGCAGCGCGGCGCAGCTGGCACAGGACATCTTCGAGGACGGGACGCGCACGGGGACGGTACGGGCCGAGATGTCGCGGCTGCGGCGGCATCTGGCGCCGGTCCTCGCCCACCGCCCGTACCGCTTCGTGGAGGACGTCGAGGTGGAGCTGGTCCGGCCGGAGCAGCCGGCCGAGCTGTTGCCGCATTCCACGGCCCCGGCCGTGCGCCGCGCCCACCGCGATCCCTCATGATCCGCGGACGCGGCTTTGGCCTGATCAGGGCGTCGTGATTCCCTGGCTTGCATGAGCATCACCGTGACCACCTGGTCCCTGGAACAGACCTCGCCCGCGGATCTGCGGCCGGCCGCCGCGCCCGAAGGGGATGTGCGGACAGTCCGCGCCGAGGTGCCGTCCCCGGAGTTCAGCCGCTTTCTGTATACGGCCGTCGGCGGTGACATCCAGTGGAACGACCGGCTCGGCATGACGTACGCACAGTGGGAGGAGCTGCTCACCAGGCCGGGCACCGAGACCTGGGTGGCGTACGAGAAGGGCACACCGGCCGGATACGCGGAGCTTCAGGCGCAGGACGGCGGCTCGGTCGAGATCGCCTACTTCGGGCTGATCCCGTCGTTCCGGGGCCGGCGGATCGGCGGCCCTCTCCTGTCGTACGCGGTCGCCAGGGCCTGGGACCTGGCGGAGCGATGGCCGGGGCTGCCGCCGACGAAGCGGGTCTGGCTGCACACCTGCTCCAAGGACGGCCCGCACGCCATGGACAACTACCTGAGGCGCGGCTTCACTCTCTTCGACACCTCGGTCGCCGAGGAGTCCGAGGTGGCCACTCCCGGTCCCTGGCCGGGCGCCCACGGCTGAGTGACGCGCAGCACACTGTCTCGCGATGCAGGACAGTGTTGTCCACATTATGGATAACGGTGGACTGTCGTCGGACCCCCGTGACACGCTTCCGTCATGTCTCGAGCTGGAATTGCCTTGGTGAGTCGGCGGCACGTCGACCTCGGCCGCATGTCCAGCGCCATCTGTCCGGTCTGCTGAAAGACCAGCACAGCCGAGCATTTCGCACCCCTTAAAACCCCCTGCGCACCGTCGCGCCCCCATGCGAGTGTGCAGCTCAGAGCCGCCCTCCTGCAGTCTCGAAGGACATACCGCCATGGCCGCCACCCCCGAACAGCCCGCCTCCGCCGCGCCCCGCCGCAAGGCCGGACGTCACCGCGGCGAGGGCCAGTGGGCCGTTGGGCATCTGACGCCGCTGAACGGGAACGAGCAGACCAAGAAGGACGACGACGGTCTCAATGTGCGGACACGCATTGAGACGATCTACGCCCACCGCGGCTTCGACTCGATCGACGGCGCCGACCTGCGCGGCCGGATGCGCTGGTGGGGTCTCTACACCCAGCGCAAGCCCGGGATCGACGGCGGCAAGACCGCGATTCTGGAGCCGGAGGAGCTGGACGACAAGTACTTCATGATGCGCGTCCGCATCGACGGCGGCCGGCTGACCACCGAGCAGCTGCGCGTTCTCGGTGAGATCTCGCAGGAGTTCGCGCGCGGCACCGCCGACATCACCGACCGGCAGAACGTCCAGTACCACTGGATCCGGATCGAGGACGTCCCGGAGATCTGGAACCGTCTTGAGGCCGTGGGCCTTTCGACGACCGAGGCCTGCGGTGATACGCCGCGCACCATCCTCGGCTCGCCGGTCGCCGGTATCGCCGAGGACGAGATCGTGGACGGCAGTTGGGCGATCGAGGAGATCCACCGCCGGTTCATCGGCAACAAGGCGTTCTCCAACCTGCCCCGCAAGTTCAAGACGGCGATCTCCGGCTCCCCGCTGCTGGATGTGGCCCACGAGATCAACGACATCGCCTTCGTCGGCGTGGAACACCCGGAGCACGGCCCCGGCTTCGACCTCTGGGTCGGCGGCGGACTGTCCACCAACCCCAAGCTGGGGGTGCGCCTCGGTGCCTGGGTGCCGCTGGACGAGGTCCCGGACGCCTGGGAAGGCGTCATCTCGATCTTCCGGGACTACGGCTACCGCCGGCTGCGCACCCGCGCCCGGCTGAAGTTCCTGGTCGCCGACTGGGGCGCCGAGAAGTTCCGCCAGGTGCTGGAGGACGAGTACCTGAAGCGCAAGCTGGTCGACGGCCCCGCGCCCGAGCAGCCGGTACAGCAGTGGCGCGACCACGTCGGTGTGCACCGGCAGCAGGACGGACGTTTCTACGTCGGTTTCGCGCCGCGCGTCGGACGAGTGGACGGCGCCACGCTCACCAAGATCGCCGAGGTGGCGGACGCCCACGGTTCCGGCCGGCTGCGCACCACCGTCGAGCAGAAGATGATCGTGCTCGACGTCGAGGAGTCGCAGGTCGAGTCGCTGGTGGCCGGTCTTGAATCGCTGGACCTGCGGGTCAACCCCTCGCCGTTCCGGCGCGGCACGATGGCCTGCACCGGCATCGAGTTCTGCAAGCTGGCCATCGTCGAGACCAAGGCCCGTGGTGCCTTGCTGATCGACGAACTCGAGCGCCGCATCCCCGAGTTCGACGAGCCGATCACCATCAACGTCAACGGCTGCCCCAACGCCTGCGCCCGTATCCAGGTCGCGGACATCGGTCTCAAGGGCCAGTTGGTCCTGGATGACGACGGCAACCAGGTCGAGGGCTTCCAGGTGCACCTGGGCGGCGCGCTCGGACTCGAGGCCGGCTTCGGCCGCAAGGTCCGCGGTCTGAAGGTCACTTCGGCCGAGCTGCCGGACTATGTCGAGCGCGTGCTCAAGCGCTTCCAGGCGGAGCGCGAGGACGGCGAGCGCTTCGCCACGTGGGCCGCCCGCGCCTCCGCGGAGGCACTGTCATGAGCGAGCGCGCGGCCCCCTTCTACTGCCCGTACTGCGGCGACGAGGACCTGCGTCCCAGCGAGCAGGGCCACGGCGCATGGGAATGCGCGGCGTGCAACCGAGCCTTCCAACTGAAGTTCCTCGGGCTGCTGACCCGTGGACTTCAGCGCAATGACGGTGGAGGGAACGAGATATGACGGCGGTACGGACCGATCTCAAAGAGCTCGCGGAAGCGGCCGGGCGGGACCTCGAAGGGGCCTCCGCCCTGGACATTCTGAAGTGGGCGGCCGACACCTTCGGGCCGCGCTTCTGCGTCACATCCTCGATGGAGGACGCGGTGGTCGCCCACCTCGCCTCCCGTGCCTTCCCCAGCGGCAGCCCGGTCGACGTGGTCTTCCTCGACACCGGCTACCACTTCCCCGAGACGATCGGGACCCGGGACGCCGTGGACGCGGTGATGGACGTCAACGTCATCACGCTCACCCCGCGGCAGACCGTGGCCGAGCAGGACGCCGAGTACGGCCCCAGGCTGCACGACCGCGACCCCGACCTGTGCTGCGCGCTGCGCAAGGTCAAGCCGCTCGAAGAGGGCCTGACCGGGTACGACGCGTGGGCGACCGGCCTGCGCCGGGACGAGTCCCCGACCCGGGCGAACACCCCGGTCGTCGGCTGGGACGAGAAGCGGCAGAAGGTCAAGATCTCGCCGATCGCCCGCTGGACGCAGGACGACGTGGACGCGTACGTCGCCGAGCACGGCGTACTCACCAACCCGCTGCTGATGGACGGTTACGCCTCCGTGGGCTGCGCGCCCTGCACCCGTCGGGTGCTGGAGGGCGAGGACGCGCGCGCCGGCCGCTGGGCGGGCCGGGGCAAGACCGAATGCGGGCTGCACGGCTGATGAACCACGACAAGAACCAGCGGGAGAAGCACGTGACTGGGGCCACCATCTGGCTCACCGGTCTGCCGAGCGCGGGCAAGACCACCATCGCCTATGAGCTGGCGGACCGGCTGCGCGCCGACGGCCACCGGACCGAGGTGCTCGACGGCGACGAGATCCGCGAATTCCTCTCGGCGGGCCTCGGCTTCAGCCGCGAGGACCGCCACACCAACGTTCAGCGGATCGGCTTCGTCGCCGAACTCCTCGCGTCCAACGGCATCAAGGCTCTGGTGCCGGTGATCGCCCCGTACGAGGACAGCCGCGAGTCCGTCCGCAAGCGGCACCGGACCGAGGGCACCGCGTATCTGGAGGTGCATGTCGCCACTCCCGTGGAGGTGTGCTCCGTACGAGATGTGAAGGGTCTGTACGCCAAGCAGGCGGCCGGCGAGATCAGTGGTCTCACCGGCGTCGACGACCCGTACGAGGAGCCGCGGAACCCAGATCTGCGGATCGAGTCGCACACCCAGACCGTGCAGGAGTCCGCGGCGGCACTTCACTCGCTGCTCACCGAGAGGGGCCTCCTGTGAGCTGGGGGCACCGCCCAGCGGTAGCTGGGGGAGCACGTGCGGCCGCCCGGCCGCGGACAAACTCGAAAGCAGCACCTCTGCGCGGCGCGGGCGGAGATGGGGGCACCCCCACGCCCAAGGCTCCGGGGGAGAACGAAAGGGGTCCAGCATGACGACTGCCGCAACTGTTCACGAGGGCACTGACAGCCCGTACGCCCTGTCGCACCTGGACGCCCTGGAGTCCGAGGGAGTGCACATCTTCCGCGAGGTGGCAGGCGAGTTCGAGCGGCCGGTGATCCTCTTCTCGGGCGGCAAGGACTCGATCGTCATGCTGCATCTGGCGCTCAAGGCGTTCGCGCCGGCCGCGGTCCCCTTCACGCTGCTGCACGTGGACACCGGGCACAACTTCCCCGAGGTGCTGGAGTACCGCGACCGGGTGGTGGCCGCACATGGGCTGCGGCTCCATGTGGCCTCCGTACAGGACTACATCGACCGTGGTGTGCTCCGCGAGCGCCCCGACGGGACGCGTAATCCGCTGCAGACCGTCCCGCTGACCGAGGCCATCCAGGAGCACCGCTTCGACGCGGTGTTCGGCGGTGGCCGCCGGGACGAGGAGAAGGCGCGCGCCAAGGAGCGGGTGTTCTCGCTGCGCGACGAGTTCTCGCAGTGGGACCCGCGCCGGCAGCGGCCCGAGCTGTGGCAGCTCTACAACGGCCGCCACGCTCCCGGCGAGCATGTGCGAGTCTTCCCGCTGTCCAACTGGACCGAGCTGGACGTCTGGCAGTACATCGAGCGCGAGAAGATCGAGCTGCCCGAGATCTACTTCGCGCACGAGCGCGAGGTATTCCAGCGCTCCGGCATGTGGCTGACCGCCGGTGCGTGGGGCGGTCCCAAGGAGTCCGAGAGCATCGAGACGCGGCTGGTGCGCTACCGCACCGTCGGCGACATGTCCTGCACCGGAGCCGTCGACTCCGACGCCACCACGCTGGACGACGTGATCACCGAGATCGCCGCGTCCCGGCTCACCGAGCGGGGCGCGACCCGCGCCGACGACAAGATGTCCGAGGCCGCGATGGAAGACCGCAAGCGCGAGGGGTACTTCTAGCCATGACCACACATGACATCAAGTTGGCCGAGCAGCTGTCGGCCACCACCCTGCTGCGTTTCGCCACCGCCGGGTCCGTCGACGACGGCAAGTCCACCCTCGTCGGGCGGCTGCTGCACGACTCCAAGTCGATCCTGACCGACCAGTTGGAGGCCGTCGAGCACGCCTCCCGCTCGCGTGGCCAGGAGACCCCGGACCTGGCGCTGCTCACCGACGGTCTGCGGGCCGAGCGGGAGCAGGGCATCACCATCGATGTCGCGTACCGCTACTTCGCGACGCCGCGCAGGCGCTTCATCCTCGCCGACACCCCGGGCCATGTGCAGTACACCCGCAACATGGTCACCGGCGCGTCCACGGCCGAGCTGGCCGTCGTGCTGGTCGACGCGCGCAACGGCGTGGTCGAGCAGACCCGCCGCCATGCCGCGGTCGCCGCCCTGCTTCGCGTCCCGCATGTCGTCCTCGCCGTCAACAAGATGGACCTCGTCGACTACGCCGAGCCCGTCTTCGCCGCGATCGCCGAGGAGTTCACCGCGTACGCCGCCTCCCTGGGCGTCCCCGAGGTCACGGCAATCCCGATCTCCGCGCTGGCCGGCGACAACGTCGTGGACCCGTCCGCGAACATGGACTGGTACGGCGGCCCGACCGTCCTGGAACACCTGGAGACGGTCCCGTCCAGCCACGACCTGACGGGCTGCCACGCCCGGCTGCCGGTGCAGTACGTCATCCGCCCGCAGACCGCGGAGCACCCCGACTACCGGGGCTACGCGGGCCAGATCGCCGCGGGCACGTTCCGGGTCGGCGAGCAGGTGACCGTCCTTCCGGCGGGCCGCACGTCGAAGATCGCCGGAATCGACCTGCTCGGCGAGTCGGTGGACATCGCCTGGACCCCTCAGTCCGTCACCCTCCTGCTGGAGGACGACATCGACATCTCGCGGGGCGACCTGATCGTGCCGAGCGGCGACGCGCCCGCGACCACCCAGGACGTCGAGGCGACCGTCTGCCATGTCGCGGACCAGCCGCTCGCCGTCGGCCAGCGGGTACTGCTCAAGCACACCACCCGCACGGTCAAGGCGATCGTCAAGGACATCCCGTCCCGGCTGACCCTCGACGACCTCTCCCAGCACCCGAACCCCGGGCATCTGGTCGCCAATGACATCGGCCGGGTCACCATCCGCACCGCCGAGCCGCTCGCGCTCGACTCGTACGCCGACTCCCGCCGCACCGGCTCGTTCCTGCTGATCGACCCGGCGGACGGCACGACGCTCGCGGCCGGAATGGTGGGCGACTCGTTCGTCGCGACCGCCGCGGCCGTGCAGGCGACCGACGCCGTTCGGGACGACGAGGGGTGGGACTTCTGATGACCATCGACTTCTACGCGACGTTCGCGAAGGAGGGCGGCCGCGTCGGCAGCGGCGCCCTCGGCGCGGGTACCGGCGGGGTGGCGCGATGTGCGCGATGACGTACGCGCACTGCCGGCGCGCCCGCACCCCCCGCACCCCGCTCAGACGAAGACCTGCCGACTTCCCGGCTGCATCACCAGGTTCCCGAGGGAACTGAGCACCGGGCCTCCGAGAGGAAACCCTCCCGTGCCTGCCACCCGTACCAAACTGCGCCGCAGCCTCGTCGCGGCCACCGCTCTGCCACTGCTGATCGGCGCGCTCGCCTCGTGCGGCTACGGCTCCGAGGCCAAGAAGGACGACGGCGAGAAGGCCAAGGTCGCCGCCGGCGGCAAGAAGCTCTCCGCCGACACCGTGAAGATCGGCTACTTCCCCAACCTCACGCACGCCACCGCTCTGGTGGGCCTGCAGGAGGGGCTCATCGCGAAGGAGCTGGGCGGCACCAGGGTGGCCCCCCAGGCATTCAACGCCGGTCCGTCCGAGATCGAGGCCCTCAACGGCGGCAGCATCGACATCGGCTTCATCGGCCCCTCCCCCTCCATCAACGGTTACACGAAGGCCAAGGGCCAGAACCTGCGGATCATCTCCGGCTCCGCATCGGGTGGCGTGAAGCTCGTCGTCAACCCGGACAAGATCAAGACCCTGGACGACGTCAAGGGCAAGAAGATCGCCACCCCGCAGCTGGGCAACACCCAGGACGTCGCCTTCCTCAACTGGATCTCCGAGAAGGGCTGGAAGGTCGACGCCCAGAGCGGCAAGGGCGACGTCTCGGTGGTCCGTACGGACAACAAGGTCACCCCGGACGCCTACAAGTCCGGTGCGATCGACGGCGCCTGGGTGCCGGAGCCGACCGCGTCCAAGCTGGTCTCCGAGGGCGCGAAGGTGCTGCTCGACGAGTCCACCCTGTGGCCCGACAAGAAGTTCGTGATCACGAACATCATCGTGAAGCAGAGCTTCCTCAAGGAGCACCCGGACGTTGTCGAGGCCGTACTGCGCGGCACCGTGAAAACCAACGAATGGATCAACGCCAACCCGGACAAGGCGAAGGCCTCGGCCAATGCCGCCCTCAAGGAAGAGACCGGCAAGGAGCTCCCCGCCAAGGTCATCGACCTGGCCTGGCCGAGCATCCAGATCACCAATGACCCGCTGGCCGCCACGCTGAACACGCAGGCGCAGCACTCGGTCGCGTCCGGTCTGCTGAAGAAGCCCGACCTGAACGGGATCTACGACCTGACGCTCCTCAACAAGGTCCTGGGGGCCGAAGGGCAGCCCGAGGTCGCCGACGCCGGTCTCGGCGTCAAGTAACCAGCGAACCCCAACGTTCCCAGGAGGTGACGACCATGACTTCCACCCTCACCAAGGAAAAGTCCCAGGCCGACGACCGTGCCACGGTGACGCACGCCGCCCGTATCGAGCACGTCTCGAAGTCCTTCGGCGGTCCGTCCGGGCAGCAGCTTGTGCTGGACGACATCACCCTTGATGTCGCGCCGGGCGAGTTCGTCACCCTCCTGGGAGCGTCGGGGTGCGGCAAGTCCACCCTGCTCAACCTGGTCGCAGGGCTCGACCGCCCGACCGCGGGGTCCATCGCGACCCCGGGCGGACGGCCCGCCCTGATGTTCCAGGAGCACGCCCTCTTCCCGTGGCTGACCGCGGGCAAGAACATCGAACTGGCGCTGAGGCTGCGCGGCGTCGCCAAGTCCGAGCGGCGGGCGGAAGCGGAGCGGCTGCTTGAGCTGGTGCGGCTCCAGGGCGCGTACGGCAAGCGGGTGCATGAGCTCTCCGGCGGCATGCGCCAGCGCGTGGCGCTGGCCCGTGCGCTGGCCCAGGACAGCGAACTGCTGCTGATGGACGAGCCGTTCGCCGCGCTCGACGCCATCACCCGTGACGTCCTGCACGACGAGCTGACGCGGATCTGGCGCGAGACGAACGTCTCGGTCCTGTTCGTCACCCACAACGTCCGCGAGGCCGTTCGGCTCGCCCAGCGTGTGGTGCTGCTGTCCTCCCGGCCCGGCCGGATCGCGCACGAGTGGACCGTGGACATCCCGCAGCCGCGCCGTATCGAGGACGCCGAGGTCGCGGAGCTGTCCGTCGAGATCACCGAACAACTGCGTGGGGAGATCCGCCGACATGGCCAGCACTGAGGTTCGCGACGACGTCGCGAAGGCAGGCACGAAGGCCGACGACCTCGCCGGCCTCGAAGCCGGCCTGGACGCGCTGGACGCCGTACAGGTCAATCGCACCCCGTTGCGCCAGGTGCTGCTGCAGAAGGTGCTGCCGCCCGTCCTGGCCGTGGCCCTCGTGCTGGTCGTCTGGCAGCTGCTGGTCCAGGCGAAGGTCACCGAGGACTACAAGCTGCCCGCCCCGTCCGCGGTGTGGGACAGCGCGGCCGAGCAGTGGGTGCAGGGCACGCTGCTCGATGTCGTCTGGACCAGCGTCTCGCGTGGCCTGCTGGGCTTCTTGCTGGCACTCGCCATCGGCACCCCGCTCGGGCTGATCGTCGCCCGGGTGAAGTTCGTCCGTGCGGCGATCGGACCGATCCTCTCCGGCCTCCAGGCGCTGCCCTCGGTCGCCTGGGTGGCTCCGGCGGTGATCTGGCTCGGCCTCAACGACTCGATGATGTACGCCGTGATCCTGCTCGGCGCGGTCCCCTCGATCGCCAACGGGCTGGTCTCCGGAGTGGACCAGGTGCCGCCGCTGTTCCTGCGGGCGGGCCGGACTCTGGGCGCCACCGGGTTCCGGGGCATCTGGCATGTGGTCATGCCGGCCGCGCTGCCCGGCTATCTGGCGGGCCTGAAGCAGGGCTGGGCATTCTCGTGGCGCTCCCTGATGGCCGCCGAGATCATCGCCTCCTCGCCCGAGCTGGGCCTGGGACTCGGCCAGTTGCTGGAGAACGGGCGCAACAACGCCGACATGCCCGGCGTGCTCCTCGCCATCATCCTCATCCTGATCGTCGGCATCGCCATCGACCTGCTGATCTTCAGTCCGCTGGAGCGGCGGGTGCTGCGCAGCCGCGGTCTCCTCGTCAAGAGCTGATTACGTCATGCGCAGCCCGGTCCTCCTCGTCATCGCCCACGGCAGCCGCGACCCGCGGCATGCCGCGACCGTGCACGCCCTGGTGGAGCGGGCCAGGTCGCTGCGGCCGGGGCTGCGCGTGGAGACGGGCTTCCTGGACTTCAACGCCCCTGCCGTGCCACGCGTGCTGGAGCGGCTGGCCGCCGAGGGCGTCGAGGATGTGGTCGCGCTGCCGCTGCTGCTGACCCGCGCCTTCCACGCCAAGGCCGACATCCCCGCCGTACTGCACGAGGCGTCGGCGCGCCTGCCGCGCCTGCGCATCCGCCAGGCGGAGGTCCTCGGCCCGTCGCCGCTGCTGCTGTCCGCCCTGGAGCGACGGCTGTACGAGGCGGGGCTCGACCCTTCCCGGAAGGGCTCGACCGGCCTGGTGCTGGCCTCGGCGGGCTCCACAGACCCGGAGGCGATCGCAGTGATCGCTGAAATCGCGCGGGAGCTGCGGCACACCGGTTGGTGCGCCGTGCGGCCTGCGTTCGCCTCCGCTTCCCTTCCCCGCACCGAGGACGCGGTGCGGGACCTGCGGGCCGGGGGCGTCCGCCGGGTGGCGGTGGCTCCGTATGTCATCGCTCCCGGCCGCCTCCCGGACCGTATCGCCGCGGGCGCGCGCGAGGCGGACGTGCTGGCCGATGTTCTGGGCCCGGCACCGGAGTTGGCGCGGCTGCTGCTGGAGCGCTACCACCAGGCGCGGATCGGGCGGCTGGTCGCGGCCACTGCCTGACGGCAGATCAGCGGCCCGGGCGCAGCCGCGAACCGGTTGCCGCCGAATGCCCTACGCGGGGCGCGCGCCCCGCGATCCGGCACCGAAACCGGTCTCATGGGCCCACAGGTGCGCGCAGTTGGAACACTGCAGATGCAGCAAGCTGCCCACATTGGAGAGCAGATAGCGCCAGTGGTCACGGCAGGTGCGCCCTGCCAGGCAGACAGCGCAGTCCCGGTGATCGGCGCACCCCGGACACGGCACCCAGGCCCGGCGCCCGGCATCGGCCGATGGATCAATCGGCAGCATGGCCCTCGCCCTCCCGTCCGGGCAGGACACCGGCCGCCACGAGCCGGTCGTAGGTCTCCTGCTGCTGGGCGTCCAGATTCGAGTACAGCAGGTGGTACGCCTCCTGCTCACCCTCGAGCACGGCCACCGGGTCCCAGTCGTCTCCGACAGCCTCGAGCACCGCGGCGCGCCGCCTGACCTCGTCGCGCGCCAGGTCGATCTCGAACTCGTGGTGATCCGGAGTGGGGTCGTGGATCATGCGGTGCTTCTCTCGCCGGGACGGTCGCCGAACCCTTCGTGTCTATCAAGGGCATTCGAACCGAGGAAGCGTCAGCTCAAAGAGGCCGTCACCGCATGAAACAGACCGTCGACCCATTGAAGTCATGAAATTCCCATACCGGGCAAAAGAAGCCAAATGATCGGCACCGTGTGAGGGACTCCACACCCCCCACCCTGCCTCGGCCAGTCGCCCGCCGACGGTGCCGCACATCGCCCTGCCCCGTGATGATGTAGCGCATGGACACGAGGCCGGCACAGTCGGATACGTTCCAGCCATGGCCTCGGAGACTTTCCGGCTCGGCGGGGAGCTGACCGTACGCCGCCTCGGCTACGGCACCGCACAGCTCGCCGGCCGGGGGTACTGGGGGCCGCGCGGTGAGCGTGCGGACGCCGTCGCGGTGATCCGGCGGGCGGTCGAGCGGGGCGTCACGCTGATCGACACCGCCGACAACTACGGCCCGGGTCTCGCGGAGGAGCTGGTCGCCGAGGCGCTGCACCCGTACCCCGCCGACCTGGTCGTCGCGACGAAGGGCGGGGTGGTGCGTACGAGCGACAGCGCCTGGCATGTCGCGGGCCGGCCCGAGCAACTGCGCGCGATGTGCGAGGCGAGTCTGCGCCGGCTGCGTACGGACAGGATCGACCTGTATCAGCTGCACCGGCTGGATCCCGAGGTGCAGCTTGCGGAACAGCTCGGCGCGCTGGGCGAGTTGAGGCGCGAGGGCAAGATCCGGCACATCGGCCTGGACACGGTGACCGTCGAGCAGCTGAAGAAGGCACTGGGCCTCGCCGGGACCGGCTCGATCGCCTCGGTGCAAAACCGCTTCAACCTGATCGGCCGCGAGTCGGAGGCGGTGCTCGAGGTGTGCGAGGCGCACGGCCTGGCTTTCCTGCCGTGGTTTCCGCTCGCCAACGGGGCGCTGACGGGCGAGGCCGCGGCGGCGCTCGACGCGGTCGCCGCTCGGCATGGCGCGAGCAGGGGGCAGATCGCACTGGCCTGGCTGCTGCACCGTTCCCCGGTGCTGTGCCCGACGCCGGGCACCGGCTCGCTCGCGCATCTTCAGGAGAACCTGGACGCGGCCGCGATCAGGCTCTCGGCGGAGGATCTGGCCGCCCTTCGGTGAGCGGACTTCGGTGATCGCACTTCGGTGAGCGGGCTTCGCTGATCCGAAGGTGAAGCAGCTCAGCGAGCCGCTCCGGCGAAGACCGTCACTCTCGCGTCAGCTCCACCAGTTTGACGACGGTGTTCCAGTTGCGGCTGGTGGTGACGATGCCCTTGAACAAGCTCGGCTTTCCGAGCGCTTCGGCGAGTTTGGAGCGGCCGAGGCCGTTCGGCACGTACAGATACAGCACCCGGTCACCGAACCGGAACTCGTCCGGCAGATACGCCGCCGCGTCGATCGACGCCAGCCGCTCGGGATCGACCGGTTTTGAGAGGTAGATGGCGTGCAGTTGCTTGCCCTCCAGCGAGGCTGCGGGGAAGGGGCACGCCTCGGCCACCGCGCGCAGATACGGGCCGCTGCGCACCAGGCAGTCGACCCCGAAGCCGAAGCGCTGCTCGATGGCCCGTTCCAGCGCAGCACAGGTGGCGTTCTCGTCGTCCGAGTCGCTGGTGAAGGCGGCGTTGCCGCTCTGCAGATACGTGGCGACATCGCCGTGGCCCAGATCCGTGAGCAGTTGGCGGAGTTCGGCCATCGGCACCTTCTTGTGCCCGCCCACATTGATTCCGCGCAGGAGCGCCGCATACCTGGTGGTCATGGGCACACCATAGGACGGCCGCCGCGCCCCGTGGGGGAGGGCACGGCGACCGCCGGTTCAGCGATGGAGAGCGTCGGTTATTCGACGACCTTCAGCAGCTTGTTGGGCGTGCCCGCGCTGGGGTTGCTGATCTTGTCGGCCGTGGCGCCGCCGGTCAGCGCCGTGGCCACCTGCTCCGGGGTGGCGTCCTGGTGGGCGCCGAGGTAGACCGCCGCGGCGCCGACCACGTGCGGGGTCGCCATGGAGGTGCCGGAGATGGTCTTCGTACCCTCGTCGCTGTCGTTCCACGCCGAGGTGATGTCCGAGCCCGGGGCGTAGATGTCCACGACCGCGCCGAAGTTGGAGAACTCCGACTGCGCGTCCTCCTTGGTGGAGGAGGCCACGGTGATGGCTTCCTTGACGCGCGCCGGGGAGCCCTGGCTCGCGTCGGCCGACTCGTTGCCGGCCGCGACGGCGAACGTGACGCCCGAGGCGATCGCCTTGCGGACGGCCTCGTCGAGCGCCTCGTCGGCGCCGCCGCCGAGGCTCATGTTGGCGACGGACGGGCCCTTGTGGTTCTTGGTGACCCAGTCGATGCCCGCGACGACCTGCTCGGTGGTGCCGGAGCCGTTGTCGTCGAGGACGCGGACGGCGACGACCTTGGCCTTCTTGGCGACGCCGTGGGCACTGCCGGCGATGGTGCCGGCGACATGGGTGCCGTGGCCGTTGCCGTCGTCGGCGGAGTCGTTGTTGTCGACGGCGTCGAAGCCGTGGGCCGCGCGACCCCCGAAGTCCTTGTGCGAGATGCGGACTCCGGTGTCGATGACGTACGCCGTGACACCCTCGCCCGCGCTGTCCGGGTAGGTGTACTTCTTGTCGCCGGCGGTGTCGGCCTGGTCGATCCGGTCCAGACCCCAGGACGGTGGGTTGTCCTGGGTCGCGTTGATCGAGAACTTCTTGTTCTGGACGACCTTGTCGACGGACGGGTCGGCGGCGAGGCGCTTGGCCTCGGTCTCCGAAAGGCCGCTGGCGGAGAAGCCGTTGATGGCGGAGCTGTAGTTGCGCTGCAGCTTGCCGCCGTACTCCTCGGCCAGGTCCTGCTTGTCGGCCTTCTCGTCCAGCATGACGATGTAGCTGCCTGCGACGGCACCTTCGGCGTTCGCGCCGTAGATGGTGCCCTGCGCAGGAGTCGCCGCTCCGGCGAAGGACGTGCTGAGTACGGTCACTCCGGCTGCGGCAGCGACGGCGGTTATCGCCGCGGTGAGCTTGATCCTGCTCGCGCGCTTGTGAGTTGCCATGAAGAGGGGGCTCCTCGTCAACATTTGTGGGGGGATTCGCCCGCGGCGGGAAATTCTCCGGGGGCTGGTTCGAAACCCTGACCGATTGACGCGCTCAGATCAAGACCTTCATACAGCTGTGACTTAGACAACAAGGTTTCGTAATAATGAATCGGCCAGGGCCGCACAAGTCGGACTTCACCGCCAACCCGCATTAGATGTAAGGGACTTCGATCCTTCTTGTAGGGGATCCGACCGATCCGAAAGGAGGAGGGAACCGCCCCGCGGGGTCACCGGCGAGCAGGAGGAGAAGGCCTGAACGTGCCCATAGCTTCGAAGCGGGGACGACGGCGCCGCGCCGACGTCACACTGGAGGGGGCAGGGCTGTCATGGGGAACGCAGGAGGAAGGCCGCGCGGAATCGCCGCGCGGGCCGGCGGATGGAGTGCGCAGCACCGCTGGGCGGCCGTTGGAATCTGGGTGTTGTTCGTCCTTCTCGCCATGGTGGCCGGTTCGGCCGCGGGCACGGTGGAGCTCAAGGACAGCGACCAGTTGAAGGGCGAGACGACCCAGGCGTCTCGGATCACGGAGGACGCGGGCGTCGAGGAGCCGGCCGGCGAGACCGTGCTCGTCCAGGCCAGGAACGACACGGCGAAGGCGACGGACCCGGAGTTCCGCAAGGCCGTCGACGCCGTGATGAAGGCGGTCGGCGGCACCGGCGAAGTAACCACGGTGACTTCTCCGTACGACACCGAGAGCATTTCCAAGGACGGGCGCAGTGCCCTCGTCCAATTCGATGTGCGCGGTGATCCAGAAACGGCGAGCGACCGGATCGAGCCGGTTCTGCAGGCCGTTGCCAAGGTCCAGGACGCGCACCAGGAGCTGCGGATCGAGGAGATCGGCAGCGCCAGCATGAACAAGACCTTCGACGACGCTTTCGGCGACGACTTCCAGCAGGCGGAGCTCTCGGCGGTGCCGGTAGCGCTCGGCATTTTGCTGATCGCCTTCGGCGCGCTGGTGGCGGCGCTGCTGCCGGTAGCTCTGGCGATCACCGCGATCGTGGCGACGATGGGGCTGATGGGCGTCGTCAGTCATTTCCAGCCGATGAGCGACTCGGCAAACTCGGTGATGCTGCTGGTGGGTCTGGCGGTCGGGGTCGACTACTGCCTGTTCTATCTGCGGCGTGAGCGCGAGGAGCGGGCCGCGGGGCGTGACCGGCAGACAGCGATGCAGATCGCCGCGGCGACCAGCGGGCGGGCCGTCGTCGTCTCCGGCGTGACGGTGTGCGTGGCCATGGCCGGCATGCTCTTCACCGGGATCGGCGAGTTCGAGTCAATGGGCCTGGCCTCGCTGATCGTGGTGGCCGTGGCGATGGTCGGCTCGGTGACGGTGCTGCCCGCGCTCCTCTCGCTGCTCGGCGACCGGGTCGAGAAGGGCCGCATCCCCTTCCTCAACCGCTTGAAGCGCGGCGCCGACGGCACCGGCGGCGAGAGCCGCGTATGGACCTGGGTGCTCGGCGGCGTACTGAAGCGGCCCCTGGTGTCGCTGCTGGTCGCGGCGGGCGCACTGGTGGCGATCGCGCTGCCCGCGGTCGGCATGAAGACCCAGAACTTCACGCTGGACCAGGAGTTCGGCGACTCGGTGCCGATCGTGGCGACGTACGAGCGGATCAACGAGGCTTTCCCGGGCGGGGCGGATCCGGCGGAGGTCGTCGTCAAGGCGGACGACATCAACTCGGCGCCGGTACGGCAGGCGATCGCCGACTTCCGCAAGCGTGCGGTGAGTTCGGGCACGTCCCGTGGTCCGGTCGAGGTGGTCACGCACGACGCGCAGAACCTCGCTTTCGTATACGTCCCCCTGGTGGGCGGCTCCGATCAGGACAAGGCGGAGAAGAGCCTGGCCATCCTGCGCGACGAGGTCCGGCCGGCCACCCTGGGCAAGGTCGACGGACTTGAGGCGCCGATCAGCGGTCAGGTCGCGGGGTCGAAGGACTTCAACGACCAGCTCACCGGGGCGGTGGCGCCGGTCTTCGCCTTCGTGGTGGTGTTCGCCTTCGTACTGATGCTGCTGTCGTTCCGCTCTCTGACGATCGCGATCACGTCGATCGTGCTCAACCTGCTGTCGGTGGGAGCGGCTTACGGCATCCTGACGGCGGTCTTCCAGCACGGCTGGGGCGCCTCGCTGGTCGGCGCGGAGGGCGTGGGCGCGATCATTGCCTGGCTGCCGCTGTTCCTGTTCGTGATCCTGTTCGGGCTCTCGATGGACTACCACGTATTCGTGGTGTCGCGGATCCGCGAGGCGAAGATGCAGGGGCGCGGCACGCGGGACGCGATCACTCACGGGGTGGTGACGACGGCTGGTGTGGTGACGAGCGCGGCGGTCATCATGGTGGCGGTGTTCTCGATCTTCGGCACACTGTCGATGCAGTCGATGAAGCAGATGGGCGTGGGGCTTGCGGCGGCGGTGCTGATCGACGCGACGATCATCCGCGGGGTGCTGCTCCCGGCGATCATGGCGCTGCTGGGCGAGCGCAATTGGTACTTCCCGAAGTGGCTGCGGTGGTTGCCGGATCTGACGCACGACGAGCCGGCGGCGCCTGCGGCGGTCGCGGCCCCGCGCCACGACGACGGGCGTCCGGATCCGGTACGGGTCTAGCGGTTACGCACGGGGACGGGGCCCTGGCGGGCATGGGGCTCCAGTCCTCAAGCGCCGGACGGGCTGAATTTCAGCCCGTCCGGCGCTTGAGGACACGCCTGGAGGGCTCAGAACGGCTGAAATCCGGGGGCCGGGCGGCACATTCAAGCCCGCCCGGCGACGAAGGACACGCCCCGAAGGCGCACCGGGCCTGGCTCCGGACGGACGGGTTCCGGGAGCCGGGCGGCAAGTTCGAGCCCGTCCGGCGACTGAGGACAACGAGGACGAGCAGGAGGAACAGCCCGCCCGGCGCCGAGGGCAACGTCACCGCAACCGTCAGCCGTGCCTGGTCGCGAGCGCCGCGTCGATCAGGTCCGCCGCACGCGTCGTGCCGCCCTCCGACGCCATCTGGACGCTGATCTCCCTGAGTTTCCGGGCCACTTCGGGATCGCTCGTCACCCCCAGCACCGCCTCCCTCAACTCATCCGCCGTCGCCGTCTCCGAGTCGAGCCTGCGAGCCACGCCCAGGCCGACCAGCATGTCGGCGTTGCCGAACTGGTCGACCGCCTGCGGGACCGCGACCATCGGGGTGGCCGTCGCCAGGCCCTCCTGGCTGCCGCCCGCGCCCGCATGGGTGATGACGGCGTCCGCCTGGCGCAGGATCGCCAGTTGCGGCACCCACCGGTGCACCTCGACATTGGCCGGAACCTCACCCAGCTCCGACTCCTCGACGTACCGGCCGACCTGCAGCACCACATGCCAGCCCGGCAGATCGCCGAACGCCTTCACGCACTCGCGGTAGAAGGCGGGTTGCTTGGTGAAGGTCGAGCCGAGCGAGACCAGCAGCACCTTGTCCGCACCGGCCGGCCGCTGCCACTCCCCCCGTTCCTCGCGGTCACCCTGGCACGCGCCGACAAAGGAGTACGGCGCGAACGCCTCACGCTGACACCCCTCCCCGCACAGCCGCCCCGCGCGACACCGCTCCCGGCGCAGCCGCCTCACGCCGACACCACTCCGGGCGCAGGCGTCTAGCGCTGATAGCGCGCCAGCACCAGATTCCCGTCCCTCACCAGCCGTTTCTCCAGCTCATCGGCGTCGATCGCCCCGCTGTAGTACTCCTGCAGCGCCGGCGTCGCCACCTTGTCCTTCCACTCCGGATAGCCGCGAACCGACTGCGCGGGCGCGGAACGCAGATCCCGCGCGAGCGCCGCGCCGGTGGCCCAGCCGTCCTTCTCGGTGTGCAGCAACGGGTCGGCCAGCGCCTGCGTACCGGTCGGCAGCATCCAGTCGCCCTTCGCCAGCCGCACCATGTTCCGCGGCTGGAGCATGAAGTCGATGAACTGCGCCGCCTCCTTCTTGTACGGAGAGTCCTCGGCGACGGAGAGAGTCTGCGGGCTCACTCCTTGGGCCGGGCCCTCGGGTCCGGCCGGGGCGGGCAGCACCGTCCACTCGAAGCCCTTGGGCGCCTGCTGCACGATCTGCTGCCGGTACGAGAAGCCCAGCGGGACCATCGCGTACTTACCGCCGAAGAAGCCGGGCAGCGTGTCCGAACCGCCCATGCCGAGGGTGCTGCCCGACGCGCTCTTGTCGGTGTTGACCTGATCGTGGACGGTGCCGGGCACCACGCCGTCACCATCGGTGAACTTGATCGTGACCTTTCCGTCGTCGCCGCGGTGGAAGAGCTGACCACCCGCCGACAGACCGAGGTTGAGGGTGACGGAGACCGGCTCCTTGAGCGGCCAGGCGACACCGTACTTTCCCTCCCCCATCTTCTCCGTGAGCGTCTTGGTGACCTGGCGGAACTCCTCCCAACTCCACGGCTTCCCGGCCGTCGGAACACGGACCCCTGAGGAGTCGAGGATCTTCTTGTTGGCGATGAGAACACGCGGCTCCTGCAGAAAGGGCACGCCGTAGATCCCCCCGCCGAAGGACGCCGTCTCCCAACTCCGCTGCGGGATGTCGGACTTGAGGCGCTCGGGCAGCAGCTCGCTCAGATCGGCCAGATAGCCGCCGTACGCGAAGTCGGCGAGGTCGTCGGAGGCGTCATGGATGATGTCCGGCGCCTCGCCGCCCTCGAAGGAGGTCAGCAGCTGGTCATGGACGCTGTCCCAGCTGCCCTGGACGTACTGGACCTGGATGTCGGGGTGGCTCGCGTTCCACTCCTTCACCAGCTCCTTGTTGGCGTCGACGGACTCCTTCTGCCACGCCAGGGACTGGAAGCGGAGCGTGATCTTCCTGTCGGTGCCTGAGCCGTCGCCGTCCGTGCAGCCGCTCAGCAGCAGCGCCAGCGCGGCGGTGACCGCCGTCAGCAGTCGTACGCGCATCACGACTTCACCGCCCCTGCCAGCATCCCGCCGGTGATCCGCTTCTGAATGATCGCGAAGATGACGAGCGAGGGGATCGTCGCGAGGAACGCGGCCGCGGCGAGCGGGCCGAGGTCGGCGACGCCCTCCGCGCCGAGAAAGTGTGTGAGGACGACCGGCAAGGTCTGTTTCTCCGGTGTCTTGAGCAGGACAAGCGCGAAGAAGAACTCATTCCATGCGGTGATGAAGGCGAACAGCGCGGTGGCGACGATGCCGGGCGCGAGCAGCGGTGCGGTGACCGAGACAAGCGTGCGGAGCCTGCCCGCGCCGTCGACCGCCGCGGCCTCCTCGAGCTCGCGCGGCACCGCCCGTACGTATCCGACCAGCATCCAGAGCGCGAACGGCAGCGCCCAGACGACGTACACCAGGATCAGTCCCAACAGGGTGTTGATCAGATGCAGGTTCTTCAGGATCAGGAACAGCGGAATGATCACCAGCACGAACGGGAACGCCTGGCTGACCACCACCCAGCCGGTGGCGGCGGCAGAGAGCTTGTTGCGGTGGCGGGCCATGACGTACGCCATGGGCGTGGCGATCACGACGGCGATCAGGGCTGCGGCGAGCGCCGCGATCAGGCTGTTGACGGCGGCGTGGAGGAGCGGCTGTTCGTCGAATGCCTGCCGGAAGTTGTCGAGGGTCGGGTCCTCAGGGATCCAGGTGGGGTGCAGGGAGCCCAGTTCGCGCGGCGGCTTGAAGGCGGTGGATATCAACCACAGGAAGGGAAACGCGAGGAAGACGAGGTAGCAGAGGAGCGCGAGGTACTGGCCGGCGCGGCCGGACCGGCTGGTGCGCAGTGCCGTCACTTCTCATCGCCTCCCTTGAGCCGTCCTACGAGATAGAGGGCGAGCATCACCGAGATCACCGCGACCATGACGCAGCCCATCGCGGCGGCGTACCCGAACTGGCCGTAGCGGAAGGCCTCTTCGTAGGCGAAGAGCATGGGGAGGCGGGTGCGTCCCCCGGGGCCGCCGTTGGTGAGCACGTAGACCAGGGCGAAGGAGTTGAAGTTCCAGATGAAGTTGAGCGCGGTGATGGCGAGCGCGACGGGCTTGATGGCGGGCCAGGTGACCGTGCGGAACCTGCGCCAGGCGCCCGCGCCGTCGAGGGCCGCGGCCTCATGGAGTTCGTACGGGGTGTTCTGGAGCCCGGCGAGGAGCGCGACGGTGGTCTGCGGCATGCCGGCCCAGATGCCGACGACGATCACGGCGGGCAGAGCTGTGGCGAGGCCGGTCAGCCAGTCCCGGCCGTCTCCGAGCCCCAGGTCGCGGATGGTCTCGTTGAGGATGCCCGCGTCGGGGTTGTATACGAGTCGCCACATGATGCCGACGACGACCTCGGGCATGGCCCACGGAATGATCGCGAGGGCGCGCGCCAGCCAGCGGAAGCGGAGGTTCTGGCTGAGCAGCAGGGCGAGGCCGAGGGCGAGCACGAACTGCGGGACGGTCACCCCGAGAGCCCAGAGCAGGCCGATGCGGAACGAGTCCCAGAACAGTGTGTCGTGCGCCAGGTCCTGGAAGTTGAGCGTCCCGATCCACTCGGTGGGCTCGGTGCGGCCCGCCTGGGAATCGGTGAAGGCCAGTGAGATGCCGTAGAGCAGCGGCCCGACGCTGAGCACCAGGATCGGTATGAGGGCAGGCAGTACGAGGACCCAGGCCCCGTGGTCCAGGTGTCGGACGGGCCGTGGCCTGCCGGACCGCGGCCTGCTGGGCCCCGGCTCTCCGGACCGCGGCGCTGCGCTCGCCAGTGTCACGGAATCGACTCCTTCGGGCGGCTCCTCCTGGTCCGGCCTCCCCGGCGGCCCCCGTCATCGTGCTGACGGTCCGTCGGTTCGTCAAGGCGGCCTGCACGGATGCGAGACTTTGTCCTCGTGGACGAGACACGGGCGCGCGAGGTACTGACGGCCGCGGGGCTCCCCGCCGATGCGGAACTGCTGGCGCTCGGCGAGAACGCGGTGTTCGGGGCGGGCGATGTGGTCGTCAAGGTCGGCCGGGACGCGGAGCTGCTTGCGCGGGCGGAACGCGAACTGGCCGTCGGGGCGTGGCTGTCGGAGGCGGGCGTGCCTGCGGTCCGGCCCGTCGAACCGAAGGCCCGCCTGGTGGACGGCCATCCGGTTACGGTCTGGCACCGGCTGTCGGCTGCGGTGCGTCCGGCGGGGCCCGCGGATCTGGCGCGGCTGCTGCGCCTGATCCATGCGCTGCCCTCGCCGCCGTTCGCGCTGCCGCGGCGGGAGTTGCTCGGCGGGGTCGAGCGCTGGCTACGGCTGGCGGGCGACGCGATCGACCCGGCGGACGCGGCGTACTTGCGCGCGCGCCGCGACGGTTTCGCCGCGGCGGCGGACGCGCTCACCCCCCACCTGCCCCCGGGCCCGATCCACGGCGACGCGCTCCCCCGCAACGTCCATGTGGGCCCGGACGGCCCGGTCCTGATGGACCTGGAGACGTTCTCCGCGGATCTGCGGGAGCACGACCTGGTGGTACTGGCCCTCTCCCGCGACCGGTACGGCCTGCCCGCCGAGGCGTACGACGCGTTCACGGCGGCGTACGGCTGGGACGTCCGGGAGTGGGACGGCTGTACGGTCCTGCGCGGCGCCCGGGAGACGGCGAGCTGCGCCTGGGTCGCGCAGCACGCACCGGCCGGCCCGAAGGCGCTCGCGGAGTTCCGCCGGAGGGTCGCGTCGCTGCGCGACAACGACCCCGAGGTCCGCTGGTACCCGTTCTGACCAGCGCTTCCCGACGCGCGGACGCTCCGGACACACGCGGTGGGCCGCCTGCTCGCACCGCAGTTCACCCCGATAGGGTGCGGGACAGTCTTCCGTACTCCGCCTCTTGGCTGCGAGGCCGGACGGTTCGACTGCAACGGGGGTTGCCCATGGGAACCGGAGCAGGCGGCGAGCAGGCGCTCGCGAGCTCGGCGAGCGACAAGCAGCGCGCGACGAAGTACTTGGACCGAGCATCAGATGCCTGACACTCAGTCAGCCAGTTGCATGGTGACCGGTGGTGGATCGGCGGCGTCGCTCTTCGTCACCCCGTCGCCCGTTGCGAGCCCGCTGCTGAAGCAGGACACCGGGCTGAAAGGGCTCTCCGGCTGGGCATCGGACCAGGGCGTCTCGGACGCGCTGGTCGCCTGGCAGGGGCAGGCGAACCGGCTGATGGCGCGCTTGCAGCAGGAGCGGAACGCGTTGAGCGGAACGCAGAACATCTTCCAGAACCAAGACCTCGCCGCCGGGACCCAGGCCAACTCCACAACCCGACCCCTCATAGGGTGACCTCATGGGATTCTTCGACATGCTGACCGGAACCAAGCGCCCCGAGGACGGGGTCGCGCCACGCTCGGCCGAGGAATTGCGGACAGCCCTGCTCAGTCTCAACCGGCCGGATGTCCCGTACATCATCAGCGACGGCGCAGCGCATGACGCCGATCTGGTGGCGGAGTGGCGGATCGCCGAGCCCGCCTGGCAGACCTTCTTTATCGGGTCCCAACTGACGCACGCCCTCCGGATCCGGATGCGCCTGGTCGAGGAGGTCCCTGAGGTGCGTGCCGTCGAGGAGCAGTGGGAGGTCACCCGCGTCGGGAATCCTCCGCGGCTCCAGACTTCGGCGGAGTACGCGCGCGGCGCGGGCAGGACCGTCTCCCGCCGGTGGACGCTCCAACGGGGGGAGAACGGCCGCCTCGAAGCGACGGAGACATTCAGCTTCGACAGCGCGCAGCTGACCAACCCCCTGCGGAACGCCGCCCTCGAATCGGGCTGGACCTGGCGCGGAGTGATCTTCGGTAAGCTCTGAGTGGCCCGTCGGCACCCGCCGAGAAAAAAGATCAACTTCGACATCAAGGCCGACGAGACAGCTTCCCCGGCCGCCAACTGACATCCGGGCCTCCGCGCCGTCGGGTCAGTCTCTCCCGGCTGCGGGCTCCCGCAGCCGGGGAATGAGTGGCCAGGCCGGTTCGACGACCGCCGCCGGATCCGCGGTGCGCCGCAGATAGGCCTGCAAGGAGAGCGACTGCTCGGCTGCCGCGCGCACCTGCAGACCATGCAGGTCCGCCAACGGCATCACTCCGACGGGCTGGTGCTCCTCCCCCAGACGTCGCACCACTCGGGCAGCGGCCACGGCGTCCGCCCTAGCGTCGTGCGCGTCGTCGAGCGACACCCCGTAGTGGGCACACAGCGCGTAGAGGGCCCGCTTCCCCTTCCGGTACTTGTCGACGTGCTTGTCGATCACCAGCGGATCGATGACGGGCGAAGGTGCGTTGCCCAGTCGCTCGCTGACCGACTCGACCCCGTACCGCCGGCACTCACGGTCGAGCAGGGACAGGTCGTAGCGCGCGTTCATCACCACCAGTGGCGTCCCTGAGCGCAGCCCGTCCGCGACAACCCGTGTGATCTCCTCGATCGCGGAGGCGGCCGGCACCCCGTGCTCGCGGGCGTGTTCCGTCGAGATGCCGTGGATCGCCGATGCCTGCTCGGGTATGGCCACACCGGGGTTCAGCAGCCAGATCCGCTCCTCCGACACGGATCCGTCCGCCTCCAGCCGGACGACCGCCGCCGTCACGATGCGGTCGGTCTCGACATCCGTCCCCGTGGTCTCCAGATCGAACGCCATCAACGGCCCGCTGACCCAGCTCATCCCGTACCTCCTTTCTGTGGTGCGTTCCCCCAAGTGATGACCACCTTCGCACGCACCACTGACAACACGGGCGGAGCGTCAGGAGACGGGCCGGGAGTCCGTCCAGACCGACTCGAACTCCTCGCGGTACGTCTCGAAGAGACCGTGCTCGCTGTCCTGTCCCGCCCGGACCACAGCCCGGCCCCCGCCGCGCAGCACCAGGACGGGCGCCTCCATGCCGCGTGCGCGCCGCAGATAGGGCTGGACGACCCCGACCGCGTCGGGCCCGTCACCGTCCACCAGGTACGCCGTGAAGCGGGGGGTCTCGTCGAAGACCTGGATCTCGAAGGCTCCCGGGTCGCGCAGACGGGAGCGTACGCGGCGCATATGGAGGATGTTCATCTCCACCGTGCGGCTCAACTCTCCCTTCTTGAGGCCCAGTTCGCGCTCCCGGCGCTTGACCGCACTGCTCGCCGGATTCAGGAAGACAAGACGGACCCGGCAGCCCGATTCGGCCAGCCGCACCAGCCGGCGTCCGGAGAAGTTCTGGACCAGGAGGTTCAGGCCTATGCCGATCGCGTCGAGCCGGCGCGCGCCGCCGAAGAGGTCTTCGGCCGGGAGCTGGCGTTGCAGCCGGACCCGGTCGGTGTGGATGGAGACCACGTCGGCGTAGCGGTCGCCCACCAGTTCCTCGACCGCGTCGACCGGCAGGCGGTCGGCGGAAGGGACACCCGCGCCGCTGTCGAGTATCTCCAGCAGACGGGCGGAGGCACGCTCGGCCTGGGCGAGGACCGCCTCGTTCAGTGCCCGGTTGCGCGAGACGACGTTGCGCGCGACCTCCAGCTCGTCCAGCGCCAGCTCGACCTCGCGCCGGTCGTCGAAGTACGGCTCGAAGCAGGGCCAGTGCTGGACCATCAGTTCGCGGAGCTGAGGAAGAGTGAGGAAGGACAGGACATTGTCGTCCGCCGGATCGAGGAGATAACCCTTGCGGCGGGAGACCTCCCGCACCGCGACCGCGCGCTGCACCCACTCCTGCCCCGCCGGCCCCGCCGCGGCCACCACCCACTCGTCGCCGTGCACGGGTTCGTAGATGGGCCGCAGCACTGCGGCCACCACGGCCCGCAGCCGCTGCTCCACCAGGTTCAGCCAGATGTAGGCCCGCCCGGCACGCTGTGCGCGCGTACGCACTTCGCTCCAGGCGTCCGCGCCCCAGTCCAGTTCCGCCCCGATCTCCATCGGTCTTGCGAGGGAGACCGCACCGGGCGGGACGTCGGTGGAGTCCCCCTCGTGACCTGCGTCACCGGGGGGTAGCTCCAGCCCTCCCGAGCTCACCCGCGCACCGCCTTCCCAACCCCTTCAACGATCAAGGAAGACTACTCCGCCTGCGGGACACGGTGCAGCCGGATCGGCAGTGTACTTTCCCAACTCCCTTGTCAGATCCGGGCGTTCTGCCAGGCGGGATCTGCCGTAGTGAGCGGATTCATAGCGGTTGCGTACAGGGGCGACATAAGGAACCCGATGTTGACCGCGTCGTCCACCATCGTCTGGGCCCTTCACCGGGGATACTTTCGGGGAGGATCTGGGCCAAGTGCCCCCCAGCACCCGGAGCAGAAGTGGAAGAGTCATATCTATGCAGGTCTGGCCGGGACAGGCGTATCCCCTCGGTGCCACGTACGACGGCGCCGGCACCAACTTCGCGGTGTACTCCGAAGCCGCCCGACGCATTGAGCTGTGCCTTTTGCACGACGACGGCTCGGAGACCGCGGTGGAGCTCCGCGAGACCGACGCCTTCGTACGGCACGCGTATCTCCCGGGTGTGATGCCGGGTCAGCGGTACGGATTCAGGGTCCACGGTCCGTACACGCCCGAGCATGGGCAGCGCTGCAACTCCGCGAAGCTGCTCCTCGATCCGTACGCGCGTGCGATCAGCGGCAGCATCGACTGGGGCGAGAGCGTGTACGGCTACCACTTCGGCAAGCCGGACTCCCGCAACGACCTCGACTCGGCGCCGCACACGATGACATCGGTCGTGGTCAACCCGTACTTCGACTGGGGCGACGACCGGCCGCCGCGTACCGACTACCACCGGACGGTGATCTACGAGGCCCATGTGAAGGGGCTCACGATGCTGCATCCGGAGCTGCCTCAGGAGCTGCGCGGTACGTACGCCGGGCTCGCGCATCCCGCGGTGATCTCGCATCTGACGGAACTGGGCGTCACGACGCTCGAACTGATGCCGGTTCACCAGTTCGTCAACGACCACCGGCTGGTGGACTCGAAGCTGAACAACTACTGGGGCTACAACACCATCGGGTTCTTCGCGCCGCACAACGCCTACGCCTCCTGGGGCGACCGGGGCGAGCAGGTGCTGGAGTTCAAACAGGCGGTGCGGGCGCTGCACCAGGCGGGCATCGAGGTCATCCTCGACGTCGTCTACAACCACACGGCGGAGGGCAATCACCTCGGCCCCACCCTCTCCTTCCGGGGCCTGGACAACGCCTCGTACTACCGGCTGTCCGACGATCCGCGCTACTACACCGACACCACGGGGACCGGGAATTCGCTGCTGATGCGCAGCCCCCACGTGCTGCAGCTGATCATGGACTCGCTGCGCTACTGGGTGACCGAGATGCATGTCGACGGCTTCCGCTTCGACCTCGCGGCGACGCTGGCCCGGCAGTTCCACGAGGTGGACCGGCTGTCGTCGTTCTTCGACCTGGTGCAGCAGGACCCGGTGGTCAGTCAGGTGAAGCTGATCGCCGAGCCGTGGGACGTCGGCGAGGGCGGCTATCAGGTGGGGAACTTCCCGCCGCTGTGGACCGAGTGGAACGGCATGTACCGGGACTGCGTACGGGACCTGTGGCGGGGCGAGCCGAGGACACTGGCGGAGTTCGCCTCACGGCTGACCGGCTCGTCCGATCTCTACCAGGACGACGGTCGACGGCCGCTGGCCTCCATCAACTTCACCACCTGCCACGACGGGTTCACCCTGCACGATCTGGTCTCGTACAACGACAAGCACAACGAGGCCAACGACGAGGGCAACCGCGACGGCGAGTCTCACAACCGGTCGTGGAACTGCGGGACCGAGGGCGAGACGGACGACCCCGGGGTACTCGATCTGCGCGAGCGGCAGATGCGCAACTTCATCGCGACCCTGATGCTCTCGCAGGGTGTGCCGATGCTCAGCCACGGCGACGAGTTCGCGCGTACGCAGGGCGGCAACAACAACGCCTACTGCCAGGACAGCGAGGTTTCCTGGGTGCGCTGGCCGGAGCCCGGCACGGACCAGGACGGCACCCTGCTGGCCTTCACCCGGGCGATGGTGTGGCTACGGCGGGACCATCCGGTGTTCCGGCGGCGCAGGTTCTTCCACGGACGGCCGGTGGAGGGGACGCACGACGAGCTGTCCGACATCGCGTGGTTCACGCCCGAGGGCGAGGAGATGGTCCAGCGGGACTGGCAGGCGGCGCACGCCAAGGCGCTTTCGGTGTTCCTGAACGGCAACGCGATCTCGGAGCCGGGGCCGCGGGGAGAGCGGATCGCCGACGACTCGTTCCTGCTGATGTTCAACGCGAGCGCCGAGGATCTGGACTTCGCGGTGCCGGTGAACCACGGGATGCAGTGGCAGGTGGTCGTGGACACGGCACGTAAGGAGGGGGTCCCGCCGGGCCAGGGCCCGAAGGTTGCGGCCGGGGAACGGGTGCGGCTGGTCGGACGGAGCCTGACGGTACTGCGGCGGCCCGCTTAGCCGCCGGCGCGGCACGGGCCGGCTGAACTGGACGTCGAGTGCCGCCGGAGACCGCCACGATGCCCGTCGGGAAGGCCATGGATAGGGCCGGTCGGGTGGTCGGCGCGGAGCCGGCTGCCGAACCGGCACACCGCGGCGGGCAGCAGACCGGCCCGGGAAGTTGACCGGCCGGGAAGAAGACGGCGGGAAGCACCGGGCCGGTGGGAGCCGGGACCCCGCGGTAGGTGTGGACCGGGCGGGGCATCGGGCGCATGTAGCCCGATCGGCCGATATCGGTGCACGGGCCGATGACACAGAAGGGCTCAAGGTGGGTACGTACGTTCGCATGACGCCCACCGCCACATACCGGCTGCAGATCCAGCCGGACTTCCCGTTCTCGGCCGCCGCGGAAGCCGTGCCGTACCTCGCCGGGCTCGGTGTCTCGCATCTGCATCTGTCGCCAGTGCTCGAGGCGGTCCCCGGTTCGACTCACGGCTACGACGTCGTCGACCCGGCGCGGGTGCGAGAGGAACTCGGCGGCGAGACGGGCCTGCGGGACCTGTCCCGTACGGCGCGCGAGCACGGCCTCGGACTCGTCCTGGACATCGTCCCGAACCATATGGCGGCGATGCCACGCCACAACCGGGCCCTGTGGGAGGTGCTGCGCGAGGGCCCCCTGTCGCCGTACGCCCGCTGGTTCGACATCGACTGGGAGGCGGGCGGCGGGAAGGTACTTCTGCCGGTGCTCGCGGGCCGGATCGGGGACGAGCTGGGCGCGATGCGGGTCGAGGGGGACGTACTGCATTACGGCGAGCAGAGCTTCCCGCTTCGTGAGTCCACCGCGAAGCTGCCGCTGCCCGAACTGCTGGACGCGCAGTGGTACCGGCTGGGCTGGTGGCGGCTTGCCCGCACCGAGCTCAACTACCGGCGGTTCTTCACCATTTCGGAGCTGATCGGGGTACGGGTGGAGGACCCGGAGGTCTTCGACGCCACCCACGGCAAGATCATCGAACTGGTGCGGGACGGCATCGTGGACGGCCTGCGCATCGACCACCCGGACGGGCTCGCCGACCCCGAGGCGTATCTGCGGCGGCTCCACGAGGCGACGGGTGGGGCGTGCTGGACGGTTGTCGAGAAGATCCTCACCGGGGACGAACGGCTGCCGGCCGGCTGGCCGGTGGCGGGTACGACGGGGTACGACGCGCTGCGGCACATCGACGGGCTTTTCACCGATCCGGCCGGCGCGGCCGAACTCGCGGTGCAGTACCGGGAGTTCACCGGCCTGGAGGGTGACCGTGGCGGCTACTGGGAGGCGACGGCGCGCCGCGCCGCCTACAAGGTGGTCACAAATGAACTGGCCGCCGAGACCGCGACGCTGACCCACCTCGCGGACCGGATCTGCGCGGCGGACCCGGCGCTGCGCGACCATGCCCCATGGGCGCTGCGGGCGGCGGTCCGGGAGCTGCTGGTGCGGGTGCCGGTCTACCGCCCGTACCGCGTCGGCGGCGAGGAGGCGCTGCCGGTGGAAGCGGCGGCCGCGGCGAAGGGGGCTTTCGCGGTGGCCGAGGAGGCCTCGGCCGTCGACATCGTGCGCGACCTGGCGCTCGGGCGGCTAGGCGAGGGACCTGACCATGCCGCGTTCCGGACGCGCTTCGCCCAGACGTCGTCCGCGCTGCGCGCCAAGTCCGTTGAGGACACGGCGTTCTACCGCTACGCGCCGCTGATCTCGGCGAACGAGGTGGGCGGGGACCCGGGTCGGCCGGCCGTGGATCCGGAGGGCTTCCATGCGTACTGCGCGCGGCTCGCGCGCGACTGGCCTGCCACCGGCACCGTGCTGAGCACGCACGACACCAAGCGCAGCGCGGACGTACGGGCCAGGATCGCGGTGCTGTCCGAGTGCCCCGACCGCTGGGCCGACTTCCTGCGCCGCATCACGCAGGAGGCGGGGCGTCTGGAGGGCGGCCGCGCGCCCGACCCGCACCTGGCGTGGGTGGCCTGGCAGACCGCTGTCGGGTTCGGCATGCCGTACCACGAAAGGCTGGAGACGGCGCTGCTGAAGGCGGCACGGGAGGCGGGGCTGCACACCAGCTGGACAGAGCCGGACCCGGTGTACGAGCAGGCGGTCAGGGCCTTCGTGGACGCGGGGCCGGCGGGTGCGCCGCTGTACTCGGTGGCGCTCTTCGACCGCGAGCTTGATCCGTATGTACGCGCCAACGCCCTGGGCGCGACGCTGGTGCAGCTGACGATGCCGGGCGTGCCGGACCTGTACCAGGGCACGGAGCGCCAGTACTTGGCCCTGGTGGACCCGGACAACCGGGGGCCGTTCCACCACCACGGCCCGTCGGACGAGAAGACGGCGGTCACGCGGGCGGCGCTGCGGGTGCGCCGTGACCGTCCGGAGGTCTTCGGCGAGTCGGGGACGTACACACCGCTGACCACGAGCGGCCCCGCGGCCGGCCACTGCGTGGGGTTCTGCCGCACGGACGAGGTGGTCACGGCCGTCACCCGGCTGTCGCTGCGACTGACGGAGGCGGGTGGCTGGGCGGGTACGGAGCTCACGCTGCCGGAGGGCCGGTGGACGGATCTCCTCGCCCCGGAACGGGAGTTCGGGGGCGGGCCGGTGCCGGTGGCCGATCTGTTCGCGGACCGCCCGGTGGCGCTGCTGAGCCGCACGACCGCACGAGAGGGGTCGGCGGGCAGCGAGTGAGGGGCGCGTCTCGGTAAGACCGGCACCCACGTGTGGCCCGCGCAGCGGATCTCCGTGAAGACCGTCCGAGGTCTCGCTTGTGGTGCTCCGCGCGGCCTTCGGGGAGGTCAGCGCGCGGTGAGGCGGAAACTCATCCGGCCGAAGCCCACCATGTCCCCGTCGTGCACGACGACCGAGCCGGTGACCCGACGCCCGTTCACAGTCGTGCCGTTGGTCGAGCCGAGGTCGCGCAGGATCCACAGGCTGCCCTGCCTGCTCAGTTCGGCGTGCAGTCGCGAGACCGTGTCATGGCTCAGCCGCAGTCCGTTGGCCGGGTCACGGCCTATCCGCAGAGGGTACGGGCCGGGTTCGGGCAGCAGCAGCGGCGGTAGCTTCTCGGCCTGCCACGCCCTGCGCATCCGTACGGAGAACGCGGACACCCGGCCCACCGCGGCGTAGAGCCGCCGCGACCAGCGGGGCTCGGTGCCGAGGTCGGCGGTGAGCGCCCGGAGTTCGTCGGGCCGGCGGGCGACCAGGGCGAGTTCCATGCGCCGCATGAAGGTGTCGTGCGACAACTTGCCCTGGGCCGCGCCCTCTCTGAGCACACCGAGGACACGGTCGCGCTCGGCATCCGAGAGCCGAGCGGGATACGTGTGGAACTCGTAGGAGGACGTCACATACGAGATTGTCGGGCCGAAGACGCGGGGTGTCCAGATGAAGCGGCCTTCCCGAACAGTGTCGGGACATTGCTGACCTGCGCGGAAGCTTTAATTCCGTCGAGCGGCCGGCACTGTCCGGTCGCAGCCGGGAAAAGCGCTGGACGGCTCCCCACCCAGCCCTCTAGCGTGATCGCGACGCCACACCGACGGAAGGAGGCGAGAGCAGTGCAGACCACACGACTCCCGCGCTCCCGCCCGGTCCTCCGCGCGTTCACTGTCTGACCGGGAGCGATTGCCGCACTCCTTCTTCCCGGAGGCTTCTCCCATGACCGAACTGGTCATCCGCGCGCTCACCGAGAGCGACGCACATCTTTTCGACACCCTGCCCGACCCGCTCGGCGTGGGCCGCGCGCTGGCCCGTGCCACGCATCGCCCCGACTGGAAGCGGG
Source organism: Streptomyces sp. ISL-1 (assembly GCF_018614585.1). Classification (GTDB taxonomy): domain Bacteria; phylum Actinomycetota; class Actinomycetes; order Streptomycetales; family Streptomycetaceae; genus Streptomyces; species Streptomyces maoxianensis. The sequence continues at coordinate 287,240 of NZ_JAGGOI010000007.1, read as the reverse complement.
TCGCGCTGCGCGACGGCAAGACCGTCGCGCGGGCCGCCTGGTGGGGCGGCCCCGAGGACGAATCCCCCGTCAACGTCAACTGGTTCGACGTCGCCGAAGGCGAGGAGGAGGCGGGCGCCGAGCTGCTGCGCACCTCCCCGTTCCAGGTCGAGTACGAACTGATCCTGCCCGCCGGCTGGCGCGACGACCCGGCCACCCTGGAAGCCGGAGAGGCCAGGATCCGGGCCGCGACGGCGGCCGGAATGAACGTCCTGGTGGAGCGGTACCAGTACCGCTGGACGCCGGAGTGCGGGCTGCCCGAGCGGCCCGGGCGGCTGGAGTTCCGGCCCGAGCCCGACGACGCCGTGATCCTCGACGTGCTGCGCCGCGTCCACTCCGTCACGCTCGACACACACGCGCTGCGCGCCATCGACGAGGGCGGACTGGACCGGGCCGCGCAGGAGGAGCTGGACTTCTTCCACTGGTGCCCGTCGCCGCGCGAGTGGTGGCAGCTGGCGTACACGCCGGAGGGCGAGCTGACCGGCATCCACGTCCCTGCGCACAATCCGTCAGGCCCGTGCGTCGGCTTCATCGGCGTCGTGCCGGAGCAGCGCGGCAACGGCTATGCGTACGACCTGCTCACGGAGTGCACGCACCTCCTGGCCCAGCGGGGCGCGGAGTTCATCGCGGGCGCCACCGATCAGGGCAACTTCCCGATGGCCGCGAACTTCGCCAGGGCCGGGCATCCCGTCATCCAGGAGCGGATCCACTTCCTTCCCGGTTCGCGGCATTGAGCGAGCTCGGGGGTGTCCGTAACCTCCGGACACCCCCGAGCCGATGGCGTGAGTTCACCTCTGAGGCGCTGATCGCTGGGCGGCGATGGCGTCCCGGTACCAGGCGTACGACGCCTTCGGCGTGCGCTCCAGCGTCTCGTAGTCGACGTGGACGAGGCCGAAGCGCTGGGACGCGCCCTCAACCCACTCGATGTTGTCGGTGAGCGACCAGGTGAAGTAGCCACGTACGTCGACTCCCGCGTCGATCGCCGCGTGCAGCGAGCGCAGATGGGCGTCGAGGAAGGCGATACGACGAGGGTCGTCGAGACCGTCGTACGAGCAGCCGTTCTCGGTGATGTACAGCGGCGGCAGGCCGTCGCCGAACCGGTCATTCAGCCGCACGAGCAGCTCGCGCAGCCCGTCGGGGACGACCGGCCAGCCGAAGTCGGTGCGCTCTTCGCTCTCGATGTCCCGCAGCCCGAAGGGGAGTTCGGCGGGCATGCCGACGCCCGCGAAGTCCCCGAGGGCGTCGCTCGACGGCGCGCCGACGAGCATTGGGTGGTAGTAGTTCACTCCGTACCAGTCCAGCGGTGCGGAGATCACGGCGAGATCGTCGGCGACCGGTCCGGGCATCAGGGCGGCGAAGTTCTCGTCCGGGTAGCGGCCGGTCAGGATCGGGTCGGCGAACATCCAGTTGGTGATCGTGTCGTACAACTCCGCGGCGAACCGGTCCTCCTCGCTCGTCCCCGCGGTCCGCACCGGTGAGTGGGAGACGGCGATGCCGATGTTCGCCGCGCCCGCCGCGCGCAGTGCCTGGACGGCGAGGCCATGGGCGAGCAGCTGGTGGTGGGCGGCGGGCAGCGCGTCGAAGAGGAGCTGTTTGCCGGGCGCGTGCTCGCCGAGGGCGTAGCCGAGCAGGGTGACCTCGGCCGGCTCGTTGATGGTGATCCACATTGGTACGCGGTCGGCGAGCCGTTCGGCGACAACGGACGCGTACTCGGCGAACCGGGCCGCCGTGTCGCGATTGAGCCAGCCGCCCGCCTCCTCCAGCGGTAGCGGAGTGTCCCAGTGGTAGAGGGTGGGCGCGGGCGTGATGCCGTGGGCGCACAGCGCGTCGACGAGCCGGTCGTAGAAGCCGAGCCCGGCGGCGTTGACCCGGCCGCTGCCGGCGGGGACGACGCGCGGCCAGCTGACCGAGAAGCGGAAGGCGTCCGCGCCGAGCCCGGCGAGCAGGGCGACGTCCTCGCGGTAGCGGGCGTGGAAGCCGGTGCCGCGTGAGGCGTCGGCGCCGTCCTTGATCCGGCCGCGGGCGGCGAAGGCGTCCCAACCGGAGGGGCCCTTGCCGTCGGTGTCGGCGCCCCCCTCGGTCTGGAAGGCGGAGGCGGACGCGCCCCAGAGGAAGCCGGGCGGGAACGCGGGCAGCGGCGGCATCGACATGGTTGGTGACCTTAATAGCCTCAACGTCACTGACTCTAGACCCCGATCTTGCCAGGATGGAGGCCGGCAGAGTCGACGAGGGGACCCCCAGTGCTGTTCGAGGTGTGGGCGCCGCAGGCCGAGGAACGGGTAACGCTGTGGCTGGAGGGCGAGGAGCGCCCGATGGCGCGTGCCGATGGGCGGGCGGGCTGGTGGCACGCGGAGGCCGACGCGGGCGGCGGCGCACGGTACGGCTTCGCGCTGGACGGCGGGCCCGTGCTGCCCGATCCGCGCTCGCGGCGCCAGCCGGACGGACCGGACGGGCTGAGCGCGGTGGTCGACCACGGTGCGTACGAGTGGCGGCACGCATGGCCGGGGCGTGGGCTCGGCGGCGCGGTGCTGTACGAGCTGCACGTCGGCACATACACCCCCGAGGGCACCCTGGACGCGGCGGCCGAACGGCTGGGCGAGCTTGCCGAGTTGGGGATCACGCATATCGAGCTGATGCCGGTGTGCCCCTTCCCGGGGGTGCACGGCTGGGGCTACGAGGGCGTGTCGCTGTGGGCCGTGCACGAGCCGTACGGGGGGCCCGAGGCGCTCAAGCGCTTTGTCGACACGGCACACGGGCACGGCCTCGGGGTGGTTTTGGACGTGGTCCACAACCATCTCGGCCCGTCCGGGAATTATCTGCCCGCCTTCGGCCCATACTTCACCGCCACCCACCACACACCGTGGGGTTCGGCCGTCAACCTCGACGCCCCGGGATCCGACGAGGTCCGTGCGTATCTGCTGGGCAGCGCGCTGGCCTGGCTGCTCGATCACCGTCTGGACGGCCTGCGTCTGGACGCGGTGCACGCCCTCGCCGACACCCGGGCGCTGACCTTCCTCGAGGAGCTGTCGACCGCCGTCGACGCGGTCTCCGCCGAGACGGGGCGGCCGCTGTTCCTGATCGCCGAGTCGGATCTGTGCGACCCGCGGACGACGCGGCCGCGGGCGGCGGGCGGCCTCGGTCTGCACGCGCAGTGGAACGACGACTTCCACCACGCCCTGCACACTGTGCTGACCGGCGAGTCCCAGGGCTACTACGCCGACTTCGCCGCCGCTCCCCTCGCGGCCCTCGCCAAGACCCTCACCCGCGTCTTCTTCCACGACGGCACGTATTCGGCCTTCCGCGGCCGTACGCACGGCCGTCCGGTCGATGTGACGAGCACCCCCGCACACCGCTTCCTCGGCTATGCGCAGACCCATGACCAGATCGGCAACCGGGCGCTGGGCGACCGGCTTTCGGCCGCCCTCTCCCCGGGGCTGCTGGCGTGCGCGGCCGCGCTGGTGCTGACCGGACCCTTCACACCGATGCTGTTCATGGGCGAGGAGTGGGGCGCCCGCACGCCCTGGCAGTTCTTCACCGACCACCCCGATCCGGAGCTCGCCGAGGCCGTACGCAGCGGCAGGCGACGGGAGTTCGCGGCGCACGGCTGGGCGGCCGAACAGATCCCCGACCCGCAGGATCCGGGTACCAGGGAGCACTCCTGTGTGGACCGGGCCGAACGGGAGCGGGAGCCGCACGCCCGGCTGCTGGCCTGGCACCGCGAACTGATCGCGCTGCGCCGTACGCAGCCCGATCTGGCCGACCCCGATCTGGCCGCGGTGAAAGTGGCGTACGACGAACAGGCGCGCTGGCTGGCCTTCCGGCGCGGCGATCTGCGGGTCGCGGTCAACCTCGCGAAGGATCCGGCCGCGATCCCGCTGGGCGGGCGCGGCCGGGTGCTGGCCGCCTGGGAGCCGGTCGAGGCGCCGGGCGCGGACGGCCTTTTGCACCTGCCACCTGAGTCCTGCGTCGTGCTGGCAGACGACTGAAAACCTTGCCTTCGAGCACACTCGAGCTCCTACTGTCGCTGCTATGAAGCAACGGAATCTGGGCAGGACAGGTCTGCGCGTCAGCGAACTGTGTCTCGGCACGATGAGCTTCGCCGACGACGCGGGCGGACATCGCGTCCTCGACGCCTTCACCGAGGCGGGCGGCACCTTCATCGACACCGCCGACATGTACGGGCGCGGCGGCTCGGAGGAGATCCTGGGCCGCTGGCTCAAGGGGCGCAGGCGCGACGACCTGGTCGTCGCGACCAAGGTGTGGGGGCGAATGGGCGACGCCCCCAACGACGGCGGGCTGAGCCGCAAGCACATCGTGGCGGCGGTGGAGGCGAGCCTGCGGCGGCTCGGCACCGACTACATCGACCTCTACCAGACGCATGTGTGGGATCCGACGACGCCGATCGAGGAGACCCTCGCCACGCTCGACACCTTGGTGAAGGCCGGCAAGGTCCGCTATGTGGGCGCCAGCAATGTGTCCGCCTCACAGTTGCAGCGCTCTCTGGATACGGCCCGGCACCGTGGGTGGGAGCCCTATGTGTGTCTTCAGCCGCTCTACAACCTGCTGCGCCGGGAGCTGGAGTGGGAGTTGGCGCCGCTGTGCGAGGCCGAGGGCATCGGCGTCATCGCGTGGAGCCCGCTGTCGGGCGGCTGGCTGACCGGCAAGTACCGGCGCGGTATGGGGTCCGTGCCGGCCGACTCCCGGGAGGCCCGATTCCAGGAGCAGTCGGGGAACGAGGGCTGGCGCGAGCGGGACACCGAGGAAACGTGGCGCGTGCTGGACGCGCTCCACGAGGTCGCCGACGAGGCGGGCCGTACGCCGTCGCAGGTCGCGCTGCGCTGGCTGGCACAGCGGCCGGCGGTGACCGCGCCCATCATCGGGCCGCGCACGGCCGAGCAGCTGACGGACAATCTGGGCGCGGTCGGCTGGGAGCTGACGGCGGACCAGACCGCGAAGCTGGACGCGGCGAGCGCGCGCCCGCTGCCGTATCCCTACGACATGCTGGCGCGCCACAGCCATCACGACCCGCGCTGAGCACTGTCGGCTGACGGGCGGTCAGGCCCTGCTACCCAACGATCGCCATCTCGCGCGAGGTGGTGTTCAGGCGGCGGCCGCCGTCCTCGGTGACCGTGACGATGTCCTCGATGCGGACGCCGAAGCGCCCGGGGAGATAGATCCCCGGCTCGACGGAGAAGCACATCCCGGGCACCAGCGGCCGTCCCTCGCCCTCGATCATGTACGGCGGTTCATGCGTGGTGACGCCGATGCCGTGGCCGGTGCGGTGGATGAACAGGTCTCCGTACCCGGCCTCCTCGATGATCTCGCGGGCGGCGCGGTCGATCTCCTGGCAGGCCACGCCCGGCTTCACCGCCTCGACCCCGGCCCGCTGCGCCTCCTGTACGACGTCGTGGACGTGCCGTTCGGCGGGGCCCGGCTCGCCGACATGGACGGTGCGGGAGGTGTCGGAGCCGTAGCCGTGCTTGAGGCCGCCGAAGTCGAGGACGACCATGTCGCCGTGCTCGATGGTGCGGTCACCGGCCTCGTGGTGCGGATTGGCGCCGTTCGGCCCCGAGCCGACGACGGTGAAGTCGACCTGGGAGTGGCCGAAGTGCTTGAGCAGCGCGGCGAGATCAGCCGCGACGTCCGTCTCCTTGCGCCCCGAGAAGCGGACCTTGAGGATCTCCTCGTACGTCGCGTCGGCGGCCGCGCCGGCCTCGGCAAGCCGCTCCAGCTCGGTCGCGTCCTTGACCGCCCGCAGCATCGGCAGCGCTTCGGTGAGCGATGCGTACGAGGTCCCCGGGAGCGCTTTCTGCAGGCCGAGCAGATGCATCGCCCAGGCGTTGTCGCTGATGCCGAAGCGGCCGTCCGCATCGAGCAGCGGCGCGGTGACGCCGTACGGGTCCTTGCCGTCGGTCCAGTCCCGCAGGGTCAGGGCGGCCGCGCCCGGGGCCCGCTCGGCGTCCGGTGCCTCCAGGGTGGGGACGACGAGGACGGGGTCCCGGCCCGCGGCGAGGACGAGGAGGGTCAGCCGTTCGGTGACCGCGGGCCGGTAGCCGGTGAGGTACGTGAGGTCGGGGCCGGGCGCGACCAGCACACCGGCGAGCCCCGCCTCGGCTGCGGAGTCGGCGGCGCGGACCATCCGGGCCTGGTAGTCGTCGGCGGTGAAGGGCGCGGGCGTCGTGGGCATGGGGCCATCCTGCCCGCAGCCCGTGCGGCGCGCGAGCTCATTCCTGGCCCTTGGCCACCAGCCGCTCGAGGAGTTCCTGGAACTCGTCGCCGATCACGATGCGCAGGCCGTCGCCGTCCTCGTCGTGGTCGCTGAGCTGGGTGAGCGTGCCCTGGCGCCACCAGTAGACGTACGGGCTGATGGCGCCGGGGGTGTCGACGTAGCTGGAGGCCGCGAAGGAGGCCATGCCGTCGAGGGCGGAGATCATCCCGGCGTCGTGGATGGCGTGGAAGGCGAGCTGGTGCCGGAAGGGCATGGCCACCAGCGCGCCGTCGTCGGTGAGCTGTTCCCCGGTGACCTGCCGTACGACGCTGTCCAGCGCCAGGACCCGGCTGGCGGTGTAGAAGGAGTCGCCGAGGACCACTTCGAAGCGCATGCCCTCGGCGTCCTTGACGGTCTCGTGTCCCTCGACGGGCAGTCCCCTGAGGTTGTAGAGCGCCTGGTCGCGCAGGTACTGGAGGTCGCCGAGGGGTTCCAGTGCCTCGTCGGTGAGCATCATGACGCTCTCCGGGAGGTCGAGCGCGATGATCTCGTACAGGTCGGGGGCGAGGGGGCGTGCGTAGCCGAAGTTCTCCGGGTTGAAGCCGTCGCGGCCGACGACGCGGGGGTAGAGCTGGGCGCGGATCTGTTCGGTCGGCAGGGTGTCGAGCGCGGAGGGGGCGTCCATGGTGCGCAGCACCATGCCGACGTGCTGGCGGACGAGTTCGGGCCAGGCCCGCGGCCCGCGGTCGTCGTTGTGGCAGACGGCGGCGAGGTTGGCGAGGCCGAACTGGCGGCCCGCGCTGTCGGTCACCACGTCGGCGTAGACGGTCACCTCCAGGCCCGATTCGGCGAAGGCTTCCCGCACCTGGGCGCGGAAGCGTGTGCCCTCGTCGGCCGAGAAGAAGGAGAACTCGGGGTCCCGGGGTGCATCGCGTCCGTCACGCTTCGGCCCTCGCCGGAACAACCCCACGTCAACCGCCTTCGCTCGTTCGCCAGCGTGCCAGGGATTCGAGCGTACCGACCCCGTCCGGCTCATTCGCCACGGGCTGGGGCGTGCGGGGCCCCGGGGGCTACGGGGACTGCGTGACGACGAAGTCGGCGCGGTTGCGGCCGCGGGCGACCAGCCGGGCGTTGGGCTCGTCGGAGTCGTGGACCCAGCGCTCGGCGTACTGCCGTTGCTTGCCGAACCGCACATGCCGGTCGACAAGGCGGCGTACGCGCACGGCGTCGTCGATCTCCAGGTACCAGACCTCGTCGAGGAGGGGACGGACCTGCGCCCAGGGGCCTTCGTCGTGGAGGAGGTAGTTCCCTTCGGTGACGATGAGCGGCACGTCGGGGGCGACCGGGATGCTGCCGGCGACCGGCTCCTCCAGGACGCGGTCGAAGGCGGGGGCGTAGACCGTGCCGTCCGGGGCGGGGGCGCGCAGCCGGGCGAGCAGCGCGGCGTATCCGGCGGCGTCGAAGGTGTCGGGGGCGCCCTTGCGGCCGGCCCGGCCGAGGCGTTCGAGCTCGGCCTTGGCGAGGTGGAAGCCGTCCATGGGTACGAGGACGGCGAGTCCGTCGAGGGCGTCGACGAGATGGGCGGCGAGGGTCGACTTACCGGCGCCCGGGGCTCCCGCGATGCCGAGGACGAGGCGACGTCCGGGGACGGCGAGGGCGCGGGCGCGGTACAGGACGTGCGGTGGGTACGAAGGGGGTGGCGGCGCATGCATGGTCCGCATTGTTCCATCGTGTTGAACGATCTTCGTCATACGTATAACTTGAGCGCATGTACATCGCCCTGGTCACCCTTGTCGTCCGTGACTACGACGAGGCCATCGCCTTCTACACCGGCGCGCTCGGCTTCGAGCTGGTCGAGGACACCGACCGCGGGGACGGCAGTCGCTGGGTGGTGGTCCGCCCGCGCGGGTCGGGCGACGCCACCGCCCTGCTGCTGGCCCGCGCCAAGGACGAGCGCCAGCGCGCCAGTGTGGGCGCGCAGACGGGCGGCCGGGTCGGCTTCTTCCTGCACACCGAGGACTTCGCGGCCGACCACGCGAGGATGACGGCGGCGGGCGTGCGCTTCCTGGAGGAGCCGCGGCACGAGTGCTACGGCTCGGTCGCGGTCTTCGAGGATCTCTACGGCAACCGCTGGGACCTGCTGCAGCCCAGGTAACTCCGGCCGCATGACGGACATGCCCTGCACCGGCGGCAGCGCCTCGCCGAACTCGCGGCGTTCGCCTTCAACTTCGACCTGGAACGGCCGCCCACGGCGAGGACGTCCGGCTCGCCTCGGGCGCCGCACGGGAGGCGGAGACTCCTCTGCCGCGCCACCTGGAGGGCTCAGGCAACCGTGTTATTCGTGTCCCCGAAGTCGGCCACGACCCGAAGCCTGCCACCCAGCGCCTCCACGTACGACCGCAGGGTCGCGACTTCGGTGCGGTCCGCGTCGCCATGCTCGATCGCCGATACTGGCCGCGAAGTTAATGCAAGCATTAACCCGCAGGACCGGAATCACTGATGTGTCCCCGCAAGAGGTACCTGCCCCGTCGTTCGGGAGCCGCGCCCGCTCAGCCCTCGTCGGCCGCCGTCAGCCCTCGTCAGCCGTCAGCCGCAGCGAGATGCTGTTGATGCAGTACCGCTGGTCGGTCGGGGTCGGATACCCCTCCCCCTCGAACACATGCCCAAGGTGCGATCCGCACCGCGCGCACCGCACCTCCGTGCGCGCCATCCCGTGCGAGCGGTCCTCGATCAGCTCGACCGCGTCCGTGTCCTTCGGGTCGTAGAAGCTCGGCCAGCCGCAGTGCGACTCGAACTTCGTGTCCGAGCGGAAGAGCTCGGCGCCGCACGCCCGGCAGGAGTACACGCCCTCCGTCTTGGTGTCCGTGTACTCACCGACGAAGGCGGGCTCCGTGCCGGCCTTCCGCAGTACCTGGTACTCCGCGGGGGACAGCTCCGCGCGCCACTGCTCGTCCGGCTTGTCAACGTCGTACGACATGAGAACGGCTCCCTCAGTTCGACAGGCGGGCCGGGTCGAGCTTCTTCAGGATGTCCGGACCGAGGTCCGTGACGTCGCCCGCGCCCATGGTGAGAACCAGATCACCGGGCCTCGCCATTCCCGCGACCACGTCGGGCACGGTCGCCTTGTCCTGGACGGCCGTCACTTCCGCGCCCGCCGCGCGCGCCGCGTCGATGATCAGGGCGCTGGTGATGCCCGGGATCGGGTCTTCGCGGGCCGGGTAGATGTCGAGGACCACGGACGCGTCGGCCAGCGCGAGGGCCTGGCCCATCTCCGTGCCGAGTTCCTGGGTGCGGGAGAACAGGTGCGGCTGGAAGACGACCAGCAGCCGGGCGTCCGTCGCCGCGCCGCGCATCGCTTCGAGGTCGGCGGTCATCTCCGTCGGGTGGTGGGCGTACGAGTCGATGACCTGGACGCCCGCGGCCTCGCCCTTGAGCTGGAGGCGGCGCTTGACGCCGGTGTACTTGCCGATCGCCGATGCGAGGTTGTGCGCCGGGATGCCGAGGGCGACGCCGGCGGCGAGTGCGGCCACGGCGTTGTTCGCGTAGTGACGGCCGGGGACCGAGACCATGAAGGTGAGGAACTTGCCGTTCAGCAAGACCGTGACCTCGCTGGTGAGGCCGCGCGGGGTGACCTTGTGGACGCGGACGTCCGCGGACGATGCCTCGCCGTAGGTGACGACCTTCAGCGTGGACAGGTCGCGGATACGGGAGGTGAGCTCGACGGCGCCGGGCTGGTCGGCGGAGACCACCAGCGTGCCGCCCGGGACGACCTTGCCGACGAACGTCTCGAAGGAGTCATAGATCTCGTCCATCGAGGCGTAGTTGGCGTGGTGGTCGAGCTCCACATTGAGGACGATCGCGACCTCGGGGTCGTACTTCTGGAAGCTGCGGTCGCTCTCGTCGGCCTCCGCCACGAAGATGTCGCCCTCGCCGTGGCGGGCGTTCGTCCCCGGTCCGTCGAGGTCGCCGCCGATGGCGTACGCGGGGTCGAGGCCCAGCTCGGTCAGGGCCACGGCCAGCATCGACGTGGTGGTGGTTTTGCCGTGCGTGCCGGCGACGGCGATCGAGCGCAGGCCCGTCATCAGCGAGGCCAGCGCGTCGGAACGGTGCACGACCGGGATGGACAGCTCGGCGGCGCGCGCCAGCTCGGGGTTGTCGGCGCGGATGGCACTGGAGACGACCACGCAGGTCGCGTCGTCCGCGAGGTGCGAGGCCGCATGCCCGATGTGGACGGTGGCGCCCAGCGCCCGCAGGGCCTCGGCCGTCGCCGACTCCTTGGCGTCGCTGCCCGCCACCTTCGCGCCGCGCTGGGCGAGGATCTTCGCGATGCCCGACATTCCGGCTCCGCCGATGCCGATGAAGTGCGGGCGTTCCATGGCGCTAGGGACGGCGGGTGCCATGCGTGTGTCTCCCCAAGATGTACGAGCTGGATCAGCGTGCGAGATCAGCGAGCGAGGTGTGCTCGCGATATGCGATATGTGCGAGGGTCCACCCTATTCGCTGTGCGCGAATAGCTTGAGCACCGGTACGCCGACCTTGTGGCGGGCCCTGGAGGCCCAGTCGCGGTGGAAGAACTCCTCCACATAGTGCGGCGCGGTCAGCACGATCACTTCGTCGGCGCTCGACTCGTCGACGGCCGCCTTCAGCCTGTCCAGCGGATGGTCCTCGACGACCTGGCCCACGGCCTCGCAGCCGGCGGCCCGCAGCGCGGCGAGCGAGTGGTCCAGGGCGCGCTCGGCGAGGGGCTTGGCATCCTGGCCCTCCGGCTCCTCGCCCTCGCGGACGGCTTCCTTCAGTTCGCCGATAGCCACGTCGTCGATGGCCCGCAGCAGCACGTCGGCCTGGTCGCCGCGGGGCTGCATCAGTACAAAGAACGAGACAGCCTCGTCACCGTGCAGGGTGGTGACGAATTCCACGTCTTCGGACGTCAGGGGCTTCTCGATCATCAATACGCTTGTGAACACTTCCGGGCCCTTCTGCGGAAACCATCCTTCCCCGTGCCCGCACGGGGTTTTGCGAGACTAAGTGCGCCCAGCCGGATCACCGGCCGACGCGAACCGGAACGACGACTTCCGCCAATTGTCAGATGTGACGGTAGCGGGTGAACAGGAACCCCGCCTCCTCCAGTACAGAGGCGAGGGCGAACCTCTCCGGAACGGCCAGCGCCGGTCCACCCGCGATCCGCTGCGCGTCCCCCGCCGTCATCGTCGGCGACAGGGTCAGGCACAGCTCGTCGAGTACCCCGGCCGCCACGAATTGACCCAGCAACCTCGGCCCTCCCTCTGTGAGCAACCGCACCAGACCGCGCTCGGCCAGTGCTCGTACCGCCCTGACGGGCTCCACCCCGGGCCCGTCCCCGGCGATCACCACCTCGGCGCCCGCCTTCTCCGCCGCGCGGATACGGTCCGGGGGCGCGGCGGCCCCGGTCAGCACCATCGTCGGGACCAACGGCTCGGCGAACAGCGGGAGCGAGTAGTCGAGGTCGAGCGAGGCGCTGACCACGGCGATCGCGGGCGCGGGGCTCTGACCGGCAGCGGCCCGCCGCTCGGCGAAGGCCTCCCGGGCGCGGGCCGGGCGGTAGCCCTCCAGGCGTACCGTTTCCGCGCCCACCACCACCGCATCGGCGAGCCCCCGCAGCGTGCCGAAGATCCGCATGTCGGTGTCGGACGAGATGGCCTGCGAGCGGCCCTCGTGCTGGGCGGCACCGTCCAGCGAGGAGACCATGTTCGCCCGCAGCCAGGCCCGGCCCGTGGCACGGACGCCTCCTCCGGAACCCGTCCCGCCTCCGGGCCCGCTCCCGGTCTCGGTTCCGGCTACGGTCCCGTCGGCCGGATAGGCATAGGCCTCGGCCAGCTCGTCCAGGGACCACTCCCGGTCCACGGCGGCTGTCTGGTCGGTCACAGGGAGCAGACGTCGCATGCCGTGCAGTCTGGCACGACCCTTACAGTTGGGAACTGTGTCGACCAGTGCCATAACCGAAGCGGCCCCGCTGTCCCTGTGCGCCCGCGAGCCGCATGTCCCCGCCGACCGGCTGGTCGCGGAGATGGTGCCGCCGCCGCGCTTCGACTCGGTGCGCTTCGATACGTATGTCCCCGACCCGAACCAGCCCAGCCAGAGCGAGGCGGTCACGGTCCTCGCCTCGTTCGCGGCGGGCCTCGGCGGGGCGCACGCGAGCGGCTCGGGCCGGCGCAGGTGGTTCGCCAGGAAGCCCGCGGCGCCCACCGGACCGCGCGGCGTCTACCTCGACGGCGGCTACGGCGTCGGCAAGACGCATCTGCTCGCCTCCCTGTGGCACGCCACCCCGGCGGAACCGTCACTGAAGGCCTTCGGCACCTTCGTGGAGCTGACGAACCTCGTCGGCGCGCTCGGCTTCCAGCAGACCGTGCGGACCCTGAGCGGGCACCGGCTGCTGTGCATCGACGAGTTCGAGCTGGACGACCCGGGCGACACCGTTCTCGTTTCGACGCTGCTCGGCAAGCTGGTCGACGCGGGCGTGGCGCTGGCGGCCACCTCGAACACACTGCCCGGCAAGCTCGGCGAGGGCCGGTTCGCCGCCGCCGACTTCCTCCGCGAGATCCAGGGCCTCTCCGCGCACTTCCGCCCGCTGCGCATCGACGGCGAGGACTACCGCCACCGCGGACTGCCAAAGGCCCCTCCCCCGTACTCCGAGGAACAGGTCGCCAAGACCGCGTACGCGACCAACGGCGCGTCCCTGGACGACTTCCCGCGTCTGCTGGAGCACCTCGCGAAGGTGCATCCGAGCCGGTACGGGGCGCTCGCCGACGGTCTGCGCGCCGTCTGCCTCACGGATGTGCAGCCCATCGCGGACCAGTCGACGGCGCTGCGGCTGGTCGTGCTCGCCGACCGGCTGTACGACCGTGAGGTTCCGGTGCTCGCTTCGGGAATGCCTTTCGACCGACTGTTCAGCGAAGAGATGCTGAACGGCGGCTACCGCAAGAAGTACTTCCGGGCGATCTCGCGTCTCACCGCGCTGGCTCGGGACGCGAAGGGCTTGGTGGACCAGTAGGTTCGGGTGCGTAACTCACCTTTCGTAGAGGGGATTCGCATCATGGCCACCAAGCGTCAGGCGCACACGGTCTGGGAGGGCAACCTCACCGAGGGCACGGGCACCGTGACCTTCGACTCCTCAGGCATCGGCGACTATGCGGTCTCCTGGCCGTCGCGTGCCGAGCAGGCAAACGGCAAGACCAGTCCCGAGGAACTGATCGCAGCCGCCCATTCCAGCTGCTTCTCCATGGCTCTCTCGCACGGACTCGCCCAGGCCGGCACCCCGCCGACCCGGCTGAACACCCAGGCGGAGGTGACCTTCCAGCCCGGCACCGGCATCACCGGTATCCACCTCACGGTGGAGGGTGAGGTGGAGGGTCTCGACGAGGCCGGCTTCGTCAAGGCTGCCGAGGACGCGAAGGCGAACTGCCCGGTCAGCCAGGCGCTGACGGGTACGACGATCACGCTGAGCGCTTCGCTCGCCTGACTCGACGTTCCTTTGAGCGACGGATAGAGGCGCCGTGGCCCGCACGGTTCACGTGTGAGCAATACGCGTGGTGCACACGTGCGGGTCACATCTCCTGTCCTCCTCCTTGGCCTTCGGCATGAAGGGTGCCCCGTCAAGGGAGTTGCCTCGTATCCGCGACACACCGTCAGATCCCGGGGCTACGCCGGTGCGTTGAGCGCCGGGATCGCCTTCGCAGGCACGTGCTGAGAACTCATCCACGCGCGTGGGCGGCAGAACATCGGCAGGCCAAAGGCTCCGGAGTGGTGCGAGTTCGCGCGAGTTACTTTCTCGCCGGACGGGGAGACCATGTACGTCAATTGCTATACGTCCGGCAAGACGTTCGCGGTGAGTGAACCCTGGCGCTGATACACGCGCGTAACGCGATCGCCGTGCTCAGCAAAAGATCACCTGCGTCAATGCCGGGCAGTCCCCGCACCGGAAGGTCTGCCCATGGATGCCGCAGTGTCCCGCCACCCCGTCGACCGCCGGCCGCCGGCCGCCCGGCTGGCCGCGCTGGGTATCCAGCATGTGCTGATCATGTACACCGGCTGTGTCACCGTGCCGCTGGTCTTCGGCGCGGCGGCCGGTCTGGACTCCTCGGCCATCGCCCTGCTCATCAACGCGGATCTGCTCGTCGCGGGTCTGGTCACGCTGGTCCAGAGCCTGGGCATCGGCAAGATACTCGGCATCAGGCTCCCCATCGTCACCGGCGCGACGTTCGCCGGGGTGACCCCGATGATCCTGATCGAGCAGGAGTACGGCATGCAGGCCGTGTACGGCTCCATGCTCGCGGCCGGCTTCTTCGGACTGCTGATCGCCGTGCCGTTCGCGCGGCTGGTGCGGTTCTTCCCGCCACTGGTGAGCGGGACGGTGATCACGGTCATCGGGCTCTCCCTGATCGGCGTCGCCGCCGGGCTGATCACCGGCAATGACCCGAAGGCCGCCGACTACGCATCGGGTTCCCGACTCGCCCTGGCGGGCGGGGTGCTGGCATTCATCGTGATCTTCGCCAGGTTCGCCCGCGGCTATCTGGGGCAGATAGGAGTCCTGCTCGCGCTGGTCTTCGGCACGCTGGCGGCCGTACCGATGGATCTGACCGACTTCTCCGGAGTCTCGGGCGCGAACTGGCTGGGGCTGGCAGCGCCGTTCCACTTCGGTGCCCCGCAGTTTCCGCCGACCGCCGTCGTCGCGATGTGCGTGGTGATGCTGGTGATCTTCACCGAGTCGACGGCGTCGATGCTCGCGGTGGGCGAGGCGGCCGGACGGCCGGTCAGCGACAAGGACTTGGCGCGGGGCCTGGCCGCCGACGGTCTCTCCGGTGTCCTCGGCGGGGCGATGAACTCCTTCATGGACACCGTCTTCAGCCAGAACGTCGGGCTGATCGGCATGACGAAGGTCGTAAGCCGGTACGTCACCGCGGTGGCGGGCGGCATTCTGATCGCGCTCGGCCTGGTGCCCAAGCTGGGCGAGGTGGTCGCCGCGCTGCCGGGGCCCGTCGTCGGCGCCGCGGGGCTCGTGCTGTTCGCCACGGTCACGATGGTCGGCATCAATACGCTGCGCCGCGTCGACCTCGGCGACGGCCACAACATGACCATCGCGTCGGTCTCACTGGGCGTTGGCCTGCTGCCGGAGGTCGCCGACGGCATCTACGACGGTTTCCCGTCCTGGGCGCAGATCATCACCGGCAGCGGCATCACCAGCGCCGCGGTGACCGCGTTCGCGCTGAATCTCCTCTTCCACCACACCACGCTCCCGGGCGCGGCCGATCCGTCGCACGATCGAGTCGGCGGACCGGACCGGGAAGACGCGCGCGGTGGCGGGGAAGGAAGCAAGGAAGCGGCGACTTCGACATGACGGAACGCGCAAGCGGCTGCCCGCAGGCCCGGCCTTGACCGACCTGCGGGCAGCCGCCCGGATTCGCCCGCGGGCCCGCCCCCGGGCCGCGTGACTACTCGATGACGAGCTCGACCGGCAGGTTGCCGCGAGTCGCCTTGGAGTAGGGGCAGAAGGCGTGGGTCTTCTCCAGGAGGTCGCGGCCCGCCTCGCCCTGGAGGTGATCGGGCAGCTCCGCGCGCATGACGACGGAGAGTGCGAAGCCGCCGTCGGTGTCCTTGCCGATGCTGACCTCGGCCGTCACCGAGACGTCCTTGACGTCGATCTTCTCCATACGGCCGATGACACCCATGGCGCTCGCGAAACAGGCGGCGTAACCGGCGGCGAAGAGCTGCTCGGGGTTGGTCCCCTCGCCGTTGCCGCCAAGGGCCTTGGGGTGGGCCAACGGCAGATCGACCTGGCCGTCGGAGCTGACGGCGCGGCCCTCGCGGCCGTTGGCGGTGGCGACAGCGGTGTAGATCGCGTCCATGAGTTGCATCCCTCTTCGTCTGTGGGGAACCGTTGAGCACGATAGTGGCACGCAATTTAGTTGTGCGCAACTAAATGGCGTACGAACGACGATCGGGTATGCTGACTCCATGGAGAAGACGACGTTGACGACCGTGCCGGACGAGGACTTCCTGCGCCTCGACAACCAGATCTGCTTCTCGCTGCACGCCGCGTCCCGCGCCTTCAACGGCGTCTACCGGACCGCGCTGAAGGATCTGAACCTCACCTACCCGCAGTACCTGGTGATGCTGGTGCTCTGGGAGCACGGCGAGCTGCCGGTGAAGCGGATCGGCGAGTATCTGAGGCTGGACTCGGGCACCCTGTCACCGCTGCTCAAGCGCCTTGAGGCGGCGGGTTACGTGGAGCGCAGGCGCAGCCCGGAGGACGAGCGCTCGGTCACCGTCCGCCCCACGGCCGAGGGCGCCGCGCTCCGCGAGCAGGCGCTCGATGTACCGCGCCGGATCGCGGCGGCCACCGGGATGCCCCTGGAGCGCATCCGCCGACTGCGCGACGATCTCAACGCGCTGACCGCGAGGCTGGACACCGCGGACCCGGACGCGGCCGACTGCGCGGCCGCCGACGGCTGAGGTCCCGGTCACTGATGGCCGGGCAGGGCTGTGGCCCCGGGCATCCGCCGACACCCGGGGCCTTTACGTGGAGGCGTCAGCCGGTCTGACCGAGGCCGTCGTGCGCGTCGCCGCCGATGTCGTCGGCCGCGCCGCCGTCACCAGCCGCGCCACCGTCACCTGCCGCACCGCCGTCGGCCTCAGCGCCGCCGTCACCAGCCGCGCCACCGTCGGCCTGAGCGCCACCGTCACCAGCCGCGCCACCGTCGGCCTGAGCGCCACCGTCACCAGCCGCGCCACCGTCGGCCTCAGCACCGCCGTTCGCCTGAGCACCGCCGTCGGCTTCCGCGCCACCGTCGGCCTCAGCGCCGCCGTCACCAGCCGCACCGCCGTCGGCCTCAGCGCCACCGTTCGCCGCGCCACCGTCGGCCGCGCCGCCGTCGCCGATCTGGGCGCCGACCGCGGCCAAGGCCGTCGTCACGGGCTGGAAGAACGTCTCGCCGCCCGCGGTGCAGTCTCCGCTGCCGCCCGAGGTGAGGCCGATCGCGTTCCCGTCCTGGGTGAAGAGCGAACCGCCGCTGTCGCCCGGCTCGGCGCAGACATCGGTCTGGATGAGCCCGGTGACCGTGCCCTCCGGGTAATTCACGGTGGCGTCGAGGCCGGTGACCGCGCCGTCCTTCAGCCCGGTGGTGCTGCCCATACGGAACACTGCCTGGCCGACCGCCGCGTCGGCCGCCTGCGTGATCGGCACGGTCTGTCCGTTGCCCAGATCGACCTCGCTCGCGGCTTGCGTCGCCGGGTCGTCGTACGTGACGAGCGCGAAGTCACCGTCGCCGGGGAACGTCGCCGCCTCGACCGTGCCGATGGGCTCGCCGTTCGCTTCCTCCGACCACTGCTCGGCGGCGACACCGCAGTGGCCCGCGGTCAGGAAGCCGGGACTGCCGTCCTGAGTGGTGACATTGAAGCCGAGCGAGCAGCGCGCGCCGCCGCCGAAGATGGCGTCGCCACCCTCCACGAAGGGCTTGAACTCGCCGGCGGACTTCTGGATCCGGGCCATGCCCGTGCCCAGGGACTTTACGGTCGTCTCCAGTCTGTCCCACCGCTCGCCCGAGACCGTGCGGTCCGCCGTGACGAGGATCTGGTTGCTCTTCGGGTCGACGGCCCACGCCGTTCCCGGGATGGTGGCCTTGTCGGCCAAGGTGCTCGCGGCGGACTTGAGTTCGCCCGTGCTGTTCTGGACACTCCGCGCCACGGCGCCGGCCTTTTTGACCTCGACAACGACGTTGTTGTTGCTGCCCACCACGTTGACGACGACCTGCTGCTTCTCGGCGTCGTAGTACGCGCCGCCGTAGGCCTCGCCAAGCTTCTCGCCCAGTTCGGAGACGAGCTCCGCGGCCGATGCGGCGCTCATCGTCCTGGGGGCCGACCGCGCCTCGGAGTCGGATTCCGACTGCGAAGCGTTGGCGTGGGGCAGCAGGATGGCCGCTGCGGCGATTCCCACCGCCCCAGCTCCCGCGAGAATGGCCTTCCGCTTGGGTATTCGCCTGTGACTCAACTCGTCGCCTCCTGAAGGGGGGTACGGAGTCCGGTTGCCGATCGGAAACCGGGGGACGCGTCCGGCCTTTGATACGGATGGGGCGCGAGTTGTACTCATCCACCGTGCGGAACAAGTTTTCTGACGGCCTGTCATCGAGGTCGTCGGCGCTCGATCGGATAGCTTCCGCCAGTGACAACTTTCGTACGAAGACTCATGGCCGTAGCCGCCATGGGCACCCTGCTCGTCGGCTGTGACAACGGTTCGGAGAAGGCCTCTCCCGGCAGGACGGCCGCGCCCGTCTCGCCCAGGCCCGGGAAGCCGGTCGACAAGGCCGAAGAGAAGACTCCCGCCCTGACGCCCGTTTTCGAGCGCGCACCAAGAGCGAAGTCCAAGACTGTCGCGCTCACCTTCGACGCCGACATGACGGCCGATCAGGGGCCGCGAGCCGCCCGCGGCGAGCACTTCGACAACCCCGCTCTGATCGCCTCGCTGCGGAAACTGAAAGTACCGTCGACGGTCTTCATGACAGGCCGCTGGGCCGAGGAGTACCCCGGCCAGGCGAAGTCGATCGGCAGCGACCCGCTCTTCGAGGTCGCCAACCACTCGTACAGCCACTACGCCTTCAAATCCCCCTGCTACGGCCTGCCGGTGGTCGCCAAGAACGACATGCGGACCGAGTTGGACCGGGCCTTCGCCGCGTTCAAGAAGGCCGGGGTGCGCAAAGTGGTGCCGTACTTCCGCTTCCCCGGCGGCTGTTACAACGACGCGGCCCTGCGCGCCATCGCTCCGGCGAAGGTGACCGCTGTCCAGTGGGACGTCGTCAGTGGCGACGCCTTCGCGACGAACGCGGACGCGGTGGCCGAGCAGGTGCTCGCGGGAGTGCGGCCGGGGTCCCTGGTGGTGATGCACTGCACGCGCAGCGCGGCCCCCGTCACCGAGCAGGCGGTCCGCCGGATCGTCCCCGAGCTGCGGCGGCGCGGCTACCGCTTTGTGAAGGTCTCCGACCTCATGCGCGGCTAGGAACAGGACTCAGCCGGAGCACGCGGTGCGCTGGGCCTCCTGCCATTCGCATACCGGGCAGAGCGTTGGGCCCTTGACCGACTCCGGATACTCCGTCGGCTTCCGGCACAGCACGCAGTTGGCAAAGCGCGGGCCGTCGGCCTCCCTCGGCGCGGGGGCCGGCGGCCCGCAGTACGGCTCGTGCGACCCGTTCGACTCGTCCATACGTCCGAGGTTAACCGGCGCCGCCCGCGCCACATCGCGGTCTCAGCTGGCCGACGCCTTCTGCGGCGTGAGCTCGCTGGGTCGTACGATCACGAATCCCTCGCCCTGGAGCATCAGCTGGACCGCCTCGCCCGAGCCGCCGCGGATCATCGAGCCCACGGACTGGGAGCGGTGCAGGGAGGTGTTCAGCTGGGCGCTCCAGCCGACGACCGCGTCCGTGTCGACGTACACCGGCTGCGCGGCGGTGACGGGTATCACGATGGGGTTGCCCTCGCAGATGACGCCGAGCTTTCCGTAGCCGGTGAAGAGGCTGTTGAAGAGACCGCCGCCGGACATGCCGGCGCCCTTCACCGTCTTGATCTCGTACGAGAGGGTGGCGTCGAAACACAGGACGTTGCGGCCGTTGATGGTGAGCGAGTCGCCCTGGTCGATGTCGACGATGAAGCAGTTGGCGGCCTCGTGGGCGAACCATGCCTCGCCCTGGCCACGCACCGCCATCAGCGCCAGGCCCTCACCGGTGACGGCGCGCTTGAGCATGCCGCCTATGCCCTGGCCCTTGCGCTCGAACTGAAGATTGCCGCGGAAGGCGATCATCGATCCCTGTCGCGCGTGCATTTCGCCATTGACGGCGTACTTGATCGACTTGGCGTTCTGCAGCGTCATGCCGGGCACGGTGGCCGGCTGCGCCATGTTCTCGGTGGCGAAGAGATCACTTTTCATGGTGTGCATCGTGTCCCGGAGGCACCCGTTCCGCCAACAGCCCGGACCGGCCAGGACGGCAGCGCTGGCAGACTTGCGGTGTGAGCAGCGAAGAAACCCGCCCCGCCAGTCTCGCCGACAGTCCCGCCGACTGTCCCGCCGACAGTCCCGCCGAGGGTCCGTTCCGGCACGAGAACACCGCACGCGACGAAGCCCCGCAGTTCGTGCTTCCGCTGGTGGTGCGCATCGAGAAGGCCGAACCCCCGTCCCGTACCGACGCGCTGGAAACCGCGGCCCGCGCCGTGCTCGACATCCTGAGCGACGAGCGGTCGGCGGGCGACGGCGAGTGGGCGCAGTCGATGCGGGACTGGCAGGACGCCCGGATCCGCAAGGTGGTGCGGCGGGCGCGCGGCGCGGAGTGGCGCAAGGCCGGGGCGCTGCCCGGCATCACGATGACGGGCGACACCGCCGAGGTACGGGTCTTTCCGCCCGTCCCGCTGGACGGCTGGCCCAAGGAGCTGGCCAAGCTCCAGGTCTCGGGCACGGATCTGGACGACCCCGAGCCGCCGGCCGCGCCCGACCTCGCGGGCCCCGTGCTGTGGCTGAGCCCGGATGTGGGCATGTCGGCGGGCAAGGCGATGGCGCAGGCCGGACACGGCGCCCAACTGGCCTGGTGGGAGCTGTCGGAGGCGGACCGCAAGGCGTGGCGCGAGGCCGGTTTCCCGCTCTCCGTGCGCACCGCGGATCCCGCGCGCTGGCGGAAACTCACGGTCAGCGGCCTGCCGGTGGTTCGGGACGCCGGGTTCACGGAGATCGCTCCGGGGTCGTGCACGGTGGTCGCCGATCATCCTTCGCTGCGCGGTTGAACGCTGGGGACCCACGCTACGTACCTCTCAGTACCGCCGAGTAGGTTGTCGCTTATTTGGTTGGCGGTTGGTTGCCAAAACTCATCGGTTCTGGAGGCACTTTGTTGCGGCGCATCAACGGGACGGCTCTCATCATCGCGGCTCTGGTCGCCACGGTAGGCGCACTCGCGTTCCCCATGTGGTCGTACGCGGACCGTTCCGGCACCGGTCAGGACAATCTCAACGCCTCGAGCGTGGCGACGCAGTGGGGTCCGCTGTCCGCGGCGGACCGCGATCTGCTGGTGAAGGTCAGGCTGGCCGGGCTATGGGAGCTGCCCGCCGGGCAGCAGGCGATCGAGCGCGCGCCCAGCAAGGCGATCAAGGACGCGGGCGACCACCTCGTGGTGGGCCACACCGACCTCGACAAGCGGGCGCGCGATGTGGCGGCGAAGCTGGGCGTCGAGCTGCCGAACCAGCCGACCGAGCAGCAGCAGGCGTGGCTGCGGGAGCTGTCGGCGGCGAGCGGGCAGGAGTACGAGCGGAAGTTCGCCAATCTCCTGCGCAACGCGCACGGCAAGGTCTTCTCGGCCATCGCGCAGGTCCGGCACACCACCCGGAACACGCTGATACGTCAGCTGGCGAGCGACGCGAACCAGA
Source organism: Streptomyces sp. ISL-1 (assembly GCF_018614585.1). Taxonomy (GTDB): domain Bacteria; phylum Actinomycetota; class Actinomycetes; order Streptomycetales; family Streptomycetaceae; genus Streptomyces; species Streptomyces maoxianensis. Next base: position 265,567 of record NZ_JAGGOI010000007.1, on the reverse strand, counting down.
CGGTGCTGGACCACATCACCATGCTGGAGGGGACCGGGATGGTCGACTTCGACGCGATCGCCAACGAGGCGGCGGGCGGGGCGACGGCCAGCCCGACGGGTCCGCCGCCGCCGAACGGCAACCTGCCGCCGCAGCCGGTGCCGGCGTCGCCGTCCGGACAGGACCAGTCCTTCACCTCGCGGCCGTCCACGCAGCCGGGACCGCCGACGGCGATCAACACGAACCGTCCGTAACGCCGGCGGTCCCGGATCCTTTCCGGGACCGCCGCAACCGGCCGGGACCGCCGCAGCCGCGCCGGAACCTCAAATCAAGCTCTGAACGTCCCCTCCTCTGGGTTCGCCGCTGTCCGACGGGGCCATGAGCTCTGCACGCACCGTCAAACGGCGCAGAGGAGGGGGAAACCGATGGAACTCGGTATCGGCATCGGCTGGCGTCCGGAAATCGCTGACGCGGTGGAGGAGCTGCCAGGCGTCGACTGGGTCGAGGTCGTCGCGGAGAACATCTGCCCGGGCCATCTGCCCGCCGCGCTGAGCCGGCTGCGCTCACGCGGCACGCGGATCGTCCCGCACGGCGTCTCACTGGGCCTGGGCGGCGCGGACCGCCCCTCCGCCCAGCGGCTCGCGGACCTGGCGGAGCGGGCGACCGCGCTGGGCGCGCCCCTGGTCACCGAACACATCGCGTTCGTACGGGCAGGCGGCGTGCTCACCGCGTCCCCGCAGCTGGAGGCGGGCCACCTGCTGCCGGTGCCGCGCACCTGGGACGCACTGAAGGTGCTCTGCGAGAACGTCCGCATCGCACAGGACTCCCTGCCGGTGCCGCTGGCACTGGAGAACATCGCGGCGCTGATCTGCTGGCCCGGCGAGGAGCTCACGGAGGGCCAGTTCCTGGCGGAGCTGGTCGAGCGGACGGGCGTGGGCCTCCTGATCGACGTGGCCAACCTCCACACGAACCATGTCAACCGCGGCGAGAACCCGGCGACGGCACTCGACGAACTCCCGGTCGAGGCGATCGCGTACGTCCACGTGGCGGGCGGCACCGAACGCGACGGCATCTGGCACGACACCCACGCGCACCCGGTCACGGAGCCGATCCTGGACATCCTCTCGGACCTGCGGGCACGGGTGTCCCCGCCCGGGGTGCTGCTGGAGCGCGACGACGACTTCCCGGCCGAGGAGGAGCTGGCGGCGGAGTTGACGACGATCCGAGGGAGGGTAGCGGGGCAGCGGGGCGTTCGGGGCGGAGAAGCCCGCGTGCCAGAAGGGCCGGGCGCCCGGCCCCGGATCGCGGGCGCGCCCGCCCGGCCGCACACCGCCCCGGTGGTGCACGCGCCGACGGAGAGCGGCTCACCCGACGCCCGCGAGGGCGTCGCGCTCTCACAAGCCGCCCTTCTTTCCGCTCTCGTCGCCGGCACCCCCGCTCCCGAAGGCTTCGACTCACAGCGCCTGCACGTCCAGAGCCGCGCGCTGGCCGCCAAGCGCGCCGACGTCGTGGCCAAGGTCGCCCCGGAGCTGCCCGAGATCCTCGGCGACGGTTACCGCCCCGCGTTTCTCGCGTACGCCAAGGGCCGCCCCATGCACGCCGGTTACCGCCGCGACGCCCTCGACTTCGCCGAGCAGCTGCTCGTCGCCGGGCGTCCCGATGACGACAACACCCGCCGCCTGCTCACCTGTTGGTGGGAGGAGCGCGCCGCAGCCCATCCACCGCGCCGGGGCACCCGGCTCGTCCGTGCGGCCCGCGCCGCGCTCGTCAGGCGGTGAGCGGCATGGTTCTTCTCGCCGTTTTCGTGTACCTCGCCATCGGAGCCTCGTCCGCCGCGCTGATCGTCCGGGCCTCCGCGTCCCGGCCCCGCCACCCGGCCGGCGCCGGACAGATCCACCACGTCTACGAGGCGGCCTTCCTCGGCGGCGGACCCGCCCGCGTCGCCGACGCCGCGCTCGCCGCCATGCACGCGGACGGCCGGCTGGTCATCGGCGGCCCGGGCATCGTCTCCGTACGACATGCCCTCGCCCACGACCCGGTGGAGCGGGCGGTGTTCGAGCAGCTGGCCGCCGCCCCGAGCGGCGCGCTGCACACCGTGCGCCTCGCGGTGATGCGTCACCCCGCCGTGCAGGAGATCGGCGACGGACTCGCCGCCCGCGGGCTGATGACGCCGCCCGGGCTGAACCGGGGGCTGACGGTGTGGGGCTACACCCAGGGCTTCCTCTGCTTCGTCGGGCTGCCCATCTCCTTCGGTCTGACCATCTTCAGCTTCGTCCAGGACGACGCACCGGCGGACTTTGGCCCGCCGTTCATCGCGATGGTTCTGCCGGCCCTGATCGCGGGCATCGTGATCGGGTTGATGATGGGGGGCCGCGCCCGGCGGCGGATCACCACGGCCGGGCAGCACGCCCTGCGCTCGTACCTGGCGCACTACGCCCAGGTGTACTCGGCGGCTCATCTCGTCGCGGCGCGGGGTCTGCGCGGAGTGCCGGATCCGGCGCTCCAGGCACAGCTGACCGCGGCGGCCAGGATCCCGGTGGCCCGCACGGACAGCTACTCGTCGTCCTACTCGGGCTCTGCGGCGGTGTGGTGCGCCGGGTCGAGCCCGGGATCCGGCTGCGGCAGCTCCAGTTGCGGCACAGGCGGTGGATCGGGCGGGGGATCGAGCTGCGGTGGTTCGTCCGGCGGCTCCAGCTGCGGTGGGTCGTCAGGAGGTTCCAGCTGCGGCGGATCCTCGGGCGGCTCCAGTTGCGGAGGCGGCAGCAGCAGCTCCTGACCGCCGCAAGGCAAGGCAACCGCAAACCCTCCCCCGCGCAAGGCCACCGCAAGGCCACCGCGACACCGCCTCAAGCCTCTTGCCGGACCGCCCACCTCACACTTCCCGCAACACCCCACAGGATCACGCCGGGGCCGACTAGCGTGCTGGACCGCACGCAGGAGGCCCCATGCGTTCCCTCACCGGCACCGGCCTGGTCGTCGTCGCCCTGACGGCGACCATCGCCGCGATCCTCTTCCCGATCTGGTCGTACGACGACCGCTCCGGCACGGGCCGGGCCAACCTCAGAGCCGGTTCCGTCCCCACACAGTGGGGCCCGCTCACCGCCGCCGACCGGGACTTCGTCGTCCGGGTCAGACTCGCCGGGCTGTGGGAGCTCCCCGCGGGTCAGCAGGCCGTCGGCCGCGCACCCACCACCGCGGTCAAGGTGGCCGGCGAGCATCTCGTCGAGGGCCACACCTATCTCGACGCCCGCGTCCGCGAGGTCGCGGCCCGGCTCAGCATGGAGCTGCCGAACCAGCCAACCGCCCAACAGCAGGGCTGGCTCAAGGAGTTCACCGAGGCCCGGGGCCGGGAGTACGAGACCAAGTTCGCCAACATCCTTCGCCGCGCCCACGGCAAGGTCTTCTCCCTCGTCGCCGACATCCGCAACAGCACCCGCAACACCCTGGTGCGCGAACTCGCGAACGACGCCAACACCACTGTCCTCGACCACATCAAGGTCCTGGAGGCGACCGGCCTGGTCGACTACGACGCCATCGCCGACGACTCCGCCGCGACGGCGACCGCGAGTCCCACCGGACCGCCGCCGCCCGCCCCGGGCGTGACACCGCCGCCCGCGGATCCCGTCACCCCCACCCCTGCACCGTCGTTCCCGCTGCCGCCCGCGGCCTCCCGCCCCCGCGCCGACGTCACGAACCGATAACGCCACGTTCCGTATCGTGAACAACCCATGGCGCGACGGCGGCCGTCTCGCGTAGAACTCGGCCATGTTCTGGGTCCTCTTCCTACTGGTGGCCTGGGCCGCGGCGGGCATCAGCTGCGGCCGGCTCTGCCTCGCCGCCGTCGAAGCCGCTCGCCCCGTACCCGAAGGAACAAGCGCGAAGGGGGAGTTGAGCCTGTACGAGGCCGCCTTCCTGGCCGGCGGCCCGCACCGGGTCACGGAGCTCACGCTCGTCTCGATGCACCGCGGCCGCAGACTGCTGCTCGCGCGCACCGGCTGGGCCACGGTCGTCGACCCGGAGGGCGAGGACGACCTGGAGCGCTCGGTCATCGGCGCGATAGGACCCGCGGGCCAGGCCCGGACAGCAGCGGTGCGGGCCGCCGCGTCCGCCGCCGACGCGGTGCGGGCCCTGGCCGACCGGCTCGTCAGCGCCGGCCTCGCCGTCCCGGACGCGGCCAGATCGGGCGTCGCCGCCGCCGTGCGGGCCGTCCAGGGCGCGACCGTGCTCACCGTCGCGCTGGCGGCCGCCACTGTTCTGACGCTCCCTCAGGAGCAGGGCGGGAGCGGCCCGGTCCTCGCCTGGTTCGCGCTCCCCCTCCTGCTCACCCTGGGCTGTCTGGCCATCGCGCGGATCGAGGTGCATCCGTACACGCGTTGGGCCTCGCCCGACGGCCGGCGTCTCCTCGGCGCGCTCTCCACCAAGGACACGCTCACCGCCGTCGCCGTGCACGGCGTCGGCGCGCTCGACGATCCGGACCTGCGGGCGGCGCTGAGGAGCCACCGCATGGCGCATCGGAGTCATTGACCCCGACACCGAACATTGGTCCTTTACATCGTCAATTGCCCCACCAAGGATCCCTTTCGTCCCGTGGCCTCACGGCCGCCTTCCGCACGAAGGGAACGCGATGCGAGCAGTTGCGATGTACGGGGCCGTCACGAGCCTCAGTTCCTTGGTCATCTCCGCGCTGGCCATCGCCCCGGCAGGCGGCACCACCACCGCCGAAGCCGAGTCGTACGGCACGACCGCCGAAGCCGAGTCGTACGGCACGACCGTCGCCGCCGAGCGCGCGGCCGCCGCCGGGATCTCCTTCGGACACTGCCCCAAGGCCGAGATGCTGCCCTCCCCCATCCAGTGCGGCACGGTCAAAGTCCCGCTCGACTACGCCGATCCCCTGGGCCGGCAGATCTCCCTGACCGTCAGCCGCGTGAAGGCGAGCGGCAAGCCGGCCGAGCACCAGGGCGCGTTCGTCTACAACCCCGGTGGCCCCGGCGCCTCCAGCATGTACTTCCCGCTGGCCGCCGAGCTCCCCGAGTGGAAGCGGATCGCCCAGGCGTACGACATCGTCGGTTACTCCCCGCGCGGGGTCGGCCGCTCCGCCCCGCTGTCCTGCCAGGACTCGGCCGACTTCACCAGGGCGCCCACCCTGGCGCCGGTGCACCCCTCCCCCTCGTACAAGAAGGAGCGGATCGCGCAGGCGCAGGCGTATGCGCAGGGCTGCGCTCGCAACGCGGGCCCGGCGCTGCGGCACTACACCTCGCTGAACAACGCCCGCGACCTGGATGTGCTGCGGGCGGCGCTGCGCCAGCCACAGCTGACCTTCATGGGCGCCTCGTACGGCACGTACTTCGGCGCGCTGTACGCGACCCTCTTCCCCTCCCATGTGCGCCGCATGGTCTTCGACTCGGCGGTCAACCCGGACCCGGGCCGGATCTGGTACCGCAGCAACCTCGCCCAGTCGTTCGCCTTCGAGAGCCGCTGGGCGGACTTCCGGGCCTGGGTCGCCAAGCACGACCAGACGTACCATCTGGGCGCCACGCCCGAGGAGGTGGCAAGGAGTTACGAGCAGGCACGCGCCCAGCTCGCCCTGGAGCCGGCGGGCGGCAAAGTCGGCCCCGGCCAGCTCCACGCGGCATTCCTGGCGACCGGCTACCACGACGACTACTGGCCGCTTCGCGCCGGCGCGCTGGCCGCGTATCTGAAGGGCGACGAGAAGCCGCTGGTCGAGCAGGCCGCGCCGCGGCCGGAGCAGGCGGACAAGGCGGAGAACGGCAACGCCGTGTACACCGCGGTCGAGTGCAATGACGCACCCTGGCCCACCGACTGGGAGGTGTGGGACCGCGACAACACCAAGCTCGCGCGCATCGCGCCCTTCGAGACCTGGGACAACGTCTGGATGAACCTGCCGTGCGCCTACTGGCCGGCGCCCCGGCAGCAGCCGCTGGACGTGCGTACCAAGCGGGGTGCGCTGCCGCCGACGCTCATCCTGGCCGCCGAGCGGGACGCGGCGACGCCGTACGAAGGGGCGCGTGAACTGCAGCGGCGGCTGAAAGGCTCCGTGCTGATCACCGAGGAGGACGCCGGCACACACGGCATCGGCGGCGGCAACAACCAGTGCGTCAACGCCTACCTGGAGAACTACCTGCTGCACGGCGAGACGCCGGTGCGGCGCGCATCGTGCGCGCCGCACCCGGAGCCGGACCCGGTGTCGCTGGAACGGCACGCGGCAACCCCGCGGCTGCCGCACGTCGTCTGATCTTCCGGGTCGGGGGTCGGCCGGGTCCGCATCACGCGGACCCGGCCATCGGGCTTTGTGACCGAGCCCGCTTTACGCGAGCCCCGCCACCAGCTCCGCGACCGACTTGCGGCGGCCCGTGTAGAACGGGACCTCTTCGCGGACGTACATACGCGCCTCGGAGGCGCGCAGATGACGCATCAGGTCGACGATGCGGTAGAGCTCGTCGGCCTCGAAGGCGAGCAGCCACTCGTAGTCGCCGAGCGAGAACGACGCCACCGTGTTGGCGCGGACGTCCGGGTAGCCGCGGGCCATCTTGCCGTGGTCGGCGAGCATCCTGCGGCGGTCCTCGTCGGGCAGCAGGTACCAGTCGTAGGAGCGCACGAAGGGGTAGACCGAGACATAGTTGCGTGCCGTCTCGTCGGCCAGGAAGGCCGGGATGTGCGACTTGTTGAACTCGGCGGGGCGGTGCAGCGCCATGTTCGACCAGACCGGCTCCAGCGCGCGGCCGAGCCTGGTACGGCGGAAGAGGTTGTACGCCTCCTGCAGCTCGTCCGCGGTCTCGGCGTGCCACCAGATCATGACGTCGGCGTCGGCGCGGAGCCCGGACACGTCGTACGTGCCGCGCACGGTGACGTCCTTGGCGGCGAGCTGGTCGAACAGCTCCTGGACCTCGTCGGCGTAGCCGGCACGGTCCGCGTCACCGGGGAGCACATCGCGCAGTTTGAAGACGGACCACAGCGTGTACCGGATGACCTCATTGAGGTCCTTGGCCTTCTTGCCTGCGTTCGGAATCTTTTCGGGCGCACTCATAGGGCTATTCTCCCGCGCCGCGATCAGTGCCCCGCGCCAGGGTGGGCGTGGCGAGGATCTCGTCGGCCGCGCGCCGGGCACTGGCGATGCAGGCGGGGATACCGACGCCGTCGTAGGCCGCCCCGCAGACCCTGAGGCCGGGCAGTTTGGCGACCTCGTCGCGGATCCGGTCGACCCGCGCGAGATGCCCCACGGGGTACTGCGGCAGTCCGCCGATCCACCGGGTCACCTCGGTGGCGACGGGCCGGGCCGCGAGTCCGGTGGCTTCGCCCAGGTCGCGCAGGGATACGTCGACGAGCTCGGCGTCCTCGCGGTGCAGGTGTTCCTCCTCGCCGTAGCGTCCGATCGAGGTGCGCAGCACAAAGAGGCCGGGGGAACCCTTGTCGACCCACCCCCACTTGCGGGTGGAGAAGGTGGACGCCTTGATCGTGCGGCCGTCCACGGGCGGCACCAGGAAGCCGCTGCCTTCCGGCATGCCGGCCAGGTCCGTACGCCGGAAGGCCATGGTCACCAGCGCCATCGAGGCGTACTCGATGCGTCCGAGCTCCGCGGCGGCGGCCGGGGATTCGGCGGCGAGCAGCGCGGACGCGGACCAGGCGGGGGCCGCGAGCACCACGCCGTCGGCGGCGATGACGCGCTGGTCGGTGCGGATCTGCCAGCCGTCGGCCCTACGGGTCAGCCCGAGGACGGGCGTCTCCATGAGAATCTCGCCGCCCCCCGCGCGTACGACGTCGGCGACGGCGCGCGGCAGCTGCCCCACTCCGCCCTCGATGCCCATGAAGACCGGCCCGGCGGCCTGCTGCCCGGCGGCCGTCGCCTGGACATCGCGTACGGCTGCGAGCAGCGAGTCATGGGTCTTCGCCGCCTCGAAGAGCTGGGGGACGGCGGCGCGCATCGAGATGCGGTACGCGTCACCCGCGTACACCCCGCCGAGCAGCGGCTCCACCAGCCGGTCCACGACCTCGCGGCCGAGGCGCTCGGCGACGTACGCGCCGACCGCGACATCGTCACCGAGCTCCGCCGGCGCGAGGTCGCGTTCCCGCTCGATACGGGCGATGCCCTCCGCCGAGAGCAGTCCCGCGAGCGCCGCCGGGTCGCCCGGCACGCCCATCACATGGCCCTTGGGCATCGGGCGCAGCGCATCGCGCGTCCACACCGAGGCGGAGGCGGTGGCGGGCGGTTGAAGCCGGTCGGCGAGGCCGACGGCACGGGCCAGTTCGACCGCTTCGGGGCGGCGGGCGAGCATCGACTCGGCGCCGAGATCGACGGGGGCGCCCTCGATCTCGCCCGCCTGGAGCTTGCCGCCGAGGCGGTCGGTGGCCTCCAGGAGAGTGACGCGCGCCCCCGACTCGATGAGCCGGTGCGCGGCGGCGAGACCGGCGATGCCGCCACCGATGACGACGACATGACCCGTACGTGTGTCCATGTCCCCCACTCTCTCAAATCCCTTACCGAGTCCCGACCGTGACCGCTTCGGAACCGGAAAAGGGCAACCCGCACCGCGGCCTCGTCCGTCGAACGGGCAAGACTCATCACCCGTCCCTGGGGGGCTGACATGCGTGCACGCCGTACGGTCGCTGCACTGTTTCTCACTGCTTCACTCGCTCTTGCGGGATGCAGTGGGATCGACTCCGCGTCCAGCGGAGACGACAAGGCCGGGGGCATCGCGAAACCCGCGGCGCAGGACGCCGGCGCCGGCGCCGGCTACGAGTCCGACCGGCAGTCGTCCGGCGCCGAGCAGACGAAACCGAAGGACCCGGTCGCCCTGGCGCCGACCCACATCATCCGCACCGCGGAGCTCGCTGTGGAGGTCGAGGACGCCCCGAAGGCCCTCGCCGCGGCCCGTGGGACCACCGCGAGCGCCGGCGGGCATGTCTCCAACGAGAGCACCGAGCGGATCGACGACACCCATGTGGCTTCGCGCGTCGTCCTGCGCGTCCCGCAGGAGAAGTACGACGCGGTCCTGGCGGAGCTGGCGGGCGCCGGAAAGTTGCTCTCCCGCAAGGCGGACGCCAAGGACGTCACCGACCAGGTCGTCGACGTGGAGAGCCGCATCGCGACGCAGCGGGCGAGCGTCGCGCGCGTGCGGGCGCTGATGGACCGGGCCGAGAAACTCAGCGATGTGGTCACGCTGGAGGGTCAACTGAGCAGCCGCCAGGCCCAGTTGGAGTCGCTGCTCGCCCAGCATGCCGCGCTCAAGGACCGTACGACCCTGGCGACCATCACCTTGGTCCTCTCCGAGAAGGAGGACAAGGGGCAGAAGGAGAAGGACGACGACCCGAGCTTCCTGGACGCGCTCGGCGGCGGCTGGGACGCGCTCGTGGCCACGGGGCGGTGGATCGCGGTGGCGGTGGGCGCGGTGGCTCCGTTCGCCGCGGTCCTCGGTGTGCTGTACGCGCTGTGGCGCTGGGTGCTGCGGCCGCGGCTCGCCAGGCGGCCGGTGGCTGAGCCCGCGGTGGCCGCGCCCGCTCCCGCGGCCGGCGCCGGCCCGGGTCCCGGCCAGGACTGAACGGCCGCCCGCGCCGTAGCGTGTCCCCATGGCAATGGAGCGACTGGTGGTCATCGGGGGCGATGCGGCGGGCATGTCCGCCGCATCGCAGGCACGCAGGCTCAAGGGCCCGGACGAGCTGGAGATCGTCGCGTTCGAGCGCGGCCACTTCAGCTCGTTCTCGGCATGCGGGATTCCGTACTGGGTCGGCGGTGATGTGCCCGAGCGCGACGACCTGATCGCCCGTACACCGGCCGAGCACCGGGAGCGCGGCATCGAGCTGCGGATGCGTACGCAGGTGACGGAGATCGACGTCGCGGGCGGGCGGGTTCGCTCCCGTGACCTGGAGAGCGGCGCCGAGTCGCGGACGGGCTTCGACAAGCTGGTGATCGCGACCGGCGCCCGGCCGGTCCGGCCGCCGCTGCCGGGCGTCGACGCGCCGGGCGTCCACGGCGTGCAGACCCTCGACGACGGCCAGGCCCTGCTGGACACGCTGGCGCGCACCAGTGGGCGGCGCGCGGTCGTGATGGGAGCCGGCTACATCGGCGTCGAGATGGCGGAGGCGATGCTCAAGCGCGGCTACGAGGTGACGGTCCTCAATCGCGGCGAGCAGCCGATGGCCACCCTCGATCCCGACATGGGCCGCCTGGTCCACGCCGCCATGGACTCGATGGGCATCACGACGGTGAACGGCGCCGGGGTCACCAAGATCCTCACGGGCGGGGACGGCCGGGTCCGCGCCGTCGCGACCGAGAACGCGGAGTACCCGGCGGACGTGGTGATCCTCGGCATCGGCGTCGAGCCGGAGACCACCCTCGCCCGCGCCGCGGGTCTGCCGCTCGGTGCGTACGACGGACTGCTCACCGATCTCGCGATGCGGGTGCGCGGCTACGAGAACATCTGGGCCGGCGGTGACTGTGTGGAGGTGCTCGACCTGGTCTCCGGCCGCGAGCGCCATATCGCGCTGGGCACGCACGCCAACAAGCACGGCCAGATCATCGGCACGAACGCGGGCGGCGGGTACGCGACCTTCCCCGGCGTCGTCGGCACGGCGGTCAGCAAGGTCTGCGATCTGGAGATCGCCCGCACCGGCCTGCGCGAGAAGGACGCCCGCGCGGTCGGCCTGCAGTACGTCACGGCCACGATCGAGTCGACGAGCAGCGCCGGCTACTACCCCGACGCCTCGCGGATGACGGTGAAGATGCTCGCGGAACGCCGTACGGGCCGGCTCCTCGGCGTCCAGATCGTCGGCCGCGAGGGCGCGGCCAAGCGCGTCGACATCGCCGCCGTCGCCTTGACCGCGGGGATGACGGTGGAGCAGATGACGACCCTGGATCTCGGCTACGCCCCGCCGTTCTCCCCGGTCTGGGACCCGGTGCTTGTGGCGGCGCGAAAGGCGACGACGGCGGTCCGCGAGGCGGGCTCCCGGTAGAGACCTCAGGGCCGGGGCACCGCACCCGCCTCCGGTTCAGCGCCGGGCCGGGCCCAGCCGCCCCTCGCCCCGCGCGACCGCCTCGGACAGCGCGCCGGAGAGCCGGCGGCGCAGCAGGCGGGTCACCGGTCGTTCGATCAGCAGGTGCACCAGCCAGGAGGCCACCAGCATGCCGCCGGTCACCAACGCGAGCACGGTGTACGGCGGCAGCCGGTCCCCCACGGCTCTGATGAGTTCCCAGCCGATGCCCTGGTGCAGCAGGTAGAGCGGGTAGGTGACCGCCCCGGCATACGGGAGCCAGCGCCACTTCATCCAGCCCAGCTTCCCGGTCGCGACCAGGGCCATCGCCCCGAAACAGACGGCAAGTACGGCGACGACCGGCCAGAAGGGAATGCTCTGCTTGAAGTAGCCGAGGCTTCGGCTCCAGGTGTCGTGCGCGGAGGGCAGGGCAGCTCCGAAGCACAGCAGCACAACGCCGGTGAGCATCAGGTTGGGCCCGAAGCGGTACATCAGGAAGAAGGCCATTCCGGCGATGAAGTACCAGCAGTAGTCCGGCATGATCAGCAGCTGGAGCACCGAATCGCCTGACTTGGCAAAGAGCATGCCCGCCGCGGCCCAGACGCAGCAGAAGGCCAGCACGCGTCGGTAGGTCAGCCCCCACCACGCCATCAGCGCGAACAGGAGATAGAAGCGCAGCTCGGCGAAGAGCGTCCAGTACACCCCGTCGACCTTGGGGACGCCGAGCGGCACCTGAAGCATGGTGAGGTTGGTCAGCACGTCCGCCACGGGCAGCGGATTCTGGCCACCTGGTATGAGCAGCAGTACGGCGGTGGTGGCCAGGACGGCGAACCAGTACGCGGGGTACAGCCGGCTCACCCGGGATACGAAGAAGTCCCCCAGCGACCTGCCCCAGCAGCTCATGCAGATGACGAAGCCGCTGATCAGGAAGAAGAACTCCACACCCAGCCAGCCGTAGGCGGTGAAGGGGAACGCCGCGGGGAAGTGCACTTCCCCGCGGGTCGTCCAGCCTCCGTAGAGCGCCGTGTAGTGGTAGGCCACCACCATCAGCGCGGCCAGCAGCCGCAGGCCGTCGAGCGCGGATATCCGGCCGGCACGCTGGGGCGTCGTGGTGGGCGACGCACGCGGCAGCGTCAACGCCGGGGGGTCTTGAACAAGCAAGGGTTCTTCCCCTCAGCGCGCGGTCTGCGCGTGCACGTACTCCACGAGGTGGGTCAGGGCGTCGGGGTCGGTCGTCGGAAGCACGCCGTGACCCAGGTTGAACACATGGCCTTCCAGGCCCGCGGCGGCGTCCAGCACCTCGCGGGTCTTCGTCCGGACCGCCTCCTGCGTGGAGAACAGGACTGCCGGGTCGAGGTTGCCCTGGAGCGCCTTGCCCGGGCCGACCCGGCGCGCGGCCTCGTCCAGCGGCACCCGCCAGTCGACGCCGACGACGTCCGCGCCCGCCTCGCCCATCAGGCCGAGGAGTTCGCCGGTGCCGACGCCGAAGTGGATTCGCGGCACGCCGTACGAGGCCACCGCGTCGAGCACCTTGGCGGAGGCCGGCATCACCGAGCGCCGGTAGTCGGCGGGGGCGAGCGCGCCCACCCACGAGTCGAAGAGCTGCACCGCCGAGGCACCGGCCTCGATCTGCACCTTGAGGAAGGCCGAGGTGATCTCCGCGAGCCGGTCGAGCAGGTCGGCCCACAGCTGCGGGTCGCCGTACATCAGGGCCTTGGTGTGCTCGTGGTTGCGCGAGGGCCCGCCCTCGACGAGGTAGCTCGCGAGCGTGAAGGGCGCGCCGGCGAAGCCGATGAGCGGGGTGGCCCCGAGCTCGCCGGTGAGCAGCCCGATCGCCTCGGTGACGTACCAGACGTCCTCGGGCGTGAGGTCGCGCAGCCGTGCCAGGGCGGCGCGGGTGCGGATCGGCTCGGCGACGACCGGGCCGACGCCCGGCTTGATGTCGAGGTCGATGCCGATGGCCTTGAGCGGTACGACGATGTCGCTGAAGTAGATCGCCGCGTCGACCTTGTGACGGCGTACCGGCTGCAGCGTGATCTCGGCGACGAGCTCGGGCCGCATGCAGGACTCGAGCATCCCGATGCCCTCGCGGACCTTCAGGTACTCGGGCAGTGAGCGCCCCGCCTGTCGCATGAACCAGACCGGCGTGTGCGGCACCGGCTCACGCCTGCACGCCTTCAGAAAGGCTGATTCTTCGACCGCGTTTGTCTGCGTCGGCTGGCCCGAGGATGGGGCATCCCCAGCTCGGGCGAAGCCTCGAGCGAGGGGAAGGTCATTGGCACTCACGCCCAGAATCTTCGCACGTACACCTGAAGTGGCCGCTCCGGGTCGGGTGTCCCTACCTGCGCGAAGCCCCCGTTCCGCCTACTCTTCCCCGCATGGCTGCGGCTCAGGGACATTTTTCCGATCATTCCAACAGCGCTGACGACGAGGACAGCGCGGAGGGGGATGCCGTCCCGCGCGCGTTCCGGCTGGCGGTCGAAGCGCTGCGGGCCGCGCGGCTGCGCCCCGAGATCGAAGCGGACCCGACGCGCCCGCCGCAGCGGCTGGCGCCGCATGCCTACGCGCTGGAGGCGGCGGTCGTCGACGGCGACGACGACCTGGCGGACGGCCGGCTTGTGCTGCTGCACGATCCGGCCGGTCATGACGCCTGGCAGGGCACCTTCCGGCTGGTGACGCTGGTACGCGCCGAGCTGGAGCCGGAGATGGCGGCCGATCCGCTCCTGCCCGAGGTCTGCTGGTCGTGGCTGACGGGCGCGCTGGAGGCGCGCGGGCTTTCGTACGGGGAGGCGAGCGGGACCGTCACCCGCGCGGGTTCTCACTATTTCGGTGGACTCTCCGACCGGCGGCCGGCGACGCAGATCGAGATCCGCGCGTCGTGGACCCCGCGCGAGGGTCTGGACGGCGTTCCGGACTCGGCGGCACATCTCGCGGCCTGGTGCGATCTGCTCTGCCAGGTCGCCGGGCTGCCGCCGTCGCCGTCCGGTCCGGTGGACGCGGCGACGGGCGTCGTCTCGCTTCCACAGCGGCGGGGCCCGCAGCAGCCGTGACGGCGCGCGCAGGGCGACACCAGGGAGACTGAGCACGGGAGTTGCCCGGAGCGGGCGCGGGAGACTTGGCGCGCACGCGCCCGGAGGAACGTGCACGGGACCGCCGGACCGTGCCCGAGAGATCGTGCACAGGACCGCCGGGACCGTGGCCGACAGTTCGTGCACAGGACCGCCGGGACCGTGGCCGGAAGATCGTGCACAGGACCGCCGGGACCGTGGCCGACAGTTCGAGCACGGGATGCATCCGGACCGCGTACGGAAGACCGGGCACGGATCGGGAGGAGGCTTACCGCGAAACGTGCTGGGGACCGCAGCCGCGAGACTGAAGCGCGGGACACGCCGGGGCAGATCGCGCCCCCGAGCGCTCGGCCGGGCCGCAGCCGCCAGGCTGACCCGCGGGACACGCCGGGGCAGCCCACGCCCCGCGGGCTCAGCGCGAACGCACTCCGAGCCGCAGCCGCGAGACTGACGCTCAGGCACACCACGGCAGCCGGGCCCGGCAGATCGAGCGCACGGACGCACTCCGAGCCGCAGCCGCCGGCCTGACACGCGGGACGCGTCGGCGAGCCCCCCGGCCCGGCAGTCGGAGCGTGATATGCGTCCGGACGCACACGCCCCCTCCCCGGTCAGTTCGCTCGTAGGATGATCGATCACCCGTCCGAATTGCCCCAATTGTTACTCACTAAATCGTGATCATTGTCTAAAGGCGGACGGGTTCGGTGCCGAAGAGGTCTGTGACCCTAACTGCACGGTCCGCCCCGGCTTCTTCCCCCCGAGCCGGCACCGTTCCGCACCTTCCCAGGAGGCCTGGTGTCCGTTCTTCTCGAGCAGCCCGCAAGCCTGGTCGCCTACCGCCCGAACAAGCCGACGGCCATGGTCGTCGTGGCCGACCCGCGCGTCCGCTCCACCGTCACCCGCCACCTGTGGGCCCTCGGAGTGCGTGACGTCATCGAAGCGTCGTCCATCGCGGAGGCCCGTCCCCGCGTCGGCAACCCGCGCGACATCTGCGTTGCCGACGTCCACCTGCCCGACGGTTCCGGGCTGACCCTCCTGTCCGAGACCCGAGCCGCGGGCTGGCCCAATGGCCTCGCCCTCTCCGCCGCCGACGACATCGGTGCCGTCCGCAACGCCCTCGCGGGCGGCGTCAAGGGCTATGTCGTCACCGGCACACGTACGAACATCGGGCACCCGACCCGACCCGGCGCCGCCCCCATCGGCGCCGTGGCCGGCCGGATGCACCGCCGCCCCCCGGGCGCCCCGAGCCACCCGGGCGGCTACCGCGAGCTCTCCGGCCGTGAGGTCGAGGTGCTCCGCCTGGTCGCGGAAGGCCAGTCCAACAAGGCGATCGGCGTCTCGATGGGCCTGTCCGCGCTGACCGTCAAAAGCCACCTCGCCCGTATCGCACGCAAGCTGGGCACGGGTGATCGGGCCGGAATGGTGGCCGTCGCCCTGCGGACCGGCATCATCCACTGACCGCTCCATAAATTCTTCGCGCCCGCCGACGGAACGTTCCGTCGGCGGGCGCTCTCCGTTGACAGATACCCTTGACACGTGACCGACGCCCAAGAGACCGCAGCAGAGACCGCACTGCGAACCACCGGGGGCGCTCCCCCGGACGACGTCGAACCGGCGCCGATCCCCTTGCTGGAGCCCCGCGAAGGCATTCCGCCCGTGGTCGCCGACGAGACGGCACTCGCCGAAGTGATCGCCGCGTTCGCCAGGGGATCCGGCCCCGTCGCCGTCGACGCCGAGCGCGCGTCCGGCTACCGCTACGGCCAGCGGGCCTATCTCGTACAGCTGCGCCGCGAAGGCGCGGGCAGTGCGCTGATCGATCCGGTCGGCTGCCCCGACCTCTCCGGGCTCGGCGAGGCCCTGGCCGGTACGGAGTGGATTCTGCACGCGGCCACCCAGGACCTCCCCTGCCTGCGCGAAATAGGCATGATCCCCACCCGGCTCTTCGACACGGAACTGGCCGGGCGGCTCGCGGGCTTCCCCCGGGTCGGCCTCGGCGCGATGGTCGAGTCCGTCCTCGGCTACGCGCTGGAGAAGGGCCACTCCGCGGTGGACTGGTCGACCCGCCCGCTGCCCGAGCCGTGGCTGCGCTATGCCGCGCTCGATGTGGAGCTGCTGGTCGATCTGCGCGACGCGCTGGAGAAGGAACTGGACCGGCAGGGAAAGCTGGAGTGGGCCTGGCAGGAGTTCGAGGCGATCGCGTCGGCTCCGCCCGCTCCCCCGCGCAAGGACCCCTGGCGTCGTACGTCCGGGATGCACAAGGTGCGCCGCCGCCGTCAGATGGCGGTCGTACGGGAGTTGTGGACAGCCCGCGACAAGGTGGCACAGCGGCGCGATGTTTCGCCGGGCAAGGTGCTGAGCGACTCGGCGATCGTCGAGGCGGCCCTCGCCGTGCCGGAGAACGTGCAGGCGCTCACCGCGCTGCCCGGTTTCGGCCACCGGATGGGACGGCGGCAGCTCGAGCAGTGGCAGACGGCGGTCGACCGAGCCAAGGCACTGCCCGACGCCGAGCTCCCGCAGCCGGGCCAGCCGCTGAACGGCCCGCCCCCGCCGCGTTCGTGGGCGGACAAGGACCCGGCGGCCGCGGCCCGGCTCTCCGCTGCGCGCGCGGCGGTCTCGGCGCTCGCGGAGGAGCTCAATCTGCCGCAGGAGAACCTGATCACCCCTGACTCGGTGCGCCGGGTCTGCTGGGAGCCGCCGGCCGAGCCCACGGTGGCCGCGGTGTCCGAGGCGCTGGCCGGGTACGGGGCGCGCCCATGGCAGATCGAGCAGGTGGCGCCGCTGCTGACGAGCGCGCTGACCGCGACGGACTGACGCTTGCTGGAGGCTTTGCCCCCGCCCCTTCCCGAACCGGGGCATAGGGGGAGTGCCCTCAATCGCCGGAGGGGCTGAACATTCAGCCCCTCCGGCCGTTTGAGGAGCAGGGCCGGGGGCGAGCGCCGGGACGCGGCCTCGTGTGACGTTCGCCGCTCCCGCCGCAGGGGGTGGGCAGGGTGGTTACCCGCAAGTAGCATGAGGGAGGAAGCGCGCGCTTAGGCGCGTGCCCGCAGCAGTGCCACCCCGCACCCTGGAGGAGAGCCATCGTGCCTCGTACCGTCAGGGATGTCGTCTTCGTCGACGGCGTCCGCACCCCGTTCGGCAAGGCGGGCCCGAAGGGCATTTACCACGAGACCCGTGCCGACGATCTCGTTGTGAAGGCGATCCGGGAGCTGCTGCGCCGCAACCCGGACCTCGACCCCGCCCGCATCGACGAGGTGGCGATCGCCGCCACCACGCAGATCGGCGACCAGGGCCTCACCCTCGGCCGCACCGCCGGCATCCTCGCGGGTCTGCCGCAGTCCGTCCCCGGCTACTCCATCGACCGCATGTGTGCGGGCGCGATGACCGCCGTGACGGCGACCGCCGGCTCCATCGCCTTCGGCGCGTACGACATCGTCGTGGCCGGCGGTGTCGAGCACATGGGCCGTCACCCGATGGGCGAGGGCGTCGACCCGAACCCGCGGTTCGTGAGCGAGAAGCTCGTCGACGAGTCCGCCCTTTTCATGGGCATGACCGCCGAGAACCTGCACGACCGCTACCCCACCATCACCAAGCAGCGCGCCGACGAGTACGCCGTGCGCTCGCAGGAGAAGGCCGCGAAGGCGTACGCCAACGGCAAGATCCAGCAGGACCTGGTGCCGGTCTCCGTGCGTCGTACCAACGCTGAAGCAGGCGAGACCGGCTGGGGCCTTGCCACCGCCGACGAGCCGATGCGTCCGGGCACCACCCTGGAGTCGCTGGCCGGGCTGAAGACGCCGTTCCGCGCGCACGGCCGGGTCACCGCCGGAAACGCCGCCGGTCTCAACGACGGTGCCACCGCCTCCCTCCTCGCCTCCGAGGACGTCGCTCGCGAGCTGGGCCTGCCGGTCAAGATGCGGCTCGTCTCGTTCGCGTACGCCGGTGTCGAGCCCGAGGTCATGGGCTACGGCCCGATCCCGTCGACCGAGAAGGCGCTGGCCAAGGCGGACCTGTCGATCGACGACATCGGCCTGTTCGAGATCAACGAGGCCTTCGCCGTCCAGGTGCTGGCCTTCCTCGAGCACTACGGCATCGCGGACGACGACGCGCGCGTCAACCAGTACGGCGGCGCCATCGCCTACGGCCACCCGCTGGCCTCCTCCGGCGTACGCCTGATGACGCAGCTGGCCCGGCAGTTCGAGGAGCAGCCGCACGTCCGCTACGGCCTGACCACCATGTGCGTCGGCTTCGGCATGGGCGCGACGGTCATCTGGGAGAACCCGCACTTCGACGGAGGCAACAAGTGAGTACCGCTGAACTCCTGAAGGGCGCGGCCGAGCTGTTCCCGGACGAGGTCGTCACGCAGGCGCATGTGCGCCACCTCGACCTCCCCGGCGCGGCGGGCAAGTTCGCGCTCATCACGCTGGACAACGGCCTGGACCACACCAAGCCGACCACCTTCGGGCCGCAGTCGCTGGCGAACCTCAACGCCGCCGTGGACCAGGTCGAGAAGGAAGCGTCCGAGGGCACGATCGTCGGCGTCGGCATCACCGGCAAGCCGTTCATCTTCGCGGTCGGCGCCGACCTCAAGGGCGTGGAGCTGCTGAAGCGCCACGAGGACGCGCTGGCGATCGGCAAGGGCGGCCACGACGTATTCAAGCGGCTGTCCGGGCTCGCGGTCCCGACGTTCGCGTACTACAACGGCGCGGCGATGGGCGGCGGTGTCGAGGTCGGTCTGCACTGCTCGTACCGCACCGTCTCCCAGGCGATCCCCGCCTTCTCGCTGCCCGAGGTCTTCCTCGGTCTCGTCCCGGGCTGGGGCGGCTGCGCGCTGCTTCCGAACCTGATCGGCGCGGACCGCGCGGTCTCGGTGATCATCGAGAACTCGCTCAACCAGAACAAGCAGCTCAAGGGCGTCCAGGTCTACGAACTCGGGATCGCCGACGCGATCTTCGAGGGCGCGGACTTCCTGGAGCAGTCCCTCATCTGGACCGCGTCCGTCCTCAAGGGCGAGATCGCCGTCGAGCGCGCGGAGATCGACCGCGGCGAGGCCTGGGACCAGGCCGTCGCACGCGGCCGCTTCATCGCCGACTCCAAGGTGCACGGCGCGGCCCCGGCCGCCTACCGCGCGCTGGAGATCATCGAGGCGGCCAAGAGCGGTGACCTGCAGGCGGGCTTCGACGCCGAGGACATCGCTCTCGCGGACCTGATCATGGGCGGCGAGCTGCGCTCCGGCATCTACGCCTTCAACCTGGTCCAGAAGCGCGGCAAGCGCCCGGCCGGTGCGCCGGACAAGTCGCTGGCCCGCCCGGTCACCAAGGTCGGCGTCGTCGGCGCGGGCCTGATGGCCTCGCAGCTGGCGCTTCTCTTCCTGCGCCGCCTCGAGGTACCGGTCGTGCTGACCGACATCGACCAGGAGCGCGTCGACAAGGGTGTGGGCTACGTCCACGCCGAGATCGAGAAGCTGCTCGGCAAGGGCCGCATCAACCAGGACAAGGCCAATCGCCTCAAGGGCCTGGTCTCCGGTGTACTGGACAAGGCCGAGGGCTTCGCCGACGCCGACTTCATCATCGAGGCCGTCTTCGAGGAGATGGGCGTCAAGCAGCAGGTGTTCGCGGAGGTCGAGGCGGTCGCCCCGGCGCACGCGATCCTCGCCACCAACACCTCCTCGCTCTCGGTCTCCGAGATGGCGTCGAAGCTGAAGCACCCCGAGCGGGTAGTCGGCTTCCACTTCTTCAACCCGGTGGCGATCCTGCCGCTCCTGGAGATCGTCCGCGGTGAGCAGACCGACGACGCGTCGCTCGCGACGGCGTTCGGTGTGGTTAAGAAGCTGAAGAAGACGGCCGTACTGACGAAGGACGCCCCGGCGTTCGTCGTGAACCGCATCCTGACCCGCTTCATGGGCGAGATCCAGAACGTCATCGACGAGGGCACCCCGGTGGCCACCGCCGAGAAGGCCATCGAGCCGCTCGGACTGCCGATGTCCCCGCTGGTGCTCCTGGAGCTGGTCGGCCCGGCGATCGGTCTGCATGTCTCCGAGACCCTCAACCGGTCCTTCCCGGACCGCTTCACGGTCTCCGAGAACCTGGCCGCGGTGGTCAAGGCCGGCAAGCGTGGCTTCTACGTCTACGATTCCGGCAAGCCGGAGCTGGACCCGGAGGTCGCCGCCCTCCTCAAGCAGGGCGACACCGTCCTCACCGAGGAGCAGACCCGTAACCGCGTCCTGGACGCGGTGGCGCAGGAGATCGGGCTGATGCTGGAGGAGGGTGTCGTCGCCGAGGCGCAGGACATCGACCTCTGCCTGATCACGGGCGCCGGCTGGCCCTTCCACCTGGGCGGCATCACGCCGTACCTGGACCGCGAGGGTGTCTCCGAGCGCGTGAACGGCAAGCCGTTCCTGGCGCAGGGCGTGGCGAGCGTCCCGGCGTAACGCCTGTCACGGACAAGCAGCAAGCAACTGCCCCGGCACCGTCCTTCGGTGCCGGGGCAGTCTGCGTTGTCGAGGCTTGTCGATTGTCGAGGCTTGTCGAGGCTTCGGCGCACAGCCGTCAGATCCGGGTCCATGCCTCCATGGCCAGACCGGACTCCGTCGTCTTCTGCCGGGTGATCCGGAGGCTGCCGTCCGGGGCGAACGCGGCGAGCACGACGCGGCCGTCGGCATCCATAGCCAGTGCGGGGGCGCCCACGCACGCTTCTCCGGTGCCGGTCCAGACCGCACCGGCGGACTCGTCCTCCGTCGGATACGCGGCGAGAGCGGGCCGTCCGTCGGCGTCGCGCTGCGCCATGAGCGTGCAGTCGTGGCCGTCCACGGAGGCCCGCAGCACGGCCACCGGTCCGGCGCCCGTCCCGCCTCCCAGCGGCTCGGGCACGCTGTCCTGACGCCAGGCGTGCACCTCGGCGGACTTCTCGTCGCGCCAGAAGAACGTGAGCCGGTCATCGCCGGTCGCCACACCCGATACGGAACCGTCCAGGACCTGCGCGGGGATGTCCTCGTCCCTGGTGAACAGGGGCTCGTCGCCGTCCTGCAGCCAGTGCATGATGCCGCCCCGCGCGGGCGCAAGAATCTCCGCGCGGCCGCTGCCGGTCGCGGCGACAGCGAGCCTGCCGTGGGCTCCGCTGCCCTTGAGATCGGCCCACGGCCGCCAGGCTCCGGAGAAGAGCTGGCTGCGAGCGCACACCCCGCCGCCTGCGTTGCGTACGAATACATGGACATTGCCCGCCCCGTCCACGACCGGCGCCGGACGGCCTATCTGCCCGGCGAGCTTCCAGTCGTTCGGATACGGCGTGCCCAGCGGCTGCCAGTCCTTCACCGGACGGCCCGTCTGGTACTGGATCGCGTGGACGACGTCCGTGTGGACCTCGTCACCGCCCGCCGGGGTCTGCCGCAGGCCGAAGAGGTGCACATAGCCGTCGGATCCCTGCGCGAAGGAGAGGTAGGGCAGCAGACCGTGGGCCGGGGCCACCAACTCGGGGCCGGACCACTCGGGCCCGGCGGGCCGGTTCTCGGTCCACCGGAGCACACCGGCTGAGGTGGGTGCGTACGCCGTGAGCCGGTCGTCCTTGCCGCGCAGCAGCCAGCCGGTGGCCGTCGGACTGCCGTCTTCCGCAGTGCTGACCGGTGCGTGGTCCCGCTGTGCGCCGGGAACCTCGCGAACCCTGTCCGCCTGCTGCTTCGTTCTTCGCGCAGGCCCCAACGCCATGGCTCACCGGCCACCTTTCCTGACGAGAACCGCACTGAGCGGCCAAAGA
Organism: Streptomyces sp. ISL-1; assembly: GCF_018614585.1. GTDB lineage: Bacteria > Actinomycetota > Actinomycetes > Streptomycetales > Streptomycetaceae > Streptomyces > Streptomyces maoxianensis. The sequence continues at coordinate 243,797 of NZ_JAGGOI010000007.1, read as the reverse complement.
CAACGCTCCATGAAGTGCTGCGACAATAACACCCATCGAGTCGCCGAATTTTTGGGGATTTCTGATGCGAACGCTTGTGATCGTCGATGCGGCGAACGTGGTCGGTTCAGTGCCCGACGGCTGGTGGCGCGACCGCCGCGGGGCGGCCGAACGCCTGCGGGACCAGCTGGTCGGTGTCGCGGAAGCCGGGGTCCCCGGGCATCCCGGTCCCGTCGAGTTGGTGCTCGTGGTGGAGGGGGCCGCCCGCGGAGTGAAGAGCGTGCCCCACGTGCGGGTCGTGTCCGCGCCCGGCAGCGGGGACGACGAAGTCGTGGAGCTGGCGTCCGAGCGTCCGGCGGGCGCGCCCTGCGTCGTTGTCACGGCCGACCGGGAGCTCAGACGGCGGGTCGAGGCGCACGGCTGCGAGACCGTGGGACCGCGGACGGTTCAGCCCCGTCGCGAGCGTACGTAGAGCACCGCGCCGTCGACCTCGTCGGGCAGCGCCTCATAGTCCCGGGACAGCAGCCTGTGCAGGGTGGGGACCCTCTCGGGGGCGAACGGTTTGCCGCGGGAGTCGTCCACGATCAGGGCCGGTCTGCGGGTCCGCATCTCCCCGGCGAAGACCGGCCAGGTGCCCGCCATCGCGTACTTCTCACCGACCTGCGGACCGTTGCGCCCGCCGCTGTAGTTGGTGAGCAGACCGGCGGTCAGATACCGGCTGGCGGGTGCCCGGTCGGCAAGCCAGTAGGTCTCGGGGTGTATCCCCCACACCAGAACCGACTCCGACGGGCCTGTACGGGCCTGTACGGCCGCGGCGATCCGCTCCGCATGGGCCAGCTCCGGACGCGGCGCCAGCATCCCCCAGGCGAGGAACAGCGCGCACCCGCAGGCCGAGGTGAGCAGCGCCGAAGCGAGCCGGTCGCGGGGCAGGATCTGCAGCGCTGCGGTCGCCAACAGGGCCAGCGGCGGGATCAGTTGCAGGTAGTAGTGACCGAAGAAGTGGAAGCCGAGCAGCACGGCGCCCGCCGAAGCCGCCAGCCACAGCCACAGGTCGCCGACGCCCGTCCTGGCGATGCGCAGCACCCGCACGATCGGCGGGATCAGCCCGGCGCAGGCGCAGCCGAGCAGAGCGGTGTTGGCCAAGGCCCGGAACAGGACGTGAAGTTCGGAGCCGGTGAAGGAGGCGTACGCACCCGAGCCTGTCACCGTCCAGAACACAAAGCCGTACGGAGTGGTCAGCCAGGCGGCGCAGAGCACCGGGAGGCCGAAGCCGACTCCCGTACGCAGCAGCGCTGTTCGGGTGGGTGACGTCTGCCAGAGCAGCCACAGGACGGGGACCAGGACTGCTCCGCCGGTCTGTTTGGTGAGGAAGGCCCCCGCCACCGCGAGGCCGGCCGCGCCCCAGCGGCCCCGGTCCGCGCACCAGAGGGCGGCCGCGGTGAACGGCAGCATGAAGACCTCGAAGGTGGCCGCCTGCGCGTCCTGTGGGTTGAGGCCGATGGAGACCAGCAGATAGAGGACCCCCGCGGTGCGTCCGGCCCGGTCGCCCCAGCGGCGGCGGGCGATGCCCGCGAGCAGGGCGGCGGTGATCAGTTGGGCGACGACCGCCAGGACCTTGACGGAGCGCAGGGATTCGTCGCCGAACACCGCGAACGAGGCCTGGTACAGCAGGGGCAGCAGCGGCGGTTTGCGGTCGACCACCGTGTCGTACAGCGCTCCCCCGTCGGCCAGTATCCGTGCCTGGACGGCGAGATAGCCCTCGTCCGGGTTCCACAGCCGGCGTCCGAAGGAGGGGATGCGGGTGACGAGGGCGAGCACCGCCAGCGCCGGGAGCAGCCGCCGCCAGTAGCCGGGCGCGGGAACGGCGGAGGGGGCACGGCCTCGCTGACGGGGCAACGACTGTGCGGATACATGCCGTAGCGATGACGGCGGCTCGACGGGCATGCCTGCCTTTCGGGCTCCGGGCTCACCCGGAGCGGCACAGTTTCCTGCCCCGCAGTCCCGTCGCGGCGGGACTGCGGGGCAGGCGGGACTCTTAACACACGCCCTAGTACTCGGCCTTGCTGCCCTCGCGGCCCAGGCGGCTGTGCCCGCGCCCGTACACGAAGTACACCACGAAGCCCAGCGCCATCCAGATGGCGAACCGCAACCACGTCTCGGTCGGCAGGTTGAGCATGAGCCAGAGCGACGCCGCAATCGACAGGATCGGGATCACCGGCACCCAGGGGGTGCGGAAGGCGCGGTGCAGGTCGGGCCGGGTGCGGCGGAGGACGATGACGCCGAGCGCCACGACGACGAAGGCGAAGAGTGTTCCGATGTTGACCAGTTCCGCGAGCTTCTCGAGGCTGGTGAAGCCCGCGATGACGGCGATCACCACACCGAGCACAACGGTCGCCCGGTAGGGGGTGCGGAACTTCGGGTGGGTGATGGAGAAGAAGCGCGGCAGCAGTCCGTCACGGCTCATCGCGAAGAACACCCGGGTCTGGCCGAGCAGAAGGATCATGGAGACGGTGATGAGGCCGACGGCCGCGCCAAGGCTGATGGCACCCGCGAAGAAGGGCTGGTCCACGGACTTGAAGGCTTCGGCGAGCGGGGCGGTCGCCGACATCTCCTTGTAGTACTGCATGCCGGTGACCACCAGCGTCACGGCCACGTAGAGCACCGTGCAGACAAGCAGCGAGCCGAGGATGCCGCGCGGCATGTCCCGCTGAGGGTTCCGGGTCTCCTCGGCGGCCGTGGCCACGACATCGAAGCCGATGAAGGCGAAGAAGACGAGAGAGGCCGCGGTGAAGATGCCCATGACGCCGAAGTTGGTGGGATCGAATCCGAAGAGCACCTGGATCAGCGGCGCGTGGAGGCCACTGCCGACGGGCTGCGGCTCGGCCGGGGGAATGAACGGAGAGTAGTTGTCGGCCTTGATGAAGAACAGGCCCGCGATGATGACCATCAGCACGACGGTGACCTTGATGGCGACCACGATCGCGGTGATCCGGGCCGAGAGCTTCGTCCCGACGACCAGGATGGCGGTCAGCACCAGGACGAGCAGGAAGGCCAGCAGGTCGAAGTGTCCTCCTTCGTCGGGCCCGGACAGCGCGACGGGCATGTCCCAGCCGAGGTTGGTGCTCATGAGGTTGCGCACGTACCCGGACCAGCCGACCGCCACCACGGCGGTGCCGAGAGCGAATTCGAGGACCAGGTCCCAGCCGATGATCCAGGCGGGCAGTTCCCCGATCGAAGCGTAGGAGAAGGTGTACGCCGAGCCGGCCACCGGCACCGTGGACGCGAACTCGGCGTAGCAGAGCGCCGCGAGGGCGCAGACGATGCCCGCGGCCACGAAGGAGAGGGCGGTGGCGGGTCCGGCGTTGTTCCGGGCCGCGATGCCGGTGAGGACGAAGATGCCGGTACCGATGATGACGCCGACGCCAAAGACCGTCAGATCCCATGCGGACAGGGACTTCTTCAGCGCGTGCTCGGGCTCCTCGGTGTCGCGGATCGACTGTTCGACCGTCTTGGTCCGGAACAGCCCGTCTTTGTCCGGGCCTGTGTCCTGCTGCGTACTCACCGGCGCACCTCCACGCACTCGTCGTGAACGCCATGATTGGGACATCGGCGGCCCGGAACAGCTCCGTACGGGTGGATTTCACGCGAATGGGCCGGTCGGACCACCCATACAGGGTGACCGGCCGGCCCATCGGCGACACGGATCAGCGGCGAGAGGGATCAGTCGCGGGCGGGTTCCACCGCTTCACTGTCGTACCGGCCGTCCAGCCTGGAGACGAGCCCGGTGACCTGGCGGGCGATGTCCGGCGCGGTCAGGCCGATTTCCGCCATGACCTCCTTGCGGGAGGCATGGTCCAGGAAGCGCGGCGGGATGCCGAAGTCGCGCAGCGGTACGTCCACGCCCGCGTCGCGCAGGGCCTGGGCGACGGCCGAACCGACGCCGCCCGCACGGCTGTTGTCCTCGACGGTGACGACGACGCGATGCTGCTCGGCGAGCGGCGCGAGGGCCTCGTCGACCGGCTTGACCCAGCGTGGGTCGACGACGGTGGTCGTGATGCCCTGGGCGTCGAGGAGATCGGCGATCTCCAGGCACATCGGCGCGAGCGCGCCGACGGAGACAAGGAGGACGTCCACGGGGGCGCCTCCCATGCCCGCAGGGCGATGGGGGAGGTCGGTGCCCGCGTCGCGCAGGATGTCCATGCCGCCGACCCTGCCCAGAGCCTTCACGGCCGGGCCGACCGCACCCTTGGAGAAGCGCACCACGGTCGGCGCGTCGTCGACTTCGACGGCCTCGCGCAGCTGGGCGCGGACCTGGTCGGCATCGCGCGGGGCGGCGATCCGCAAGCCGGGCACGCACTGCAGGATCGACATGTCCCACATGCCGTTGTGCGAGGCGCCGTCGGTGCCGGTGACGCCCGCCCGGTCGAGTACGAACGTCACGCCGCACTTGTGCAGGGCGACGTCCATCAGCACCTGGTCGAAGGCGCGGTTGAGGAAGGTGGCGTACACGGCGAAGACGGGGTGCAGTCCGCCGGTGGCGAGGCCGGCGGCGGAGACCGCGCCGTGCTGCTCGGCGATGCCGACGTCGTAGACGCGGTCCGGGAAGGCCTTGGCGAACCTGTCGAGGCCCACCGGCTGCAGCATCGCCGCGGTGATCGCGACGATGTCCTCGCGCTCCTTGCCGAGTTCGACCATCTCCTCGCCGAAGACCGAGGTCCAGTCGAGGCCGGAGCTGGCAATCGGCAGGCCGGTGTCGGGGTGGATCTTGCCGACGGCGTGGAAGCGGTCCGCCTCGTCCTGCAGGGCCGGCTGGTAGCCGCGGCCCTTCTCGGTGAGGCAGTGGACGATGACGGGGCCGCCGAAGCGCTTGGCGCGGGCGAGGGCGGACTCGAGGGCCTCGATGTCGTGACCGTCGATGGGGCCGACGTACTTGAGGCCCAGGTCCTCGAACATGCCCTGCGGGGCGATGAAGTCCTTGAGGCCCTTCTTGGCGCCGTGCAGGGTCTCGTAGAGCGGCTTCCCGACGACGGGGGTGCGCTCCAGGATGTCCTTGCCGCGGGCCAGGAACCGCTCGTAGCCATCGGTGGTGCGCAGGGTGGCCAGGTGGTTGGCGAGGCCGCCGATGGTGGGGGCGTAGGAGCGCTCGTTGTCGTTGACGACGATCACCAGAGGGCGGTCCTTGGCGGCCGCGATGTTGTTCAACGCCTCCCAGGCCATGCCGCCGGTGAGGGCTCCGTCGCCGATGACGGCGACGACGTGGTCGTCCTTCTTCAGCACCTCGTTGGCCTTGGCGAGGCCGTCGGCCCAGCCGAGGACGGTCGATGCGTGGGAGTTCTCGATGATGTCGTGCTCGGACTCGGCACGCGCGGGGTAGCCGGAGAGGCCGCCCTTCATCTTGAGCCTGGAGAAGTCCTGACGGCCGGTCAGCAGCTTGTGGACATAGCTCTGGTGGCCGGTGTCCCAGAGGACCTTGTCCTTCGGGGAGTCGAAGACACGGTGCAGTGCGATGGTCAGCTCGACCACGCCCAGATTGGGACCGAGATGACCGCCGGTCTTGGAGACGGCGTCCACCAGGAAGATCCGGATCTCGGCAGCCAGCTGGTCCAGCTGCTCCGGGCTGAGCCGGTCCAGATCGCGCGGTCCCGTAATGCGGGTCAGCAGCGCCACCCGTGCCTCCTTGCAGTTGAACGGTCTAGCTTGCCGGTTCGTCGAGTCTAATGTTCCGGCTGCGGCGCCGGTCGCCGGGCGGTGCGATCTACATCACGCATTCGGGTGAACACGCAGAGCTGCAGGCATACGCAGAGGTGCCCGGCACCGCGAACGGCGCCGGGCACTCCTACGCAGCCGCGGTCAGGCGCGGCCCGCGGTCTTCTGTGTCTTGCGGGTGAGGGAGTCGATCACCACGGTCGCCAGCAGCACACCACCGGTGATCATGTACTGGATCGGGGTGGCGATGCCTTCCAGCGCGAGTCCGTACTGGATCGAGACGATCACCATGACGCCGAGCAGCGCGTTCCAGGTCCTGCCGCGTCCGCCGAACAGGCTGGTGCCGCCGATGACGGCCGCCGCGATGACGTTCATCAGGAGGTCACCGGCGCCGGCGCTCTGGTTGGCCGCCGCGATCTTGGACGCCCAGAACAGACCGCCGATGGCGGCGAAGGTGCCCGCGATCGAGAAGACCGAGATCCGGACCGCCGTGACGTTGATACCGGCGCGGCGGGAGGCCTCGACGCTGCCGCCGAGCGCGAAGATCTTGCGGCCGTACGTGGTGCGCCGGAGCACGAAGTCCGTCGCGACCAGCACCACCAGGAAGAGGACCAGCGCCAGCGGCAGGCCCTTGTACTGGTTGAACATGGCCGCGGCGGCGAAGGCCACCACGGCGAGCAGAACCGTACGCACGACGATGTCGACGAGCGGCCGGGACGGGACGCCGGCGGCCTCACGGCGGCGCGCGTCGAAGAAGGCCGAGAGGAAGAACGCGGCCACCGCGACCGCCGCGAGGCCGTAGGCGGCCGCCACGTCCGTGAAGTAGTACGTGGTCAGCTTGCCGATCACGCCTTCGCCGTCCAGGTTGATCGTGCCCTGGTCGCCGAGGAGCTGGAGCATGAAGCCCAGCCAGAAGAGCAGGCCGGCCAGAGTGACGGCGAACGCGGGTGCGCCGATCCGGGCGAAGAAGAAGCCGTGGAGCGCGCCGATGACCGCGCCGCTGACGATCGCGATGATCACGGCGAGCCACTCGTTGACGCCGTGGGTGACGCTCAGGACGGCGGCGATTGCTCCGGCGACGCCGCTGACCGAGCCGACCGACAGGTCGATCTCGCCGAGCAGCAGCACGAAGATGATGCCGACGGCCATCATGCCGGTGGCGACCATCGTCACCGCGATGTTGCTGAGGTTCTGCGCGGAGAGGAAGTTCGAGTTCAGGCTCTGGAAGACAACGGCGATGATGACCAGGCCGATGATCACCGGGATCGAGCCCAGGTCACCGGAGTGCAGCTTGCGCTTGAACTCCGTGAGGTATCCGGCGAAGCCCTGCTCGCGGACCAGCAGCCGGGGGTCGACCGCGGTGACCGCGTCGTGAGCGGCCTCGGGGTTGACCACGGGCGGAGTGGAGGTCTTTTCGGTGTTCACTTCTGAACCTCCGTGGTGCGCGCCGCACGCCGGGTCACAGCGTTGTCCGTGGCGCCGGTGATGGCGGAGATGATCTCTTCCTGCGAGGTGACCTTGACGTCGAAGACGCCGTTGTTCCGGCCGAGCCGGAGGACTGCCACCTTGTCCGCGACGGCCTTCACATCGGCCATGTTGTGGCTGATGAGGATTACCGCGTGGCCGCGCTCGCGCAGCCGCTCGACGAGGTCGAGGACCTGGGCGGTCTGCTCGACGCCGAGGGCGGCGGTGGGCTCGTCGAGGATGACGAGCTGCGGCTCACCGAGCATGGACCGGGCGATGGCCACGGTCTGGCGCTGGCCGCCGGAGAGCGAGGCGATCGGGATGCGCACGCTGGGAATGCGGATCGACAGCGTGTCGAGCAGCTCGCGGGCGCGGCGCTCCATCTCGACCTCGTTGAGGATGCCGCGCTTGCGGATCTCCCGGCCGAGGTAGAGGTTGCCGACGACATCGATGTTGTCGCACAGCGCGAGGTCCTGGTAGACGGTCGCGATGCCCAGGTTCTGGGCGTCGTGCGGCCTGTCGATCGATACGGACCTGCCTTCCCACTCGATGACGCCTTCATCGATGGGATGCACGCCGGCGATCGTCTTGACCAGCGTGGACTTTCCGGCGCCGTTGTCGCCTACGAGGGCGACCACCTCGCCGCCGTGGACCTCAAGCTCTACATCGGTGAGCGCCTGGACGGCACCGAATCGCTTGGAGACCCCGCGCAACGCCAGCACGGGCGTAGCGGACACGTGAACCATCTCCTTCGCCGCCTGACCGGCGGGGATACCGCACCGGGGAACGGGCGCGGTGGGTTGAGCAGAAGCGAACAGAAGGGCAGAAGCGTTCCTGTACGGCGCCCCGCCCCCGATGGCGGGGGCCGGATGAGGGGCGGAGCGCCGGTACACGCTTCCAGGGAGGTTAAGTCCCGTAAGGCTTGGGGGACTTACTTCAGACCGAGTGCGTCGCAGGCGGCCTTGTACTTCGGGGTGCAGATCTCGGCGACCGTGTACACGCCGTCCTTGATGACCGTGTCATTGATGTTGGCCTTGGTCAGCGAGACAACCGGGACCAGCACCGTCGGGATGCCCTTGTTGGTGGGGCTGTCGACCTTCTCCTTGGCGATGGAGTCGAGCTTCTCGCCCTTGGCGAGCGCGACGGCCATCTCGGCGGCGGCAGCGGCCTCCGGGGCGTACGGCTTGTAGACGCTCGCGAACTGCTCACCCGCGACGATCCGCTGCACACCGGCGAGCTCGGCGTCCTGGCCGGTGACCGGCGGGAGCTTGGCGAAGCCGCCGGCCTTCAGGGCGGTGATGATGCCGCCCGCCATGCCGTCGTTGGCGGAGTAGACGCCGATGATCTTGTCCTTGCCGAGGGCCGAGATCGCGGCCTCCATGTTGGCGTTGGCGTTCTCCGGCTTCCACTCCTTGGTGTCGTACTCCTTGCCGATGTTCACCTTGCCGTCGAGCTCGGCGTGCGCGCCCTTCTTGAACAGGGCCGCGTTCGGGTCGGTGACGGCGCCGTTCATCATGACTATCTGGCCGTCCTTGGCCTTGGCGCCAAGGGCCTCGAGCAGCGCCTTGCCCTGGACGTGGCCGACTTCCTCGTTGTCGAACGAGGTGTAGGCGTCGATCGGACCCTCGGCCAGGCGGTCGAAGGCGACGACCGGGATGCCCGCCTCCTTGGCCTTCTTGACCGAGCCGGCGATGGCCTTGGAGTCCACAGCGTCGACGATCAGAGCGTTCACCTTGTTGGTGATCATCGTGTCGACCTGCTGGTTCTGCAGCGTCGCGTCCTGCTTGGCGTTGGCGTAGATCACCTCGGCCTTGCCGTTGGTCAGCTCGCTGATCTTCTTCTCGATGAGCGGCTTGTCGAACTTCTCGTAGCGCGCCGTCTGGTTCTCCGGCAGCAGCAGACCGATCTTGATCGCGTCGCCCTTACCGGCGCCGGTCTCCTTGGTCTGGTCGCCGGACTCCTTGGCGCTGCCACACGCGGCGAGGGAAACAGCCATCGTGGTGGCTGCTACGGCAACGGCGGCACGACGCATACGCATGTTCATTCTCGAAACCTCCCTGACGAGGCCGCGTCGTTGCGGCCGAGGTGGCTGGAAGTCAACTCGGCCCCGCTGCCAGCGTCAAGGAGTAAATCCTTAACGAGATGACAACGGTGCCATTCGTTATCTAAGTGAAGGCAGGTGCTCCGGCAGGGAGCGGGCTGTCCAGAAGGGTCGAATCGCCCATTTCGCTGAGTACCAAGGCAAGCGAGCCCAGCACTTCGGCACGCGCTCCGAGCGCCCCCGGAAGGACGGACAGCTGACGCGCCGCGCTGGGAATCGCGTAACGGGAGACCGACTCCCGGATCGGTCCGAGGACCAATTCTCCCGCTTCCGCGAGATTTCCGCCCAGCACGACGCGACTGGGGTTGAGCAGGTTGCACAGATTGGCCACGCCGCTGCCGATGTGCCGTCCCACGTCGGCGACGACACGGCGGCAGCCGGGGTCGCCCTCGCGCGCCAGCTGCACCACGCGCTCCATGGTCAGATCGGGTCCGTGACTGGACTGCAGCAGCGGCAGTACGTAGCGGGCGGCGGCGAACGTCTCCAGGCAGCCGCGGTTGCCACAGCGGCAGACCGGCCCCGCCTCGTCCAGCGTGATGTGGCCGATCTCGCCGGCCGTACCGCCCGGGCCGCGGTAGATCTGGCCGTCGATCACCAGACCGGCGCCGACGCCGCTGGCGACCTTGATGTACGCGAGATCCCGGACCCCGCGGCCGCTGCCCCAGACCAGCTCGCCCAGGGCGCCGAGGTTGGCGTCGTTGTCGACGTACACAGGCACGCCGAGCCGCCCGGAGAGCTCCTCTTTGGGGTTGATCCCGGTCCAGCCCGGCAGGATCGAGGTGGAGCCGAGGGTGCCGGACTCCACATCGATGGGGCCCGGTACGCCGAGACCGACCCCGATCACCTTGTCCTGGCCTATCCCGGTCGCCGCGATGAGCCGGTTGACCAGTTGTTCGGCCCGGTCGAAGCCCTGCGCAGACGAGGCGTCCACGTCGAGCGGCTCGGACTCCTCGGCGAGCACCTGGTGGGCGAGGTTGCCGATGGCGACGCGTAGATGGGTGTGGCCGAAGTCGACGCCGATGACGATGCCCGCGTCGCCGCTGAGAGCGACGCTGCGGGCCCGGCGACCGCCGGCCGAGGTGGGGGTGACCTCGACGGTTCCGCCGTCCTTCAGTTCGCGAACGATATTGGAGACCGTTGCCGCGGAGAGCCCTGTGCTCCTCGCGATCTCCGCCTGCGTGAGCGAGCCCGCCATACGTACGGCGCGCACGACTCGCTCCAGGTTGGCCCGGTGCAGAGATGTCTGCGACCCCGGAGTCTCCATTGACTCATCCACTCCTGACCCCCGGTGGGCGGCGCGACGGCCGCCCCCGGCCGGGTGCCACAGCGAAGCGGCCCCGACGTTTCTCCAACTTGTGAACTCTAAGCTCAACTCTCGGGCCTTATTCCGTCAAGACCTTGAGCGGGGCAACCACGGATGAGCAAGGCAGGGGAACAGTCGGGGCACCGGTCGGCACAGGGGCGTTTTCAGGCGCCTAGGTTCCCGCCAGCTCGGCGTTGGCACGGGCCGTGACCAGGGACAACAGGCGGCCCGCGGTCGCCAGGTCGTCGGCGGGGAGATCACCGTAGAGCCGCTCGGTGATCTCGGCGACGGCGGCGGCGATACGGCCGTGCAGCGCCAGGCCCTCGTCCGTGAATCCGACGCGAGCGTCCTCGCCGGCCTCGGCGGGCAGGGCTTCCAGCAGCCCGGCGGATCTCAGCTCGGCGATCGTCGCCAGTACCGCCGGCTCGTCGATCTTCAGCGTGCCGGTCATCCGGCCGACCAGCCGGTCGCGCTCGACGGCGCCGCCGTTGTCCGCGGTGACGTTGAGCGCCACCACCTGAAGGAACGTGATGCCGGTCCGGGCCAGCGTGCCTTCCAGCACGGCCCGGGTCGCGTAGTGGGCCTGGCCTATGACCTGGCCGTTGAGGGTGGGTGCGGTGGACATGACTACTCCTCTGTCGGGAAGTCCGGTGAGCCGACCTGGTCGGGCGAGTCGGGTGAGTGGGGTGAGTGGGGAGGTATGTCGACGGGTGGTATATCGAGTGGTGTGTCGAGTGGTGTGTCGAGCAGGATCGCCAGTTCGCGCGTGAGCACTTCAGTACGCGGCCCGTCCAGACCGCCCATCGGCTCCAGAAGCTGATCGAGGAGCCGCTGGACGACGGTGATCGCGCGCCGGGTGACCGCACGCCCATGGGCGGTGAGCGACAGCTGGACCGCGCGCGTGTCGGCGGGGTCCGGGGCGCGCTCGACCAGACCGGCTGCCTCCAGGGCGCGGGCCAGCTTCGACACATAGAGCGGTTCGAGGCCGGTGTGGTCGGCGAGCTGTCGCTGGCTGGGCCGAACTCCCGAGCGCTCCATACCCAACAGTGACGCGACCAGCGAGTACTGCGCGTGGGTCAGGCCCAGCGGCACGACGGCCCGGTCCACGGCGACCCGCCACTTCATCGACAGTCGCCAGACCAGGAAGCCGGGCGTGGGGCCCTCGTATGTCGCGCTCATGAAAATACAGTACATAGCTACTATGTACATGGCTACTGTTATGGAAAATGAAACCCCGGCCCTCGCGAGAGGGGACCGGGGTTTCGTCGTGGCGGCTCCTACTTCAGCGCGCCCGCGGTCAGACCGGCGACCACCTGCCGCTGGAAGATGATGTACGCCGCGAGCACCGGCAGCATCGCCATCACCAGGCCGGCGAAGAGACCGGACCAGTCGCCCTTGTAGCCCTGGCTGACGGCCAGTTCGACAAGGCCCTGGGAGAGCACCTTCTTCTCCGGGTCGGTGTTGAGCACGGTCGGCAGCATGTACTGGTTCCACTGCCCGAGAAAGTTGAAGATGGCGACGCTGATCAGTCCCGGCTTCGCCATCGGCAGCATCACCTGGAAGAACGTCCGGGTGTGCGAGGCCCCGTCGATCAGCGCCGCCTCGGCCACCGAGCTCGGCAGCGTACGGAAGAAGGCGGTGAGGAAGAAGACGGTGAACGGCAGCGAGTAGGCGATGTACACCAGGATCAGGCCGTGCAGCGTGTTCAGCAGGGCGACGTTGTTCAGTACGTAGAACAGCGGCACCAGCGCCAGCATGATGGGGAAACTCATTCCTCCGATGAAGAGGAAGTAGATGAAGCGGTTCCCGGGGAAGTCGAAGCGTGCCAGGACGTACGCGGCCATCGAGCCGAACAGCAGCGTGCCGACCAGCGAACCGCCCACCACCAGAACGGTGTTGAGGAAATAGTCGCTCATGTGCGCCTGGCTCCAGGCGCGCGACCAGTTCTCGAAGTGCAGCGAGTCGGGCAGGGACCACGGCGAGGTGAAGATGGCCTTGTCGGTCTTGAACGAGGTCATCACCGCCCAGAGCAGCGGCAGCACGACCATGATCGCCCAGATGACGAGCACACCGTGCGAGAAGACGTTGAGGACGCCCCCCTCAGTCTTCTTCTTCCTGGCGGGCGGGATCGTCGTCTTCACCACCTGCGGGCGGTCCTCGGCGATGCCGGCGGGCGGTGTGTCAGTCGTCTTCATGTCAGAACTCCAGCCGCTCGCGCCGACCGAGCCGCATCACGACGGCCGCGAAGGCCAGCGTGACGACGAGCAGGGCGACACCGATCGTTGTCGCGTATGCCGCCTGGCCGTCGCGGAACGCCGTTTGGTAGACGTACAGCGTGAGCACCGTCGTCGAGTAGTCGGGTCCACCGGGACCCACAGTCATGATCTGGACGACCGCGAAGGACTCCGCGCCCAGGGCCAGGATTCCCATGTAGACCCAGCCCGACTGCACGGTGTCCCACAGCAGCGGCAGGGTGATCCGGAAGAAGGTGGTGAACCGGTTCGCGCCGTCCAGCAGCGCCGCCTCGTAGAAGTCCCTTGGAATGGACGCCATGCCCGCGGAGAACAGCACCACGAAGAAACCGACCGTGCTCCAGACCAGGACCGCCATGACGCACCACAGGGCGAGATCGGGGTCGCCGAGCCAGCCCGGCTGGATGCTGTCGAGGCCCACGGCCTGCAACGCCCCGTTGATCGCGCCCTCGTTGGGGTTGTACGCGAACTGGAAGAGCAAGGCGACGATCGCGATCGACAGCACCTGCGGGAAGAAGTACGCGATCTTGTAAAAGGACGAACCTCGCACACCGGCGATGGCGGCGCCCTTACGGCGCCGCCCGCCGACATTGAGCATGAAAGCGAAGAACAGCGCGAGGCCGAGCGTCACCAGCGGCAGCAGCAGCGCGAACCACAGGCTGTGCTGCAGCGATTTCCAGAAGATGTCGTCGTCCAGCATTCGGCTGTAATTGTCGAAGCCGACCATCTTGAAGTCCGGGCTCAGGCCGGTCCAGTCCGTGAAGGAGTAGTAAATGGACTGGATGAACGGCCAGATGACGAAGATTGCGTACAACGCCAATGGGGCCGCCAAGAACCCCACAATGAACCGGTACTTGCCGTGTTGCATGGTTAACGACCCCGATCTTCCGGCGAATGCCGCCGCTGGTGACGCGAGCTCACTGGTGCTTGTAGTGCTTGATGGACTGGTCCTTGGCCGCCGCGTCCGCGAAGCCCTGAATCTTCTTGATGGTCTCGGCCGGGGTCGCTCGGCCCGCCATCATCTCGCCGATACCGGCGACGCCGATCTGCTCCTTCTGCAGCTTCACGTACCAGTCCTGCAGGCGCGGGTTGACGACGTTCTCGCCGGCCTTCTTCAGGGCGTCGACACCGGACTGCATGGCCGTCGACAGGGTCAGGCCGTCAGTGCCGCCGTTGAACGCCGTCAGCGACTTCACCTGCTGGGTGAAGCTCTTGGACGAGGCCTCGCTGAGCATGATGCGCAGCTGCTCCATGCCGCCCTCGGCGTTCTTCGCCTTGGCCGGGACGACGAAGGGCTCACCGCCGGACGCCCAGATGGTGCCGAACGGCAGCTTGTCGGACTTGTCGAGGCCGGTGGGCGCGGCCACCATCATCTTGAAGTCCTCGGGCGTGGTCTTCGCCGCCTCGTTCTCCACCCATGAGCCGTTGGGGATGAAGAGTGCCTTGCCCTCGGTCCAGGCCGTCTGGGACTGGATGTGGTCGATGCCGGGCGTGCCCTTGAGGATGTACCCCTTCTTGAAGAGCTCGTAGTACGCCTCGAAGGCGGCCTTGACGGCCGGGTGCTCCCAGGCCTTCGGCTCGAGGTTGTCGATCGCGTCGAGTACCTCGCGGCCGCCGATCTTGGCGATGAAGGGGTAGAGCGAGAACGGCAGGTAGTACGGGTGCTTGCCCGCGTACGTCCAGCCGGCGATGCCCTTCTTCTTCGCCTTCTCACACAGCGCGAGCATCTCGTCCCAGGTCTCCGGGTACGTGGCGTCGAGCTTCTCCAGCGCGGTCTGGGAGTACCACACTCCGTACACGGTGTACGCGTAGTAGAGGATCCAGACGGGGTCGCCGTCGAACTGGCCCATCTCGACGATGCCCGGGCGCAGCGTGTCGCGCACCTTCTTGTTCGGGTCGTCGATGGACGGCGCGTCCATCAGCGCGGTGAGGTCGGCGAGCTGCTTCTTGCCGACCAGGACGCCCATGTCCATCTGCTGGGCACCGGAGTTGTCGATCAGGTCCGGCGGAGTACCGCCGTTGAAGCGCGGCTGCAGCTCCGACTGGATCTTCTGCGTCGCGCGGTGCTTGACCTTCGGCGCCTTCGGGAAGGCCTCCTGGTACTTCTTCTCGGCGTCCAGCGCGTACTGCTGGCCGAAACCACCGTCGAAGATGACGACCTCGAGCTGCGCCGTCTCATTGACACCGAGTGGGTTCTTGGCGGTCTTCTTGCCCTTTTCGACCTTGTTCTCGCTGCCGCCGTCGCTGCTCGCACACGCGGACAGGAAGCTCATCGTCGGAACGGTGATCAAACCGATTGCCGCGGAACGCTTGATCAGATCGCGACGGCCAAGGCCCTCATTGTTGTGGGCGGAGGTGGATCCCATGCTCAAGTCCTCGCCTTCTCCAGGACTCAGGCGGTGTACCGGTCGCCCGTCCTTCTCGCCTGAGCGGAAGGGCCCCGCCACCGCGTTCAGTTGCTGTGTCTTCCCGGGGGGAAACTCAGTGAAGCTCGGGTCGTGCACGGTCGGCAGCGGGAACGGATCTTCGGCGGACGGCAGTCACTGTGCAGACGCCGGTCCGCCGTCCCCCGTCCCCCCTGGCCCGCTGCCATGTGGAACAGCTATGCGGGTGCCGACAGGTATAGTCCACTTCACATCGGGTGAGCAAGATCGAAAGCAAGTTTGGGCAGGAGTCTTTCCCGAGTTGAGACCTCACGGACACCTGAGTCCCGCGCGCGCCCATACGATCACAGCATTCTTCGCCGAACGAATGAATCCGGCCGCCTCACCCCGTCAACACCCTTGACACCGTATGGCACTTACCTCCCTACTGGAGCCTGCGCATCGCGCCTGACAACGTTGTCTATCGCGACTTCCACTGGAGGAAAGGCCCCGGGATGCAGCCCACCCCCACCCCCAGATATCGGCAGAGACGATTCCACGCGGCAGCCCTGGTGGCTGCCGCTTCCATGCTCGTGATGACGGCCCCGTCGGCCGCCTTCGCACTGCCCGCGCCGTCCGCCCAATCCCCCTCGGCGGACCGGGAATTC
This sequence comes from Streptomyces sp. ISL-1, assembly GCF_018614585.1. GTDB lineage: Bacteria > Actinomycetota > Actinomycetes > Streptomycetales > Streptomycetaceae > Streptomyces > Streptomyces maoxianensis. The sequence goes on along the minus strand of NZ_JAGGOI010000007.1, from coordinate 227,961 downwards.
ACCTCGTCCTTCGAGGCGGACGAGCCCCAGCCGGACTGGCGCAATACGGTAGATGTCGGAGCCGATGGACAGAAGCGGTCATCCGGTGTCGACGGCGGATTTTCCAGCGGAATACCAGGCAACATCACCGACAAGGTGATCGAGCTTCGCGCCAGCGACGAGAACACCGGCGCCGGTGAGACCAAGGAGAACCTGGTCGATCTGCAGCCGGGTACCAAGTGGCTGGGGTTCGAGCCCACCGCCTGGATCGAGTTCGACACGGACGAGCCGGTCAAGGTCGTCACATATGCGCTTACTTCGGCGAACGACCATGCCGAGCGCGACCCGAGGGACTGGACCCTCAAGGGCTCGACCGACGGCAAGGAGTGGAAGGTCCTGGACTCCCGCGAGGGCCAGACCTTCGAGAAGCGCTTCGAGACGAAGACATACGACATCGGCGACGGCACGAATGCGACGGCGTACGCCCACTACCGTCTGGAGATCACCAAGAACAACGGCGCCGGCGACGCTACCCAGCTCGCCGATGTGCAGTTCTCCAACGGAGATACGAGCACGCCCACCCCCGACGACATGCGCAGCCAGGTCGACCGCGGACCCGGTGGCTCCCCCACCGCCAAGGCCAATGCGGGCTTCACCGGCAAGCGTGCGCTGAAGTACGCCGGCACTCACAAGCCGGACGGCCGGGCCTACTCGTACAACAAGGTCTTCGACGTCAATACGGCCGTGCTCGGGGACACAGCGCTCTCGTACCGGATCTTCCCGTCCCTGCCGGAGACGGATCTCAACTACCCGGCCACGAATGTGTCGGTGGACCTCGCCTTCACCGATGGCACCTATCTGAGTGACCTGAAGGCCGTCGACTCCCACGGTGGACTGCTGACCCCGCAGGGCCAGGGTGCCGCCAAGCGGCTCTATGTCAACCAGTGGAACCATGTCGCGTCCAGGATCGGCTCGGTCGGGGCCGGCAAGACGGTCGACCGGATCCTGGTGGCGTACGACTCCCCCAAGGGCCCGGCGAAGTTCCAGGGCTGGATCGACGACATCTCACTGGCGCCCAAGGCTCCCGAGAAGAAGCTCGCCCATCTTTCGGACTACGCGTCGACCACCCGCGGCACCAACTCCAGCGGCTCCTTCTCGCGCGGTAACACCTTCCCCGCGACCGCCGTACCGCACGGCTTCAACTTCTGGACGCCGGTGACCAGCGCCGGGTCCAGGAGCTGGCTCTACGAGTACGCGCGCGGCAACAACGCGGACAATCTGCCCACCGTGCAGGCCTTCAGCGCCAGCCATGAGCCGAGTCCCTGGATGGGCGACCGGCAGACCTTCCAGGTGATGCCGTCCGCGGCGGCGGGCACACCGGACACCGACCGCGCCAAGCGCGCCCTGGCCTTCCGGCACGAGAAGGAGACCGCGCGCCCGCACTACTACGGGGTCACCTTCGAGAACGGCCTCAAGGCCGAGATCACCCCGTCCGACCACGCGGCGATGATGCGGTTCACCTATCCCGGTGACGACGCGAGCATCATCTTCGACAACGTCACCAAGGAGGGCGGGCTGACCCTCGATCCGGCCACCCGCTCCTTCACCGGTTTCTCGGACGTCAAGAGCGGACTGTCCACCGGCGCCACCCGGCTCTTCGTGTACGGCGTCTTCGACGCGCCGGTCACCGCGTCGGGCGCCGACGGCGTCAGCGGCCACCTCCGCTTCGACGCGGGCGAGGACCGCGCCGTCGGTCTCCGGCTGGCCACCTCGCTGATCAGCGTCGACCAGGCGAAGAAGAACCTCGCCGACGAGATCCCGGCCGGCACGGGCTTCGAGCGGGTCAAGAACCGGGCGCAGGACGCCTGGGACAAGCTGCTCGGCAAGGTGGAGGTCGAGGGCGCGAACCACGACCAGCTCACCACGCTCTACTCCAGCATGTACCGGCTGTACCTCTATCCCAACTCCGGTTTCGAGAACACCGGCACCACGTCCCGCCCCAAGCACCAGTACGCGAGCCCGTTCTCGCCGATGACCGGACCGGACACCCCGACCCGTACCGGCGCGAAGATCGTCGACGGCAAGGTGTACGTCAACAACGGTTTCTGGGACACCTACCGGACGACCTGGCCGGCGTACTCCTTCCTCACCCCGAAGAAGGCGGGCGAGCTGGTCGACGGCTTCGTCCAGCAGTACAAGGACGGCGGCTGGATCTCCCGCTGGTCCTCGCCCGGCTACGCCGACCTGATGACCGGCACCAGCTCGGACGTGGCCTTCGCCGACGCGTACGTCAAGGGCGTGGACTTCGACGCCGAGGCCGCGTACGAGGCGGCGCTGAAGAACGCGACGGTGGTGCCGCCGAGTTCGGGCGTCGGCCGCAAGGGCATGGAGACCTCGCCGTTCCTCGGCTACGCCTCCACCGAGACCCATGAGGGGCTGTCCTGGTCGCTGGAGGGCTACCTCAACGACTACGGCCTCGCCAAGATGGGCCAGGCCCTCTACAAGAAGACCAAGAAGGCGCGCTATCAGGAGGAGTCGGAGTACTTCCTCAACCGGGCCCGCAACTACATCACTCTCTTCGACTCCAAGGCGGGCTTCTTCCAGGGCCGCGATCTGAAGGGCGACTGGCGGGTCGAGAGCGAGAAGTACGATCCGCGGGTGTGGGGCTACGACTACACCGAGACCAACGGCTGGGGCTATGCCTTCACGGCCCCGCAGGACAGCCGCGGACTCGCCAATCTCTACGGCGGACGCTCCGCGCTCGGCGACAAGCTCGACGGCTACTTCTCCACCCCGGAGACGGCCTCGCCCGAGTTCGTCGGCTCGTACGGCAGCGTCATCCATGAGATGACGGAGGCCCGTGATGTCCGGATGGGCATGTACGGCCACTCCAATCAGGTCGCCCACCACGTCACGTACATGTACAACGCCGCCTCACAGCCCTGGAAGACCCAGGAGAAGGTGCGCGAGGTGCTGTCCCGCCTCTACACCGGCAGCGAGATCGGGCAGGGCTACCACGGCGACGAGGACAACGGCGAGCAGTCGGCCTGGTATCTCTTCTCCGCGCTCGGCTTCTACCCGCTGGTGATGGGCAGTGGCGAGTACACGATCGGCTCGCCGCTCTTCACCAAGGCGACCGTGCATCTGGAGAACGGCCAGGACCTGGTGGTCAAGGCCCCGAAGAACAGTGCGAAGAACATCTACGTCCAAGGTCTGAAGGTGAACGGCATGACCTGGAACTCCACTGCTCTGCCGCATCAGCTCATCGCGCGGGGCGGCACGCTGGAGTTCGCGATGGGCCGGAAGCCGTCCTCCTGGGGTACGGGCAGGAACGCCGCCCCGGTCTCCATCACCCAGGACGACAAGGTGCCTTCACCGCGCCACGATGTGATCACGGCCGGCGGTCCGCTCTTCGACAACGCCTCCGCCACGGAGGCCGCGTTCGAGACGGCGGAGCTGCCGGTGGCGTCGAAGACCCGGGCGGTGCAGTACACCCTCACCTCGTCGGCACGGGCGAAGGCCCCGGCGGGATGGGTGCTGCAGGGTTCGCAGGACGGGACGGTCTGGAAGGACCTCGACAAGCGGTCGGGCCAGTCGTTCGCCTGGGACAGGCAGACGCGCGTCTTCACGGTGGGCACGCCGGGCACGTACGCCAAGTACCGGCTGGTGGCGACGGGTTCGGGGACGCTCGCGGAGGTCGAGCTGCTCTCCTGACGTTACGAGTTCGTCACACAAGTGGACAGGTCCGCATTCGGTTCTTCCGAATGCGGACCTGTTTGTCCCCCTGTAGCCCCCTCCCGGACCCGCTGATTCCCCTTCAAACCCGTTGACTCGTAAAGATGTTGTGCAACGATCCTGATGATCCTGCGATGACCTCATGAGGCACATCGCACCTCATCACCCACATGGAGAACTACGTGGCCAATCTTCCCGGCCGTAAGCGCGGACGCTTCCTGACGCGTCTCGCCGTCGCAGCGACAGCCGCTGCCCTGGTCGGCACCACCGCCGGGTCCGCCGTCGCGGACACGCCCGTGCCCGCCCCGCTGAAGAACGTCGACATCGAAGCCCTGGTGGCCGAGCCGTCGAACGCGCCGGCTGCGGCGCAGGCCGGCACCACCCCGGTGTTCCTCCTCTGGGGTGTGGACAAGAACGCCAGCGCCTACCTCTACGGCCCGAGCGGGACCGGCGGCTTCAACACCCGCGACTACGTCGACACCGGCTGGAACACGGTCAAGCACGTGTCGTCGATCGACCTCAATGGGGACAGCGAGTACGACGGCGTCTGGCTGTGGGACACCGCCGGCTACGTCTACTTCGACGGTGGCACCACCCGCGAGGTGGGCAAGGGCTGGAACATCTACAACCTGGTCCTGTCCCCCAGCAACCTCGGCGGCACCACGCAGGACGACGTCCTGGCCCGGGACAACGCCGGTGCGCTCTGGCTGTACAAGGGCAACCTCAACGGCACCCTGTCCGCGCGTGTGAAGGCCGGCTCCGGCTGGAACATCTACACGCACATCACCGGCAAGGGCGACCTGACCGGCGACGGCCGCGCGGACCTCGTCGCCAAGGACAAGGCCGGCGTGCTGTGGCTGTACAAGGGCACGGGCAACGCCGCCGCACCTTTCTCGGCCCGTACCAAGGTCGGCTCCGGCTGGAACATCTACAACAAGGTCATCGCCAACGGTGACCTGAACCTGGACGGCCGTGCGGACCTCGTCGCGCGCGACGCCGCCGGTGCGATGTGGCTGTACAAGGGCACCGGCAACGCCGGTGCCCCGTTCAGCGCTCGTACCAAGGTCGGCTCCGGCTTCAACATCTACAACAAGCTGTTCTGAGCCGACAACTGCTGATCCAGTAGCTCATACAGAAGGGCCGCATCCCCGTCACCGGAGATGCGGCCCTTCCGCCGTACTGCCGTGCTTAGTTGCGGATCAGGTTCCGCAGCACGTACTGCATGATGCCGCCGCTGCGGTAGTAGTCCGCCTCACGGAGCCGGACCACGTCGCTGCCTGTCGGGTCAGAGGACGTGGTTGTACGTCTGCCAGTTGTCTCTCAACACCGGGGTGGCCGAGCGGGCCCGGAACAGGGCGCTCGCGTCGCCTGTGCCCTCGTAGAAGTATGTCTCGGCGTTGGGGCCGAACGCATACAGGTCGGGCTTGCCATCGACGTTGCCGTCGCCGATGGCGGTGATGTGGGTGTACCCGTTCCAGCCGGGGCCGATCTCCACTGGGGGGCTCAGGGTTCCATCCCCCTTGCCCTGGTAGAGCCAGAGCACACCCGAGGTGTCGCGAGCCACCAGATCGCCGGCCGCGGAACCGGCGATATTGCCCGTCAGGTTGAGCTGGTTGAGGTGCTGCCACCCCGCGAGGCCGATCTTCCTTCTCGGGGCGAAAGGCGCAGGGTCGTCCCCGGTGCCCTCGTAGAGCCAAAGAGCTCCCGCCGCATCTGTGGCGACCAGGTCGGCCTTGCCGTCGCCGGTGAGATCGCCGCCTCCGGCGAGCTGCTGGTAGATCTGCCAGCCGGGGCCGATCTCCGTGCGGGTGGCGAAGGTGCCGTCGCCCTTGCCCTGGTAGAGCCACAGGACCCCGGACGCGTCCCGCGCGACGAGATCGCCTACGCCCGTACCGCCGAAGCCGCCAGAGGCCGGACCGCCGACGGCGCCGACGGCCTCGATCTGGTTGTAGCTGTTCCACTGAGGGCCGATGAGCCGGCGCGGCACGCCTGTGAACCGCTTGTTGAGCAGGTCGTAGCGGGTGTCCTCGAGCCACAGCTGGCCAGAGCTGTCGCGGGCCAGCAGGTCCGGTGAGCCAGTCTCGGTGTAGTCGTGCGGAGCGCCGGGCGCCCTGAGTATCGCGTTGACCCTGATCCAGGCGGCGAGTACAGGTGTGTCGACGCGGGTGCCGATGGCACTCGTGCGGGTCTCGGCCTCGTCAGCGCCGAGGCAACCTCCCTGCCAGGAACGGGTGTTGATACCGACAAGCCGCACTGATCCGCTGGCCTCGCGGAAGGCGGGGCCTCCGGTGTCGCCCTTGCAGACGGCGGCGCCGTCCTTACCAGTGATGGCGACCTCGGTGCCGCTCACCGAGTCCACGGTGAAAGTCCCGGTGTGCAAACGCGGCAGGACCCATTCGTCCTTGGTGCGGCCGTGTCCGGCAACCCGCAGCTCCTCCCCTGCTACGGGTGCGGTCACGCTGAGGGCGACGGGGGTGATGTCGGTGACCGGGCTGGCGAGCTTGGCAAGCACCAGGTCCTGGTCGGCATGCGGACGGAGGTCGACCACGAGACGCACCTGTCCGGTTGTGGTCTTCAGGTCGGTGCGGCCAATGGTGGCGATCGTCCTTAGCGCGGGAACGCCCGCGGGCACGTCAAGGCTTGCGGCCGGGTTGTCGGCGAAGCAGCTGGCGGCGGTGAGCAGCCACGACGAGTTCAGCAGCGCAGCAGAGCAAGCGCGCTTGCTGTCGCCCTCGCCGATGTCCAGCTTCGCGGTGAACGCATAGGTGTTGTCGGCGGCTGGGGTACCGGAGACGGCGTGGACGGGCGTGGTGAGCAGCCCGGCCGCGAGAGTGGTCGCCAGAAGCGCGGTCGTGAATGCCGCGCGTGAACGCTTGGGAGGCACGTGCTATTCCTTAGTCATACCTGTGCGGGAAGAGGACGGGGGAGTCGCGGGTCAGCCGGTAACGCGGATCTCAACCAGGACGGACGCGGCACCGCCGACGGTGCCTTCACCGACCGGTTCGAAGCCGTCCTTGGGCACCTGCACGGTGTTGGTCTCGCCGTTGGCGGTCAGGTCCGCGCTGATGGGGTGCTCCGTGGTCTCCAGGGCGAACACCCGGGGAAGTTCCAGCGTGAGATAACCGGTCGCGGCGGTGGCCTGGAAACAGTAGGTGCCGTCCCGGCCCGCCGAATCATCCTTGACGGTCAACACCTTGATCTGGTTTGCCGTCTGGCCGCACTCGGCCAGCAGAATCTGGCCATCACCTTTCTTCAAAAGGATGCCCTTGTCCGCAAGGATCTGCGCGGCGTTCGGGTATGTGTAGTCCTCGATTGCGAGCGGGGGGATGTCCCCGGCCGGGCGGCTGGCGGGGTCCGAGGACGGGGAGGCCGCGGCAAAGGCGAGGGTGGACACCCCGGCCAGGGAGGCGAGAGTGCCGATGAAGCCGGCAAGCAGGCGCCGACGAAAGCGAGATATCACCGAGGGGTCCTTCCGGGCAGCGCGCGGCGACGCCAAAGCCCGAAAACCCTGTCCCCCCGGAACTCTGCCCCCCGCACAGCTGATTGATAGTCAGAGTGCCGCTGAAGAATAGCCCAACACCCCCAGCCTAGAACGTGTCGCGCGTCACACAGGGAGGGTCTCAGGGTCTGCGGGCGAACAGGTCTATGCACAAGCCGAGTTGACATCTCCTTGCTTCGGCTATGCATCTCGATGACACGGCACTCCCGTCCGCTTATGATCTCGCGTCACCAATATTCGGCAGCGTAACGGTGCCGGTAAACGAGATGAGTGTCTTGTGAAGCGAAGAATCCACGGGCCGGGCATCGCGGGGAGGGCCTTGCATGCGATACGCGCGCTGAGCCTGAGCCTGCTGCCCCTGGCGCTGATCGTGGGCCTGCTGGGCTCCACCCCCGCCGTGGCCGAGGAACCTTCCCTGGACAGCGGGCAGATCGCCGCCTTGGCGGAGGCGACTCCGACCGACCGTGGCCGGGTCGTTGACTACTGGATGGCGGGCGGCCCTGGCGTCAAGGCGGCCGCCGAGGCGGCACTGACCGGCAGCGACGTCGACGTGCAGGCGTTCCTCACGGCCGTGGACGAACTGGCTTTCCAGGACGAGCGGGTGAGCGCTGCCCAGCTTGCCAGCGTCGGCGGTACGGAGGTGCTGACCGCTGCCCGTACGGCTCTCGCGGGAACCCAGGAGGACTTGGAGATCTTCCTCAGCTGGGGCTGGGAGGCTCCGATGGAGCAGGATGACCGGGTCCGGGTGGCCCAGATCATCAGCGCGGGCGGGCCCATCGTGCAGGAGGCCGGGCGCGCCGCACTGAACGGCACGACGGACGACGTCAGGAAGTTCCTCCGAGAGGGGCAGTACACCCAGCGTGAGCAGGACGAGCGGGTACAGCTCGTCCGGATCATCAGCGTGGGCGGCACCAATGTGAAGGCGGCCGGGCGCATCGCGCTGAACGGTAGTGCCGCGGACATCCGGGAGTTCCTGGAGGTCGGCCAGTTTGTCGCGCGCGACAAGGACCAGGAGCACGCCACTGTCGCCCAGCTCGCCGAGCAGGCGAAGGAAGCGGGCAGGCAGGCCGCCAAGGAGACCGAGGCCGCCAAGGCGGAGGCCGCCAAGGCGATCGAGGCTGCACAGCTCGCCAAGGCAGCGGCGCTGAAGGCCGCGTCCGAGGCCGAGGCCGCCAAGGACGACACCGCCAAGGCCGCGCGCGCCGCGAGCCGGGCCGCCAAGGCCGCGTCCCAGGCCGCCGCCGCGGCGCAGCAGGCGATTGACGCGTCCCGCGCCGCGAACAACTCGGCTCGCGTCGCCGCGAATGCCGCCTCCCAGGCGGCCGCTGCGGCGGCCGGTGCCGCCCAGGCGGCATCCCGCGCCCGAAACGCGGCCGCTGATGCAGCGGTGGACGCGAGGAACGCGGATGCCGCGCGTGTGGCCGCCGTTAACGCCCGTAACGCCGCCAAGGGTGCCAATCTCGCCGCCGACGCCGCCGATCAGGCGTCCAAGGCTGCCACTGCCGCCGGAGACGCCGCGCGCTCCGCCGCGGGCGCTGGCGCCAACGCGAACCTCGCCGCCAACGCCGCGATCGAGGCGAGCAACTACGCGGGCGACTCCAGCGCGGCCGCCGCCGAGGCGCGCGCCGCCGCCGCGGCCACCAAGCGCCACGCCGCCGAGGCCAACCGTGCCGCGTCCGCCGCCGAGGCCCTGGCCCGCAAGGCCGCCACGGCCGCGGGCGAGGCGCGCGACGCCGCCAGATCAGCCGCGACGCACGCCAACAACGCAGCCGCGGCAGCCGACGAGGCGGCCGAGCACGCGGGCGATGCCGCCACGGCTGCCGCCAAGTCCACCGCGCACGCCAATGCGGCCACTGAGGCCGCGATGGTGTCGACCAACGTCGTGCTCAAGGCGCAGCAGGTCTACACACTCGCCCGCGAGGTGGAGGCCGAGGAACTGCTGGGCCGTACCAACGCCGGTATCGAGCGCGCCAAGGACCAGAAAGCGGCCGACGCCGCCAGGACCGCCGGGCTGGTCGCACTGGAGCAGGCGGTCAAGGACCGGGACGCCGAGCAGGGTCGGCTGGTGGCCGAGGCCGCCGAGCCCGGAGCCGACCTCAAGGCCGTCGCCGACAAGGGCCGCAAGCTGGCCGTACTGACGATGAAGAACGGCACGGCATGGGGCCGTGCCGCGGCCGAGGCCGCCCTGGCCGGCCCCGACGAGGTTGTCATCGACTACCTGCGCAACGGCTGGAAGACCGCCAAGGAGCAGGACGACCGCTCGTATGTCGAGCGCCTCGCCGAGGAGAGCGAGGTCAAGGAGGTACGCGACGCGGCCGAGGCCGCCCTCGACGGCGACGCCGCCACCATCACCGAGTTCATCAACAATGGCCAGTACCAAGTCGCATCCCAGAGCATGCGGGTCGCCATCGCGCAGACCCTCGACGGCGCCGGACCGATCCTCACCGACGCGGGCAGGAATGCCCTGGACAGCGGCGACCCGAAGAAGTACAGCGAGTTCCTGGTCAAGACGCAGTTCACCGCGCGGACGCAGGACGAGCGGGTCAGGGCGGCCCAGCTGGTCTCCACCGGCGGCCCCGAGGTTAAGTCGGCCGCCCGGATCGCTCTGGAGGGCTCCCCGCAGACACTGCACGCCTTCATCGTCTCCGGCCAGTACAAGGCACAGCGCAAGGACCACCTCGCCGCCACCCACGTGGCCCAGGTCCAGAAACTGATCGCGGACGCAGCGAAGATTGCCGCCACCGCGCAGCAGAACGCCGCAACCGCCCAGAAGGTCGCCGCCCTCGCCCGCAAGGCGGCCGCCGAGGCCAACGAGTGGGCGCAGAAGGCCAGCGCTTCAGCGACCGAGGCACAGGGATACGCCGCCCAGGCCGCTCAGCACGCCAAGGACGCCGAGGCGTCAGCGGCCAGCGCCGCCGCGTCCGCCAAGACCGCACGCAACGCGGCGAACCAGGCCAATATCGCCGCCGACGACGCGGCCAGGTCAGCCGCTGACGCCACCCTCTCCTCGGAGATGGCCCAGGCGTCGGCGTCCAGCGCATGGGTCGCCGCCGACGAGGCACGCAAATCGGCGATCGCCGCGGGCGAGGACGCGGAGGCCGCGCTCAAGGCGGCCACCGAGGCGTTCACCATCGCGGTCAAGAAGCAGCGAGAGGAGGAAGAAGCCCGGCGCAAGGCCGCGATCGAGGCGAAGGAGAATGCGAAGAACGACGCGGGGGCGCGCGCCCGAGAGATGTACCGCTGCGGCCAGGGGTTCGTCCCCTGCGACCCGCAGGGCTTCGCCCGCTGGTGCCAGCACAACGAGATCGAGTGCGACATCCTCTCCATGGGCGACGAGTTCGAAGACGCCATGAACCACCTGTGGGGCGTCACCAAGGAACTCACGGGCCTCAGCGAACTCGAAGCCTGCCTGGACGAGAAGGACTTCGAGCACTGCTCAGGCCTTGCAGCCGACGTCCTCATCGGCGCCAAACTGAAGGCGCTGGAGAAGGCATACGACAGCCTGAAGCTCCTGAAGCGCGGCTGCAACGCTGTCGGCAGGTCCGCCGTCAGGTCCGCCGGAGTGGCGCGGACCGCGCTGACCTCGTCCGCGGACGTTCCGTGCTTCGAGCACAATGTCCCGGGGTTGCCCAGGGACAAGTCGAAGATCCCCGATTCCAGTGACTGCGGCGTATGCGCCCAGCGCATCCGTGACAGCCTGGGAGCCGGCGAGATCATCACCATCAAGCCGGCGGGCCAGCACGGCCTCGGTGGCTACCGGGGGCAGGACAGCTTCTGGTTTGAACACGTCGTGGTCGTGCACAACGGCCGGGTCTATGACGGCTTTACAGGACGAGGCGGTGAGACCATCGCCGAGTACAAGGCCAAGTGGGACTGGCCCGATGTCATCAACTTCGGATTCTAGGAGCCGCGTGGGCGACAAGCAGGTCATCGAACAGCTCCGCGCCAGGCCGGGCATGTACGGCCTGAACGGCACCTACCACCCGACCGCCATGCTCCTGATCGGGTTCGACCTGGCCCGGGACGGCGGCCTGCTGCGGGGCTTCAGGGAGTGGCTGATCGTGCGCAAGGGCGAACGCTCCAGCCTCGTGTGGTACGCGCTCGTGTTTCAGGAGGCACTCCCTGGCGTCAGCCTCCGGAACTGGGGACGTCTGGAGCCGGAGCAGGACCAGCGGGCTGTGGATCATCTCTTCTCACTCGTCCTCGAATTCCTGGACGTACGGGGCGACACTGCGGCACTGGCCCGAATGTACGCGGAATACCACGCGCTGCACGCCCCTGAGAACGAGCAGGAGTAGGGGAGGCAAACCCAGGTGAGGACGCCGCCGCAGTTCCGGCGGCGTCCTCAATTCGGCTTCTGAAGACACCCATGAATGACAAAGAGTTCATCGAGCAGGTTCGTGCCCGGCCGGGAATTTACGGTCTGAACGGTACCTACTATCCGACCGTCACGTTCCTCGTCGGGTTCGACCTGGGCCGCTCCGGCGGCCTGCTGCGCGGGTTCAACGAGTGGCTGGTCGCGCGGAAGGGCGAAGAGACCAGTCTCAACTGGATTGCGCTGATCCTTGAGGAGGCGTTCCCGGACGCCGGGATCCGGCACTGGACGGCACTGGACCGGGAGCAGGAGCGGCACGCCGTCCACCGCCTGTTCTCTCTACTGCTCGAATTCCTGACAGTCCGGGATGCTCAGTAGAGCCCCCGGCGAAAGAGGGCGTCACCAGCAATTCTAGCGGCATCTCCCGCCCTCGCAATCACACGCCACAGACGATTAGCTGAAGACCGCCGACCTGCCTGCCTGTACCCAGGATGGGGTCGTAAGCTGGCCCGGCCGCGGGATCGCCGCGCGCGACCTTCCGCCACTACGACGGGCCGCTGAGTGGCTTCTTGCGCCGCTGTATCTGGCCAAGAACCCGGAGCGTGGGCGCCACGATGACCGTGGCTGCCGCTCCCAAGTAGTCGGTATAGTCCAGAGTCGGCATTGCTGTGAAGGGGACGTCCCATAGCGGCCCGTCGGGAAAGCGAACACTGTCTGGGCACCAGCAAGGTCCAGCTTCCCGAGCAGGAGAGCGCCGAGGACCAGACGCCAGGCCTCGGCGGCCGCCCCGGACCGGCTTGGCCACAGAAGCATCTGGGAGGTCAATCGGTCCGTCAGTTCTCGCAGACCCTTTTCTGCCAGGTCGAGCTGCAGCACAGAGGGCCGGCCAGGCCTGTTGTAGGCCACGAAGGTGGTGTTCGGGCCGACGAAGTAGTTGAGCATGACTGCCTTCGGGCCAGTGACCGAGGCTGCGTCAACTGGTCGCTGCTCGTCCACTTCTTTGCCGTACCGGGCGACCAACTGCTCGGACCAAGTCTGGCTTTGCTGCGCTCGATCAGGTCGAGTGACTGGTCCATCCAGCCGTCCTTCATCACGAGTTCGATCCTGAGCTCAAGCATGAGGCGGTAGGTCTCGAGGGTGCCTTCGTGCTCGGCCTCCTCCACGGCCACTTCCGGCCGGATAGCTTCATACAGTGCTATCCCACGGTCGAGCGCGCCCCTTGCTCGCCTGGCGTCGGAGGTTGCGTAACGTTGCCGGGCCAGCGCATACAACAACGGCCAGTACCAAGTCGCATCCCAGAGCATGCGGGTCGCCATCGCGCAGACCCTCGACGGCGCCGGGCCGATCCTCACTGAAGCGGGCAGGAATGCCCTGGATACCGGCGACCCGAAGAAGTACAGCGAGTTCTGTTCACGCAGTGGTTCCCGTCCAACCCATTCCGGAGCAGGCCGGGCCGGAGATCCTGCTCACCCGGCTGTCCGCGGACGGCACGGAGGTGGACGCGGAGCTGTGGATCCCAGCGTGCGGACCTCGGCGGGCCGAGCAGCGACGAGGGCCGCACCCCAGTGACGGGGGTGCGGCCCTTTGTCGTGCTGCCCTTTCGGGTGCCTGACCGATTACTTGCGGATCAGGTTCCGCAGCACGTACTGCATGATGCCGCCGTTGCGGTAGTAGTCCGCCTCACCCGGGGTGTCGATACGGACGACCGCGTCGAACTCCACACCCGTGTCGGTCGTGACCTTGACTGTGCGCGGCGTGGTGCCGTTGTTCAGCTCGGTCACGCCGGTGAAGGAGAAGGCCTCCTCGCCGGTCAGACCCAGGGACTCGGCGGACGCGCCCTCCGGGTACTGCAGCGGCAGGACGCCCATGCCGATGAGGTTCGAGCGGTGGATGCGCTCGTACGACTCGGCGATGACGGCCTTGACGCCGAGCAGCGCGGTGCCCTTGGCGGCCCAGTCGCGGGACGATCCCGAGCCGTACTCCTTGCCCGCCAGGATGACCAGCGGGATGCCGGCGGCCTGGTAGTTCTGCGAGGCGTCGTAGATGAAGACGACCGGGGCGCCGTCGACGGTGAAGTCGCGGGTGTAGCCGCCCTCCGTGCCCGGCGCGATCTGGTTGCGCAGACGGATGTTGGCGAAGGTGCCGCGGATCATCACCTCGTGGTTGCCTCGGCGCGAGCCGTACGAGTTGAAGTCGCGACGCTGCACGGCGTGCTCAGTGAGGTACTTGCCGGCCGGGGTGTCGGCCTTGATCGCACCGGCCGGGGAGATGTGGTCGGTGGTGACCGAGTCGCCCAGCTTGGCGAGCACGCGGGCGTCGGCGATGTCCGAGACCGGGGTGGTCTCCATCGTCATGCCCTCGAAGTACGGGGGCTTGCGCACGTAGGTGGACTGCGGGTCCCACTCGAAGGTGTTGCCGGTCGGGATCGACAGCGCCTGCCACTGCGCGTCGCCCGCGAAGACGTCCTGGTAGGACTTGTTGAACATGTCCTCGCCGATGGAGTTGGCCACCACCTCGTTGACCTCGGCCTCGGTGGGCCAGATGTCCTGCAGGTAGACCGGCTTGCCGTCCTGGTCGGTGCCCAGCGCGTCCTTGGTGATGTCCACCTTCATGGAGCCCGCGATGGCGTACGCGACGACCAGCGGCGGGGAGGCCAGGTAGTTCATCTTGACGTCGGGGTTGATCCGGCCCTCGAAGTTACGGTTGCCGGAGAGCACCGAGGTCACGGCCAGGTCGTGGTCGTTGACCGCCTTGGAGACCTCGTCCGGCAGCGGGCCGGAGTTGCCGATGCAGGTGGTGCAGCCGTAGCCGACGAGGTTGAAGCCGACCTTGTCGAGGTAGGGGGTCAGGCCCGCCTTGTCGAAGTAGTCGGTCACAACCTTTGAACCCGGCGCCAGGGTCGTCTTCACCCACGGCTTGCGGGTGAGGCCCTTCTCGACCGCCTTCTTGGCCACCAGCGCGGCGGCGACCATGACGTACGGGTTCGAGGTGTTGGTGCAGGAGGTGATCGCGGCGACGGTGACGGCGCCGTGGTCGATCTCGTACGTCGAACCGTCGGGGGCGGTGACCAGCGTCGGCCGGGTCGGCACACCGTCGGTGGCGGCCGGGGCGTCGGAGGCCGGGAAGGACTCCTTGCCCGCCTCGTCGTCGTCCTCGACGTAGTTGCGAACATCCTGCGAGAACTGGTACGCGGCCTCGGCGAGCACGATGCGGTCCTGCGGACGCTTCGGGCCGGCGATCGACGGGACGACCGTCGACAGGTCGAGCTCGAGCTTCTCGGAGAAGTCGGGCTCCGCGGCCGGGTCGAGCCAGAGGCCCTGCTCCTTGGCGTACGCCTCTACAAGCGCGACCTGCTGCTCGCTGCGGCCGGTCAGCTTCAGGTACTTGAGGGTCTCGTCGTCGATCGGGAAGATCGCGGCGGTGGAGCCGAACTCCGGCGACATGTTGCCGATGGTGGCGCGGTTCGCGAGCGAGGTGGCGGCGACGCCCTCACCGTAGAACTCGACGAACTTGCCGACGACGCCGTGCTTGCGCAGCATCTCGGTGATGGTGAGGACGAGGTCCGTGGCGGTGGTGCCCGGCTTGAGCTCACCGGTCAGCTTGAAGCCGACGACGCGCGGGATGAGCATGGAGACCGGCTGGCCGAGCATCGCGGCCTCGGCCTCGATGCCGCCGACGCCCCAGCCCAGCACGCCGAGGCCGTTGACCATGGTGGTGTGCGAGTCGGTGCCGACGAGGGTGTCGGGGTAGGCCTGGCCACCCCGGACCATGACCGTGCGGGCAAGGTGCTCGATGTTGACCTGGTGGACGATGCCGGTGCCCGGGGGGACGACCTTGAACTCGTCGAAGGCGGTCTGGCCCCAGCGCAGGAACTGGTAGCGCTCCTTGTTGCGGCCGTACTCCAGCTCGACGTTCTGGGCGAAGGCCTCGTTGGTGCCGAACTTGTCGGCGATGACGGAGTGGTCGATGACCAGCTCGGCCGGGGCGAGCGGGTTGATCTTCGCCGGGTCGCCGCCGAGCTCCTTGACGGCCTCACGCATGGTGGCGAGGTCCACGACGCAGGGCACACCGGTGAAGTCCTGCATGATCACGCGGGCCGGCGTGAACTGGATCTCCTGGCTGGGCTGCGCCTGGGAGTCCCAGCCGCTGAGCGCCCTGATGTGGTCGGCGGTGATGTTCGCGCCGTCCTCGGTGCGGAGCAGGTTCTCCAGCAGCACCTTCAGGCTGTAAGGGAGGCGCGCGGAGCCCTCGACCTTGTCCAGCTTGAAGATCTCGTACGACTCGTCGCCCACGCGCAGCGTGCTGCGGGCGTCGAAGCTGTTCGCCGACACGACAGTCTCCTTCATCAATGTGCGCGTACTACCTCAATGCTGCCGCCACGACTTCTCGCCGATCCGCTAAGGTAAGACTTAGTTAGGTAACCCTTATCGGACGGCGGCTGCGGTACGCCTTCGGCAGATATCTCGATGTCGAGATAACTCTAGTACATGACCGCTTCCCGGTCATGCCCGGACCTCGACCGGTCCCTGTACCTCGACGTACCGATACACCGGACTTGCCCGTTCGGTGGCACAGGACTTGCCCGCCCCTCGCGCCCGACTCAGCATCGGAGCATGTTCAGCGGCGCGCATGTGATCCTCTACAGCCAGGACGCGGATGCCGACCGGGCCTTCGTCCGGGATGTTCTCGGCTTTCCGCACGTCGACGCCGGGCACGGCTGGCTCATCTTCAAACTGCCGCCGGCGGAGGTCGCCGTTCATCCCACCGGCGATCAGCCGAAGGCGGAGTTCTATCTGATGTGCGACGACCTCGAGCGGACACTCGCCACGCTCGAGGAGCGCGGCGTGGAAATCTCACGACAGCCGAGCGAGCAGGGGTGGGGCGTACTGGCCGCCGTACGGATGCCGAGCGGGGCCGAACTAACGCTGTACGAGCCACGACACCCGGTTGCCCACAGCCTGTCACTCTGATGGCCTACCCCAACACGATCACATCTCATATCTGAGATAGCCTGCGGCCATGGCAGACGACTACCTCGTACGCATCGGCAAGCTCATCCGTGACGCCCGTCAGCATCGGGGCTGGACACAGACGCAGCTCGCTGAAGCGCTCGGTACCAGCCAGAGCGCCGTGAACCGCATCGAGCGCGGCAATCAGAACATCAGCCTTGAGATGATCGCGCGCATCGGTGAGGCGCTCGACAGCGAAATCGTCTCTCTCGGCTACGCCGGGCCCATGCACCTGCGGGTGGTCGGAGGCCGGCGGCTGTCCGGCTCCATCGATGTCAAGACCAGTAAGAACGCCTGTGTCGCGCTGCTTTGCGGGTCGCTGCTCAACAAGGGCCGTACGGTACTGCGCCGGGTGGCCCGTATCGAAGAGGTCTTCCGGCTGCTGGAGGTGCTGAACTCCATCGGAGTGCGCACCCGTTGGATCAACGACGGCGTGGACCTGGAGATCGTGCCGCCCGCCCAGCTCGACATGGACGCCATCGACGCGGAGGCGGCGCGCCGGACCCGGTCGATCATCATGTTCCTCGGGCCGCTGCTGCACCGGATGGACACCTTCCGGCTGCCGTACGCGGGCGGCTGCGACCTCGGCACGCGGACCATCGAGCCGCACATGATCGCGCTGCGCCGCTTCGGCCTCGACATCACCGCGACCGAGGGGCTCTACCACGCGAAAGTGGAGCGCACGACCGCTCCCGAACGCCCCATTGTGCTGACCGAGCGCGGGGACACGGTGACCGAGAACGCGCTGCTGGCCGCCGCCCGGCACGACGGGGTGACCGTCATCCGCAACGCCTCCTCCAACTACATGGTCCAGGACCTGTGTTTCTTCCTGGAGGCGCTGGGCGTCAAGGTCGAGGGCGTCGGGACGACGACGCTGACCGTGCACGGCGTGCCCACCATCGACGTGGATGTCGACTACTCCCCTTCCGAGGACCCGGTCGAGGCAATGAGCCTGCTGGCCGCCGCGGTGGTCACCGAGTCCGAACTCACCATCCGCCGGGTGCCGATCGAGTTCCTGGAGATCGAGCTCGCGGTGCTGGAGGAGATGGGCCTGGACCACGACCGTACGGCGGAGTACACCGCCGACAACGGCCGTACCCGGCTGATCGATCTGACCGTGCGGCCCTCCAAGCTGGAGGCGCCGATCGACAAGATCCACCCGATGCCGTTCCCCGGCCTGAACATCGACAACGTCCCGTTCTTCGCGGCCATCGCGGCGGTCGCCCAGGGCAAGACGCTGATCCACGACTGGGTCTACGACAACCGGGCGATCTATCTGACGGACCTCAACCGGCTGGGCGGCCGCCTCCAACTCCTGGACCCCCACCGGGTCCTGGTCGAGGGTCCGACCCGCTGGCGGGCGGCGGAGATGATGTGCCCGCCGGCGCTACGGCCCGCTGTGGTGGTGCTGCTGGCGATGATGGCGGCGGAGGGCACGTCCGTACTGCGCAATGTGTATGTCATCAACCGGGGTTACGAGGAGCTGGCGGAGCGGCTGAACTCGGTGGGCGCGCAGATCGAGATCTTCCGCGACATCTGAGCAACGAAGGCCGCCGCACCCTCTCTGACCTGCAATGAAGCGGGTCAGGAAGGGGTGCAGCGGCACCCGTGGGACTTCTCTGGGACTTTGGGCCTGAGGCGGGCTCCTACGGGCCGCTGTCGGAGTGGGCCGCCGTCCGGCCCGAGGCTTGCCCGGCCGCATTCCCTCCCGATGGGCGCCGGCTTCAACGATGTCGAACGCGTGTCATCGATTGGTCCCAGAGATTGGCCTGGCCGACGGTGACGCCCAGCCTCTCGCTCCGACCGCCTGCTTTCAGCCACTGGCGATCCTGACCCGTCCCCTGCGCAGCCGCTGCGCGACGAGCGCACGGGTGGAGAGGGTCATGACAGCCGTGCTGTAGACGACCGAGGTCTCGTGCAAGCCCATGTTTGTGGTGGCGATCCCCGCAACTACGGCTGGAATGCTGAAGGCGAGGTAGGAGATCACAAACGCGACCGCGGGTGACGTCAGCGCAGGCCGAAGGCCCGGGTGATCGTTTGCGAGACGCTGTTGTCGGCACTGTCCCGGGCGGTGACCCGCAGGCTGACGAAGCCGGCGGTCTTCGGGGACTTGAGGCTCGTCCGCCATCCGTCACCATGACGGTCCAGCTCGGACCGCTGCCAGGTCGCCCCGTCGTCGTACGAGATCTCGATGGAGACCTTCCCGATGGCGGCCTTCGTCCCGGGCAGATGCGATGCGGTCACCGTCAGCTTGGCGCGCCGGTCTGCCCGGCCGGCCTTGTCGGTGTCCACACCGTAGTCGAGCTGGACCAGCGGCAGGGACTCGGCCGACTCGTTCCCGGTGGCCGCCGAGGTGAACTTCCACTCCGTCAGCGTGTGCGTCGAGTACGGATGGGCCCAGGCGCCCCGGTCGTTGTCGACCAGCAGCCGGTAGGGCAGCCGCTCCGCGGCGAGCCCGGGTACCGGCAGGAACTCGGAGTTGCCCCAGTTGAGTTGCCGGTCGCCCTGGTAGAGCGACATCCAGTTCTTCACGTCGAAGTTGCCATGGGCTTCTCCGACATGGCCGGCGCCGGAGTCACCCCAGCCGGGGGCGGGAATGTACACCGTGTCGAGGTAGCGCACCGGCTGATAGCCGATCGGACCCATCCGGGGCCGCTGGATCGGTCCGAACCAGTTGACCTTGCCGGTCTTCCCGGCCGGGTAGCGCATGACGCCGGCCGAGTGCTGCCCGGTCTCCGTGGGGATGAAGGCGTCTTCCAGCCATGCGGCGTCGGAGGTGACCCAGTCGGTCCGCTCTCCCTGGGCGGGAGCGGTGAGCTGGTTTCCGGCGGTCCAGCCTCGCCAGACGTCGTAACGGAACTCGTTCGACTTGCCGGGCCGGTGGTTGCGGAAGGCGACGTCCACCCGGCCCAGGTCACTGGGCTCCGCCCGCCAGGTCGGGTCCGCCGGGACGGCGCCGGACCAGTGGTGCACCACGTCGTAGAGGTAGTCGGTGGTGGGGTGCGAGGTGACCTTCAGTCCGACTCCGCCGCGCTGGAGCGCGTCGATCAGGTCACCGCCCTGGTCGGCGTTGAGCGTTGCCACCGTCAGCGGGGCCGGGCTCTCGGGGCTCCAGGGATGCTCGTCCCAGGGCTGCAGTCGGCCGATGCCGTCGTTGACGACGAGGAGCACGCGCGCGCCCGCCGCCGCGGCGGCCTTCGCCTGCTCCTGGATCGCGACGGTGTCGCTGCGCCGTACCACCACGGCCTTGCCGCGCACGTCGTGCCGGGCCAGCTTCTCTGCCGAACCCTCGGCGGCGAAGACAGCCGTCAGGGTCCGGGTGCCGGCCGGCAGCGGCTTGGCCGCACGCTTGACCAACGGGTCGTGGTAGGTCTCCGACTGCGTGCCCACGGTCAGCGCCGACTGTTCGAGGCGGAAGCGGGCGCCGAACTCGAACTCTC
This sequence comes from Streptomyces sp. ISL-1, assembly GCF_018614585.1. Classification (GTDB taxonomy): domain Bacteria; phylum Actinomycetota; class Actinomycetes; order Streptomycetales; family Streptomycetaceae; genus Streptomyces; species Streptomyces maoxianensis. Next base: position 207,984 of record NZ_JAGGOI010000007.1, on the reverse strand, counting down.
CGTCGGTGACCTTCTTGCCGGTCGGCAGCGCCCAGATGCTGTCGTAGGACGCGTTGGGCATCATGGAGGACGCGACCAGGCTGTCGGTGAACGACCGGTGGATGTCCAGTCGCGGAGCGACCGCGGTGGTCTGCCTCGGCACGTGGCCGAGGATCTGACGGGCCTTCCGGCCGTCCAGGGTGACGGTGCGGTCCTGGTCCAACTGCACGTCGGTGAAGCTGAGCAGCGCCATGCCCAGCGAGTGCGGCCCGTTGGCCCCCCGCACGTCGCCGGTGAGCCATCCGCTGTAGTTGCCGACGGGCAGGCGCACGGTGCCGGTGCCGGATTCGTCGAGCTCGATCGCCGTGAAGAGACGGGCGGCGGTGAGGAGGACCTTGCCGGAGAGCGGCTTGCCCGACCGGTCCTTCGCGATGACGGTCAGGCTCTGCCGCCGTCCCTCCTTGGCGGCGCCGATCAGGGTCCGGGCCCGGACCGCTCCGGTGCTGTCCGTACCTGTGATCATGCCGCTGATCGACTGTTCGGCCGGCAGCCGGTCCGGTTCCGCGGTCAGGGTGACGGCGGTGGTGCCGTGCGCGGGAATGGTGACCCGGTCCTCGGAAAGGGTGAACAGCCCTGCCGGGGCGGCCGCGTCGATCGCCAGGTCCAGGCTGACCGGGGCGTCGCCGGCATTGGTGTACGTCACCTTCTGGGCATCGGTCTGTCCCGGCTTGTGGGGCCAGGGGTGGAAACCGGAGTAGGCGCTGGCGGTCGCGAAGACCGAGGTGTTCACCGCCGCCAGGCCGTCGAGCCGCCCACTGCCCGCCTGGTAGGGGCTGTACGACGGAGTGGCCTTGGCACTGCTGACCAGTGCCTCCTTCAGCTGCGGGCCGGTCCAGTCGGGGTGCGTGGCGGCCATCAGCGCGGCAGCGCCGGCGACGTGCGGTGTCGCCATCGACGTGCCGCTCATCGTGGTGTAGTGGCCCGAGCCGCCCCGCCGGTACTGGGAGCGGGCCGCGAGGATGTCGACGCCGGGCGCGGTGATTTCGGGCTTCAGCCCGAAGTCGCCGTCACGCGGGCCCTGGCTGGAGAACTCGGCCAGCCGGTCCGCGGAGTCGACGGCGCCGACGGTCAGTGCGGAGTCCGCCGCACCGGGGCTGTTGATGGTGCGCGGGCCGCCGTTGCCCGCCGCGATGACGAACAGCGCGCCGGTCTCGCGGCTGAGCCGGTTGACCGCCTCGCTCATCGGGTCGGTGCCGTCGCCGCCGCCGCCCAGGCTCATGCTGATGATCTTGGCCTTTTGATCCCGGGCCGCCCACTCCATGCCCGCGATGATCCAGGACGACTCGCCCCCACCATTGGCGTCGAGCACCTTGCCGATGGCCAGCCGGGCGCCGGGGGCGACGCCTCGCTCCTTCCCTTCGGAGGCGCTGCCGGTCCCGGCGACCGTCGAGGCGACGTGGGTGCCATGGCCGTGACGGTCGGTGATCTCCGGCTCGTACGGGATGAAGCTGGCGCTGTCGTCGACCTGCCCGGCAAGATCAGGGTGCTCGGGGTCCACACCGGTGTCGAGCACCGCGACCTTCACACCCTTGCCGGTGTTCCCCTCCGCCCAGACCTGCTGCGCACCGATCTGGGCAGTCGAGTCGGCCAGGTTGGCCCTCACCTTGCCGTCCAGCCAGACCTTGGCGATGCCACCCGCGAAGGACGGCTTGGCCGACCGGGCCGCCGCACCGGAACCGCCGGTGAGCGCGGACCAGAACGCCGGAGCCTGCTTGCGGCTCTGCGCGAGAGCCGCGCCCTGAATGCTGCCCAGCCGGCGGACGACCTTCGAGCCGGCCACGTTCGGCTGGGTCCGGGACCTGGCGGCAGCGTCGGTGTAGCTCACGATGAGCGGCAACCGGTCGGCGTGAGCGTCGTCGTAACCGTCAGCGATCAGCCGGGTCACGTTGAACAGCTGCTTGTCCAGCTTCCCGGCGCTGACATACGGCAGGACGGCGTCCGGATAGACGTACGTCGAGCCGTCGATGACGGCGCGGTGGAAACCTGTGGTGGCTCCGTTCGCACCTTCGAAGGACCGGACGGCCGTGCCGTCGGCGGCGGTACCGATCGTGACCTTGTCACCGGTGATGAGGGTGACGGTGTGTGTGCCGCCGGCTCCGGGTGACTGAAGTACGGCGCCGGCAGGCGGCACCGGCCCGGCCGGGTTCGCAGGGGAATTCGCAGGGGAAGCGGAGGCTGGTATGACGGCCATCGCCAGGGCGGCGACCGCGGCGAGCGCGATCTGCCCTGGTCTGGGCATGGGAACGACAGGCAAGGAGACCCCCAAGAGGGAAGCTGAGGACGGGAGATGATCTGGATGATCGGGGCGCCTTCTGCCTCGCACAATGGGGTTGGGCTGGCGCTACGGAGACATGACGCAGGTGCGACACCGCCGGAACGGGCTCCGAGCACGGCAAGAACTCGGACGCACCACCAGCACCAGCCGGCGCTGCGCTTCGGTCCCAGTGGTCGGCCGACCGGGCGCGCGGAGGCACCGCCCCGGACCACGACACCGCGCGCCACCGGCGTACGCAGGCAACGATCACGGCCCGAAGCCGCGAGCGCGTCGTCGGTATCCCTTTGTCGCCGGCCCGCGGCTGCGCCTGCCCTGCGCGTCGACCGGTGACCTCGGAACTCCGCGCCGCCGAGAGGGAGAGGACGGCCGCGGAGATGGAGATCGACAGCACCGTCCTCCCGGGGCCACCGCCGTTCCCCGGGCCGCGCGTGCATGTCGGAGTCGCGGCTCCGCCCGCCGCGCGCCTGCTCCGTCCTGAGCCCGGCCCGTGAGGCCACCGGCCTCCGCGTTTTCGCGGCGCCGGGACGGCCGCATTCCCTTGCCAACTCCTGCTCTCTGGCGAGAACTTGGCCGGGCAGGCGACGCGCGGGGCCAAGCGCCGAGAGGTCACCGTTCCAGCGCCCACGGGCGCCGACCGCCTGGGTGTGTTCTGACGGCGCCACGCTGTGTCCGCGTCGCCGTTGGGACATGTCGCATCTGTGACACCTGATACCCAGTGACATGCCCTGTGACGTCGGCGGATTGTGTCGTACACCGCATGACCGCAAGCTGCATGAAAGGTGTTCAACAGATGGCATGGATCCGTCTATCGGCGGCTATATCGACCGTACTGGTGGTGACAGTCGGGGGCGCATCGCCCGTCTCCGCCGGGACGACATCGGACGGAACGGCGCAATTCGCCGACCGCGAGAAGGCGGTCTCCGCCACCGTGCGACTGCTGACCGGCGACCGGGTGACCGTGACAACGTTGCCCGGCGGGCGGCGCACCGCGTCGGTGCAGCCCGGACCCGGGCGCGAGCGCTTCTCCTTCCGGACGCTGGAGGGTGACGACAAGGCGCTGACCGTGCTGCCGTCGGACACCGAGGCGCTGGTGACCGCCGGCACACTGGACCGTCGGCTCTTCAACGTGACGGCCCTGATCTCCCAGGGCTACGACGAGGCCCACACCTCCGTGCTTCCGCTGATCATCTCCTCCGAGTCGTCACCGGACGGGACCAGGGGTACCGCGCGGGCGGCCAAGGCCGCCGCGGCCGCTGCCGACCGATTGATGACGTTCAACACGGCCGCGACGCCGGCCCGTAGCCTGACGAGCATCGACGCGCGGTCGCTGCGGATCGCGGGCGGCGATCTGGGCCGGTTCTGGAAGACGCTGAACCCCGGGGGAACGTCTGACGCCGCCCGTGCCGCGATCACTCCGCGCATCTCGCTGGACGGCAAGGTGAAGGCCGTGCTGGACCGCAGCACCGCGCAGATCAACACGCCCGCCGCCTGGAAGGCCGGTTACGAAGGCCAGGGCGTCAAGGTGGCGGTCCTCGACACCGGTGTCGACGCGAACCACCCCGACCTGGCCGGACGCATCGCGGAGGCCAAGGACTTCTCCGGCAGCGCGGGCACGAACGACGCCTTCGGCCACGGCACGCACGTCGCCTCGACCGTCAGCGGCACGGGCGCCGCGTCGGCCGGGACCCGGCGCGGTGTCGCGCCCCACGCCGACCTGCTGATCGGCAAGGTGCTGGGCGACGACGGCTTCGGGACCGAGTCGTCCGTCATCGACGGCATGGAGTGGGCGGCCTCCCAGGACGCCGAGGTCGTCAACATGAGCCTCGGCTCGGACGCCCCCACCGACGGCACCGACTCCATGAGCCAGGCCGTCAACACGCTGACCGCGTCCACCGACACGCTCTTCGTCGTCGCCGCGGGCAACGCGGGCCAGAACGGCCTGTCCACCATCGGCTCGCCGGGCGCGGCCGATGCCGCGCTGACCGTCGGGGCCGTCGACCGCGACGACTCCCTCGCCCCCTTCTCCAGCCGCGGCCCGCGCCTCGGCGACGCGGCGGCCAAGCCCGACGTGACCGCCCCCGGGGTCGGCATCGTCGCCGCCCGCGGGTCCGGCACCACCATGGGCAGCCCGGTCGACGCCAACTACACCGCCGCGTCCGGCACGTCGATGGCGACCCCGCATGTCGCCGGCGCCGCCGCGCTGCTGGCCCAGCAACACCCTGACTGGGGCGCCCAGCAGCTCAAGGACGCCCTGATCAGCACCTCGCACACGGTGCCTGGCACCAAGGTGACCGAGCAGGGCGGCGGCCGTATCGACCTGGCCACGGCCATGGGCCCGGTCACGGCCACCGGTTCCGTCGCCTTCACCCCGATCCAGGCCGGCGGTACGGACGGGCAGCAGCAGTCGGCCACCGTCCGCTACACCAACAGCGGTGACCACCCGCTCACGCTCGCCCTGGCCGTCAGCCTGGCCACAGACTCCGGGCGCGCGCTCGCAGACGGAGTGGTCCGCCTCGGCTCCAACACCGTGCAGCTGGCTCCCGGCGCCACGGCCGAGGTGCCGGTGCGCCTCGACGCTGCGAACGCCGCCCGCGGCAAGTACTACGGATACGTCACCGCAAAGTCCGCCGACGGGACCGTGCTCACCCACACCACCGTCTCCCTCGCGGTGAAAGGTAAGCAGCACCGGCTGACCGTCGTCTACCGCGACCGCGACGGCAAGGTCGTGCCCGGCGCGCTGCCGAACATCTGGGGCCCCGAAGGGTTCATGTCCTACACCGACCGCGACGCGGGCGTCGCCGTGCTGGAAGAGGGCACCTACTACCTCAACTTCGGTTTCTTCGACAAGGTCGACGACGGCATCGAAGCGGGCGAAATCGTCCACCCCGAGGTGAAGGTCACCAAGGACACGACGGTGACGCTGAACGCCGCCGACGTCACGGAGGTGAAGATCCGCACTCCGCGCCCGGCCGAGCAGCGCGGCATCCTCAGCACTCTTATTTACCGCCAGATCGACGGATACGGCCTGCTCCAGGGCCACATGATGTTCGACGAGGTCAAGCGGCTCTACGTCAGCCGCGTTGCTCCGGTCACCGATGGCACCTTCGAGTTCAACTCGCGCTGGCAGATGGCGGCCCCGGACCTGCAGGCGAAGGTCTCCGGCAGCTCACTCGGACTCAACGCGTACTACGCGGACACTTCCGCGGCCTTCGAGGACCGGGGCGCGCGGCTGACCGCCGTCGACGCCGGCACCTCGGACGCTCCCGACTTCCGCGGCGCGCGCGGCAAGGCGGCCGTCGTACGAATGGCCGACTCCGGTACGGGTGACACCCGTGCGCTCGCGCAGGCGGCGAAGGCCGCGGGAGCCAAGGCGCTGCTCATGGTGTGCCCGGAGTGGGATGTTGCCTGGACGCGGTGGCACCCGGACGGTGACCGGACGGCCCTGCCCACCGTCCGGATCTCCTCGAAGGAAGGCTCCGCCCTGCTGGAGCAAGTCAAGAAGGGCACCACGCCCCTGGAGTTCTCCGGCACGGTGCGCAGCCCCTACCACTACGACGTGATGCAGACCTCCAAGGGCTCCGTCCCCAAGAACCTGGTCCACACGGTCTCCGAGCAGGACAGCGCCGTGGTCCGCAGCACGTACACCCGCACCGGTGCCTCGTCTTGGACGAGCGAGCAGCGTTTCGGGTGGCGGCCGTACCAGGACACCGCGTGGAACGACTACAGCCGCTACGTTCCGGTGGGCGGGGAACGCGTCGAGTACGTCACCGGCGGGGACACGCTGTGGAGCCACACCGTGCACCACAATGTCGTCGGCAACCCTGACACGCCGCTGAACGTCGGTATGAGGGACGTGCCGCACACGTACCTGCCCGGCCAGCAGGCGACGGAGCGGTGGTTCGGAGCTCCGGTCCGCCCGTCGATCCCGCGCGGTGCGCCCTGGCCGTCGGTGCGCAACGGCGACACCCTGTCCGTATTCGTTCCGGAGTTCAGCGACTCCGACACGGGCCACTGGGCGTTCCGCGAGATCCCCTTCAACCCGGGTGGCGGCGGCGTCCGTCTCGGCGCTCCGGCGGCCTCCGCGGCCGACACGGCCTCGGCGGTGCTGTACCGGAACGGGCAGCGGATCGCCGAGTCCGACAACGGCGCGTGGGGCGACATCGAAGTGCCTTCGGGCAACGCCGAGTACCGGCTGGACCTGGCGACCGCCCGCGTGTCGGACGACTGGCGCTTCGGCACCGGCACGCGTACGTCGTGGACGTTCCGCTCGGACACGGCCGCCCACTCGGCGCTGCTGCCCCTGCTTCAGGTCGACTACAGCGTGCCGGCCGACGCACTGAACGCTGTGGGCTCGGCACGGCGATACGCCCTCGGCCTGAACGTCCGGATGCAGGACGGCATGGCGGCGCCGCGCGGCCTGTCGCTGAAGGTCGAGACGTCCTACGACGACGGGCGGACCTGGACCACTGCCACCACGGCCCCCAAGGGCAACGGCTTCACCGCCTCCGTGGAGCGGCCGGCCCGGGTGCACGGCGACGCGTACGTGACGCTGCGCGTGACCGCCAAGGACGCGGCCGGCAACACCGTTCGGCAGACAGTGGACCGCGCCTACCTGCACCGCGGCGCACGGTGACCGTGACCGTGACGGTGGGCTGTCCCTCTTGAAGTCGCGGCGGGTGCCGGGGGGTGTGGACCCCGGCACCCGCCGTGTCATGCGAAGGACACCCAGGTACAGTCCAACCTTCAACGATATGTTTGTCCGTACGCCTGCGCGAACTCGGCCGGGCCAGGAAGGACGCGGCATGCTCGAGGCGGCTGGCCTGACGGCGGTCGAGGAGACCGTCTACCGGCTTCTGATCACGACCGCCTCGGCCACGGCCGACGAGATCGCCTCGCAGACCGGACTCGCACCCGGGGAGGCCGAAGGCATCCTCGCGACGCTCGCCACCCAGGGACTCGCCAGTCCCACCGACCGGCAGCCCCGCCAGTTCACCGCGGCCTCTCCCGATGTGGCCCTGCTGCCGCGCCTGCAACGCAACGCCGACGCCCTCGACCAGGCCCGCGCCGCCGTCACCGACCTGCTGGAGAGCTACCGCAGCACCCGGCGCCGCCAGGATGCCGGCCAGCTCATCGAGGTCATCACCGGCGCCGGGGCGCTGCGCCAGCACCTGCGCCAACTGCAGGACAACGCCCGCCACGAGATGCTGTGGTTCTGCAAGGCCCAGTACGTCGCCATGCCTTCGGGAAGTAATGGCGCCGAGTACGAAGCCCTGGCCCGCGGTGTCCGCTACCGCGTCCTGTACGAGCGGGCCTTCTTCGACGACGACGGCGCCGTTGACAACGTTGTTAGAGGCGTCCGCGCCGGCGAGGTCGCCCGCTCCGTCCCCCACCTCCCCCTGCGGCTCGCCGTCGCCGACCGGGCCATGGCCATCTGCCCGCTGGTGCCCGGCGGCCCGTACGGCAGCCCCAGCGAACCCACGGCGGCACTGCTGCGCGACAGCAACCTCCTGGAGGCACTGACCGCCCTCTTCGAACGCTATTGGGAGGACGCCGTGCCGCTGCACGTCAGCGACTCCGGCACGGTCGACGCCGCCGGCGACGCCGACGACACGGACCCCCTTGGCGAGACCGACCGCAGGCTGCTCTCACTCCTGGTCGCGGGCGTCGCCGACAAGGCCATCGCCAGTCAGATGGGGCTGAGCCGCCGCACCGTCCAGCGCCACATCCAGCACATGATGACCCTCGCCGGCGCCGCGACCCGTATGCAGCTCGCCTGGCAGGCGGCCCGCCGGGGCTGGCTGTAGCGGGGACGGAGCGCGTGAAGCGCCCGTGACGGCAGCAATGGGAGACATGGCGCGCCGCGTCATGTCCCGGAGCGTTTGACGCCCGCCGTCATACCGATCCGTCCAGCAGTGCGAGGGGCAGTTGAACACGCTCGGACAGCTCACCGACCGGATACTCGAGCGAACGGCATCTCCTTACGCTGCTGATGGGTTGACCCCGGTCACTCGCAGGATCGGGAGGCCCAGGGTGGCTGGGTACCGCTAGCTGTATTGACCCGCAGCGTTGTTCACGCGGCTGATGGGTGGCTGGTCTGCGAGTGCGAGTCTGCGCGGTCTCCTTTTCTCTGTCGCGACGCGGCCAGAAACCCGAATCATCAGTTCCGCTACATCTGAGTGGCTGGGCAAACCGGCACAACGTGAGGAGTGAGCCCCGGGCTTCGGCCCGGGGCTCACTTCTTTCTGGAGAACCGTGCGCCCCACGTTCGAGTGGAATCCGCTCCTCACCAGGCACTATGCAGGAAGCGTACGGAATCGTGAACCGTTCACCGCCCCTACTGGAAGCGCCGCAGAAGGGAACACGTTGACCGCCGACACGACCGAGAAGCCCAGCGAGGAACTTCGGTTCCGCTCCGCCGGCTTGACCGCCTTGGAAAACTCCCCCGTCACCACGCGGGCGATGACCCGGCGGCTGCCCCAACTCGTGCGCAAGGCCCTGTCTCTGGCCTGGCGCGTGGACCAACGCGCCGTCGTGGCCCTCCTCGTGTGCCAAGCCCTTTCCGGGTTCCTCGAAGCCTTCGGCCTGTTGGCCACCACCAGCACCATCACGGCTCTGATCGCCGGCGGGAACATCACGGACCGGCTCTGGGACGCGGCCCCCTCGATCGCCGTTCTCGCCGGAGCGGCGGGATTCCGCGCCCTGCTGGGCATCGCTGTCAACAACATCTCCAGCCGTCTGTCACCCCGGATCTCCCGTGAGGCGGAGATGCAGATGCTGGACGCCGCGATCAGCGCCGAACTCGCCGCCTACGACAGCCCTGGCTTCAACGACAAACGCGAGGCGGCCGACCGGGGCGCGGAGGTCGCCCAGGATCTGCTTACCGAGTCCCAGGACCTCATGGCCTGCCTCGCCTCGCTCATCGCCGCCGCCGGCGTCCTGTCCATTCTTCACCCCGCGCTGCTGCCGCTCCTGTTGCTGGCCGCACTGCCACAAGGCATCGCGAGCGTGCGGGCCGCCCGCGTCCACTACCAGACCTCCCGCGCCATGGGCGCGGACCGGCGCACTCTGAGCTTCCTGCGCTGGTTCGTGATCGACAAAGGGACCGCCGACCAACTCCGCACCGGCACCATGGCTGCCTTCCTCCTGGGCCGCTACCGGAGCATCGGCAACCGGGTCGACGACGCGACCGACAAGGCCGTCCACCAGGGTGCCCGTTACGCGATCATCGGCGCGGTGGCCGGGGGGCTGGCCTCCGGGCTCGTATGGATCGCCCTGGCCCTCCTCCTGGGCTCGGGCCGAATGTCGGTGGCGTCCGCCGGAACCGCCGTCTTCGCCCTGCGCACGGTCGGCTCCTCCATCCGGGGTGTGGTCGGATACGGCACCCGCCTCTACCGCACCGGCCTCTACCTCGACGACTGGGCGGAATTCATCGAGGAAGCCGGCGGCCACCGTCTGATCCGTGGCACCACCACCCCGCCCGCTCCGCGAAGCGTCAAGGCCGAAGCACTCACCTATCGCTACCCCGGCGCGGACCGGCCCGCCCTGGAGAAGATCACGCTCGAAGTGCGCCGGGGCGAAGTCCTCGCCCTGGTCGGCGAGAACGGCTCGGGCAAGACGACCTTGTCCAAGCTCCTCACCGGGCTGTACCTCCCCACCGACGGATCCGTCACCTGGGACGGCACAGCCACCGGCGACCTGGACCCCCACGGCATGTGGAAGCAAACCGCCGTCGTCCCCCAGGAGTTCGCCCACTGGCCCCTGTCCGCCCGCGACAACATCACCCTCGGCCAGCCGCACGGAGGCGAGGAGGCAGTCCACCGCGCCGCTGAACGCTCCGGCGCCCACGAAGTCGTGGACGATCTCCGCAGCGGCCTCGACACCCTTCTTGCCCGGGAATGGTTCGGAGGAGTCGAACTCTCCGGCGGCCAGTGGCAGCGCATCGCCATCGCCCGCGCCTTCCACCGCCCCGCCGGCCTTCTGGTCATGGACGAACCCACCAGCGCTCTCGATGCCCGGGCCGAACACCGCATCTTCACCGGCCTACGTGACATCGCCCAGGACCACGCCGTCGTTCTGGTGACCCACCGCCTCGCGAATGTCGCCATCGCCGACCGCATTGTCGTCCTCGACCACGGCCGCATCATCCAGCAGGGCACCTTCAGCGAACTCGTCGAAGCACCCGGGCTCTTCCGTGAACTCTGGGAGCTTCAAAACGACCGCAGCATCCCCAACCCGCGCACTGCAGGGTCCTCGATTCGACGCGAAATGTCGGCTGAGGATGCGCAGTGAATGCGCAATTTCATGATCTGGCGCGCAATGGCCGCGGGCTGTAACTGTCGATGTTGATCTCTTGTGATCTTTCAGGAGGGCCTGCACGGGGTGCTCCGTACCGTCCGACGTTTCCGCAGGAAAGATCTTCGTGGACACCCTCGCCGGCACCCCGGACACGGCCGCGGCGATCGACGCGATGGCCTCGACGCTGGAGACCGTCGCCGCCCTCTTCCTGGAGCGCCACGAATTCGCCCGGCAGCGCCAGGCCGTCATCATGGCGAACGCGGAACTGCAGGAGCGCGAGCTGATCAAGCTCGCGTCGCTGTCCGCGGCGCTCGCCGCCACGCTGCGCCGGCGCGGCGTCAAGGATCCGGCCGCGAGCGTCACCGCGGAGGCGGGCATCGCCGTCTTCAAGGTCGGGTTCGAGCGCTGGGTCGGCGACAGCGGGGAACGCGCACTGGCGGACTTCTTGCGGGAGTCGCTCGACGAACTCAAAGTGGTGGCCGCGGGCGCGTCATGAGCGTCAAACGTCGGCGGTGCCGTCAGTGGTGCTCCACCACCGGCCTGCGCCGGATGCGGGCGGCCATCACCGCCACGTCGTCCTCCGCGTGCTCTGCGTCGAGTTCGTCGAGCACGATGTCGAGCAGTTCGTCGACTGTGCTGCCGGGGCCGGCGTGTACCTGTGCGAGGCGGGCGAGCGAGGCGTCGATGTCCTCTCGGCGCCGTTCGACCAGGCCGTCGGTGAACAGCAGGAGGGTGTCACCCTGTTGGAGGCCGCGCGAGACGATTTCGTATCCGCCGAGGCCGGTGCCGAGGGGTGGTCCGACAGGCACGTCTATCAGCTCCGCGACGCCGTCCCGGCGGAATAGGGCAGGCGGCAGATGGCCCGCGCTTGCGAAGGAGCCCATGCCGCGCGCCGGGTCCACGCGTACGAGCAGGCAGGTGGCGGGCCGCCGGGTGGCGGCCTCGGAGATGGCATTGTCGAGCTGGCGCAGCACCCGGTGCGGCGGCAGGTCGTTGGCCGCGACCTCGCGCAGCGTGGAGCGGTAGCTGTTCATGTCGACTGCGGCTTCCACGCCGTGCCCCATCACATCGCCCATCACGAGCAGCGTCCGGCCGAAGTGCAGACGTACGGTCTCGAACCAGTCCCCGCCCACCAGGCTGCCGGATCCGGAGGGCAGGTACCGGGTGGCGAGTTCGATATTGGGGTGCGGGAGGCCGGGATCGGTCAGCAGGGCTCGCTGCAGCTTGAACGCGGTCCGCTGGGCCTGCTCGAACTGACGGGCGTGTTCGATCGCGATGGCTGCCCGCGCGGACACCGCCTGGACGCTGCGTACGTCTTCCTGCGTGAACCTGCCGTGGGTGCGGGCGACCAGCACGGCGCCGATGGCCCGGTTGTCGGCGATCAGCGGCATGGCCAGTCTTCGCTCGTCCAGGACTGGGCGGCCGGTCCGCATCGCACGGACCGAGAGCGGGACGGCGTCCCCGGAGGAGTGGCCGAGCAGCTCCTCCCGGCCTGACACGGCGGCGCGGTACACCCCGTGCAGGTCCTCCCTGCCCACGTCACCGGTGGTGAGCGGAGAAGAGGGAAGCAGGTCGACCGCCGCCGCGTCGGCAACACCGGGACTGAGGTAGCTGACCACTTCCAGGCACGTGGTCTCGGTGTCGAGAGTCGTCCCGATGCCTTCGCCGGTCTCCGCCAGCGAGAGGTAGGACGGAGCTGCCTGTAGCTCGCCGGCCGAGGTGGGCGCGGTCTCGACGATGACGCCCACGACACCGACGACCTCTCCGTGGATCGTCAGACGGTGCCATGTGCAGCGGCTTGATGGGGTCACGTGCGTGCGGGACGCTCCGTCGGCGAGAACCCTGGTCAGGAGCAGCGTGGAGCCGACTCTCGGCCGGGCTCCCCAGCTGACGGGGCTGCCCGCCAGCCCTTCACACTCCTCCCCCGCGATCCGGCAGTAGGCGGGGTCCGCGAAGACGTACCTCGTATCGGTGTCGAGGACAGCCAGGCCTACGGAATCAGGCGCCTGCGAGTAGGCGCTCTGATACCCGCCGAGGGAGTCGGCACTCACATGATCGCCTCTTCCGGGTCCTGGCCCTTCTCCCCTGTCCCATGCGCCTCACGTCTACCCCCCTTGGCACACTTCAGCCAGGTCGCAGGCCGGATTGTGGGGAGGCAGGGGCCGGGGGGCGAGCCTCAGGGCCGCGGGCTGATGCCTCCCTGCAGGCGTTCCAGGTCCGCGGGACGGACCTGGATGACCAGAAGGGCGATCAGCGCGGCGATCACCGTGAAGATGGCGGCCATGATGAAGGCGGCGGAGACTCCGGAGGTGAGCACTTCGTCGCCCCAGGGCGGCGGGAGTTGACCGGTGCGTTGGAAGAACTGCCGCTCCCGCGGTCCGGCCTGGGCCAGGAAGAGCGGGACCTGCCGCTCGGCCTCGTTGCGGCTGGCCGTGCCGAACACTGTGACCAGGATGGACAGGCCGAGGGAGCCGCCGACCTGCTGGGTGGCGTTGAGCATGCCGGATGCCGCACCCGACTCGTGCCTGGCCACTCCGGAGACGGCCATCAGCGTCAGCGAGACGAAGTTCATGCCCATGCCGAGGCCGAACAGCAGCATCGGGCCCAGGATGCTTCCCGGATACGTGGAGTGGATGTCGGTCAGAGTCAGCCAGGACAGGCCCGCCGCGGCGAGGATCGCGCCGGTCACCATGAAGGGCTTCGGGCCGTATTTGGGCAGGAGTTGGGAGGCGATACCCGCGCCCACTGCGATGACCGCGCTCACCGGGAGGAAGGCCAGTCCGGCTCGCAGCGGGCTGAAGTCCAGCACGTTCTGTACGAAGAGCGTGAGGAAGAAGAACATGCCGAAGATCGCGGCGGCGAGGCTGAGCATGATTCCGTACGTGCCCGCGCGGTTACGGTCGGCGAACAGGTGCAGCGGGGTGATCGGCTGTTTCGAGCGGCGTTCGACCACGATGAAGGCGGACAGGAGCAGCAGAGCGGCGCCGAACGACGCGAGCGTGAATGTGTCGCGCCAGCCTTCCTGCGCGGCCCGGATGAAGCCGTAGACCAGCGCGACCATGCCGAGCGTGGAGGTCAGCGCGCCGGCCAGGTCGAAGTGGCCGGGATGGCGCTCGGACTCCTTGATGTGGCGGGGGGTCGCCAGAACGATCAGCAGGGCGATAGGCACATTGACGAAGAAGACCCAGCGCCAGTCGAGCCATTCGACGAGGATGCCGCCCGTCAGCAGACCTATCGCACCGCCTCCCGCGGAGACCGCGGCGAAAACGCCGAACGCCCGGTTGCGGGCCGGGCCTTCGGTGAACGTGGTGGTGATCAGCGCCAGCGCGGTCGGTGACGCGATGGCGCCGCCGACGCCCTGCAGGGCGCGCGCGGCCAGGAGCTGGCCGGAGTTCTGGGACAGGCCACCCAGCAGGGAGGCGAGCGCGAACAGCAGAACTCCGAAGATGAAGACCCTGCGGCGGCCGAGGATGTCGCCGGCGCGTCCGCCGAGGAGCAGCAGACCGCCGAACGTGAGCGTATAGGCGCTGACCACCCAGGACAGGCTCGTGGTGGAGAAGTTCAGCGCGCTTTGGATGTGCGGGAGAGCGATGTTCACGATGGTGATGTCGAGAACCACCATCAACTGGCAGGACGCGATGACCAGAAGCGCGATCCCATCGCCGCCGCCCTTCGTCTTCAAGGCGGCGCTCTTGGAGATGGGTGTCGGCTGCGGGGGCGTCATAGCGGATCGCGCCCCTCTTACGAGGGTCGGCGACGAGCGTCAGTCTTACGAGAGTCAGTAGACGGTTCCGTCCACTAACCGACGGTAAACCCGGCTCGGGGCCACCACCAGTCGATCAAGACCCGCCGCGGGACGGCTCCGCGACGAAGGTGCGCAGGGCCGTGGACAGGGCTTCCGGCTGGTCCTCCGCGATGAGCGTGCAGCTGTCCTCGATCACCAACAGCCGCCCCTGCGGAAGCAGTTCGGCCAGCCGCCTGCCGTGTGCGCGCGGCATCATCCGGTCCTGGGCCGCCCAGACGACCAGCGCGGGCCGGTCGAATTTCCGCAGCCCTTCGACCGCCTCCAGTAGTTCGGTCTTGCGTACGCCCGCGTTGTAGCGCTTGAAGTCGGCCCTGATGGCTTTGTCGGTGAGCAGGGGCCGCAGCCAGCCGTCTGCGATCTCGGGCGGTACGGGACGCTTGGTGAGCGCGCCGAGCCCGATGGGCAGGCGGCGCAGCGGCTTCAGCGCCAGGATCCGGGCCATCAGCGCGATACCTCCGGGTACCTTGCATACGAGGGAGATCATCTTGCCGGGTGCGCCCGGCGGGTAGTTGTCGAAGGCCTCGCAGGAGATGAGCACGAGCCGGGCGAGTCGCTCTGGATGGCGTCCCGCTACGGTCTGGGCGCGCCCGCAGTCGTTCTCGACAAGGGTCACATCGCGCAGGTCCAGGCGGTCCAGGAACTCCGCGATCAGCTCGTTGACGGAGTCCGGGGTGAGGGGCGTGTCCGGGCGCATGGGGGTGCGGTGGGAGCCGTAGGGCAGGGTGGGGGCGATGCAGCGGTGGTCCCGCCCCAGGTCGGCGACCACCTTGCGCCAGACCGTCGCATCGTGGACCAGCCCGTGCAGCAGGACAACGACCGGGCCCGGGCCACCGCTGTCCTCGTAAGCGATCGTCCCTGCGCCGAGCTCGATCTCCGGCACGACCTCTCCCCCTCCTATCGGCGTTGGCGTGACTGCGTCGTGTCCGTCAGGGGAGCACCGCGAACCCGTCCAGCTCCACCAGCGCCACGTCGTCCCAGAGACGGACCACCCCGATCACCGCCATCGCGGGGTAGTCGCCGCCCGCCAACCGCCGCCAGATCCTGCCCAGTTCGGGGGCGTGCTCGCGGTAGTCGGCCACATCGGTGGCGTAGACGGTGACACGGGCCAGGTCCTGCGGGGCGCCACCGGCGGCCGCGAGGGCGGTGAGGAGATTGGCCAGCGCGGTCTCGAACTGCTCGGGCAGGGTCTCGCCGACGATCTTGCCCGCGGCGTCGAGGGCGGTCTGCCCGGCCAGGAACACGATCCGCGTGCCGGTGGCGGTGACAGCGTGGGAGAAGCCGGTGGGCGGCGAGAGCTCGGCCGGATTGTGGCGGTGCAGGCTCATGCGTACGGCTCCTTCGTGCCCTCTGCGTACGGGCCGTCGGCGTGCAGCTCGTGGGCGGGCAGCCCTTTCGCGAGCGGGTCCTTCGCGTCCAGGTTCTTCGCGTCCGGGTTCTTCGCGTACAGCTCCTTGGCGATGATCGTGCGCTGGACCTCGCTGGCCCCCTCGTAGATCCGGGGCGCACGGACCTCACGGTACAGATGCTCCAGCAGATGGCCGCGCTGGAGCGCGCGTGCCCCGTGCAGCTGGACGGCGGCGTCCACCACGAACTGCGCGGTCTCCGTGGCGAGCAGTTTGGCCATCGCGGACCGTTTCGGCACGTCGTCGGTGCCTTCGTCGTACGCCGCGGCCGCCGCGTAGACGAGAAGCCGCGCGGCCTCGGTGCGGGTGGCCATCTCCGCGACCTGGTGGGCGACCGACTGGAGGTCCTTGAGGGGGCCGCCGAAGGCGGTGCGGCGGGCGGTGTGGTCGAGGGCCGCGTCCAGCGCCGCCTGGGCCATGCCGACGGCGAAGGCGCCGACGCTGGGGCGGAAGAGGTTCAGGGTGTTCATCGCGACACGGAAGCCCCGGTCCTCGTCGCCGAGCACATCGTCCCTGGTCACCGGGACATCGGTGAAGGTCAGCGCACCGACGGGGTGCGGCGAGAGCATCTCCAGCGCGGTCCCGGCAAGGCCCGGCCGGTCGGCGGGGACGAGGAAGGCGGTCACGCCCCGGGCGCCCGCGCCCTCGGTCGTACGGGCGAAGACGGTGTAGAAGTCGGCCTCGGGGGCGTTGGAGATCCAGCGCTTCTCGCCGCTCAGTCGCCAACCCCCTTGATCCGGAACGGCTTTGAGGGCGAGAGCTGCCGCGTCCGAGCCGGCGTCGGGCTCGCTGAGCGCGAAGGCGGCGACGGCGCGGCCCGCGGTCACCTCAGGGAGCCAGCGCTCCCGCTGCGCGGCTGTGCCCGCCTGGACGATGGGGTAGCTGCCCAGCCCCTGGAGGGCGAGGGCGGTCTCGGCCTCCGTGCATCCGTAGGCGAGGGACTCGCGCAGCAGGCACAGCTCGAACGCCCTTGCTCCCGCTCCGGGTCCTGCTCCTGCTCCGGCTGCGGCTCGGGCTGGGGCTGGGGAGCCCGTGGTTCCGAACAGCCGCTCAAGCAGGCCCAGTTCACCGAGAGCGGCCACCAAGGGCCGGTTGACGCGGCCCGGCTCGGCCTTCTCCGCGAGCGGTCGCAGCTTCTCGGCGGCCAGCGTGCGCAATTGCGCACACCAGGCGGCCTGTGCCGGATCGAGCGAGAATACGGGCATTCGTGCCCCCACTTCTGACGCATCTATCGCGGACCGTTGACTGTCGTCACCTTCACGATACGCTCGATTGGCGACCCCACCACGAGAAGGGGCGAACCATGGAGCTGTCACCCTCGGCCCACCGCGACACCTTTGCGCGCGACCATCTCCCGCCCGGCGGACAGTGGCCGGAACTCCTCTTCGAGCTGCCCTCGCTGCGCTATCCGCAGCGGCTCAACTGCGGGGCCGAGCTGCTGGACCGTACGATCGACCGCTTCGGCGCCCAGCGGCCCGTCTTCCGTACCGGGGGCGGTGAGGTCTGGACATACGCGGAGTTGCGCGACCAGGCCGACCGGATCGCCCACGTTCTCACCTCCCGCCTGGGAGTCGTCCCCGGAAACCGTGTCCTGCTGCGCGGCCCCACCACGCCCTGGCTCGCGGCCTGCTGGCTGGCGGTGATGAAGGCCGGCGCGGTGGCGGTCACCGTCCTCGCCCAGCAGCGGGCCAAGGAACTGGCGACGGTGTGCGAGATCGCCGCCGTCAGCCACGCCCTGTGCGACATCCGGTCGCTCGACGATCTGGCGAAGGCCGAGGTGCCGGGGCTGCGCATCACCGGCTATGGCAGCGACTCCCCCGACGATCTGCTGCGGCTGGCCGCCGCCGGGAACGGTGAGCCGTACGAGGCGGTGGCGACCGCGGCCGACGATGTCGCGCTGATCGCCTTCACCTCGGGCACGACCGGCCGCCCCAAGGGGTGCATGCACTTCCACCGGGACGTGCTGGCCGTCGCGGACACTTTCTCCGCGCAGGTGCTGCGGCCACAGCCCGACGACGTCTTCGCGGGCAGTCCGCCGCTGGGCTTCACCTTCGGGCTCGGCGGTCTGGTGATCTTCCCGATGCGGGCGGGCGCGTCCGCGCTGTTGCTCGAACAGGCGGGCCCGACACAGCTGTTGCCCGCGATCGCCACACACCGGGTGTCGGTACTGTTCACCGCGCCCACCGCGTACCGCGTGATGCTGAACGGCCTCGACGGGCACGACACCACCTCGTTGCGGCGGTGCGTGTCGGCCGGTGAGAATCTGCCCGCCGCCACCTGGCAGGCCTGGCGGGAGCGGACCGGGCTGCGCATCATCAACGGCATCGGCGCGACCGAGCTGCTGCACATCTTCATCTCGGCGGCGGACGAGGCGATCCGACCCGGCACCACCGGGATTCCGGTTCCTGGCTGGCAGGCGCGCGTGGTGGACCGTTCCGGGCGGCCCGTCGCGGACGGGGAGCCGGGCCTGCTGGCCGTGCGCGGCCCGGTGGGCTGCCGCTATCTGACGGACCCCAGGCAGCTGGACTATGTGCACGACGGCTGGAACGTCACCGGCGACACATACGTCCGTGAACCCGACGGCTACTTCCGTTACGTCGCCCGCGCCGACGACATGATCATTTCGGCCGGCTACAACATCGCGGGACCCGAGGTGGAGGACGCGCTGCTGCACCATCCGGATGTGGCGGAGGCCGCGGTGGTCGGCCACCCCGATGACCTACGAGGACAGATCGTGGTGGCGTACGTCGTGCTGCGCGCGGGGGTCCCGGCCGGCGAGGACACCGTCGCCGCGCTCACCGACTCGGTGAAAGGGCGCCTGACACCGTACAAATGCCCGCGCGACATCGTCTTCCTCGACGCTCTTCCGCGCACCCCCACCGGCAAGCTGCAGCGCTTCCGCCTGCGGCCCTAAAGTGATCACGTGGCCGAGCAACACACTCCCCGTTCCCTGATCGTCACCCTCTACGGCGCCTACGGACGCGAGCGGCAGGGTCCCTTCCCCGTGGCCGAGCTCATTCGTCTGCTGGCGGTTCTCGGCGTGGACGCGCCGTCCGTGCGCTCCTCGGTCTCCCGGCTCAAGCGCCGCGGCCTGCTCGTGCCTGAACGCACCCCGGACGGCGCGGCCGGCTACGCCCTGTCGCCCGCCGCGCGCCAGCTGCTCGACGACGGCGACCGGCGGATCTACGCCCGGCACGCCCCGCAGCTGTCCGACGGCTGGGTGCTCGCCGTCTTCTCGGTGCCCGAGGCCGAGCGCCACAAGCGCCATCTGCTGCGTTCGCGGCTGGGGCGGCTCGGCTTCGGGTCGGCGGCGCCCGGGGTGTGGATCGCCCCCGCGTGGCTGTACGAGGAGACCCGGCACACGCTGCGCCGCCTCCAGCTCGACCCGTACGTCGAGCTGTTCCGCGGCGAGCACCTCGGCTTCGCGGCGACGGCGGAGGCGGTGGCGCGCTGGTGGGATCTGGGCGCGATCGCCAAGCAGCACGAGGAGTTCCTGGATCTGCACGAGCCGGTGCTGCGGGCGTGGGAGGCGCGCGGTGAGGTGCCGCCGCGGGATGCCTACCGGGACTATCTGCCGGCGCTGGACTCCTGGCGGCAGCTGCCGTACATCGATCCGGGGCTGCCGGCCGAGCTGCTGCCGCAGGGCTGGCCCGGCGGACGGTCGGCGGAGGTCTTCGCTCGGCTGCACGCGCTGCTGCGGGACGCGGGCGCGGAGTTCGTACAGCTCAGCTCAGAGTGAGCCGCGGCTTCGGGGCGTCGGTGCGGCCGGCCGGGGGTTTGCGGCTGCCCGCCCGGTAGGGATCGGGCCACAGCGCCGCCCCCGCGTAGTCCTGGTCCGCTGCCGCGTGCAGGGTCCAGTGGGGGTCGTACAGATGCGGCCTGGCCAGCGCGCACAGGTCCGCGCGGCCCGCCAGCAGCAGCGAGTTGACGTCGTCCCAGGAGGAGATCGCGCCGACCGCGATGACGGGGACACCGAGGGTGTTGCGGATCCGGTCGGCGTACGGCGTCTGGTACGAGCGGCCGTACTCCGGCTGTTCGTCGGGGACGACCTGTCCCGTCGAGACGTCGATGGCGTCCGCGCCATGGGCGGCGAAGGCACGGGCGATCTCGACCGCGTCCTCGGCCGTGGTGCCGCCTTGTGCCCAGTCGGTGGCCGAGATGCGGACGGTCATGGGCCGGTCGTCGGGCCAGACGCCACGCATCGCGTCGAAGACTTCGAGTGGGAAGCGAAGACGGTTGTCCAGGGAGCCGCCATAGGCGTCCGTTCGCCCGTTGGTGAGCGGGGAGAGAAAGCCGGAGAGGAGGTAGCCGTGGGCGCAGTGGAGTTCGAGCAGGTCGAACCCGCAGTGGGCGGCGCGCCCGGTCGCGGCGGCGAACTGCTCGCGGATGTCGGTGAGTCCGACGCGGTCCAGGGCGTGCGGTACCTGGTTGACGCCGGGGCGGTACGGGATCGGTGAGGCGGCGGCGATGCGCCAGTTCCCCTCGTCCAGCGGCTGGTCGATGCCGTCCCACATCAGCTTGGTGGAGCCCTTGCGGCCGGAATGGCCGAGCTGGACGCCGATCGCCGTGCCGGGCGAGTGGTCGTGCACGAAGTCGGTGACGCGACGCCAGGCGGCGGCCTGTTCGGGGGTGTAGAGACCCGTGCAGCCGGGCGTGATGCGGCCCTCGGCGCTCACACAGACCATCTCGGTCATCACCAGGCCGGCTCCGCCCAGGGCCCGTGCGCCGAGGTGAACGAGGTGGAAATCGCCGGGGACGCCGTTCACTGCGGAGTACATGTCCATGGGTGAGACGACGACCCGGTTGCGGAGGGTCAGTCCGCGCAGTGTGAAGGGGGTGAACATCGGCGGTGTGCCGGGCGGGCAGCCGAAGTCGCGCTCGACGGCGTCGGTGAACGCAGCATCGCGCAGCCGCAGATTGTCGTGGGTGACACGGCGGCTGCGGGTGAGGAGATTGAAGGCGAACTGCCGAGGCGGCTGCTCGACGTAGCCGGCGAGCTCCTCGAACCAGCGGAGGCTGGCGGCCGCCGCGCGCTGCGTGGACTCGACGACCGGGCGGCGCTCGGTCTCGTACGCGGCGAGCGCGGCGGGCAGGTCGGGCTGCTCCTCGACGCAGGCGGCGAGCGCGAGGGCATCCTCGACGGCGAGCTTGGTACCGGAGCCGATGGAGAAGTGGGCGGTGTGGGCGGCGTCGCCGAGAAGCACCGTATTGCCGTGGGACCAGCGGTCGTTGACGACGGTACGGAAGGCGACCCAGGAGGAGCTGTTGGAGCGGAGGGCGCGGCCGCCGAGGGCTTCCGCGAAGATCTTGGCGCAGAGGTCGGTGGACTCCTGCTCGTCGGCGGTGTCGAAACCCGCGGCCCGCCATACCTCTTCGCGCATCTCGATGATGACGGTGCTGGCGTCGGGGGCGTACGGGTAGCCGTGCAACTGCATCACGCCGTGCGCGGTCTCGGCGATCTCGAACCGGAAGGCGTCGAAGGCGAAGTCGGCGGCGAGCCAGATGTAGCGGCAGCGGTGGGTGGTGATGCGCGGCGCGAATGTGTCGGCGTGCGCATCCCGGGTGAGGCTGTGCACCCCGTCCGCCGCGATGACCAGGTGGTACGAGGCGGCGAGTTCGGCGGCGGGCGGGGCGGGGGTGCAAAAGCGGAGGCGTACGCCGAGGGATGCGCAGCGCCCGTGCAGTATCTCCAGCAGCCGGCGCCGCCCGAGGGCGGCGAAGCCGTGCCCGCCGGAGGTGAGGGTGCGGCCGCGGTGGACGATGTCGATGTCGTCCCACCGTACGAACTCGTCCTGGAGCGCGCGGTAGATGACGGGGTCGGCGTGCTCGATCCCACCGAGGGTCTCGTCGGACAGGACGACACCGAAGCCGAAGGTGTCGTCGGGAGCGTTGCGCTCCCAGACCGTGATGTCGCGCTCGGGTCCGAGCCGCTTGAGCAGCGCGGCGGCATACAGCCCACCGGGCCCACCACCGATGACACCGATGCGGAGGGGACGAGAGGGGCGGGGGGCGGGAATGACGGCGGCGGTCGTGGGCCGCGGGGTCTGCTCGTCGTCCGCGGGCGCGGTGGGAGCGACCGCCGCGGGCTGCGGGGTCCGGTGGGCCGAGGGCGCAGCTTCGGCGGGCGCGGGGGGCGCGTCGGACGCCCCGGCGGCGGGGGCCCGGGGGGCTTGCCGCCCAGCTTCGGGAAAGCGCGGGGTAGGGGACTCCTCACCCGTCACCCCGGGCGCGGCCGGGGTCGCGGCGAAGCCTGCGGCGGGGGTCCGGGGGGCTTGTCCCCCGGTTCCGGGAAAGCGCGGGGTGGGGCGC
The DNA here is from genome assembly GCF_018614585.1 of Streptomyces sp. ISL-1. GTDB lineage: Bacteria > Actinomycetota > Actinomycetes > Streptomycetales > Streptomycetaceae > Streptomyces > Streptomyces maoxianensis. Next base: position 185,858 of record NZ_JAGGOI010000007.1, on the reverse strand, counting down.
TCCTCACCCGTCACCCCGGGCGCGGCCGGCGGCGGGGTCATCGTCAGCGCCCCCGCCACTTCGGCGGGCGCTTCTCCGTGAAGGCGGCGTGGAACTCCGCGTAGTCCTCGCCGTTCATCAGCAGCGCCTGCGTCGCCGCGTCCAGTTCGACCGACGCCGCGAGCGGCATGTCCAGCTCGGCCGTCAGCAGCGCCTTGGTCTGGGCATACGCCAGCGCCGGGCCGTCCGCAAGGTGGCGGGCCAGCTCCGCCGCCCGCTCGTCCGCCCGGCCCTCGTCCGTCAACTCGCTGATCAGGCCGATCCGTTCGGCCTCGGGTGCGCGGACCGGTTCGCCGAGCATCAGCAGCCGCGTGGCGTGGCCGAGGCCGACCACCCTCGGCAGCAGATACGCCGCGCCCATGTCGCCGCCCGAGAGCCCCACCTTGGTGAAGAGGAACGCGAAACGGGCCGACGGGTCCGCGATACGGAAGTCCGCGGCCAGCGCCAGCACCGCGCCGGCTCCCGCCGCGACGCCGTGCACCGCCGCGATCACCGGGAAGGGGCATTCGCGCAGCGCCCGTACGACCTGCCCGGTCATCCGGTTGAAGTCGAGGAGCTGGGCGGTGTCCATGGAGAGCGTCGCGCCGATGATCTCGTCGACGTCACCGCCGGAGCAGAACCCGCGCCCCTCCCCGCCCAGCACCAGCGCTCGTACGGACCGCTCCCGCGCCAGCTCGGCCAGCAGGTCGCGCAGGTCGGCGTAGGCGCCGAAGGTGAGGGCGTTGAGCTTCTCGGGACGGGCGAGGGTGACGGTCGCGACCCCGTCGTCCGTCCTGAGCCGCAGATGGCGCCACTGTTCGGTGCGCTGCGCGGAGCTGGAAAAGGGGCTCATGGAGTGTGGCCTCCTTCAGCGGGCGGGCTGCTGGCTGCCTCTCGAAGCTATCACCATTGCGTGACTCTCGTCACGAGTGCGCGATACGACGCTTGTATCGATGCGAAGATCCCGTCCCAGTTGTGGCACAGGTCCCATCCAGGACGGGCCGCGAGCCCTTGTCCGGCGTCTTGGGCTTCGTAAGGTTGAATCCACGACCTCGCACCTCGAATGGACCCCCGTCTTGCTCGAACTCTCCGGCATGCCAGTCCCCGCCTCGTGGCGCATCGCGCTGCCGCACACCGCGGCCGCCGTGCCCATCGCCCGCGCCCTGATCCGTACGGCGCTGGCGGAGATCGAGGTGTCGGCGGACAGCGACACGGCAGAGTTGCTCACGGCGGAGCTCGTTGCCAACGCGGTGGAGCACACCAGTGGCGAGAGCCCCATCGAGTTGGTGGTGGAACTCCTGGCGACGGGCTGTCAGGTGGAGGTCCATGACGGCGACCCGGCCCCGCCGGGCGTTTGGCCCCGGCCCGGGCACGGCCCGGCGCCCGACGCCTGGAGGGAGAACGGCCGGGGTCTGCTGCTGATCCGCGCGCTGAGCTCGGCCTGCGGGCACCGCCTCACCGATGCGGGCAAGGCGGTCTGGTTCACGCTCCCCTCGCGGAGCTGCTGACCTGCTCCCGCTCGGGGCTGCGGGAGAGGGCGCGGCCCCCGACCACCGCGTGACTATCCGGCGGCCGCGAGTGTGGCGACCATGACCGCCTTGATCGTGTGCATACGGTTCTCCGCCTCGTCGAAGACGACGGAGTGCTCAGACTCGAAGACCTCGTCGGTGACCTCGAGCTCGGTCAGGCCGTGGCTCTCATGGATCTCGCGAGCGACCTTGGTGCCCAGGTCATGGAAGGCGGGGAGGCAGTGCAGGAACTTCACGTCCGCATTGCCGGTGGCGCGCAGCACCTCCATGGTCACGGCATAGGGACCGAGCACCTTGATGCGCTCGTCCCAGATCTCCTTGGGCTCACCCATCGACACCCAGACGTCGGTGGCGACGAAGTCCGCACCCCGGACCCCCTCGGCGATGTCCTCGGTGAGGATGATCCGGGCGCCGCTGGTCTCGGCGGCCGCGCGGGCAAGGGTCACGATCTCCTCGGCCGGCCAGTACGACTTCGGCGCGACGATCCGTACGTCCATGCCCAGCAGCGCGCCGGTCACCAGGTAGGAGTTGCCCATGTTGAAGCGGGCGTCCCCGAGATAGGCGAAGGAGATCCGGTCGAGCGGCTTGTCACTGTGCTCGGTCATGGTGAGCACGTCGGCGAGCATCTGGGTGGGGTGCCAGTCGTCGGTGAGGCCGTTGTAGACCGGCACCCCCGCGTACGCGGCGAGCTCCTCGACGGTGGCCTGGCCGTCACCGCGGAATTCGATGGCGTCGAACATGCGGCCGAGCACCCGCGCGGTGTCCTTGGCGGACTCCTTGCTGCCGATGTGCGATCCGGACGGGTCGATGTACGTCGTCGAAGCGCCCTGGTCGGCGGCAGCGACCTCGAACGAGCAGCGCGTACGGGTCGACGACTTCTCGAAGATCAGCGCGATGTTCCTGCCGCGCAGCCGCTGGACCTCGGTGCCCGCCCGCTTGGCAGCCTTGAGCTCGGCGGCCAGATCGATCAGGCCGCGGAACTCATCGGCGGTGAAGTCCAGCTCCTTGAGGAAGTGGCGGCCTTCGAGATGTATCGCCATGGTGGCTGCTCCTGGGTCGCAAATGCGGTGACCGTGGAAGTATATACGAGAGACTGCATTGCTATACGGGCACCATGGGGCCGCGGGGTCGGGTTACGGCCCTACACGGCATCGCGTTCGAACGGACAGCTCATACAGCGGGGACCTCCACGGCCCCGCCCCAGCTCACTGCCGGGGATCTCGATCACTTCGATGCCCTGTTTGCGCAAATGGGTGTTTGTAGTGACATTGCGCTCATAAGCCACGACGACGCCCGGCTCGACGGCGAGCACATTGCAGCCGTCGTCCCACTGCTCGCGCTCCGCCGAGTGCACGTCCTGCGTCGGTGTGAGCACCCGGATCTCCTTCAGCCCCAGCGCGGCGGCGATCGCGCTGTGCATGTGCTCGGGCGGATGGTCGGTGACCTTGAGGGCCTGCGGTCCGACGGCCGGTTCGATGGTGTACGAGCGGAGCATGCCGAGCCCCTCGTACTGGGTGAAGGTGTCACGGTCGACCATCGTCATCACGGTGTCGAGATGCATCAGGGCACGCCGCTTGGGCATGTCCAGCGCCACGATGGTCCGGGCGGAGCCCGCCGCGAAGAGCCCGCGCGCCAGCATCTCAACGGCCTGCGGAGTGGTGCGCTCACTCATCCCGATCAGCACCGCGCCATTGCCGATGACCAGGACATCGCCGCCCTCGATGGTGGAGGGGTAGTCGTCCTGCCCCTCCGACCAGTGGTGGAACTCCCCCGCCCGCGGGCCGGTGAACAGCGGGTGGTGCTTGTAGATCGCTTCGAAGTGGACGGTCTCGCGCTGCCGGGCCGGCCAGCGCATGGCGTTGATGGACACGCCGTCGTAGATCCAGGCGGAGGTGTCGCGGGTGAAGAGGTGATTGGGCAGCGGCCGGAGGAGAAAGTCGTCCAGGTCCATCACATGGAAGCGGACGGAGGTCGGCTCGGGATGACCGGCGAGGAACTCCCGCTTGGTCATCCCGCCGACGAGCGCCTCGACCAGGTCGGCCGTGGGCAGCTCGTCGAAGACGGCTCTGAGGTGGTCGGTGGCGAGCGGCCCGTACTCCTTCTCGTCGAAGACCCGGTCCAGGACGAGCTTTCTGGCCTCCGGGATCTCCAGCGACTCGCGCAGCAGATCGCCGAAGAGGTGCACCACCACCCCACGGTCTCGCAGGACGTCCGCGAACCCGTCATGCTCGTGACGGGCGCGGCGCACCCACAGCACATCGTCGAAGAGCAGGGCGTCCTTGTTACTGGGGGTGAGGCGCTTCAGCTCCAGATCTGGCCGGTGCAGTATGACCTGGCGCAGCCGCCCGGTCTCGGAGTCGACGTGGAATCCCATGCCCCCATCCTCGCCGCGCGGGGCTCCCTTCACCCGGCGAATGGTCCACGAGATCCACCCGAACAGTTCACAGCCGGGGGTCGACCGGCTCCGACTCCAGTGCCAGCACCGCGAAGACCGCCTCGTGGACCCGCCACAGCGGCTCGCCGTCGGCCAGCCGGTCCAGGGCCTCGAGACCCAGCGCGTACTCCCGAAGCGCCAGCGAGCGCTTGTGATTGAGGAACCGATTGCGCAGCCGCTCCAGGTTCTCCGGGCGGGTGTACTCGGGACCGTAGATGATCCGCAGGTACTCGCGGCCGCGGACCTTGATGCCTGGCTGCACGAGCCGGCCCTTCCCGTCCCTGGCAAGTGCCTGGAGCGGCTTGACGACCATGCCTTCGCCGCCCCTTCCGGTCATCTCCAGCCACCAGTCGACACCGGCGCCGACCGATGCCTCGTCGCCGGTCTCGACGACGAGGCGACGGGTGACCTGGAGCAGGCCCGTGGGGTCGTGCTCCACCAGCCGGTCCAGCCATGCCAGTTGCTCGTCGTGCGGCACGGACGCAAGCGAACGCCCCTGTACGGCGAGGATCTGGAACGGAGCGAGCCGCACTCCGTCAAGCCCCTCGGTCGTCCAGCAGTAACGCCGGTACGCCTCGGTGAACGCGGCGGCGTCACCGGCGCGTCCGCGCTGCTTGGCCAGCAGTCCCTCCACCTCGACGCCGCGCGCGACCGCCGCTTCGAGGGCCGCCGTGGCGCCGGGGAAGACGGCGCCGGAAGCGGCGCCGACCGCCGCGTACTGCGAGCGCAGCAGCCCGGAAGCCTTGAGGGACCAGGGCATCAGCTCGGCGTCCAGCAGGAGCCAGTCGGTGTCCAGTTCCTGCCAGAGACCGGCTTCGGTGACGGCCGTGCGCAGCCGGTCCAGGATCTCTTCCGTCATGGATTCGTCGTCGAGGAACGGCCGCCCGGTACGGGTGTGCAGCGCACCGGTTGGACCTGCCCCGGAGCCCCCGGCCGGGGAGGCAGCCCCGACCCCGAACCGCTCGCGCGCGACCTCGGCGTCCCGGCAGACGAGCGCCACCGCCCGCGAGCCCATGTGCTTCTCCTCGCACACGACCTTGGCGACGCCGTCGGCCCGGTACTGCGCGAAGGCCTCGGCCGGGTGCTCCAGATAGCCTTCCTCCTTCGAGGTCGCGGTCGGCGACATCGTCGGCGGCAGGTACGTGAGCAGCCGCGGGTCGACCGCGAAACGGCTCATTACTTCGAGCGCCGCCGCGGCGTTCTCCTCGCGTACGCCGATGCGGGCCATGTGCCGGGTCTCCACGACCCGCCGTCCCTGCACATCGGCGAGGTCGAGCGGCCTGCCTTCGCGGCCGCCGGGCGCTTCGGTGCCGAGCGGCTTGACCGGCTCGTACCAGACCTTCTCGGCCGGTACGTCGACCAGTTCGCGCTCCGGCCAGCGCAGCGCGGTCATTCTGCCGCCGAAGACCGCTCCGGTGTCCAGGCAGATGGTGTTGTTGATCCACGATGTGCTGGGCACGGGTGTGTGGCCGTAGACCACAGCGGCGCGCCCTCTGTAGTCCTCCGCCCACGGGTAGCGCACGGGCAGGCCGAACTCGTCGGTCTCGCCTGTCGTGTCGCCGTACAGCGCGTGCGAGCGGACCCGGCCGGAGGTGCGTCCGTGGTACTTCTCGGGCAGACCGGCGTGGCAGACCACCAGCTTGCCCTCGTCCAGGACGTAGTGGCTGACCAGGCCGTCGATGAATTCCCGCACCTGCTCGCGGAAGGAGTCGTCCTCCTTCTCCAACTGCTCGACGGTCTCGGCCAGTCCGTGCGTGTGCTGGACGTTCCTGCCCTTCAGGTAGCGGCCGAGCTTGTTCTCGTGGTTCCCGGGCACACACAGGGCGTTGCCCGACGCGACCATGCTCATCACCCGGCGCAGCACACCGGGGCTGTCCGGTCCGCGGTCGACGAGGTCGCCGACGAAAACGGCCGTACGCCCCGCGGGGTGGGCGCCGTCCGCATAACCGAGCTTGGCGAGCAGGGTCTCCAGCTCAGAGCTGCAGCCGTGGATGTCGCCGATGATGTCGAAGGGGCCAGTGAGGTGCGTGAGGTCGTTGTAGCGACGCTCCAGGACGACCTCGGCGGTCTCGACCTCCTCCACGCTGCGCAGGATGTGCACCTTGCGGAAGCCCTCGCGCTCCAGTCCGCGCAGCGAGCGCCGCAGTTCACGGCGGTGACGCTGGATGACATGGCGCGGCATCCCGGCCCGGTCGGGGCGCAGCGCATTGCGCTGGGAGCACACCTCTTCCGGGAGGTCGAGAACGATCGCGATGGGAAGCACGTCGTACTGCCGCGCCAGCTGCACCAGCTGCCTGCGGCTCTCCGGCTGCACGCTGGTGGCGTCGACGACGGTCAGCCGCCCGGCCGCGAGCCGCTTGCCGGCGATGTAGTGCAGTACGTCGAAGGCGTCGCCGCTCGCACCCTGGTCGTTCTGGTCGTCGGCGACGAGGCCGCGGCAGAAGTCGGAGGAGATGACCTCGGTGGGCTTGAAATGCTGGCGGGCGAAGGTGGACTTGCCGGATCCGGTGGCGCCGATGAGGACGACGAGGGACAGGTCGGTCACCGGGAGCCTGCGCTTCGCCGGCGCGGCGGTCGTGGTGTTTGTGCTGGTCATGCGGCCTTCGCCTCCTTCTCGGTCTCGGTTTCGGTCTCAGCCTCGGCCTCGGGCTTGTTCTTGTCAGCCTCGGCCTTGTCGGTCCTGGTGAAGACAGCCATCTGGGTCGGCGGCCCCACCTCGGGGTCGTCGGGCCCTACCGGGACGAACTCGACGCCGTAGCCGTCCCGTTCGGCGACGCCCTCCGCCCAGGTGCGGAACTCCTGCCTCGTCCACTCGAAGCGGTGGTCCCCATGGCGCGCGTGCCCGGCGGGCAGGGTCTCCCAGCGGACGTTGTACTCGACGTTCGGCGTCGTCACGATCACGGTCTGCGGCCGGGCGGATCCGAACACCGCGTACTCCAGCGCGGGCAGCCGGGGCAGATCAAGGTGCTCGATGACCTCGCAGAGCACGGCCGCGTCATAGCCGGCCAGCCGCTTGTCGGTGTAGGTGAGCGCGCCCTGCAGCAGCTTGACCCGAGCGGCCTGCCGCTCCCCCATCCGGTCCAGCTTCAGCCTGCGCCCGGCGATGGTCAGCGCACGCACCGACACATCAACTCCCACGATCTCGGTGAAGCTGACGTCCTTGAGCAGCGCCTGCACCAGCTGGCCCTGTCCACAGCCCAGGTCGAGCACCCGGTTCACCCCGGCCCCGCGCAGCGCCTCAAGAATCGCGTCCCGCCGCTGCTCGGCGAGCGGAACCGGCTTCTCTTCGGTGTCCGTCGTCTCGTCAACGGCATTGTCGACGTCCTCGACTTCGAGGTCGTCGGCCTCGGCCAGCCGTACCAGCTCAAGACGTTCCATCGCCTGCCGGGTGAGCCCCCAGCGGCGGGACAGATAGCGGCTGGTGATCAGCTTCTGTTCGGGGTGCTCGGCCAGCCAGCCCTCGCCCGCCCGCAGCAGCTTGTCCACCTCGTCGGGCGCGACCCAGTAGTGCTTGGCGTCGTCGAGCACCGGCAGCAGGACGTACAACTGCCGCAGCGCGTCGGCGAGCCGCAGCTCCCCTTCCAGCGTCAGCTGGACATAGCGCGAGTCGCCCCACTCGGGGAACTGCTCGTCCAGCGCGACCGGCTCGACCTCGACCGACGTCCAACCGAGCGGCCCGAACAGCTTTCCGGCCAGCTCCGCCCCTCCGCGCGCGGGCAGCGCGGGCACCTCGACGCGCAGCGGCATCGGGGCCTCGGCGCGTCCGGGCAGCGCGGCGCACACGCCCCGCAGCGCGCTCTTGAAGACCGTGCTCAGCGCGACGGCCAGCAGAGAGGACGCCGCGTACGGCCGGTCATTGACGTACTGCGCGAGCGCAGAATCGGGCGCCCCGCCACGACCCTTGCCCTTGCCGCGCCGCACGAGCGCCACCGGATCCACCTCCAGCAGCAGCGCGGCCGTGCAGCGCTCGGCGGACGCCTCGGGGTAGAAGACATGCGCCGTGCCGTGCGACGTGGAGAACGTCTGCGCCTTGTCGGGATGCTTGTGCAGCAGAAAGCCGAGGTCGGTGGCGGGACGTTCTGGGGTGCCGGTGGTACTGATCGTCAGGAACACGCGTCCGAGTATGGTCGTATTCACCCGTCCTGACCAGGGAATTCTAGGCGGGGGCGGTTACCCACAGGCAGGTGGGAACAGCTTCGCGTGGCGGCGTCGGCGCCTACCGCCGCAGCCCTGGACGCCGCACCCGTGTAGCTCGCACCCTGGACGCCGCGCCTTGGACGCCGCACCTTGGACGCCACCGCCTTCGATGGCCGCCGCCCTTAGCGGTCGCCGCCTTCGATGGCCGCTGTGAGCTCCGCGATCTGCTCCGGCCCGACCCGGCAACAGCCGCCGACCAGTCGGGCCCCGGCCGCCAGCCAGTCCCGCACCCGGCCGGGGTCGTACGTGGCCCCGCCCCGCCACCCCCGCTTCTCGGCGTCCCAGCGCTCGCCGCTGTTCGGATAGACGACCACCGGCTTACCGGTCACCGACTGCGCGAGCTCCACCGAACGGTCCGCGTCACCCGGCTCGCAGCAGTTCACCCCGACAGCGATCACCTGGTCCCGGCCGGCGGCCAGAGCGAACGCTTCCGCCAAATCCTGGCCGGCCCGGGTGCGCTCGCCGGAGATGCTGTACGAGAGCCAGACCGGCACCCCGCACCCGTCGACCGCCCGCATCAGCGCCTCTGCCTCATCCATGTCCGGCACGGTCTCCAGCGCCAGCGCATCGGGGCCCGCCGCCACCAGGGCCTCGATCCTCGGCCGGTGGAAGCGCTCCAGCTCTCGCACGGACAGTCCATACCGGCCCCGGTACTCGCTGCCGTCCGCGAGCATCGCGCCGTACGGCCCGACCGAGGCTGCCACCCACACCTCCCGCCCGATCAACTCGCCCGCGCTTCGGGCCAGTTCCACACTGCGCGCCAGCAGTCCCGCCGCCTCTTCCCGCGGGACTGCCCGCCGCGCGAACCCCTCGAACGTGGCCTGGTAGCTGGAGGTGATCAGCACCTGAGCGCCCGCCCGAACATACGCCGCATGCGCCGCCTCGATCTGGCGCGGACCGTCGGCGAGCAGCCGAGCCGACCAGAGCTCGTCGGAGAGCTCGCAGCCCTGCGCCTCCAGCTGATTGGAGAGGCCACCGTCGAGCACGACGACCCCTTCGGCCAGGGCGGCGGCGAGAGTACGGGCGGGGCGCACGGCGATCAGCTCAGCTGGGACTGGACCTGGGAGGAGATCAGCTCCAGGTGATCGAGATCGTCGAGGTCCAGGACCTGGAGGTAGATCCGGGACGATCCGATGGCGCCGTACCGCCCGATCTTGTCGACCACTTCGGCGGGCGAGCCGGCCAGCCCGTTCGCCTTCAGTTCGTCCACCTCCCGCCCGATGGCCGCCGCGCGGCGCGCCACCTCCGCGTCGTCCCTGCCCACACATACGACGACGGCGTTGGAGTACACCAAATCGTCCGCTCCTCGCCCGGCCGCCTGCGCCGCGGCACGGACCCGGCCGAACTGCCGCTCGGTGTCCTCGATCGAGGCGAACGGGATGTTGAACTCATCGGCGTACTGCGCGGCCAGCCGGGGGGTGCGGGTCGCCCCGTGCCCGCCGATCAGCACCGGCAGCTTCGACTGGGCGGGCTTGGGCAGCGCCGGCGAGTCGACGAGCTGGTAGTGCGCGCCCTCGTACGAGAACGTCTTGCCGACCTCCGTGGCCCACAGCCCGGTGACGATCTCCAGCTGCTCCTCCAGCCGCCCGAACTTCTCCTTGGGGAACGGGATGCCGTACGCCTTGTGCTCCTCCTCGAACCAGCCGGCACCCAGCCCCAGCTCGACCCGGCCGCCCGACATCTGGTCGACCTGCGCGACCTGGATGGCCAGCACGCCAGGCAGCCGGAACGTGCCGGCCGTCATCAGCGTGCCGAGGCGGATCCGCTTGGTCTCGCGGGCCAGCCCGGCCAGGGTGATCCAGGCGTCGGTGGGCCCCGGCAGTCCGTCGGCGGACCCCATGGCGAGATAGTGGTCGGAACGGAAGAAGGCGTCGAAGCCGAGGTCTTCGGTGGCCTTGGCAACGGTCAGCAGGGTGTCGTAGCTCGCCCCCTGCTGGGGCTCGGTGAAGATTCGAAGATCCATGCATCCATCCTGCACCTTTCAACGACTGCCAACCCCGCTGTCCCCACCGGGGCGGCACCGGCCGGGTGGGGTGAAGACCCTCCACTCCTGCGGGGCGCGCCCCGCCCGCGCGGCCCCCGCCGGACCACCGCGAGGTCATGACGGCCCCGCCGCCGAGTCCAACGCGTCCAGGACGTCCACCGAGCCGGAGGGCGCACTGGACGGGGCGGGCGGGCCAGACGGGCCGAACGAGGCCGACGGCTCCACTGAATCCGGCATATCCGACACATCCAGCGACCCCAACGGCTCCACCGCCTCCACCGGCCCCGCCACAGCCACCGGATCAGCTCTGCCCCGGATCGTGTCGGGCGGTCTCTCCGCAAGCCGGCGCAGCATTCCCCGCACCCGGTCGCTCGACTCGTCCGCGGCGTCTATCGCCTCGATGCACTGCCAGTACAAGCCCTCCTCATCCGTGGCGCACGCGACCCCGACCAGCGCGATTCCCACATCTCCCAGCAGCACTCCCAGCCCGATCAACGTCCCCCGCGCATCTGCCACTTCGGACAACTGTGCCGCCCTGACCCCACCGCTGCGCACCATCGGATGATCAAGCACTCCGCATGCGCGCCCGCCGATCTCACTGAGCCCGCGCGCCTCGGCTCTCAGCTCCAGCGGTCCACAGACCGCCAGCTTGCTCCCGATCGCCTGTGCGAGTGCCTGCGCCTGCCAGGCCTCCGCCACAATGTCCGGCACCGCCCGACTCTGAGCCAGGGCATGCCGGCTGACTCCGATGAGCCGTTCCGCATCCATGTACGCCGCCCCCGTTCGTACGACTTACTGCCCACTCAGTTCATTACCCAGAGTGAAGGAGCTTGAGCCTGAACGCCAAGGGAATTCGGAAATCTGTGGACACCAAGGCCGTTGTGGATATCCGGCCAACTCCATAGAGTGACGAAGGAAGGTCCGGCGGATCACGCGGCGCGCCGACGATCACTTCGCCGGGAACCGGATCTCATTCCGGTCGATCTTGTCGGAGAGCGCGGCGAGCACGTCGATTCCGAGCACTTCGCAGAACTGCAGCAGATACGCCAGGACGTCCGCGACCTCGTCCCGCACCCGGTGCGCCGACCCCTCCTCGTCCATCACTCGCGCCGACTGCTCCGGCGTCAACCACTGGAAGATCTCGACCAGTTCGGACGCCTCGACGCTCAGCGCCACGGCCAGGTTCTTCGGGGTGTGGTACGGCTCCCAGCCGCGCGACGCCGCGAACTCGGCCAGCCTGCGCTGCAGCCCCGCCACATCGAGCCCGCGCAGCCCGCCCTGTCCGTCCTGTCCGCTCGGCCCGTCCAACCCGCCCCGTCCACCCTCTGTGTCTCGTCCGGCCCGTCCGTCCCGTCCGTCCCGTCCGTCCCGTCCGTCATCTGTCGTCACGGCACCAGGTCTACCACCGTCACGCCGTCGACTCCGCGCACATACGACGCATCGGCGACCGCCCCCACCAGCCGGACATGACCCCGCGCGCACACCTCCGTGCCCAGCGACACCAGTTCACGCGCCTGTCGCGGGTCCAGGCAGCGGTCGAAGCCGTCCGCGAGAACAGTGAGAGCCTGGTACGCCGACGGCACCTCGGCCGCCTGCTCCATGGCCAGCACTCCCGGCCCGGTCAGCAGCACCAGCGCGAGCGCCAGATACCTCAACTCGCCCTCGCCGAGCCGCCCCACGGGAGTGGCTCCCCGCGTGCCGCCCCGGCCCAGCAGCGCGCGCACCGTCCCGTCGCCCAGCTCCTCGACGGCCAGTTCCTCAACCATCCCCGCGCACCCCACGCGCGCGGCCGCGGCCAGTCGCGCATGCCGCTTGGCGCACTCGCTCCGGGTCCGGTGGAGTACTTCCGCGAGGTTGTCGCAGCCGCGCCTCAGCCGCCCATCCCCCGCCGCCACCGGCTCACGCATCCGGTGCGGCTGCGGGTCACAGGCGAATACGGACCGCAGCGCGACCACCACCTGCTCGGCGGCCGCGAGCACCTGTAACTGCCCCTGCGTCTTGCCTGCCACGCGCAACGGCAGCAGGGCCGTGCCGAGCCGGTCGTCCGGCAGTGGGGCACGCGTTACCGACGCGGCCCCGGCAGTGTGCCAGGCAGCCTGCACGCAGGACCGGCCGGGATCGCGCAGCGCGGTGGTCAGCAGGGTTCGCCCGCCGCTGGTCAACCGCTCGCCGACGACCCTCAGTTCGGGTTCCGCCTGTACGGCGAGATCAAGCCGTACGGGACCGGCCGGGCCGTCGACGGTGCAGCCGATCCTGAATCCCCGCCGGCCCTGACCGTCGGCCTGGGCCCACTCGGGCACACACGCCACGGGATCGGGGAACGCGGCCTCGAGGTCGTCGCCCGCACCCAGCCGCGCCAGCGCCTCGTACGCCTGCAGGACGCTCGACTTGCCGCTGCCGCTCGCCCCCGCGAAGAGCGTCAGCGGACCGAGGGGAAAGGCCGCGCCCCGGTGTGTTCTGAAGGCGGAGAGCCGCAGTTCGGTGATGCCGGGGCGAGCGCTGTTCGCGCCGTTGAGCGGGGTGTTTGCGTCCATGAGCCGGACGGTACGCAGCGCGAAGTGCGCCGAACCGTTCCGCCTCGACGGGCTTCCTACGAACGGGGGACGGCGGCGGCCGCTATCCCCTCGACCTCCGTGCCGATCGGAGCCAGTAGGAAGACGTTCCGGTCAACCCGGTGCATCCCGCTGCCGAGCCCGAAGACGACACCACTGCTGAAGTCCAGGATCCGCTTGGCGACATCGGTGTCGGCGCCGGTGAGGTCGAGCAGCACCGGGATCTGGGCGATGAGGTAGTCGGCGACCTCACGCGCGTCGGCGAAGACCTGCACCCGCAGCACGACGAAACGACGTTGCTCCGCCGCCGCGTAGTCCCGGGGGACGGTGCGGTGGTCGACCCGCGACGGCCACTCGTTACGGCTGCGCAGCGGGACGACCTGGGCCAGGCCCTCCCACTGCTCGTCGGTGACGTCGTACCTCTCGTACCTACTCATGCGTCCCATCCTCGCGCTCCTCACCCATTCGGCCCAAGAGCGACACGGGCGAGTCGGCCGCGGATCGGTCCGGGCTGTTCTGGGCGGCCGCTCAGTGCCCTGCGGGGTCGGGGACGAGGCCGTCCTCGACCAGCCCGGCGAGCACCGCCTCGCTCAGGGCCTGGACCGCGGACATGGGTCGGACCATCACGGTGAACTCCTTGATCCGGCCGGCCTCGTCGAACTGGAGCAGGTCGATGCCATGGATCTGCTTGCCGTTCACGGCTGCCCGGAAGAGCAGGATCTCCGAGGGAGCTTCCTCGCCGTCCGTACTGGTCTCGGCCGCGCCGGCGAACCGGCCGACGTAGCGGAAGTCCTCGAAGGTACGCAGCAGGACGCCGAGGAGGCCGAGGACCATCGGCCGGCCTTCGAAGGGGGTGAACTTTACCGGACTGTAGAAGCGGATGTCCTCGGTGAACAGGTCGTCCACGGCGGCCAGGTCCTGCGTCTCGACAGCTGCTCGGAAACGCTCGGTAGCGTCCATGACTCCTCCTGAAACGGTTACCACTGATACAGATGACACAGATCCCGATACTCAAGAATCTGACTAGTCACTTTCTTGAGTATCATGCGGGAGACACCGAGGGAAAGGGGGCTGCGTCCGATGGCCCTGGCTCCAGTACGGGCTTCGCTGAGCTCGGTCAGGACGTGACTCCTTGCCCGGGTAGGGGCGCGGTGGCTGCCGCCAGGGCGACAGCGGTGAGCAGGAGGAGAGCCGGCGCGAGCGCCGCGGCCGTGCCGTGGTCGAGCTGGAGCAGGCCTCCCGCGAGAGCGCCGGTGAACATCGCGGTGACCGACAGCAGCCGGCGCACGGTGGCGGGCCCCGGCCGGTCGGCCGCCATGCCGGTCAGGGTGAGAGTGAGGACCGTGGTGGTGATGTCCGGTACGGCGAGCTTGCGGACTACCGCGTTCTGCGCGCCCATGCCGAGTGCGAGCAGCACGATCAGTACGTGCTTCGTGGCATCGGCGAGATCGGCCGCCAGAGCCGCCGCGACCAGGACCGCGTGCGCCGCGACGAGCAGCGCGAACAGCCGTACCGGCTCGGCGACCCTGGGTGCGATCCGCCCTCCGGCGAGTGCACCGGCAAAGAAGGCCCCGGCCGCCAGCACGGAGGCGAGGGCGGACAGTTCCCTGTCGCCCGCCAGCGCGAAGCCCAGGAAGACCACATTGCCGGTCATGTTGGCGACGAAGACATGGCCGAGGCCCAGATAGCTGACAGCGTCCACCATGCCGGTGACGAAAGTCAGGAGGACGAGCAGCGGAGGCAGTACGCCGTGGTGTCCGGGGGTGCCGGGAAAGAGGCGGGCGGCGGCCCGCTCGAGCAATGTGTTCATGCTTTTCCTTCGGCGGAAACCCGGTGCGGTGCGAGCCGGTCAGCAACTCGCCGGCCACGCCGGGGGCGACAATGTTCAGCCGGAGCGGCCACGGTGCGAGCCCGAGTTGGTCATCGGCGGACCACAGTAGCCGCGGGCCGAGCGGTAGCGACGAGCGCTCAGGGTGTCAGGTAGGAGTGGAAGACGCCCTCCGGGTCGTAGCGCGCCCTCAGGGTCTGCAGCCGCTGCCAGTCACTCGTCGTGAACGACCGCTCGACGCGGGTCGGACTGGCGGTGAGGTCGGCCTCGGCGATGTAGTGCCCGGTCCCGAGCGGCTCCACGGCGCTCATCGCCTCACGCAGCCAGCGGATGTTGATGCCATCCTCCGCAGGGTCGTCCCAGATGGCGTAGGGCACGACGTAGCTGTCGCCGAGCACCGAGAACGCCATGTCGCACAGCAGATCCTGATCGTGCGACGCGGGCGATACGGGTGCCAGGACGAGGGACTTGTCGGAGGGGGCGCTCGCGACCGCGTCGCCGAGCTTGGACAACAGCGTTCCCAAGTCCGCCTGGGACCACAGGGTGTCGGCGGCGTAGCGGTGCTGTGCGGGCCAGACGTCGGTGGAGGCGTCGTACAGGGCGTCGAGGGACACCGGTTCGTCCGCCTCCCGGAAAAGGGCGCGATCGGCGAAGGGGCAGTTCTGGAGCGGCCCGAGGGACTGTGCGGCCTGCTCGCTCGATTCCGCGAATGCGGTGGCGGCTACGACGATCACCTTCGGCCGCGGCCTTTCCTTCGTCATGTGCGGCGCGGCCGTTGAGAGTACGAGAGACAATTCCACGGTCGGCTCGAGCTCGTTCGCGGTTCCGGCTGCCCAGTTCGCCACCTTTTCGATGTCCGCGAGGGGAAAGGCATACGTGGTCGACATGATCGCCCCGGGATGCCGGTGCAGCCGAAGGCGAAAGCTGGTGACGACGGCGAAGAAACCCGGCCCCGCTCCACGCGCCGCCCAGAGCAGGTCGGGATTCTCGTCCTCGTTGCATCGGACCACTTCGCCGTCCGCGGTCACGGCTTCAATCTCGTAAACGCTCCGACAAGCCGGCCCCAGGGCACCGGAATTCCACCCGAGACCACCACTGAGGAGATATCCGCCGACGGCGACCGACCCACAATGCCCCGTGGGAAAGGCGAGGCCGCGGGCGGCGAGTTCCGGAGCGAGTTCACTGCCGGTGACAGCGGGCTGCACGGTCGCCGTCGCGGAAGCCACGTCGATGTCGAACCGCCGGAGCCGGGAGAGGTCGATGAGCATGCCGTCGGAGCGGAGGGACGATCCGCACCAACTGTGGCCGCCCGCCCGTACGGCGACGCGGAGACCCCGGGAGCGGGCCAGCCCGATGGCTTCGGGAACGTCCCGTTCGGAGGCGGCCCGGACAATCACCTCCGGGAATCGCTCGGGCTTGAGCCCGTTCCACACCATGCCTGCCCTGACAGCTTCGTAGTCGGCGTCGCCTCGCTGGACGATTGCCCCCTCGATACCTCGGGCCTGCCCGTGTTCGCGCATCATGGGCTCCAGGAGTTGCGCAGGCTGCGGCTGCTGATGAAGCTGAAGTGCGTTTGATGAGTCTTGCCGCCCGACCATGAGCCATCTGCCCATGCGTCGTCCGCCCATGCGCCGGCTAACCCGTGGTCAGACCGAAGATCCGGCTAACCCGTGGTCAGACCGAAGATGGTGACGAGCACCAGGCAGCACACCGCCACGAGCGCCGCACCCGCCACATGGATGCGGAGGGAACGCGCCCGGCTGGGCAGCAGCCAGAAGGCGAGCGCCCGGTTGACCAGCGGCATCAGCAACCACGTCAGGATGCTGACACTCAGCACGTTGCTGATGAACAGAGCCAGATACCCGGGCAGTCCGAGGCTCCTGAACCAGTCGCCGACCGTCAGGTCCAGGATCATCACCGTGGGATACAGGGCCAGCACCACGGACATGGCCTGTTTCCAGTTGGGCGGAACGCCTTCATCCGAACCCTCGCCGAAGCGGAACCAGCCGCCGAACGCCGACCCGATCTTGCGTACGTCGTACGAGCGAAAGTAGCCGCGTCCTTCCTGCAGGAGTTTCTCGCGGACCTCCGAGTCGAGCCACCCGTCCAGGTGTTCGCGTGTATCGAAGCGGAAGGCGACGACCCACCGGTCCTGAACACCCTCCACCGGCTTGAACATCTCCGACCCCATGAAGCCGGGCCGCCTCTCCTGCTCCTTCAGGATTTTGTCCTGCCAGCGCATGAAGTCCCGCTCCCGCCCCGGCAGCACCTCGTGCGAGATGACCGCCGTGACGACATCGTGGGCCGGCGTCCCACCGGTGAGCACCTCCTGCGTCGGGGTCCCGTCGAACAATGGGAGGCCCTCATCGAGGAGTTGTCGACGGTCAGTGGAATCCAGCCATGCGGTCAGCTGCTTTACACCGGAGAACCGGAATACGACGACCCACTCGTTCTCTTCGCCGGAGGCCGGTGGGTAAAGCTCCGTGCCCTGGAACCCGTCAAAGCCCCGCACGACCTGGTTGGTCTTCTCCTGCCAGCGCTTGTAGTCGTCATCCCGGCCCGCACGGACCCTCTGGGAGGTCACGACCGTAGCGCTGCCGCGGAGGTCACGGCTTGCACGGATACCCATACGGAGTAGTCTAGATCAAAAGGAAGTTATCGGACAATTGGCGAAATCTGCGCCAATACGCGGCCGGTCGACGAACGGTCAGCGAGCGGGAGGTTCTGATATGGGACACAAGGAGTTCATGGCCGAAGCGGTTCGGCTGGCCACGGAGTCCGTGGAGAACGGCTGGGGCGGCCCGTTCGGCGCGGTGATCACCGATGACGGTGAGATCATCGCTCGCGGGCAAAATCGCGTACTTCTCACGGCCGACCCGACCGCGCACGGCGAAGTGGAAGCCATCCGCAAGGCCGTTCAGCTGCTCAACCCCGAGGCGCCCAGCATCTCCGAGGAGCACCACAACGAGTACACCCTGGAGTTGGTGCCTCGCCCTGAGGGCTCCCCCGACGTCGTACCCGAGCGCGCCCGCATGCTGCAGGGGTGCACCATCTACACCAGTGGCGCCCCGTGCCCCATGTGCATGAGTGCCATCTACTGGTCGCGAATCGACACCGTCTACTACAGCTGCGACTGGAAGGCGACTCAGGAAATCGGCTTCGACGACGCCTTCCAGTACGAGGACTTCGCGAAGGAGCCGGACCAGCGGAGTATCACTCTCGAGCAACTCCACCCCGAGTTGGGGGCCATGTCCTACCAGGCATGGGCGACCAAGCCGAACAAGCATCCGTACTGACGCGCAGTCCGTGCGCGACCCTCAACCGCCGGCGGGAGAGCCGTCCTCACACCGTGATGACGACCTTCCCGCATGCATGGCCGGCCCGCAGGTACTGAATGGCCTTGGGAACCTCACTCAGCGAGTACGTCCTGTCGACGACCGGGGTGAGTTTGCCGGCCTCCATCAGTTTCCGCACCGACTCGAGGTCCTCCTCGTTCTCCATGGACACCAGCATCCGCAGTTTCTGACTCACGAACGGCGACAGCATCGCCGCCCGGATCGCGCGGTCCACGCCCTGCACCCACCGTCCTCCCTCTTCGGATCCGACGACGACGAGAGTTCCCCGAGGAGCGAGAGCACGCCGAAGGCGTGACAACGAACGACCACCCGCGATGTCGACGATCAGGTCGTAGCGGCGCGGCCCGGCAGTGAAGTCCTCGCGTGTGTAGTCGATGACGTCGTCGGCGCCGATCGAGCGGACGAGGTCCATCTTTTTTGTACTGCACACACCGGTGACGTTCGCTCCGAATTCCTTGGCCAACTGCACTGCGAACGTTCCGACACCTCCGCCCGCTCCGACGACGAGCACCTTCTGCCCCGCCTGGACCCGTGCACTACGGCGAAGCCCCTGAAAGGCGGCCAAAGCGGAGGAGTGGACAGCCGCCGCCTGCTCGAAGCTGATGTTCGACGGCTTGGGCGCCAACTTGTCCTGGCGCGCGAGGGCGTACTCGGCGTAGGAGCCCGCGCAGGTGCCGAACACCTCGTCACCGGGCTGGAACCGCGTGACGTTCCGGCCAACTGCCTCGACACGCCCCGCGACATCCAGACCCGGAACACGGTTTTTGGGTCTGCGCAGCCCGAATCCCAGGATGCGAAGGAGATACGGCTTACCCGTGACGAGATGCCAGACGCCCTGGTCGACGCCGGCGGCGTGAACACGTACGAGCACGTCGTCATCGCCGGCCACCGGCTTGTCGATTTCCTTGAGTTCCAGGCCTTCGGGTGGCCCGTACGTCTCGCGGACTATTGCCTTCATGGCGTCGTTCCTTCGCTGTCGGGGTACTGGAACACAGTGTCGAGCGGGACGCCGAACACCTTGGCGATCTGAAATGCCATTTCGAGTGAGGGCGAATACTTGCCTTGTTCGATGGCGATGACTGTCTGTCGTGACACACCAATGCGTTCCGCCAGATCCGCTTGTGTCATCTCTCCGTGCGTGAACCGGAGGGCCCGGATCGCGTTGGTGACTCTGGTCGGCTTCACCATGAGTGAAATCCTCGGCGATACGCGACGATCTTGGCCGTGGAACCGAGGATCGCCGACAGTACGAACGCGAGGTAGACCGCGTTGGCGATCCAGAAGTAGTCCAGCTCGGCCATCGACATACCGAGAGCCGCAACTCCCCCGATGACGACGAATGACTGGCCGATGTGTTCGCCGAACCGGTTGATCTCCCTGTCGCGCTGATCCTTCTTGCGGGCGTCCTTCGGCCCGAAAGTCGCGACGAGCGTATGGAGCACGATCGACGCCGCGATCGAGATGCCCAAGGCCCACAGCAGGGCGGCCACGTACGGCACCTCGGCGAGGGGTGTGTCCCCCGCCCGCCCAAGGATGACGACGAGGTAGCCCGTGTACGTACCGACCGCGAGCACCCCCATGACCCATGCGCTCTTCTCTTCGTATGGCATGACGCGAATGTAAAGCAACACCGACACCATGTCAAATCTTCTTAACATCACCGCCTCCGACGGGCGGGTGGTCAACTCGAACACCTGTACGCATCTCGAGGGTCCGGCGAGGTGCGGCACGTGGCGGGCGACGGTCATCATGGAATTACCCGGCCGCACGAGCGCGGGGCAGGAAGGGGAGCGTGATGGAGTTGTTCCCGCCCATACCGCTCGGGCAATGGCAGGACACCAAAGAAACGCTGCACCGATTCGCCCAAGTCGTCGGCAAGATCCACCTCGCCGCGAGTGCCCGGCGCAACCACTGGTGGAACGTTCCGTTCCATCTCACCGGACGCGGCATGACCACACGCCCAATGGGACTGGTGGACGGAAATCCGGTCTTCACGATCGACTTCGACTTCGTCGACCATCAACTGATCGTCACCACCCTGGACGGCAGAGCGATATCCCTCCCGCTCATGGGCCAGTCCGTGGCGTCCTTTTTCAACAACACCCTTGACGCTCTGGCCGCACTGGACGTCCGGGCGAGCATCCGCATTCCGAGGCCGTACGATCTGCCTGATTCCGACCGGCCGTTCGCCGAGGACACCGAGCACGCGGCCTACGATCCTGAACTCGCCAACCGCTACTGGCGGGTCCTCAGCCAGGTGGCGCTGGTGCTGGAGGAATTCGCAGTCGGCTTCTCGGGAAAAGCCAGCCCCGTACACCATTTCTGGCACACCTTCGACATCGCCCACAGCCGGTTCTCAGAGCGCCACGTCGACCAGCCGCCGCAGGTCGATCCGGTTACGCGGGAGGCGTACTCCCGAGAGCTGATCAGCTTCGGATTCTGGTTCGGTGACGACAAGTTCGCCGAGCCCGCCTTCTACTCGTACACCGCCCCCGAGCCTGCGGGACTGACCGCGGAGCCACTCACACCGGCCACGGCACACTGGGTTGCACGCAATGAAAGCCACCTGGCCGTGCTGCGGTACGACGAAGCCCGCGGCGAAGGCGATCCTCGCGCCGTCGTACTGGCCTTCTATGAAAGCGCGTACCAGGCCGGGGCCCGACGCGCCGGCTGGGACATCGCCCAGTTCGCCTCTCCGGGCGGGATCACGGACCCGCAACTGCTGGTCCCACGCGCCTGATTCCGGAACGCCGGGGTCAACAGCAACGTCACCGCACGTACTGCTCCCGGACCGCGCAACGCCGCAGGCGCGACTCCCGCACCCGGACCTGCCAGGCCCGGCTGCTGCCCGCACGGAGGCGTGACCCGCCCCGGCATCGGCGGCGTGCATGCGGCCGTCGGCGAGAGGGGCCCGGTCACGAGAGGGGCCCGGTCACGAGAGGGAGCCCGGTCAGGCGAGTGCAGCAGCCAGAAGTGCGGCGGTCCTGGCGATGAGCGGGTTGTCCGCCGGAGCCTCGGGTTCATGCTTGGTCGTGAGGACGGCCAGCACGATCGGTGAGCGGTCCGGAGGCCAGGTGATACCCACGTCGTTGTTGCTCCCGTACATTCCGCCGCCGGTCTTGTCCGCAAGGAGCCAGGCCCCGGGAAGGCCCGCGCGGAACCTCTCCCCACTGGTCGTGTTGGCCAGCAGCCAGCCGGTCAGCCGGTCCCGGTCTTTGGGTGTGAGCGCATTGCCGAGAGTCAGTCGCGCGTAGCTCTGCCCGATGGCGCGGGGGCTGGTGATGTCGGTCGCACGCCACGGTTCCGCCGAGTTCAGCTCGGGCTCCCAGCGGTCGAGCCGGGTTGTCGTATCCCCGATCGAGCGGCTGAAGCGGGTGATGGCGGTCGGGCCTCCCAGTTCGCGGAGCAGGAGGTTTGCCGCAGCGTTGTCGCTGTAGCAGATGGTGGCGGCGCACATATCCGCGACAGTCATGCCGCCCGCGAGATGCTCGGGCTTACCTGTGATGGGGGCGTATCCCGAGTCCTCCAGGTCCTGCTCCGTGTACCGGATGCGCTTGGCCAGGAACTCGCCGTGCCGGTCGAGGTCCCGCAGGACGGCCGCGACGGCGAGCGTCTTGAACACCGAGCACATGGGGAAGCGTTCGTCCGCGCGGTACAGCACCGTTCTGCCCGTTCGCATGTTGCGGGCGAACACACCCAGACGGGCGGAATGCTCCCGCTCAAGCTCGCTCAGCTGCCCGGAGATCTCGTGCCCGCCGGGGGGCGAGGCGTATGCACTCCTGCCCGTGGACATGCCGGCGGCCAGCGCTGCCCCAGCGCCAACGGCCAGCATGGCGCGGCGGGTTGGGCGTGCTCCTACGATCTTCAAGATCGAAATCTCCCGTCTCCTGCGGCGAGTACGTCATGCAGGACGCGTCAGCAATTCCTCTGGTTTCACTTCGCCTCCGTCTCATCCCATTTGCCGCTGCTGCCCTCAGCCGGCGCGCGGGCACAGCGCTTCGGCACCTGGCCGGCCCGGGTGGGGAAGACGGCTACCACTCCATGACCGCGGGATGCTCGAAGCCCCCCGCCCTCCTGACCACGGCAGCCACCCCGGACGTGCGACGCGCGCCTCTTTGGAGCCTGCCGTGATCACGCACGGTGGTCGGGCACGCGCTCGTCAGGGCGAGCCCGGGTTTGCCCCGAACAAAGACGGGGAGCTGTATGGAGAGGGGGCCGTTCCCCTACCGGAGGACATCATGATCATCCTCGGAGTCATTCTGCTCATCATCGGCCTCTTGGCCGGCATCGGTATTCTCTGGACCATCGGAATCATCCTGGTGGCAATCGGGGTCGTTCTGTGGATTCTGGGAGCGGTGGGTCACGCGGTCGGCGGCCGACGGCACTACTGGTAGCGCCGCAGCACTTCCATCAGGGCGTCCGGCGGGCGTGTCGGGGATTTACCCTCCCCGCACTGCGTCGGTTGTCACCCTGACTCGGTTCATGGGTGCCCTGCCCTGCAGAAGACCGGTTGCTCCTGCAACAGGCCTGCGGTCCTGACCACTTGGACCCGCGATCACCCGCTGACCACCCGGGCGCGGTGGCTGACCCGGCGCAGGCGCTGCTCCGGGCGGCGGTCGATCAGGCGGACCAAGTACGTCACGGTGAACAGGACGGCGAAGCCCCACGCCGATGAGCACCACGTAGACGACACCGACGGCGATCAGGTCGTGGGTGCGGTCGTCGCTGATCAGGTCTCGGAAGCCTCTGCGACTCCAGTCCCACGAGCACGAACAGGGCCTCAAGAGCCAAGAGTTCGCCCGTCTCAGGGAGCGCTACGACGTCAAGGCCGCAGCCACGGCCGCAAGGCCTTCCACCACCCCGACGTCGGCGACCTCACCCTCGGCTACCAGTCCATGCAGCTCGAAGGCACCCCCGGCCACCGCCTGGTCGCGTACTACGCCGAACCCGGCACCCACGAACACGGCGCCCTGGTCCTGCTCGACATGGCCGCGCACGAGCTCACCGCGAACGTGGCGGCGCCGAACAGCCGGCTGTCGGCAACCACCCCGGACGGGGCCGTATAACCTTCGCCCTGACCCCAGGACATCCACTGAGCAGCCCTGGCCGGCGGCCGATCACGTACGTCGCCCATGACGCCTGCCCCCGTGCGGCCAGTGCCGCATCCACACCGGGACTCGGGCGTTCAGGGACGGACCAGGACCTTCAGCGACTCCCGCTGGTCCATCGCCCGGTAGCCGTCGGGCACCTCGTCCAGGCTCATGGTGCGGTCGAACACGCGGCCCGGCTCGACCTTGCCCTCCAGCACACCGGGCAGGAGCTCGTCGATGTAGGCGCGCACCGGGGCGGGGCCGCCTGTGAGGGTGATGTTGGGCCCGAACAGGCTGGAGAACCCGATCGGGGCCTCTTCGTACTGCGGCACGCCGACGCGGCTGATGACGCCACCGGGACGAATCACGCCGACCGCCATCTCGTACGCGCTCATGTACCCGACAGCCTCCAGCACCGTATGGGTGCCGTCGCCACCCGTGAGTTCGCGGACCCGCTCGATGCCTTCCTGGCCGCGCTCGGGCACGACGTCGGTCGCCCCGAAGTCGCGGCCCAGGTCGGTGCGGTCCTTGTGGCGGCCCATGAGGATGATCCGCTCGGCGCCGAGCTGCTTGGCGGACAGCACCGCCATCAGCCCGACCGCGCCGTCACCGATCACCGTCACCGTGGTGCGCGGGTTCACATTGGCCTTCTTCGCGGCGTGGTACCCGGTGCCGTACACGTCGGACAAGGTCAGCAGCGACGGCAGCAGAGCGGAGTCCTCGCCGGCCGGCAGCTTGACCAGGGTGCCCTGGGCCTGCGGGACGCGGATCGCCTCGGCCTGCGCGCCGCCTATACCGCCGGCGGCCCAGAACCCGCCGTTGCGGCAGGAGGTCTGCAGGCCCTCACGGCAGAAGTCACAGGTGTTGTCAGCCCACGCGAACGGGGCCACGACAAGGTCGCCGCGCTTCAGGCCGGACACTTCCGAACCGAGCTCCTCGACCTCGCCGAGGAACTCGTGGCCCATCGGCGTGCCCTGCTCGGAGGCCGGCAGGTTGTGATAGGGGTGCAGGTCGCTGCCACAGATACATGAGCGCACGATCCGCACGATCGCGTCGGTGGGCTGCTGCAGCGCGGGGTCGGGCGCGTTCTCCACGCGCACGTCGCCGGCACCGTACATGAACGTTGCTCGCATGAGACACCTTCAGAATCGTTGTGACAATTGAGGATCCGGACCCTCTTCCCGGCCGGGACACCGGCCGTTGCCTGCGGCACCTTCCGGCGGTCCGGTCAGGTCTGGCGGCAGCGGTATTCGTCGTCGGTGACGTGCTCACCCGCACTCGGTCTCGGGCTGTCGCCGCCGGTGCTCTCACGCATCGCGCTGTGGGTCATGAAGTGGTCCGGAGCGGCGCCGTGCCAGTGCCATTCGCCGGGCGGGGGTGTAGAGGGTGTCGCCGGGCGCATGGCGACGATCTCGGCGCCGCGGGACTGCACCAGCCCGATGTCCTCAGTGACGTGCAGCGTCTGCCCCAACGCGTGCGTGTGCCGGGCGGTACGCGCGCACGGTGCGAAGCGCACCACGTTCGCCCGCATCCTGGACGGCTCCTGGCCGGCGTAGACGACGTCGAACCACACGTCCCCGGTGAACATCTCCTCCGGACCCTTGGTCGACGGCTTCTTCGGCAGGATCTCCATGCCGGTCTTTCTCCCTGCAGTCGTGCCAGGTGCCGCGAGCACTCCGCCGCGGCACCGGATGGTGCGCAGTCAGCCGACGCTGTTTTCGTCGGCGTCCTTCAGCTGCGGGATCGCGGACATCGCGTCGGGCCAGCCGGCATGGAACGCCAGGTGAGTAATCGCCTCGACCAGTTCGTCGTTCCGTGTGGCCGTGAAATTCCTCCCGCGAAACCGCCACCACAGATCTGCGGCGATGCCGAGCCCGGGGCTTGTGATGGCCACTCCATTGAGACTCGCATTCCCACGGGGGCCCCGCAAAGGGGAGAGTTCCCTCCCAGGACAAAAACATCCTGGAAGAAAACCCTCCCCGTCACGCAGGGGGCGGCCGGTGCCGGACTGGGCGCATCACCCGCGACGCCCACCTCAACGAGCTGGGCGAGTTCCTCAAGGCGCGGCGCGCCGAGCTGAGCCCCCGCAGCGTGGGACTGCCCGACGCCGGTGGCCCGCGCAGAGTAGCCGGCCTGCGCCGGGAGGAAGTGGCCCAGCTGGCGGCGATCAGCACCGACTACTACACGCGCCTGGAGCAAGGCCGCATTCAGGCCTCCGCCCCCGTACCGGGGGCGCTCGCACGCGTGCTGCACCTGAACGACGACCAGCGCGACTACCTCTCGGCCTGGCCGGAAAATGCAATGCGCAGCCCCGCCGACGGGCGCGACAGAAGGTCCAGCCGCAATTGCGGCGACTGGTCGACGACCTCAGCGCGACTCCGGCAATCGTCATGGGCCGCCGCATGGATATTCTCGCGCGGAATTCACTCGCGGCAGCGCTGGTGACTGACTTCGGACGGATTCCCGAAAAGCAACGGAACTACATTCGACTCGTCTTCACCGACCCCGCCCTGAGGACGCTGTACGCGGACTGGGAGACCGTCGCCCGCACCTGCGTCGCACAGCTGCGCATGGAAGCCGCCAAGTACCCCGACGACCCCCGGCTGACCGCCCTTGTCGGCGAGCTGTCCGTCCAGGACCCGCATTTCCGCCAGTGGTGGGCCGCCCACCACGTCGCCACCCTGGGCGTGGGCACCAAGAAGAACCATTCCTCCCGACCCAGTGCCACCGCGGATCCGTCGACCGGGTCTGCATAGAACTGCATGCTGTCGACCGTCGCAGCGTTGAAGAGGGTGACGTGTCCGCAGGTCGCGCCGTCGGCCGCCTACGAACATCACCCGCGGCGCGATGGCCGCGCTCAGTGGCCTGCTCTCCGGCTACGCGGCGCTCGCAGTTGCCTGCGGACCTGCGGCCGCGCCCCATCCGCCGGGCTGTCGGCTGCGTCAGGCGCGACGGACGAGGACCTTCAGCGCATCGCGCTCCCCGGCCTCGGTTACCGCGCGCCCGGAGCAGCTAATCGCTGCCCGCCGAGCACCCCTGCGATCCCGGTCCCCCAGTCCCGTGTACCGGCATAAAGCTCCTATCTCGTCTAAATTGGTGCGAGTGGGGTTGCGGCGATCCGCGGTCACCACCGACTTGCGGGACCGCGTCCAACACGGCTGCTCGTGCCAGTGAGACAGCGTGGCCCGGTCCGGCCGGGCCACGGGGACGGATACCCATGACCGACGGACAGAAGGGTCCCGAGGACCACGGTCCCGACCCCCTCGGAGAATTCCTCTCGCACTTTCTCGGCAGCGGCCAGGGCGGGGAACCGCCCGATCCGCGGCGCATCGACTTCAGCCGCATGATGAGCGGCCCCGCCCGGCAGCTCGTCACCGCCGCAGCGTCCTATGCCGCCCAGCACGGGAGCACCGACCTCGACACGGAGCACCTCCTGCGGGCGGCGCTCTCCACCGAGCCGACCCGTGGCATGGTCTCGCGGGCGGGTGCCGATCCCGACGCGCTCGCCGCCGAGATCGACCGGCAGGCCGGGGAAGGGCCGCCACGCAGCTTCATCGCCGTCACGCCGGCGGTCAAGCGCGCTCTGCTCGACGCCCATGAGATCGCGCGCTCCACCGGCGCCTCCTATATCGGCCCGGAACACGTGCTGGTCGCACTCGCCGCCAACCGCGGCTCCGCGGCGGGGCAGATCCTCAACGCCGCGCACTTCTCGCCGTCCGCCGGTGCCGGGGACGGCTTCACTCCCCTGCCCGGCAGCGCCGGCCAGCGTCCCGGACCCGGACCCGGACCCGGTCACAACGAGCGGAACACCCCCAACCTGGACAAGTTCGGCCGTGACCTGACCTACCTGGCGCGGGAGGGCCGCATTGACCCGGTCATCGGCCGTGACGAGGAGATCGAGCAGACCATTGAGGTCCTCGCCCGCCGAGGCAAGAACAATCCCGTCATGATCGGCGAAGCCGGAGTGGGCAAGACCGCCGTCGTCGAGGGACTGGCCCAGCGCATCGCGGACGGCGACGTGCCGGACATCCTGCTCGGTCGGCGTGTCATCCAGCTCGACCTCCCGGGAGTCGTTGCCGGTACCCGCTTCCGTGGGGACTTCGAGGAACGGCTCACCGGCCTCATCGACGAGATCCGCGCCCACTCGGACGAGTTGATCGTCTTCATTGACGAACTGCATACCGTCGTCGGAGCGGGCGGCGGCTCCGAGGGCGGCCCGATGGACGCGAGCAATATGCTCAAGCCCGCCCTCGCCCGCGGCGAACTCCATGTCGTGGGCGCCAGCACGCTCGAGGAGTACCGCCGCTACATCGAGAAGGACGCCGCGCTCGCCCGCCGCTTCCAGCCGGTTCTGGTCTCAGAGCCCAGCCCCGCGGACGCCGTCGAGATCCTGCAGGGTCTCCGGGACCGCTACGAAGCCCATCACCAGGTCCGCTACACCGACGAGGCACTGCTCGCCGCCGTGGAGCTGTCCGACCGCTACCTCACAGACCGCTACCTGCCCGACAAGGCGATCGACCTCATGGACCAGGCCGGCGCACGGGTCCGACTCCGCTCCTCCACCCGCGGCACCGACATCCGCGCCATGGAACGCGAAGTGGAGCAACTCACGCGGGACAAGGACCAGGCCGTCGCCGCCGAGCAGTACGAGCGGGCGACCGAGCTGCGCGACCGCCTCGCCGACCTCGACCGGCAGATCACCAGTGAAGGCCCCACGAAGCAGCCGCGCAGCCATGTCGCCGAGGTCACCGTCGAAGACATCGCCGGCATTGTGTCCCGCCAGACCGGGATTCCCGTGAGCAGCCTCACCCAGGAGGAGCGGGACCGACTGCTGAGTCTCGAGGAGCATCTGCACAAGCGCGTCATCGGCCAGGACGAAGCCGTGACCGCCGTCGCCGACGCCGTACTGCGCTCTCGGGCCGGTCTGGCCGACCCCGGCCGTCCGATCGGGAGCTTCCTCTTCCTCGGCCCCACCGGTGTGGGCAAGACCGAACTCGCCCGCGCGCTCGCGGAGGCGCTCTTCGGGAGCGAGGACCGGATGATCCGCCTCGACATGAGCGAGTACCAGGAACGGCACAGCGTCAGCCGCCTGGTCGGCGCTCCCCCCGGCTACGTCGGCCACGAGGAGGCCGGACAGTTCACCGAAGCGGTGCGGAGGAACCCCTACTCGCTGCTGCTCCTGGACGAGATCGAGAAGGCGCACCCCGACGTCTTCAACATCCTGCTGCAGGTGCTCGACGACGGGCGGCTCACCGACTCCCAGGGCCGCACGATCGATTTCAAGAACACCGTGATCGTCATGACCAGCAACCTCGGTTCTGAGGCCATCACCGGTCGCGGCGGTGCGATGGGCTTCGGCGCCGGCGACACGGACACGGACACGGACGAGCAGGCCCGCCGCGAGCGGGTGCTGCGCCCACTGCGCGAACACTTCCGGCCGGAGTTCCTCAACCGCATCGACGAGATCGTGATCTTCCGCCAGCTCGCCGACCAGCAGCTACGGCAGATCACCAGCATGCTGCTGGACGAGTCCAGGCGTCGGCTCCGCGCTCAGGACGTCACCGTCGAGGTCACCCCGGCCGCTGTCGAATGGCTTGCCCAACGCGGCTACCAGCCCGAATACGGCGCCCGACCGTTGCGCCGTACGATCCAGCGCGAGGTCGACAACCGGCTCTCCCGCATGCTGCTCGAGGGCAACCTGCAGCCCCACAGCCGCCTCCGGATCGATGTCGCCGACGGCGAGCTGGCCTTCCACAGGGAGGAAGAAACCACGGCACCCGTCGGCTAGGTCTAAAACTGACGAGGCGCCGTTCATGTTCGCGGCCACGACAATCCCGTGTGCGTTGCGTGTGTACGCCACTGGGGAAGCCTGCGGGAGTCCTAGGTGAGGCTCGACGGGACGATCCCGTAACGGCGCATCTTGCGGTACATGGTGGCGCGGGAGATACCGAGATCCTGTGCGGTGCGCTGGACGTTGGAGTTGCGGTCCATCAGCCCGCGGAGAATAGCGTCCCGTTCCAGCGCTTCGATGGTGGTCAGGACTTTGTGCGAGGACACCCGGCATTCCGGCGGGAGATCCTCCACTCGCAGGATCCGGACGGACGGCCGCCGCGCCAGGCCGCGGATCACCGACTCGAGCTGCCGGACATTCTCCGGCCAGGGGCAGCGCTGCAGCATCGTCAGCGCATCCGGGGAGCAGCTACTCTCTCCGCTCGGCCTGTATTTGAGCAGGAAGAACCGGACCAAGTGCTCGATGTCTCCATAGCGATGACGGAGGGGAGGCACCTCTACCGAAGCGTCGCACAGACGGTCGAGCACGTCGTCGGTCGTGACCATGGACGGTTGGCTGGTCATGATCAGTTGCCCGGTGGCGGTCGTGTCCAGGCGTGTCAGGAGGCTTCGCAGCTGCTGGCGCAAGTGAGCGGCAAGAAGGTGGACATCGCGCAGGACGACCACGTTCGACGGCTCGGCCAGCAGCTCGCGGACGTTGCGCAGCCATTGCTCGGTGGCGTGAGCGGACTCCGACAGCGGCGCTTCCACCCTCTCGAGCCGGCGCCCGGCACCTTTGGCTCGGTGGAGGGCTTCGATCAGCGTCCGCTTCCCGGCCCCGGCTTCTCCCACAAGATGAAGCCAGGACCCGGCGACGAACGCCGCTTCGGTTTCGGCGACCGCGCTCAGCCATCGCGGTGAGGAGCCCACCAGGCCCAGGCCCGATCGTGTGGATCCAGCGGAAGCGACCGGTCCGGACTGGGGACGCCCGATGACCCGGACTCGGAAGATGGTGCCCGCGTCGCTGTCCTCGCGCCGGCTACGGCTGACCCGGAGCTCGGCGATGCGTCCGGAGGGGAGTGCGATGCTCCGGGTACCTTCGAACCGGGGGTCGTCGGCGATCTCATGTGCGTGGTCGAGCAGTGCGTAGTGATCCGTCCCTGTAACGGCCGATCTCAGCTGCTCGTTCATCATGACGACATCGCGATTGATGGCCAGGACAGGCCCGGGGCGCACCGAGGAGCACGCGTCCATGTAGTCCTGGAACAGGGCCCGTTCCCGTCGCGAGCTGATCGCGGCGATCTCACTTTCGATCTGGCCCGCGACAGAGCGGGCCAGGGCCATGAGCATGCCGGCTGAGCCCTGACGGGCCGTGGTCAGGTTGAAGGCTCCCAGCAGGGTGCGCCGGGTGGGATGCAGGATCGGCACGGCCGCGCAGTGGAAGTCCCGCAGCGCCTCGACGTAGTGCTGACTTCCGGCGATCATGACCGGGCGGCCGCTGGCCAGTGCGGTCCCAATGCCGTTGGTGCCCACGTAGCGCTCGGCGAACACGTGGCCCGGGGCCAGTTGCACTCGGTTCAGCCGCGTCGTCAGAGCCTGGTGGGAGACCATGCGGGACAGCACCACGCCGTTGCGGTCGGTGACCATCGTGGAAACCGGGTCGTCGGCCAGTTGCTCGTGCAGCGCGCTCAGGATCGGTAGCGCCGCTTTGGCGAGCGGGCTGTCCAGATTGGGGTTCTCGAGATAGGGAGCGTCGATGCAGCTCGACTTCACCTGGTACTCGATCGAGCGTTGCCAGGAGGCGACCACGAGCGGGCGGGCGCTCGGATCCTTGGTGATCTCCTGGTAGAGCTCTCTGGCTGCTGTCAGAGAGCTGCCAGGTTGATGTCGGGGCATTTAACACTCCCGTATCGCGCGCGTCATCGCTCGGTGGAGTGATTGGAGCAGCTCGATGACGCCGCGCCTATGGCCTGTATCACATTGATACATCCGCGGACCGCTTCTGAGACATCGGCCTGCGCGCGGCGGGCTGTGTAATCGGCGCACCATCCACCCCGCCGATTCGCAGGGAGCGCCATGAAAGCCGTGCAGGTCATCGAGTACGACGAGCCGCCAGTGCTCGTGGATGTGCCGGACCCGCAGATCACCGGTCCGCTGGATGTGATCGTTAAGGTCGGGGGCGCGGGGGTCTGCCGCACCGATCTGCACATTCTCGAAGGACAGTGGAGCGACAAGAGCGGTGTTGTCCTGCCCTACACCATCGGTCATGAGAATGCCGGCTGGGTGCAGGAGGTGGGACAGGCCGTCACCAACGTCAAGGTCGGCGATCCGGTCATCCTGCACCCGCTCGTGACCTGCGGTCTGTGCCGTGCCTGCCGGGCCGGCGACGACGTGCACTGTATGAACTCGGCCTTCCCGGGCATCGACACCGACGGGGGCTATGCGGAGTACCTGAAGACCACCGCCCGCTCAGTGGTGGCACTCGACCCGTCCCTTGAGCCGGCCTCGGTTGCGGCCCTGGCCGATGCCGGGCTCACGGCGTACCACGCTGTCGCCAAGGCGGCCCGGGCCCTGCGGCCGGGCGATCGGGCCGTGGTGATCGGCGCCGGAGGTCTCGGGCACATCGGCATCCAAGTGCTCCGGGCCCTGTCGCCGGTCGAGATGATCGTGATCGACCGAAGCCCGGACGCTCTTGCCCTCGCCAAGGAACTGGGCGCCGAATACACGCTGGTCGCGGACGGGAGTGAGAGCGAACGCGTCCTGGAACTCACCGGCGGGCACGGTGCCGAGGCGGTTTTGGACTTCGTGGGCGAGGGCGGTGCCGTCGAGACCGGCGTGGCCTGCCTGCGCCGCAACGGCAACTACTACGTCATCGGCTACGGGGGCCGTCTCGACGTTCCGACGATCGACGTCATCTCCACCGAGATCAACTTCATCGGCAACCTCGTGGGGTCCTACAACGATCTCTCCGAGCTGATGGTCCTGGCGGCCCAAGGCAAGGTCAGCCTGCACACCCAGCGGTACCCCCTGGCGTCCTTCCATGACGCCCTCGACGACTTGTCCGCCGGTGCCGTCCGCGGCCGAGCGATCTTGATCCCGTGAGTCGAAGGAGCAGACCCATGCGCAACAACTCGTACAAGGGCATGATCGCCGCCGCGGCCGTCGTAGCCCTCACCGCCACAGGATGTACCAGTCAGGACCAGCCGGAGAGCAAGCCCGACAGGCCGGCGCTGTTCAAGCCGGGTGAGGAGATCAGCTACAGAAAGTACGGCAAGGACTACCCGGCCACGGAGGTCAAGGACGTACCGGGTCCCTGCAGTTACGAGTCGATCAGCCGTAAGGACTACTCCGGGCAGACGCTGAAGATCATCAGCCATGCCGTCCCCGTCATCGGCGAGCCGACCAAGCTGCATGCCAGGCAGTTCGAGGAGATCACCGGGGCAAAGGTGGAGGTGGTCAACGTCCCGTTCGGGGAGCTGCACCAGAAGATCCTCACGCCCCTGCAAGCGGGCCAGCCGGCGTACGACGTCATGTTCTACCCCTCCTTGTGGATCGGCGACATGGCCCCGTATCTGGCCCCGGTGCCGAAGGAGTACCTGGACACCCCCGGCATGAAGGACGTCACGAAGGCCTATATGGACGTGGCGACCTGGAACGGGAAGGTCGTTCAGTACCCCGTGGACGGTGACCGGCATTACCTCAAGGTCCGCACGGACGTACTGAAGGACCCGGAGCGGCAGGCGGCGTACAAGGCGGCCACGGGCAAGGACCTGCGCACGCCCAAAACCTGGGCCGAATACCAGGAGATCGCCGCGTTCTTCAGCGGCAAGGACCTCGACGGTGACGGCAAACCCAACTTCGGCAGTGCCGAGGTGACCAAGCGTGACGACCTGACGTTCTCCGCCTTCATCAGCCGTGCGGCACCGTATGTGAAGCACCCGGACGTCAAGGGGGGCCTCTTCTTCGACCTGGACACCATGAAGCCTCTGATCAACACCCCCGGCTTCGTACGCGCTCTCGACGACATGGTGAAAGCCAAGTCGACCTGGGCACCCGGTGGCGCCAACTTCGGTCTGGGCGACGAGATCTTCTCCTTCGGAGGCGGCCAGACACTGATGTCCTACTCATGGGACGACGCGTTCATCCAGGCCCAGCAACCGGACAGCAGGATACGCAACAAGATCGAAGCGGCGGCGCTGCCCGGTTCCACCGAGGTCTACAACCGCACCACAAAGACCTGGGACAAGAAGCCGAACCAGGCTCCCTACTTCACCTGGGGGTGGACCTCGGCGGTGTCCAAGGCCTCGGGCCACCAGAAGATGGCCTTCGACTATCTGTGCTTCTTCAGCAACGAGGCGAATACCGCCCTCGACCTGACCGTCGGCCGCTTCGGCGTCAATCCTTACCGCAACGCCCACTTCGATGCGGCGTTCTGGGAGAAGCAGGGCTGGGACAAGGACGTCGCGAAGTCGTACGTGCAGACGCTCTCCGGCATGGAGAAGAGCACCAACCGCGTCTTCGACCTGCGTGTCCCCGGTGTCAACCAGTACATGTCCGCGCTGGCCAACGGCGTCGCCGCGGCTCTGGCGGGGCAGAAGGCGCCGCAGCAGGCACTGGACGAGGCGGCCCGGGAATGGTCCAAGATCACCGAGCAGATCGGCAAGGACAAGGTCCGCGACGCCTATCGCAACGTGGTCGCGCTCGAGGACTACCGCTGACCCGACCGCAGGACGCCCCGGGTGGCCGGCCGGTTCGGCCGGCCACCCGGGGGCGACCGCCCCTTTCCGCAAGGAGAACCATGTACGGCCTGCGCCGGCACAAGAGCATGTTCCTGCTCCCAGGACTGCTCACACTCCTACTGATCATCATCTTCCCTCTTCTGTTCACCATCCGCGTCAGCTTCTCCGGCTGGAACGTCAGCAGCCCTCAGATGGACTTCATCGCAGGGGCCAACTACGCCGCGATGCTGCACGACAGCCGCTTCTGGTCCGCGATCATGCGCCTGATCCTGCTGGCGGGCGGCACCGTCCTGATCCAGTACGTCGTTGGGTTCGGCATGGCCCTGCTCGTCTGGCGCGACGTACGCGGCCGCAGGTTCTGGCGGGTGCTGTTCCTCGTCCCCATGATGACCACTCCCGTCGTGATGGCCGCCATCTGGCAGATGATCTTCCACGAGTCGCTGGGGCCACTGAACGATCTACTCGGGATGCTGGGCCTGACCAAGGTTGCCTGGCTCACCGAGTCCGGGCCGGCGCTGGTCGCGCTGATGACCGTCGAGGTCTGGCAATGGACCCCGTTCATGTTCCTGCTGCTGCTGGCCGGCCTGCTGAGCCTTCCCAAGGAACCGTTCATGGCCGCCGCGATCGACGGCGCCGACGTGTGGCGCACCTTTTGGAAGGTGACCTTCCCGCTCATGGCGCCGGTGTCGGTCGCGGCGGTCATCATCCGGCTGATCGAGGCCTCCAAACTCTCCGACAGCGTCTACGTGCTGACCTCCGGGGGGCCGGGCTCCTCCACGGAGACTCCGGGCTACTACCTCTACATCCAGGGGCTGCGGGATCAGCAGACCGGCTACAGCGGGGCGATGTCCCTCACCTACCTGGTCCTGATGATCGTCACGCTCACCGTTGTCGCCGCCATGCTCACCAGAGCCCTCAAGCTGAAGGGGCACTCATGAGGCCACGCCTTTACCCCGTATTCAAATACACCGTGATCGCACTGTGGGCCTGCTTCGTCGCGGGTCCGTTCTTCTGGGCCATGACGACCAGTTTCAAGGACGCCAACGCAGTGCAGGGCGGCGCCACATATCTTCCCTGGATCCAGTACCAGCCCACCGCCACCGGCTGGCGCAACATATTTGGCGGAGCCGGTGGCATCGATGTGATCCAGCCCTTCCTCAACAGTGCCATCGTCACCATCGCCGCCTCGGCCATCAGCCTCGTTCTCGGATCCCTGGCCGCCTACGCGTTGTCCCGCTACCGGTTCAAGATCGGCTTTATCAAGAACAGCGACATCGTCTTCTTCTTCGTGTCACAACGGATCATGCCGCCCGTCGTCCTGGTGATCCCTTTCTTCTATCTGCTGCAGTGGGCGGGCCTCCTGGACACCATCGCGGGACTGGTCATCGTGACGGTCGCCCTGCTGCTGCCGATCGCGGTGTGGGTGATGGTGGACTTCTTCAACGGCATCCCGCGTGAGATCGACGAGATGGCCATGCTCGACGGATGCGGGCCGTTGCAGACCTTCGTGCGGGCGATCCTGCCGAACTCCCTGCCCGGGCTGACCGTGGCCGCGATGTTCTGCGCGGTGTTCGGCTGGAACGACTTCTTCTTCGCCTTCAGGCTGACCTTCACCGAGGTCCAGACTCTGCCCCAGGCGGTCGTCGCCCTCAACTCGTCCATCCCGCCCTGGTGGACCCTGTCCGCGGCTGCCCTGTTCGGTGTGGCGCCGCTGGTCCTGCTCGCCATCTGGGTGGAGCGCTATCTGTCAAAAGGCAACCTGTCGGGAGCAGTCCGATGACCCTGAGTGCCACTGATCTGAGCCTGACCGTCGATGGCGTCGACCATCTCAAGAGCGTGACCGCAACGTTTGAACCGGGACGGCTCCACACTGTCATCGGCCGGACCATGGCGGGAAAGACGACGCTGCTGCGGGCCCTGGCCGGCCTGCAGGAGGTTGACTCCGGCTCCCTGACCAGGGACGGAGCCGACCTCATGAGAACGCCGGTCTGGCGGCGCGACACCGCCATGGTCTACCAGCAGTTCATCAACTACCCACATCTCAGCGTGTTCGGCAACGTGGCCTTCCCGCTCCGGCGCCAGGGGCTGTCACGGGACGAGATCCAACGACGGGTCAGCAAAAGCCTGGCGCTTGTCGGCCTGACCGGCTTCGAGCGGCGCAAGCCGTCGCAGCTCTCCGGCGGACAGCAGCAACGCGTCGCCGTGGCGCGCGCCCTCGCACGCGGCACGGGAATTCTCCTGCTCGACGAGCCACTGGCCAACCTCGACTACAAACTGCGCGAACAGCTGCGCGACGAGTTCAAGACCCTCTTCTCGGACCAGGGCGACACGATAGTGGTCTATACGACGACCGAGCCCGCCGAGGCGATGATGCTCGGTGACGTGGTGCTGGTCATGCACGAGGGACGGATCCTCCAGGTCGGCCCCCCGCAGGAGGTCTTCGAGCGCCCGGCGACGACCACCGTGGCATCCATCATCAACGACCCGCCCATGAACATCTTCCCTGGCCGGATCGAGGGGGGTCAGGTCACGGTGGCCGGCTTCCAGGCCACGCACGTATCCGCGCATCTCGCCCAACTGCCCGACGGTGCCTACCAGTTCGGCCTGCGGGCAACGGATGTCAGCCTGGCCTCCGCCGGTGTCGAGGGCGCGGTCACCTTCGTGGAGATCTCCGGCTCCGAGACCTTCGTTCACGCGGCTGTCGGCAAGACTCCGTTCGTCATACAGATCGAGGGCATCCATGACGTCGCTCTCGGTGACCTTGTGAAACTCCGGCTACGCCCCGAGCGGCTGTACGCCTTCGACGAGAAGGGCTCGCTCGTGCGGACACCTTCGTACGATCTTGTTTCAGTGGGAGGGCGTTGAGATGGCGCAGTTGGACATCGTCGACGTCGGGCACAGCTACACGCCCGGCGCCGAAGAGAAGCAGTGGGCCCTCAAGCCACTGAGGCTGACCTTCGAGGCCGGCAAGACGTACGCACTGGTGGGACCGTCGGGCTGCGGCAAGACGACGCTGCTGAACATCCTGTCCGGGCTGGTCAAACCGTCACAGGGCCAGGTCCTGTTCGACGGCGTCGACGTCACGGCTCTGCCGACTAAGGCGCGCAACATCGCCCAGGTCTTCCAGTTCCCCGTCATCTACCACTCGATGACGGTGTACGAGAACCTCGCCTTCCCGCTGCAGTGCCGCCGGTGGGACAAGGCAAGGATCGATGCCAAGGTCCATCAGGTGGCGGAGGCGCTGGACCTGGACGACCGGTTGGGGCAGCCCGCCCGGCGGCTCACCGCGGACGACAAGCAGCTGATCTCGCTCGGCCGTGGCCTTGTCCGTGACGACGTGGCGGCCGTGCTGATGGACGAGCCCCTGACCGTCATCGATCCGCAGCTGAAGCACTCTTTGAGGCGGAAGATCCGTGAGATCACCGAGCAGTTCCAGCCCACGGTGATCTACGTTACCCACGACCAGTACGAAGCCATGAGCGTTGCGCAGGAAGTGCTGGTCATGAGGGACGGCCAGGCCATGCAGCAGGGCACTCCGGAGCAGCTCTTCGAGGCACCCTCATCAGCATACGTCGGCTACTTCATCGGCTCACCGGCCATGAACTTCCTCACCCTGGACCGGGCGCACCAGGAGTTCACCCTCGGAGGCCGGACCCTGGCCGTGGCGTGGGACATCCCGGGGAGCACCAGCGAGGTCCAGGTGGGAATCCGGCCCGAGTACGTCAAGGTCGTCACGGAACCCGGGCCAAACACCTTTGCCGCCAGGCTTCGCGGTGTCCAGGACCACGGCCCTCAGCGCGTGCTCGAGATCGACGTGGCCGGCCAGCCCATGAAGGCGAAGGTGCCGCGAGAGGACGGGGTTCCTGCGATCGAGGAATTCCTGGTGCATCTACCGCGCGCGAAGGCGCTCCCCTATTCGGACGGTTACCTGGTTCTCCAGTCGTAGAGCGAGTGGTTGCCGACGGGAGGCCAGTTGCAGTCGGAGAAACAGCAGTCCCCGCTGTCGCTGCCGGCTCTCACGCCGGCGTAGACGGCATCATCCGCAGCGGACCGCGGGGCCGGTCGTACACGCGCGAACGACCGGTCTTGCGGAGGTCTTTCTGAACCGCACCAATGGTCGGCAGACTGCGGCACGGATCAGGCGGGCGTCGTCCATGCCTTCATGGTGCGCCGGCCGGGCCGTCCGCCGCTTCTCAGCGGTGTCCGGGATTCGGGTAGCCGAAGCGGCAGTCGGCGTCCCACTCGGCGCGCCGGTTGCCGTGCGCCGGAATGCCGCCCGCCTGCTTGAGCTTGGCAGCGAGGTGCATCAGGTTCCAGGTCCTGAAGGTGGTGTTGCGGTTGGTGAACTCGTTCTCGGGCCCGCCGGACCCGGGGTCGAGGTACGACAGTCCCGGGTCCGGCCTCGCCGATCCAACCCGCGTCGGGATGCGTCGGGATGCGTCGGGATGGTGTAGCCGAGGTGCTGGAGCTCGAACTCGGATGCCACAGCCATGCCCGCTTCACCAACCCGGACTTCGTCACCTACGCCGAGAGCTTCGGCGCACGCGGCCACTACATCAAGGCCGCCGGTGAACTGCTGCCGACGCTGCGGCGCGCGCTGCACGACGACGGCGTGTCCGTGATCGCCTGCCCTGTCGACTACTCCGAGAAACTGCGCCTGACCGACCGGCTCGCCGAGCTCCACGGCCCCCTCCGACTCTGACCCTGCAGCTGAAGGGGGGGCACACTTGCCGTGACTGATGCTCATGGCTCGCGGCTCTCTCAGCCGAAGGGCTGTGTGGGCTTGAGCCCTGATGCTGCCGCGCGGCCTGCGGCTGCCGCGCGGTTGGGGGCGTTACCGGATAGCCGATCCCGCCAATACCGGAACATCGCGGACAGCAGGCGAGCGCTTTACCGGCACAATCCCCGGGGAACAGCCGCCTTCAGCGACGCCTGACCTGCATCTCAGCATGGATGACGACCCATCAGGGCGAGCGTCATGTGGGTCAAGATATCGCTTGTAACGCACATGACGCACACGGCCTGAAACCGCAGGTCAGTCGGCCTTGTCCGCGGGCTCAAGGATCGCCACGCACTCCACATGATGCGTCATCGGAAACAAGTACGATTTTGAGTTGCCGAAGAATGCGCAGGTCAGGAGGATTTTCCGGCTTCTGAACGTCGGGGGGCCGGGGCTGGAGCGTCAAACGAGCGTCACGGCCCAGCAGCCTCCTGGGCGGACCCTGCATGTGGCATGAGCGTCGTAGCTGGGTCGAGGCCCCCGGCAGACGGACCCTGCTGGCCGATGTCTCGCCCAGGATCCGCCGTCCAGGGCTGCGAGCAGCAAGGCCGGATCGCCGTCGCCTGTGTCCGCCGCTCTTTGCAGGACGGTGCGAAGGCAAGGGCGGTCAGCATGACTGGTGAGGACCGTGGCGAGCGCGATGGCCGCCGTGGTAGCTCCGGCGTCGGCCGCCAGCCGCCAAGATGTCGCCGCCTCGTCGGTCTCCCCGTCTCGCTCAGTACGTCGCCGAGGTGCAAGAGAGCGTTGCGGTGACCTTGCACTGCGGCCTGCGAGAACTCAGGCCGGGAGGCCCAGTTCCCTCGCGATTAGCATGCGCTGGACCTCGCTCGTGCCCTCGCCGATCTCCAGGATCTTGGAGTCCCGCCACATCCGCGCCACCGGGTACTCGTTCATGAACCCGTACCCACCATGGATCTGCGTCGCCTCACGCGCGTTGTCCACCGCCACCGTCGAGGAGTACAGCTTCGCCACCGCCGCCTCCTTCTTGAACGACTCCCCCCGCACCAACCGCGACGCCGCGTCCCGCCAGCCCACCCGCGCCATGTGGGCCCGCATCTCCATGTCCGCGATCTTGAACTGAATCGCCTGGTAATCACCGATCGGGCGCCCGAACGCGCGACGCTCACGCGCGTACTTCACCGACTCGTCCACACACCCCTGCGCCAACCCCGTCGCCAGCGCCGCGATCGCCACCCGCCCCTCGTCCAGGATCCGCAGGAACTGCGCGTACCCACGCCCCTCCTCACCCAGCAGATTCCCACCCGGCACCCGCACGTCCGAGAACGACAGCCCACGCGTGTCCGACGCGTTCCAGCCCACCTTTGAATACGGCGCCGCCACCGTGAGCCCCGGCGTCCCGGACGGCACGATGATCGACGAGATCAGCGGCCGCTCGTCCGGCTTGCGACCCGTCACCGCCGTCACCGTCACCAGGCCCGTGATGTCCGTACCCGAGTTGGTGATGAAGCACTTCGACCCGTTGATCACCCACTCACCCGTCGCCTCGTCCCGCACCGCCGTCGTCCGCGTCCCGCCCGCATCCGAACCGCACTCCGGCTCCGTCAGCCCGAACGCCCCCAGCATTTCCCCCGCACACAACTTCGGCAGCCACTGCCGCTTCTGCTCCTCAGTCCCGAAACGGAACACCGGCATAGCCCCCAGCGAGACACCCGCCTCCAGCGTGATCGCCACCGAGGAGTCCACCCGCGCCAGCTCCTCCAACGCGATCCCCAGGGCCAGGTAGTCCCCGCCCATCCCTCCGTACTCCTCCGGGAACGGCAGCCCGAACAGCCCCATCCGTCCCATTTCCCGCACGATCTCGTACGGAAACTCGTGGCGCTCGTACAGATCCCCGATCTTCGGGGCCACCACGTCATGGGCGAACTCGGCGACGGTGCGGCGCAGTTCCTCGTGCTCGAGGGTGAGGCGATGGTCCATGGTCTTCGGCGGTCCTTAAGTGAGAGGGTTCGTACACAAGAAGAGCCGGCGGGGTCAGTCCGCCCGGCGGGTCAGGCCTGCCACTTCCCGGTCAGTCGCGAGGTGGCTTCGCGCACCACGTCCGCAGGCTTGCAGAAGGAGAAGCGCACGAGACGGTCGGTGTGCGGGTTCTGTGGGCTGTGGCGGAATGCGGAACAGGGAATGGCCGCTACACCCGCGCGCGCGGGAAGGTCCCGGCAGAACCGCGTCCCGTCCAGATAGCCGGCTCCCCGTACGTCCGCCTGGAGGAAGTACCCGCCTTCGCAGCGATAGGTGCGCAGTCCGGCCTGTTCGAGACCGGTGCGCAGCAGGTCCCTGTGGCGTTGCAGCGTGCTGCGCAGCTCCGCCGTCCACGCCTCCTCGTCGCCGAGCATGCGCGCCACGGCGAGCTGGAACGGCGTGCCGGAGGCGAAGGTGAGGAACTGCTTGACGGAGAGGACAGCTTCCACCAGCCTGTCCGGTCCGCAGGCCCAGCCGACCTTCCAACCGGTGACGTTGAACGTCTTGCCCGCGGACGAGACCACCAGGGTGCGCTCCCGCATGCCGGGGACCGAGGCGAGCGAGTGGTGCCCGGCCCCGTCGTACACGAGGTGTTCGTAGACCTCGTCCGTGACGGCGGTCAGTTCGTGGTCCAGGCACACCCGGGCCACGGCGGCGAGTTCCGCAGCGGTGAAGACCTTGCCCGTGGGGTTGTGCGGTGAGTTGAGCAGCAGCAACCGGGTGCGCGGGGTGACCGCCGCCCGCAGCGCGGCCTCGTCCAGGCAGAACCGGTCGCCCTCCGTCGCCAGCGGGACGGCGACGAGCCGGGCGCCCGCCAGCGAGGCGGCGGCTTCGTAGGCGTCGTAGCAGGGGTCAAGGGTGAGGACCTCGTCCCCGGGGTTGCACAGTGCCAGCAGGGCCGCTGTGACGGCCTCGGTCGCTCCGGCGGTGACGACGACCTCGCGGTCGGCGTCGTAACGGATTCCGGAGCGACGCAACCGGCTGTCTGCTATCGCCCGCCGCAGCTCGGCCAGGCCCGCTGCGGGCGGGTACTGGTTGTGCCCTTCGGCGATGGCCGCCATGGCGTCGTCCAGGAGGGCGCGGGGGGCGCTCAGCCCGGGTGCGCCCTGGCCCAGGTCGATCGCACCATACCGCTCGGCGAGCTCGCGGGTTTCGGTAAAGACGGACGGGCGGAAGTTCTGGATGCGATCGGCCCTGCGCAGGCGCGGGCGCGTGGGCGGCAGGGGCTGTGCCGACGGCACTGTGGTGGTGTCCTTTCCTCGGGTGCAGGGAGTCGGGAGTCATGAACAGGAGTGGGCACGGGGGTGCCCGCTCACAGCCGCAGCAGGATGGTGTCGGGGTCCTCCACGAGTGCGCCCAGTGCGGTGAGGAAGGCCGCGGCCTCGGCGCCATCACACACCCGGTGGTCGAACGCGCAGGTGAGCTTCGCAGTGGGCCGTACAACGAGCCGGTCGCCGTCCACGACGTGGGGGCGGGGACGGATGGACCCCACGCCGAGGATCGCCGCCTCAGGGTGGTTGACGACCGGCACGCCCTCGTCCAGGCCGAGTGCGCCGAAGTTGGAGACCGTGAAGGTGGAGCCGGTCAGCTCGCGGGGGGTGAGTGTGCCCACGCGCGCCCCGTCCGCCAGCCGCGCCACCTCCTGGGCGAGCCGCACAGTCGACAGGTCCTGGGCGTCGCGCACCACGGGCACGACCAGGCCGCGCGGTGTGGCCGCGCCGATGCCCAGGTGCACTGCGTCGTACGTACGGACCTCGGGGCCGTCCTGGACATACGTGGCGTTGAGCCTGGGGTGTTCGCGCAGAGTGAGCGTCAGGAGCCGCAGCAGGAGGGCGAAGGGCGTGGCGGCGTGCTCGGCGTCCTGCGCGCGCAGCCTGTCGCGCAGGACAAGCAGGCGGGAGAAGTCGACGACGAGGGAGCAGTGGGCGTCCGGGATCTCCCGGCGTGCACGCTCCATGTGTGCTGCCGTGCGTGCGCGGATGCCGCGCACGGGGATCGAACGTGTCCCGGAGTCGCTCCCGCCGTCCCCGGCAGTCCCCGTGGTGAGGGAAGCCGCCGCCGCGTGGACGTCCGTGCGGGTGATGGTTCCCTCCGGACCCGAGCCGGCGCCCAGCGCGGCCAGGTCCACCCCGAGCCTGCGGGCGAGATGCCGTACGGGCGGCTTGGCGCGGGGGCGCCCGGTGTCGGTCGGCACAGTGGACGGCGAACGGCGGGGAGCGGGGCGTCTGCGGACCGCGCGCCGCCCGGTGTCCGTCCCTGCCCGCGTGCCGTATCCGACGAGCACCGGTCCCGAATCAGCGCCGGTACGGTCGGCGCTGACCGCGCCGACGGCCGTGTCCGGCCCGGCACTCGTGGCCGCACCTGGGTCCGCAGCGACGCCCAGCCCCCTGCCGGTGCCCGCGGGCGCCCCGCTGTCGATGAAGATCAGCGGTGTGCCCACCGGCAGGGTCTGTCCCGACTCGCCGCGCCGTTCCACGACGGTCCCGGCGTACGGGGACGGGATCTCCACCTCGGCCTTGGCTGTCTCCAGGACGCACAGCGGCTGGTTGACGGTGACGGTGTCCCCCGGCACCACCAGCCATTCGACGATGGTCGCGTCGAGCAGCCCCTCGCCCAGGTCGGGCACGAGGAACTCCCGGATCGTGCGGTCCGCGGCGTCAGTCATGGCTGTACCCGAAGGACCGGTCGATGCTGTCGAGCAACCGGTCGACGCCCGGAAGCCATGCCTTCTCCCATCGTGCGGGTGGATACGGAGTGTCGAATCCCGTGACCCGCAGCACGGGGGCCTCCAGGTCCCAGAACAGTTCCTCCTGCACCCTGGCCGCGATCTCCGCTCCCAGTCCCAGGGTGCGCGGGCCCTCGTGCAGCACGACGCAGCGCCCGGTGCGGGACACCGAGGCGGCGATCGCAGGGAAGTCGAGGGGGGCCAGGGAGCGCAGGTCGACCACTTCCAGCTCCCAGCCGTACTCGCGCCGGGCGGTCTCCGCGGCGTCGAGCGCGGTGCCGACGGTGCCGCCGTAGGCGACCACCGTGACGTCCGTACCGCTGCGGCGGACGAGTGCCTGCCCCAAGCCCGCCGTGGGCACTTCGGCCGTCGCGTCACCGCTCTGCCAGTAGCGCCGCTTGGGCTCAAGGAAGATCACCGGGTCGTCACAGTCGATGGACTGCCGGAGCAGGGCATGGGCGTCCGCAGCCGTGGCGGGCGTCACCACCCG
Source organism: Streptomyces sp. ISL-1 (assembly GCF_018614585.1). GTDB lineage: Bacteria > Actinomycetota > Actinomycetes > Streptomycetales > Streptomycetaceae > Streptomyces > Streptomyces maoxianensis. The sequence continues at coordinate 142,390 of NZ_JAGGOI010000007.1, read as the reverse complement.
CAGCCCCGCCGTGTGCGCCCAGAACGTCTCGGTGGACTCCGAGTGGTGCTCCACCGCGCCGATGCCGCCGAAGGACGGGACGCGCAGCGTCACGGGCACCGAGAGCTGGCCGCGGGTGCGGTTGCGGTACTTGGCCAGGTGGCTGACGATCTGGTCCAGTGCGGGATAGGTGAACCCGTCGAACTGGATCTCGGGCACCGGACGCAGCCCCCGCATCGCCATGCCCAGGGCCACTCCGACGATCGCCGACTCAGCGAGCGGTGTGTCGAAGCAGCGCTGGGGGCCGAACCGCTCGGCGAGGCCCTCGGTCACCCGAAAGACTCCGCCCTGGCGAGCCACGTCCTGGCCGAAGACGACGACTCGCTCGTCCTCGGCCATGGCCTCGCGCAGCGCCGTGTTGATCGCTTCCACCATGGTCGCCGCCACGGCTCACTCCTTCCGGGACAGTTCGGCGAGCAGCTGCCCGGACTGCTCCAGCAGGTCCTTCGTCGGCTCGTGCAGTACGTGGGCGAACAACTCGCTGGGCGGCACGTCGGGAGCGTCGAACACGCCGTCCCGCAGCTCGGCGCACATCCGGGCCGCCCTGTCCCGTGCACGGTCCTCGACCTCCTCGTGCCACAGGCCCCGGTGGGTGAGGTAGCGCCGGTAGCGGGGCAGGGGGTCGAGCCGCTCCCAGTGGTCGACCTCGTCCTGTGTGCGGTACCGGGTCGGGTCGTCGGAGGTGGTGTGCGGAGCGAGCCGGTAGGTGACCGCCTCGATGAGGGTCGGTCCGCCGCCCGACCTGGCCCGAGCGGCGGCCTGTTCGGTCACCGCCCAGCAGGCGAGGACGTCGTTTCCGTCGACTCGTACCCCCGGCATGCCGTAACCGACGGCCTTGTGCGCGAGGGAGGGGGCCCGTGTCTGCTCGGAGAGGGGCACGGAGATCGCCCACTGGTTGTTCTGGATGTAGAACACACACGGTGCCGCCTTCACGGCGGCGAAGTTCAGCGCCTCGTGCACGTCTCCCTCACTCGTCGCGCCGTCCCCGATGAAGGCGACGGTCACGGAGTCCTCGCCGAGCCTGGGCGCCGCCATGGCCGCCCCGACGGCGTGCAGGGCGTGCGTACCGATGGGGATGGACATCGCCGCGCAGGCGTGCTCGGGAAAGCCCCAGCCGCCGTGCCAGGTACCGCGCCACACCGCACCGACCGCGGAGGCGGGAATCCCGCGCATCAGGAACAGGCCGAGCTCGCGGTACTGCGGGAAGAGCCAGTCGTCGCGGCGCAGGGCGGCGGCGCAGCCGACCTGGGCCGCTTCCTGTCCCCTGCACGAGGGGTACAGGGCCAGCTGTCCCTGCCGCTGGAGGTTGACGAACTCCGCGTCTACGGCGCGGGTGACGACCATCCATTCGTACAGTTCGGTCAGTTCCTCCGATGACAGCGTGACGTCGAACGGCGGGTGGTCCACCGGCAGGCCCTCGGGGGTGATGAGAGCGACCGGCTGCGGATCGAAGTCAGCCACCAGCCACAGCCTCCTGACGTGGCCGGATGATGGCGGGGACGGCACGGACGCCGTTGAGTGCCAACGAGTGGAACGGTTCGACCTCGTCCCTGGGGACGGCCAGTTCGGCGTCGAAGCGGTCGAAGAACGCCGGGAGCGCTATGTGCGCCTCGAGGCGGGCCAGCGGCGCGCCCACGCAGAAGTGCGGGCCGTGCCCGAAGGACAGGTGACGGGTGTCACGCGCGACGTCGAACGACGTGGCAAGCGGACCGTGTTGGGCGGGGTCATGCCCCAGAGACACGTACGACATCATTATCGGCTCGCCGGCGCGGATCAGCACCCCCCCGAGCTCGATGTCCCGCGCCGGGTACCGGAACGCACCCTGGTTGACCGGCGAGTCCCAGGCCAGCACCGATTCAGTCACCGAATGCCACGACACCTCGCCGGCACGCACCCGCGCCAGCTGCTCGGGGTGCGTCATGAGAGCGAGGAGGGAGTTGGTGAAGAAGTTGATGGTCGTATGGTGTCCGGCGGTCAGCACCAGAATGAGGGTGCCGACGAGTTCGTCGTGGGTGATGGAACCGCTGGTGTGCTGCTCGACCAGCACGGAGGTGAGGTCGTCGCCAGGATCGGCGGCCTTGCTCGCGGCCAGTTCGGCCATGAAGCGGTAGAGCGCCTCCTCAGTGGCGGTCACCTCCGTCGGCTGTTCGGTGCTGTCGAAGAGCGCCTGGCACAGGGAGTGCAGCGGGGCGTGCTGCTCGTCGGGCACGCCGAACAGCTCGCATATCACCCCCATCGGCAGCGGGACGGCGAACGCCTCCTTGAGGTCGGTCGCCTCGTGCGCGGGCGCGGCGGCGAGCCGTTCCAGCAGGTCGTCGACGATCCGCTGGATCTGCGGCCTCAGGGCCTCGACCCGGCGCGCAGTGAACGCCGGGGACACCAGGTTGCGCAGCCGCCGGTGCTCGGTCCCATCAGCGGTGCCCATGTACTGGGCGGTGATGATCTTCATCAGGGGCCAGCCTGCGGGGACTTCACCGCGCTGCAGCGCTCCGAAGTTGCTGCTGTTCATCGAGAAGCTCGGGTCCTCAAAAATCTGTTGGGCGACGGCGTGGCGGGTGACTGCCCAGACGGGCACACCGACCACGTCGACCGGTACGACGGGTCCGGCCTCAAGCAACCGCTTGGCTTCCGCTCGGGCGTCGGCGGCGAACGGGTCAAGGGTGAACAGCGGATGGGAAAGATCCATGATGTGCTCCTACGAAGAGCGGGGATACCGGTGCGGCCGCGGGTGGGCACGTGTATGCCCACCCGCGGGTCGGCCATCAGCGGTCATGGGGTGTGGTCAGCCCAGTGGGGGCCAGGTGAGGACCGCTTCATTCTGGCTGGTGAGCTTGGACAGCGGTGCGAACCGAAAGTAGAGGTCGCGCGTCAGGGCGGGAAAGAGGTCCTCCAGCTGCTCGGTCTCGCTCAACGCACGGGCCGCGGCGACCAGTCCCTCCGTCCGCGGCCTGCGCTCGTCCTCGTAGCCGCGCAGCGCCGCGACCGGGTCCGCTGTCGCGCGCAGGTGCTGGGCGAGGACGACGGCGTCCTCGATGGCCAGCGCCGCCCCCTGGCCCAGACTCACGAGCATCGGGTGGGCCGCGTCGCCGAGCAGGGTCGTGCGCCCGGTGCCCCACCGCTGGAGGAACGGGCGGTCCTGGGCGGTGATGCGGACGATCGATTCCTCGGGGGTGGTACGGATCGCCTCCCGCACTTCGTCGGCCCAGCCCGCGAAGAGGCCCGCGAGCCCTTCCTTGCCGCGCCGCAGGTGTCCGGAGGCGCCCGGGGGCACGTTCTTCGTCGCCCACCAGTAGGCGCGGCCACGGCCGATGTCGGCGAGGCCGAAACGCTGTCCACGCCCCCAGTAGTGCGCTGCGTAGCCCTTGCTCATCCGCGGGTGCGTGAAGGGCACCGTGGCCAGCCAGCACGCGTAGTTGCCGGGCCGCGGTTCGTCGGCGCCCGCCACCTGCCTGCGAATCGCCGAGTTGAAGCCGTCCGCCCCGATCAGGAAGTCGCCCGAGGCGGTCCTGCCGTCCTCGAAGGTGACTTCGACCCCGTCCTCGCCGCTGACGAACCCGGCTGCCGTGGCACCGAATTCGATGACGCTCTCGTCCCCGAGCGCGTCCAGCAGCGTCTGCTGGAGGTCGGCCCGGTGTACGGCGTAGTTCGAGGCCCCCAGCCGGTCCGAGACCTCACGGAACGGAAGGGCCCTGATCGGACGGCCGCGCCGGGTGAGGAACTTGAGCTCGTCGAAGACCTCGCCGCGCTTGTCGAGCCCCGGGGCGATGTCGATGTCGAGGGTGCGCAGCGCCAGGACTGCGTTGCACATCAACGACACCGCCGTGGTGCCCGGGCGCAGCTCGGGAGCCCGCTCGAAGACCTGCACCTCGACGCCTGCGCGGCGCAGTGTCGCGGCGGCTGCGAGGCCGCCGATGCCCGCTCCGATGACAAGAGCCTTGCGCGGGGGGTGCTGCGTCATTTCCCACTCCTCTTCGACGGCCGCCTCCGGCCCGGTTGGCCGGCCGTCATCACCTGAGCCACCTTCTCGGCGACGACGTTCACGTGCGGTTCCTCCAGGAGCACCAGGTGGTCACCGGGGACGTCGACCACCTGGAGCCGTCCCGTGGTCAGGTCGCCCCAGCCGTTGGTGGGGTCCGTGTGCAGGCTCTGCGCGGCCCCGTGCATCGGCTGGAGGATCTCCGGCAGTTCCGAGGTCGCACGGAGCAGCACCACGTCCCCGTCGACCGGTTCGGGCTGGTAGGTGAGGATCGCCTGCCAGTGCGCCCTGAACATCTCGAACAGGCGGCGCACGGTGGTGCGTGAGCTGCCCGCCGGCAGGACGCCCGCCTGTGTGGCGTGTTCGACGATGAAGTCGAACTTCGCCTCCTCCTCCAGGCCGTCCGGCAGCGAGACCACCGGTGCGGTGCCGCCGCGTTCCATCCACAGCAGCTCCCAGAAGAACCATTCCAGCAGCGAGTGGTCGGCGACGTCGGGCCGCTCCCCCTGCTTGACGGCGATCGGGTCGATCAGCACGGTGCCGTGCAGGGCGTCCGGGTCGCTGCGCCGCAGCTGTCGCGCCATCTCGAAGGCGATGAAGCCGCCGAAGGACCACCCTCCGATCACGTAGGGCCCTTCGGGGCACACGCGCCGCACGGCTTCCAGGTAGCCCGCCGCCATCTCGGGGATCGAGCTGAGGGGCTCGGTGCCCGCCACGGTCCCCGACGCCTGGAGCGCGTAGACCGGCTGGTCCTGCGGCAGGTGACGGGCGAGGCGTACGTAGCACAGCACATGGCCGCCCAGCGGGTGGACCAGGAACAGCGGCGGCTTGTCGCCCTCGGTGCGGATCGGCACGACCGGGTCGAACCGGGCCGCGGAGCCGCTGCCCCGCAGGTGCTGTGCCAGACCGGCGACGGTCGGGGCGGCGACGAACGCGGAGAGCGGGACGTTGACGCCGTAGCGCTTCTCGATCGTCATCACCAGCCGCATCGCGGTCAGTGAGGTGCCTCCGATGTCGAAGAAGTTGTCCCGCACGCCCACCGTGGGCAGTTCCAGCAGTTCCGCCAGGATGCCCACCAGTGCCTTCTCGTGCTCGTCGGCGGGCGGGGTGGCGTCCGACGACGGCGCGGCCAGCGGCATGCGGCGCAGCAGCGCGTCGTCCCGCTTGCCGCTGGGCGTCAGGGGCAGGCTCGCCAGCCACTCCAGGTGCGCGGGCATCATGTAGTCCGGCAGCACCGCGCGCAGTCGGCTGCGCACCTCGTCCAGGTCCACGACGTCGGTGTCGCCGACGAGGAACGCCGCGAGGAACGCGTCTCCGCTCTCCCGGCGCCGGGACACCACCGCCACCTCGCGGATACCGGACGCGGCCTGCTCCTCGGCGAGCTTGGCGATCGCGAGTTCCACCTCGGCCAGCTCGACCCGGAAGCCGCGCACCTTCACCTGGGAGTCGACGCGGCCGAGCCAGACGAGGTTGCCGTCGGGCATGACCCTGGCCAGGTCGCCCGTGCGGTACAGACGGGCGCCCGGCTCACCGGACGGGTCCGGTACGAACCGCTGCTCGGTCAGGTCGGGGCGGTTGCGGTAGCCGTGGGCCAGGCATAACCCTCCGACGTAGATCTCGCCCTTCGCGCCCGGCGGCACCGGCCGCATCAGGCCGTCGAGCAGGTGCAGCTCGATGCCGTCCACGGGCACGCCGACGGGCGGCAGGTCGGGGAAGAGGGCCGGGTCACCGGTCATCGTGTGATGGGTCAGCAGGTGGGTCTCGGTGGGTCCGTACTGGTTCTCCAGGACCGTGTCCGGCCGCGCCGCACAGAACTGGCGGATCTCGTCGGTGATCCTCAGCTGCTCTCCGGAGGAGATGACCACCCGCAGGGCAGCGGGGCGGATGCCCAGCGCCTGGGACGTCTCTGCGAGCTGCTGGAGCGCGACGTAGGGCATGAAGACCCGCTCCACCTCCTCGCGGTCCAGAAGCCGCAGCAGGGCCGGCATGTCCTTCCGCTCGTCCTCGGCGAGCAGCTGCAGGGTGCCGCCGCCGCACAGCGTGGAGTAGATCTCCTGGAACGCCACGTCGAAGCTGAGCGGTGCGAACTGGAGGGTCTTGCCTCCGGCCGCTCCGCTGGCCGAGGGGATCTGCCACTCCTGGTAGTTGGCGAGCACGCGGTGCGGGAGTTCGACTCCCTTGGGTTCGCCGCTGGATCCGGAGGTGAAGAGCAGGTAGGCGACGGTCTCGCCGGTGATGTCCGGCAGTTCCGGCTCGCCCCCGGGCGCCGGCTCTGCGGCGAGCAGGTCGGCGACGTACAACAGCCGCGAGGACTCCTCAAAGAGGTGCGCGTGCGCCTCGTGCGTGAGGATCCGTACCGGATCGGCCTGCGCGACCATCGCCGCGAGCCTGGCCGGCGGATAGCTCACGTCGAGCGGGACACAGGTGGCGCCTGCCTTCCCGACGCCCAGGACAGTGGCCAGTGTCTCGGGAGAGCGGTCCATGGCGATGCCGACGGTCGATCCGGGCCGTGCTCCGGCGCCGATCAGGCCTTGGGCGATTCGATTCGCCGCCTCGTCGAGCTGGGCGTATGTCCACTGCCGTGTTCCACAGGAGACTGCAATCGCGTCCGGGGTGGCTGCGACGTGCTCGTCGATGCGCCGTACGACGTTCTTGGGAGGCTCCCCAGGGGTGCGGGGCTCAGCGCCGGTCCGCAGTACCGCCTCGGTCGGCGAAACGCACAGGAAGGCGAAATCGGCCGGCTCCTCGGGGTGTTCGGTCATCTGCCGGAGGATGGCCAGGTACGTCTGACCGATGCTCTCCACCTGCGACGCGGAGAAGGTGCGCCCGTCGCAGTCCATGCGCAGCCAGAGGCGTTCGTCCACCGGGTCGATGACCGCGTTGACCAGGATCTTGAAGTTCGTCTCCTCCCACGTCCTGAAGTCGGTCAGCTCCATGTCGGGGCCCTCGAAGAGCGAGCTGAGGACGTGCGGGTTGACGTAGTTGAAGGCCGTCTCGAAGATGACGTCGCCACCGCGGTCCTCCTGGATCGCGCTGAGCGGGTAGTGACGGTGGGGGTGGCTGTCCTGCTCCTGCTGGTAAACCTCACGCGCCGAGTCGATCCAGCTGCGCGGCTGGGTGTCGAGGCGCAGCGGCAGTGTCTCAAGGAAGAGCCCGGTGATCCTCTCGGCGTCGGCCTCCTCCGGCCGCCCGCCGGTGACGAGACCGGTGGTGATGTCCCGTGTGTCGGAGAACAGCCGCAGGGTCAGGCAGTGGGCAGCAAGCAGCAGGGATTTGACGGGCAGGGCGTGGGTGCGCGCCAGGTGGTGCAGCTCTGTGCCGAGGCCGTCCGGCAGTTCCACCTGGTGGTGGATGACGCCCTCGCTGCCTGCGGGCTCGTGGGGCCTCAGTCCGTCGATCTGGGCCAGTTCGACGCCGGTGAGCAGCCGTTGCCAGTACCGCTTGGTCTCGTCGGAGGCGAGGGCCCGCCGTTCCTCGCGTACGTAGAGGGCGGGAGACGGCAGTTGTCCGGACGGGACGGCTTCGACAGGACGGCCGGCGTGGTGGAGGTAGTCCTGCAGCAGTTCGCGAACGAGGGTGGCGACGCTCCAGCCATCCAGTATCGCGTGGTGGAAGCTGAACACCAGCTCCACGGTGTCGTTGTTCAGGACGTGCGCGCGGAAGAGGTAGAGCGGCGGCCTGTCCAGCCGGTATGCGTGGTACCTCCGCTCCTCGATGTGCCGGGCGATCTCGGCCTGCGCCTCCTGGTCACCGAGCTTCCGCAGATCTGCGATCTCCAGCCCACCGACGGCCTCCCGGTGAACGAGTTGCAGGGGCTCGGAGTATCCGCCGAGGTCGAACGCGGAGCGCATCACAGGGTGGCGTCGAACCAGGTCGTCGAAGGCACTGCGTAGCGCCTTCTCGTTCCAGGCCGTCTTGAGGGAGTAGCGGAAGACGTCGTGGTACACGGCCGTCCTCTCGTGCTCCCGGCTGTGGTAGAGCAGGCCGAGGTGCAGCCGCGTCGCCGGGTAGGCGTCCGCCAAGTCCGCCAGTCGGGCGCGGTCGACTCCGGACACCAGCGCGAACGGCTCCAGCGGTGCGTCCCGCACGTCCGGTGACGAAGTGGTCGCGCGGGCGGCGAGCGCCGCCACGGTGGGGTTGCGGACCATGTCGGCCAGTGTGAAGTGGATGCCCGCGCGGCGTGCCTCGGCCTGGATGCGAAGCATCAGGATCGAGTCGCCGCCCAGGGAGTAGTAGTCCTGGTCGACGCCGATCTCCTCGGTTCCCAGCACCACCGCCCAAGCCGCCGCAATCTTCGCCTCGATCTCGTTGGCGGGTGCTGCGGCTCCGGCATCCGCTTCGACGGCGGGGGCGGGCAGCCTGCTGCGGTCTGCCTTCCCGTTCGCCGTGAGGGGTATCGAGTCAATCCGCATGAAGAATGCGGGAACCATGAACTCCGGTAGGGCGTCCAGTAGTTGGGACCGGAGATCAGTGAGCTGCACTCCCTCGTCCGCCACGTAGTAGCCCACCAGATGGGCGCCTCGGGACGGCGTGGTCCGGTCCACCACGATTGCGTCCCTGACGCCGGCCAAGGCCGTCAGGTGGTTGCGGACCTCGCCGAGTTCCACCCGGTTTCCGCGGATCTTGACCTGGTCGTCGAGCCTGCCCAGGTACTCGAGGGTGCCGTCCGCGAGCCATCGCGCGCGGTCCCCGGTACGGTACATCCGCTCGCCCGGAGTGAACGGGTCGTCGACGAACGCTGCGGCGTCCAGATCGGGCCGGCCCAGGTAGCCGCGTGCCACGCCGACGCCTGAGATGAACAACTCACCGGGAACTCCGGTGGGCTGGAGGTCGCCGTGAGCACCGACCACGTAGAGCCGGGTGTTGTCGATGGGCCGTCCGATCGGTACGCGCCGCGGTTCGTCGGCCGGGTCCGCCGGACAGTCGTAGTACGTGACGTCGACCGTCCCCTCGGTCGGACCATAGAGATTGACGAGCTGTGGCGCCGAGGTGCCGGCCGCCGCGAAGACCTGGTTGAACCGGTGCACGTGTGCGGGCGTCAGCGCCTCACCGCTGCAGAAGACCAGGCGCAGGGAGGTGATCCCGTCCAGCAGCGCCGGGGCCTCTTCGAGCAGATCGAGAAAGGGACCGAGCATCGAGGGCACGAAGTGGGCCACGCTCACCCGGTGCGCCTGCATCGTCGTGAGGATGGCGCGGGGATCGCGTTCGCCCCGGGGCGGGAGGAGTGCGAGTCCGGCACCGGTGATCGACCACCAGAACAGCTCCCACACCGAAACGTCGAAGGTCGCCGGTGTCTTCTGCAGCAGAACGTCGCCGGAGCCGACCGGATAGCCGCGCTGCATCCACTCCAGCCGGTTCACCACGGACCGATGCTCGACCTGCACGCCCTTGGGCTGCCCCGTGGACCCCGAGGTGTAGATGACGTATGCGAGATCGTGCGGGCCGCCGGCAGGCACGAGCGGCGCGGGCCCAGCGCTCGGGGCGGCTTCCAGGCGGCGCACAGCTACGGTGTCGCCCACCACTCGCTCGGACACGGTGGTGCCCAGCAGTACGGACTTGGCCCCACTGTCGGTCAGCAGGAACCTGATCCGTTCCACGGGATGGCTCGGGTCGACCGGTACATACGCGGCGCCCGCCTTGAGCGCCCCCAGCACCGCAACGACCAGTTGCGGGCCGCGCTCGACCGCCACGGCCACTCGGTCACCGGTGGCCACGCCGTCGCCCTGCAACTGGTGTGCGACGTGGTTCGCCCAGGCGTCCAACTGGGCGAAGGTGAGCGAATCGGCGGGATCCTCCGCCATGACGGCCACCGCGTTCGGCGTCCTGGCCGCCTGCTTCTCGAAGAGAGCATGGACCGTGGAGTCCCGCGTGTAGTCGGTCACCGGACCGCTGCCCACTGCGACCAGGGCGGCGCGCTCTGCGGCGCCGACCATGGATATCTCCGACAGGGGACGGTCCGGCCGGTCGAGAGCGCCCTTGAGGATCGCCTCCAGGTGGGCGGCCACCGACTCGATGGGAAAATCCGCGTCGAAGACGTCGACGGCGTAGTCCATGTCGACCAGGACGTCACTGACATCGTCCAGCTCGTTCACGACGACCGCCAGTACGTCATCGTCATGGGCCCGAGCCTGCACGACGGTTTCATACGTCATGCCCTGTACACCGACCGGGCTCGGCCAGCGCAGGTAAGCGATGGTGGTGTCGAACAGCCGCTTGCGGCCGCTGTCCTGGAGCGGAACCGCGCGCAACAAGTCGCCCAAGGAGAATCGCTCGTGGGGTTTGAGCGCCCGGGTGGCGGACTGCACTTCTGCGACCAGTTCGCTCATCGAGAGGTCCTTGCGCGGGTTCACCCGCAGGGGCAGCGTGTTGGCGAAATGCCCGACGGTCCGCTTCTGCCCGTCAGTGGGCCGGTTCAGCAGCGGTACGCCCAGAACGACCTCGTCGCTGCCGTGGATCCGGGAGAGATAGACGGAGAAGGCGCTCGCGACGAACGCGAAGACCGAATGCCCACGCTCACGTATGCGTTCGATGAGAGAGCGCTCGATCAGGAAGCTATGACGGGCGCTTCCCCGCGATCCGGCCGGTGCGGCGCGGCGGAAGAAGGCCGGTGCGACGCCCTTCAACTGCTCCTGAAAGAATTCGCGGTCCTCACCATGGTCGGCCGAATCCCGGTAGCGGCGCTCGTCGTCGGCGAAGTCCAAGTAGGACGGCACGGGCCGGTCGTCGAACCTCCCGGTCCGCCGCACCTGGTCGTACTCGGCGCGTACCTGGGACATGAACAGGTTCAGGCCCCAGGCGTCCGCAACGATGTGATGCACCTTGACGTAGGCATGGACGGTGTCCTCGCCTTCTTTGAGCACTGCGATCGTGAACAACCGACGACGTTCCACCTCGAACGCGACGTCGAACGCATCCTTGATCCACGCCTCACAGGCCGCACGCGGCGCGTCAGTTCCGGACAGGTCGATCGTCGGTATGTCGAACGTCTCGTGCTCGACCCACTGGCTCGGAGTCCCGTCTTCGGGGTCGATCCGGAGCTGGAACGCGTCATTGCGGTCGACCGCACGGCGTAAGCACTCCTTGAGCAGATCGACGTCAACCTCGCCGGTGAATCGGTCCGCGATGAAACAGTTGAACTGCGGGAGGTCGGGGAAGAGAGAATTCGCCGCCCAGATGTCCTGCTGATAGGCCGTGAGAGTGCTACGCCCCCGGAAATCCACGATCGCTCCATTTTCCTCGGCTGTTGCTTTCGATCCCTGGGCTGCGCGAATACGTCAGCCTGCGTTCTCCGCGTCAATCGTGGTGCCGTGGTACCAGGGGTTTCCTGCTGCCTCCGAAATAAGATTCCGTGATACCGTCTCCCGCGCCTTTCCGAGGTCCAGGGTCAGGTACTGGACGAATTCCAGAGCGGTGAAGTACTGGCGCATGAAGGTCGGCTGGTCCAGCTCGACCTCGGTCACCGTGACGTTCGCGTTCTGCGGGATCGGCGCGGTCAGCAACGACAGCAGGTTCTTGCGCTTGGCGCGGGTGTAGTCGTCCTCCTCCGGGTCGGAGAAGATGAGGATGCTGTGACGACGCACGGGATCCGACAGCGTGGCCACCTCGCTGTGGCAGAACTCGTGGAAGTAGTTCCGCGTCGCGGGCACCATGGCGATTTCGTTGAAGTGCATTTTGGCGAGCTTCAACAGGCTCTCGTGCCACTTGGGCGAGCCGAGCATAATGATGTTGGAGTTCTCGCTCCGGACAGCGGCATCGGCCGCCAACTCACGCAGAGAAGGCGTGAAGTCGGTCTCCAAGGTCTGGGCCAGGGCGCGGACTTCCGGACCGTGGTCCTTGTCAAGGAGCCCGAGCTTCAGGAACATGTCGACCAGGATCGAGAAGTACTGGCCGACGTGGAACAGCGGGTACTCACGGTCCGGCTTGCTCAGGGTCCAGCGCGCGATGGACACACCGTGCTCCTCCCCCAGCTCGCCGAGCCGGCCGCCCGAGGTGAGCAGCAGAACCCGGTCGTGCATCGGGCTCAGCGCGTGGAAGGCCCGGACGGGCTCGTTGGAGTGGCCGCTGTACGAACTCAGGATGATGAGCGTCCGGTCGTCCTCGATCACTGAGCGCGGTATCAGGTACTCGAAGTCGTAGTCGTTGAAGACATGTACTTCGAGGTCGCTCCTGATCGAGTTGAAGAAGACCTTGATCACGTCCGACACGATGGCCGAGCAGCCCATGCCGCTGAAGACGATGCGGGTGAAATGACCGCTCCACATCTTCTTCGCGAGATCTTCCGATATCCCGGAGATGTCGTACTCGTCCGACTTCGTGAAACCGGAGCGGTACTCCTGCTCCAAGAATTCCTGATAGCGTTCAAGGCGCGGTCGCATGAGCTTCTCTTTCTCTGCGGTTTCTCACGTCAGCGATTGATTCACGAACTTCAGTCGGCGGCCGAGGCCTCTACCACATGAACTGGCCACCGTCCACGATGAGCTTCTGGCCCGTCACATAGGTGGCTCCTGCGCTCACGAGGAATTCCAGAGCGTCCGCCATCTCGTAGGTGGAGCCGATCCTCCGCTGCGGAATTTCATCCAGGAGTGAGTTCATATGCTCCGGCTCGGCGAGGCGGAATCGAGTCCGCATCTCCTCCGTGTCGATCATTCCTGGGATGAGGCAATTTACCCGGATACTAGGGGCCAGCTCCATGGCCAGGCACTTGGTCAGGTGGAGCAGCCCCGCTTTGCTCGAACAGTAGTTGGCACCGTTCAGCCGGGGGCGGATCGCCGTGGTCGCACCGATGTTGACAATGGAACCACCGGCGGCCTCCAACATGTGCGGAGCAAATGCCCGGGTCATGTAGAAGGGCCCCGAAAGATTTGTGTCCAGCACCTGGCGCCAGTCCATGTCGGAGATCTCAAGCACCGGCCGGTCTATGTTCAGTCCAGCATTGTTGACCAGAACTTGGGGCGTTCCGTGACCGGTACGCACCAGGTCGGCCAGCCGCGCCACATCATCGGGATCCGACACATCGGACTGGATGACCGAGAGATCCTTCTTCATCTCCTGCGCAGCCCGGTTCGCCGAATCCTCGTCACTGCGAAAAGTTGCGACTACTCGATATCCCATCCGAGTGAGCCTGCGGCTGAATTCGAGCCCAATTCCCTTGGTTCCACCGGTAACTATAGCCAGTTTGTCAGGCGATTTCATTCAAGCTCCGCATAGTGGATTGTTCGTTCTTTCCCTTGCCGTGGCGACATCACAGCGGCCGGGGAGGCGTACCCCGCCGAACCGACCGCCGACTGCCAGGGCGCTGCTGCGGCTCGCGCCTGTGGGGCTGTGGGGCTGTGGCAGTGCGCATGGATGGCGCCGGACAGGGGCCTGCGGCGAATCCGCCGCACAACCTGACGCATGCCCCCACCGAACAAAGCGACAAATGCCCTCAGCTGTGGGACGACTCAGCCGACGTCGGGCTTACGGGCGCGCAGGATGACGTCGAACCGCCCGGGATATTGCCGGTCCATCGGCTCGAACCCCGCTTCGGTGTACCACTGCTCGAATTCCTGCGGCGTGTAGATGCGGCCCTCGGGCGACGCAATCGTGTGCACGTAGGCCGACATGAACGCGGCGTGGGCGGGACCGGTCTCGTCGTCGTCCTGGGCGCAAGCGACGATCACCAGGTGTCCTCCCGGCTGCAGCGCCCGGTAGGTCTTCGCGAAAAGGTCGCGAACCTGCTCCGGCGACCAGATCTCAAGGAATCGAGAGAATACGACGCAGTCGTGGGAAGTGGGGAACTCCTCCTGCCAGATGTCGGCTCCGACAGCGTGAACACGGTCGACAAGACCCGCCTCGGCGATCTGCTCTTCCGCCATCTTCGCCACGTTGGGGAGTTCGAGGATGGTCGCGTGGAGGTGCGGCCACCGCTGGGCGAAGGCGATGGCATTTGTTCCAGTGCCGCCGCCGATGTCCAGTACATGCTGGTAGGAGGAGAAGTCCACGGAGTTGACGAAGTCCTCAACCACCGAGCGGCTCTGATGTTCCATCATGGCGGTGAATACCTTTTCGAGGTTCTTGTCCTCGCCAAGCAGCTCGTAGAGCGTGGTCGCCGACGAGCCGGCAAGCAGCTCACGGTCCAGCCCCAAGTTATCGTTCTCCACCAGCGATTCGTAGAGCCAGCCCATCGGGCGATACAACATCTCGTGGGTGTAGCGGATGATGACCGGCATGAATTCGTCCGGATCGCCCGCGAGGATATCGGTCGCGGCAGTGTTGTGGTACCCACCGTCTTCCTTGCGCACGAGCTCGAATGTGCTACACCCCAGCAGCAGCACGTGACCCGCACGTTCCTCCAATTCCAGCGCCTGGGTTATCTCTTCGCGAGTACTGCCTGGCCGCTCCTTGAGCAGAGCAAACAACTTCAGGCGCAGTGCGGCGTGCAGGAATGGGAACCGAAAGCTGGTATAAACCAGCTTCCACAGCTCGTCCAGGGCGGTCGCTGACGGTTTGGTCATGATGATCTCCTTCACGGTGCTAAGAGCCCTCGGGCGTGCACCCTCGGCCGTGTCGTGTCGTGGCGAAATCCAGCAACGTCCGGTTTTACCGATTGGCGGCATTGAGACAGACAGTGGAAGCGAGATCCCCGCAGCGTGCCGCACCCTGTCCCGGGGGCGCGGCACCAAGTGGGCGGGGCTAGATCGTCACCCTCACCTGCATCATCGAAAATTTCCTCCCCGTTGACGCGTCCTGTCCGAATGACGAATCCGTTTAGGTGCACGATGCACCATGAGGCAACACCAAACCAGAGAACCGCGCAAGACCGTTCACGCCCCAACCCCCTCGTTGATGGCGTGAATCGATCGCTTCCACCTCTGCACCCCTTCATTTTTGGCCGCAGGAGCCCCAATCCTGAGCGATCAAGGGGCTGAAAATTGCTTATTGGATAGAGCGGAAGATAGCTGGATCATCTTTCCAAAATGGACAGGCTGCCGGATTGCGACGCCCCATTCGTCGACTACAGTCGGCGACCCGCTCCGGAATATGTCTGCGAGACGCGCAAGCGTCGAAGAAGACCAAAAAGTATTCGGCCGACTATGGGGCGTCCTATATTTTTTGATGCCGTCCGCAGCCACATCCGTGATCCGGAGCCGACCCAACCCACAAGGATTCTTGATGTACCTCCGGCTACTCGACGCAAAGTTCAATGATCCCGCCTACGACGCCTATCTCGAAGCCCAGCAGCGCGCTTACTCCGCGACCGGCTACGAGACGGTGACGAAGTACGGAAGCACGGACCCGCGCACTACTCGCGACCCGTTGAGTTACCTTGCTGTTTTCGACGAGACGGCAGGCGACGAGGGCGAGAGGCTCGTCGGCGGTATCCGCATCCACCGGAAAATAGCGGGCCAGCTGCCGTCCGAGATCCACCTCGCGAGCCAAGATTTCAACGATGCCTTGGCGGACGAAGTCGCCGCCGGCGAGTCGGTGGCAGAGATCTCCGGCACCTGGGCGGAAAACGACTGGAGGGGCCGCAACCTCTCGTCCCTGCTGTGCTTCGCCTCCGTCGTGGCGGCTCAGCGACTGGGGGCAACCGTGATCTGTGGCAGCGGCCCCACTGAACGAATCAAGGGATACGAACGGGGCGGTCTCCGTTTCCGGCATGACCGCCCCCTGCACGACCGCCCCTTTCCGGGCATCACGGCGTACTACTTCATCAACCGGGCCGAGGCCATCCGCCATCGCGAGGAGCGATTTACCAATGCGGCGGTGCTGCTGGACCGCGCCCTGGACGAAGCGCCCCTTATCCCCACCGACGTGGCCCGGGCCGTCGCCGAGAAACTCGGCCTCAGGTCATTCGTAGGCAACGCACGTTAGGAGATCAATGAACCTGGAAGCGCATCTCGGCACCCTCACCCAGACCGCCGGCAACATTGCTCCATGGCGACCGAGGCTGTACGCACCGGTCGAGCCCGAGCAACGTTCTGCCCTGACAGAGCTCCTCGAAAGCGGTGTCGTCGACTCCGTCCACGACACGTTCGCCGACCAGCTGGCAGAGCTCCTCTCCGCTCGGCGCCCCGACTGGCGTCCGGACGCCGACGAGTTGGCCGTTGCGGTCACTGACCACCTCGGCAGTAGGCCCCCGGCGGAGTACGGCACATGGGCGTGGTACGCCTGGTCTCGGCAGCTTGTCCACGTCCTACCGCCGGCCGAGCACCGCGAGCTCCGTCAGTCCCGCAACCGCTACAAGATCACCGCGGAGGAGCAGAACCTCCTGTCACGGAAGACCGTGGCCGTGGTCGGCCTCTCCGTGGGCGCCGCAAGTGCGGTCACCCTCGCTCAGGAGGGCGTGGGCGACCGTTTCCGGCTCGCCGACTTCGACCACCTCTCCCTCTCCAACCTCAACCGGCTCCGCGCCTCGGTCGCCGATGTCGGCCTGCCCAAAGTCGTCATCGCCGCACGGCAGATGTACGAGATCGACCCTTACCTCGACATCACTGTCTGGCCGGAGGGACTGACCGAGGAGAACACCGACGCCTTCCTCGCGGGCGGTGGCCGCACCGACCTCCTCGTCGAGGAGTGCGACGACATGTTCCTCAAGGTCCACGTCCGTGAACGCGCCCGCGCGCTCGGCATCCCCGTCCTGATGGAGACCAACGAGCGCGGCATGCTGGATGTGGAGCGGTTCGACCTCGAACCTGAACGTCCCCTTCTGCACGGCCTTCTGCAGGGAGTGGCGGCCGCCGGAGTCAAGGCGATGTCGACCCGCGAGAAGCTCCCGCACCTCCTCCGCATCCTCGGTCAGGACGAGCCCTCCGAGCGTCTGGTCTCCTCCCTCGTCGAGACAGGCAAGACCATCTCCTCATGGCCACAGCTCGCCTCGGGAGTCAGCCTGGGCGCCGCGCTGGTGACAGATACCGCTCGCCGCCTCCTGCTCGGTCAATTCACTGCCTCGGGAAGGTATTTCGTCGATCCCGGCACGCTGATCCGCGAGGGCGCGGAGACCTCCTTGACACCAGCGGAGCCTACGTCCGAGCCCACTGCGGAGGTGGCCTCCCCTCCCCTCCTCCTCCTGCCGCCGCCGCCGCCCAGCAACGCCGGCGCCACCCTGGGTGAAGAAGGCATTCGCCGCCTGGTCGCCCACGGCATCCAGGCGCCGTCCGGCGGCAACAGCCAGCCCTGGCAGTTCATAGCCCATGACGAGGCGTTGGACTGCCGCGTCGACGCCGCGCAGCCGCAGACCTTGCTCGACTTCGAAGGCTGCGCCACCCATCTGGCCATCGGCGCGGCGGTGGAGAACATTCACCTCGCGGCCCAAGCCTCGGGCTGGGCCTGCCATGTGCAGTACTTCCCCACCCCGGCCGACCCCGGCCTGGTCTGCCGACTCACCTTCTCTAGCGCGGCTGACGTCCCGCGCCCCGCACTGTTCGACTGGATCGAGCACCGCACCACCAACCGCAGTCCCGGCCCTGTTCGCCCACTCGTCGAGTCGCACGCTGCAGCGCTGACGGACTGCGCCACCGAGAGCGGCGCCCGACTCCACCTCGTCACCGACCGGGATCAGTTGGACGAGATGGGACGGGTCCTGGGGGCGGGCGACCGGCTGCGGATACTTTCTCCGCAACTGCATCGGGACATGATGAACGAGTTGCGCTGGGACCCCGAGGAGACGCGGCGCACGCGGGACGGCATAGACGTCGCCACTCTGGGGTTCGACGACGTCGACCTCGCGGGCCTCCGTCTGGCACGACAATGGCCCGGTCTGGCTTTCGTTCGCCGGATCGGCGGCGGCAAGGCCTTCGAGGAGAGTGCCGGAAAGGCCCTTGCCGCCTCGTCGGCCGTCGGCTGCCTCACCATCCCGGGCAAGGGCCCTCACGCCTTCGTCAACGGCGGCCGCGCCCTGCAACGGCTCTGGCTCACCGCCACTTCCCTCGGCTTGGGATTCCAGCCCCACACCTCCCTGCTCTACCTGTTCGCCCGCGTGGAAGGTGGCAGCGAGACCGGACTCGATGCCACCGAGACCGACGTTCTGCGCACTCTGCACACCAGGTTCACCGCCATCATTCCCGGCAAGCCGGACGAGGCCGAACTCATGCTCTTTCGACTCTCCTACGCGTCGCCGCCAACGACCCGCTCACTGCGCCGCACCGTCGACTCGGTGCTTCAATTCGGAGGGCCGCCTTCGCGGAGCAGGGCGTGACGTGGCTCCGGCACGGCCGCGGAACGCTGTTGGTGATCTTCAAGCGTCCATGTTTCGACAGCGCGTGATGCCGAGAGCGTCCGCAACAACGGATGCGTCATAAGGAGGTTCGCCCTTGTTGACCCGGCCGCGAGACAAGACGCCTGCTGGTTCGCAGCCCCCAACCGGCACTCCTGGAAGCATCACTCCGTTACGGGCAGACACTCGTCGAGCAGACCGACGACGTCACTCCAGGCACGTCGCGCGTGTCGAGGGTGGTGGCCCACTCCGGGGCGCACACGCTGGTCCACCGGGGGGTGGTGGAAGGCGTGCAAAGCACCGCCGTAGACCACGAGACGCCAGTCGACTCCCGCGGCCAGTATTTCGGCGGCGAAAGCGTCCCGTTGCGCGGGCGGCATGATCGGGTCTTCCGATCCGACCCCTGCCCACACAGGACAGCGGATGCGCGCCGCCTCACCCGGTCGGCCCGTGGTCAGGGCGTTGACTGTCCCGATCGCACGCAGGTCGACACCGTCGCGCCCGAGTTCCAGCCCGATGGCGCCCCCGGTGCCGTAGCCGATGATGGCGATCCGGTCGGGATCGGTCCGCGGTTCGGCACGCAACACGTCGAGCGCCGCGTGACCGATCCTCCGCATCCGGTCGGGATCGGCGAGCAGTGGCATGCAACGGGCCAGCATCTCTTCGGGGTCGGTGAACCACCGTCCGCCATGGATGTCGAAGGCGAACGCCACGTACCCCATCTCGGCCAGGGCGTCGGCCCTGCTGCGCTGGAAGTCGTTCAGTCCGGTCCCCTCGGGCCCGACCAGAACTGCGGGCCGACGGTCGGCGCCGGCCGGGAGCGCCAGGTGCCCGACCATCGTCAGACCGTCGGCCGGGTAGGCGACCGAGCGTGTGGTAACCGTGATCATGGGAACGAACTGTAGCGACCTCCGGGCCAGGACGATCGAACCGACAGAGCCGACCGGAACAACGCTGGTACCTCTCTGAAGTGCGACGATGGCCGATAGGTCGCCGATCTTGGTCCCGGCATGTCACCAGCATGGAGTACAGGCCGCTGTTGACCTCGGCAACGGTCGATGTCACGACTTGCCGCGCCCTCCGCCGACAGCCTCGACGACTGCAGGACATGGGAGGGGTTCGTCCAGCACGATGGCTGTCGTCGGCAAGATCGTGACGATCACCGACGACGGCCATCCAGAGACCGGGCCCGGCATGTGCCGGTTCCCTCGTATACAAGGGAAGCGAGGAGGAGGGGAAAGAACTCGCACGGCGGGGGTAGGCCCATAACCAACCCCGTCAACAGATTAGCGCCACGCAAGGCATCTCTCCTGCGGCAGGCAGCCCTGGAGAATCCTCCGCGGAGAATCACCTGTGGAAGCTGATCACCTCGCCGTCAGTACTCTCCTGGGCCTGCCTTCGCAGTCGAACCTCAGGCCGCTGCATCCTGCTGCATCAATGCACACCCGCGATGGTGCGAGGAGCAACCACCTGGTCGACAAGTCCGAACTTCAGCGCCTGATCGGCGGTAAGGACTTGGGCTCGGTCGACGTCCTTGTTGATCTGTGCGACGTCCCGGCCGGTGTGCTTGGCGAGAAGCCCTTCGATCAACTCCCGCTGACGCTGGACCTCACGGCCCTGGATCTCCAGGTCGGACACTTGGCCCTGGGTGCCGTCGCTGTGCGGCTGCTGGAGGAGGATCCGAGCGCTCGGCAGAGCCAGACGCTTCCCGGGGGTGCCCGCCGCCAGGATCACGGCGGCCACCGAACTGGCCTGCCCGAGACAGACCGTCTGGATATCGGGCCGCACAAATTGCATGGTGTCGTAGACAGCGGTGAGCGGAGTGAGGTCACCGCCGGGTGAATTGATGTAGAGAGAAATGTCCCGGTCAGGGTCCTGCGACTCGAGGCACAGGAGCTGGGCCATGATGTCGTTCGCCACGACGTCATCGACCGGGGTGCCGAGGAAGATTACGCGCTCCTCGAAGAGTTTCGCGTAGGGATCGTACTCCCTGGTGCCCTGCGACGTACGTTCCACGAAACGCGGTACGACGTAACGGCTTTCCGGACGCAAGTGACCGGACCCGAGCGGGGGCGAGGCTGATGTGGGCATA
This sequence comes from Streptomyces sp. ISL-1, assembly GCF_018614585.1. Classification (GTDB taxonomy): domain Bacteria; phylum Actinomycetota; class Actinomycetes; order Streptomycetales; family Streptomycetaceae; genus Streptomyces; species Streptomyces maoxianensis. The sequence goes on along the minus strand of NZ_JAGGOI010000007.1, from coordinate 122,089 downwards.
GACGTGCTCACTGGGCGTGGTCCTCCCGAGGTGGATGGATGTGCTGGTCCGTGGTGCGGAGGACTAGCCGACAGCGCCAAGTCCCGGATGATCCACGGTCATCACCTCGTCGATCAGGCCGTATTCCTTGGCCTCCTGGGCAGTGAACCAGCGGTCCCGGTCAGAGTCACGGGTGATCGTGTCGGTGTCCTGGCCGGAGTGGCGCCCGATGAGCTCAGCCATTTCCCGCTTGGTGCGGACCAACTGGTCCACGTAGATCTTGATGTCCGAGGCCGAGCCGGCGAAACCGGCCGAGGGCTGGTGCATGAGGATCTTGGTGTGCGGCAATGCGAACCGCTTTCCCTTCGTACCGGCGGTGAGAAGGAACTGGCCCATGGAGGCACAGAATCCCATTGCGATGGTCACGACGTCATTCTTGATGTATTGCATGGTGTCGTAGACCGCCATGCCGGCGGTGACCGAGCCGCCCGGTGAGTGGATGTACAAGTAAATGTCACGGGTCGGATCCGTGGCGAGCATCAGCATCTGCGCGGTAACGCGGTTGGCGATGTCATCGTCAACTTCCTTGCCGAGGAAAATGATGCGGTCCTCAAGAAGACGGTTGTAAACCGCATCCACGCTGGCCCCTTCACCGGCACCACCGCGGGCGTAAGGCATCATCTGTCCTGCTTCGAGAGGCAACTGCCGAGAGCTCATGCGATTCCACTCCTCTGTCCTTGCGTGTCCGCTAAAGGGCCTGGATTGAGTCCGTTCAGCTGCTGTCCGACCAATTGGAGCCGGAAGGAGCACTCCACTCGCCCCCTCGCGCTTAACGAAGCTAACACGCACTCCGTCCCTATCCAGGGGGAGTTGAGGAGCCGTTCGCTCAGAGCGGAGGATGTGACTGAGTTTCAATTGGCCTAAAACCAGGCAGAGTTCGGCCCCATCGTTGGTCTTGACAGCGGTGGAACCGGGACGACGTCTGCAAAAAATGGTGCATAAAGAAATTATCGGCGCTTGAATCCGGCCAGGAGCAAAGCGGTTGCCCTGTCCCCCTGTGGACAGGGCAGACGATGCGGCGGAAACCCACGTCGAAGCACAGGCACGGAGTTGGCTCGTCCGCACGGGCGCGTTGCCGACGCACTCGCGTATGTGGCTCTGGTTAGTTGCCGACGCACTCGCGCATGTGACTCCGGTAAGCGAATTCTGTTGATGCCTTCTGTCGGTTTGGTGAACGCGGGGTGATGGTCTTACTTTGCCGGAAGGTGTGTTGTGCGGGTGGGGGTGCGGGATTAGAGTGACGGCCGTGCTCGGAGTGATCGGCGGGGGCCGGTAACCCGGGCCTGAGGAAAGGGAATTCTGTCGTGACCGAGACCGAGAAAGCCGCCACCGATTCCGCGATACCCGACAAAGCCGACCGGCCCGACGGGATCGAGGTGCTCGCCTCACTCAGCCCCGACTTCGACGCCGACCCGTACGTCGCCTACCGGCGGCTGCGCGAGCGCGGTCCGGTGCACCAGGTAGTGGGGCCCGACAGGGGGGTGGTGTGGCTCGTAGTCGGGTACGAGGCCGCGCGCGAGGCCTTCACCTCCCCGCTGCTCAGCCGGGACTGGCAGCGCGAGTGGCGGCAGCCCGGCTGGAGCCCGCCGTACGCCCTGAACATGCTCGGCAACGCCAACATGCTGATGAGCGACCCGCCCCACCACACCCGGCTGCGGAAGCTGGTGTCGCAGGAGTTCACGGCCCGGCGGGTCATGGGGATGCGGGGGCGCGTCCAGGAGATCACCGACGAGCTGCTGGACCGCATGACGGCGGACGGAGCGCGCCGCGCCGACCTCATCGAGGCGTTCGCCTCCCCGCTCCCCATGATCGTCATCTCCGAACTGCTCGGCGTCCCCGGCCTGGACCGCGCCGCCTTCCACGCCTGGTCCAACGAGACCCTCGCGCCCACCAGCCCCGAGGCGGAGAAGGAGGCGTACGAGCAGGTCATGCCGTATCTCACGGGGCTCATCGCCGCCAAGCGCGAGAGCCCCGGGGAGGACCTGCTCAGCGCCCTCGTCCACACGGTCGACGAGGGCGGCGACCAGCTCACCGAGGACGAGCTGGTCTCGTTGGCCTTCCTAATGCTCGTCGCCGGGCACGAGACGACGGTCAACACGATCGGCAACGCGGTGCGCGCGCTCCTCGCGCACCCCGAACAGCTGGCGGCCGTACGGGCCGATCCGGCGGGGCTGGCGGCGGGGCTGGTGGAGGAGACGCTGCGCTACGACGGGCCGGTGGAGACCACCACGCCGCGCATCGCCCTGGAGGAGACCGAGATCGGCGGCGTACGGGTGCCGCGCGGTGCCATCGTGCTGATCGCCATGGCCGGCGCGGACCGCGACCCGGCGCGCTTCCCCGATCCGGAACGCTTCGACGTACGGCGCGAGGCCCGGGGCCATCTCTCCTTCGGACACGGGATCCACTTCTGCCTGGGCGCCCCCCTCGCCCGCCTCGAGGGCGAGGTGGCGCTGCGCTCGCTGCTGGAGCGCTGCCCGGATCTGACGGCGGACGGGGAGCCGGGGGAATGGCTCCCGGGGATGCTGATCCGGGGGAGGCGGAGCCTGCCGGTGCGGTGGTGACACGCCCGCCGCGGGCGGGCTTACGGGCGGGTGAGCGGTCGCGGCACGCCGTTCGTGCAGGTCAGCGGGGACTGTCAGTGACGGGGTCCACACTGTCCGCAGTGCTGCGACAGAGGCGTCACGCACCGGGCAGGAGAGAGGCGATCGTCATGACCGCGACCCTGCTGCTGGCGAGCACCAGGAAGGGGCTCTTCCTCGCCCACCGGCGCGACGGGGCATGGGAGTTCGAGGAGCCGCGCTTCCCCGACCAGGCCGTGTACGCCGAGGCCATCCACGCGCGGCACCCGGGCGGGCCCCGGCTGCTCGCCTCCGGGGACACCGCGCACTGGGGCCCAGCGTCTTCCACTCCGACGACCTCGGCGCCAGCTGGCAGGAGCCCGAGCGGCCCGCTGTGCGCTTCCCGGAGGAGACCGGGGCCTCGCTCGACCGGGTGTGGCAGCTGATCCCGGCGCCCGCCGAGGGGCCCGAGGTGGTGTATGCGGGGGCGGAGCCCGCCGCGCTGTTCCGTTCCGCGGACGGGGTCGAGACCTTCGAGCTCGTACGCGGCCTGTGGGACCACCCGCACCGCCCCCGGTGGGTGCCGGGCGGCGGCGGGCTCGGACTGCACACCATCCTGCCCGCCCGCGAGAAGGAGGACGCGAGCGCGCTGACCGTCGCTATCTCGGCGGGCGGCACGTACCGCACGCAGGACGCGGGCGCCAGCTGGCAGGCGTCCAACGAGGGCATCGAGGCGCGCTTCCTGCCGGAGTCGTATCCGGAGTACGGGCAGTGCGTGCACAAGATCGCGCGGGACGCGGACGATCCGGAGCGCTTCTATCTCCAGAACCACTGGGGGTCTACCGGAGCGACGACGGCGGCGGGAGCTGGCAGGACATCGGCGCCGGGCTGCCGTCCACCTTCGGCTTCCCGGTCGCCGCGCACCCCCGGCGCGGCTCGGTGGCGTACGTCTTCCCGCTCAACGCGGACACCGACCGCGTCCCCGCCGAGCGCCGCTGCCGCGTCGTGCGCGCGTCGTCGGGCAGGCCGCGGGTGAGCGGCTGCCAGCTGGCGCCCGCGTCCCGCGTGCGGTAGCAAGGAGATCCTGCACAGGGTCACCCGCCGCACTCCCGGCTTCCACGCCTGGCAGGACCCCCACTGGCTCGTCCACTGCCACGACGTGGCCGCCTTCATCGGCGAGATCAGCTACAGCGAGCTGGCAGCCCATCCCGAGGCCCTCAACCAACTGAGGCAAGACCTGCGCATCGACGGCCGGCACGACGCCGCCCAACTCGAGCAGTTCCTCGCCCACCTTGGCGAAGGTGCCACCGCGGTGCTGTTCCGCTGCACCGACTGCGACACCCATCTCACCTACGCCGACGCCTCATAACGACCACTGAGCTCGGCGGCTCGCGAGATCGAACTGATCATCCCTTCAAAAGAACCGCACCCAACGCACTTAGCCTCCGGGAGAAGCTCCATGTCTGCTGTTGAAGCCATTGACCTGAGCAGCCTGAGTGCCCCGGCCGGGGGCTCGCAGAGGCTGAAGGGGCACCTCATCCGACCGGAAGGCCCAGGACCCTGGCCGGGCGTGGTCATTGCACACGAGGTACTCGGCGTTGACGACGTCATGCTCCGCCAAGCCGAGCGCCTGGCCGGCGCCGGGTACCTCACGCTGATGCCCGACCTGTTCACCGAGGGCGGCGCACGGCGCTGCCTGATCCCTACGATCCGCGCGGCCATGTCCGGGACCGGGCGTGCTTACCAGGACCTGGAGGCTGCCCACTCCTATCTGCTGGCCCAGAGTGACTGCACCGGCGCGGTCGGCATCATCGGCTTCTGTATGGGAGGCGCGTTCGCTTTGATGACGGCCGGACGCGGTGACTACGACGCGGCGTCCGCCAACTACGGACAGCTTCCCAAGGACCTGGATGTCCTCGCCGACGCCTGCCCCGTCGTCGCCAGCTTCGGCGGGAAGGACCGCACCCTGAAGGGGGCGGCCGGCAAGCTGAGCGCGGCCCTCGAACATCATGGAGTCGTGCACGACGTCAAGGAGTACCCGCAAGCAGGCCACGCCTTTCTCAACGACGCCGAGGCCGGCCCCAGGCCGCTGCGCCCCCTGTTCCGCGTCATGAACATCGGTCCGGATCCGGACGCTTCGGCGGACGCCTGGCAGCGCATCGAGACCTTCTTTGCCACTCACCTTCACGCTCCCCGCACCTGAGTAAGCCGAGTCGTGAGCATTCTTAGCTCTAACGGTTTGAGTTGGGGTCTGGCACAAATTCCGGGCTCTGTCGCGGATGTGGGGGTGTACCCGATCGCGGACGGGTGGGCATCACCTGTTGTGTGCTGGATGCGGAGAGCGCCGTTGACGTCTCGAAGAAGCGCCCGGTCGAGTGAAGCGTCGGCCCCGAAGTCCGAGACGCCGCGTTGGCCCTCCAGCCTGATGCCCTTGTCTCGCAGAATGAGCCGAAGTGCCCGGATCACGAGTTCCTTCTCGGAGTCCCGATAGGTGCAGGTCGGATCGGCTTTGGGTGCGGTTCCTTTGGAGTGAAGATCAAGGTCAGTGTCCTGCGACCGTAAAGGTTGTCTGTCGACCACACTCGGTGGCGGTTCGGCCTGGCTCTGCATACGTTCGGCTTCATGGCTGACGACTGCTTCAAGCATCCACGACACGCTGCGATCTGCTTGGCCTGGACCGCAGCGACCTCGGTGCGTCCGTGCAGATGACTGGGGAGTTCGGGGCGCTACGAGTACTGGACATCGCATGCGGTAAGGGGGTGTTCGCGCTGCTCCTGGCTGACCGCGGAATTGAGGTTGCCGGTGTGGATCCCGCCCGGTGGTCCATTGACGTCGCCGGGCCAAGCCCGCGAGCGAGCGGGTGCGTTGGATCTGGGGCGACGCGACGGACCTTCCGCCGCTGGAGGTCGATCTCGCGACGATGACCGCGAACGTTGCGCAGGCCATCGTGGATCCGCAGACGTGGCAGGAGACGCTGCGGGGAACTCGCCAAGCACTGCTCCCTGGAGGGCGCCTCGTCTTCGAGACACGAGATCCCGCCTACCGTGCCTGGGACGAGTGGACTCCGGAAAACTCCTACCGCGTGACGGAGATCCCCGGCGTCGGCTCCATCGAGAGCTGGGTTCAGCTGACAGAGGTGAGCGGGCCGCTGGTGACGTTCCGCTGGACCTGCAAGTTCGCATCGGACGGAAACGTGCTGACGTCCGATGCGACGCTGCGGTTCCGTGAACGGGAAGCAATCGAGCAGGACTTGGTCGCGCACGGATACGCGGGGGACGACGTTCGTGGTGCGCACGACCGCCCAGGCAAAGAATTCGTCTTCCTGGCACGGCGTTCGTGATCGTTGGTCATCTATACCATTGCCTGCGACGGCATGCACTCCCGGTTCGGCGGTGCAGGATAATCAGGCGGTAAGTCCGTATTCATGCTGGTGAGGTGAGAGATAGAGACGCTGGTGCTCGCGACGGGTGTGGTGATGCCAGTAGTCGTCGAAGCCGCCGTTCGTGATCATTGCACGGAGTTGGAGGACGGCTTCGGCACCAGCAAGTCCCCACCGGGCACCGGTAATGTCCAGGCGATCGGCGATCATTATCTGAACCAGTGCGATGCCCGCTCAGGCGTCCGGCAAGAGGTGTGGACCGGTCGTCGGGGTGATGGTGTGCGGGGCGACGTCGTGGAAGCGGGGCATTCCGAGGTCGGTGGTCCGGTGTGCTGACTCCTCGAGTTGGGCGATCTTGTTATTGGCGGCGGAGAGGCTGACGTTGAGGCCGTCGGCCTCGCCGAACCAGCCGTGGTGGCGTGCTTCGTCGATCCGGGCGAGGAGGTTGTCGCGGATCTCGAGAAGACGGGGCAGCTGGGCGGGGTCGGCCCGCAGAAGTGGTCAGCGGATGCCCCGTTGACTGAACGAACCCTAGAGAGCGCCCAGTTCAGTAGGCGGAGGGAGCGTCTAATCAACGGCAGATCCGATGATCAAGGAGACGCCAGATGAGCGAGACCATCGTCGAGAGCGAGACCGCCGCGGAGGCGGCCGTGGTACCGGCTGTGGAGGCGGTGTCGGACGACCAGTTGATCGGGATGCTGGTCGACCGGGCCCGTACCGAGGGCCTGCAGCTGACCGGTGAGGGCGGGCTGTTGCAGCAGCTGACCAAGCGGGTCTGGAGGGCGAGATCACCGATCACCTTGGCTATGACAAGCACGACGTCGAAGGCCGGAACAGCGGCAACAGTCGCAACGGCACCCGGTCGAAGACTGTCCTGACCGACGTCGGTCCGGTCGAGGTGAAGGTGCCGCGCGATGTGGCGGGCACCTTCGAGCCGCAGATCGTAAAGCGGCAGCGCCGGCTGACCGGGGTGGATGAGATGGTGCTGTCCCTGTCCGCGAAGGGGCTCACCCACGGGGAGATCTCCGCACATCTGGCCGAGGTCTACGGCGCCGAAGTGTCCAAGCAGACGATCTCCACGATCACCGACAGTGATAGTGGTATCCGGGTTCCCGGTGGTCGTGACTCGATCACTAACTGACGTCCTGCTGGACTGTCTTCGCCTTGGTCTGTCCAGCTGCCGGGGCCCGTTCCCCAGGCCCCGGCCGGGTGGATCATGACCTTATAGGAGCCTGGCCAGAGGCCCCATCACTGTCCTGTCTGCCCCACCCGGCTGGAGCCACCTCCGGTCAGGAAGGCATCCTCAGCATGACAGGAACGGATACTGACGCCGTCGTCGAACACGTGGTGATCGGCGGCGTGGACTCCCACGCCGACACGGTCCACGTCGCCGTAGTGACGGACCGCGGCGGGCAGCTCGCTGACGCCGAATTTCCAACAACGGCCGCCGGATACACGGCCGCCATCGCCTTCCTGGCCGCGCACGGTACGGTTGCCGCCATCGGCGTGGAAGGCACCTCGTCCTACGGCTCGGGGTTCACACGCGCGGCCCGACGGGCCGGCCTGACCGTGATCGAGGTCAACCGGCCGGACAAGGTCGAGCGCCGCCGGATCGGCAAGTCCGACCCGATCGACGCCTACGCCGCCGCCCGTGCGGTCGTGTCCGGCCGGGCCAGCAGTGCTCCCAAGGGCGATGCCGTCACCGGGATCCGGTCACTGCACAACGCGGCACGATTCGCGGTCAAGGCCCGTACGGCGGCGCTGAACCAGATCGGACACATCCTGATCAGCGCGCCCGAGAATATCCGCGCGAAGTACGAGGTGCTGCGCGGTGACAAGCGCATCGACGCCCTGGCCCGGCTCCGGGCCGGCGGCGACCCGATCCTGACCTCTCTGCGCATGCTCGCGCAACGCGTCAAGAATCTGACCACCGAACACGCCACTCTGACCGCGGAGTTGGATGTCCTGGTCACGCGACTCAACCCCGGCCTGCGCGCCGCCTACGGCATCGGTCCCGACACCGCTACGCAACTGCTGATCACCGCCGGTGACAACCCCGCCCGCCTGCGCACCGAAGCGTCCTTCGCCGCCCTGTGCGGTGTCGCCCCGGTTCCGGCCTCCAGCGGCAAGACCAGCCGCCACCGGCTCTCGCGCGGCGGTGACCGCGCCGCCAATGGGGCCCTCTACCGCATCGCGCTCGTCCGCATGCGCCGCGATCAGCGCACCCGTGACTACGTGGAGCGTCAAACCGATGCCGGCCGAACGAAGAAGGAAATCATCCGGCTCCTCAAACGCGCCATCGCCCGGGAGGTCTTCCGCCGCCTGACCACGACGGTCGAGGTCCCCGAGATTGCGGACCTCAGGTCCGCTCGCCAGGCCAAGAACATCACGCTCACCGCCGCGGCGAACACCTAGGGGTCTGGCCCGCCGTCATCTCCAACATTGAACGGGGCCTGCGCCGTGACGATACCTTCGCCGACGCCTATCGCAGCTGGCTCGCTGCCGCTTGACCAACGATAAGAGCATCAAGGTCATGGACAGCATGGCCGAGTGGTCCAACAGGCCGCTCGACCGCGTCTATCCAGTGCTGTTCACGGACGCGATCAACGTCAAGATCCGGGACGGTCAGTTCGCGAACCGCCCCATCTACGTCGTGATGGCCGTCACCGCCGATGGCCACCGCGACATCCTGGGGATCTGGGCCGGCGACGGCGGCGAGGCCGCCAAGTACTGGCTGCACGTCTTCACCAAGCTGAAGAACCGCGGCATCGAGGACGTGGTGATGCTGGTCTGCGACGGGCTGAAGGGTCTGCCCGAGGCGGTGGAGACCGTCTGGTCTCGCACGATTGTCCAGACGTGTGTCGTTCACCTGCTGCGGAACAGCTTCCGTTACGCGGCCCGCCAGGACTGGGACAAGGTCGCCAAGGCGCTCAAGCCTGTCTACACCGCCTCGAGCGCGGACGCGGCCGAGGAGCGGTTCCTGGAGTTCACCGATGCCTGGGGCACGAAGTATCCGGCGATCATCAAGCTGTGGTCGGACGCCTGGGCCGAGTTCGTCCCCTTCCTCTCCTTCGACGTCGAGATCCGCAAGGTCATCTGCTCGACCAACGCCATCGAGTCCGTGAACGCCCGCATACGCAAGGCCGTCCGCGCCCGCGGACACTTCCCCAACGAGGCCGCCGCGATGAAGTGTGTCTACATGGCCCTGATGTCGCTGGACCTGACCGGCAAGGGCCGCAAGAAGTGGACCATGCGGTGGAAAGCACCGCTGCACGCCTTCCAGATCACCTTCGAAGGCCGGCTCACCCCGGCCGGCCACTGAACACCTCAACAACCAGGTCAGCTGTTAACTTGACACTCCCGAGTAGCTGCGCAGTGCGCCAGCCCCGCTACCAGCAGCTTGGATGCTGACGAGGGCGGTGCCGCCGACACTTTCCGACTGCGAGCACGGATGGACCGACGTCTGACACACCCGTGCTCGCAGACGGGCAGCCTGCGGAGCCTCAAGACCAGTTCGGAGAAGTCGGAATCGAACTCGGTGTCCAGGATCTCCGTGATGGCTTCGGTGGGGAGCTCCAGAAGTATTGGCAGCGTGGCAGCGGGCGACTCGGGGTCGTTGTGGGCTTTGAGTACCAGCCGTACACCATGCTGGCCCACCCGGCCGGGCATCTTCCTGGAGTGCACGACTCAGGGGCCCCGTTGCTGCCTGTTGACCTCAGCGAGTACCGACGCCACGGTCCCGCACCACCCAAGCTGCCATCCTCAGCCGCAACCCTGACGATCACGCTAGTCACGCTGCGACCGTCCACCTGACGACCCGTCAGCATGTGCGTCAACCGAGCGTCGCCATACGCGACAGAACATCATTTCGGCAAGGCGCTATCGCGTGTAACGACCACACCGCCCAAAAAGCACATCTCTCGAACTAGCGGGTCAGGCTCCCTTTGCGGGCCATTCAAGGCTTGCGAGGCGCTCCACGTGGTGCACTTCAGTGCAACAGGTCGACCGGCCCAACCGAAATCTACGAGATCTCGAAGAAACTGCAGGTCAGACGCCCTTTGCGGCCGGTTCAAGAATCGCCACACACTCAACGTGCGAAGTCATCGGGAAGAGATCGAACGCCCGCAGCGTGCGCGGCTTGTAGCCCCCCTCGCGAAAGTACGCCAGGTCCCGCGCGAGCGCCGCCGGGTCGCAGGCCACATACGCGATACGCCGTGCGCCCAGGCCCGCCAGGTTCTTCACCGTCTGCTTGCCCGCCCCCGCGCGCGGGGGGTCGAGGACGATCAGGTCCGTCTCGGTGATGCCGGTGCGCGGGAGGACCTGGTCGACCTTGCCGTGTTCGATGCGTACGCGGTCCAGGTCCTCGAGGTTGTGCCGGGCGTCCTCGGCGGCGCGCTTGGTGGACTCGATGCCGAGCACCGCGCCCTTCTCGCCCACCCGTTCGGCGATCGCGCCCGCGAACAGGCCCACGCCGCAGTACAGATCGAGCGCCGTCTCACCCTTGCGTGGCATCAGGCCCTGCATCACGGCCTTGACCAGGGTGTCCGCGGCCTGCGGATGCACCTGCCAGAAGCCGCCCATGCCGACGCGGTAGGTGCGCCCGTCAGCGCGCTCCCGGACGAAGGCGCGGCCGTGCACCCGGTGCACTCCGCCGTCGCGCTCGTCGACGCGCAGCACCGAGACCGGCTTGTCCAGCTCGACCAGCGGCAGCCTGCCGCCGGGCAGCGGAGTGAGGATGACCTGGCGGTCGCTGGATCCCGTCGCCGCGATCGCCTCGACCGTGGCCATCTGGGACCAGTCCTGCTTCTCGATGCCGAGCTCGGTGACCCCCGGGGCGGCGATCATGCACTGATCGATCGGCTGGACATCGTGCGAGCGGTGCTTGCGCAGCCCCGCGCGGCCCTCCGTGTCGATCGCGTACTGCACGCGCGTGCGCCAGGCCGGCACCTCGCCCTTCGGCAGCTTGTCGCCCTCCGCGGGCATGACCGTGCCGTCCCAGCCGGCCTCCTCAGGGGTGAGGCCCGCGAGCCGCTGCAGCTGCTCGGCAATCACCTCGCCCTTGAGACGACGCTGGGCGCCCGGCTTGGCATGCTGCCAGTCGCAGCCGCCGCAGTTCCCGGGACCCGAGTACGGGCACGGCGCCTCGACGCGGTCCTTGGACGCCTCGAGGATCTTGACGGCGTCGGCGCGCAGAAAGCGGGAGTCCTCCTCGCCCTCCGTGACACGGGCCACGATCTTCTCGCCGGGCAGCGTGTGCCGTACGAACAGCACGCGCCCCTCCTCGGTGCGGGCGATGCAGTGGCCGCCGTGCGCGACGGGGCCGACCTCTACCTCGTACTCCTCCCCTACCAGCGAAGACTCTGATGCGTTCTGCATGGCGGGGTGACTCCAGAGGATCAAGGGGTACAGCGGACAACGGCCGGACGACCAGCCCACCAGTCTACGTGCGCATCGTCCGGCCGCTCGCCAACCATCTGGCTCAGCCCTTGCCGCTGGGCTCCTTGGGGCGCTGGTCCACGGGTCCGCGGCGCACCGAACCCGGCGCGTTCCACTCCTGGCGCTTCCTCGCCCGCTTCTTCGCGACCTCCGAGGACACCAGCTGGTACGGCACCGAGGTCACCATCACACCGGGCGTGAACAGCAGCCGCCCCTTGAGGCGCAGGGCGCTCTGGTTGTGCAGCAGATGCTCGTACCAGTGGCCCACCACGTACTCGGGGATGACGACGCTGACCACGTCCCGCGGGCTCTCGCGCCGCAGCCCCTTGACGTATTCGATGATGGGCCGGGTGATCTCGCGGTACGGGGAGTCGAGGATCTTCAGCGGCACATTGATGCCACGCCGATCCCACTCCTCGCGCAGCGCCTTGGTCTCGGCCGTGTCGACGCTGATGGAGAGCGCTTCGAGCTTGTCGACGCGCATCAGCTTGGCGTACGCGAGGGCCCGCAGGGTGGGCCTGTGGACCTTGGAGACCAGCACGATGGCGTGCACCCGGGACGGTCGCACGCTGTCGTCGCTCGGCTCGTCGGGTGCGGCGATCTCCTCCGAGACCCGGTCGTAGTGCTTCCGGATCGCGGACATCGTTCCGTAGAAGATCACCATGCCGAGCAGTGCGACCCACGCGCCGTGCGTGAACTTGGTGGCGAGTACGACGACCAGCACCAGGCCCGTGAAGAACGCGCCGAAGGTGTTGATCGCGCGGGAGCGGATCATGGTGCGGCGCTTGGCCGGGTCCTTCTCGGTCTTCAGATGGCGGTTCCAGTGCCGCACCATGCCGGTCTGGCTGAGCGTGAAGGAGACGAAGACGCCGACGATGTAGAGCTGGATCAGCTTGGTCGAATCGGCCCCGTACAGCCAGACCAGCAGGATGGCCGCGCCGGCCAGCAGCACGATGCCGTTGGAGAAGGCGAGCCGGTCGCCGCGGGTGTGCAGTTGCCGGGGCAGATAGCGGTCCTGCGCGAGGATCGAGCCCAGCAGCGGGAAGCCGTTGTACGCGGTGTTGGCGGCCAGGAACAGCACCAGCGCGGTGGCCGCGGCGAGCAGTACGAAGAAGAACGTTCCGTCGCCGAAGACGGCTGCCGCGACCTGGGAGATCACCGGGTTCTGGACGTAGTCGGCGCCGACCGGGGTGCCGTCTCGCAGCAGGTCTTGCGCGGGCGTCTCGGCCATCTTCACCTTCGTGGCCATGGCCAGGCCGATGATGCCGCAGAACATGGTGACGGCCAGGGCGCCCATCAGCAGCAGGGTGGTCGCGGCGTTCTTGCTCTTGGGCTTGCGGAAGGCGGGGACGCCGTTGCTGATCGCCTCGACGCCGGTGAGCGCCGCGCAGCCGGAGGAGAAGGCCCGCAGCAACAGGAAGATCAGCGCGAAGCCGGCCAGCCCGCCCTGCTCGGCCTTGATCTCCAAGTCGGCGGTCGGGGCCTTCATCGGTGCGTCGAGGACCAGGCCCTTGAACGCGCCCCACGCGATCATGATGAAGACGCCGGCGACGAAGACGTACGTCGGGATGGCGAAGAGCTTGCCCGACTCCCTCACGCCGCGCAGATTCATCAGCGTCAGCAGGACGATTATCCCGATGGCGCAGAGCACCTTGTGCTCGACGACGAAGGGGATCGCGGAGCCGAGATTCTCCACTCCGGAGGCGATCGACACGGCCACGGTGAGGACATAGTCGACGAGCAGGGCGCTGGCGACGGTGAGGCCTGCCCTGGGACCGAGGTTGGTGTTGGCGACCTCGTAGTCGCCGCCGCCGCTGGGGTAGGCGCGGACGTTTTGCCGGTACGAGGCGACAACCGTAAACATCAGCACCACGACAGCGGCCGCGATCCACGGGCTGAAGTGGTAGGCCGACACACCCGCGATGGAGAGCACCAGAAGGACTTCGCCCGGTGCGTAGGCCACCGAGGACAGCGGGTCGGACGCGAAGACGGGCAGTGCGATGCGCTTGGGGAGGAGTGTTTCCCCCAACTTGTCGCTGCGCAGCGCCCTGCCGATCAGGATCCGTTTGGGCACGTCGGTCAGTTTGGACACGCAGAGGATCGTAAGCGTTCCGTATGGAGAACGCCCACCCGCTACCCCCTCTCCCCCGGAATCTCCGTTCTCGCAGCGCAAGGGGGTCCCGGGGCGGCCCGCGCGTGTGTAGCTTGGGCCGCGGTCTGAGACCCTGTTAAGCCTGAGCAAGACCATTGACAGCCGGAAGGACGGTCGTGCACATCGTCATCATGGGATGCGGGCGAGTGGGATCCGCTCTCGCGCAGACCCTGGAGCAGCAGGGGCACACGGTCGCCGTCGTCGACCAGGACCCCACGGCCTTCCGCCGCTTGGGCTCCGGGTTCGGCGGCCGTCGCGTCACCGGAGTCGGTTTCGACCAGGACACTCTGCGTGAAGCAGGGATCGAGGAAGCCGGCGCCTTCGCCGCGGTCAGCAGCGGCGACAACTCCAACATCATCGCCGCGCGGGTGGCTCGCGAGATGTTCGGCATCGAGAACGTCGCGGCCCGCATCTACGACCCGCGGCGTGCCGAGGTGTACCAGCGTCTCGGCATCCCGACCGTCGCCACGGTCCGCTGGACAGCCGACCAGATGCTGCGGCGGCTGCTGCCGTCCGGCGCGGAGCCGCTGTGGCGCGACCCGAGCGGCGGGGTGCAGCTGGCGGAAGTGCACACCTCGCCGTCCTGGATCGGGCACAAGGTCAGCACGCTGCAGGAGGAGACGGGCGTGCGCGTCGCGTTCCTCACCCGGCTGGGGGAAGCGGTTCTGCCGACGTCGCAGACCGTGTTGCAGGAGGGCGACCTCGTCCACGTGATGATGCGTACGGACGAGATCGAGAAGGTCGAGGCGGTCTTCTCCGAGGGCCCTGAGGAAGGTGGTCACTGATGCGGGTCGCTATTGCGGGCGCCGGCGCGGTGGGCCGTTCCATCGCGGGCGAGCTGCTGGAGAACGGGCACGAGGTGCTGCTGATCGACAAGGCGCCGACCGCGATCTCGGTGGAGCGGGTGCCGCAGGCCGAGTGGCTGCTGGCGGACGCCTGCGAGATCACGTCGCTGGACGAGGCGGCGTTGCAGCGGTGCAACGTCGTGATCGCGGCGACGGGTGACGACAAGGTCAATCTGGTCGTCTCGCTGCTCGCGAAGACGGAGTACGGGGTGCCGAGGGTGGTCGCCCGGGTCAACAACCCGAAGAACGAGTGGCTCTTCAACGAGTCCTGGGGCGTCGATGTCGCGGTCTCCACGCCGCGCCTGATGTCGGCGCTGGTGGAGGAGGCGGTGAGCGTCGGCGATCTCGTACGGCTCCTCCGCTTCAGCCATGGCGACGCGAACCTGGTCGAGCTGACGCTGCCCCCGGAGTCGGCGCTCGCGGGCACGCAGGTGGGCGATGTGGCCTGGCCGGAGGACACCACGCTGGTGACGATCATCCGCGGCTCGCGGGTGCTGACGCCGGGCACGGAGGAAACGCTGGAAGCGGGCGACGAGCTGCTGTTCGTGGCGGCGCAGGCCCGCGAGGAGCAGTTGGAGGACTTGCTGTCGGTCCGCCGCGAGGAAGCGACGAGCTGACACGTTGCTGCTGACGCGTTGCGTACGCGAAGGGGCCCGGGGAACCTGATCAGGTTCCCCGGGCCCCTTCGCGCGAGTCCGGCCGCGGCTATGCGTCGCGCTGCGCGGCCGACGCCGCCTCGCGTTCCTTCTCGGCGCGTTCCTCCGCCTCCATCTCGGCGAAGGCGTCGATCGGCGCCGGCGCCTTCGCCAGGAAGACCCAGGTCAGGTACACCGCGAGCAGGAACGGCGGGATCTTCAGGGTGACCAGGACCCAGCCGAGCTGCGCGGTGTCCGCCCACCAGTAGAGCGGGAAGAGGATCGCGCACTTGGCGAGCAGGATCAGGCCCCACGCCCAGCTCGCCTTCGCGTACGCCTTCTTGCGGCCCGGGTTACGCGTCCGCCAGGAGAGGTTCTCCTTGAAGACCGGACCCAGGATCAGGCCGATCAGCGGGACGCCCGCGATCGTCGTCGCGATGTACGCCACCGCCAGGCCGAGCGTGTAGAGCATGCCCGGCAGATAGAAGTCCTTCGCATTGCCCGTCATCATCGCGAAGACGACGCCGAAGGCCACCCCGAAGACCCCGCTGAACGCGTGCTTGACGGTGTCCCTGCGGATCAGCCGGACTGCGACGAGCAGCACCGAGACGGCCAGGGCCGCGATGGCGGAGATGTGCAGGTCTTTGTTGATCGTGAAGATCGTGACGAACAGCAGTCCGGGAAGGACCGTCTCCACCATGCCGCGCACGCCGCCGAAGGCCTCGAACAGAGCCGCCTCCGTGACTGCTTTGGCGTCGCTGTCCTGCTGCTGCTGGTCGTTCGTCGTGGTCGGCTTGTCGAGAGACGTCACCGGCTACTCCTGTCCGAGCGGTCGGAGTTCGTATTTGGGGTTGAAGAGCACTCGACGGCCGTGGCTCATCGATATCCGGCCCGAGGCGATGAGCCTGCGGCCCGGTTCGATGCCCGCGATGGAACGGCGGCCGAGCCAGACGACGTCCAGCGGGGCCGTACCGTCGAAAAGCTCAGCCTCCAGCGCGGGCACCCCGGCCCGCGGACGCAGGGTGACCGTGCGCAAGGTACCAGTCACCCGGACTATCTGTCGGTCGTTGCACTCGGCGATGCGGGTGCACCCCGATGCCTCCGCGTCCTCCTGCAGTTCCTCGGACTCGAGGTCCTGCTGGGACGTGGACAGCCGGTCGAGCATGCGGCGGAAACGACCGGCGGGCTTCGCCGGCCTCTCGGCCTTCTCGGAGCGGGGTACGGCACTCATACAGAAAGCCTACCGGCCACCGCAGACACCGGATCCGGCCGGAGTTCAAGATCCGGCTCAGCGCTCGAAGCGGTATCCCATACCCGGCTCGGTGACGAAGTGCTTGGGGTGCGAGGGATCGGTCTCCAGCTTGCGCCGCAGCTGCGCCATGTAGACCCGCAGATAGTTGGTCTCGGTGCCGTAGGACGGGCCCCAGACCTCCTGGAGCAGCTGCTTCTGGCTGACCAGCCGGCCGGTGTTGCGTACGAGGACCTCCAGCAGATGCCACTCGGTCGGGGTCAGCCGTACATCGCGCCCGTCGCGGTGCACCTTCTTCGCCGCGAGATCGACGGTGAAGCCCTCCGTCTCGACGATCACGGCGTCGTCGTCCCCGCCGCCGACGGGCTCCGCCCTGCGGACCGCCGCGCGCAGCCGGGCGAGGAGCTCGTCCATGCCGAAGGGCTTGGTGACGTAGTCGTCGGCGCCCGCGTCGAGCGCCTCGACCTTCTCGTCGGAGGTCTGGCGGGCGGAGAGGACCAGGATCGGGACGCGGGTCCAGCCGCGCAAACCCTTGATGACCTCTACGCCGTCCATGTCGGGCAGACCGAGGTCGAGCACGACGGCGTCGGGGTGGCGGGCCGCAGCCAGCTGGAGCGCCGTCGCGCCGTCGGGGGCCGCGTCCACCTCGTACTTGCGCGCCTTCAGGTTGATCACGAGGGCGCGTACGATCTGCGGCTCGTCGTCGACCACGAGCACCCTGGTCATTGCCGGCCTGCCTTTCTGCTCTGCACTGACAACGCTGTCGCCTGTCATGAGGGTCGTGAGGGTCGTGTCCTGAGGTTCGTGAAGGTCATGAGGTGACCCGGGCGGGAAGGTCGGGGCTGACCGGAGCGGCTCCGGGTGCCGCCCTGAGGGTGAGGACCATGGTCATGCCACCGCCGGGGGTGTCCTCCGCGGTGAGTGTGCCGCCCATGGCTTCGACGAAGCCGCGGGCGACCGCGAGACCGAGGCCCGCACCGGCACCGCGTGGAGCGTCACCGTAGCGCTGGAACGGCTCGAAAATCCGCTCTTTCTCGTCATCCGGGACACCGGGGCCGCGGTCCGTGACCCGCACCTCGACCCGGTCGCCGAGCGCGCTCGCGGAGACGGTGACGGGTGTGGCGTCGGGGCTGTACTTGACGGCGTTCTCGACGAGGTTGGCGACGGAACGTTCCAGCAGCCCCCGGTCGACGGCCACCATGGGCAGTGTCTCCGGTACGTCGAGCTCGACGCTCTCGGCGGGCACCGCGACGAGCGCCATCGGGACGACCTCGTCGAGATCCGTCACCCGGATGAGCGGGGTGACAGTGCCGGTCTGGAGGCGGGACATGTCGAGGAGGTTGCCGACGAGATGGTCCAGGCGGTCGGCGCCGTCCTCGATCGCTTCGAGCAGTTCCGCCTCGTCCTCGTCGGACCAGGCCACGTCGTCGGACCGGAGCGAGGAGACGGCTGCCTTGATGGCCGCAAGCGGGGTGCGCAGATCGTGGCTGACGGCGGCGAGCAGTGCCGTACGGATGCGATTGCCCTCGGCCAGCCTGCTGGCCTCCTCCGCCTGGCCGACCAGTCGCTGGCGGTCCAGTACGACGGCTGCCTGGGCGGCGAAGGCGGCAAGCACCCGGCGGTCCTCGGCGGGCAGGACACGGCCGGAGAGCGCGAGCGCCATATGGTCGCCGACCGGCATGTCCACGTCGGCGTCCTCGGGGCGCTGGACGGAGCTGGGGCCTACGCTGCCCGCGCAGGTCCACGGCTCGACGTCGCTCTGCCGCTCCAGCAGCGCCACGGATTCCATGGCGAATGTCTCTCGGACCCGCTCCAGCAGCGCGTCGAGCGTGGTCTCTCCCCGCAGCACGCTGCCGGCCAGGAAGGACAGAATCTCGGACTCGGCGCGCAGCCGGGCAGCCTGATGGGTGCGGCGGGCCGCCAGGTCCACCACGGAGGCCACGGCGACTGCCACCGCGAAGAAGATCACGATGGCGACGATGTTCTTCGGGTCCGAGATGGTCAGTGTGTGGGTGGGTGGCGTGAAGTAGTAGTTCAGGAGCAGCGAGCCGACAGCGGCCGAGGCGAGCGCCGGCAGCAGTCCACCGAGCAGCGCTGACACCACGGTCAGGAAGAGGAAGAGCAGGACGTCGTTGGCGAGCCCCAGGCTGTCGCTGAGGCTGGTCAGCATCAGCGAGAGCAGTACGGGACCGGCGACGCCGACCAGCCAGCCCGCCACGATCCGGGACCGGCCGAGCCGGGCGCCGCGGGCCACCGGCAGCCCCCGGCCCTTGCCTGCCTCGTCGTGCGTGACGATGTGTACGTCGAGGTCGGGACCGGACTCACGGGCGACCGTCCCGCTGACCCCGGGGCCGAAGACGTACTGCCAGGCCCGGCGGCGGCTGGCACCGAGCACGATCTGGGTGGCGTTGACTCCGCGGGCGAACTCCAGGAGCGCGGAGGGGACATCGTCGCCGATAACGTGGTGGAAGGTGCCGCCGAGATCCTCGACGAGGGTCCGCTGGACGGCCAGTTCCTTGGGTGAGGCAGAGGTCAGCCCGTCGCTGCGGGCGATGTAGACGGCCAGCACCTCGCCGCCGGCGCCCTTCTCCGCGAGCCGGGCGGCGCGCCGGATCAGGGTGCGGCCCTCGGGGCCGCCGGTGAGGCCGACGACGATTCGCTCACGCGCCTGCCAGGTGGAGCGGATGTTGTGCTCGCCGCGGTACTGCCGGAGGTATTCGTCGACCCGGTCCGCGACCCAGAGCAGGGCCAGCTCCCGCAGGGCGGTGAGGTTTCCGGGACGGAAGTAGTTGGCGAGGGCGGCGTCGACCTTGTCCGACTGGTAGATGTTGCCGTGGGCCATGCGACGGCGCAGCGCCTGTGGCGACATGTCGACCAGTTCGAGCTGGTCCGCACGGCGGACGACCTCGTCCGGGACGGTCTCCCGCTGTCGTACGCCCGTGATCGACTCGACGACGTCGCCCAGGGACTCGAAGTGCTGGATGTTGACCGTCGATATGACGTCGATGCCCGCCGCGAGCAGCTCCTCGACGTCCTGCCATCGCTTGGCGTTGCGCGAGCCCGGCACATTCGTGTGAGCCAGTTCGTCCACGAGCGCGACGGCCGGACGGCGCTCCAGGACCGCGTCGACGTCCATCTCGGTGAAGACCGTGCCGCGGTACTCGATCTCGCGGCGCCGGATCTGCTCCAGGCCGTGCAGCATCACCTCGGTGCGCGGTCGCCCGTGGTGCTCGACGTAGGCGACCACGCAGTCGGTGCCACGCTCCACACGGCGATGCGCCTCGGACAGCATGGCGTAGGTCTTGCCGACGCCCGGTGCCGAGCCGAGGTAGATCCGGAGTTTGCCGCGTCCCATGGCCTCATTGTCTTTCAGACAGCTGTTCGCGCTGGCTGAACCATACGGCCAGAGTTTCCGACATTTCGGGGCATGGGGCGGGCCTCAGCGGCGTATTGACGCGATTCTGATGCGCCCGTTCCCGCCGGGGCCGGGCAGACCAATGGGCCGCACTCCCCTGAGGGAGCGCGGCCCACCGGCCCGGTCGACTTCCGTCCGAGGTGTCAGCGCACCTCGGTGATCTCGGGGCCACGCTGCAGCTGCCCCATGCCGCCGGAGAAGCGGGAACTCTCCTGCTCGTCCTGCTGGACGCTCTCGGGGACCATCTGCGCGTCGTCCGGCAGCTTGAGGACGATCGGGTCGCGCGGCGCCATCGGCCCGTCGCCCCGTACGACGACGGTGTCCTTGAAGATCTGCTCGAGCAGCCCGGCGGCTGCCGGCTGCACGGCGCCCTGTCCGGAGATCACTCCGCGCAGGAACCAGCGCGGCCCGTCGACGCCGACGAAGCGCACCAGCTGTACACCGCCCGTGCCGTCCGGCAGCTGAACCGGAACCTGGGCCCGCAGTTCCCAGCCGAGCGGCCCCTCGACCTCGTCGATGATGCCGCCCTGCTGCGTGATGCCGGAGGCGATCTCCTCGCGGACCTCGCCCCAGATGCCTTCCTTCTTGGGCGCCGCGAAGGCCTGCAGCTGTACGGCGCTGTCGCGCAGCACGACGGTGGCGGCGACGATCGCGTCACCCGCGACCTCGACGCGCAGCTCCATGCCCTCGACTCCGGGCACGAAAAGACCGCCCAGATCGACCCGGCCCTCGCCGGGCCTGGATACCTCGGAGACGTCCCAGGGGCCGTCGGGCCGGGGCGCCGGCGGAAGGTTCGCCCGGCGGGGCGTGCCCTTCCCGGCGGACTCGGCTGTCTGGTCGGAGTGCCGAGCGTCACGCTCGTCGACGACCTGCTCGACCTCGCCCGCTGCGTCCGCCGCGTCCCCGGCAGAACCACTCTTCTTGCGACGTCCGAACACGTCACTGTCCTTCCCGGTCGGATACGACCGAAGCGTATCGATTCCCACCCGTTGAGCCGTCCACGGCGGCATGACCGCCGGTGGACCCGAAGCCCCCCTCGGCCCGCGCCGAGCCGGGAAGCTCCGCCACCTCGTGGAAGCGCACCTTCTCGACCTGCTGGACGACCAGTTGGGCAATCCGGTCGAACCGATCGAACCGCACGGTCTCGCGCGGATCGAGATTGACCACGATCACCTTGATCTCCCCACGGTACCCGGCATCCACCGTCCCCGGGGCATTCACGAGGGCTACTCCGCAGCGGGCTGCGAGACCGGACCGCGGGTGCACGAAGGCCGCGTACCCGTCGGGGAGAGCGACAGACACTCCGGTGGGCAGAACGGCTCGCTCACCCGGGGCGAGTTCGACCGCCTCGGTGGTCACGAGATCGGCGCCGGCGTCGCCGGGGTGTGCGTACGCCGGGAGCGGCACCTCGGGGTCCACGCGACGGATCAGCACATCGACAGGCTCGCGCATCAGGGGTTCACCTCGAAGGCGCGGGCGCGCCTGATCTGGTCGGGGTCCGCCATGGCTGCCTGGATCTCCTCCGGGCGGCCGTTGTCGATGAAGTGGTCGACCTTGACCTCGACGAAGAGGGCGTCGGCACGAACGGCGACCGGCCCGTCGGGGCCGCCGATCCGGCCCACGGCGGTGGAGTAGATCTTGCGTCCGGCGACCGCGGTCACCTCCGCCTCCAGGTGCAGCACGGTGTCCACGGGCACCGGGCGTACGAAGTCGGTCTCGAGCCGGCCGGTGACCGCGATGGTCCGCAGCAGCCAGTTCAGCGAGCCGAGCGTCTCGTCCAGGGCGGAGGCGAGTACGCCGCCGTGCGCGAGGCCGGGCGCGCCCTGGTGCGCGGGCTTGACGGTGAACTCGGCGGTGACGCTCACACCTTCACCGGCCCGCGCCTGGAGGTGCAGGCCGTGCGGTTGCGCCTCACCGCAGCCGAAGCAGTGTTCGTAGTGCGCGCCGAGGAGCTCACCTGGGGCCGGGGCCTCGGGGTGCCTCACCGGCGGTATGGCGTCGGCCGGAGGGGTCATGGCCGCGGCCCGGCCAAAGGGTCCGGGGGCCGCTCCCGGGGATTTCGCAGTGCTCACAGGCGCAGACCTTACCCGCGCGGCTACCCGCAGACCGCACCGTGCCAAGCTGGTTTCATGCAGCTTTCCGCCCCGCACTACGAAGAACGTCTGACCGCACCCCGTTCGTGGTGGGTCATCACCGCCCTCGTGGGCGTCGCGGGCGGCGTGCTGATGCTGCCGCTGGGGACGCTGCCGATGCTCGGCGGCCTGATCGGCGCGACAGCGATGGCGGGCGTCGTGGTCAGTTCGTACGGCTCGGTACGCATCCGCGTGGTGGCGGGATCGCTGGTCGCGGGGGACGCCCGGATCCCGCTGACGGCGCTCGGTGAAGCCGAGGTGCTGGACGCGGAGGAGGCGCGCGCCTGGCGCTCGTACAAGGCGGATCCCCGGGCCTTCATGCTGCTGCGCAGCTATGTCCCGACGGCCCTGCGGATCGAGATCACGGATCCGGCCGACCCGACGCCGTACGTCTATCTCTCGACCCGGAAACCGAAGGCGCTGGCTGCCGCTCTGACCGCGGTGCGCGCGGCCTGACGGCCAATGGGGTCAGCGGCCCGGTTCGCCGGGCGCCCGAACCGTCTCCAGCGGGTCCTTGGGCTGCTCCAGCGGCGGGAGCGGGGGCAGTGCGTCCCAGGGGACCTGTTTGCTGCGCAGATCCTTGCGGATGTGCTCCGCGAGCTTCTTGGTGTCCCTGTGGTTCAGCACCGCGCCGACGGCCGCGCCGACCATGAACGGCATCAGGTTCGGCAGATTGCGGACCATGCGCTTCAGGATCTGCTGCCGCAACTCGCGCTTGAAACGGCCGCCGAGTGCGGCGTTCACCGTTGCGGGCTTGGTGACGTCGATCCCGCGCTCCTCCGTCCAGGAGGTCAGATAGGCGGCGCTGCGCTCCCTGAGGTTGCCCGGCGCCCGGATGCCGTAGACCTCGTGGAGCTCGGCGATGAGCTTGAGTTCGATAGCGGCGACGCCGGTGATCTCCGCGGCCAGCTCGGCCGGCATCGCCGGCGGTACGGGCATCATCGCGGCCGCGCCGATACCCGCGCCGACCGTGGATGTGCCGTTGGCCGCGCCCGCGACCAGCTTGTCCGCAAGCTGCTCGGGAGCGAGGCCGGGGAACTGCTTGCGCAGCGTCGCGAGATCGCGCACCGGCACGCGTGGTGCGTTCTCGATGATCCGGTCGGCGATGTACGTGAGCCCCGCTCTGGCGCTCTCGCCACCCTTCCGGACGCTGTGCCGTACGGCGGTCAGGCGTGGAGCCCTGGTCGGGGACCCCGCCTGACCGGCTGCTTCGGACGAGGCCGGCAGGCCCCGTCCGTCGTCTTCTGCTGCGCCGTGGGGCAGCAGAGCGGCCGAGTGCTCGGCAGACGACTTGGCGTCGTGTGCCGGGCCCGTACCGCCCTGGTGCACCTCCGGCGGCTTGTGACGCCGCAAGCGCCGCTTCCTGGACGGTTTCTCGCCTGCCACGGCCGACCGGACCTCAGTCGCAGTCGCGGCAGATCGGCTGGCCGTTCTTCTCGCGTGCCAGCTGGCTGCGGTGGTGCACCAGGAAGCAGCTCATGCAGGTGAACTCGTCGGCCTGCCGGGGCAGCACGCGAACGGACAGTTCCTCGTTGGAAAGGTCCGCTCCGGGCAGCTCCAGGCCTTCGGCCTGCTCGAATTCGTCGACGTCTACCGACGACGTCGTCTTGTCGTTCCGGCGAGCCTTCAGTTCCTCAAGGCTGTCCGAATCGACGTCGTCGTCGGTCTTGCGTGGGGTGTCGTAGTCCGTTGCCATGTCGCTCTCCCCCTCTGGGTGTCTGCAGTGTCTCCAGCGCACGTAACGCGTGAGAGGCCGGACTTGTGCCCGACCTGAGGCGGAGATTTTGCCTCACATCAAGGTCTGTTACTCAATCGACACCCAACCGGATTCCTCAAGAGTGCTCCGGTTGGATGGCGATCGGGACCGTACACGGTCCGAATGTCGCACTTCACGGGCGCCACCCCGTGTACTTCCCGTGATCTCGACCCCTGGAAACCCGGACTTTTCCCGGTTTTCCGGCAGATCCTTGATCACGGAGAGTAGATGGCCTGAAATTCGCTCCTGTGATCGATCACACACAGGCATCTCGGGCACGCGTCCCGAAAATTCCGCGTAAAGCGAACGAGCGAGTCGCGTCGATCAGCATCTCAGACCGGGAGGGTGACGCGCATTACGAGGCCGCCGCCCTCCCGAGGCTCCGCGATAATACGGCCTCCGTGAGCGCGGGCCACCGAGCGGGCGATCGAAAGCCCCAGGCCTACGCCCTTGTCGCTGCCTGTGCGCTCCTGGCGCAGCCGTCGGAAGGGCTCGAAAATGTTGTCGATCTCGTACGCGGGAACCACCGGCCCCGTGTTCGAGACCACCAGCACCGCCTGGCCCTGCTGGATCTCCGTGGTGACATCCACCCAGCCCCCTTCCGGGATGTTGTAGCGCACGGCGTTCTGCACCAGGTTCATGGCGATCCGCTCCAGCAGGACGCCGTTGCCCTGCACGACGGCCGGCGCGTGCTCGCCGCGGATCTCGACGCATGTCGCCTCGGCCTCGGCGCGCGCCTGGTCGACGGCGCGCGTGGCGACCTCGGCGAGGTCCACCGGCTTGCGCTC
Organism: Streptomyces sp. ISL-1; assembly: GCF_018614585.1. Classification (GTDB taxonomy): domain Bacteria; phylum Actinomycetota; class Actinomycetes; order Streptomycetales; family Streptomycetaceae; genus Streptomyces; species Streptomyces maoxianensis. The sequence continues at coordinate 97,705 of NZ_JAGGOI010000007.1, read as the reverse complement.
GACGACCTGGTTGTCGCTGCGGGCGAGCAGCAGCAGGCCTTCGACCAGTTGTTCGCTGCGCTCGTTGGTGGCCAGGAGGGTCTTGCCGAGCTGCTGAAGCTCCACGGGCGCCCCGGGCTCCGAGAGGTGGACCTCCAGCAGCGTGCGGTTGATCGCGAGCGGTGTACGCAGCTCGTGCGAGGCGTTCGCGACGAACCGCTGCTGCGCGGTGAAGGCCCGCTCCAGGCGGTCCAGCATCTCGTCGAAGGTGTCGGCGAGCTCCTTGAGCTCGTCGTCCGGGCCGCCGAGTTCGATCCGCCGCGCGAGGTCGGAGCCGGCCACCTGCCGGGCGGTGCGGGTGATCCGGCCTAGCGGGGACAGGACGCGGCCCGCCATGGCGTAGCCGAAGGCGAAGGCGATGACGCTGAGGCCGAGCAGCGCGAAGAGCGACCGGCGCAGCAGATCGTCGAGGGCCATCTCCCGCTGGTACTGGAGGCACCCCGCGATGGCCTCGTTGAACTGCTTGCCGGTGCCCTGCTTCGGCAGCCGGCACCACTCGTTGGTGGGCTTCACCTCTCCGGTCACGATCTCGAAGGGCAGGTCGCCGGCCCTGACGTGCAGCGCCTGCGCGGTGAGCAGATAGATGATCGACAGCAGCAGGATTCCGGCGATCAGGAACATCCCGCCGTACAGCAGCGTGAGCCGTATCCGGATGGTCGGGCGCAGCCAGGGCCGCACCGGCTCCCGCGGGTCCCAGGTCGGTTTCGGAGGCGCCGCCGGTGGCGCGGGTGTGGTGGCCATCGCCCATCAGATCCGGTAGCCGGAGCCGGGCACGGTGACGATCACAGGCGGCTCACCGAGCTTGCGACGCAAGGTCATCACGGTCACGCGCACGACGTTGGTGAATGGGTCGGTGTTCTCGTCCCAGGCCTTTTCGAGCAGCTGCTCGGCCGAGACGACAGCGCCCTCGCTGCGCATCAGGACCTCCAGGACGGCGAACTCCTTGGGCGCGAGCTGGATCTCCTTGCCGTCGCGGAAGATCTCACGGCGGTTGGGGTCGAGCTTGATGCCGGCGCGCTCCAGGACGGGCGGCAGCGGCACAGTCGTACGGCGGCCCAGCGCCCGCACGCGGGCGGTGAGCTCACTGAAGGCGAACGGCTTGGGGAGGTAGTCGTCCGCGCCCAGTTCCAGGCCTTCGACGCGGTCGCTGACGTCGCCGGACGCGGTCAGCATCAGCACCCGTGTCGGCATCCCCAGCTCAACGATCTTGCGGCACACGTCGTCGCCGTGGACCAGCGGAAGATCGCGGTCCAGGACGACTACGTCGTAGTCGTTGACCCCGATGCGCTCCAGGGCCGCGGCGCCGTCGTACACGACGTCGACGGCCATGGCCTCCCGGCGCAGTCCGGTGGCCACCGCATCGGCGAGCAGTTGCTCGTCCTCGACGACGAGTACGCGCACGTCGTGATCCTTCCTCTGGGCCCGTCACCCCCGTGTTCGGAGCAGGGTGTGGGCACTGGCTGTGTGCATCCATCCTGCCCGTTACGCGCGTAAACCGGCTGTAAGGCGGTGGGGCTCCGGGACGGCCGGCCGGGCGCCCAGGAAATATCCGGATTCCCGGGACAGTTCAGGTTTCTCTGAGGGAACCGCTGGGGAAGACGACTGCACACCCGAGATCACGCCCTGTATGAGGCACGCCACGTCCTGTTCCAGGGTTGATCAACCCGCCGTCGGCACACCCCCGTGCCACCGACCCACGACGAGGGGGCGCAACATGGACGCATTCACCGCAGGACTGCTGCAGCGCATAAGGGCCGCGGAGACGGACCTCACGCTGGCTCGCGAGACGGGCGACGATTTCCTCGCGGATGTCGAGCAGGCAGAGCTGGACGACCTGCGCCGCCTGGCCGCGGAGCACGGCGTGGAGGTCAGCGCCGCGGAGGTAAGCGCTGCGTAGCGCCGGGCCGTTCAGGTACCGGACATGAGAAGGGCCCCGACGCCGCGGGACGGCGCCGGGGCCCTTCTGCGCTGCTTGTTCCGGCCGCGCCGCTTGTCGCACCGTGCCGCTTGTTCCAGCCGCGCCGCTCTAGTCGTGCCAGGCGCCGAACTCTTCCAGCAGTGCCTGCAGCGGCTCGAAGACGCCCGGGCTCGCCGCCACCGCCAGATCGTACGAAGGGCGCTGCCCGGGCCGGCCGCCGGTCAGGGCTCCCGCCTCGCGGGCGATCAGGTCGCCCGCCGCCAGGTCCCAGGGGTTGAGGCCGCGCTCGTAGTAGCCGTCCAGGCGGCCCGCGGCGACATCGCAGAGGTCCACGGCCGCGGAGCCGCTTCGGCGGATGTCGCGCAGCCGCGGGATCAGCCGCTGGGCGACGTCCGCCTGGTGGGCGCGCACGGCTGTGACGTAGTTGAAGCCGGTGGAGACCAGGGCCTGGTCCAGCGGGGGTGCCGGACGGCAGCTCAGGGGCTTGTCGTCGGCGTACGCGCCGCCGCCGAGCACCGCCCGGTAGGTCTCGCGGCGCATCGGGGCCGCCACGACCCCCACGACCGCCTCGCCGTCGCGCTCGGCAGCGATGGAGACCGCCCAGGTCGGCAGGCCGTACAGGTAGTTGACGGTGCCGTCGAGGGGGTCGATGACCCAGCGGACGCCGCTGGTGCCGGCCGTGGAGGCGCCCTCCTCGCCGAGGAAGCCGTCTTCGGGGCGGTGCTCGGCCAGAAAGCCGGTGATCAGCTTCTCGGCTGCGATGTCCATCTCCGTGACCACGTCGATGGGGCTGGACTTGGTGGCGGCGACGCCCAGGTCGGCGGGGCGGCCGTCGCGCAGCAACTCCCCCGCCCTGCGGGCGGCCTCCAGGGCGAGGTCGAGCAGTTCGGGCAGGAGAGGATCGGTCACGGAGTTTCCTTACGCGTAAGGGCTGTCGGCGCCGGCGGCCGCGGGCTTCGGCGCCCGGGCCGGGCAGCAGCCGACCGGACAGAGGTCGTGCGACGGGCCGAGCGCCCCCAGCGCGCAGCGCTCGGCGGGCAGGCCCCGTTCCGTCGCGGCACGCTCCAGGACGAGGTCGCGCACCGCGCCGGCGAACCGCCGGTCGGCGCCGACCGTCGCCGAACGCCGCACGGGCAGCCCCAGCTCGGCGGCCTTCGCGGTGGCCTCGGTGTCGAGGTCGTACAGGACCTCCATGTGGTCGGAGACGAAGCCGATGGGCACCATCACCACCGCGGGCGCGCCGGAGCCGTGCAGCGCCTCCAGGTGGTCGCAGATGTCCGGCTCCAGCCACGGGATGTGCGGGGCCCCGCTGCGTGATTGGTAGACGAGCTGCCAGGGGTGCTCGATACCTGTCTGCTCGCCCACGGCTTCGGCGATCAGCCGGGCGACTTCGAGGTGCTGGCGTACATAGGCACCGCCCTCGCCGTGCCCGCCGACCGGGCCCGACGCGTCGGCCGCGGACGTCGGGATGGAGTGCGTGGTGAACGCGAGGTGGGTCCCCGCGCGGAGCTCCTCGGGAAGGTCCGCCAGCGACTCGAGGACGCCTTCGATCATGGGGCGTACGAAACCGGGGTGGTTGAAGTAGTGCCGCAGCTTGTCCACGCGCGGCAGCTCGAGCCCTTCCGCCTCCAGGGTGGCCAGCGCGTCCGCGAGGTTCTCGCGGTACTGGCGGCAGCCGGAGTAGGAGGCGTACGCGCTGGTGGCGAGGACGGCGATGCGACGGTGGCCGCCTTGGACCATCTCGCGCAGGGTGTCGGTCAGATACGGCGCCCAGTTCCGGTTGCCCCAGTGCACCGGCAGGTCCAGGCCGTGTTCTGCGAAGTCCTTGCGCAGGGCGTCCAGCAGGGCGCGGTTCTGGTCGTTGATCGGGCTGACCCCGCCGAACAGGAAGTAGTGCTGCCCCACCTCTTTGAGCCGTTCCGTGGGGATGCCGCGACCGCGGGTGACGTTCTCCAGGAACGGGACGACGTCGTCCGGGCCTTCGGGACCGCCGAAGGAGAGCAGCAGCAGGGCGTCGTAGGGGGCTGGGTCACGCTGATCCGACATGGGACCGATCCTGCCACCAGCCTCTGACAGCGGGAAAACCGCCGTGCGGGGAACAGCCGTACCGGCGTAAGCTGTCAAGGCCTCTCATACGCCTTACGCTCGCGAGGCCACCCAGGCACAGCGATCAACAATGCCCCCCGGCCCACGCCCACAACGGCTCCGGTGAGGCGACTTACCGGAGCACTCCTTGCCCAGTCCGTACCGCGCCATCTTCGCCGCCCCAGGCAGCAAGGGGTTCTCCGCCGCGGGCTTCTTCGGCCGGATGCCGCTGTCCATGATGGGCATCGGCATCGTGACCATGATTTCCCAGATCACGGGGCGCTACGGACTCGCGGGCGCGCTCTCGGCGACGCTCGCGATGTCGGCCGCGGTACTCGGCCCGCAGATCTCCCGGCTGGTCGACCGGCACGGCCAGGCCAAGGTGCTGCGCCCGGCCACCCTCGCCTCGGTGGCGGCCGTCACGGGCCTGCTGGTCTGTGCCCAGCAAGACGCCCCGGACTGGACGCTGTTCGTCTTCTCTGCGGGCGCGGGCTGTGTGCCGAGCGTGGGCTCGATGATCCGCGCCCGGTGGGCAGAGATCTACCGGGGTTCGCCGCGCGAGCTGCACACCGCGTACTCCTGGGAGTCGATCGTCGACGAGGTGTGCTTCATCTTCGGCCCGATCATCTCCATCGGACTCTCCACTGCCTGGTTCCCCGAGGCGGGCCCGCTGCTCGCCGCCGGTTTCCTGCTCGTCGGCGTCTTCTGGCTGACCGCACAGCGCGCCACCGAGCCCGTGCCGCATCCACGCGAGCACCACACCGCCGGCTCCGCGCTGCGCTCCCCCGGACTGCAGGTTCTGGTGGCCACGTTCGTGGCGACGGGCGCCATCTTCGGCGCGGTCGACGTCGTCACGGTGGCCTTCGCGGAGGAACAGGGGCACAAGGCCGCGGCGAGCCTGGTCCTGGCGGTGTACGCGCTGGGCTCCTGCCTCGCCGGAGCGGTCTTCGGACTGCTCCACCTCAAGGACTCGGCCTCCCGGCGGTGGCTGGTGGGAGTGTGTGCGATGGCCGTGAGTATGATCCCCCTCCAACTGGCCGGGAACCTTCCCTTTCTGGCCGTGGCGCTCTTCGTCGCGGGCCTTTCCATCGCACCCACGATGGTGACCACGATGTCCCTGATCGAAGCGCACGTACCGCGCACCAACCTGACCGAGGGCATGACCTGGACCAGTACCGGGCTCGCGGTCGGAGTGGCGCTCGGCTCCTCGGCCGCCGGCTGGGTGGTCGACGCGTCGGGAGCGGAAGCGGGGTACGTGGTGCCCGCCGTCGCGGGAGCGCTCGCGGCCGTGGTGGCGTTCCTGGGGTACCGCCGGCTGCGCAGGCCGGTGCCGACGCGGGAGGGGCAGCGTGAGCGGGACTACGAAGACGGGGCGCAGCACGTGGCGTAACTGGGCGGGGAATGTCACCGCCCGTCCGGTACGGGAGGTCTCGCCCGCCTCCGTCGAGGAACTGGCCGACGCCGTACGGAAGGCGGCCGAGGACGGCTTCAAGGTGAAGGCCGTCGGCACGGGCCACTCCTTCACCGCCGCGGCGGCCACCGACGGAGTGCTGATCCGGCCCGAACTGCTCACCGGAATCCGGGACATCGACCGTACGGCCATGACCGTGACCGTCGAGGCGGGCACTCCGCTCAAGCGGCTGAACGTGGCCCTCGCCCGTGAGGGTCTCTCGCTCACGAACATGGGCGACATCATGGACCAGACGGTGGCCGGCGCGACCTCCACCGGCACGCACGGCACCGGCCGCGAATCGGCTTCGATCGCCGCCCAGATCAAGGCACTTGAGCTGGTCACGGCGGACGGCTCGGTGCTGACCTGCTCCGAGAAGGAGAACCCGGACGTCTTCGCGGCGGCCCGGATCGGGCTCGGGGCGCTCGGCGTCGTCAGCGCGATCACCTTCGCCGCGGAGCCGGTCTTTCTGCTGACGGCCCGCGAGGAGCCGATGGCCTTCGACAAGGTCACCGCCGAATTCGACGCGCTCTTCGCCGAGAACGAGCACTTCGAGTTCTACTGGTTCCCGCACACCGGCAACTGCAACACCAAGCGCAACAACCGCAGCGCGGGCCCCGCCGCCCCGCCCGGACAGATCAGTGGCTGGATCGAGGACGAACTGCTCTCCAACGGCGTCTTCCAGGTGGTCAGTTCGCTGGGCCGGGCGGCCCCCACGACGATCCCGGCGATCGCCAAGATCTCCAGCCGCGCCCTCTCCGCCCGTACGTACACGGACATCCCCTACAAGGTCTTCACGTCTCCGCGCCGGGTGCGGTTCTTGGAGATGGAGTACGCACTGCCGAGGGAGGCGGCGATCGGCGCGCTGCGCGAGGTGAAAGCGATGATCGAGCGCTCGCCGCTGCGGGTCGGCTTCCCGGTGGAGGTTCGGACGGCCCCCGCCGACGACATCGCGCTCTCGACGGCATCGGGCCGGGAGAGCGCGTACATAGCCGTGCACCTCTACAAGGGCACGCCGTTCCAGGCGTACTTCACCGCGGTGGAACGGATCATGACCGCGCACGGCGGACGGCCGCACTGGGGCAAGGTGCATACGCGGGACGCGGATTACTTGGCCGAGGCGTATCCGCGGTTCGGTGAATTCACGGCGCTGCGCGACCGGCTGGACCCGGAGCGGCTGTTCGGCAACGACTATCTGCGGCGGGTCCTGGGCGACTGAGGACCAAGGACCTCACCGAGGGAGTTGCTCGGCCATCTGTCCGACCATGCACCAGGTAGGGGCAGTTGAGCGATCCGAATAGTTCCCTTTGGGAAGAATCTGTGAATCAGGACACCTGGTCACCCATGCCCCAGACACCCAACTCCCGTACCCGAGCAGAAGTTCGGCGGCGCGGCGGTCCACCCCCGTGGCCCGAATGGAGTACTCTGGCGAGCCCTGGGCCCGGCCTCCCTCTTGGGTGTCCGGACCCCAGGTAGGGGGCCGAAAGCGGCGCTCGATCCGGCGGCGCCGCGGCACCGCATGGGTACTGGATGCACAGAGTGATGGGCTCGTTACTCAGAGTGGCAAATAGGTAACCGTGCCATAACGGCGATCCAGGGCCTGTGCCCGACACGCCGGGCAACTCGGCAAGGTTGTGGCAGGCTGCACCCGGGCAGGCCACACTCGACTAGCGGAAGCAGCGACGCACGTGACGTCGGCAGGCACCACCCGGGAGGTCCCCATGCCCGAACTGCGTGTCGTGGCCGTCTCCAACGACGGAACACGACTGGTGCTCAAGGCTGCGGACAGCACGGAGTACACGCTTCCGATTGACGAGCGGCTGCGCGCTGCCGTGCGCAATGACCGTGCACGCCTCGGCCAGATCGAGATCGAGGTGGAGAGTCACCTCCGCCCCCGCGACATCCAGGCACGTATACGCGCCGGAGCCTCCGCCGAGGAGGTCGCACAGCTCGCCGGCATTCCGGTCGACCGCGTGCGGCGCTTCGAAGGACCCGTGCTCGCCGAGCGCGCGTTCATGGCGGAGCGGGCGCGCAAGACTCCCGTACGCCGCCCCGGCGAGAACACCGGACCGCAGCTCGGCGAGGCGGTGCAGGAGCGGCTGACCCTGCGCGGCGCCGAGAAGGAAGCCGTGCAGTGGGACTCCTGGCGCCGGGACGACGGCACCTGGGAGGTGCTGCTGGTCTACCGGGTGGCTGGCGAGCCGCACTCGGCGAGCTGGACGTACGACCCGCCACGGCGGCTCGTCCAGGCCGTCGACGACGAGGCGCGCGCGCTGATCGGCGAGACGGACGGCACGATCGCCACGCAGGAGCCGAGCTTTCCGTTCGTACCGCGCATCGCGCGGCTGCCGCGGGACCGTCCGCTGGACCGCGCGCTCGACCGCCAGTTGGAGCGGCCGCCCGGGTCGCCGGCCGAGCCGGAGGAGAACGGCGGGGAGCGCGACTCCCTGACAAGCCTGCTGGAGGCGGTGCCGAGCTTCCGGGGCGACATGGTCGTGCCCGAACGGCCCGCACCGCCGGAGCCGGCGCCGACCGAGCCCGTCCAGGAGCCCGAGGAGGAGGAGCCGGTCGCTCCGGCGGCCTCCGCGGGCGCGGGTTCGGCATACGCGGACGTGCTCATGCCGCGGTCGGTGGCGGGTCACCGCGACCGGCTGACGGGCACGACGGACAGGCAGGCGGAGGCGGACGGCGTCCGCCCGGGCCGTCGCGCGGCGGTGCCGAGCTGGGACGAGATCGTGTTCGGCACGCGCCGCAAGAAGCAGGACTAGAGCGACCGACCGCCGAGGGGTCCGGCACCACAATGGCGCTGGGCCCCTCGGCGCGCCCGGGCGTCAGCCCGGTTGCGGGCCCGTCGCCACCGGGCGGGATTCGTCCCTCGACCACTGCGACCAGGAGCCCGCGTACAGCGCCGGTGTGAAGCCCGCGATCGCCAGGGCCACCGCCTGCTGGGCGGCCGAGACGCCCGAGCCGCAGTAGACGCCCACGGTTTTCACGTCCTCGCCCGCCCCGAGGGCGACGAAGCGTCCCGCCAGCCACTCGCGCGGCCGGAACAGGCCCGCCTCGTCCACGTTCTCCGTCGTCGGTGCCGAGACCGCGCCGGGGATGTGGCCGGCGACCCGGTCGATGGGCTCCACTTCGCCGCGGTAACGCTCTCCCGCGCGGGCGTCCAGCAGCAAGCCCTCGCGCGCCAGCGCGCCAGCGCCGTCGGCGTCCAGCAGCGGTAGCGCGCCCGGCTCGGGTACGAAGGTGCCCTCGGCCGGTTCGGGGATCTTGGTCTCCAGCGGCCCCGTCCACGCGGCGAGGCCTCCGTCCAGGACCCGCACGTGCGGGTGCCCCGTGAAGCGCAGCAGCCACCAGGCGCGCGCCGCACCCCAGCCCTTGTCGCCGTCGTAGGTCACGACGGGGGTGCCGGCGGAGATTCCGGCGCGGCGCATCGCCGCACCGAAGACTGTGACGTCGGGCAGCGGGTGGCGGCCGCCCGCTCCGGGCGGTCCGGCCAGTTCCGCTTCGAGGTCGACGAAGACGGCGCCCGGGATGTGCCCGGCCTCGTAGTCGGGCCGCCCGTTCGGCCCGCCGAGCTGGTAGCGGACGTCGAGCAGGACCGGCGGGGTGGGGCCGGAGAGTTCGCTCGCGAGATCGGTTGCGGAGACGATGGGGTTCATGTGGCCATCCTTGCGCAGCAACCGGGCGCAGAAGTAACGCATCCGAAACGGATGGTTAATGCCAGAACGGGCATCCTCCATCGGGAACCGGCCAAAAGCGGCGCGGCCGGGGCGCACTGGATGCCGGGGGGTGCGAGCATCGCCACGGGGCGCACGACCGTTGCACACAACGGCGCGTATCCGGTCCCCCGCACGACCACCACGATGGTCCGAGGAGAGATTGACGATGACAGAGGCGACTGGGCACACACCCGGCGCGCCCTGCTGGGTGAGCTTGATGGTGCACAGCCTTGACGCGACCCAAGCCTTCTACGCAGAGCTGTTCGGCTGGGAGTTCTCGCCCGGCCCGCCGCAGCTCGGGCCGTACGTCCGCGCGCTGCTGGACGGCAAGGAGGTCGCGGGCATCGGCCGACTACCTGCCGACCGGCATCTCGGGGTCGCCTGGACCCCGTACCTGGCGACCGACGACGCGGGCCCGACCGTCGAAAAGATCAGGAGCTACGGCGGCACGGTCGGCGTCGGCCCGCTGGACGCCGGGGACGCGGGCCGGCTGGCCATCGTCACCGACCCGGCTGGCGCGGTCTTCGGCATCTGGCAGCTGGCCGCCCACCGCGGCACAGCCGTGTACGGCACCCACGGCACACCGGTCTGGGAAGAGCTGCTGACCACGGAGACCGCTTCGGTCGGCAAGTTCTACCAGGCGGTCTTCGGCTACGAGCTGGAGCCGGTCGTCTCGGCCGACTCCGACTATGTGACGCTGCGTCTGGAGGGGCGTGCGGTGGCCGCCCTGCGCGGCGTGGGCAACGGCCTGCCGCGCGACCGGGGCCCGCACTGGATGACGTACTTCGAGGTCGAGGACACCGACGAGACCGCGCGCCGGGTGGTGGAGCTCGGCGGGCAGGTGCTGCGGCCGCCGAGAGACGATTCCAGCGGGCGGCTCGCGACCGTCGCGGACCCGGAGGGGGCCGTCTTCACGATCGTACGGACGACCGGTCACTGACGTCGGCGACCTCCACGGGCAGGACGTCCGGGGAGAGCGCGGCGGCACGAGAGGTGGCGGCGGTCATCCGCCGCCGGTGGTGGCGCCGGCACAGCACCTCGTAACCGATCTCGTCCGGCGACTGGTTGACATCGCCGACGACGACCTGGGCGCCTTCGACGACCATCACCCCGCCGACGGTACGGGCGTTGTGCGTGGCCCGCGCGCCACACCAGCACAGCGCCTCGACCTGGAGCACCTCGACCCGGTCGGCGAGTTCGACGAGCCGCTGCGAACCGGGGAAAAGCTTGGAGCGGAAGTCGGTGGTGATACCGAAGGCGAAGACGTCCACTTCGAGGTCGTCGACGACGCGCGCGAGCTGGTCGACCTGCTCGGGCGCGAGGAACTGCGCCTCGTCGGCGATGATGTAGTCGCAGCGTCCGCCCTTGGAGAGATGGGCGACGAGATACGCGTAGAAGTCGAAGCCCTCCGCTGCCTCGACCGCGTCGGTGACCAGGCCGAGCCGGGAGGAGAGCTTGCCCTCGCCGGCGCGGTCGTCGCGCGTGAAGATCATGCCCTGGAGGCCGCGCGTGGACCGGTTGTGCTCGATCTGAAGAGCGAGGGTGCTCTTTCCGCAGTCCATCGTTCCGGAGAAGAACACCAGCTCGGGCATGGGGAGTTGAGGACCTTTCGGGTCTGCGGGAGGGGAGCCACCACGGGCGCTTAAGAGCGTACTTCGAAGAGCGGGACGAGCTGTTCGACGGGGGTCATCGAGCCGTGCATCCCCACCATCGCCGACTCGTGCGGCTCGTTGACGGATGCGGTGATCACCACGTCGTCGTGGGCCGCGGCGACGACATCGCCGATGCGCCCGTACACCCGCTTGTCGACCCTGGCGCCGAACCAGCCGGCCGCGATCGCCTCGTCCCGGCTCGCCACCCAGAACTGCTCGCCGAGCACCTCGCGCCAGACCGCGAGCACATCGGACTCGGCGCCGGGAACGGCGTAGACATGGCGGGCCCGGCCCTCGCCGCCCAGCAGCGCGACTCCCGCGCGCAGCTCCCAGTCCTCGTCGAAGTCGATGCGCGACTGCTCGTCGAAGGGGATGTCGATCATGCCGTGGTCGGCGGTGACATACAGGGCCGCGCGGGGCGGGAGCTGCTCTGCGAGACGCTGGACGAGCCGGTCGACGTACATCAGCTGGCCGCGCCAGGCATCGGAGTCCACGCCGAATCGGTGGCCCTTGCCGTCCACTTCGCTGTAGTACGTGTAGACCAACGACCGGTCCCCCGCTGCGAGTCGGTCAGCCGCGAGGTCCATGCGCTCCTCGCCGGAGAGCCGGCCCAGGAAGCTGCCGCCGCTGAGCGCGACCTTGGTGAGCGGGGTGTGCTCGAAGGTCGGCGATGACACCTGCGCCGTGTGCACGCCTGCCGCGTCGGCCAGCTGGAAGACGGTGGGGTACGGCTGCCAGGTCCTTGGGTCGGTGTACGGCTTCCAGCGCAGCTGATTCATCAGCTCGCCGGTCTCGGGGTTGCGCGCGGTGTAGCCGGGCAGGCCGTGCGCGCCGGGTGGCAGGCCGGTGCCGACGGAGGCCAGCGAAGTGGCGGTGGTGGCGGGGAATCCGGCGGTTATCGGCCGTCCCGTGCCGCCGCGCGAGGTGGCGAGCAGGGAGGTGAGGTAGGGGGCCTCGTCCGGGTGGGCCTTGATCTGCTCCCAGCCCAGGCCGTCGATCAGGAACACGCAGTTCCGGTCGGCGGGGGTGAGCTCGGGGATGCTCTGGACCAGGCCCGGCACCCCCTGACCCGCGGCGAGCGTCGGCAGCAGATCGGCGAGCGATCCGGTGCCGTAGTCGGGGACGGGCGCGGTGTCGAGAGCGAGCGGGACGGGTTCGTCCGGCCAGGCTGCGGGCTGGGCCATCAGCGCGTGGCTGCCGTGGCTTCGGAGAGCGCCTGGGCGAAGGCGAGCGTCTGGCGGACGGCGTCCGCGCCGTCGCCGGCCTCGCTGACGCGCAGGCTCAGGTCGTCGGCGGTGGAATTGCCGGTGTAGCCGTGGTCCGCCTCGCAGTTGGGGTCGCCGCAGGCGGCGGGCTCCAGGTCGAGGCGGGAGACGGCGCCCCACCCGATGGTGAGGACGACCTCGCGGGGCAGCGTGCCGGGGGTGTACGACTCGGGGTTGGCGACGACGCGGCTGACCACGACGGACGAGATCCGGCCGAGCTTCACCGATTCGGTGGAGGTGGTGGCGTACGGCGCCGGGGAGGACGAGTCGGCGGCCTGCTCGTCGGTGTGGCTGACGATGAAGCGGTTGGCGGTCAGGACGAGGACGGTGACATGGCGGCGCACTTCGTTCGCGTCGAAAGTGGTCTCCTGGTGCACCAGGTACGACGCGATCTGCTCGCCACCGACAGCGGCCTCCACCGCCTCGGCCACGAGAGCCGGGTAGTAGCCGCTGCGCTCGATCGCCGCGCGCAGCCCCTGGGTCGTCATACCGGTCTTCGCCATGCGGTCCATCCTACGGGGCCGCGGGGGCGGTGAGCGCTCAGTAGCTGGGGAGTCGCCGGGGGCCGAGGTCGGTGCGGGCGAGGGGTGGCGCGAGGCGGACGGACGCGCCGAGCACGGAGAGGCCGCGCTGAGCGACGACGACCGGTTCGAGGCTGACCGCGACGACTTCCGGGTGGTCGTCGACCAGTCGTGACACTCGTAGCAGCAGCTCTTCGAGTGCCGGAGCGTCGACGGGCGCGGAGCCGCGCCAGCCGAAGAGGAGGGGCGCGGTCCGGATGGTCCTGATCAGCTCGGCCGCGTCGCGGTCGGTGGCGGGGACGAGCCGATGGGCGGTGTCACCGAGCAGCTCGGAGGGGGCACCGGCGAGTCCGAAGGAGAGCACGGCGCCAACAGCGGGATCGATGGCGGCGCGCACGACGGTGTCGACGCCGCGGGGGACCATCGCCTGCACGACGGGCTGCAGCTCCTCGGGCTTGCCCAGAGCTTCGGTCAACTCACCGTATGCCTGCCGCAGTTGGATCTCATCGGCCAGATCGAGCCGTACGCCGCCGAGGTCGGCGCGGTGGCGCAGGTGCGGGGCGGTGGTCTTGAGGGCGACGGGATAGCCGAGGCGGGCGGCGGCTCGCACGGCGGCGTCGGGGCCGGGGGCGGGGAGGGTCGGCCGTACGGAGATGCCGTAGCGGCGAAGGAGCTCGTGGGCGGGGGCGGGGGCGAGGGTGATGCCGCGGGGGTCGGCGTGCTCGCCGAGGAGCGCGTCGATCTGGCCGGCGGCGCCGGGCTCGTCGATGTCCTCGTACTGGGGGACCTTGCCGGGCTCGGCGGCTTGTCGGCGCCACTGGGCGTACTTCACCGCCTCGGAGAGCGCGCGGACGGCGCGCTCGGCGGCGGGGTAGGCGGGGATGCGGTAGTCGTGCGGGGCGATCGCGGGGGCCGGGGCTCCATAGCGCACAGCGTCGGACGCGCTCTGCCCCGGGGAGCGGCGGGGGGCAGCCCGGGTGCCAGCTTGCGGCGCTTCGCGGCCGGTGCCAGGGTCCGGGTCGTCGGCCGCCGGGGTGATGCCTGTCTGGGGGCGGGTGGCCGCTGCGGGGGGTGTGGCCGGGGCCGGAGCCGGGCTCGCGGCCGATGCCGACGCCGCTCCCGTGCTCGATGCCGGAGCCGGGCCCGTGCTCGATGCCGGCACCGCGCCCGTGGTCGATGCCGGAGCCGTACCCGTTGCTCCCGCCGGAGACGTACCCGTGCTCGATGCCGGCGCCGCGCCCGTACGCGTGCTCGTGGCAGCCGCCAGCGCTTCCGCCAGGCCGCCGATTTCCACGTGCACCACCGCCACCGGCTTCGCCGGGGACGCCGCCGCCGCGTCGCGCAGGGCCGCCGCCAGGACCTCGCCGTCACCCGATTCCGTGACGCCGTTCTCGCCCACCCACGGGATCGCCGTCACCACGACGGCGTCGCACGCATCGCCGGTCAGCGCTTCGGCGAGCGCCGCCCGGAAGTCCGCCGGGGTGGCCCTCGTCGTGAGGTCGCGCGGCGGCAGCGGGCGCAGGCCCTCCGCGAGGCAGGCGTCGTAGGTGAGGAGGCCGAGGGACTCGGAGTTGCCGAGGATCCCCACCCGCGGCCCGGCCGGCAGCGGCTGGCCCGCAAGCAGCAGGCCCGCGTCGACGAGTTCGGTGACGGTGTCGACGCGGATCACGCCTGCCTGGCGCAGCAGCGCCCCGACCGTGGCGTCCGGGATCCGGGTCACCGGCACCGCGTGCCCGGGCGGCTCGCTCCCGCTGTGGCGGGCGCCCTTGACCACGACGACCGGCTTCACCGCCGCCGTACGCCGCGCGAGGCGGGTGAACTTGCGCGGGTTGCCGATCGATTCGAGGTACAGCAGGACGACATCCGTGTCCGGGTCCTCGTACCAGTACTGCAGAAAGTCGTTGCCGGACACGTCCGCGCGGTTGCCCGAGGAGATGAAGGAGGACAGGCCCGCGCCGCGGCGGTGCAGGCCCGACAGCAGGGCGATGCCGATCGCGCCGGACTGGGTGAACAGCCCGATGCGGCCGGGCGCCGGGGACTCGGGCGCGAGGGAGGCGTTGAGGCGGACGGCGTCCGACGTGCTGATGATGCCGAAGGAGTTCGGGCCGATGATGCGCATGCCGTACGAGCGGGCCTGCCGCACCAGTTCGCGCTGCCGCTCCCGCCCGGCCGCGCCGCTCTCGGCGTACCCGGCGGTGAGGACGACCAGCCCCTGGACGCCGTGTTCGCCGCAGTCGGCGACCACCTCCGGCACCCGCTCGGCGGGAACGGCCACGACCGCGAGGTCGACCGGCTCCCCGATCTCGCCGACGGAGCGGAACGCGGGGACGCCGTCCACCTCCGGCTGCCCCTCGGGGTAGGCGCGGTTCACCGCGTACGTACGACCGGTGTACCCGGCGTGGAGGAGGTTGCGCAGCACGGTGCGTCCCACACCGCCCGGCGCGCGGCCGGTGCCGATGACGGCGACCGACCCGGGCGCGAGGAGGCGCTGCACGGAGCGGGCCTCCGCGCGCTGCTCGCGGCCGCGCTGCACGGCGACGGACTCGGCGGTCGGTTCCAGGTCGAGGGTCAGATGGACGGAGCCGTCCTCGAAGCTGCGTTTCTGGGTGTAGCCGGCATCCCGGAACACCTTGATCATCTTGTTGTTGGCCGGCAGCACCTCGGCGGCGAAGCGCCGGATCCCCCGCTCACGGGCGACAGCCGCGATGTGTTCGAGCAGCGCGGACGCGACGCCGCGCCCTTGGTGGGCGTCCTGCACGAGGAAGGCGACCTCGGCCTCGTCGGCGGGGGCGCTCGCGGGGCGGCCCTCACCGTTGATCCGGTCATAGCGGACAGTCGCGATGAACTCGCCGCCGACCGTGGCCGCGAGACCCACCCGGTCCACGTAGTCGTGGTGGGTGAAGCGGTGGACGTCCCTGGCGGAGAGCCGTGGATAGGGTGCGAAGAAACGGTAGTACTTCGATTCGTCCGAGACCTGCTCGTAGAAGCTGACCAGGCGTTCGGCATCCTGTGTGGTGATGGGCCTGATGCGTGCGGTGCCGCCGTCGCGCAGCACCACGTCTGCTTCCCAGTGATCGGGGTAGGCGTGGTCCGGCTCGGTCTGCATGGGAGAAAGCGTACGGCTCACCCACCGGTCGCGGCGGCCGTTGGCCGCGGGCAGTCTGGGGAAGCCGGTCGGCGGCCGCTCGCGGGCCGAGGGCCGGTGCGATCATGCTGTAACACATGAGAGACTGGTCTAGACAACCGCTAAGACCTGAAGGGCAACACCATGGCTGAGCGCCGCGTCAATGTCGGCTGGGCCGAGGGCCTTCACGCCCGACCCGCTTCCATCTTCGTCCGTGCCGCCACGGCCGCCGGCGTCCCGGTGACGATCGCCAAGGCCGACGGCAACCCGGTCAATGCCGCTTCCATGCTCGCGGTGCTCGGCCTGGGCGCCCAGGGCGGCGAGGAGATCGTGCTCGTCTCCGACGCGGAGGGCGCCGACGCCGCCCTGGACCGTCTGGCCAAGCTGGTCTCCGAGGGGCTCGAAGAGCTTCCCGAGACCGTCTGAGCAAGACCGCCTGAGCAAGACCGTCCGACCCCGGCAGTCCGACCCCGACAGTCTGAGTCCGGCAGCCGAATTGCTCGACAGCGGAGCCGCGGCATCCCGAATTCAGGATGCCGCGGCTCCGCTTTTTTGCGGTCCGGTTTTCGTGACACGGGCACCATGAATTCGGGCAGCATAAAATCCGCCCCGCGAATATCTTCTCTTTGTATACGGTGCGGCTGTTAATTGCGGACGCTCGCGGTGTTTACGGCTTGTTGCGAAGTCCTCACCCGCTCGGGACGGCGCAGCCGGTACGCGGTCGTGGCCCGCTCGGCGTGCAGTGCGGTCAGCGCCCGCGCCCGTTCCACATCGCCGCGCGCCACGGCATCCACGATCGCGCCGTGCTCGGCCCAGGACTCGACGGGCTTGGCCGGCTGGTCAACGGCGTACATCCAGGCGATCTTGTGCCGCAACTGGGTGAGCAGGGCGGTCAGGCCAGGGCTGCCGGAGGCCTGGGCGAGCGTCTCGTGGAACCAGCCGCCCAGTGAGCGCAGATCCTCGCCCTGGCCGCGGCGGGCCCGCTCCTGCCCCAGTCTGACCAGACCGCGCAGGACTTTGAGGTGCGCTTCCGTACGGCGCCGCGCGGCCCGGGCCGCGCCCAGCGGCTCCAGCAGCATTCGGACCTCCAGCAGGTCGGCCGCCTCCTGCTCGGTGGGCTCGGCGACGCAGGCGCCGGCGTGGCGGCGGGTGGTGACGAAGCCCTCGGACTCCAGGGTGCGCAGGGCCTCGCGGACGGGGACCCGGGAGACGCCGTAGCGGCGGGCCAACTGCTCCTCGGTGAGCCTGCCACCGCGCTCGAATACACCGGAGACGATGTCGTCGCGGATCGCCGTGCATACCGAGTGCGCGGGAATGCGCATGACCGAACCTCCGCTTTAATCCGCGCGAAACGCAGCCGATTGACGCCTGTTCGGTGACTCTATTGCAATCGGCCGGATTTTCCGATGGCCACTGGAAATCCATGGATATCTTTTGGCCAGAGAGCCGATCGGAGAGGCCCAACGCCGAAGGCCCCGGCGGCGGCCGGGGCCTTCGTTCGCTCAGGTGTCGTTCAGACGCCGACGCCGTGCGCACGCAGGTACGCGACCGGGTTGATGTCGGAGCCGTACTCGGGGCTGGTGCGGGCCTCGAAGTGGAGGTGCGCCCCGGTGGTGTTGCCGGTCGAGCCGGAGAGGCCTATCTGCTTGCCCGGGGTGACCCGCTGGCCGACCGAGACGCCGATGGACGAGAGGTGTCCGTACTGCGTGTACGAGCCGTCGTTCATCTTGATCACGATGTTGTTGCCGTAGGAGCCGCCCCAGCCGGCCTCGACGACGGTGCCCGCGCCGACGGCCACAACCGAAGTGCCGGACGCGGCATGGAAGTCGACGCCGGAGTGGCTGCCGGAGGACCAGAGCGAGCCGCCGGCCTTGTAGCCGGTGGTGACGTACGAGCCGGCGATGGGGAGCCGGAAGGAGTTCAGGCGCTTGCGCTCGGCCTCGCGAGCGGCGCGCTCCTTGGCCTCGCGGGCCTCCTTGGCGCGGGCCTCGGCCTTGCGCTTGGCCTCGGCCTCGGCCTTCGCCTTGGCGGCGGCCTCGGCGGCCTCCCGCTTCTGGGCGGCGGCCTGGTCGGCGATCTGGTCGGCGAGCGAGTCGGCGGCCACGATCTGGGTCAGGCCGGTGTCCTCGACCGTGGCGGCACCGGTCTCGGCTGCGAGCGCCGGGGAAGCGAGGGTTCCGATGACGCCGGTGGTGGCAAGGGCCGCGACGCCGGCCATGCTCGCGCTCTTGCGCGTCAGGCGGCTCGGGGCACGGTGCTTCCCGGTGGCACGGGTGAACGCCATGAAGTGGCTGGTCCTTTCCTTCCTTCTCGCCTACCGGGTTAGCTGACGGGTTCGGAGCAGGAAGGTCTCCTACGGGCTCCTCCGCACGGGTGCGTAGGCGTCCGATTCACCCCAGGGACTGATTGGGTCCCCGGCTCCCCAGGCTCGCGCCATACGGGGACTCGGCGATGACTGTCCGTCGCCGCGGGCGCGGCGGGCTACTGGCGGACAGCCGGACCGACGCTAGGCGTGTCATCTTTCATTCACCAAACGGCCAGGCCCTTTTGTAGTGCATCCCACAGGTCAGACAGGCAGCCTCTCCAACAAACCGGGCATAAGCCGGAACCCCGGCATCGCATTCGAGGCCGGGGTTCCGCTTGTCTGTTTTATGTTGTTTGCCAGGTGCGATCGATCGACTTGGGGTCAATCAGCCCGTGACAACGGTCACTTCACCGATGCCCAGGGCCCTGACCGGCTCCTCGATCTGCGAGGCGTCGCCGACGAGCACAGTGACAAGCCGGTCCACCGGGAAGCCGTTGACGGCCGCGGCCGTCGCCTCAACGGTGCCGGTCTCGGCCAGCCGCAGGTACAACTGCGCCTGGTAGTCGTCCGGGAGGGACTGCTCGACCTGGTCGGCGAGCGTGCCCGCGACGGACGCCGCCGTCTCGAACTTCAGCGGGGCGACGCCCACCAGGTTCTGCACCGCGACATCCCGCTCGGCGTCGGTGAGCCCCTCGGCCGCGAGCGTGCCCAGCACCTTCCAGAGGTCCTCCAGCGCCGGTCCGGTGTTGGGGGTGTCCACCGAGCCACTGATGGCGAGCATCGCGGCGCCGGACCCGTCAGGGGCCGACCGCAGTACCTGGCCGAAGGCCCGTACGCCGTAGGTGTAGCCCTTCTCCTCGCGCAGGACGCGGTCCAGGCGGGAGGTGAGGGTGCCGCCCAGGCAGTACGCGCCGAGCACCTGCGCCGGCCAGACACGGTCGTGCCGGTCCGGCCCGATGCGGCCGATCAGCAGCTGTGTCTGCACGGCGCCCGGACGGTCCACGATGACCACGCGGCCCGTGTCGTCGGCCGTGATCGGCGGTACGGGACGGGGAGCGGCGCTGTCGCCCTTCCAGGCGCCGAGCGTGTCGGCCAGTACGGCGTCCAGGTCGACCCCGGTGAGGTCGCCGACGATCACCGCGGTGGCCGTGGCGGGCCGCACATGCGCCTCGAAGAAGCCCCGCACAGCCCCGGAGTTGATCCGCGCGACAGTCTCCTCCGTGCCCTGGCGGGGGCGCGACATGCGCAGGGAGGCCGGGAAGAGCTGCCTGGAGAGCTCCTTGGCGGCACGGCGGGCCGGATTGGCCGTCTCGTGCGGGATCTCGTCGAGACGGTTGCGTACGAGCCGCTCCACCTCGTTGTCGGCGAAGGCGGGTGCGCGCAGCGCCTCGGCGAGCAGGCCGAGCGCCTTGGGCAGCCGGGAGACCGGGACCTCCAGGGAGACGCGGACGCCGGGGTGGTCGGCGTGCGAGTCGAGCGTCGCTCCACAGCGCTCCAACTCGGCCGCGAACTCCTCCGCGGAGCGCTTGTCGGTGCCCTCCGACAGGGCGCGCGCCATGATCGTGGCGACGCCGTCGAGGCCCTCCGGCTCGGCGTCCAGCGGCGCGTCGAGGCTGATCTCGACGGCCACCACCTGCTGGCCGGGACGGTGGCAGCGCAGCACCGTGAGCCCGTTGTCCAGCGTGCCTCGCTCGGGGGCGGGGAACGCCCAGGGCCGGGCTTCTCCGGCCGTCGGCTGCGGGTGGAACTGCATGGTCACGGCAGCGTCGCTCACTGGTCGGTCCCCTCGTGCTGGTTGGTCTCGTCGCTGTCGTCGCTGTCGTCGCCCTCGCCGTCGTCGGCCGAGATGGGCTCGTAGACCAGAACTGCCCTGTTGTCGGGACGCAGCCGGGCCTTGGAGGCCTCCTGTACCTCCTCGGCGGTGACGGCCAGCACCCGCTGCACGGCGGTCAGCGCCAGCTGCGGATCACCGAACAGCACCGCGTACCGGCACAGTTCGTCGGCGCGGCCCGCGACCGTACCCAGCCGGTCCAGCCACTCGCGCTCCAACTGGGCCTGTGCGCGCTCCATCTCCTCGGGCGTGGGGCCCTCGGCGGCGAACCGCGCGAGCTCCTCGTCGACCGCGGCCTCGATCTGCGGGACCTCCACGCCGCCGGACGTCTTCACGTCCAGCCAGCCGAGCGAGGGCGCGCCGGCCAGCCGCAACAGGCCGAAACCGGCCGCGACAGCCGTCTGGTCCCGGCGCACCAGACGGTTGTGCAGCCGGGACGACTCGCCGCCGCCGAGGACGGTCAGCGCCAGATCGGCGGCGTCGCACTCGCGCGTGCCGTCGTGCGGCAGCCGGTAGGCGGCCATCAGCGCACGCGCCGGGACCTCCTCGACGATCTCCTCGCGCAGCTGCTCGCCGATGATCTCCGGGAGGGAGCCGTCCCGCGGCGGCTGCTTGCCGTCGTGGGCGGGGATGGAGCCGAAGTACTTCTCGATCCAGGCGAGCGTCTGCTTCGGGTCGATGTCGCCGACGACCGACAGCACGGCGTTGTTCGGCGCGTAGTAGGTACGGAAGAAGGCGCGGGCGTCCTCGAGGGTCGCGGCGTCCAGGTCGGCCATCGAGCCGATCGGCGTGTGGTGGTACGGGTGGCCCTCGGGGTAGGCGAGGGCAGTCAGCTTCTCGAAGGCCGTGCCGTACGGAACGTTGTCGTACCGCTGGCGGCGCTCGTTCTTGACGACGTCGCGCTGATTTTCCATCGACTCGTCGTCGAGCGCGGCGAGCAGCGAGCCCATCCGGTCGGCTTCCAGCCAGAGCGCCAGCTCCAGCTGGTGTGTGGGCATCGTCTCGAAGTAGTTGGTGCGCTCGAAGCTGGTGGTGCCGTTCAGCGAGCCACCGGCGCCCTGCACCAGCTCGAAGTGTCCGTTCCCCGTCACCTGGCCCGAGCCCTGGAACATCAGGTGCTCGAAGAGGTGGGCGAGGCCGGTACGGCCCTTGACCTCGTGGCGTGAGCCGACGTCGTACCAGAGGCAGACAGCGGCGACCGGGGTCAGGTGGTCCTCGGAGAGCACCACGCGCAGGCCGTTGGCCAGCCGGTGCTCAGTCGCTGTCAGGCCGCCGGAACCGGCCTGCGCTGTGGCCGTGTGACCCATGGGCATGTACGTCCCTTCGATCGCGATATGGAGAAGTCCTGCCACTGTATGCAAGCGCGCTGACAGCTGGCGAAGTTCCCGGGTCGCGGTCGGCGTTGTCAGTGGGACGGTCCACAATGGTCGGCGTCAGTTCCAGATCTGGTACGCGAAGGAGCAGCAGCCGCGATGGCCCGCCGCAGCACGAAGACACCGCCGCCGGACGATTTCGAGGAGCGGATCCTCGACATCGACGTGGTGGACGAAATGCAGGGCTCCTTCCTCGAGTACGCGTACTCGGTGATCTACTCCCGGGCCCTGCCGGACGCACGTGACGGCATGAAGCCGGTGCACCGCCGGATCGTGTACCAAATGAACGAGATGGGCCTGCGCCCCGACCGGGGCTATGTGAAGTGCGCCCGTGTCGTCGGCGAGGTCATGGGTAAATTGCACCCGCACGGCGACGCGTCGATCTACGACGCCCTGGTTCGGATGGCGCAGCCGTTCTCGATGCGCCTGCCGCTGGTCGACGGACACGGCAACTTCGGCTCGCTCGGCAATGACGACCCGCCGGCCGCCATGCGCTACACCGAGTGCCGGATGGCCGACGCGACGTCACTGATGACCGAGTCGATCGACGAGGACACGGTCGACTTCCGGTCGAACTACGACGGCCAGGAGCGCGAGCCCGTCGTTCTCCCCGCCGCCTACCCGAATCTGCTGGTCAACGGCGCGTCCGGGATCGCGGTCGGCATGGCGACGAACATGCCGCCGCACAATCTCGGCGAGGTCATCGCCGCCGCCCGCCATCTGATCAAGCACCCGGGCGCGGACCTCGAGACGCTGATGCGCTTCGTCCCCGGGCCCGACCTGCCGACCGGCGGCCGGATCGTGGGCCTGACCGGCATCAAGGATGCGTACGAAGCGGGGCGCGGCACCTTCAAGATCCGCGCGACGGTCTCCGTGGAGGACGTCACGGCGCGCCGCAAGGGCCTGGTCGTCACCGAACTGCCCTTCACCGTCGGCCCGGAGAAGGTGATCGCCAAGATCAAGGACCTGGTCTCGTCGAAGAAGCTCCAGGGCATCGCGGACGTCAAGGACCTCACCGACCGCTCGCACGGTCTGCGACTGGTCATCGAAGTCAAGAACGGCTTCATTCCGGAGGCCGTGCTCGAGCAGCTCTACAAGCTGACGCCGATGGAGGAGACCTTCGGCATCAACAATGTGGCGCTGGTGGACGGGCAGCCGCTCACGCTGGGGCTCAAGGAACTGCTCGAGGTCTACCTCGACCACCGCTTCGAGGTAGTGCGCCGGCGCAGCGAGTTCCGGCGGACCAAGCGGCGCGACAGGCTGCATCTCGTCGAGGGCCTGCTCGTCGCGCTCATCGACATCGACGAGGTCATCCGCCTCATCCGGTCCAGTGAGAACTCCGCGCAGGCGAAGGAGCGGCTGATCGAGCACTTCTCGCTGAGCAACATCCAGACCCAGTACATCCTGGACACCCCGCTGCGCCGGCTGACCAAGTTCGACCGCATAGAGCTGGAGAGCGAGCGCGACCGGCTGAACGGCGAGATCGACGAGCTGACCGGGATCCTGGACTCGGACGCCGAGCTGCGCAAGCTGGTCTCGGGCGAACTGGCGGCCGTGGCGAAGAAGTTCGGCACCGAGCGGCGCACCGTACTGCTGGAGTCGGCGAGCACGCCGGTCGCCGCGGCGTCGCTCGAGGTCGCGGACGACCCGTGCCGGGTGCTGATGTCCTCGACGGGTCTGCTGGCCCGTACGGCCACGGGCGAGCCGCCGGTGGAGGAGGGCGCCAGGCGTGCCAAGCACGATGTGATCGTCTCCGCAGTGCCCGCGACGCAGCGCGGCGACGTGGGCGTGGTGACGTCGGCCGGGCGGCTGCTGCGAATCTCGGTGATCGATCTGCCGCAGCTGCCGGACACCGCTTCGGCGCCCAACCTCTCAGGCGGGGCGCCGGTCTCGGAGTTCCTGTCACTGGAGGCGGACGAGCGGGTCGTCTGCCTCACCACGCTCGACGAGTCCTCGCCGGGCCTGGCGCTCGGCACCCTGCAGGGTGTCGTCAAGCGTGTCGTGCCCGACTACCCCGCCAACAAGGACGAGTTGGAGGTCATCGCCCTCAGGGACGGCGACCGGGTCGTAGGCGGAGCGGAGCTGCGTACGGGCGAGGAGGACCTGGTCTTCATCACATCCGACGCGCAGCTGCTGCGCTACCCGGCCTCGCAGGTACGACCGCAGGGCCGTGGGGCGGGCGGCATGGCCGGCGTCAAGCTTGCGGACGGCGCCGAGGTGATCTCGTTCACGGCGGTTGACCCGGCCGGGGACGCGGTGGTGTTCACGGTCGCCGGCTCGCACGGCACGCTGGACGACTCGGAACTGACGGCGAAGCTGACGCCCTTCGACCAGTACCCACGCAAGGGGAGGGCCACCGGCGGGGTGCGCTGTCAGCGGTTCCTCAAGGGCGAGGACGTGCTCGTACTGGCCTGGGCGGGCGCGGCTCCGGCGCGGGCGGCGCAGAAGAACGGCGCACCGGCCGAGCTGCCGGAGACCGACCCGCGCCGCGACGGTTCGGGCACTCCCCTGACGTCGTCGGTGGCGGTGCTGGCGGGCCCGGCGAGCTAGGGCGCAGCCTCTTCTTCCTGTACGAACCGCAGGACGCCCCACATGCTGTGCTCATCGGGGGCGTCCTGCGGCCCGGCCGTGCGGGCGGCATCGAGTTCCTTGAGCAGGGCTCCGGTGTCGATGCCGGAGCCGATCAGGACCAGCTGCGTCACCCGCTCCGCGCCGTCCGGCCAAGGCTCGGGGTGGAACCGGAGAAACCGGCCGACGGCGTGAATGGCGTACCGGTTGTGTGGGTCGGCCGCGCCGAAGTCGACAAATCCCTTGATGCGGTAGAGACCGTCGGGCCGTGAGTCGAGAAAGTCCAGCAGCCTGCGGGGGTGGAGGGGACCGGCCGAGCTGAAGGACACGGTCTCATAGGCGGCATGCAGATGGCCGTCATGATCCTCGTCATCGTGATCGTCGTCGTGGTCGTCGTCGCGGAGATCCTCGAACGACAGCTGCCCCACCCGCTCGGTCCGCGGACGGCACTCGAAGAGCAGCTCGGGGTCGATCCGCCCGTACGTCGCCGGCATCACGGCGGCTCCCCCGGCGAGCGCAGTGATCCTCTCGCGCAACAGCTGACCGGCGGCCTCACCGATACGGTCCGCCTTGTTCAGCACGATCAGATCGGCGATGCCGAGCTGCCGGTCGATCTCGGGGTGCCGCTCCCGTGTCGCGTCGAACTCGGCCGCGTCGACGACCTGGACGAGTCCGCCGTACACAATGCGCTCGTTGTCACTGGCCAGAAGCATACGAACGAGTTCCTGCGGCTCGGCGAGTCCGCTGGCCTCGATGACGATCACATCAAGGCGAGCGGCGGGCCGGGTGAGCTTGTCGAGGAAGACGTCCAGCTCGCTCGCGTCGACGGCGCAACACAGACACCCGTTCCCGAGGGACACCGTGGAGTCGCCCAGCTGACCGGCCACGGTCATGGCGTCGATCTCGATGGACCCGAAGTCATTGACGATCACACCGATCCGGGTCCCGCGACTCGCGCGCAGCAGATGGTTGAGCAAGGTCGTCTTGCCGGATCCCAGGAAGCCCGCGAGGACGATGACGGGTATCGGTTTTCTTGCCACGCGGCAGGATCGTAGTCGACCCGACATTCAGACACTCCCGGGGCGGGGGGCGACAAATGTTGCGCCGCCGCCCCTCCCATCGGCCGAAATCTTCGCGCCAGGCGCTCAGGTGCACGATGGCTACTGCCGCCCGCCGGGCCCTCCTTGGGACGGCGACCGGTTCATCCTCGCCTCCACTTCTCGCCCTTCACCGATCAGAGCCGCTCGGCGGCAGGGCGACAGCGCTCACCACCACGATCCGCTCGTAGGCCGGCGTGCGGTCGCAGTCTGCGCGCCTGACGCCTGACCCCGTACGTCAGGACCGCACACAACCCGGCACCACCAAGCGGTGCCGGGCTGCAGCACGGGTCAGGACGCGGTCGGTACCGGCTGGGGCGGCGGCGGTCCGACATAGCGGGCCGCCGGGCGGATGATCTTCGAGTCTGCCGCCTGCTCCAGGATATTGGCGCTCCAGCCGACGACCCTGGCCGCGCAGAAGGTCGGCGTGAACATCTCACGCGGCAGCCCGCACAGTTCCATGACCACCCCGGCGTAGAACTCCACATTGGTGTGCAGCTCACGGCCCGGCTTCAGTTCCGCGAGGATCGTCTCCACCCGGCGCTCGACCTCGACGGCGAACTCCACGAGCGGGCCGCCGAAACTCTCGGCGATCCCCCGCAGCATCCGCGAGCGCGGGTCCTCCGTCCGGTAGACGGGATGGCCGAAGCCCATGATCCGATCCCCCGCCAGGACCCGTTCCCTGATCCAGGGGTCGATGCGCTCGGGCGTGCCGATGGCATCGAGAGTGTCGAGGGCCCGGCTCGGCGCGCCGCCGTGCAGCGGGCCCGAGAGCGCGCCGATCGCGCCCACCAGGCAGGCGGCCACGTCGGCTCCGGTGGATGTGATCACCCGGGCCGTGAAGGTCGAGGCGTTGAAGCCGTGGTCGACGGTGGACACGAGGTACTGCTCGACCGCCCGGGCCCGCGCCGGCTCCGGCTCGGAACCGGTCAGCATGTAGAGGTAGTTGGCGGCGTACGGCAGGTCGTCACGCGGTTCGACCGGCTCCAGCCCCTGGCCCAGCCGGTACAGCGCGGTGAGCAGCGTCGGCACCGCCGCACACGCGGCGAGCGCGTCCGCCCGGCGGCGGTCGGTGTCGAGGTCGTACACCGGGCGCAGCCCCGCGGAGGCTCCCAGCAGGGAGAGCGCGGTGCGCAGTCCGGCGAGCGGCCCGGACAGCACGCACGAGCGGGCTATGGCGGGCAGCGCGGCACGGACGTCGTCGGGCAGATGACGCAGAGACGCGGTGTGCCCCACGAAGGCCGCACGCTGCGCCGCGTCCGGCAGCTCGCCGTAGAACATCAGATGCCAGACGTCCTCGAAGCCGCGGATCTCGGCGAGTTCGACGGCCGAGTACTGGCGGTAGTGGTAAAAGCCCTCGCGCCCTCTGACGTCACCCAGCGCGGTGTCGGTGACGACGACGCCCGCGAGTCCGCGCGGTACGTCGACGGGTGCGGTGATCCCGGTGCTCTGCATGGTTCCTCCCTGAACTTGACTCGACTGTCCATGCTTGACTGGATCACTGTCAATATTGATTGCATCAATGTGTGTACGGTGACGACATGACGGACCATGCAGCGGACGGCGAGCGGCTGACCACCAAGGAGGCGGCCGCACGGCTCGGCGTGAAACCCGAGACGGTGTACGCGTATGTCAGCCGCGGCCAGCTCTCCAGCAGGCGCGATCCCACGGGACGCGGCAGCACCTTCGACGCCAAGGAGGTCGACGCACTCGTCCGCAGGGGACGGCGGGAGTCCTCTTCAGGCGGCGATGTCACCCAGCGGATCCGCACCGGCATCACGCTGATCGACAAGGACCGCTACTACTTCCGGGGCGTCGACGCGACCGAACTCGCCCGCCGCTACGGCTACGAGGAGATCGCCGACTGGCTCTGGACCGGCACTCTGCGGCCCGGCGTCCGGTTCACCGCCCCCGCCGAGCCGCTCGCCGCAGCCCGTCGCGCGGTCGAGGCGCTGCCCGCACACAGCGGATCGACGGACCGGCTCCGGGTGGCCGCCGTCGCGGCCGCGGTCGCGGATCCGCTGCGCTTCGACCTCGACCGGGAAGCGGTGCTGGGCAGCGCGCGGACCCTGATCCCCACCCTGGTCGACGCGCTGCCGACGATCGGCAGGCCGCACCGGGGAGAGGACCGGATCGCCTGGCGGCTCTGGTCGCGGCTGACCTCCGCGCGTCCGGACGAGCCGTTCGTACGGGTTCTGGACATGGCGCTCTCCCTGTTGATCGACCACGATCTGGCCGCCTCGACGCTCGCGGTGCGGGTCGCCGCCTCCGCGCGCGCCCATCCGTACGCCGTGGTGTCGGCAGGACTCGGCGCACTGGACGGCCCGCTGCACGGGGCCGCCAGCGGTCTCGCGCACCGGATGCTGGCCGAGGTGCTGGAGCGCAAGAGCGCCGCCGCCGTGGTGGCGGACCATCTGCGGGCGGGCCGGCGCGTGCCCGGCCTCGGCCACCGGCTCTACCCGGGCAAGGACCCCCGCGCCGAGGCACTGTTCGGCGTACTGGCAGAGCTTCCCGCCGCACGAGCCGCGCTGGAGGCGGCCCGCGAGGTGGAGGCGACGACGGCCCGCCATGTGGAACTGCACGCCAATGTCGACCTGGCGCTCGCGGTGCTTTCGGTGGCGACCGGGATGGCGGCCGAGGCAGGCGAGACGGCCTTCGCCGTGGCGCGCACGGCCGGCTGGATCGCGCACGCGCTGGAGGAGTACGACGAGCACCCGCTGCGGATGCGTCCGAGCGGGCAGTACGACGGCCCCCGTCCGCCCAGGCCGTTGCCGTGAGCGGGCGGAGGACTCGATGCATCAGGAACGACAGACCTCCACTTCGCTGAACCGCGCTGCGGGCAGGCCCGTGTTGGCCGTCCCGGTCCGCACGGCGGCTCCGGGCCTTCGGCCGCTCCGGCGGCGTCAGGCCCGTAGCCAGGCCGCCGTGTCCCGCGGCAGCCGGCCTTGATCGTCCAGGGGGCCGCTCGTCAGCAGGACGCTTGCGTGGCCGGGGAGTCCGGCGGGTTCCCCGGCGACATTGACCACGCAGATCAAGCCGTCGGTACGGGTGAAGGCCAGCACCCCTTGGGCGGACGGCAGCCAGCGCAGCGGTCCGTCGCCGAAGCCGGGCTCGGAGCGGCGGATGCGCAGGGCCTGGCGGTAGAGCGTCAGCATCGAGGTGGGATCCGCGGCCTGGCAGTCGGCGGCGTACGACGCCCAGTCGCCGGGCTGCGGCAGCCAGGGCTCCGTGTCCGAGCCGAATCCGCAGTACGGCGCGTCCGCGGCCCACGGCAGTGGCACCCTGCAGCCGTCGCGTCCGGGGTCCACGCCCTGCGAGCGAAAGTGCATCGGGTCCTGGATGCGGTCGAGCGGTATGTCCGCCTCGGGCAGCCCCAGTTCTTCGCCCTGGAACAGATAGACGCTGCCGGGCAGGGCGAGCGAGAGCAGGGCCGCGGCCCTGGCGCGCCTGGTGCCGACGGCCAGGTCGGTGGGGGTGCCGAAGCGCTTCTTCGCGAAGTCGAAGCCGGTGTCCTCGTCCCGCCCGTAGCGAGTGACCGTGCGTGTCACATCGTGGTTGCACAGCACCCAGGTCGCCGGTGCGCCGACGGGTGCGTGGTACGCGAGCGTGGTGTCGATGGAGGCGTGCAGCTCCGCGGCGTTCCAAGGGCGGGCCAGGAAGTCGAAGTTGAAGGCGGTGTGCAGCTCGTCGGATCGCAGATAGCGGGAGAACCGGTCCGGGTCGGGCACCCACAACTCGCCGATGAGCACGCCGCCGTACTCATCGGCGACCGCCCGCCAGGCACGGTAGATGTCGTGCAGCTCATCGCGGTCGACGTAGGGGGTCGTGTCGTCCTCGTCGGCGTCCGGCAGCTCCGGGTCCTTGGCGCACAGGGCCGCCGAGTCGATCCGTACACCCGCCGCACCGCGCTCGAACCAGAAGCGCAGCAGGTCCTCGTGCTCCTGGCGTACGACGGGGTGGTCCCAGTTGAGGTCGGGCTGCTCCGGTGTGAACAGGTGCAGATACCACTCGCCGTCGGGGACACGGGTCCATGTCTCCCCCGCGAACTGCGACGGCCAGTTGTTGGGCGGCAGTTCGCCGTGCTCCCCGCGGCCGGGACGGAAGTGGAACAGCTCGCGCTCGGGGCTGCCCGGCCCGGCGGCGAGCGCCGACCGGAACCACGCGTGCCGGTCGGAGACATGGTTGGGCACGATGTCGACGATGGTGCGGATCCCCAGCTCGCGGGCCTCGCTGATGAGCTTCTCGGCCTCGGCGAGGGTGCCGAAGGCCGGGTCGATGGCGCGGTAGTCGGCCACGTCGTAGCCGCCGTCCGCCATCGGGGAGAGGTACCACGGGTTGAACCAGATCGCGTCGATGCCGAGTTCGGCGAGGTGCCGCAACCTCGCCCGTACGCCCGCGAGATCACCCGTGCCGTCACCGTCGCCGTCGGCGAAGCTCCGTACGTACACCTGGTAGATGGCGGCGCTGCGCCACCAGTCTTCCGCTTGATCCGAATGAGGAGCTGCCACGTGCGGTCCTTTCGGGCAGGGTGGGACTCCGTCGCCCGGCCCGGACAGCGGGGCGCCGGAGTCGGGCCGGCGACGGAGGCGTGAGGGATGAGCGGTGCGACGGGCCGTCGGGCGGCACTTGCGCAGACCAGTCCTCGGGGGCCGGCCCTTGAGGCGTCAGCCCTTGAGGCCGCCCGCGGTAAGACCGCTCATGATGTTGCGCTGGAAGACAAGGAAGATCAGCAGCGTCGGCACGGACGCGATGGCGAGCGCGGCGATCAGTACGTTCTCGGGCACGCCGTTCGCGAGGGAGTAGATGCCGACGTTGAGTGTCTGCTTGGCCGGATCGGGCAGGGTGAGCATCGGCCAGAGGAAGTCCTTCCAGACGCCGACGACCGCGAAGATGGAGACGACGCCCAGGATCGGCCGGGAGATCGGCAGCACGACGGACCACAGCGTCCGCATCCGGGACGCCCCGTCGATGGACGCGGCATCGAGGAGCTCGCGCGGGATCGAGTCGAAGAACCGCTTCAGCAGGAAGATGTTGAAGGCGTTGGTGACGGACGGAAGCCAGATCACCCAGGGCGAGTTGAGCAGATTGCGCTCCACGATCGGCACGTCGAGCACGGTCAGATACTGCGGCACGACCAGGACGGTGGCCGGGATCATCAGCGTGACCATCATCATCGCGAGGATGGCCCTGCCGAACACCGGTCGCAGCCTGGAGAGCGAGTAGGCCGCGGCGACGTCGAGAACCAGCTGGAAGGCGAGGGCCCCGAGGGCGTAGTAGAGCGTGTTGAACAGCAGCCGGGACAGGTCCATCACGTCCCAGGCCCGCGAGTAGTTCTCCGGGTGGACCGTTCGGGGCACAAGGGTCGGCGGTGACTGGACGACCTCCTGGGTGGTCTTGAGTCCGCCGGAGACCATCCAGTACAGCGGGCCGAGGAAGACCAGCGTGAAGAGGCCGACGACCAGGGCGAAGACGACCCAGTAGAGGAATCTCCCGCGTGGTCTGGCAAGTTGGGCCGGTGAGATGAGTGTCCGTGTGCTGCTCATGTCCGTCTCCCCCGCCCTACTCGTCCTCGCCGCCGCGGCTGAGCCGTACGTACGCCGCGGAGAACCCCGCGAGCAGTACGAGCAGGACCAGGCCGAGCGCGGCCGCGCCGCCGTAGTTGTTGAAGTTGAAGGCGTACTGGTAGATGAGGTAGACGACGGTCGTCGTGGAGCCCTCCGGGCCTGCGCCGCCAGCGAGCAGGAACGGTTCGGTGAAGACCTGCATCGTCGCGATGATCTGCATCAGCAGCATCAGCGAGAGGATCAGCCGGGTCTGCGGGATGGTGACGTACCAGATCTTGCGCAGCACGCCCGCGCCGTCGAGCTCCGCCGCCTCGTACAGCTCCCCGCGTATGCCCTGCAGTGCGGCGAGGTAGATCAGCGTGGCGCCGCCCATGTTCATCCACGTCGCGGCGATGACGACGGAGAGCATGGCGGTGTCGGGGTCCTGGAGCCACTGCTGCTGCGGGAGGTGCAGCAGTTCCAGGATCCGGTTGAGGAGTCCGTATCCGGGGTCGTACAGGTACTTGAAGAGCAGTACGGACGCGACCGGCGGGAGCATCACCGGCAGATAGACCAGCAGCCGCAAGTAGCCCTGGGCGTGCCTGAATTCGTTGAGTACCAGCGCGACGACGAACGGGACGGCGAAGCCGAGGAGCAGCGCGAGGCCGGTGAAGAGCAGTGTGTTGCGCCAGGCCTGCCAGAACGCGGGGTCGTTGAAGACGGTGGTGAGATTGGACCAGCCGGCCCAGGTGGTCCGGCCGCCCTCGGTCTTCTGGAAGGCCAGGATGAACTCCCTGACCATCGGATACCAGGAGAAGAACGAGAAGCAGAGCACGGCGCCGATCAGAAAGCCGTGCGCCGACAGGTTGTGGCGCAGGGCCCGTACGAACGCCTCCCGCGATGCGTTCGTACGGAGCCCGGCACCGTGCCGGGGGCGCGGTGCGGCCTTGCGCGGGGAGAGCGTGGGGGCCGGCATCTGCTACTGGTTCGCCAGGATCTGGTTGACCTGCGTCTCCGCGGTGGAGAGCAGCTCCGCCACGTCCGCGCTCTCGTTGGTCAGGACCGCCGACATCACGTTGTCCAGGACCTTGTAGATCTCCTGGGCCTTGGGCGGCTCGGCCTTGCCCTTGACGGGGTTGTCCACGAAGGCCTTGAAGTTCTCGACCGGCATGGTTGCGCTGGCCGCGCGCGCGGCGTCGTCCTTGGTCTTGCTGGCGTTCAGCCAGAAGTTCGGCTGCGGGACGCCGACGGGCAGACCATCCGCCTTGGTACGGGCCCAGTCGAACTGGCCCTTGCCCACGGTGAGGTTCTTGTGGGTGAGCCAGGCGACCGCGGCCTTGATCTTGTCCGGGGAAATCCCCTTCTTGATCACGTAGTTGTTGCCGCCGAAGAGGGTGTTCCGCTCGCCGGGGATCGGCCCCATGCCGAAGTTCTCGTACTTGGTGCCCAGTTGCTGGACCATGTAGGCGATGTCGTCCGGCGCGGCGAGGAACATTCCGAGCTTGTCGCCGGCGATCTGCTTTTGCAGGTCGCCCCACTTGAGCAGCTGAGTCTTGCCCATGCTGTCGTCCTCCCAGCGCATGGCGTGGAGGTTCCCGGCGATCTGCTTGCCCAGCTCGTTGTTGAAGGCGGCCTTCCTGCCGCTCGCGTCGACGATGTCGCCGCCGAGGCCGTACATGGTGGCCGTGAAGTGCCAGCCGCCGGTGTTCCCGGCGCTGTACTCGCCGTAGCCGGCGATGCCCTTGCCGAGCCCGGCGATCTTCTTGGCGGCCGCGCGGACCTCTTCCCAGGTCCTCGGCGGGTTGTCGGGGTCGAGTCCTGCCTGATCGAAGAGCTTGCGGTTGATCAGCAGACCCATGGTGTAGTTGCTGGTGGGGAGGCCGTAGAGCTTCCCGTCGTGCTTGAGGGAGTTCATGACGTCGGGGTCGATGTCCGCCAGCGCGGGGACGGTCTTGGCGTTCACGTACGCGGAGATGTCCTCGGCGCCCGCGTTGTCCAGCACCTGCTGAAGATCGGTGAAGTATGTGTAGAACACGTCGGGTTGGGACTTGGCCTTCAGCATCGCGGTGAAGCGCGGCGGCTCGAGACACTGACCGGGCGTCGAACGACCCTCGATCCTGATGTTCGGGTACGTCTTGTTGAACGCCTTGACGTCCTCGTTCCACTCCTTGAGCTCCGCGGCCTTGGCGGCCGGCGGCATGCAGTCGATGGTGAGGGTCAGCTTGGTCTTCGGGTCCAGCGGCGCTGACGGGTCGGACGAACCGCCGCCGGATCCGTTGTCGTTGTTGCCGCTGCTGCTCGTGCCACAGGCGGCCAGGGCGGTGAGGGCTAACGCGGAGACGAGGGCGGTCGCGGTGCTGCGACCGCTACGGCGAGTACGACGGAACCAAGCACTTGTCATCGGTGGTCCCCTTCGGGCAAGAGCGTGGACGACCCTCAACTGACACGCAGCGGGGGCGCGGCACACTCAACCACCGGCGACAGGAGTCCGCAATATCTAGCGCCAATTTCGTAAATGATTGACAGTGGAGTGCACGTCGGACGCGACAGCCGGTGCAGAAGCGACAGCGGGTGCAGATACGGCAGCCGGTACAGATGCGGCAGCCCGGCCGGTGCCTTAGCGCGGAGCCTGGGCGGTGGAGCCGCGCACCACCAGTTCCGGCTCGAAGAGCAGCTCACCCGGCGGCACCGCGCCACCCTGGATCTGCGCGCAGAGCAGCTCCACCGCGGCCCGTCCCATCGCCTCGATGGGCTGGCGGACGGTGGTCAGCGGCGGCTCGGTGCAGTTCATGAACGCGGAGTCGTCATAGCCGACGACCGACACGTCGGCGGGGACGGACAGACCGCGCCGGCGTGTGGCCCGTACCGCTCCCAGCGCAAGCGGATCGCTGGCGCAAATGATCCCGGTGACGCCACGGTCGAGCAGTCGCGTGGCCGCCGCCTGCCCGCCTTCCAGCGAGAACATGGAGCGCTCGACGCGCTCGTCGGGCAGCTCACGGCCGGCCGACTTCGCGGCCGCATGGGCGGCCGCGAACTTGCGGCGGGACGGCACATGGTCCTGCGGGCCGAGGACCAGGCCAATGCGCTCATGGCCGAGCGAGACCAGATGCCGCCAGGCCTGCTCCACCGCCACGGCGTCGTCGCAGGCGATGCAAGGGAAGTCGAGATTCTCTATGGAGGCATTGATCAGCACCACCGGAATCTTGCGCTCGGCGAGCAGTCTGTAGTGGGCGTGCGGGGCGTCCGCCTGCGCGAAGAGCCCTCCGGCGAACACGACTCCGGACACCTGCTGCTGGAGCAGCAGCTCGACATAGTCCGCCTCCGAGACGCCGCCCTTGGTCTGGGTGCAGAGCACGGGGGTCAGCCCCTGCTGCGCCAGCGCCCCGCCGATCACCTCGGCGAACGCCGGGAAGATCGGATTCTGCAACTCCGGCAGGACCAGACCGACCAGTCGCGCCCGCTCGCCGCGGAGCTGGGTGGGCCGCTCGTATCCGAGCACGTCCAGCGCCGTCAGCACGGACTGCCGGGTGGCCTCGGAGACTCCCGGCTTGCCGTTGAGCACCCGGCTGACCGTGGCCTCGCTGACCCCAACCTTCTTCGCCACTTGAGCAAGTCGTCGCGTCATGCACGCAAGACTAGCGCAAGCCATGCAAGCGGCTTGCGCTAGTCCGCGCTCATGGCGACAGGTCGCCTAGGGGTTGATATTGATCTTGAAGGTGGAGGTCGTGTTCTTCACGTCCTGAGCGTTGTTGCTGAATCTCAGACCGTTGAAGGTGACCTCACCGACGGCCGGTCCCTGCTCCGCCTCCGGCATCTCGTTCGCCCAGAGCCCGAAGCCGGACTTGGCGTCGTGCGCGTCCCCGCTCTTGCGAGCGCCGGAGATCGAGATGTCGCTGAGGATCGTGTCCTTGATCGGGAACTGCGGCTGTCCTCCCACGTAGTTGGTCTGGAACATGATCCCGCTGTACGTCGGATCCACGATGTCGACGTTGTTCACCCGGATCCCCTGGAACACCTTCGAGGCCGAGAAGAGCCAGATCCCGGGGAAGGTCTGCCCTCCCCAGAAGTGACCGCCGGCCCGGACGGTCGAGACATTCTCGACCGTCGTTGGTTCGGTCCCGAAGCCGTTCATCGGATAGCCGAAGTCCAGGGAGCTGATGGTGATCCCGGAGTAGACGAGCGTGTCCGCGATGTGGATGTTGCGGAAGGTGTTGTTGTAGCCGTCGTAGACGGCGATGCCTGCCGCACGCCAGGTGAGGATCGATGTCAGATTCTCGTAGACGTTGTTCTTCATGTCCGCGCCCCCGGCGTCGATCGCCGAGAAGAGCGCGAAGCTGTCGTCTCCGGTGGCCCGCGCCTCGTTGTTGGTCACGAGGTTGTCCGTCGACCCATTGGTCATGTTGATGCCGTCGGCGAACATATTGCGGATGCGGGAGTTCTTGATGGTGATCTTGTCGGTGTTCGCGCCCCAGTAGAGGCACACCATGTGCTCGTTCCAGATGTTGTCGATCACGATGTCCGAGACATTCGAGAAGTCGAACACCTTGCCCGGGCCGTCGATGCGCGAGGTGTAGTTCCCGAAGTACGCGAAGTTCGCGAACGACGAACCCTTCGCGGACGCCTCCGCCCGGAAGCCGACATCGGTGTTGTCCTGCGTCGACGGCGCGTTGAACCGGGTGTACCAGGGCCCGGCGCCGACCACCTTCACGGCCTTGCCGTACACCTGGAACTTGCTGGACGTCTGGTAGTCGCCGGCCGGCAGATAAACGCCGGCCAGCGTGCCGGTCGTGTCCATCCGCGCCTTGTCCAGGGCGTTCTGGACGTCCTGATGAGTGAATCCGGCCGGCACGGTGTACGTCGCCGGATCGGGGTTGGCGATGGGCGCGACCTGCTCCAGGCTCACGAAGTCGATCGCGTACTTGGAGCCGTTGGCCGCGTCCTTCTGCAGCTTGATCTTGCTGCCCGCCGGAACGGAATCGCCCAGCATGATGTGCGCCTCGTCGTAGATATGGCGCGGGGCGCCGGATCCCGGAGAGTTCCCGGGACTGGCCTCCGCTCCGTACAGCCAGGCGTACTTGGAGGTGAGGTCGATCGCCTTGCGGAAGGTGCCGTTGACGTACACGTTGAGCGTCGAGTCGTTGCCTCCGCCGCCCGGGGAGTCCGGGATGGAGAATCGCGTCACCAGGGTGTTGGTGCTCGCCCTGGTCGTGAACTCCACATAGTTGCCGGTGTTGTTGAGGGTCACGGCCTTGCGGCCCGACGCCTCGCCCGCGACGTCGCCGACGGTCCGGTTCGGTCCGACGACCTCTGCGCCGCCGCCCGCCGTGCCGTCCTCCGCCTCGTACATGTCGTACGGCATATTGGCGCCGCGGCCGACGAACAGCGGACGGGTGCTCGTGTTGTTGGCACGCTTGACCGGCACCTCGTTGGCGTCGTCGGCGACGACCACCTTGACGGTGTACGAGCCATTGGTGGCGGACCAGGTGCCGAGATTCACGGCTGATGTGGTCGCGCCGGCGGCGATGGCTCCGCTGTGCTCACCGGTGAGGGTCTTGACCGTCTCGCCCCTGGAGTCGGTCACGGTGAGCGCGATGCCGTGGCCGCCGCCCGCCGAGGCCAGCGTTCCCTGGTTCTTCAGGGCCACGGAGAAGGTCACGGTGTCACCGGCCGCGGGGCCGCTCGGGGTCCAGTTCACCGCGGATGCGATCAGGTCGGAGCTGTCGACCGGCCTCACCACCAGCGGAGCCGGGCTGGTGTAGGTGTTGTTGGTCTCGTTCTGCTCGATGACGGCGTTCGCCTCGTCGGCGACGGCGCTGAGCTGGTACGTGCCCGCGTCACGCGCCCCTATCGACGCGCTGACTGTCGCCTGTGCCCCGGCGGCCAGGGCGCCGGCCTGGGACGTTGCGACCTTGGTGCCGCCGAGCCGGAACGCGACCGCGCTCGCGGCACAGGCGACGGGTCCGCTGTTGCGTACGGTGACCGACAGGGTGATCGGGTCCGACTCGACAGGCGACGCGGGCAACGCCGTCAGACCGGTGACCTCCAGATCGGGGTTGGGCGCCGCAACGCCCAGCACCTGGAATTCCGCCACCTGACCCGCGGTCGCGCCGGTGTTGGAGGTGAACTTCAGCTGTACGTCGGCGACTCGCGCGTCGACCGGGACGGTCACCGCGTTGCCGCTCGCCGGATTGAAGGTGTAGTCCTTCGCAGCGGCCAGGCTGGTGAAGCCTTGCGCGCTCTGCTCACGGCCGAGCACCTGGATGTTCTGCGTCCGTGTGCCCCAGCCGCTGTCCGGATTGAGCTTGACGACCACGCTGCTCAGGTCGGCGTTGGCGCCCAGATTCACGGTGAGGGTGCCCGGGTAACTGGCCGCAGCGCCCTCCCAGTAGGTCGTCAGACTGTTGTCGTTGGCGTTCTCCGCGACAAAGGTGTGGATCACGGAGGAGGCGCTGATCGGCTTCCCGACGGCGAGGTTGGATGCCGAGCCCGTGGATCCGTTGCGGGTCACGGTGTTGCTGTTGCCGGACTCGTTCCCGGCGGCGTCCTTGGCACGTACGAAGTACGAGACCGTCGCGCTCGCGGGCTGAGGATCGGTATAGGTCGTGACATTGCCTGCCACGCTCCTGCGCAGCGCGTTGTTGGCGTAGATGTCGTACCCGGTGACCCCGGTGTTGTCCGAGGACGCGCCCCAGGTCAGCTTGATCTGGCCGGCGGCGGGCTCGGTGAAGGCGAGACCCGCGGGTGCGGTCGGTGCCTGGGTGTCTCCGGTGTCTGCCTTGCGGGTCACGGTGTTGCTGTTGGCTGACTGGTTCCCTGCCGCGTCCTTCGCGCGCACGAAGTACGCCACCGTGACGCTTGTGGACTGCGTGTCCGTGTACGTCGTGACGTTCCCGGCGACGCTGGTGCGCAGTTCGTTGTTGGCGTAGATGTCGTAGCCGGTGACGGCGGTGTTGTCGGTGGACGCCTCCCAGGTCAGCTTGATCTGGCCGGTGGCCGGCTCGGTGAAGGCGAGCGCGGTGGGAGCCGTGGGTGCCTGGGTGTCGCCGGTCGCCGGGCCATAGATCTCGAACTCCGAGACCTGGGCGGCTGCCCGGGCGGTGTTGGCGGTGACCAGTACCCGCACGTATCGCGTGATGGCGGCGTCGAAGGAGATCGTCACCGACCGGCCGCCGGCCGCGTTGAACTCGTACGCCTTGGACGCGGTCAGATCGGTGAAGTCCGCGCCGCTCAGGCTGCCCTGAATCTGCAGGGTCTGCGTTCTGTCTTCCCAGCCGTCGGGCAGACGCAGGACGACCCGGTCGACGCGGACGGAGGTGCCCAGGTCGGCCCGGATCCACTGCGGGAGATCGCCGTTGCGGCTCTCCCAGTAGCTGGCCCGGTTGCCGTCGTTGGCGTTGGCCGCCGCGTAGACCTCGGTGTGGCTGCCGGCGGTCAGAGTCTTGCCTCGGGCGAGATTGACGGAGGACTCACCGGCCGCGTGGACTTCGAGTTCGGACAGCTGGGCAGCCTGCCAGCCCGTGTTGGCGGTGATGTGGACGCGCACGAACCTGGTCTGGGCGGCCGGGAAGACGATGGCCACCGTATTGGCCTGGCCCGGGCCGAAGGTGTACGCGGCCGAGGTCTTCAGGGTCGCGAAGCTGGTGCCGTCGGCGCTGCCCTGGACGGAGAGGGTCTGCTGCCGGCTCTCCCACCCGGCGGGGAGTTTGAGGACCACTTCGTCGATCCGGGTGGCGCTGCCGAGGTCGGCCTGCACCCACTGGGGGAAGCTCGTACCGGCGCTCTGCCAGTAGGTCGCCTGGTCCGTGTCGGTGATGTTGCGGGCGGCGTACTCGCTGTGGGCGCTGCTCGCCGCCGCGGGGCGGCCCGCGGCGGCGTTGGGGCCGTCGGCGGCCGATGCGGCGAGCGACGGCCGGGCGATCAGCAGAAGACTGGCGGTGATCACGGCGGAGAGCACCCGCCAACTCCAGCGTTGCGGTCTCATAAGTCCCCGATCTTCGGCCCCGTGCGCTGACACAACGAGGCGCGGCTCTGTCGGCATACCTGTGCAACTGGCGTTTGTGCACTGTAGGACTGAGTCTTTTGCGCGTGGCGGTCAGAGAGTTGCAGAGATATGCCAAATCGTCTACTGCCATGACCGCGCCAAATACCCCGTCCTCATCCGCCCAGAACCCCTGGGTCCGGCGGCACCAGCGCCTTTGCCACTGATTTCCAAGAAGACGTAAGTCGACGGCAAAATGCGCAAACCATTTGCGCGGGAATGGAAGTTTCGCAAAGGCCGCTCGGCCATCTACCGTTCCTGGTCATGAACCCCGTTCCGACCGCCCCCGCCCGGCGCCGGCGGTTCGGCTGGCCGCAGCGGGTCTTCTCCCAGGTCCTGCTGATGCAGCTGGCCATCGCCACTGGTGTCACTGTGCTGGCCACCGGCCTCTTCCTCGCGCCGCTCAGCGCCCAGCTCGACGATCAGGCGATGCGCAGGGCGCTCGCCATCGCCGAGACCACCGCGTCCCCACAGGTCGCCGAAGAGCTGCTCGCCTCACGGCCGACGGCCGCCGGTCCGGTACAGGCCGAGGCCGAGCGGATCCGGGAGGCCACCGGTGCCGAGTACGTCGTGATCATGGACAGGCGCGGGGTGCGCTGGTCCCACACCGCCCCCCGGGAGATAGGCCGCGTCGTCTCCACCGACCCCAGCGCCGCGCTGGCGGGCAACGAGGTGATGGAGATCGACAGCGGGACGCTCGGCCGTTCCGCCCGCGGCAAGGTGCCGCTGCGCGACGACGGGGACAGGATCGTCGGCGCGGTGTCGGTCGGCATCGAGTACGACAGTGTGCGCGCCCGGCTGCTGGCCGCGATCCCCGGGCTGCTCGCGTACGCCGGTGGGGCGCTGGCCGTCGGAGCCCTGGCCGCCTATCTGATCTCCCGCAGGCTCCAGCGGCAGACACATGACCTGGCCTTCTCCGACATCTCCGCGCTGCTGGCGGAGCGCGAGGCGATGCTGCACGGCATCCGGGAAGGGGTCGTGGCGCTCGACACGGCGGGCCGGATCCGACTGATGAACGACGAGGCGCAGCGGCTGCTCGGCCTCGGCGACGAGGCGATGGGGCGGCCGCTCGAAGAGATGCTGGGCGAGGGCCGGACGACGGATGTACTGGCCGGCAGGGTCACCGGCGAGGACCTGCTGACCGTGCGCGGCAGCCGGGTGCTGATCGCCAACCGGATGCCGACCGACGACGGCGGCGCTGTCGTCACCCTGCGTGACCGCACCGAGTTGGAACAGCTCGGCCGCGAGTTGGACTCGACCCGAGGGCTGATCGACGCTCTGCGCGCACAGGACCATGAGCACGCCAACCGGCTGCACACCCTGCTCGGACTCCTCGAACTGGAGATGCACGAGGAGGCAGTGGAGTTCGTCACCGAAGTGGTCGGCGTGCACCGGGCCACCGCCGAGCAGGTCACCGAGAAGATCCATGACCCCCTGCTGGCCGCACTGCTGGTGGGCAAGGCGACGGTGGCGGCGGAGCGCGGCGTCTCGCTGCGCATCGCGCCGGGGACGCTGCTGCCCGACCGGCTGGTCGACCCGCGCGGTCTGGTCACGGTCGTCGGCAACCTCGTCGACAACGCGCTGGACGCGGCCGCCGGTTCGCCGGACCCGCGAATAGAGGTCGAGCTGCGGGCCGAGGGCCGTACGGCCGTCCTGCGGATCGCGGACAGCGGCCCCGGAATCGCGTCCGAACAGCGGGAGTTGATCTTCACCGAGGGCTGGTCCACCAAGGAGCTCCCGGCGCATGGCAAGCGCGGACTCGGCCTTGCGCTGGTGCGCAGGCTCGCGGAACGGCAGGGCGGCAGCGCGCGGGTGCGCGAGGCGCCGGGCGGAGGCGCCGAGTTCACCGTCGTACTCCCCGAAGCGCTGACCGAGCCGGGGCTGGCCACGGCGGTGGAGGCACGATGATCGACGTACTGGTGGTGGACGACGACATCCGGGTCGCGGAGATCAACGCGGCCTATGTGTCCAAGGTGCCCGGCTTCCGGGTCTCCGCGAAGGCATACTCGGCGGCCGAGGCGCTCGCCCGGATCGCCGACAGTCCGGTGGATCTGGTCCTGCTCGACCACTATCTACCGGACGGGAACGGGCTCGCGGTCGTACGGGAGCTGCGCACGCTCGGCCACCAGACCGATGTGATCATGGTGACCGCTGCCCGGGATGTGGCCACCGTCCAGGCGGCGATGCGTCATGGCGCGCTCCAGTACCTGGTGAAACCGTTCAACTTCGCGGGCCTGCGCGCCAAGCTGGAGGCATACGCCTCGCTCCGCCGCACCCTGGAGGGCGGCGGCGAGGCGGAACAGGCCGAGGTGGACCGGATCTTCGGGGCACTGTCGGCCGGCTCGATCGCCCCGGATCTGCCCAAGGGCCACTCGCCGACCACCGCCGAGCTGGTTCGCCAGGTGCTGCTGGCCGCCGAAGGACCGCTGTCCACCCAGGAGATCGCGGAGCGCGCGGGGGTGAGCCGGCAGACGGCGCAGCGCTATCTGAAGCTGCTGGAGCGGACGAGCCGCGTACAACTGAGCCTGAAGTACGGCGAGACGGGCCGCCCGGAACACCGGTACCTCTGGTCGGCGAGCCCCTGATCACCGGCCCGTCCGCGGGCGGCCTTCGGCGACGGCTCCGGTCCGGACCGCGCCACCGGCGTCAGACCGCGCCCGCACCCGTAAGCGCCCGTACCTCCGTCTCCGCGTGCTTCGCCGCGTCCGGCGGTTCGGCGGAGGTCAGGGTGCCGATCCACCCGGCAAGGAAGCCGAGCGGGATGGAGACCAGCCCCGGGTTCTGCAACGGGAAGACATGGATGTCGACCCCTGGGAAGAGCGCCTCCGGGCTGCCCGTCACGACCGGCGAGAACACCACAAGCAGCACCGCCGGAATCAGTCCGCCGTACACCGACCACACCGCCCCGCGCGTGGTGAAGTTCCGCCAGAACAGCGAGTAAAGCAGTACGGGCAGATTGGCGGAGGCAGCGACCGCGAACGCCAGACCCACCAGGAACGCGACGTTCAGATCGCGGGCCAGCAGACCGAGCGCGATGGCGGCCGCCCCGACGCCGACCGCGGCGACCCGGGCGACCGCGACCTCGCTGCGCTGCTTGGAATTGCGGCGCTTGAGTGAGGCGTACAGATCGTGGGCGACCGAGGCCGAGGAGGCGAGGGTGATCCCGGCGACGACGGCGAGGATCGTGGCGAAGGCCACGGCCGCGACCACCGCGAAGAGAACCGTGCCACCGGTCGATCCCGCGCCCCCGCCCAGGCTGAGGGAGAGCAGCGGAACCGCCGTGTTCCCAGCGGCGTTCGACGCTCGTACCGCGTCGGAGCCCACCACCGCGGCCGCGCCGAACCCGAGCACGATCGTCATGAGATAGAAGCTGCCGATGAGGCCGATCGACCAGACGACCGAGCGCCGGGCGGCCCGCGCGGTCGGCACGGTGTAGAAGCGGGACAGGATGTGCGGCAATCCCGCCGTGCCCAGGACGAGTGCCAGGCCGAGGCTGATGAAGTCGAGGCGCGCGGTCCAGTTCCCGCCGTACTTGAGACCGGGCGAGAGGAAGTCCTTGCCGTGGCCGCTGCGTTCGGCGGCGGAGTTCAGCAGCTGGTTGAAGTCGCCCTGGAAACGTGCCAGTACGAGCACGGTCATCGCGATCGCACCCGCCATCAGCAGTACGGCCTTCACGATCTGGATCCAGGTGGTGGCTCGCATCCCTCCCAACGACACATAGATCACCATCAGTGCACCCACGCCGATGACGGTCCACGAGCGCGCGGCTTCGCTCGTACCGCCCAGCAGCAGCGCGACGAGGCTGCCGGCCCCCACCATCTGCGCCACCAGATAGAGAACGGACACGGCGACCGAGGAAGTTCCCGCGGCGATGCGGACCGGGCGCTCGCTCATCCTTGAGGCGACGACATCGGCGAGAGTGAACCGGCCGCAGTTGCGGACGAGTTCGGCGACGAGGAGCAGGACGACCAGCCAGGCGACCAGGAAGCCGACGGAGTAAAGCATTCCGTCGTAGCCGTAGAGGGCGATGAGCCCGGAGATACCGAGGAACGAGGCGGCGGACATGTAGTCCCCGGCGATCGCGAACCCATTCTCCATGGGGGAGAAAAGCCGCCCGCCCGCGTAGAACTCCTCCGCCGAACCGCGCCTGTTGCGGCTCACCCAGGTCGTGATGGCGAGGGTGAGCGCGATGAACGCGCTGAAGAGCAGCAGCGCCAGAGTCTGGTGGTCCCCGCTCATCGCTCGTTCCCTCGCGTCATCCCCTGCGTTCCCGCCTGCTCCCGGGCCGTTGCCTCCGCCTGTGCTTTCGTCTGCTCCTGCGCCCTGGTCTGATCGAACACGGCCCAGCGCAGATCGAGCGCGGCGCGGTCCCGGCGCACTCGTGCATGGCGGGCATACGCCCAGGTCAGCAGGAAGGTGGTGAGGAACTGTCCGAGCCCGGCGACCATCGCCACATTCACCGCGCCCGCAACCGGCCGGGCCATCAGCCCGGGAGCCGTGGTGGCCGCGACGACATACGCCAAGTACCAAGTGAG
This sequence comes from Streptomyces sp. ISL-1, assembly GCF_018614585.1. Taxonomy (GTDB): domain Bacteria; phylum Actinomycetota; class Actinomycetes; order Streptomycetales; family Streptomycetaceae; genus Streptomyces; species Streptomyces maoxianensis. The sequence goes on along the minus strand of NZ_JAGGOI010000007.1, from coordinate 54,639 downwards.
AAAGGCGAGGGCGGCGGGGACGACGAACCCGCGGTAGCGGCCGCGCACTTCCTGGAAGGCCGCGCTGCGCTGCACTTCGAGGTAGATGTCGGCCGTGCACGGCCCGGCGCTCCGCCGGTCCACGGACTGCGGCGGCAGGACGGGCGCGGGGGCGCCCGTGCCGTCCAGCTCGCCCCAGCCGGAGGCCAGCGCGTCGTACCACGGGTCGTCCAGCCGTACCCCCGCGGCGTCCCGCCCTTCCTGCTTCTCCACCGATTCAACTCTCCTTGTCGGCGGACCGATTCGGCCGCATGCACAAGGATGGACAGAGCGGGAAGATCCCGGACGCATCTCCCTCCGGTCTTCACCCCATCAGGTGATGGCCGGTCCGGGTGGCTTCGCGAGGCCATACCGGCAGGCGTACCGCACGGTCTGTGCGCGGTCGTGAAGGCCCGCCTTGGCGAGGAGGTTGTTGCCGGGATCGGTTCAGGGGTGGAGCCGACGGCTCCACCCCTGGGTGGGCGAAGCCTTCGTCAGGCGTCGATCCGCGAGCGGTCCAGCGTCGCGGCGGAGCTGGTGATGAACTCCTTGCGGGGTGCGACCTCATTGCCCATGAGCAGGTCGAAGACCTGCTCGGAGGACTCCAGGTCGCCGATGTTGATCCGGCGCAGAGTGCGGTGGCGCGGGTCCATCGTGGTCTCCGCGAGCTGGTCGGCGTCCATCTCACCGAGGCCCTTGTAGCGCTGGATGGCGTCCTTGAAGCGGATCCCCTTGCGCTGGAACTCCAGCAGCGTCTGGCGCAGCTCGTTGTCGGAGTACGTGTACACGTACTTGTCCTGGCCCTTCTTGGGCTGGACAAGTTCCACCCGGTGCAGCGGTGGCACGGCGGCGAAGACCCGGCCCGCCTCGACCATCGGCCGCATATAGCGCTGGAAGAGCGTAAGCAGCAGACAGCGGATGTGGGCGCCGTCGACATCGGCGTCGACCAGCAGGACGATCTTGCCGTAGCGCGCCGCGTCGATGTCGAAGGTCCGGCCCGAACCGGCTCCTATGACCTGGATGATCGCGCCGCACTCGGCGTTCTTGAGCATGTCCGAGATGGACGACTTCTGGACGTTGAGGATCTTTCCGCGGATCGGCAGAAGCGCCTGGAACTCGCTGTTCCGTGCGAGCTTGGCGGTGCCCAGAGCGGAGTCCCCCTCGACGATGAAGAGCTCGCTGCGCTCCACGTCGTCGCTGCGGCAATCGGCGAGCTTGGCGGGCAGCGAGGAGGACTCCAGGGCCGTCTTCCTGCGCTGCGCGTCCTTGTGCTGGCGTGCCGCGATACGCGTACGGGCGGCGGCCACGGCCTTCTCCAGCACCGCGCGGGCCTGCGCCTTGGCATCGCGCTTGGTGGAGGTCAAAAACGCCTTGAGCTCCTTGGCGACGACATTGGCCACGATCCTGTTGGCCGCCGAGGTGCCCAGTACCTCCTTGGTCTGGCCCTCGAACTGCGGCTCCGCCAGCCGGACCGTGACGACCGCGGTGAGGCCCTCCAGGGCGTCGTCCTTGACGATGTCGTCCTCGGCGACGCGCAGCAGCTTGGCGGAGCGCAGCACCTCGTTGACCGTCTTGGTGATGGAGCGCTCGAAGCCGCTCACATGGGTGCCGCCCTTGGGGGTGGCGATGATGTTCACGTAGGACTTGACGTTGGTGTCGTATCCCGTGCCCCAGCGCAGGGCGATGTCGACGCCGAGCTCCCGGGTGACCTCGGTGGGTGTCATATGGCCGCGGTCGTCGAGGACCGGGACGGTCTCCTTGAAGGTGCCCTGCCCGGTCAGCCGCACCACGTCGCAGACGGCCTTGTCCTGGGCGAGGTATTCGCAGAACTCGCTGATGCCGCCGTCGAAACGGAAGATCTCCTCGCTCTTGCCCTCGCCCTCCAGGTCCCGCTCGTCGCGCACCACGATGGTCAGGCCGGGCACCAGGAAGGCTGTCTGGCGGGCGCGCTGGTGGAGGTGCTCCAAAGAGAGCTTGGCGTCCTTGAGGAAGATCTGCCGGTCCGCCCAGTACCGCACGCGAGTGCCGGTACGGGTCCTGGGCACCCGCTTGCCCTTGAGCAGCCCGTTCGCCGGGTCGAAGGGGGCGTCCGGGCCCGACTCGGTGAAGATACCGGGGACCCCGCGCCGGAAGCTGATCAGATGCGTGGCGCCGTTGCGGTCCACCTCGACGTCGAGGCGGGCGGAGAGGGCGTTGACGACGGAGGCGCCCACGCCGTGCAGACCGCCGGACGCGGCGTACGAACCGCCGCCGAACTTGCCGCCGGCGTGCAGCTTGGTCATCACGACCTCGACGCCGGAAAGGCCGGTCTTCGGCTCGACATCGACGGGGATGCCCCGGCCGTTGTCCTTGACCTCGACGGATCCGTCTTCGTGCAGGATCACCTCGATGTGGTCGCAGTGCGCCCCGAGGGCCTCGTCGACGGAGTTGTCGATGATCTCCCAGAGGCAGTGCATCAGGCCGCGGCTGTCGGTGGACCCGATGTACATCCCGGGGCGCTTGCGGACCGCCTCGAGCCCCTCGAGTACGAGCAGGTGCCGCGCGGTGTAGTTGGAACCGTCACGGTCTGCGGTCAGTACCGCTGTGGACGGCACGGACGTTTCGGCGGTCACGCGGTTCGCTCCTCGCTGAATTTCAGATGTGGCCCAGTGGGGTAAAGGCTCGGCGTCGGTCGCCGGTCAGAGGGTACCGAGGCCTGGTAGAGCCGATGTAACGCCACCCTAGTGACTTGTCATGCTAGTCCAGTCTCGTATACATGTTCGATCCCTCGATGGAGTGACGTGCACATCACGTTCCCTTCGAGGCATGAACCATTTAGGCTCCGGGCACGTCCTCATGAACAACCGGCAACCCAGCCGGGAGGGCCAAACGAGACAAGCAACGCGAAATCCGTAGAGCGAAGCAATACGGCTCATTCGCCGCCAACCGGCAACAGACAGTTACCTCGATAAGAAGTTTCGAGGAAAAGGCTCGAGCGGGAACGTTTTCGGGCTGGTTGGATGTTGACCCTGGTACGACAGCTCGTCGAGCTAGAGAAGAGGCGACGTGACTACTGTTCTGACCCCCGCGAGCCACCTGACGGCCGCTGATCGCTGCGACCGCTGCGGCGCCCAGGCGTACCTGCGTGTCGTCCTGACCAGCGGCGGTGAGTTGCTCTTCTGTGCCCACCACGGGCGCAAGTTCGAGCCGGAACTCAAGAAGATCGCCGCGGAAATACAGGATGAGACCGACCGACTCACGGCCGTACCGGCCGCTGTCGGTGAAGAGGAACACTGATACCTCGCATCCCCCGACGAGCCAAGGGCCGGTCTCCAGGACCGGCCGACGGGCGGCCACCCCTGAATACAAGGGGCGGCCGCCCGCTCTCATACCGTGACCTCGGTGGCGGTCCTCAGGCCTCAGACATCAGGCCGGGGGCCTCAGGCCTCCACTTTCACGGCTGCGACCGCACGACGGCCGAGATCCGCGTATAGACCCCCGGACTCTTCGCCTCCCCGCAGCCGCTGCCCCACGAGACGAGGCCGATGAGCCTCCCGTTCGCCACCAGCGGCCCTCCACTGTCCCCCTGGCAGGCGTCGCGCCCACCCTTGGCGTCTCCTGCGCAGAGCATCGTGGACGGGACGTAGCGCGCACTCTGGCCGCCCGGATAGGCCTGTCCGCAGACCTGGTCCGACAGGACCGTCACCTGCGCGGCGTGGAGCGAGGAGGCATAGCTGCCGTTCCCCTTCGTGTCGCCCCAGCCGTAGACGGTCGCGGTCGTACCCGGCTGGTACGCCGGGTCTCCGGGGCCCGCCAGACCGATCACCTGGGAGGCGGGCAAAGCCGTGGCGAGCGTCAGCATCGCCACGTCCCGGTTGTTCGTCGCCGGGTCGTAATCCGGCGCGACCCAGGTGCCGCTCACCGCGATCTCCTGACCTCCCACGCCGACCAGCTCCGAGCGACCGGAGAGGACACGCAGGTCGCGGAGGGCGCTCGCCTCCTGGCCGAGGACTGTCCGGCTCAGGCAGTGGGCGGCGGTCAGCACCTGCGTCGGCGCCACCACGACACCTCCGCAGAACTGACCGGCGCGCGTACCCCCGAACCGGTCACGGCTGGTCAGCGCGACCACCCATGGGCTGTCGGAGACACGTGCCGGATAGCCGCCCACGACCACTCCATCGGCGGCGGCGGGTACAGGCGATGTCAATGGCGCCACTGCCGCGGCGGTGATCAGGGCCAGCGCCCCGGTCAGGGCTCGGGCGAGGAAACGACGCATAAAAGGCCTCCTGACTCAGCGTGAAACGAGTCCACTCAGAGTCAGCCAACAGGCCACAGCGCGCACCCGGGCACATACGATGCGCACACGCGAGCCCACGCGAGACGCACGACGAAGGGCCCGCTCCCCTGACGGGATGCGGGCCCTTCGATCGATGTACGACCGCGACCTGGATGTACGACCGCGACCTAGTCGAGGTAGTCGCGCAGAACCTGCGAACGCGACGGGTGACGCAGCTTCGACATGGTCTTGGACTCGATCTGCCGGATGCGCTCACGCGTAACGCCGTAGACCTTGCCGATCTCGTCCAGGGTCTTCGGCTGGCCGTCAGTCAGACCGAAGCGCATCGAGACCACGCCCGCCTCACGCTCCGACAGGGTGTCGAGCACCGAGTGCAGCTGCTCCTGGAGCAGCGTGAAGCTGACCGCGTCGGCCGGGACGACCGCCTCGGAGTCCTCGATCAGGTCACCGAACTCGCTGTCGCCGTCCTCACCGAGGGGGGTGTGAAGCGAGATCGGCTCACGGCCGTACTTCTGGACCTCGATGACCTTCTCAGGGGTCATGTCGAGCTCCTTGGCCAGCTCCTCCGGGGTGGGCTCACGGCCCAGGTCCTGGAGCATCTGGCGCTGCACGCGCGCGAGCTTGTTGATGACCTCGACCATGTGCACCGGGATACGGATGGTGCGGGCCTGGTCGGCCATGGCGCGGGTGATCGCCTGACGGATCCACCAGGTGGCATACGTGGAGAACTTGTAGCCCTTGGTGTAGTCGAACTTCTCGACCGCGCGGATCAGACCGAGGTTGCCCTCCTGGATCAGGTCCAGGAAGAGCATGCCGCGGCCGGTGTAGCGCTTGGCCAGCGAAACGACCAGGCGGAGGTTGGCCTCCAGCAGGTGGTTCTTGGCGCGGCGGCCGTCCTCGGCGATGATCTCCAGTTCGCGCTTGAGCTTCGGCGCGAGCTTGTCGGAGTTCGCCAGCTTGTCCTCGGCGAACAGACCTGCCTCGATGCGCTTGGCGAGCTCCACCTCCTGCTCTGCGTTGAGGAGGGGCACCTTGCCGATCTGCTTGAGGTAGTCCTTGACCGGGTCGGCGGTGGCGCCGGCGACGGCGACCTGCTGTGCAGGCGCGTCGTCCTCGTCGTCGTCGGAGAGAACGAAGCCCTTGTTCTCGCCCTCGGCCTCTTCCTCCTCGCCCTTGCCACCGGGCTGGACCTCATCGAGCTGCTCTTCGCCCTCGGTGGCCTCGTCGGCGTCCTTCTTGCCCGTGGCCTTCTTGGCCACGGTTTTCTTGGCGACGGTCTTCTTCGCCGCCGTCTTCTTGGCTGTCGTCTTCTTGGCGGCGGCCTTCTTGACAGGCGCGGTTGCCTCGACCTCGTCGGCCGTGACGTCGACGGTCTCGTCCGTCGACGCCGCGGTGGCCGCGACGGTCTTCGCCGTTGCGGTCTTGGCCGCGACAGTCTTGGTGGCGGTGCGCTTTGCCGGGCTCTTCGCTGCGACGCTCTTGCGGGCGCGCTTCGGCGACTCCGCGGCACTGACCATCAGCGTCACACCCTCTTCCTCGAGGATCTGGTTGAGGCTGCGCAGAACATTCTTCCACTGGGTTGGCGGAATCTGGTCAGCCTCGAAGGCCCGACGCACGTCATCGCCGGCGATCTGCCCATCAGCCTTTCCCCGCTCGATGAGCGCCATCACAGACTCGGACTCGGCGATCTCCGGCGGGAGCGTACGGGATGTGCTGGCCGACACGAACAACCTCTCGGAACGATGGAAACGGCTTCCGGCCCCGCCCATGATGGGGCCGGAGCCGACGACCACCAGGCTGCGGATGTGCCTGTGGCGCGGGCTGAGCCTTGGATTCGCACAGCGCCCAGATCGGCGGCTGTATTCCCTCTTCGGCTATCACCTCTTAGGTCATCGCACTGTTTCGAGGAGTGTTACGCCCAATCCACGTGGCCCGAGTCACACCTCATTTACGACGAAACGACCAAATGGGGCGTTCACCACACAATCGTGCCGCCGGACCCCCGTGGAATCCGGCGACACGCGATGCGTACGCCTCCATACTCCTGACCGCGCCCCCGCGGTCAGTGCTCGCGCGGCGCGGGCACGACTCGCTCCACCTCAGGGTGGATGGTGAGCAGTTGACGCATGGCCGACTCCGCGCCGTGCGAGTCGCCGGTGGCGAGGGTGTCGACGATCCGCGCGTGGTGGGTCAGGGCAACCTCGGTCGGGCGGTCACAGCCAGTGACCGGGCCGCCGGAGACCTGGAGGGCCGAGGAGACGATGCCGGAGAGGTGCTCCAGCATCCGGTTGCCCGCGAGCTGGATCAGCAGGGAATGGAACTCCGAGTCGGCCCGCGAGAACGTGATCCCGTCGCCCTGGGCGAGGGCATGACTCATGATCTCCACCATGTCAGCGAGCCGTTGCTGGACGTCCTCACGTCCGTGACCTGCGGCAAGACGGGCGGCGAGCGGCTCGATGGTCCAGCGCAGCTCGCTCAGCTCCCGGCGCTGGTCGTCACGCTGCGGACCGAAGGCCCGCCACTCGATGATGTCGGGGTCCAGCAGATTCCAGTCGCTGACCGGACGGACCCGGGTACCGACGTTGGGGCGGGCGCTGACCAGCCCCTTGGCTTCGAGGACGCGCAGCGATTCGCGCACGACGGTACGGGAGACCTCGAAGCGCTGGCCGATCTCCTCGGGGACGAGCGGGCGGTCGGCTCCGAGGTCTCCGGAGACGATCATCTGACCAAGCTGCTGGACGAGTTGGCCGTGCAGTCCGCGGCCGCGGCTGCCTGCTGCGCGGCGGCCGACCCGACCCAACTCGGCGTCGGGGCCGTCCCAGGAGGGAGGGCCGACGCGGTCGGCGCCGGGCGACTCCGCGTAGGGGTATCGGTCGAGTTCGCCCGGGCCGGCGAGGCCGGACTCGGCGGGGCGGGCGGCGGTCATCATGGTGTGCGCAAGGGTACTCACGCATCCTTTGTCGGCTTGGGTTCAGCGGCCCTTGAGGTCTTTGGTGAAAAGCACACGAAAGGGTGATCGGCGCCGGCCCCGCAATTGACGCCTTATCGGAAGGAAGCGAGCGTACTCAAGGGAGTTGCGAGCAGTTCGCCGAGACCCGGTCGATCATGATCACCATCGGGCGCTACGACGAAGGCCCGTGAACAGGTACGTGCAGATCAGGGCCGACAGCGACAACGCCAGTGCCGCGCCGACGGGTTGGGCGAGGAGGCTCCCCCCGGCCGCGAGCCAGTTGTCCGCCTGCCACGGCAGCTGCAACCAGGCCAGCTCGCGCAGCCTGCCCGGGAGCCCGGCGATCGAACGGACTGACGGGGCGACGAGCGTCGCCTGCACGAGGGGGGCGATGAGGACCGGTACGGCGAGTACGGCGGCCACACCGGCGGCCGTGACCCGGAAGACTCCGGCGGCGAGGAGCCCCGCCCAGGCGCAGCCCACCGCGAGCCCGCCCCAACTGGATGCCAGCGCAGGCCAGTTCTGCGGGACCTGGGCCAAATCGCCTCCGTAAACGAGGCGGAGAGCCTGGACATCGGCCGCGACGGTGAGGAACGCGAGCAACAGAGCGGCCATGGCGGTCACCGCGAGCTTGGCCAGCAGGAGACCGAGGCGGCGGGGCACGGTGCCGCGGGCGGCGGCGAGCGCGGGATAGCGGAACTCCTCGCCGAAGGAGAGCGCCCCGAGCAGTCCGGCGCCGAAGGCAGCCGGCGGCAGCGGAAGGAACTCGGGCCAGGCGGCGAGCGCGGCGGGGAGGGGGGTGGAGCCGGAACGGGCGAGCAGGACACACAGGGCCGCGGAGGCGACGAACACGGCTGCCGCGACGAGGAGGGCGGTACGGACTCCGAGGAGGCGGCGTAGTTCGTACCGCAGGGGCCTGAGGGGGCTGCGTACCGGACGCGGCAGGGACAGGTCTGGGGGTGGGGCTGGAGGTGGGAGTGGGGCTGGGTGTCGCGTGGCTCGGGGGGCGGGCGGACCAGAGGGCTCCTCGCCGTGGGAGGCGGGGGCAGGCGAGGAGGTGGCCGGTGCCGGGGCGGGGGGCGGCGCGGGGGCGGTGGCGGGGCCGGTGTCACCGACCTCGTCGGTGAGCCGGTGGACGAGTACGCCGTGCCGGAAGGCGGTTTCGCCGATCTCGGCGCAGCTGCTGCCGTAGACGGAGAGCTGGCTGCTGCCCTCGGTGACAACCTCGACGGAGCGCCGGGCGGCGCGCGCCTCGCGGGTGACGGCGGCGGCAAGGCGGACGGCGTGCGGGGTACGGACTGCCACGCGGGGGCGGAGCCTGGTGCGGGAGAACGCGGCTGCGTCCTGGTCGGCGACGAGGCGGCCCGCATTGAGGCTGACGACGCGGTCGGCGAGGCGCGCGGCCTCCTTGGGGTCGCTGGTGGTGCACACAACGGTGCCGCCGCGCGTGGCGTGGGCGCGCAGCAGTCCGTACAGCCAGCTGCTCTCGCGGGGGGAGAGCCCCTTCGCGGGCTCGTCGAGGATGAGCGTCTGCGGGTGCCCCAGCAGCGCGGAGGCGAGCCCGAGCCTGCGGTCCATGCCGAGCGAGAGCGTGCCGAGGCGCCGACCGCCGAGGCCGGCGAGACCGACGACTTCGAGCAGCTCTTCGGCTCGGGAGGCAGGCACTCCGGCGGCGGCGCAGAGCATACGGAGCTGACCCCGGGCGGTCCGTGCCGGATGGCCCGGCACGTCACCGAGGAGCACCCCCACCTCGCGGGCGGGGTGGGCGATGCGGTGGAGGGGGGTGCCGCGGAAGTAGGTAATGCCCCGGCCGGACTCGAGTTCGAGCATCAGCCGCAGCGCCGTCGTCTTGCCAGACCCGTCGGCTCCGACAAGCGCTGTGACACATCCGGGCGGGGCCTCAAATGTGAGGTCGTCGACGGCGGGCGGGCGGTCTCGGCGGGGGTTGCTGGTCAGTCCGATGGCCTGGAGCATCGCTTCTCTCGCGGAAGGTGATACCGCTCGGCGGCAGGGCGGATACCCAGCAAGATAACGCGACATTTCTGACTTTTCGCGCAAAAGCCAAGGCCCTGGGTGTCAGCCCTCACCAGCGTCGGGCCTGAAGTCCTCTCGGGACGTGAGGACGGGACTTCGACCGGGCCCGGGCCAGAAGGCGGGGCCGAGATTTCAACCAAGCTCGGACCGGCTTCGGTCAGACCTCCGGGCGCAGCATCGGCGGGTTCAGCAAGGTCGCGCCACCCGCCCGGAACAGCTGGGCCGGGCGGCCGCCCTGGCGGGTGGTCGTGCCGCCCGCGGGCACCAGGAACCCAGGGGTGCCGGTGACCTTGCGGTGGAAATTGCGCGGGTCGAGCGCGACGCCCCACACGGCCTCGTACACCCGTCGCAGCTCGCCGACCGTGAACTCAGGTGGGCAGAACGCGGTGGCCAGCGAGGAGTACTCAATCTTGGAGCGGGCCCGCTCGACGCCGTCCGCCAGGATCCGCGCATGGTCGAAGGCAAGCGGGGCCGGCTGCTCGCCCTCGCGGCCGAACCCGTTCTCCTGACCGAGGAGATCCTCGACAGGGGCCCACCGCGCGCTGTTCGCGTCCCCGCCGGCTCGGGGCGCGGGAAGATCGGGCGCGAGCACCAGATGGGCGACGCTGACGACTCGCATACGGGGGTCCCGCTTGGGGTCGCCGTACGTGGCCAGCTGCTCGAGATGCGCGCCGTTTCCCAGTGCCGGGGAGGCCGGATCGTGCGCGCACAGCCCGGTCTCCTCGGCCAGTTCGCGCGCTGCCGCGGCCGCCAGATCTTCGTCACCCCTGACGAAGCCGCCGGGCAGCGCCCACCGACCCTGGAACGGCGGCTCTCCCCGGCGTACCACCAGCGCGCAGAGCGCATGACGACGCACGGTGAGCACGACCAGGTCGACGGTGACAGCAAAGGGCGGAAAGGCCGACGGGTCGTAGGGCGACATGCCCGCGATCATAGTCGTCTGCCTGACGATAAACACTCCCTTCGCCACCTGCGGCAACTCTTCTTCACCCACTCCCCCGCCCCCTCACACCCCCCGTCGGCGGCCTGCTCCACCATCGCCAGGCCGAGCCGACGTCGGCTCGGAGTTCGGGTCCGGGCCGTCCTGACGCGACGGCGCCCGGGCCCGCGAGGCCGGTGCCCAGCGCGATCTCCACCGGGAGCCTGAGCGGTCTGTCCGCCGAGCTGCGCAATGTGATCGGTCCCGTGCCGTCGGCGTCGCGCGAGCGCTCCACGCCGATCGGATCGGGTCCGTGTCGCGGGTGTTCGCACCACCGCGATGAATCTGGCCCGATCGGCGGAGACCAATCCGGCCTGCACCGCGGCCGGTTCGCGTCCCGCGACCCGCAACTGACATCGGCAGAGCAGGCGTCGACCCTAACCGTGGACACGCTCGAGCCCCCTCCCGCTGAGCCGACCATGCTCGGGAGAGATCGCAAAGCACGGCAGCGTCGGCGCAGACGAGCATGTCGTGCACCGTCGGCAGATCACCGGGTCATCCGGCTCCGGGCGGCGCCGGCCCGGATCGGGACCCGGCGAGGGGCAGTGATATGGCCAGGGGGGTCTGCTGTGCTTTCGTGCGCTCCGGACAGCCGCTGCGAATACCACGGCACGGGTCGTACGACTTCGCCACAACGGCGAACGGCTGCATGGGCGCCCGGTCACGGCAGTCATCGCCCGCTCCTGGTGCCACGTTGCCCGCTGCGCCTGCTTCCTCTGCCGCGGTTCCCCACCACTGACTTTTCGGGACGTGTCCCGGCAGGCGGCAGACGCTTCTTCCCCGCCGGCGGACGGACCCGCTGAGAACGCGGGCGGCGCGGTCGCTCACCTTTCTCGCGGGCAGCGGCGGACGCCCCTGAGCCGTGCTCCGTACGCAGACAGCTGCGCAGAGCCTCGGGGTCCAGTCCTTCGTTGCAGGCCTGGTGCAGCAGGCGGGCGAAGACATACTCGGGGTCGACGAGCAGGGCACGTCCGAGAGCGACTCTCGCACCGGGTTCGTCGCCGCTTGACCAGGCGACCCAGCCGGCGAGCGTGAGCGGTGCGGCGGCATGCTCGGAATAGGGGCCGACGCAACGGCGGGACAGCGCCCGCCAGAGCCGCAGCGCGGGATCCGCTTCCGCTCCCTCCATCCATTCCGCGGCCCGGTCCCGGGTCTCCCGGTCCTGCAGGCCGAGTACCACGGCGGCGGCCTCGTCGTGAGTGATGAGCCGGTCGTCCGCGACATCCGTCTCGGCCCAGCCCCCGGGGCGAGGGGTCTCCGCGATGCGTTTCATCAGTCGGCGGGCCAGCGCCAGGGTCTCCGCGGCGACCTGCTGACGCCCCTCTCCGTCCAGGATCCTGGGCACCAGCGCGGCACCCGCCGCGTCCAGCGCCTTCTCCTGGTCGGCCGCGGAAGCAGTGGCCATCGGCTCGAGCCGCGCCTCCATCTGCCGCAGGGTTCCGCGTACTTGGATGCCGGCGTACGCGGCGGCGGCAGCCATCACCGAGGTGCCGGGCAGAGCCAGGACATCGCCTTCGGGCGGACAGCAGCGCGAGTCGGGACAGCAGTAGGACCAGAAGCGGCCGTCGGAAATGCAGATCGCCTCATAGACGGGCACATCGAAGGTGCCACAGGCGGTCCTCAGCCGTTGCGCGAGGGGTCGCAGCCGCTCCATGACCCGATGGCTGGTCTCGCCTTCAGCCGGGTCCTGACAGAGGAAGACGACGACGCCGTCGGGGCGGGAGCCGCGGCGCTCGCTGCCTTCGATCAGGCACTCCGCGAGCTGCTGGGCCACGGGCGACCATTCGCGGGGTGAGCGCGGAATGCCCAGCCGCAGCCGCCCGCCGAAGCGCCCGCGGGTGCCGTGCAGCGCGACGAGCACAATCGAATCGTTCGGATGGAAACCCATCATGTACGGGAGGGCGTCGGCCAGTTCGGCCGGGCCGCGCAGGGTGATCTGCTGCTCGTCGGCCGGACCGGTGGGTTCGTGGTGCTTGTTCATGGCACGACCGTCTCGCGGCGGCCCCGGCTCCGCGACCCCTGTGGATAACGTTATCCACAGGATGACGGTCTCGTTCGCGCAATGTCGGCGGTATCAGGTTGCATGGGGGGCATGACCAACGCAGACGTCACAGATCCCGCAGCCCTCAGGGCCTCAGCCGATTCCGTACTCGCCCGGCTCGTCTCGGACCCCACGGGCACCGCCCGGCTGCGCGAGGACCAGTGGCGGGCGATCGAGGCGCTTGTCGCAGACAAGCGCCGGGCGCTGGTTGTGCAGCGGACCGGCTGGGGCAAGTCCGCGGTGTATTTCGTCGCGACCTCGCTGCTGCGCGAGCGCGGCAGCGGCCCGACCGTGATCGTCTCGCCTCTGCTCGCACTCATGCGCAACCAGGTGGAGGCCGCGGCGCGGGCCGGTATCCGTGCCAGGACCATCAATTCTTCCAACACTGAGGATTGGGACACCGTCCAGGCCGAGGTGGCCGCGGGCGAGGTGGATGTGCTGCTGGTCAGTCCCGAGCGGCTCAACAACCCCGATTTCCGTGACCAGGTGCTTCCCAAGCTGGCCGCGGCCACCGGACTGCTGGTGGTGGACGAGGCGCACTGCATCTCCGACTGGGGCCATGACTTCCGGCCGGACTACCGACGGCTGCGCACGATGCTGGCGGAGCTGCCGGCGGGAGTCCCGGTGCTCGCCACCACAGCGACGGCCAATGCGCGCGTGACCGCGGACGTCGCTGAACAGCTGGGCACGGGAGCGGGCACGGACGCCCTCGTGCTGCGTGGCGCGCTGGACCGGGAGAGCCTCAGCCTGAGCGTGCTCCAGCTCCCCGATGCCGCGACTCGGCTGGCCTGGCTGGCCGATCACCTCGGTGAGCTGCCCGGCTCCGGGATTATCTACACCCTGACCGTCGCTGCGGCCGAGGAGGTGACCGCGTATCTCCGGCAGTGCGGCCACACCGTGGCCTCGTACACCGGCCGCACCGAGAACGCCGACCGACAGCAGGCCGAGGAAGATCTGCAGGCCAACCGTGTCAAGGCCCTGGTCGCCACGTCCGCGCTGGGCATGGGCTTCGACAAACCCGATCTCGGATTCGTCGTTCACCTGGGCTCGCCCTCTTCCCCCATCGCCTACTACCAGCAGGTAGGCCGCGCGGGCCGTGGCGTGAAGCACGCGGAAGTGCTGTTGCTGCCGGGCCGGGAGGACGAGGCGATCTGGCAGTACTTCGCCTCGGTGGCCTTCCCGCCCGAGGAACTGGTGCGACGCACCCTCGACGTACTGGCGCAGGCGGGCAGGCCGCTCTCCCTGCCCGCGCTGGAGCCGCTGGTCGAGCTGCGGCGTACCCGGCTGGAAACCATGCTCAAGGTCCTGGACGTGGACGGTGCGGTGCGCCGGGTGAAGGGTGGCTGGACCACCACGGGCCGGCCCTGGTCGTACGACGCCGAGCGGTATTCGTGGGTCGCGCGGCAGCGGGAGACCGAGCAGCAGGCGATGCGCGATTACGCGGGGTCGACGAGTTGCCGGATGGAGTTCCTGCGGCGGCAGCTGGACGACGAGGAAGCCGCTCCGTGCGGGCGCTGCGACAACTGCTCCGGAGCCCGGTTCAGCGACAAGGTCTCCGGTGCGGCCCTGGATGCCGCGCGCGGAGAGTTGGGCAGGCCGGGTGTGGAAGTGGAGCCCCGCAAGATGTGGCCGACCGGGCTGGCAGCGGTGGGCGTCAGTCTCAAGGGCCGAATCCCTGAAGGCGAACAGTCCTTCGCCGGCCGGGCGCTGGGCAGGCTGTCCGACATCGGCTGGGGCAACAGGCTCCGCCCGATACTCGCGGCACAGGCTCCGGACGGTCGAGTTCCGGACGATGTCGTGACGGCGGTGGTGACCGTGCTCGCCGACTGGGCCAAGGGTCCGGGCGGATGGGCGTCCGGCGCGCCGGACGCACCGCCCCGGCCGGTCGGTGTGGTCACTGTCGCCTCGCGTAGCAGGCCCGAACTGGTCGGGTCCCTCGGCGCCCGGATCGCTGAGGTCGGCCGGATGCCCTTGCTGGGAACCGTGGAGTACGCACCTGAGGCCATGGACACTCGGATCTCGCGCACCAATAGCGCGCAGCGGGTGCGGGCCCTGCATGAGGCGTTCATCGTGCCACCCAGGCTGGCCGAGGAACTGGTCTCGGCCGACGGACCTGTCCTACTGGTGGACGATCTTTCGGACAGTGGTTGGACACTTGCGGTAGCGGCAAGGCTGCTGCGCAGGTCTGGTGCGAGGGGCGTGTTTCCGCTGGTCCTGGCGGTTCAGACGTGACATGAGGGGTCGCCGGGGGCCCAGCTGGGCAGGGATATGGCAGGGATATGAGCCTCATACCCGCCGATTCCCGGCTGTGCCGCCAGATTGCTCGTTGCCGCATGCTCACGGGGCAGGGAGAATTGGAGCGCTCCCCAGGTGGCCCGTTCGCGGTCCGGAAGGGCCGTGCCGCGGTGGGCCCCACTCGACCCTGCCCGCACTGTCGGCGCGTATGCGAAGGGAGGACCGTGACCTTCGGATTCGCTCCGTCCGCAGCCACTTCGCTGGCGACGTCGGCCAACTCCGTCAATCGGCTTGCCAGGATGCTCGAGCCCGCCGAGTGGGCGGCGGCCGGCATACCTCTGTTGCGCAACCCCCGCGAGGTGGTCAGCGGCTTGCACACCCGGCACCGGCCGAAACCGGCGACCGCCGTAGTCGCCGTTCTCGACCACGAGGAACGGCTCGCTGCGAGCGCGTCGTTCCCCCGGCGATCCGTGCCGGTCGACGGCTGGGAGTTCCGCAACCTACTGCTGGCCCATCTGCGTCGGGTCATCCCGCACGACCTGCGCCGCCGCACGCCCGTGCGCACCGCCGTGCTGCTCTACTGCCGCGAGGGCGACGAGCGCTGGACGGAAGAGGACGGAGCGTGGATGTGGGGGCTGCGGGACGCGTGCACCCTGCACGGGTTGCGCTGCGGTGCGTACATCACGCTGACGCGCGGGGGATGGCAGGTGCTGGGCGACGGCCGAGGTGGCCGTCGGCCCGACTCCACCTCGTTGCCGGGCGACCTCGCCGACACCGCGACCGACATCGAACCGGTGCCGCTGCGCACCGCGAGTGGCGCGGCCGAAGCATTTCGGCGCACGGCGGCACGCTGAGGGCGCCACCTTCCGGCTGCCCACCAAGGGGCAGCCGTCCGGTAGTTGCCGTGCGGCGACGGCTCAGACGCCCCTGCCGAGCACGGTGTTGATCCGCTCGGGATCGCCGCAAACGATCAGCAGCGCGTTCGCCTTCGCCAGGGCCGCGGGCAGTGTGCGGGCGGCTGCGTCGTCGGCGCCGCCGTTGACCGCGACGACCACTACGGGACGGGCCGAGGCCCGTCCCACCGCAGCGGCGTCCGCGTAGAAGACGTCGTCGCGGGCGTCGTGCTGGGCCCAGTAGGCAGCCTCGCCGAACGACTGCTCGTGCTCGGCCCACGGGTGCTGGTCACCGGTGGTGAGCACCAGGACGTCGCCCGGAGCACGGCCGGAGTCGAGCAGCAGGTCGACCGCCTCGCCGGCGGCGTCGAGCGCGCCGTCCGCCGGGGCGGGGATCAGTTGGATCTGCGGCGTTGAGGGCTTTTCCGGCCGGGAAGCTTGCGACTGCCCGGCAGAGTGGTGCGTACGCGGTGTTGGCGGCGCGGGCCTGGCGGGACCGGGACCCGGGTGTCCGGGACGCGGCGAGGCCGCGGAGCGCGGACCGGGTACGGGACGGGGGGTCGGCGCGGTGCGGCCTGCGGCCTGCGTGGCGCGGGGACCCTGGGCACTCTCGTGAATCTGAGGCTCCTCGGGGATGAGAGGCATGGATGGATGTCTATCAAATGCCGGTGAAGAGGGCATCGGCGGGTGGGTACATGAGTACGACTGGCCTGATGGGAAGGCGGGTTCAGAATTCGAAGCCGAGCTGGCCCCCGCTTTCCAGCGCGACCGCCTCCGCGGAAATGCGGACCTTCTTGAGGTGCCGCCACTGGGGCAGCGCGTCGAGATAGGCCCAGGAGAGCCGGTGGTAGGGCGTTGGCCCCAGCACTTCGAGGGCCGCCTTGTGCACGGGCGAGGGGTAGCCGGCGTTGTCGTCGAAGGCGAAGTCGGCGAATTCCCCGCGTAGTTCGGCCATCATCGCGTCCCGGTGCACCTTGGCGATCACCGAGGCGGCCGCGACCGCGACGCAGGACTGGTCCCCCTTGATGACCGTACGGACATTCCAGGGGGATCCCAGGTAGTCGTGCTTGCCGTCGAGGATGACCACCTCCGGACGAATCGGAAGCGCGTCCAGTGCCCGGCCTGCGGCCAGCCGCAAGGCCGCGGTCATCCCCAGTTCATCGATCTCCCCCGGCGAGGCGTGGCCCAGGGCATGCGCCGTGACCCACTTCTCCAGCAGCACGGCAAGTTCCGTACGGCGCTTGGGGGCGATGAGCTTGGAGTCGGTGAGCCCTTCGGGCGGTCTGCGCAGGCCGGTGATGGCCGCGCACACAGTGACCGGACCGGCCCACGCCCCGCGTCCGACCTCGTCGACACCGGCAATGATCTTGGCACCGGTAGTGGCTCGGATCGAGCGCTCGACTGTGTGTGTGGGTGGTTCGTACGGCATGGCGCCAGCAAGATTACGCCGCCCGACCCGGCCCGCGACACCGGGTTCCCGTGACCGGGCTCCGCGACATCTCCACGTCGGCGCCCAACAGGCTCTGAACCGGCTCCACGCCCGCGGTCAGCCGTTGCCCGGGCCGGAGCAGCGGCACCATGCGGGATCCGCGGCAGCGGCTCAGTGGGCCCGCTTGGGTCCCCAGTCCGGGAGGGTTTCGGTCTGCTCCAGCCAGGCCGCCGGGGGCTGCCCCGACTTGCCCGCGGCGACCACGCCGCAGGCAATCGCGCACGTGGTGTCCACGTCGCCCCCGACCTGCGCGGTCGTCCAGAACGCGCGCTCGAAGTCGCCGAGCGAACGGGCCGCGGACCACAGGGCGAACGGCACGGTGTCGTGCGCACTCGTGCGCCGCCCGCTGCCGAGAACGGCGGCGACGGTCCCCGCATCGTCGTAGTCGAGCATGTCCCGAGCCCGGCGCAGACCCGCTCCCACCGCGCTGCGCGGTACGAGCGCGACGACACCGTCCAGCAGCTCCGCGGGCCCCGGCTGCCCGGCCGGATTCGCGGCGAGCGCGGCGGCGGCCGCCACCGCCATGGCGCCGACCACCGCCTCACGGTGCTGGTGCGTGGTGTACGAAGAGATTTCGGCTTGGTGGGTGGCCTGCTCCGGATCGGAGGCGTACCACGCGCCGAGCGGCGCGATACGCATCGCGGAGCCGTTGCCCCACGAGCCCTGGCCCTGGAAGAGCCCTGCGGCCAGCTCGCGCCAGTCGCCGCCCTCCCTGATCAGCCGGAGCATCCGGTTTACCGCGGGTCCGTAGCCACGGTCGAAGTCGTGGTGCTCGGCGAAGGACCTGGCGAGTGCGTCCTGGTCAACCCGGCCGTGGGCCGCGAGCACAGCAAGCACCGAGCAGGCCATCTCGGTGTCGTCGGTCCACTGCCAGGGGCCTGGCGGCAGCTCTCGCCGCTTCAGCAGTGGATAGTTCGAGGGAACGAAGAACTGGGAGCCCAGGGCGTCTCCCACGGACAGTCCGCGCAGGCTGTCCAGGGCGCGTTCGAAGCGCCGGTCACGAGAGGAGTCAGCGGTCATCTTCCTGCCACTCTATCCGGTGACCCCGTACGGCTCGGGGGTGCGCCAGCGCTCGAACGGCCGGTCAAGCGTGTAGCGGCCGTCCTCGCCGAGCTGCAGCATGCGGGTCTCGGCGTTGCCCGGGTTGGACAGCGACTCGAACTCCGGGACCGACCAGTGGAACCAGCGCATGCAGAACAGCCGCATGGTCAGCCCATGCGTCACCAGGAGCACGTTCGGCGGGTGATCCGGCGCCTCGAAGCTGCGGTACAGGCTCTCCAGGAACGCTCCGACACGGTCGTACACATCCGCTCCCGACTCGCCCTGGGCGAAGCGATAGAAGAAGTGGCCGTAGGCGTCCCGGTACGCCTTCTGCAGCCGTACGTCGTCCCTCTCCTGCCAGTTCCCCCAGTCCTGCTCGCGCAGCCGTGGCTCCTCCCTGACGCGCACCAGCTCCGGATCGAGGTCGAACGCGCGGAAGGTCTCATGGGTGCGGCGGTAGGGCGATACATAGACGCTGACGCGCTCACGTCCGAAAAGCTCACGCAGCCGCGCGCCCGTCTCCTCGGCCTGGGCCCAGCCGGTGCTGGTCAGCCGCAGAGCGTGGTCGGGCTCGCGTTCGTACACGGTGTCATCGGTGTTTCCCTCCGACTCGCCGTGCCGGACGAGGACGATGCGTCGCGGTCGTGCCATGGCACGACAGTAGATCGGCCCGGGCTCGGCCGCGTATCCGGGGCGGCGGCGGCATCGGCGGTCGGCGGCAGAAGGCGCTCGCCCGCCGACGGGGCGGGCGGTCAGCCAGTACGCGCCGAGCAGCCCGCCCGTCGGTGTGGCGGAGTGGAGGGTCGGGCGGGCCGACACGGTGGCAGGAAGCAACCGTCGGCCGGTCGACCGCGCATCGCGCGGACGACCAGCCGCGCGTCCACCGCACGCGCCCGGGCCTTCAGACCGTCCAGGACGGTTCGAGCTGCACCACATCACCGGCCAGCGCCGCGACATCCGCCTCGGTCTGCGCCCGCAGCAGCAGCCGCTCCACCCGCTCCCTGCGGTACTTCCCGTGCTCGGCCGCCGAATGCCACATCGACATCACCAGGAACTCGCTTCCCGGCGCCTCCCCGAACACCCCGCGCACCATCCCGGGCGACCCGGCCATCGCCGGGTTCCACACCTTTTCCTGCATCAGCGCATAGTGCTCGACCCGGTCCTCGCGCACCCTGCAGTGCGCGACCCGCACCACGTCGGCGCCCGTGAACCGTGGCTCGAATCCCGTCTTCACATCGAAGCGGTAGTCGAACAGCTTGACCTGTATGTCCTTGTACGTCCCCGACTGCCCGGACGCCAGCCGGTCATGGGAGCGCGCCATGAACGAGTCGTAGAACGCCCGGCTCTCCCAAAAGGCGAAGACATGGGCGACATGCGGCCGCCCTTTGCTCCACCCACCGCCCTGGCCCCGGAATCCCGGCTCACCCAGCAGCCCCGCCCACTTCCGCTGTCCCCGTTCGAACCCACGACGGTCCACCACGGTGCAGCGAATCCACTTGACCAGCACCGCGCCATCGTACGGCGCGGAACGTGGCGCCGGTCACGCTCCGGCAGAGTGCACTCGTACCAGCTCGACCGAATCCCCGACGTCCAGTTCGATCCCGAACACCTCTTCCAATACCGGCGCCGGCCCGACCGCGGAGACCATGCGCCGCTCGCGGATGCGGTCTGGGCCCGCTGCAGCCGCGCAGCGTCTCCTGGTCCCGATGATGCGAACCCCGTGGCGCGGGAGAGTGAGCGTGGCAGCATGGTCAACCGACGTGAAACACCAGGCAGTTACGGCGAAGGGGAATCCGGTGAGCAGTCTGAACAAGGGGATCCGGAAGGCCGAGGTGACACTCAAGTGGGATCCGAGCCCTCTGGGCGAGTCGCCCCACGACCTCGACATCGTCGCCGCGACGTACGAGGCGGACGCCCCGACCGGAGAACCGGTGTACGTCGTCCACTTCGACAGCCGGTCGCCCGACGGCACCATCATCCTGACCCGGGACAGCAAGAACGGTCAGGGCTTCGGTGCCGACGAGGTCATGACGCTGGAGTTCGAGCGTCTGGCGGCCACATTCGGGCGCGTCGTCGTGGGAGTGGTCATCCAGCAGCGGGACGGACGAAAGGTGTTCGGCGACATAGCGAACCCCCTCGTGCGGGTTCTCGAGGGACACACCGAGCTGGGGAAGAGCGACTTCACCGGAGTGGCTGGAGCCACCGCCGCAGTCGTCGGCGACTTCACCCGAGGCGAGGCAGGCGACTGGGAATTCCGCGAGGGCCTCCGCGGATTCGACGCCGATCCGCAGTCGTTCATCACGTTGATGGGCAACAGTACTTACTGAGCCGCCTCGCATCGGATACGTAGAAGAGAACGAGAGAGGGGCGCCGGCCCATGGCCGGCGCCCCTCTCCATCAGGCGGTATCAGCTGCAGCCGCTGGTCGAGCCGCAGCCCTCGCAGATGTAGCAGGAGCCGGCCCGCTGCATCTTCGTCCCGCAGGAGAAGCACAGCGGCGCGTCCGCGCTGATGCCCAGCTGCATCTCGACGAGTTCCGCCGAGGTGTGCGCCTCCTTCGGAGCCGGAACCTCCGCCGTCGGTGCGGCGACGGCCTTCAATTCCTGGTGACGCGGCGCGGACTGGGCCAGACTCTCAACGTCCATATCCTCGTCGGACGGCACGTACGAACCGGTCTCCAGGTGACGCTGACGCTCGTCGGCCGAGTGGATGCCGAGCGCGGAGCGCGTCTCGAAGGGCAGGAAGTCGAGCGCCAGGCGGCGGAAGATGTAGTCGACGATCGACTGCGCCATCCGCACGTCCGGGTCGTCCGTCATGCCGGCCGGCTCGAAGCGCATGTTGGTGAACTTCGAGACGTACGTCTCCAGCGGGACGCCGTACTGCAGACCCACAGAGACGGCGATCGAGAAGGCGTCCATCATGCCCGCGAGGGTGGAACCCTGCTTCGACATCTTCAGGAAGACCTCGCCGAGCCCGTCGTCCGGGTAGGAGTTGGCGGTCATGTAGCCCTCGGCGCCACCCACAGTGAAGGAGGTGGTGATGCCGGGACGGCCCTTCGGAAGGCGCTTGCGGACGGGGCGGTACTCGACGACCTTCTCGACCGCGGCCCGGATCGTCTCCTCGGTCTTCTCGGTGACTGCGCTGGTCTCGAACTTGTCCTTCCCCTTGGTCTTGGCGGAGAGGGGCTGGCCGACCTTGCAGTTGTCGCGGTAGATCGCGAGCGCCTTGACGCCCATCTTCCACGCCTCGAAGTAGACCTCTTCGACGTCCTCGACAGTGGCGGTCTCCGGCAGGTTGACCGTCTTGGAGAGCGCGCCGGAGATCCACGGCTGGATGGCCGCCATCATGCGGACATGGCCCATCGCGGAGATGGAACGCTCACCCATCGCACAGTCGAAGACCTCGTAGTGCTCGGTCTTCAGACCGGGAGCGTCGATCACAATGCCGTGGTCGGCGATGTGGGCGACGATCGCCTCGATCTGCTCCTCCTGGTAGCCCAGGCGGCGCAGGGCCTGCGGGACCGTGCCGTTGACGATCTGCATCGAGCCGCCGCCGACCAGCTTCTTGAACTTGACCAGGGCGAGGTCGGGCTCGAGGCCGGTGGTGTCGCAGGACATCGCGAGACCGATGGTGCCGGTGGGCGCGATGACCGAGGCCTGCGCGTTGCGGAAGCCGTTCTTGGCGCCGAGGCGGATCACGTCCTGCCAGGCCTCCGTGGCGGCGGCCCAGATCGGCGAGTCCAGGTCGTCCATGCGGACGGCAGCGGTGTTGGCGTCGGCGTGCTGCTTCATGACCCGCTGGTGCGGCTCTGCGTTGCGGGCGTAACCGTCGTACGCGCCGACGACGGCGGCAAGCTCGGCGGAGCGCTTGTACGACGTACTCGTCATCAGCGAGGTGATGGAGCCGGCCAGAGCACGGCCGCCGTCGGAGTCGTACGCGTGACCCGTGGCCATCAGCAGGGCGCCAAGGTTGGCGTAACCAATGCCCAGCTGACGGAAGGCGCGGGTGTTCTCGCCGATCTTCTGGGTCGGGAAGTCCGCGAAGCAGATGGAGATGTCCATCGCGGTGATGACCAGCTCGACGACCTTGGCGAAGCGCTCGACCTCGAAGGACTGGTTGCCCTTGCTGTCGTCCTTGAGGAACTTCATCAGGTTCAGCGAGGCGAGGTTGCACGAGGTGTTGTCCAGGTGCATGTACTCGCTGCAGGGGTTCGAGCCGTTGATCCGGCCGGACTCAGGGCAGGTGTGCCAGTTGTTGATGGTGTCGTCGTACTGGATGCCGGGGTCGGCACAGGCCCAGGCCGCCTCGGCCATCTTGCGGAAGAGCGACTTGGCGTCGACCTCCTCGATGACATCGCCAGTCATCCGGGCGCGGAGGCCGAACTTCCCGCCGGCCTCGACGGCCTTCATGAAGTCGTCGTTCACACGGACCGAGTTGTTGGCGTTCTGGTACTGGACGGACGTGATGTCGTCGCCGCCCAGGTCCATGTCGAAGCCCGCGTCACGCAGGGCGCGGATCTTCTCCTCTTCCTTGACCTTGGTCTCGATGAAGTTCTCGATGTCAGGGTGGTCGACGTCGAGGATGACCATCTTGGCCGCGCGGCGCGTGGCGCCACCCGACTTGATCGTTCCTGCGGACGCGTCGGCGCCCCGCATGAAGGAGACCGGGCCGGAGGCGTTGCCGCCGGAGGAGAGCAGTTCCTTGGAGGAGCGGATCCGCGAGAGGTTCAGGCCGGCGCCGGAGCCGCCCTTGAAGATCATGCCCTCTTCCTTGTACCAGTCGAGAATCGACTCCATGGAGTCGTCGACGGCCAGGATGAAGCAGGCGGAGACCTGCTGCGGCTGGGGCGTGCCGACGTTGAACCAGACCGGCGAGTTGAAGCTGAAGATCTGGTGCAGGAGGGCGTAGGCCAGCTCGTGCTCGAAGATCTCGGCGTCGGCGGGCGAGGCGAAGTAGCTGTAGTCCTCGCCAGCCTTCCGGTACGTCTTCACGATCCGGTCGATCAGCTGCTTCAGCCCGGTCTCGCGCTGCGGAGTGCCGACGGCCCCGCGGAAGTACTTGCTGGTGACGATGTTGACCGCGTTCACCGACCAGAAGTCGGGGAACTCGACGCCACGCTGCTCGAAGTTGATCGAGCCGTCGCGCCAATTGGTCATGACGACGTCACGGCGCTCCCAGACCACCTCGTCGTACGGATGCACGCCGGGGGTGGTGTGGATTCGCTCGATACGCAGACCCTTGCTCGGCTTCGATCCCTTGGCGCGGGACCCTCGTGCCGGGCCGCTCGTCGTCTCTGTCATGCCGCCTCCCATACATGGGCAAAAACGCCCTGAAGTGCCCAGTTCTTCCCGGGGCACAGTCTGTGTCTGATGCCGCGGTCGCCGCGCGCGGCGTCCGTAGCAGGTCCTTTGCCGCCCTGCTGCCGACCGGCGGGCCGATGGGGCGGGCCCAAGCCGCTCGGCCGGTGTTCCTCAGTCGGCGGCGGTGGCGGGCACGGGGACCTCTAGGGTCTCGCCGGTCCCGCGTTGTTTTGCGGGAGGCCGTTGCTCGCGGAGCTCCGCGATGGCGGCCTCGAAGTCTTCGAGTGAGTCGAAAGCCCGGTAGACGGACGCGAAGCGCAGGTAGGCGACGAGGTCGAGTTCCTGCAGAGGGCCGAGTATGGCCAGACCCACGTCATGAGTGGTCAGCTCGGCGCTGCCGGTGGCGCGCACCGCTTCCTCGACCCGCTGGCCGAGCTTGGCGAGGGCGTCCTCGGTGACCGGCCGCCCCTGGCATGCCTTGCGCACGCCGGAGATGACCTTGGTACGGCTGAAGGGCTCCGTCACTCCGCTGCGCTTGATCACCATCAGCGAGGCGGTTTCCACCGTCGTGAAGCGACGGGAGCAGTCAGGACACTGCCGACGACGCCGGATCGACGTTCCGTCGTCGGTGGTGCGACTGTCGACGACGCGGCTGTCGGGGTGCCTGCAGAAGGGGCAGTGCATGGCTCCCAACCCCCTTTCACAGCACGACTGAATGGCTCGTCAGGCCGGTTGAGGCCCTTCGAAGCAGTCCCAAGCATAGGCGATGGCCACGGTCTTGAAGGACCGGGGACCACAACTTCTGGGCGGTTGACACAATCCAACCACTAGATCTGGGGTTTTGGTCGCACGTTCGACCCTCAACGCGTGTCGCGCGGCGACGGCACAATACGACCGGCGTACGAGGAGTGACGCAGCGACACGGGCGCGGCCCGGGACCGGCCACGAGCGTACGGGAGAGGCGCGGCTCCGCGGATTCGGGGCTGCCGGGTGCAAGACTGGGAAGCACCCCAAGACCGGCAAGCACCCCGGAATCGGCCGGCGCCACCCCGCCCACCGCACTCCGACCGTGAACGTTGCCGTAGAGGCCTGAATTGCCTTACGGTCCGAGCGTTCGCACATACACCCAGGCAGGCACCAGCGTCAGACAATCTGCGATTTTTCACTCGAACGTGTGTTTGGCGCAACCTTTCGAAACCCACTACCGTTGTCCAGCTAGGGAGACCATTCGAGAGGGGCCGACGTGACCACCACCGCAGACAGTGCCACCATCACTGCCCAGGACCGCTCCCAGAACCGATTCGAGCCGGTGCATGCCATGAATGACGCAGCCACGAGTCCCGAGGGACCCAAGCCCACGCGTTCGCTGCCCGGCCGACCTCCAGGGATCAGGGCGGACAGCTCCGGTCTCACGGATCGGCAGCGGCGCGTCATCGAGGTGATCCGTGACTCCGTGCAGCGGCGGGGATACCCGCCGTCGATGCGCGAGATCGGCCAGGCGGTCGGGCTGTCCAGCACCTCCTCCGTCGCGCATCAGCTGATGGCGCTGGAACGGAAGGGCTTCCTGCGCCGGGACCCGCACCGGCCCAGGGCCTACGAGGTGCGTGGCTCCGACCAGCCGAGCACCCAGCCGACCGACACGACGGGCAAGCCCGCCGCCTCGTACGTACCTCTGGTCGGTCGGATCGCGGCCGGTGGCCCGATCCTCGCCGAGGAGTCGGTCGAGGACGTGTTCCCGCTCCCCCGCCAGCTTGTCGGCGACGGCGAGCTGTTCGTGCTGAAGGTCGTCGGCGACTCGATGATCGAGGCTGCGATCTGTGACGGCGACTGGGTCACCGTGCGCCGCCAGCCCGTCGCGGAGAACGGCGACATCGTGGCAGCGATGCTGGACGGCGAGGCCACGGTGAAGCGTTTCAAGCGGGAGAGCGGCCATGTGTGGCTGCTCCCGCACAACGCGGCTTACCAGCCCATTCCGGGCGACGAGGCCACCATCCTCGGCAAGGTGGTGGCGGTGCTCCGGCGGGTGTGACCCACCCGCCGGCTCTGACCGGGCCCCGGGACCCACTGCGCCGGTCCCGGGGCCCTGCTCTGCCCGGACTGCCGTCCGTCCGGGCAGACTTTCCGTCCTGCCTACTTACCGTCCGCCTTGGCCACGGCGTCGATCGCGGCCAGCGAGCGACGCACTTGGTTGCGGTCCGTGGTGTACCAGAAGTCGGGCAGCGAGGCGCGCAGATAGCTGCCGTAGCGGGCGTTCGCCAGCCGCGGATCGAGCACCGCGACGACGCCGCGGTCACCCATGGCCCGCACGAGACGCCCCGCGCCCTGGGCCATCAGCAGGGCGGCATGGGTCGCGGCGACAGCCATGAATCCATTGCCGCCGGCCTCCTCCACTGCCTTCTGGCGGGCGCTCATCAGCGGGTCGTCGGGGCGCGGGAACGGAATCCGGTCCATCACCACCAACTGGCAGCTGGCTCCCGGCACATCGACGCCCTGCCAGAGCGAGAGCGTGCCGAACAGACAGGTCTCCGGGTCGGCGGCGAAGGACTTGATCAGCTCCCCCAGCGTTTCCTCGCCCTGGAGCAGGATCGGCTTGTCGAGCCTGCCGCGCAGCTCCTCGGCCGCCGCCTGGGCGGCTCGCATGGAGGAGAAGAGGCCCAGCGTGCGGCCACCGGCCGCCTCCACCAGATCGGCGAGCTCGTCCATCATGTCGCCGCGGGAGCCTTCACGGCCGGGTGTCGCCAGATGGCGGGCGACATAGAGGATGCCTTGCTTCGGATAGTCGAAGGGCGAGCCGACGTCGAGCCCCTTCCACTGCGGAACGTCTTCGCTTGCGGTGCCCTCGGGGGCCAGACCGAGGGAAGCACCCACCCCGTTGAAGTCACCGCCGAGCTTGAGCGTGGCGGAGGTCAGCACCACCGAGCGCTCGGCGAAGAGCTTCTCGCGCAGCAGACCGGATACGGAGAGCGGGGCCACCCGCAGTGACGCGCCGAAGCGGTCGTGGCGCTCGTACCAGACGACGTCGTACTCGGACCCCTGGGTGATGCGCTCGGCGACATCGTGGATGCTCTCGACGGCGGCCAGGGCCTGCTTGCGGACGGAGTCCTCGTCCTGGACGGACTTGTCGCGAGTGCTGCCGAGGGCGGAGATGACCGTGCGAGCGGCGTCGCGCAGTGCCATCAGCGCGTATCCGAGATCCTCGGGGATTTCTTCGAGGCGGCCGGGAAGGGCGAGCTCCATCAGCCGCTCAAAGGTCTCGGAGGCGGTCTGGAGAGCATCTGCGGCCTTCTCGTTGACCAGCTTGGCGGCGCGGCGCACGGCACGGTTGACCTGGCCGGGGGTGAGCTCGCCGGTGGCAACGCCGGTGACCCGGGAGACCAGCTCATGCGCCTCGTCGACGATCAGCACCTCGTGCTGCGGAAGCACCGGGGCGCCCTCGATCGCGTCGATCGCGAGAAGCGCGTGGTTGGTGACGACGACATCCGCGAGCTTCGCGCGCTCACGGGCCGCCTCTGCGAAGCATTCGGCACCGTACGCGCATTTCGTGGCCCCGAGGCACTCCCGGGAAGAGACGGAAACCTGCGCCCAGGCCCGGTCGGAGACTCCGGGCGTGAGGTCGTCGCGATCTCCGGTCTCGGTCTCGTCCGACCAGTCGCGCATCCGCAGCAGATCCTGACCGAGCTTGCTGGTGGGCGCGGCGGCCTCGAACTGGTCGAAGAGGCCGTCTTCCTCCTCCTGCGGCACACCCTCGCGCAGGCGGTGCAGACAGAGGTAGTTGGAACGCCCCTTGAGCATCGCGAACTCCGGCCGGCGCCGCAGCAGCGGGTGCAGCGCATCGACCGTACGCGGAAGATCACGCTCCACGAGCTGTCGCTGAAGAGCCAGGGTGGCCGTCGCCACGACGACCCTCTCCCCGTGGGCCAGGGCGGGCACCAGATAGCCGAGCGACTTTCCGGTGCCGGTGCCGGCCTGGACGAGCAGGTGGGAATTGTCGTCGACTGCCTCGGCCACGGCCTCGGCCATGGTGACCTGGCCAGGCCGTTCCACCCCGCCGACGGCGGTGACGGCGGCGTGCAGTAGCTCGGGGAGGGATGGCTTCGTCATAGCCCGACCAGCCTACGGGGCACCACTGACAACGCGATCACACCTCGTCTCATCAGTAGGCGCTCAGCGGGTTGGGGACCGTGCCGTGGACGGCGGCGTGGGGGCGGTCAGGGCGGTCGCGGTAGCCGTCGAGATGCAGCCGGTTGCGGTTCAGGCAGAGGCGCTCGATACGCGCTGTGAGCAGGTCGAACGTCTCGTAGCGTTCTTTGAGCTCCGGGAAACGGGCCTGATGCCGCAGAATCTCCGCCCGTACGAGCGAGAAGAACTGCTCCTCCGGGACGCCCAGTTGCTCCTGGCACAGGGGTGCGAGGAAGCGGAAGACGCCGACGAAGAGCCCCGAGTGGATGAATTGTGTGAGGAAGGCGGGCTCCTCGGTAAGGAGGGTCTTTCGTACCTCGTCAGGCATCGAGTCGTGCTCGGGCAGCGGCTGGGCGCTGATGTTCACATCGTCGACGAAGTCCTTGATCGCCAGGCGTACCGGGACGTTCTGGTCGTCGAAGACGACGATGGCGTTCTCGCCGTGCGGGGAGAAGACGGTGCCGTAGCGGTAGAGGAAGCGCAGCAGCGGCGGCAGCAACGCGGAGAAGAGCCGCTGGAGCCAGACGGCGGGGGCGAGTGAGGATCGTGCGACCAGCTCGGCGGTGAAAGCGCGGCCCTGGGGGTCGACGTGCAGCAGAGAGGCAAGGGTGCGGGCCCGCTCGCCAGGGGCGAGGCGGGGCTCCAGCGGCTCGCGCCAGATCGCGCCGAGGAGTTCTTTGTACTGGTACGGCACCTCGGGGAGGTGGTCGTAGAGGGGGTGCTCGACGGTGACGGATGCGACTTCCCCGAGGAGGATCACGCCGCATTCGTCGCGCAGAAAGGGGTCCGCGTCGCGCAGGCCGTGCACCCAGGAAGTGACGGCGGGAGCGGCGAGTGTGCGTTCGGTGGGGAGACCGCGCCAGACAAGGGTGTTGAGGATGGACAGCGGCAGTTTCACTGTGTGCCGGTCGGCGCGGTCCACGTTGACGAAGGTACGGATGGACTGCTGCGGCAGCCTTAGATCACCGTCCGTGGGGAGCGGGACGATCTCGCCCCGCGCGACAGCGGGCGCGAAGAGCGGCAGAAGCACTTCGTCCCACTGCCAGGGGTGTACGGGGAGCAAGAGGTACGTGTCGGGGTCGAGGTCCCTGGCGCGCAGCGCGGCGGCGAAGGAGTCGCGGACGGGACCGTCGAGTTCACGGGCGTACAGGTCGTCGGGTCCGGCGAGTCCGGGGACTCCTCGGTAGGCGGCGAGGGTGCGGCTGACCGCGATCCACGGAAGCCGGGCGGGCCTGCGGGCCTCGGGCGACCAGCGGGCGGTGTCCGTGGCGGAGAACCCGATGCGGCCCTTGTTGAGCACGAGCCACGGGTGGCCGGTCTGGTGGCCTTCGAGTTCGGCATAGCCGAGGTCGGCGAGTTCGTGCGCGAAAGGCGAGTGGTGACCGAGTCCGGTGTCCGCGACAAGGGTGGCGGTCAGCTCACGGACGAGGTGGCCCAGGGTGGCGCCATCGAGGTCCAGGAGACGGCGGGCGCGGGCGAGGAAGGCGAGAGGGTCGGTGAAGGCCCGGCCCTGGTGGTCGATGGAGTCCGGATCGACGCGCCAGCTTCCGTACGCTCCGCGCCGGGCCAGGAAAGTCAGGTTGCTGCCGTCGTCGAGCGTGAGGCTGTACTGCTCGCCGCCACAGCCGGCGTCCGTGGGTGGGCCCGGGACTGTGGGCGGGAGCGGTTCTGCGGCCGCCCGGGGGGTCCGTTGGGCAGCCGGAGCTGTGGCCGGAATGCCGGCTCGGAGCGGGTCCGCCTCTCGGGGCCCGACCGGGACCGGCTCGATGATCTCTTCGTAGGCGAACTCGCCGAGCATCTTGGCAAGGAGCCGCACGGCCGCACGGTCCCAGGCCTGTGGGTTGAGCCCGGGCGGGGTGGAGAGGACGGAGGGCGACTGTTCGGAGTCAAGGGTGGCAGGGGACTTCGGCACGTGGACTCCTCGAGTGGAACCGATGCGGGTCGAGCGGTGTAAGTGAGTCGTTCACAGCAGGTTGCGAAGCGCGCGATCGCGGACCATGAGGGCGGCTCGTTTGTCGGGGAGGTCGACTTCGGCGGAGAAGCGGAAGCCGGCGCTCAGGAAGGCGGAGACGGAGGGGGTGTTGCGCAGGTCGGGTTCGGCGATGACGCGTGCGCATCGGGGCCGATTGTCGAGTACGAGATCGGCGACGGCTCTGAGAAGGGTCGAACCGACACCGCGGCCGCGATCGGGGACCCCCCCGATCAGGAGGTGGATACCAGTGTCGTGGGGACGGCCCGGGTAGTGCCGCGCCAGGGGGTCGAGATCGGCGCGGTAGATCTCGAAGTAGCTCATGGGGATGCCGCTGAGCACGCCGAGGCAGGGGATGCTGCGTCCGTCGCCGTCGAGCTGGGCGCGCAGATGGGAGGCGGTGACGGAGTCGGGTCCCGCCAGTTCCCAGAAAGCGGCCACTGCCGGGTCGTTCATCCAGCGGCTGATCAGTGCCAGATCGCGTTCGATGCGTACGGGGACGAGATGGAAAGCCCCGGCGGAGGTGGTGGCGGAGCCCCAGTCGGCGGGGTTGTCCAGCAGATAGCCGCTGCCACTGGTGTCCCCCTCCCCGGGGTCACCGGACTGCTCGTCCCCCCCGAACAGCGCGAGGAGCTCCTCGGGGAGCCGCAGATCCAGCGTGTCCTCGACGCCCCCGCCGAGTTGGGGGGTGGGACCGGCTCCGGTGTCGGTGCTCGCATCGGTGGGAGTCACAGCGGGGCTCTCCTCTCGCAGTTCGGTCGGGTTGTGTTGCCTCAGGGATGAAGGGGGTTGGTGATCGTGACGTAGACGGACTGGGTGTCGACCGGGCCGATGAGCTCGTCGAGGCCGCGGAGCCGGGTGAGCAGATTGGCCTTGGACCGAAGCGTGGGGGCGTCGAGGAGCTGCGCGGGCAGTGGCGAGCCGAGGCCGGCGGTCGCCGAGAGGAATCGCCGGAAAGCGGCGATGAGTACGTGCTCGTCGGCGAGCTGCTGGGCGCCGAACGCTCCGATCAGGCCGAAGACATTATTGATGCCTAGGTAGTAGGCGAAGCGCTCGTCGGTGACGTCGTCGGAGACGAAGGTGTCGCTTGCGGAGCCGATGCCGGGAAGGCGCCGTTCCAGGTCGGCGCGGCGGGATTCGCGGAAGTAGTAGCCCTGGTTGTCGCGGTAGCGGCCGCCGACGGGCCAGCCGTCGGGGTCGAGGATCACCAGGGTGTTCTGCTGATGGGCTTCGAGGGCGATGCCCGCTGTGGCGTCCAGCCAGAGCACCGGGCGTACGACGTGATCGAGGTAGCGCAGGAACCACTCGGCGGCGACGGCACCGGTGGGCCGGCCCGTGCGGGCGGCGAGTCGGCCCACCACGTCCGCGAGGCGCGAGTGCATCCCGGCACGGCCCGGCCAGGGGCGGGGCGCCGTCAGTCCGGCGATGCAGACGGCGTCGTCGCCGAAGCCGAACGGGTTGTGGCGCAGCACGACGTCGAGTCCGGGAACCGGCTCGCCCTCAGTGGTGTCGACGGCGAGCCACGCGGGGTCCCGCACGATGTCGAAGCCGCGGTGGGCTGCCCGCCACTGCTCGGCGAGGCCGGTGCGGAGGAGGCGGTGGACCTCGACGCCGCGGTGAAGTTCTTTGCGAAGGTTCTCACGGCGGGAGTTGGTGATGCGTACGCCGAGGGAGAGCTTGAGCATGGCCGGCGCGCCTGGACGGTGCACGGTGCGGACCGAAGAGGTGGGGTGCCAGGGGTCTCCGTGAGGACCGAGGTCATGCAGGAGACCGGCGTCGAGGAGAGCGACGACGGCGGGGCGGTGCTTCAGTTCACGAGCCTGCCAGGGGTGCAGCGGCAACGGAACGGAGTTGTCGGGGAGTTGGATGTCCCCGCAGAGGCGCGTGATGAGTTGCTCGGCCGGCAGGGTGCGGCCGTGTTCGGTCCAGGCCGATTCGGTGGCCAGGACGGTCCGGTCCACGGCCATCCAGTGCGCTGGAAAGGAGCCTCGCAACTCCGGTGAGTAGAGCCGGACTTCGGCCTCGGACAGTCCTTCGCGGCTTTTGGGTGTCGGGTGCAGCGGGTGGCCGAGCAGGAGCGACTGCTCGGCGGTGAGAAAGAGGTCCGCCTCGGGGTCGGGGGCGGGGCGGGCGCGCCGGTCGGTGATGAAGTCGGCGGTGCGCCGTACGGAGTCGGCGACCCGGCCGACCAGGTCGGCTCCTTCGCTCTGGCCCGCTTCCCGGCCGAGGAGGGCCGCGACGGTGACGGCGTCGGCGCCAGGCGAATCGCGCAGCCCTCCTTCAAGGGCGGGGAGGCCGAAGCGGTGCCATCCACTGGCCGACCAGTAGCGGACGGGGATGAGCAGCGCGCTGCCGCTGGCGTGCAGCGGGATGCGCAGAGTGTGTCCCTCGGGCTTGTCGAGGTTGTTCTCCCGCACCCAGCAGCGGAGCAGATTCTCGACGGCCGCCGCGTCCGCGGCGCGATATGGATCCGGGTGGTCGAGGAGCTCGTCGGCCCTCGCGCCTGCGGGCGGACCCACGGTGAGGGTGTGCTGTTCACCGTGGTCCCCCGCCTGCTGGCGCGGCACTGTCGCCGGCTCGATCGTGAGGGGGCCGCGCACTTGGCCCTTTGCTTGGTGCTGGGCGGTGGGACGGCCGTCGGCCTCGGGCGCATCGGGTGCGGGGTTGGGGTTCACGGAGCTTCCTTGTGATTTGTACGGGTCAGTAGGACTGCCCGCTGTCGGTACGGCGTTGCGGGGAACGCTCGGCGGCGGCCAGCGCATCGGCAAAGCGGTCGAGCACTGCCACAGCCTGTTCGTCGGTGAGCGTGAGAGGAGGGAGCAGCCGCACTACGCCGGAGTGGCGTCCGCCGAGTTCGACAATGAGCCCGCGGTCCAGACACTCCTGCTGTACCGCAGCGGCGAGGGCGGGGGCGGGCGGCGGGACGAGGGCGTCGGGGGATGCGGCTTCCTCGTCGACGAGTTCGATCCCGATCATCAGGCCACGGCCGCGGACGTCCCCAATGCAGGAATGGGCAGCGGCCAGCGCCTGGAGGCGGCCCATCATGCGCGCGCCGAGGGTCGCGGCGCGGTCGGCGAGCCGGTTCTCCCTTACGAACGCGAGGGTGGCCGCGCCCGCTGCCATGGCGAGCTGGTTGCCGCGGAAGGTGCCCGCATGGGCACCGGGCTGCCAAGCGTCGAGTTCGGACCGGTAGACGACCACGGCAAGCGGAAGGGAGCCGCCGATCGCCTTGGAGAGCACCATCACATCGGGCACGATTCCGCTGTGCTCGACCGCCCAGAAGGTGCCGGTCCGCCCGACTCCGGTCTGGACCTCGTCGGCGATCAGCGGGATGGAGCGGGCCGCGGTGATCTCTCGCATCCTGCGCAACCATGCGTCGGGAGCGGGGATCACTCCGCCCTCCCCCTGCACCGGTTCCAGGATCATCCCGGCCGGCGTCGGCACCCCGCCCTTGGGGTCGTCGAGAAGGTTCTCGGTCCAGCGGGCGCCGAGTTCGGCGCCGCGCTCGCCGCCGATCCCGAAGGGGCAGCGGTAGTTCTGCGGGAAGGGCAGCCGGGTCACGCGTACATCGCCGGCGCCGCCCGAGGCGTCGAGAGCGCCGGCCGTCATCCCGTGGTACGCACCGGTGAACGAAAGCAGGCCGCTTCGGCCGGTGGCCGTGCGGACGAGTTTGAGGGCCGCCTCGACCGCGTCGGTGCCGGCGGGCCCGCAGAACTGGATCCGTGCGTCGTCGGCGAACTCCTGCGGCAGCGTGGCGAACAGCTCTGTGGTGAAAGCGTCCTTGACCGGGGTCGCGAGGTCGAGGACGTGCAGCGGCGCCCCCGAGTCGATGACCTTCTTGATCGCTTCCAGCACTACGGGGTGGTTGTGCCCGAGCGCCAGGGTCCCCGCCCCGGAGAGGCAGTCGAGATAGCGCCTGCCGTCCGCACCCTCGATCGTCAGCCCCCTGGCCCGTACGGGAACGATGGGCAGCGAGCGCGCATAGGTACGGGCCGCGGACTCGCGGAGCGACTGGCGGCGCAGAATCCCCTCGTGCGCGGCGGGCAGCGCCGGAGCAGGTTCGGTCACGGCCACGGCTGTTGGTCCTCCCGCGTCACAGTTGCGTTGCACATCGGTGGCACGTTCGTGCGCCGCCGGGCGCGGCTGAACGCTGACCGTGTGTACCCCGTACGTACCAACGACGCCGGAAGCCGGGGATCACGGGCAATCGGAAGATCCTTGCGGCGAGGGAACCGCGGACCTGGTGCGCGCCGTCCCCATCGGCACCGGCATAGTGGGGGCC
This sequence comes from Streptomyces sp. ISL-1, assembly GCF_018614585.1. GTDB lineage: Bacteria > Actinomycetota > Actinomycetes > Streptomycetales > Streptomycetaceae > Streptomyces > Streptomyces maoxianensis. The sequence continues at coordinate 20,954 of NZ_JAGGOI010000007.1, read as the reverse complement.
GAACTCCGGCCCGGGCACAGCGGCATTTTGGCGAGCAACGCCTCTGTAGAGTTCCGGCAGTTCCGGCAGTTCGAACAAGATCAGACAGCGCAGAAGTACCGAAGTCCCAGGGGGATCACGACATGCGACCCATTCGCCCGACGCTGGCCGCGGCTTCCATCGCCGCCGTGCTCGCGCTGGCTGCCACCGCCTGCGGTCCGAGCGAGGACAACGCGGGCGACAAGCCGAGCGCGACCGCCAGCCAGTCCGCCGACGAGAAAATCACCATCCCGGACGATCTCAAGGACCGGCTCAAGGAGCACGGGATCGACCTGGACAAGTGGAAGAACGGCGAGTGGAAGAACTGGGACAGGGACACGTGGCTGCGTGAGGCCCAGGACTTCGTCAACCCGATCATCGAGGACCTCTGGGACCCGGACCGGATGCGCGATGCCAAGAAGCCGCCGGAGAAGCCCGTCGACAACGACATCTCGGGCGACGAAGGTGTCACGGACCCGACTCCCGCGCGGGTCAAGGCGCAGGCCGTGAACGCTCCGTACCACTCCAACGCCGCCGAGGCGGGGAAGGTCCTCTTCGACGGCCCGGAGGGGTCGATGGTGTGCTCCGCGACCGTCGTGAAGGACCCGGCCCACCCCGGCAAGTCCAACATGGTGTGGACGGCGGGCCACTGTGTGCACGCGGGCAAGAACGGCGGCTGGTACCGCAACATCGCCTTCGTCCCGTCGTACAACGACAGTGCCAAGCCCACCTCCGAGCTCGAGAAGGCGCCGAAGGAGGAAATCGCTCCTTACGGCGTGTGGTGGGGCGACTGGGCCCAGACCTCCGAGCAGTGGATCTCCCAGGGCGCCGCGACGGGCGGCCAGGGCGCTCCGTTCGACTTCGCCGTGATCCACGTCACCCCGGAGAAGGGCAGCACGGGCAAGTCGCTGGAGGAGACGGTCGGTTCGGCGCTCCCTGTGGACTTCAAAGCGCCGGCCGTTCCGAAGATCGACAACATGACCGCCACCGGCTACCCGGCGGCGCCGCCGTTCGACGGCCAGAAGCTCTTCCAGTGCTCGGACAAGCCGGGCCGGCTGTCCATCAAGGCCAACGAGCCGACGATGTACCGGATCGGCTGCACCATGACCGGCGGTTCCTCCGGCGGCGGCTGGGTCGCCAAGGGCCAGGACGGCAAGCCGGCGCTGGTGTCGAACACCTCCATCGGCCCGGTCACAGCCGGCTGGCTGGCGGGTCCGCGCCTGGGCGACGAGGCCAAGGGCATCTACGACGCGGTCAGCAAGAAGTTCGCGGGCCGGTAGTCACCGGCAAGTCCACGTGGCTTACGAAAGGTGGGGCCTGAGGCCGGTCGGCCGCAGGCCCCACACCTTCCCCCCTCGTGGAGACTCCGTGCATGTGAAGCCCTGTCTCAACTCGGTGACCACGCACGGACATAGGTTCACGCCGTAGTAGGAGCGGCCCCGGAAGGCCGAGTTCCGCGTGACGCGTTCATGACATAAGTCGTTGCACTTCAGGGGGAATCGTTTCATGCGATCCATACGCCCATTGCTGCCTGCCACCTGCCTGGCCGCGGCCCTCGCCCTGACGGCCACCGCCTGCGGTCCGAGCGAGGACAAGGCCGCCGACAAGCCCGCTTCTTCCAGCCCTGCCGCGGGCGATGGGGGCGCCGGCATTCCCGCGGACGTGGCCGACAAGCTCGAGAAGCACGGTGTGGACCTCGACAAGTGGAAGAACGGCGAATGGAAGAACTGGGAGAAGGACAAGTGGCTTCGTGAGGCCAAGGACTTCGTCAACCCGGTGATCGAGGGCCTGTGGAAGCCCGAGCGGATGACGACGGCCAAGGCGCCGACGAAGACGCTCGCGGCCGGCGACATCTCAGGCGACCAGAACGTCACCGACCCGGAGCCGCGTCCGGTCCGGGCCCAGGAGGAGAAGAAGCCGTACCACCAGAACGCCGCTCCGGTCGGCAAGGTCTTCTTCGACTCCCCCGAGGGCTCGATGGTCTGCTCGGCCACGGTCGTCAAGGACCCGAAGAACCCGGGCAAGTCCAACATGGTGTGGACCGCGGGCCACTGCGTCCACTCGGGCCGGGCGGGCGGCTGGTACCGCAACATCGCCTTCGTCCCTGCCTACAACGACAAGGGCAAGTCCCCGGCCGCGCTGGAGAACGCGCAGCCGCAGGAGATCGCCCCGTACGGCGTGTACTGGGCCGACTGGGTCTCGACCGCCGGTGAGTGGATCACCCAGGGCGGCCCGACCGGCGGCACGGGTGCTCCGTACGACTACGCCGTGATGCATGTGAAGCCGGAGAAGGGCACCAAGTCGCTGGAGGAGATGGTGGGCGTCGCCCTCGACGTCAACTTCGACGCGCCCGAGGCCAAGAGCATCAGCGCGATGGGCGCCTGGGGCTACCCGGCCGCTCCGCCGTACAACGGCGCGATCATGCACAAGTGCGTCGACCGTCCCGGCCGTCTCTCGATCGCACCCGGTACGCCGACGATGTGGCGCATCGGCTGCACCATGACCGGTGGTTCATCCGGTGGCGGCTGGTTCGCCGAGCAGCCTGGCGGCAAGCTGGCGCTGGTCTCCAACACCTCGATCGGCCCCGTCACTTCGGGCTGGCTGGCGGGTCCGCGCCTGGGCGAGGGCGCGCAGCAGATCTACACGACGATGAGCGACAAGTTCGCGGGCCGGTAGTCAGCGGGCCGAGCCACAAGGCGAAAGGCCCGTACCCCCCGCGGTGCTTTCCAGGGGGACGGGCCTTCCATCTTGTTCAGTTGAACCGGATCTGCGCGCGATCAGCGAGTCGCCGGTACATACGGCGCCAGCGCCGCGGCCAGCTCCTCGTGCACCCGCGCCTTGAGCAGCGTGCCCTCGGTGGTGTGCTCCTCGGAGAGAACCTCGCCCTCGGCATGCACCCGCGAGACCAGACCGCCGTGGGTGTAGGGCACGAGGACCTCGATCTCGACCTCGGGCCGCGGCAGTTCGACGTCGATCAGCGCGAGCAGCTCATCGATGCCCTTGCCGGTCCGCGCCGATACCGCGATCGCGTGCCGCTCGATGCGCAGCAGCCGCTGCAGTACGAGCGGATCGGCCGCGTCCGCCTTGTTGATCACCACGATCTCGGGCACGTCCAGCGCGCCGACATCGCGGATCACCTCGCGCACGGCGGCCAGCTGCTCCTCCGGCGCCGGGTGCGATCCGTCCACCACATGCAGGATCAGATCGGATTCTCCGACCTCTTCCATGGTGGAGCGGAACGCCTCGACGAGGTGGTGCGGCAGATGCCGTACGAACCCGACGGTGTCGGCGAGGGTGTAGAGCCTGCCGCTCGGCGTCTCGGCCCGGCGGACGGTCGGGTCCAGGGTGGCGAACAGCGCGTTCTCCACCAGGACGCCGGCGCCCGTGAGGCGGTTGAGCAGCGACGACTTTCCCGCGTTGGTGTATCCGGCGATCGCGACCGAAGGCACCTTGTTGCGCCGGCGCTCCTGACGCTTGATCTCGCGGCCGGTCTTCATCTCCGCGATCTCCCGGCGCATCTTCGCCATCTTCTCGCGGATCCGGCGCCGGTCCGTCTCGATCTTGGTCTCACCGGGGCCACGGGTGGCCATGCCGCCACCGCCGCCGCCACCCATCTGCCGGGACAGCGACTGACCCCAGCCGCGCAGCCGCGGCAGCATGTACTGCATCTGCGCGAGCGCGACCTGTGCCTTGCCCTCTCGGGACTTGGCGTGCTGGGCGAAGATGTCGAGGATCAGGGCGGTCCGGTCGACCACCTTCACCTTGACGACGTCTTCGAGTGCGATGAGCTGGCCGGGGCCGAGCTCACCGTCGCAGACGACGGTGTCGGCGCCGGTTTCGAGCACGATGTCGCGCAGTTCCCGAGCCTTGCCCGAGCCGATGAAGGTGGCCGGGTCCGGCTTGTCACGGCGCTGGATGACGCCGTCAAGCACCAGCGCGCCCGCCGTCTCGGCGAGGGCCGCCAGCTCCGCGAGGGAATTCTCCGAGTCCTGCACCGTCCCTGAGGTCCATACGCCGACCAGCACCACACGCTCGAGGCGCAGCTGCCGGTACTCGACCTCGGTGACGTCCTCGAGCTCGGTGGAGAGCCCCGCCACACGCCGCAGCGCGGCGCGCTCCGAGCGGTCGAACTGATCGCCGTCCCGCTCTGTGTCGATCTCGTGGCTCCAGGCGACGTCCTCTTCCATCAGGGCATCGGCGGCCCGGAGGCTCTCGGTGCGCGTCTCCGCGAAGCTCTGCTCGTCCTGGGAAGGGGATGAAGAGGAGGTCATTGGATCCTTACGTCGATTGGGAACCGCTGAAAACGGCTGAAGGTTCCGGAGCGAACTCCGGTACGTCAGTCACAACGCGTAACGGCCCCGAATGATTCCCCGAAGGGGTTCCGGCCCCGCCAGCGCCGCCGACCCGTTGATGGTCGCACGGTCCTGCCAAGGCCGTCACCCCAGTTTCAGCGGGTTGCGCGGGGCCTTCAGCTCTCCTCGCGGGCCGTGGGAGCGGTGCTCCGCCAGTCCGGGTGCCCGGGCATCGGCGGCGTCCGGTCCGCGTACAGCCACTGCGCGAAGAACGCCGTCAGGTCACGCCCCGCGATCCGCGAGGCCAGCGCGGTGAAGTCCGCGGTCGTCGCCGTACCGTCGCGGTGTTCCCTCACCCAGGTCCGCTCGAGCTGTGCGAAGGCGTCCGTCCCGATGGTCTGCCGCAGCGCGTACAGGGCCAGCGCGCTGCCGTCGTACACCACCGGCCGGAAGAGGCTGATCTTCTCCCCCGGCGTCGGCGGCTTGGGCGCCGCGGGCGGCCCGGCGTCCGCCCGCCACTGGTCGGACCGCTTGTATGCCTCGCGCATCCGCGTCTCCAGCGGTTTTTGCGACTTCTCCTCGGCGTACGTCGCCTCGTACCAGGTGGCATGTCCTTCGTTCAGCCACAGATCGGACCAGGTGCCGGGCGAGACGCTGTTACCGAACCACTGATGTGCCAGCTCGTGCACCATCACCGCGTCGACGTACCACTCGGGAAATTCGCCGCCGGTGAAGAGCGAGCGCTCGAACAGCGAAAGCGTCTGCGTCTCCAGCTCGAATCCCGTGGCGGCGTCGGCGACCAGCACTCCGTACGTCTCGAAGGGGTAGCGGCCGACCTTCTTCTCCATCCACTCCAGGTGCTCGGGCGTCTTCATCAGCCAGGGTTCCAGCTCCTCGCGGTCCGCGGCCGGCACCACGTCGCGCACGACCAGTCCGCCCGGCCCCTGGCGCTTGAGGACGGCCGAGCGGCCGATCGACACCTGCGCGAGCTCGGTGGCCATGGGGTGCTTGGTCCGGTACGCCCATGTCGTGGTGGGGCCCGTCCAGACCTTCACCGTCCGGACGCCGTTGGCCACCGCCGTGAGCTCCGAGGGGGCAGTGATCCGGAAGGTGAAGTACGCCTTGTCGGAGGGGTGGTCGTTGCACGGGAAGACCCGGTGCGCGGCGTCGGCCTGGTTCGCCATCGCCAGCCCGTCGCCGGTGCGCACCCAGCCACCCGCGTTCGCCGGGCCGTTCGGGTCGCTCGTGTGGGTCACCGTGATGTGCATCCGCGAGCCCGGCTCGACGTCGGCGGCCGGCTCCACGACCAGATCCTCTCCGGCTGTCGTGAACTCGGCGGGACGGCCATTCACCTGGACCGTACGGACGGTGCCGTGCGAGAAGTCGAGGTTGATGCGCTCCAGCCGCCGGGCCGCCCTGGCTTCGATCTTGGTGACGGCGTCCAGTGGCTTGGTGTTGCTGCCGTGATAGGTGAAGGCGATGTCGTAGGCGAGGACGTCGTAGCCGGGATTGCCCAGGTGCGGGAAGAGGGAGTCGCCGATGCCGAGCGGTGCGGCCGGTGGCAGGGTCGCGGCGACGAGGGTGGCCGAGGCGGCGGCCAGCAGGGCGGCACGCAGGCGCCGAGAGGTGAGCAGCATGCCCTACGGCTATCAGCGCGCCCGGCGATGACCGTGACGGCGCGCGCCGTTCCCACCCGAACGAGGTCAGGCGGTGGCCGCCGGATGCTGGGCGCGGCTCACGTCGTACACCCCCGGCACATCGCGCATGGCGCGCATCAGGGCGGGAAGGCCTGCCGCGTCCGGGAGTTGAAGGGTGTACGTGTGCCGTACGCGCTGCTGGCTCGGCGGCTCGACGGTCGCCGACACGATCGCGGCACCCTCGACGGCGATGGCCTCGGTGAGGTCGGCGAGCAGCCGCGGCCGGCCGAAGGATTCGGCGATCAGGGTGACTCGGCACTCCGCGGCGTCCCCCCAGCGCACCGGGATGGGCTCGCGGTCGAGTGACTTCATACGGGCGACGGCGGGGCACTCCTCGCGGTGGACCGTCACGGTGCCGCCGCGTACCGCGAACCCGGTGACGGAGTCGGGCGGCACCGGCGTACAGCAGCCGGCGAGGCGCACGGTCGCGTCCGGCAGGTCGACGACGGCGTTCGCGGCTGCGCGCCGGTCGGCGGTGAGGGGCGCGGGTCTGCGGGGCGCGGCCGCCGCGACGTTCGTGCCCTCCGGATGTGCTGTGAGCCAGGTGGTGATGGCGATGCGCGCGGCGGGCGTGCGGGCATGGTCGAGCCAGTCGGGCGACGGTCCGGAAGCGGTGTCCTGGACGTCCTGAGCGAGCAGGAGATGCACCGTGTCGCCGTCGCTCAGCACCGTACTGAGCGTCGCCAGACGGCCGTTGACGCGCGCGCCGATGCAGGCGTGCGCCTCCTCGCCGTACTGCGCGTAGGCGGCGTCCACACAGCTCGCACCGGCCGGCAGACCGAGCGCGCCTCCGTCGGCACGGAAGACGGTGATCTCGCGGTCCTGCGCCAGTTCCGCGCGCAGGGAGGTCCAGAAGGTATCGGGGTCGGGAGTGGACTGCTGCCAGTCCAGGAGACGGGAGAGCCAGCCAGGCCTTGTGGGGTCGGCGCGCTCGCCGTCGGCCGGCTCTGGCCCCGCTGCACCTTCCGGGGGCACATACGGATTGCCGAGGGCGATCACTCCGGCTTCGGCGACCTTGTGCATCTGGTGCGTACGGATGAGGACTTCGGCGACCGCGCCGTCCGGCCCCGCGACGGCGGTGTGCAGCGACTGGTACAGGTTGAACTTGGGGGCGGCGATGAAGTCCTTGAACTCCGAGATCACCGGGGTGAAGCAGGTGTGCAGCTCGCCCAGCACGCCATAGCAGTCGGCGTCCTCGCCGACCAGCACGAGCAGCCGTCCGAAGTCGGTGCCGCGCAGCTCGCCGCGCTTGAGCCGCGAACGGTGCACGGAGACGAAGTGGCGCGGCCTGATATGGACTTCGGCCGCGATGCGGGCGTCCCGCAGCACTGCCCTGAACTTCTCGGCGATGGCGTCCAGGGCGTCCCAGGCGCTCGCGTTGTCCGCGATGAGGGCACGCGTGCGTTCGTACTCCTCGGGGTGGAGGATCGCAAAGACGAGGTCCTCCAGCTCGGTCTTGAGGGCCTGGACACCCAGTCGTTCGGCGAGGGGGATGAGCACGTCGCGGGTGACGTTGGCGATGCGGACCTGCTTCTCGGGGCGCATCACGCCGAGGGTGCGCATGTTGTGCAGGCGGTCGGCGAGTTTGATCGACATCACGCGGACGTCGTTGCCGGTGGCGACGAGCATCTTGCGGAAGGTTTCGGGCTCCGCTGCCGCGCCGTAGTCGACCTTCTCCAGTTTGGTGACGCCGTCGACGAGATAGCAGACTTCGGCGCCGAACTCCGTCCGTACCTGATCGAGCGTCACCTCGGTGTCCTCGACGGTGTCGTGAAGGAGTGAGGCCGTCAAGGTCGTGGTCTCCGCGCCTAGTTCGGCGAGGATGAGCGTCACCGCGAGCGGATGCGTGATGTAGGCCTCGCCGCTCTTGCGGAACTGTCCGCGGTGGGAGGACTCGGCCAGGACATACGCCCTGTGCAGGATGGCGAGGTCGGCCTCCGGGTGGTGTGCCCGATGCGCCTCGGCCACGTGCCCGATCGCGTCGGGCAGCCGGTCGCGGGTTGTGGGCCCGAGGAGCGCGGCACGGCCCAGCCTGCGGAGGTCGATCCTGGGACGCCCACGCCTGCGACTGTGGGCACCAGGGTTGGCGGCCTCTGCACTCATGGGGCACCTCCGGCAGCTTCGACCGGCGGTAGGAAGGACAGGCATGCCCTCCGGGCCGGTGCTTGATGCTACCGAGCCCACCACGTGGCGCAGTCCGGCTCTCGCTCAGCGTGAAACGGATCACCCATTCGAGCGAAGCTCTATGCGATCACAGTTTCGGTACTTACCGGGACGACCTGGGTCAGGAGGGCGGGATCGATGTGTCCCTCGGCGACGATCACGGCGGGGCCGGTCATCTCGATCTCGCCGTCCGTCCGCTCCGTGATCACCAGACGCCCGCCGGGCAGATCCACGGTGTACGTGACGGGGACGCCGGTGACCGAAGGATCCGCGCCGTCCCTGCGGGCCGCCGCGACGGCCACGGCGCACGCTCCCGTCCCGCAAGAGCGGGTCTCACCGGAGCCCCGCTCGTGCACGCGCATGGCGACATGGCGCTCGCCGCGTTCGACGACGAACTCGACGTTCACCCCATCCGGGTATGCGGACGCCGGGCTGAAGGGGGGCACGGAGAGCAGGTTCCCGGCGTGATCCAGGTCCTCGACGAAGGCGACCGCGTGGGGATTGCCCATGTTCACGTTCAGCGCGGGCCAGCTGCGGCCGTCGACGGTGACCATGACGCCCTCCTCGGGGAACCGCGCGCGGCCCATGGAGACCGTGACGTCACCGTCCTTGGCGAGGTGCACCTTCTTGACGCCGCCGCGGGTGGCCACCGCGAGGTCGCCCTCCTCGACGAGGCCCGCGCGCTGAAGATAGCGGGCGAAGACGCGCACGCCATTGCCGCACATCTCGGCGTTCGATCCGTCTGCGTTGCGGTAGTCCATGAACCACTCGGCCTCGTCGGCCATGGCCCGCGCCTCGGGGTGGTCGGCGGACCGCACGACATGCAGCAGACCGTCGCCGCCGATGCCGGCCCGGCGGTCGCAGAGCTTGGCGACGGCAGTGGTGGGCAGGTCGACGGCGTTGTCCGGGTCGGGGACGATCACGAAGTCGTTCTCGGTCCCGTGGCCCTTGAGGAAGGCGATCGGTGCGGTCTGCGAGGTGCTCACGCCGTCCATCGTACGAGGGCCCTCGGACACTCGGCGGTGCCGGGCGCTCAACCGCACTCGGCAGAGCCCGGCCGCTCGCCGACAGTCAGCGAAGCCTGGTCACTGGACCGGCACTCAGCGGAGCCGGGCCACTCGCCAGACGGCCAGCGCGACGAGCACCGCGCCCACTCCGACGTACAGGGCGATGACTCGCCAGTCGGCGCGCTCACCGGAGCCGCGGGGCGGCAGTCCCGGCCAGGTGTGGCCAACGCGGCGCGCGGCCATGACACCCCAGCCCGCGGCGCAGCAGCTGATCAGCAGGCCCAGCATCGCGACGACCGCGCCGCCGTCGCCGGTGCCGAAGGCGAGCGGGAAAGCGAACATCAGGGAGCCGACCGCGGCGAGCGCCACAATGGGGGCGAGCTGCCAGATCCGCAGCCTGCGCTGCGGTCGCAGTTCGACCTCGACCTCGACCGCGAGCAGGTCCTGTTCGTCGGGCCCGTCGGGACTCAGACGGGGCGCGCTGTCCGCTGCGTCCCGCCTCTCCTGCTCTCTGTCGCGAGGGCCGGCCTCCATCGCCACGCGCCCTCCCAACTCGGACTCCACGTCGATCGATGCTCGATGATGGCACGCTCCAGGGGGCCGAAATGGCGGGCGGAGCGTCCCGATGCCATCACGTGATCAGGCTGTAACCGCTCGTTCGACCAACGCCAGCGCTTGGTGCGGAAGTTCCCTCCGGTGCTCGGACGCGCCGCTCAGCCAGTGCACGCGCGGGTCCCGGCGGAACCATGAGTCCTGGCGGCGCGCGAAGCGCTTGGTGGCGCGCACGGTCTCCTCGCGCGCCTCCTGTTCGGTGCACTCCCCCGCGAGCGCCGTGAGGACCTGCTGGTAGCCGAGTGCGCGCGATGCCGTGCGCCCCTCGCGCAGACCCTGCGCCTCCAGCGCGCGCACTTCGTCGACGAGGCCCGCTTCCCACATCCGGTCCACGCGCAGCGCGATGCGTTCGTCGAGCTCGGGGCGGCCGACGTCGACGCCGATCTGAACGGTGTCGTAGACGGCGTCATGACCGGGGAGGTTGGCAGTGAAGGGCTTACCGGTGATCTCGATGACTTCGAGGGCCCGGACGATGCGGCGGCCGTTGCTGGGCAGGATCGCCTTGCCGGCGCCGGGGTCGGCGGCGGCGAGCCGGGCATGCAGGGCGCCGGGGCCGCGCGCCGTCAGCTCCTCCTCGAGGCGGGCGCGGATCGCTGGATCGGTGCCGGGGAATTCGAGTGCGTCGATGGCGCCGCGTACGTACAGCCCGGAGCCGCCGACGAGGACGGGCGTACGGCCTTCGGCGAGAAGGCGGTCGATCTCCGCTCTGGCCAGCTTCTGGTACTCGGCGACGCTCGCGGTCTCGGTGACGTCCCAGATGTCGAGCAGCTGGTGCGGGATGCCTCCACGCTCGTCGGTCGTCAGCTTGGCGGTACCGATATCCATCCCTCGGTAGAGCTGCATGGAGTCGGCGTTGACGACTTCGCCGCCCAACCGCCGGGCGAGGAAGACGCCCAGATCGGACTTTCCGGCCGCGGTGGGACCGACGACTGCGATGACCCGCGGGGCGGGAGCTGCGCTTCTCACTGCCCCAGTCTCGCAAACTCGCGGACGTGTCCCCGAACGAGCGAAGTGACGACACAGGGGCGGGTTCGTTGCCTGTTGCGAGGTTCCGAACGCCGGTTTCTCGACCGGTGCCCCCGCACGGCGCAATGGGACGCTCCGGGCGACGCGGAACTTCGCCCGCACGAGTAGGCTATGGAGCAGATATGGGCGTTTTTTCACGGTTTCGTCGTAAGTCCAAGACGACTGCCGAGGCGTCAACCGAGGAGGCGGCCGCCAGTACTCTGACGGCCGACTCCCCTGTTGAGCGCGCTTCCGAGGCCGAGGCGTCGAAGAACGCCGCGGAGGAGGTCACCGAAGCCGCAGAGGCCGAGGCCACCGAACCCGCGGCCGCCGAAGGCGTGGAGATTCCGAAGCAGCAGTCGGCCGAGGAGGCGGCGGACAACGAAGCCGGCGAGGGCGCCCGCAAATAGTCCCCGAGGGAAGGTGCCCCATGGGCTTCATGGACACGTTGAAGGCCAAGCTCGCCCCGGCCAAGGACAAGGTCTCTGACTTCGCGCATCAGCACGAGGGCAAGATCGAGCACGGTCTGGAAAAGGCCGCGAAGACGGTCGACGCAAAGACCAAGGGCAAGTACCACAGCAAGATCGAGTCTGGCACCGGCAAAGCCAAGGATGCCCTGGGCCGCGTTGCCCACAAGGACGACGGCACCGCACCGCCGGCTTCTTGAGATTCACCGACGGAAGGCCGCGGAACAACTCGTTCCGCGGCTTTCCGCGGTCGTGGGCCCGCCGGCACTCGATCCGGCGACGGCACAGGATCCACGGTCGCGGTTCCGCCGGTCCCGGATCGGCTACGACCAGGCGGCCACGAAATAGCCGACACCGTACGGGGCGTCCTCGTAGAGCAGTTGCCCGGCCAGGCCCGCCCCCTCGGCGGCTCCCGCGAGCACCTGCCAGGGCGCCCGGCCCGCCACCTTGAGTTCGTACGCCAGTGACTCGTCCAGCGCCTTGAGCGCACCGACATCGGCCGCATCCAGGGCCCGGGCCGCCTCCCGGTCGAAGTCGACGGCCCGCTCGTCCAGATAACCAGGGGCCTTGAGCGTGCGGCACGCGCTGCCGTCGCCCATCACCAGCAGCGCGACACGCTCCGCCCGGGCGCCCAGTTCCCGCCCGGCGGCCAGGCAGCGGTCACCGGCGAGAGAATCGCCGACGCCGAGACCCTCGACCGGAGCATCCGCCCACTGCGCGCGGCCGAGCAGCCAGGCGGCGACTGCCAGGGACGGCGGCAGCAACCGCTCCTGGTCCGCGCCCACTCCGAGCCGTACGTCGACGTCCACACCGAAGCCGTGGAAGGACCCGGTCGCGCCCGCGAGGTGACGGCCGCGGCCGTCCTGCTCGGCGGGGCCGACCACGAACAGCACATCGGGCCGGGCGGCGGCGAGCACCCCGAGGGCGTCGGCGCAAGCGCTGCGCGCCGCGTCGAGTTCGGGCGCGGCACCCGCGGCGACGTCGGGCACGAGCAGCGGCGGGCAGGGGCACACGGCGGCGGCGACAAGCATGATCGCCAGCCTAATGCGTGGTCAGGCCGTCGTCAGTGGTCGGGTCCGGGCCCGGGGCAGGGTGCGTGTGCCCCCCGCGGTGCCCGTCCGTCAGTCGCAGCCACAGCCCGGCGCCGCGGCCGCCGGCAGCGGCTCCGGCACACCGATTCTGGGCAGTCCCAGCATCACTCCGGCCGGCTTCGCGGCTTGGGCGGCATTGCGCTTCTCCCACGCGTCTCCGGCGCGGGTGCGTCGTACGGACTTCGCGGCACCCTCGGCCAGCAGGTGGTGCGGGGCGGCGTAGGTGATCTCGACGGTCACCACATCGCCCGGGCGCACGTCCTCTGCCGGCTTCGTGAAGTGGACGAGACGGTTGTCCGGGGCCCGCCCCGACAACCGGTGCGTGGCGCCGTCCTTGCGGCCCTCGCCCTCGGCGACCATGACCTCCAGCGTCCGGCCGACCTGCTTCTTGTTCTCCTCCCAGGAGATCTCCTCCTGGAGGGCGACGAGGCGCACATAGCGCTCCTGGACGACCTCCTTGGGGATCTGGCCGTCCATCTCCGCCGCCGGGGTGCCCGGGCGCTTGGAGTACTGGAAGGTGAACGCGTTCGCGAAGCGGGCCTCGCGCACCGCATGCAAGGTCTGCTGGAAGTCCTCCTCGCTCTCGCCGGGGAAGCCCACGATGATGTCGGTGGAGATGGCGGCGTGCGGAATCGCGGCGCGCACCTTCTCGATGATCCCGAGGAAGCGTTCCTGCCGGTAGGAGCGGCGCATGGCCTTCAGGATCGGGTCCGAGCCCGACTGGAGCGGCATGTGCAGCTGCGGCATGACGTTCGGCGTCTGGGCCATCGCGGCGATCACGTCGTCCGTGAAGTCCCGCGGGTGCGGCGAGGTGAAGCGGACCCGCTCCAGGCCCTCGACGTTGCCGCAGGCGCGCAGGAGCTTGCTGAATGCCTCGCGGTCGCCGATGTCGGAGCCGTATGCGTTGACGTTCTGGCCGAGCAGCGTGATCTCGCAGACACCCTCGGCGACGAGTGCCTCGACCTCGGCCAGGATGTCGCCGGGCCGGCGGTCCTTCTCCTTGCCGCGCAGCGCCGGGACGATACAGAAGGTGCAGGTGTTGTTGCAGCCGACCGAGATGGACACCCACGCGGCGTACGCGGACTCACGGCGGGTCGGCAGCGTCGAGGGGAATGCCTCGAGCGACTCCGCGATCTCGACCTGCGCCTCTTCCTGGATACGGGCGCGCTCCAGCAGCACCGGCAGCTTGCCGATGTTGTGCGTGCCGAAGACGACGTCGACCCACGGCGCCCTCGAGACGATGGTGTCGCGGTCCTTCTGGGCCAGGCAGCCGCCGACGGCGATCTGCATTCCGGGCCGCTTGGTCTTCATCGGCGCGAGCCGGCCGAGATTGCCGTAAAGCTTGTTGTCGGCGTTCTCCCGGACCGCGCAGGTGTTGAAGACGACGACGTCGGCGTCACCGTCGGCACCCTCGGGCGCGCGGACATAACCGGCGCCCTCCAGCAGGCCCGACAGCCGCTCGGAGTCGTGGACGTTCATCTGGCACCCGTAGGTGCGCACCTCGTAAGTTTTCGCACTCATCGCGCCAACCAGGGTACGGGGTCGCACTGACGCCCCGCCCCTCCCTTCTGTGCCCCTTCCGTGCCCCTTCGTGGCCCTTTCGTGCGGCAAGGCCTGGCCATTACAACGAGTGAGCTGGCAGGATCGCGCCATGCTCCCGGCCCAATCCCGCGTCAGCCGCCGCCGCGCCCTTCAGGGCTCGGCGGTCGCACTGGCCCTGTTCGGGCTGCTGATGTGGTGGGTGCTGCCGATCGGGAGTTCGTCGCCGAGCGGTTCGCTGATCTTCAGCACGGGATCGCAGAACGGCGTCTATCAGCGGTACGGCGTACTGCTGGAAGGGGCGCTCGCCCGCGATCTGCCGGACGTGACCATAGATCTCAAGACCAGCGAGGGCTCGCAGCAGAATCTCGCGCGGGTGGCGGCCGGCGAAGCCGACTTCACCCTCGCCACGGCCGACGCGGTCGCCAAGTACAAGCGGGACAAGAAACCCGGCGCCGACCGGCTGCGTGGATGCGCGCGGCTGTACGACGACTATGTGCAACTGGTCGTCCCCAGGGATTCCTCGGTGGAGTCGGTGCGGGATCTGCGCGGCAAGCGGGTGGGCATCGGGCAGGAGGGTTCCGGTGTGCGGCTCATCGCCGACCGGCTACTGAAAGCCGCGGGAATCGACCCGAAACGGGACATCACACCGCTCGCGGCCGGCATCGACACGGTGCCGGGGCGGCTGGAGGCGCACGAGCTCGACGCGTTCTTCTGGTCGGGCGGCCTGCCCACAGCGGCCGTCGAGGAACTGTCCGATCGCTTCCAGATCCGGCTTGTGCCGCTGGAGGCCGATCTCATCGAAAAGCTGCACGCCACCGGCGACGCGACCAGCTACTACCGCTCCGCCGTGATGCCCGCCGACGCCTACCTGGAGGCGCAGAACGGGGTACCCGTGCCAACGGTGGCGGTGGCGAATCTGCTGGTCACGACCGACCGGATGGATCCGGCGATGACCGAGGGCTTCACCCGTACGGTGATCAAGAGCCGGGACCGGATCGGCAACACCGTGCACCCGGCGCAGCTGGTGGATCTGCGGACCGCTGTCTACACGGACCCGCTGCCACTGCACGAAGGGGCAAAGCGCTACTACCGCTCGGTCAAGCCGTAGGGGACGTCCGCGGGACGGTGACAGTCACCCGCAGACCGTGCGGTTCGTGGTGGGCGTATGCGATCGAGCCACCGCCCGCGGTCAGCAGGACGCGTGAGATGGACAGCCCGAGGCCCGAGCCCTTGACGTTCTGGTGGCGGCCGCTGCGCCAGAAGCGGTCGCCGATACGGGCCAGTTCCTCATCGGTCAGACCCGGGCCACCGTCGGTGATCACGATGGTGGAGCTCTCGCCGTTCGAGGCGACCGAGACCGTGACCTCCTCGCCCTGCGGGGTGAACTTCAGGGCGTTGTCGATGACCGCGTCCAGGGCGCTGGAGAGCGCGACCGGGTCGGCCCAGGCAGTGACAGCGGCCCTGTGCTCGGTCAGCCGGACCCCCTTCTCATCGGCGAGTGCACGCCAGGCGGCGACGCGCTCGGCCGCCAGTTCGCCGATGTCGGTAAGCCGGAGGTCGGCGGCGGCATGCTCGGCCAGCGCCAGGTCCAGCAGGTCGTCAAGGACCTGGGCCAGGCGCTTGCCCTCGGTGCGTACCGAGGCGATCTCCTCGTTGCCCACAGGGAGTTCGAGGGCGAGGAGCTCGATACGCAGCAGCAGTGCGGCGAGCGGGTTGCGCAGCTGGTGGGAAGCGTCGGCGACAAACGCCCGCTGCTGTTCCAGCACTTCTTCGACGTTGTCCGCCATCTCGTTGAACGAGCGGGCCAGGCGTCTGAGTTCCGGCGGGCCGCCGCCCGCCGCGACGCGCGAGTTCATCTGCCCGGTGGCGATGTCGTGGGTGGCGGCGTCCAGGATCCGTACGGGCCCCAGCACCCAGCCCGTGAGGCGGAAGGCGGCGCTGACGGCGAGCAGCATCGCCGCGCACTCGCCTGCCGCGATCAGCAGCCAGCTCCGCAGTACGCGTGAGCGCAGCTGGCTCGTGGGCGAATCGGTGAACACGACAGCGACGACGTCCCCGTCCCGTACGACGGGTGAGGCGACGACCAGTCGGCCGCCCTGCTGCCACGGCCAGACCTGTGGCGGGTCCTGACTGCGCCGCCCGGTCAGGGCCTCCCGGAAAGCCTCGCGCCCCCCGCCGCTCTGCGGCACCGTCCAGCTCTCGGGGGCGCGCGCCATGGCGTCACCGTCGCGGTAGTAAACGCCGGCCCTGATGCCGTACGTGTCGTGGTAGCGGTCGAGCTGCTCCTGAAGCGTGGAGCGCCGCTTGTCGAGGCCCGAGCTCTCCGTGACGAACTGAGCGAGTGCCGCGAAGCGAACCGTGTCGTCGATCCGGTCGACGACGACCCTCTGCTGCTGCGCGGCGGCGACGCTCACCGCCAGGGGGAAGCCGAGCGCGAGCAGCACGCCCGCCATGAGGACGATGAGCAGGGGGAGAAGTCGGGCACGCACCGGGTTGACGAGCCTTACGTGCCGGCGGGGGCGACGAGCCGGTAGCCGACGCCGCGCACAGTCTCGATCAGGGCAGGCATCTTCAGCTTGGAGCGCAGCGACGCCACATGCACCTCCAGAGTGCGGCCGGTACCTTCCCAACTGGTGCGCCACACCTCGCTGATGATCTGCTCCCGGCGGAAGACGACGCCCGGCCGCTGCGCGAGCAGCGCCAGCAGGTCGAATTCCTTACGGGTCAGCTGGACCGGAGCCCCGTCGACGCTGACGCGCCGGGTGGGCAGCTCGATGGTGACCGGGCCGAGCCGCAGCGCGTGCTCGGACGCGGCTCCGGCGGCGTCGTCACCACCGGCGTTGCGCCGGCTCACGGCGTGGATGCGGGCCAGCAACTCCCCGGTGTCGTACGGCTTGACGACATAGTCGTCCGCCCCGAGGTTGAGCCCGTGTATCCGGGAGCGTACGTCGGCCCGCGCGGTCACCATGATCACGGGTGTCGTCGTGAGCTTCCGGATCTTGCCGCACACCTGGTAGCCATCCTGGTCGGGCAGCCCCAGGTCAAGGAGTACGACCCCGAAGGGCGGCTTCTCGGGGTGCGTGGCGGGCAGCACCGCCTTGAGCGCCTCCTCGCCGTTGCGGGCGTGCACCACCTCGAAACCGTGCTTGGCGAGCACCGCGGACAGAGCGGCGGCGACGTGGTTGTCGTCCTCGACGAGCAGCAGTCTCATGGCCCCCCTCGGTCGTGCGGTCGTCGGCATGCCCCGGTCGTGGGCTGCCCCAGTCGTAGGCAATCTCGTAGACATACCTCGTGCGATGTACCAGGGCATCAAGGCCGATTTCCGCCCGGACAGTCAAGAGGCTTCCCGTTACATGCCTGTTCCGTTACCTACCCGGTACGCCGATCACCACCCTGTTCACGCATAGTGTCCGGTTGCGGCCAGATCGTTATGCTCAATTTCCCCTCAGATGTAATGACGCTGGTCGCAGCCCGTGACTAGGGTCCTCCCAACCGAGGAGGACGGAGCGAGATGCCGATGAGCGGAGTTTCAGTGACCAAGGGCGCCGAGGACGCTGTGCCCACCGGGGGCGACCTGGTCGTGCTGAGCAACGTCAACAAGCACTTCGGCGCGCTGCATGTGCTCCAGGACATCGACCTGACCATCGCCCGTGGCGAGGTCGTGGTCGTCATCGGGCCCTCCGGGTCCGGAAAGTCCACGCTGTGCCGCACGATCAACCGCCTGGAGACGATCGACTCCGGCGCGATATCGATCGACGGGAAGGCGCTGCCCCAGGAGGGCAGGGAGCTTGCCCGGCTGCGCGCCGACGTGGGCATGGTCTTCCAGTCGTTCAACCTCTTCGCACACAAGACCGTGCTGGAGAACGTGATGCTGGGCCAGGTCAAGGTCCGCAGGGCCGACAAGAAGGCCGCCGAACAGAAGGCGCGCACTCTGCTCGACCGGGTCGGCGTCGGCTCGCAGGCCGAGAAGTACCCGGCGCAGCTCTCCGGCGGCCAGCAGCAGCGCGTAGCGATCGCGCGGGCGTTGGCGATGGATCCGAAGGTCATGCTCTTCGACGAGCCCACATCGGCGCTCGACCCCGAGATGATCAACGAGGTCCTCGAGGTCATGCAGCAGTTGGCGCGCGACGGGATGACGATGGTTGTGGTCACCCACGAGATGGGCTTCGCCCGCTCCGCCGCGAACCGCGTCGTCTTCATGGCGGACGGCAAGATCGTCGAGGAAGCCACGCCGGACGAGTTCTTCAACAACCCGCGCAGCGATCGTGCCAAGGACTTCCTTTCGAAGATCCTGCACCACTGACGACTGACGACTGACGACACAAGGGATGTTCTCCATGAAGCTCCGCAAGACGGCCGCCGTGGCCATCGCTGTCCTCGCACTGACCGCAACCGCCTGTGGCGGCAAGGAGGGCTCGGCCGGTGACGACCAGTCCGCCCAGCCCGGCCAGTCGAACGCGCCCAAGCTTCCTACCTACACCGTAGCCAAGGACGTGAGCCTGGATTCGCCTACCTTCAAGAAGGCCCAGTCCCGCGGCAAAATCATCATTGGTTCGAAGGCCGACCAGCCGTACCTGGGCTTCGAGGACCAGGCGACCAAGAAGCGGTCCGGTTTCGACATCGAGATCGCCAAGATGATCGCCGCCGATCTGGGCTTCTCGGAGAACCAGATTGAGTTCAAGACGGTCGACTCGGGAGTCCGCGAGACCGCGATCTCCAAGGGCCAGGTCGACTACTACGTCGGCACGTACACGATCAACGACAAGCGCAAGCAGCTTGTGGGCTTCGCCGGGCCCTACTACAAGGCCGGCGCCGACCTCTTGGTCCGGAAGGACGAGAGCGCAATCACCGGCAAGGAGTCGGTGAAGGGCAAGAAGGTCTGCTCAATCGTCGGCTCCACACCGCTGCAGGAGATCAAGAAGCCTGAGTACGGCGCCCAGGTCGTCGAGCTCGCCAAGTACTCCGACTGCGTGCAGCAGTTGCTCAACAAGCAGGTCGATGCCGTAACCACGGACGACTCGATCCTCAAGGGCTACGCCGCGCAGAACCCGGGCAAGCTGAAGGTGGTCGGCAAGCCGTTCACCGAGGAGCCTTACGGCGTCGGCATGAACAAGGACGACAAGGTACTGCGTGAGGCGATCAACAAGTCGCTGGAGACGCACATCAAGGACGGCACGTACAAGAAGATCTACGAGGCGACTCTGGGCCTCTCCGGCTCCGCCTACGTCGAGCCGCCGGCGATCAACCGCTACTGATCTGCCCGGCACCGCTGGTGCCTGACACGCCCCGTGCGCACCATATTCGATGCCTGCGTACGGGGCCCAGTCCCCCTTGCCCGCCTGCCGCTCACCGCCGACGCGGAGACCTCATGAACGTACTGCTCGACCACCTGCCGGAGTTCCGCGCTGGCTTCGTAGGAACCGTTTCGCTCACCGCGGTGAGCGCAGCCATCGCCTTGGTTCTCGGCATTCTGATCGCCGGCTTCCGGGTTTCGCCCGTGCCGCCGCTGCGATTCCTCGGAACGGCGTGGGTGGCGCTTCTGCGCAACACCCCGCTCACACTGCTCTTCCTGGTCTCCGCGTTCATCGTCCCGGAGATCCTGTTCCCGGGAATGAGTCCCTTTGTGCTCGGCTCGCTGGCGCTCGGCTTCTACACTTCGGCGTTCGTCTGCGAAGCAGTGCGGTCGGGCATCAACACGGTGCCGCTTGGGCAGGCGGAGGCAGCCCGCTCGATCGGGATGACCTTCAGCCAAACCCTGCGGATCATCGTCCTTCCGCAAGCCACCCGCACAGTGCTGCCACCGTTGAGCAGCATCTTCATCGCGCTGACCAAGAACTCGGCCATCGCAGGCGCGTTCAGCGTCACCGAGCTCTTTGGGGTTCAGAAACTCCTGAGCGACCAGGGCTACGACATCGTGCCCATCTTCATCTGGGTAGCGTGCGCGTACCTGATCATCACCTTCTCCATCAGCGGCACCTTCCGACTGCTGGAGCGCCGCATGGAGGTTGCCCGATGAGTGCCAGCGTTCTCTATGACGCGCCGGGCCCCAAGGCCGTCCTACGCAACCGGATCTACGCCGTGGTCGGCTCCCTCGCCGTCCTCGCATTGATTCTCGTAAGCGTCCTGCGCCTCAACGAAAAGGGCCATCTGGCCGCCGAGATGTGGGACATCTTCAACTACTCGGGCATTCGCGAGAACATTCTCGACGGCATCGTTGCCACGCTTAAGGCATTTGGCCTCGCGGCAGTGGGTTCGATCGTACTCGGCGTGATCCTGGCCGTCGGCCGACTCTCCAATCACAAGCCGATCAGCTGGCTCGCCACCGGCTTCATCGAACTCTTTCGGTCGATCCCGCTGCTCATCACCATCTACGCGATCTGGGTCGGCTTCCTCTCCGACTACTCGATGTGGGCTCTGGCTCTGGGACTCTCTGTCTACAACGGCTGCGTCCAGGCCGAAGTACTACGCGCCGGTATCAACTCCGTACCCAAGGGGCAGAGCGAGGCCGCGTACGCCCTGGGTATGAGCAAGACGCAGGTGATGACCAGTGTGCTGATGCCGCAGGCGGTGCGAGCCATGCTGCCGACCATCATCAGCCAACTCGTAGTGACCCTCAAGGACACCTCGCTCGGCTTCATCATCCTCTATCCGGAGTTGCTGCAGACGGCACGCCTGATCGCCGGCAATACCCTGGTCAACGGCCAGTACCCCTACGTCTCGACGATCGTCGTGATCGGTGCGATCTACGTGCTGATGTGTCTGGCGCTCTCCTCACTCGCAACCTGGATCGAGAAGCGGGGGCGCCGAGCCAAGACCGGCATCGTGGTTGCGCCGGCGGCCGAGCCCGCGGAGGCACCCGGCGTGCTCGCTCCGCCGGGCGGGGCTGCCGGACCGCGCCAGGAAGATGCGCCGGGGGGGCCAGACAAAGCCTGAAAGCATCGTCCTCCGGCAGTGAAAGGAACGGCAGTGGCATTGATCCACTGCCGTTCCTTTCTGTCACCCGCAACTAAATCCCGGCCCGCCGGTCAGGGCTCCTAATACTCCAGCCGGACTTCTTCAT
>NZ_JAGGOI010000078.1 GCF_018614585.1 Streptomyces sp. ISL-1 | reverse complement strand
CGCCTTCGAGGGCTACGACACGATCGCCGTCCTCGCCGATGTGCTGCGTTCTCACGGCGCGGACCGGGCGCGCACTGCCGAATCCTGGCCGCGCGTTGCAGTCGAAGGCACCCGCGGGCATATCCAGTTCTCCCGCACACCGGGCATCAGCGTTTGGCAATGAGGACCCGCCATCTTGATTTCTGCTGGTCGGCGGGGCTGGTGTGTCGTCTCGGTGGGGTACTCGTGCTGGTCAGTGTGGAGATCGGTAGCACGTGATCGTCCGTCAGGGGCGTCTTCTGCGCTTCCCGGGTGCGGGCCTCGGCTTGCTGCGTAGCTTCTGTGCGGGAGGGATCTTCATCGTGGACGTGCTGACGTGGACGGTCGAGCGGCGGGTGCAGCTGGCGGAACGCGCCGAGCTGCTGCGCAAGGAACTGGCGGGGATCGAGGCGGAGGTGGCCCGGCTGGAGGCCGCCGAGGTGGTGTTCGGGCAGTGGGCCGAGGCGACCGACGGTGGGCGGCGGCCGTCGGGCATCGTGTCGCCGGAGCCGGAGCCGGAGCCGGAGCCGGAGCGGGTGGTGGCCGGGCCGGGTGCGGGCGGGATACGGCTGGTGCCGGACCGGGCCGAGGGCATGGGAGTGGAGGTCCTGCCCCCTGAGTACGGGCGGATCATGGAGATCGTGGCCGGTGCGGGTGGGCCGGTGATGGCCAGGGACGTCGCGATCGCGCTGGGCCGGGACACGACGCCGGCGAAGGTGGAGCCGGTCCGCGGACAGCTGCGCAAGCTCGCCGACCGGGGCTGGATCTCCCGGACCGGCGCGGGCCGTTATCTCCCGTGCTGACCGGCCAGGACGCCAACGGACCGGCCGATTCCGGCCGTAACAGGAGGGCCCCCGGCGGGAGTTGGCGCGTGTGTGAAGACCCGCCGCCCCGCCGAGGGCTCTGAGGAAGCTGTCTATCAGGTTCGCCTCCCGCTGTCGAAGCGGACCATCGATCTCGTCGCCGGCCTGATACGCAAGCGGCGCAAGGCGCTGGGCTCCCGGTGGCGCAAGCTCGCCCCGGGCGCCCAGGCGGTCGTCGTGCTCGCCGTACTCCGCCACGACCAGCGCCTTGCCGACATGGCCGGCGGCAACGCCGTCGCGGCCTCCACCGTGCGTCGCTGGGTGAAGGAAGCGATCGAGCTCCTGGCTGCGCGGGCCCCGCGTCTGAACCGGGCGTTGAAGAAGATCGCCCGCAGCGGCGGAGTCGTGGTCCTGCTGGACGGCACCCTCGTCCGCACCCGCCGTCGCACCGGGGCGGATAACCGGAAGAACTTCTCCGGCAAGCACAAAGCCCATGGCCTGCTGTTTCTCGCTCTGACCGACGAGAAGGGCAACCTGATCTGGATCTCCGCGGCCAAGCCCGGCCGGTCCAGCGAGATCACCGCGGCCCGCCACAACAAGATCACCGGCCATCTGCGCGAGGCCGGGCTCGGGGCCCTGGCCGACCTCGGCTTCGTCGGCCTGGACGACGACCCCGACGACCCGGTGATCATCACCGGCCGCAAGGCCACCCGCAACCACCGCCTCACCGACTCCGAGAAGGAAGCGAACTGCCTGCTCAACCGCGAACGCGCCGCCGTCGAGCACGGCTTCGCGAACCTGAAGTCCTGGCGCTTTCTCACCAAGGTCCACATGAACGCCCGGCACGCGACCACCCTCCTGCGGGCCCTGCTCGTCCTGGCGAACACCGAAGTCCACAGGTGACAGACGATCTCCCGCGGAAGATCACGCCCCTGACCGGCGCGAGCACGTCACCGCGGGCCCACACCAGCCCCGTGACCTGCAGAATCAGGATGAAAACATCTCAATGGGCTTGGACGCCAATCCAAGTCGTTGATCGAGATCCGGCGGAACCCGATCGCTTTCGGATCCTTCACGCCAGCTGAGAGAGCACGGAGGTCCGACTGCCCAGATCTGTCCGAACTTGAGGCTGTCTACCTGTCTACGTGTTAATACGAGCTCTCAGCTTCGCGGCGGGGGCCCCGACCGCATTCTCAGACTGTTGCGCGGCAGCCGGCGCTAGCCCGGGGCAGCCCAGAGGAGGCCAGCAGTCGGACCGGCTTCAAGTTCAATCTTTACTCCACACGTGGCATGTCACACACCATCACACCGGGTGGTGCCCAAACTCACCGAAAATCCCCTGGCACCCGATCCGACCGAAACCGTGGTGCCCGTACACCCCGAAGAAATCAGACAGGTGACTCCCGCGCACGCCCGGCCGGAGAGCTGCTCTTTCGCTGGTTTCTGATCGAGGGCAGGATCTCCACCCATGAGGGTTCTCGTGATGGGTGGTACATGGTTCTTGGGCAAGTGCATCGCCGAGGGCGCGCTCGCCCGAGGGTGGGAGGTGACGACCTTCAACCGTGGGCGGTCCGGCAAGGACGTCCCCGGTGTTGAGCTGGTCCACGGAGACCGAACGGTTGTCGACGACGTGCAGCGACTTGCGGCACGGGGGCCCTGGGATGCAGTGATCGACACATCGAGCTCTGACTTGGCGCCCCGGGATGTGCTGCTGGCCTCTTCCACGCTTCGGGGGCGCGCTGCTCGGTGGGTGCACATCTCCACTGTGTCGGTGTACGCGGGCTGGCCGCACCAGCCTCTGACAGGCGACTCGGAGCTTCTGGAATGCCCAGCGGATGCAGACGAGACTTACGGGTACACCGGTGAGGACGGAAGCCCGACGGTCTACGGCTTCCAGAAGGCCGGCGGTGAGCGTGCGGTCGCCGAAGCGTTCGCTGATCGTGCCGTGTTTCTTCGGCCGGGCGTGATCCTCGGCCCAGGGGAGTACGTGGGGCGCCTTCCCTGGTGGCTTCACCGTGCGCACAGGGGCGGGCGTCTTCTGGCGCCCTCGCCGGCCGGACGCCGTATCCAACCCGTCGATGTGCGCGACGCGGCGCAGTTCGCGCTGGACCAGGTCGCAGGTGCCGGCGACGCGAGTTTCAACATCGCCCACCCGCAGGGAATCACCTTTGAGGATTTCGTGACGGCCTGTCTGCAGGTGACGGGCGGGGCCGGACGGCCCGTATGGGCGGAACCGGAGGTGCTCCTGGAGCACGGCGTGAAGCAGTGGACCGAGCTGCCGCTGTGGCGTACGCACGAGGAGGTGTGGTCCGTGGACTCCACCCGCGCCGTTGCCGCCGGCCTGCGCTGCCGGCCGCTTCTCGAGACGATCCGCGACACCTGGCAGTGGCTGGAGAACGACGGGCGACCCGTGGACCACCCGCGGTGGGCGGAACACGGGATCGCACCGGAGAAGGAGGCGAAGATCCTCGCCGCGCTCTGATCAAGCCTCGATCGCGAGCGGCCGTACGGCGAGAACAAGCTGGCGCTGGGCGGACAGGCGGGTGAAGTCCTCGAGGCGGTCGCCGAGCTCCTGAGCCAACGCATCGCCGTGCAGGCGCTGCTGGGCGAGGTATCGGCGCAGTGCGGCGGCGCGCGCCACGAGCCCGGTGACGCGCTGGTCGCCGGGGATCGACAGCATCGTCTCGAGGGCTTCGGCCGCGCCTTCCAGGTCGTTCGACAGCAGCCGGGCCATGGCGAGGTCAGCAGCCGCTTTACCGAGGACGGCGGTCGACCGGTCCCTCACCGGCCTGGCGGCCACGAGCTCGAGCGCGCGGCGTGCCGACACCTCTGCGCCCTGCCCGTCGCCGAGGAGGAGCGCGGTGGAAGCGTTCGACATGGCCAGTCGCTCGAGTGTGAATCCGAACTCGCCGCCAATGGTGTCGTGGAGCTCGTCCGTCGCTCCGTTTCCTTCTTCCTCGGACATGCGCAGCGCTCGCTGTGAGGCGGCCGCGTCTCCGAGATGCCCGTGGGAGCGTGCCTCGATGGCGCGCAGGCGGCGGAACGCGATGTCTCCCAACCCGCCGTAGGAGACTGCCTGACGTGCCAGGACAGCGGCTTGCGACTGTTCTCCGGAGTGGTACGCGATGAAGGCCAGGCTGCCGGTAGCGAACGCGCGCAGCGGGTCGAAGCGGGCCGTCTCCCCGTACAGGGCGGCCGTGCGGGCGAGCCGCTTTGCGCCGTCGAGCTCGCCGAGGTCGAAGGCCGCTTGCGAGAGCAGCGCCGAGGCCTGGCCCGCCACGATGAGCAGGGCCTGCTGCTGCGCGGGGATCGCGGTGCGGTCGCGGCCGGTCTCGGCCTGCTCGCGCAGCTCCTTCGCCTTGTGCCAGACCTCATGAGCCGGCTTGGTGGTGTAGCTCCTCGCCAGCGTACGTACGTCGTCGCGTAGCTGGTCCACGGTCAGGTCTGAGATGGACGAAGCGGCAGCGACGCCGGCGTCATCCTGTGCTTCACGTGCAGTCATTGCGATCTCGGCTTCCAAATCGAGCAGGGTCACATCGGGATCCGTCGACTCCGGCGGAGGCGCGAAGAGCGTCGCCGCCTCGATGTGGAACATCGCGTTCAACACTCGACACGCATCCGGACTGGGCAGTCCCTTGAGCTGACCACCCGTCCACCGGCGGAACTGTGTCTCCCCCACCGTGGGGTTCTGCGCGCCTCGTCCGATGATCCGGTCAGCCGTACTCGCGAACTTGAGCTCGAAGTCTGCCCACGTCCACTGGCGCTGCTCGATTACGACTTTGAGCAGCGTTTTCGGCTCGCCCACGTCTGCCCCCAGTCTCTGAGCTTCGCCCGCGGCCATCTCGTCCGGCGGATCCCTGCTGTCAGAGGGGATACCGCCAAGCCGCTCTGAGACAACGGGCCCTGCACATAAGCCACTTACAAGCTACCCCGAGGCCACCTCTGTCGTCCGGACGTGTTCTGGAAGCCACCTCGGAAGCCATGGCGAAGCTACCCATGGCGGGAGGACGCTGATCGCCGCCACTGCTGAGAGCGCCGATCCGAACACACCCGTGGATGCAGGGAGTCCCTCCGTGAAGCCCCAGACCGCGCCGTACGCCGCATCCCCCACGACTGCGACGGCCTCCAACTGTCTCGAGATCCCAGCGCCGATTGGGTCCGAGCCGGGGCATCAAGCCGACTTACGGAATCGGTCGAAACAGGTGTCGATGGACCCGGCCGCCCTGAGCGCCCCCGTCGTCAGGGAGTGGACCCGGCGCTTCGAGATGGGTGAGAACGCTCGGCTCCTGGCCCGCATCCACACCCGCACGCAGGTAACGCTCCTCGGATGGGACGGCGACGTCGACGCAGCCGCAGAGGTCGCACGCCAACTGGTGGCCAACGCCTACACGCACGCACCCACCGGCCCCGGACCCGTACAGATCTGGTTCCGGCTGGCCGTCACCGAGAACGACGAGCTCCTCATCGAGGTATCCGATCCGCTTCCGGAGTTCCCCGACTTCAACAACGCCGTTCAGGGAACGCGAGCCGGCGGCATGCGCGAGATCCGCAGGCACGGCGGTCAGCTCTCCTGGTTCCTGCCGGAGTGCGGCGGCAAGACCGTGCAGGCCCGTATGACGCCTGAAACGGCCGCGGCATGAACATCCTTCCTCAGCGGTCCCCCAAGGGGCGGCCCGCCGCCGCGCAGCCTGTCGAGTTCAGGGCGCAGCACGTCCGTGGCCCGGGCAAGATCGTAGCCGACATGGCGGACTTAGCGAGCCGCTTACGGTCCCTCCTGGCCATGCACGAGGGCCGCGGGATCAGAGTGCCCCTCGGCGGACAGTCCTTCGACGTCGTCGTCAGTGCCGCCGGACCCACGGGTCGGGCCGCGGTTGCTGTGATGGACGAGACCCAACTCGGCACTTGCGGGCCGGTCATCGAGGACCCGGAGGCCTCCTGGCTGTACTGGCTGGTCCCGCCGGGCACGACGCAGCAGTGGGCCCCCCACCCGTACGGCGTGTGCTTCGGAGCGCCCCACACGATCGCCCTGCCGCCCCTCGCCCGTATCGAGCCGCCCGGGGCGTACTGGTTTCGCGAGTGCCGCAGTGACCGGCTCGTACCGGCCCGGCCGCTCTGGGACCTCCTCAACCAGTTCCGTCCGGGGCCCACTCCCCACGCGGGAGTCGCCGCGCTGCTCCCTCCGTCCTTCTGATCTCCGTGTCCGCCGGGGTGACTACTTGGACCTCCGGCGGACACGGTGCCGCGCTCCCTCGCCGCCGGGACTTTCCCCCCTCGGCGGCGAGGGGCCCACCCGCAAAGGCAGAACCATGGTCAAGCTCCCACTGCCGGACCTCGCATGAGCCGGCAGTCGTACACGCAGCGCGGGCTCACCGTGCCCTACATCGCCGCATGGAGCCGCGAGGTGATGCTCAGTCCGCCCGTCGTACGCCGCATGGGCGTCGGTGGCGAGGGCGTCGGCTACCTGGACGAGTTGCCCCAAGACCGCGACGAAGGGGTGTTGTGGGTCCGACAGGCCATTGCAAGAGGCAAGGGCGGGGCTAACTTCGCCGCCGTCCATGCTCTTCGCCAGCGGCAGGCCATGCGCCATCTGCTGTGTCAGGTGTGTGGCACATCGCTGCTGTCAGGCGGCCAGGATCGCCAGCTCTACGTGCTCCGGGACGTGGGCCACCCGGTGACCGAAGGGGAGAAGACGACCGCACCGCCCGTATGTGAGTCCTGCGCGCTCGTGGCCGCTCGGGATTGTCCCCGCCTCCGTGCCGGGTACATAGCCGCGTGGGTCGAAGAGCCGATTCCCTGGGGTGTCTCGGGGGTGCTCTACCACCCCGACGCTCTGCGGCCCATCACTGTTCCCGGCACGGAGCCGACGATTCAGCTCGCCTTCGACGACCCTCGGGCCCGCTGGATTATCGCGACCCGCCGCGTCGACTCGCTGCACAACGTCACCCCCGTCGCTCTCGACGACCTTCCATCCCAGCGCCCCTCAGCCCGCCAGCACGCCGACCAGGAGGTTTCCCATGCATGACCTGATCGTCAGCCCGTTCCGCGCTGCCGCGGCCACCCCCCAGCCGATGGCGTTGATCGTGATTAATGATCTTGGCAAGCTGTGAAGGATCCACGCTCCTCTACAGCCGTTCTGGGTTCCAGAGCGTGTTTCTGGAGGTTGTGTGCTGATTCGCCTGCGCTCTTTGACTGCTGGCTGCACAGCGGAGACGCTGGTTGCATGGGCAGCAACCTGGAGAAGAGGTCGGGCCAGCCGTTGTACGTGTCCAGCACGACGGCTAACGGCCTGACGACGGTGCCGGTGACGGGCGAGGTGGATCACACGACCTCGGCCCAGCTGGAGGGCGAGCTGGAGCTCGCTGTGACCAGCGGCGCTCAATGCATCGAGGTGGACTTCCGCCGGGTGTCCTTCTGCGACTGCTCTGGCCTGAACACCCTACTCAGCGCCCGCGCGCATGCCCAGGAAGCAGGTGTCTGCTTCGGCGTGACCGGACCGGTCGCGCCCGTCGTCGCGCGGCTGTTCCACGTGGCGGAGGTAGAGCCGCCGCTGTTGACGCGGCGCGCTGCCTGAAGGACGACCGCTCAGGTGAGCTGTGCGGGCAACGGCTTCTTCGTCCAGCCCGCTGGCCGCCTCGGGTCAGGTACGCAGCCCCATTGCAATAGGAGAAGGCGACGGCTCGTGTCGTCCCACCCGTGGGAGTGGTCGAGACCGTAAGGCGCCTACCACGGAGAAAGCCGCGATCGGAGTTGCCCGCGACATGCTGACAGCTCGATCACGAGACCGCCGCAGGTTCGCGGCGCTTTTCTGATCACGCCTGCGGGGTTTCGCTCTGGCCGCCGGGGGGACTCGCGGGGTGCGGTTGAGCGGCCGCGGGTGAGGGACAAGGGCACGGAGTCCGTGGACTCCGTGCCCGTCCCAACGACCTTCAGGGTCCAACACATCGACCATCGACCCGAAGGAGTGGTCGTGCGCTGGAAACCCGGGATCGGACTTTACCTCGATGCACGTCCATGGTGATGAGGCCGAGGCGCGCCGCTCACGGAGCTGCGGGGAACTCGGCGGGCGCTGGTGATGGCTTCTGGACGTGATCTTAGGCAGGCTGGGCTGACAACGACGATGGCAAATCCCCAGTCAGGCGAGCTTGACCTTCCCCTCGTAGCGTAG
>NZ_JAGGOI010000077.1 GCF_018614585.1 Streptomyces sp. ISL-1 | reverse complement strand
CACACTCCGGGGGTCACCTCAGCACGTCGTGTCCGCTTCGACGCGGACGTCGCGTCCCGCATGTGCGGATGCTGCCGGGTGGAAACCGTCACCGCAGACAACACTCTGGCGGATGTCCTCGTCGACCTCGTTTCACTCTGCGAGGTTCTCGCCGAAGAGGCCGAGGAAGCAGAGAACCGGGAAGAACCCGACTACGTACCGGACTTCCTGGGGCCGAACTTCAACTGGGATCACTGGCGGACTCTGCAGACTGAGCTGTCGCAGACCGCACACAGCCTGCAGGCGCACCCCTGGCTGCACGACTGGGCCCGCTCCACGCTGGAACGCGCCGTCGCCTGTGTGGAACGCCGGTGTAGAGAACAACAGAGCATCATCAACACGGCCACACTCCACCAGGCCACCGTCGAACTGCAGCAGGTTGGAGCCACCACGCAGTCGGCGCGAATCTGGCAGGAGTGGCGACATCGGCAGGACTCGAGCGACAGCACCGGCCCGGACTATGTCGCCTACGGCCTCAGTGCCCGGCGTCAGTTCTCCGACGGGGACACCGTCCACGTCGGCGCGGAGGCCGTGGAGGTCAGCGTGCGGCTTCCTCCCCTCGGAAGCGACTCAGACGCGTTCACCGTGGTGGAACCCCTGTCGCTGTGGGAGACCACGGCGATCGTGGCCTACACGACATCCGCCGACTGGATCCGGGGCATCGTCACCCTGGCCGCGCCGCCCATCATCGCGCAGGAGCTGCTGAACCCGGCCAGGGCACTCGACATCTTCCACCACCCGTCCGGTGCAGGCCGCAAGTCACAACTGCCCCCGGCCCAATGACGCGGTCGGCCCACCCAGAGGCAATCCGCGGAGCAGCCGCCGTCGTGCGGTCGCCTGCGGCCGCATGGGCAGCAGCACCGCCGGCCCGGCAGAGCTGGGGACGACACAGTCGCCTGCGCCGATGTTTCTGCACGCCGCCGACCAGACTCCCGCGCCGTCTGTACGCCGCGGCGCCGGATTGGGAGCATGACGGGATATGCCTGGCAGGTGAGGGGTGGTTGCGTGGGGGCGGACGAGATCAGGTCTCAGGGATTCAGCCTGAATGAGCTGTTCCGCGATGTGACGTACGAGATCGACTACTACCAGCGTGACTACACCTGGGGTGACGAAGAAGTCCGCACCCTGCTGCGGGACTTGTGTGATTCGTTCAAGCATTGGTTGGGCGACTCCGCGTACCGGCGCCGCCCCCACACCGCGCCGCAGTACTTCCTCGGCCCCTTCGTCTACCACGAGCCGTCGAAAAAGCGCCGCTTCCTCGTCGACGGTCAGCAGCGCTTCGTCACTTTGCACCTGCTCTTTTTGCAGCTGAGACTGTCGGCCCAGGAAGCCGGTGATACCCACACGGTCGACCAACTCAACCGTGTCATCACGACCGACGGGAAGCACTTCAGCGTCGGCATCACCGACCACGACCCCGTCCTGCAAGCCGTCAGCGAGGGCCGCAGATACGAGGCCGGCGCGGGGGACTCCCTCTCCCGCCGCAACCTGTGGGCACGCGGCCAGCAGATCGAATCCCAGCTCGCCGAGGAACTCGACGCCGAGAAACTCCACCCCTTCACCGAATGGCTCCTGACACGCGTGGTCCTGGTGGGCATCCGCGCGGCAGGCCCCGACCACGGCTACCGCATGTTCGAGACGATGAATGACCGCGGCGCCCGCCTCACTACCGTCGACCTCCTCAAGAGCCATCTGCTGTCCAACGTCGGCTCCGCTGAAGATCAGCTGAATACCCAGTGGCAGGAGATGCTGCGGGAACTCTCCACCGACCGCGATGACCCCCAGGCGGCATCCCGCTTCATCAAGGCATACCTCCTTGCCCGCTGCGCGCGCGAGGACTGCGACGAGGACCGCCGCCAGATCACCACCAACCTCAACGTGTGGGTACGCCACAACGCGGAGTACCTCGGCCTGACCCCGGGACGCCCCGACCACTTCCTCAACTTCGTGCAGAATCTACTGAAGACGGCCCGTCTGTACAGGCCCGTCCTCGCCGCCACCCGCACCCTGAAGATGGACGGCGACCGCCTGGAGACGGTGCTGTTCAACGAGCGCAACGGCCTCGGCGTCCAGTCCGTCGCCGTGCTCGCTGCCATCGCACCCGACGACCGGCCCACCGACGCCAAGGACAAGGGCCGCCTTGTCGCCTCCTACATCGACCGCTGGTACGCCCTGCGGATCCTGCAGGATCTGCCCGTCCAGTCCGCCGACGCCGACGCCCTGGTCCACGCCGAGCTCGTCCCCCTCCTGCGCGGCTGCCGCACCGTCGCCGACGTCGCCTCCACACTGGGCGACCTCGCCCAGCAAAACGGGAACCCGGTGCGCGAAGCAATCACCCTGGGCCTGCGAGGCAACAACGCCCATCAGATCCGCTATCTCCTCGCTCGCGCCACCGCTTACGCCGACGAGGCCTGCAAAAAGCCCTTCGACATCCTCGCCTACCTCGACCGCGACCAGTTCCACATAGAACACCTGTGGGCCAACCACCACCATCGCGTCGCCGGTGACATCCCTGACCCGGTCGTCTTCCGCAGCCGCCGTAACCAACTCGGTGGCCTCGGCCTGCTGAGGGGCCGAGAGAACTCCAGCATCAATGACCTCCCCTTCCGCGACAAGAACCGCCTCTACGCCCGGAACAACGTCCTCCTGGGCGTCATGGCCCCTGAATACGATCACCGCAACCCTGAGCTGCGCGACTTCATCAAGGCACACCAACTCGACAAGCACATGCGGGCCTTCGGGCCGAGTGAGACCATGACCACGGTCATCGAGACCCGGCAGGAGCTGTATCTGCGCCTGTTCGAATGCATCTGGAAACCCGAACGCTTGGGGTTGCCCGTCTCTGCTGCCGTTGCACCTCCGCAACGCGATGCCGGCCAGCCGGTCGCCCGTCCGCGCCAGGCCCCTCCGCGGCGCAGAGCGGCTTCTGGTCGACGCACCGACGTGGCCAGGATGATCGACGCCCAAGTTCTGACAGCCGACACCCGGATCGTGCTCACCTACCGCGCCACCGAGCACTGGGCCACCATCGATGCGAACGGCGGCATCATCCTCGCTGCGACCGGAGGCACACCCTACGGCCGGGTCGACGAGGCCGGGGCCGTCGCCCGGGGCACCAAGACCTGCCAGGGCATGAACGAATGGCACATCGAAGACGAGAACGGAGTACGCGTCAGCCTGCGAACCATCCGTGACCGCGCGGCGGCGGCCGGCGCGCTGTAGCCGGTCAGGCAGGTCTGTCGGCGGTTGTCCCGATCCCGGTCAGCGAAGTGAGCGAGGGATCGTTTCGGCAGAGTATGACCTGGCATGGCGAGCAAGACGGTCGAGGCTGTGCTGTTTCCGGGGATCGATGTGCGGGTGGAGCGCGTCAGCGACTCCTCCGACGTCCTTGTGGTGGACGCGGTGTCCACCGCGCGCCCGGGCCGGTACCCGGACTGCCGGAAACAGGTGAGGCGCAGACACAGCACGTACCAACGTGCCTTGGAAGAAAGGCCGTTGGGGTCTCGCCGGGTCGTAGTCCGGCTGCGGGTCCGCCGGTACTTCTGTGACCGGAAGAGCTGTTCCCGCAAGACGTTCGTCGAGCAGGTGCCGGGATTGTCCGAGCGGCACCGCCGCTCCAGCACCGGCTGACCGGCTGGCTGCGGCCGATCTGACGGAGGCGCTGGAGAAGGTGTCGGCGACACGGTCACCTGACCGTGTCGCTGTACGTCAGCAGTACATGGGCCGGGCGATCCCCGGTTCGTGGGCATCGAGGCCCCAGCGGTGACCCGCTGGGCCACCGCCCGCGGCGACCTGCACTGGGCCAACCTCACAACGCCTCTGCGGAACCTGGATCGGGAGGGCTGGGGCACTGCCCCGGAGGGGTTCGACGTCGCCACGCTCTACGCCTACACGCTGCTCCAGCCGGATGTCGCGGCCCGTGTCCGCGAGGCCTTCCCCACCCTGGCCAGCCCGGCCGGACTCGCCGCCGAAGCGACCGTGCGCGCCCAGCTGCCGCAGACCGTGGCCCGCGGCGACAACCTCGCCCTCAAAGGCCAACTGCGGAACTGGTCCGAGGAACTGCGCAGCCGCTGACCGGTGCGACTCGCCCAGCCTCTCGTACAGGCGCTGAAGCCGGTTCTGCGGGCAGCCAGGCGAGGGCGGCCTCGCCCGTTACCGGAGTCCAGTTCACGCGCACGCGAGGTTGTCGGGGATGTTGGTCATGCCGCGTTGGGTGATCACGTAGATTCCCGATCCTGGTGCGGCTTCGACCGAGTCGAACTTGAGCAGTTCGATGTCTACGTAGGGCGGCCAGCTTGTGGATGTCTCGGACCACCACAGCCCGTCCAGTTTGACGCCTGCCAGGTCCGCCCGGCGCAGGTCTGCGCCGATGAAGTCGTCCAGGAGGCTCAGGAGCGTCTCGTAGTCCGGGCAGAGGCTGTCGCTGAGACCAAGGAGGGCGACGACCTCTGTGGTCAGGGACCGCAGCAGGTCCTGAGCCCGTGCGAGGGCGCCTTCCAGGGCAAGGGCGTAGTGCGCGCGACCGTGCTCTTCGACGTACTCGAGTACGCACAGCAGGTCATGCGCACACAGGACAGCCTGGGCGGGCAGTGCTTCGGTGTCGCATTCGACAAGGAGTGCACGAGTGCAGTTGACCGCCATCATCCGGTCGGTGTCGAACCGGTGATTCGGGCCGCCGCTCCGCGGTTCACGCAGGCTGCGGGCTTCCTCCTGCTGTGCCAGGTCTCGGGCGCGTACGAGAGAGCGGACCGCCGCATGTGACAGGTGCAGGGCGTGCGCGAGAGGAGAGGTCCGCACAGCCAGACGGGTCTCTACGGACACCGCCTCAAACCACGCGGGGTCCTGGCTCAGTTGTGCCGAAGCGGTTCCCACCGGTACGAACCCG
The DNA here is from genome assembly GCF_018614585.1 of Streptomyces sp. ISL-1. GTDB lineage: Bacteria > Actinomycetota > Actinomycetes > Streptomycetales > Streptomycetaceae > Streptomyces > Streptomyces maoxianensis. Next base: position 21,271 of record NZ_JAGGOI010000077.1, on the reverse strand, counting down.
GGAGCATCAACGTTCCCCGCCAGAATGGCCGCTAGCCCTCCCGACAGATCCAGGACACTGGCCAGTCCGGATTCGAGCTGTGCGTGGTCCCTCTCCACCCAGATCTCGCTCAGGCCGGCCTTGAGGTCAAGAACGCCTGCCAGTCCCGTGTCGAACTGCGTGTTCTGCTTTGCCCACCACTGTTCGAACACGTCCGTCATCGGTCTTCACGCTCCTCACGCTGTGCCAGGCGAGCAGCAAGTACGCGGCGGGCCTTGAGGAGGCTGGCGCGTACGGTTTCAGGACTGATGCCCAGCTCCTCGGCGATCTCCGCAGGCGAGTGACCGTCGTATTTCCAGGCCATGATCTGCCGCTGTCGGGGAGGGAGGTCGGCCAGCAACCGCAGAAGGTCCTGCTGCTGCTCCCACTGCGCAGCGGCGTCCGGTGAGGGGAGGAGCGAGGAAGACTCTGGAACCTCCTCACAAAGATCTGCTTCAGCGCGGCTGAGATGCCGGATGAGTTCTCGGGAGGCGACCCGCCGCGCCCAGGCGGGCGGGTTGCTGATCTCAGCCCACTTCCGGAACGCCATGGTCATGGTGTCCTGGGCGATCTCTGCCGCTATCGTCAGGCGCGCTCCCTGCCTGACGAGGAAACCGATCAGCTTGGGCGTGAACTCCCGGTAGAAGGCCTCGAATTCTTCGGTGGAAGGGAAGGCGGAGGCGCTTTGAGTTGACTGTGCCGTGCCCGTGGCTTCCCGCGGCTCACGATCACTCATGCTTGCTGCTCCCGTTCACGATCAGACGAAGCCGGGTTCCGTCCCCACACCGTCCGTCGAACCGCCCTCCACGGGGGAGGGCCTGAGCGATACCAACGAGGTAGGCACCGCGCGCCTGCTCTTGCCGCACACGCCAGCGAAGGCGAAGCCACAAGGCCAACGGGCCGGTGACAAGGCCTGCGACCAGGCCCAGAGTTGAGAAGTCCATACTAGGTAGAGGGCTTTGAGCCGGTGAACGTGAACTGCTCCCACGGATCGCAAGTTGACACCAACCCTCCGCCCGAACCGGCGGGCGTGAGGACGGCACGGCACGGAAACCCGCCTACGGACTGCCCCGTCGGCTGACCGGGGGCGGGCGGGAGCTGCGTGGTGTTTTCACTGGCGAGCTGGACGGTGCCGTTGCGGTGGGCCTCGGCACTGCGGAGGCGATCGAGAGGTGACGGATCGATCAGCAGCTCGCTCTCGCAGACGGCCAGGACTAGGGTGCCCGCGACGATGGCCTCCCACTTTCGTCGCTCATCTCAGGGCCATGAACTCAGCCTTGAACGAGCGAAGCTCCATCATCGGGCTGCCCGCTGGCAGGCCTTCGGTGCGGCCCGCGGCCGGGCGCGCCGTCCGTCACTGCTGACGCTGCCTCAGCAGGAGGCCCACGGTGTACAGCAGCCGTTCGCCGGCGGTATTGACCTGTTCGTCCAGGGTGGGGGAGCGGAAGGCGTCGGCGAGGGACCCGGCCGCCGCCTCGAGACCGGGGCGCTCGGCGAGATAGTCGGCCGTCCAGGCCCGGGCCGCGGCACGCGCTTCTTCCAGGAGCTGCTCACTCACGCCCGCGCGCAGGACGTGCTGTACGGCCAGGCTGATGATCTCGGCGTGGGCGACGACGTGCTCGCACGTCATCGGGGCCCCCACGGGACCCACGGCGCGCACCATCCCGCTGGCGGCGAACACGCTGTCGGGCTCCATCACCTCCCGCACCGCGTCCACCAGTTCGGCCCGCCCTCGTGGGGTCAGGGCCTGGCCGTTGCCCAGGTCGGTGACCAGCCGTACGAGGCGGGTGCGCGCGGTCGGCGTGGCCAGCGGGTGGTCGATCTGTCGCAGCAGTCCCACAGCCCCATCGCGGGCGACGTCCTTGTTGCGCTGGCCGCGCCCGAGCCAGGTGGAAAACGCCCGCTGCGCCTGCTGCACGGCCACGTACTCTTCGCCCCACCACAGCCACAAGGCCAGCGGGATCTGGGCAAGGGAGTTCAGCTTCAGCTCCGGCGACCGGCGGCGCTTGTCGAGCACGATGAGCAGCAGTCTGCGCTGATGGGCGCTGTGCAGGGCCTTGTCGGAGCCGCGGTGCAGGGTGCGTACCTGCGGGCTGCCCAGGATGCCCTTGGCAATCCACGCGCCGACCAGCCGTGCGTTGAAGTCCGCGTGGCCCGCCGCGTGCGCGTCGGCCACCATCTCGTCGATGGTGCCAGGTCCGGTGATGCTCTCCCAGTACTGCACGATCTGGAAAATACAGCGTTTCCGCCCCAGACAGAGCCGCCTTGAGCGTGCGTCAGCCGCACGGTCGCTGCCACGATCGAAAGCACAGGCCACCTGGCAGCCCGCCCGGTCGATAGCCCGCCACCTTTCCCTGTTCCTGGCCGGATTCTGCGCGCCTGCCATCCACCCAGAGAGGACTTCTCCATGAACACAGCAGAGCCCGCGACCCACAACTGCCCCGGCACCTCGCCCGTGCAGTCCGATCCCTGTCAGCGGGGTATGTCCTGGCCACGCCTGATGTCCCTGAGCCTCCTCTCCGGCGCCTTCCGGCACGTCGGATCGCTTCTGGTCGGCTGGGTGCTCGCCCAATGGCACAACTGAATCCCCCGCCCGCCGGATCGTTGCACCCGCCTTCGCCGCCCGGAGACCTTCACCGGCGTCGGCCGCCTGCGCTAGGGCAATCAGCCGGTGCCGCAGAAGCCCGCGCTGCTGGGTGAGCGGACCACACGGACGCCGGGCTCTCGCCGTCGGGCAGCCGCAGGCGCGAACGGGGCCCAGCTGCACGCTGCGGTTCGTTTTAGGGGCCGAGTTGGGCTGTCGCGGCGTCGATCTCTTTCATGGTGATGTTCTCGCTGCCGCTGCGGATCGCGATGACGGCGGCGGTGGAGATGATGTAGGTGAGGGCTTTGAAGTAGCCGCCGGTGCGCCGGTGCAGTTCGACGGCGTGCTTGCTCAGGGCGTGTTCCTCCAGCCGGTACAGGCTCAGGTCGGCCTCGAAGCTCGCCAGTACGCGCCGGAACATCTCCTGTTCCTCGGTCTTGGTGCCCAGGGGCAGGGGGTGCAGCCAGGTCACCGGCAGCAGCGCGGTGGGTGAGGGGGAGACGGGTTCGGCTGGCTGTCCCGCCTGTTCGAGCCGTACCCGGTTCTCCTCGCTGACCCGGGTCAGGTCCCGGGCCAGGATGCGGGCCTGGTGCAGGCGGTGGCTGGCGCCGGTGCCGCAGAAGACGAGCGAGATGCCCAGCTTGTCGCGCAGGTAGTCGAAGTAGGGCAGCACGTTCGCCAGGTGCTGCGGGGAGGCGCGGTCGATGTCGTCGATGAGTAGCAGACGGGTCTGTGCGTTTTCCAGGACGTAGTTGACCGGCAGGCTCACGTCCTGGTGTTTGCGCATTTCCAGGACTTCCTGGAGGTTCTTCGGCTCGGGGTTGAGACCCAGGTAGGAGCCGATCTCCCAGAGCCAGTTCACCCTCGGCTCCGGGTCTGCGGGGGTGGTGATGTGCACCACCGGGATCGTGTTCTTCTGCCTGCCGTTCGTGGCGGCTTCGATCTCCTTCTGGGCGGTGCGTCCAATCGCCCGCAGCAGGCAGGTCTTGCCGGTGCCCGCAGGCCCGTCGATGACATGGTCCATCAGACCCTCACGGCACCCGCTGTTGCGGTGGACCGCCTCGACGACCATGTCCTGCATGTGGGTCATCGCGTCGGTGGGCACCATCCGCAGATGCCGGTGGTAGGCGATGGCCTGTTCGTCTTTCTTCCTGCCCGTGGCGGGACTGCTGCCCACCGCCAGGACGGGCGGCTCCACTGTCTCGTCGACGAAGTGGGTCCAGCCGGTGAGCTGGAACAGCGGCAGAGGCCGCATCGGGGTGTCCTTCAGCTGCTGACGCAGACGGGCTTCACGTTTGTCACGCAGTTCGACGGATGCCTTCATCACGCTTCTCTCTCGTCACGGCCCTGCCCTGCACCGGCGGACCGGCTCCGGACCGGGAAACGGGCCGGCCTGCGGCTGCGCCGTTTACGGCCCCTGCCCCGGTCGCCTACATCTCCCATACGTCGTCCTCGTCACCGTCCGGATCGAGGTCGTCGAGGAGTTCCGCCTCGACGACCTCGTAGGCAGCTGCCGGTGTTCCGGCCGTGGGGGCGTCCGGCGGGCTGCCGTCGCCGTCGTCGGGGAAGAGCGCTGCCAGCGGATGCGGGGCCTGCCCGTTGTCCGACGGCCGGTCCACGCCGCCCGTGCCTGCAGGCAGCGCGGGGGAGAGGGGTGCGGGCGGGGGCGCCAGAGGAGAGATGGGCAGCGCCGGGTAGGGACGCAGCGTCGACAGGTCGAACTCCTCCAGGCCCGCGTAGGGGTCCTGGGAGGGCTGTTCGGTCTCCAACTCCAGCCCCTGGAAGGGCGGTTCGGCTCCGGTGCGCTTGGGTGGCGGCCTGCGACTGCGGCGGCGCCGGTCGCGCTGCGCCAGGGACAGGGCGATCGCCTCCTCGTCCTGCTCGCTGCCGCCGGCCGCACGGTGCCGCTCGGCGTGCTCCTGCCACATGTCCGCGGTCCATGGGTCGGTGAGCAGATGCCGCAGCCGGAAGTCGCACGTCACCCAGGTGTCCGCCGTGTGGTCATACAGCCACACCCGCTCGGGACGGTAGGGGTTGAAGCGGCATTCCCACTTGTCCCCTGCGCCAGGCAGCTTCGAGCCGCCGCGCAGGAGGATCTCCCGGTAGTGCCCGGCGTCCTGCGCGACGGGCTGATAGGTCCGATAGTTGATCATGAAGCCGCCCTTGCCGGGGGTGACCCACCGCGGCAGCAGGAAGAAGCGGTTCTGGGCGGGGGAGAGCGGCACAGCCCGGTAGCCGCTGCGGGCCACCTGGACGGCGTACATGTCGTTGGGCGACAGCACGATGCCGGGCCGGAACGGATCGCGCAGCCCCGCATCGGGGGTCTGCTGATACTCGAGCGCCACCCATTCCTGGGCCATCTGCTGAAGCTCGGCGATCGTGAACAGGGGCATGCGGTCGATGCCGCGGCCGCGTTTTTTGTGGCTGCGGCCCTGCCAGCCGTGCCGCACGTACTGGCTGAAGCGGTGCGCGAGGGTGATGAAGAAGTGCTCGGCGAGCGGCTTGTCGGGCGCGGTCTTCTTGCGCGCCGGGCGGCGGGCGATACGCAGCCGGTCGCAGACCTCGGTGAAATGCTCGCTCGCATAAGGGCTGCCCTGGTCGTAGATGATCAGTTCGGGGCGGATGACCGGGCGGGCGGCGGTGGCCTCGGTGAACCGTTCGTCCGCCGCCTGCAGCGCCCCGAACGGCAGGCTGGAGGTGGCGGCGGCGCTCAGCGGGTCCCAGCCGGGCATCACCGGCCAGGGCGCGAAAGCCTGGGCCAGCATCAGGGTCAGGTCGATCGCCCGGGTCGCCTGGCCTGCCTGTCCGCTCTCGGCGTCCCGGGGACGGCTGGGCGTGATCATCAGCGCGCACATGCTGTGGTTGGCCACATCGATCAGCGCGGTCATCTCCGTGGCGGTGGGCCGGCCGTCGTCGCCGCGGGCCAGGATCCGCAGCGGCGTGGTGTCGGCCTGGGTCACCTGTCCCGGCCGCAGCACGGCCTCGCGCCCGCCGTGGGGCAGAGGCGGGGTGGAGGCCAGGGCCGCACGGGCCCGCGTCGGCTGGCCCAGCACATCGGCCAGGCCGGACTCCTTCATCCGCAGATAGAAGGTGGAACGGGAGGGCAGCAGGGCCGCCACGGCGGCCGGATCGCCGAGTTCCTTGCCGTAGCGCGAGTGCAGCAGGTCCTCGACCTCCTCGCGGATCAGCTCGATGGTCACGTCCGACGCGTGTGCGCGCCGGGCCACCACCTCCTGCATGGCGGCCAGGCACCTCGGATCGGTGAAGCCCCCCGGCCGTCTCTCCCGCGGTCGAGGCAGCAGGACGACCGGGTTCTCCCCGGCCGCTTTCCACGTGCGCCGCTTGTCGGCGAGGGTGTGGGCGGAACAGTGGACGCCGTCGGCCGCGAGCCGCGCCGACATCGCGGTGCACCGTTGGGCCAGCGTCGTCTCCGGCCCGAATCCCCGCTCATGCTCGCTTCGGCCCGGCGCCAGACCGGTATCGATCTCCACCATGCGCGCATGCCACAGCGTGGCGTCATCCTCCCGGCCCTCCTGACGCCCCCATCCGTCAAGAGCAGAGCCGTCCATGACCGGCGTCGTACCGCCGCTGATGACGGCGAAGTCGTCCGCGCCCACCAGCCACCGGTACGACACCGCCCGCGGCGCCTCCCCACCGTCCTGCGGCACCAGCGTGACCTGCGACCCCTGCCACTCCACCACCTCCCACTCGCGCTCCTGCCAGCGCACCCGCGCCCCGATGGACAGCGACCCCGCAAGCCGGCCCTCACCTGTTCCCGCCATCCGCCCCTCCGGTCCTTCAGGCCGTCCAGGCCACGGCATCGGGCAGCAGCGGCTGCGCGATATCGAACAGCAGCCGCCGCTGCCAGAGCATCCGGTAAGCGAGGTCCAGCCCCGCCAGCTCGTCCAGCCCGCTCGCCGCCACCCCCGCCCGCAGACCCGTCGGCTGCCTGAACGCCCCCAGCAGCGCCCGCCCCTGGCCCTCCTCGTCACCCGCGGGGAACCGGTAGCCGGACAGCCATCCCAGATTGCGCCCGCGCAGCCCCGACGGCTCACGCACCTGCCGCGCCCGCCACCCGGCCGCCCGCGCCACCTCTTCAAGCACCTGAAGCCTCGCCGCGGGCAGGCTCTCCTGGCCGGGAGGCTTCAGCACCAGCACCTCACGCACACCATCGGCCGTGCGTGCCAGGAAATCCGGGCGCCACCGGCGAAGGCGGCCTCCCGCCCGCCACCGCAGTTCCACCGGGCCGGCACTGAACGCTGCCCAGGCCGGCTCGAAGTCCAGCTCCACCGCCAGCCGCCACTGCCGCAGGCTGCCGCACACCACGGTCTGCTCCCGGGTCGCCACCGGCCAGTAGGTGATGATGCCCTTGCGGCCCCGATAGGGCACCGGCTCGCTCACCGGCCCGAACTCCTCCAGCACCACCCCCTGAAGCTGCGCCACGCTGCACAAGTGCACCGGCCCGTACGGCTCGCGGTACAAAGCCACGACACGCTGCCCCGCGCCCGGCACCGCCTCGCCTTCCAACAGGTCGCCGGAGGCCTCCACCGCGCTCACGCCGCCCACCCCCTGCCGCGCCGCCGCACGGCCCCGCACACCTGTCCGGCCAGCAGCTCCTCCGGCTCCAGGGTCCCTGACCGTGCGCCAGCCGGCCGACGAAACCGCCCGCAGCCGACTGCCCTCGTACCGGCAGCGGCTGACGGGGGCCGGACAGCCAAACTCCCACCACCTGTTCACCCGCCCTCCTGCCTCTTCCCGGCGACGCCCGCCGCCGCAACAGCCCGGCATCCCCCATGCTGCTCCGCGCCGTGCCGCGAGAACTTCCCCGCCCGCCGGATACGCCTGAAAGGGTGAACAAGTCTGCGATTAAGAGGTCATCTCATTTGGGCTGTTGAGTAGGCTGTCGGTCGTGGTGGGGATCGTTGAGCGGCTGGTGCCGGACGAGTTGTGGGAGCTGTTCCAGCGGGTGGTGCCGGAGGCGCCGTCGCGACCTCAGGGAGGTGGGCGACGCCGACATGGTGACCGGGAGGTGCTGGCTGCGATCGTGTTCGTGGCCACGTCAGGCTGCACGTGGCAACAGTTGCCGTCAGCATCGTTCGGGCCGTCGGGGGCAACGGCCCACCGCCGCTTCTCCGAGTGGACGAAGGCCAGGGTGTGGGCCAAACTTCACCGCCTGGTCCTCGACGAGCTCGGCTCCCGCGGCGAGTTGGACTGGTCCCGCTGTGCGATCGACTCAGTGAACATGCGGGCCCTGAAAAGGGGGACCTGACAGGTCCGAATCCTGTAGATCGGGGCAAGTACGGCTCGAAGATCCACTTGATCACCGAGCGGACCGGTCTGCCCCTGTCCGTCGGAATCTCGGGGGCGAATCTGCACGACAGCCAGGCCCTGATCCCCCTGGTGAGCAAGGGAATCGAGACCTCGCAACGACTGGGCCGCCACCGCTGGACCATCGAACGCACCATGGCCTGGCTCGCAGGGTGTCGACGTCTCCACCGACGCTACGAGCGCAAGCAGAGCACTTCCTCGCCTTCACGAGCATCGCCTGCACCCTCATCTGCTATCGCAGACTCGCCAAATGAGATGACTTCTAAGGACCTCGCGCCTTGAGGCGGCCGTCCGGGGCCGCGCCGAGACCGTCCCCATGGCCCTGACGGAAAGCGGTGACCGCGCGCGCTCGGCACCTGAAGGCGGCCGCCATCCGCAACCCCCTGGCCCGACAGGGGCTCCGCGTGCGCCGCCGGGTTTGTGGTCATGTTGTCAACTGCCTTGGTAACACGGCGTCTTCGGCGCGAGCTGTTTATGGGGCGCCGGTGAGCGGGAGGCCGTCCTCGGGCCGGACAAAGACCACCATGTGGCGGGCCCTGGTGATGGCTACGCGCAGCAGACGGCGGTTGGCCTGTGTCCGCTCGCTGTCCCATTCGGCGTCCAGCAGGCGGCTGTGGTAGGCGCCCTCAACGATGATGACGCCGTCGAATTCCTTGCCTTTGGAGCGGTGCATGCTCATCAGGCTGACCGCGGCTGTGTCCTGCTCGGGCGCCGACAATTGGTCGGCGGCCAAGGCTCGGCGGACGGTTGCGGCGGCGTCGGTGTAGGCGGTGGTCCCGTCCCAGGCTTGGGTCAGGGCCAATGCCAGGACGTCGGTGGCTTTCAGCAGTCGCAGCATCCGCACCTGTTTGAACAGTTCGTTGAGCTCGGCCGAGCCCTGCAGGCGCGACCGGGCTTCTTGCCAGTCGGTGACGGGCTGGCCGATCAGTTCCATGCCCATGTCGTAGGCAGCGATGAGAGTCTTGGCCGTCTTGGAGCGGAGAGGCTTGCCGTCGGCGAACGCTGTGATGGCCCGTTCGACGGTCTGGATCGTTGGGCGAGCACCCTTTGTACCGCGGGTGAACTTGGTGCGGTAGAAGTCGGCCACGGCGTGCAGGGTCCTGGTCACGGCCTCCTGGCGAGCCAGGCCTGGCCACTCCAACAGGGAGGCCACGACGAATCCGGCCGCGGCGGCCAGTTCGGGATCCCAGTGCAGGTCGTGGTCGATGGGAGGCAGTTCGCCGCGGGCGGTCACGTTCTCCACCGAGATCTTCTCGGAGACGCGGCCGACGAGCCCATTGGTGGTGGCCAAGACCGCGACGGTCGCCTCGCGCCCCAACTCCCCCCGGAGATGGTTGCGCAGAGCGAGTATCGCCTGATGTGTGACGACCTCGGCGGGGAGGGCACCGAAGCGCTGCTGGTACGTGAAGGTCTTGACACTTTCAGGCATGGGGGAGGGGGAGTTGCGCAGCACGGCGTTGGCGTACTCGAGCAGTCCGCCTTCGGGACTGCGGTAGTTGTCCTGCGACAGGTCGAAACAGGTGGGCTCAAGGTGCGCCACAGCGTGCGCGATGCGTTCCTCGTCGACGCCCTCGATGTGCCCGTAGATGCGCTGGTCGGGATCGGCCAGGCACATCACGGTGGAGGCCCGGCTGAGTGTCTTGACAGCACGCCACTGATCGATGTTGGTGTCCTGGAACTCGTCGACGATGACCAGCGGGTAGATGCTGCTGTACAGGGCGCGCACGGCGGCGCTGCCCTCCAGGAGCATGGCCGCGGTGGGGGCCAGCTGGTCGAAGACGTACTGGCCCTCGTCGACGGCCATGCGCTCGCACTCGGCGCGCCAGGCGTCCTTGGTCCCGTTGAAGTCGGCGCGCAGCTCCCGCTCCCGGTCGGGGGTGATGAACGAGGAGGGCTGGCCGGTCAGGAGCCGGCCGTGGCTGCGGACCACTTCCAGGAAAAACGCGTGGAAGGTGCGCACTTCCAGCCGGGCGCGGGCGGAACGCGTGAGCAGGCCGCCTGTCCGGTCGGTGATCTGGCGCACCGCCGCACGGGAGAAACTCAAGAACAGCACCCGCTGTTCGGCCTGGAGGTTCTCGAGCGCCTGGCGGGCCTTGAGCAGCGCGATGGTGGTCTTCCCGCAGCCCGGCCCTCCCTCGATCAGCACATGCCCGGTGCAGGCCAGGATCGCCCGACGGGTTTCGTCAAGCTCCATCGGCCTCGTCGCGGCTCGCATCCGGTGCGGTTGCCGGGCGCAGGTCGCTGTCGATCTGCAGCAGGAAGTCGGCGACCGAGGCCGGCAGTTCGGCCCGGCCGGAGCATTCGGCAATGAGGGCCGCCCCGTAGCCATCTCCCTTGCGTGCCTTGAGGACCTGCCAGGCCAGCGTGCGCACTGCGGCGTCGTCCATGCCCTCGCACAGATGGCCGCATTTGTCCGGGTAGTCGGTCCGCCCGGCTACCGAAGTGAGGAAGCGGCGCTGGACGGCGACCGGGATCTCCTCGGTCAGCAGGCCCTCGATGCCCTTGTGCGGGATGACCTTGTACCGGGTGAAGTCAGCCGCCTTGGCGGTGACCTCCTCCGGGAACGGCCGGACCGGGGTGTCGTGGACGCCGTAGACAGGCTTGCCCATGCTGCTGAAGACCGGAGCGAACAACGGCACGCAGTTGTCGCCCTGGGCATCGAAGACGGTGACGCCAGCAAGGTCGAGATGCAGATAATCCACCGCAGGGTCACGCTCCAAGACGTCGGCGACGGCCGGGAAAACGTCCGCCTCGGTAGCCCCCTCAACCACCAGCACGGCTCGGGACAGGACCGCTTCGGCAAACTGCCGACGGTTGTCCCGGTACCGCTTCGCCTTGAAATCTGCGGGCAACACGACAGGAGAACTGCGCAGCACGCCCGCCTCGTCCCGTCCCAGGACCACGATGTGATCCGGTTCGAACTTCTCGATGACATAAGGCGAGTGCGAGGTGACGATGGTCTGACCCATGCGCCCGATGACGGAGTCGACCAGGCGGCGCTGCGCGTGCGGCGGGAGCGCGATCTCGGGCTCCTCCATCGCGAAGATCACCGAGTGGTCGCCCTTGAGTTCGGCGATATAGGTCAGCAAGGCGAATACGAGCAGGTTCAGTGAGCCGGTGCTCAGCCGGTTGAAGGGCACGCCATGGGCGCCGGGCTGGGTGGCGATGAACAGCCGCAGCACCTCCCGCAGATGCTCACGCGTCAGCTCAGAGACGCGCAGATCCACCGGGTCGGGCTCGGTGGCCAGGCTCAAATAGCGTTCCACGCGCTCCCGCACCTCGGTGCGGATCTTCGCGAAGCCGGAGTCCTCGCCAGCCACAGCAACCGCGGCCAGGTCGGTCAGGGCCTTCTCCCACAGCGGTCCGGCCCGTTCGGACTCCAGCCGCACGATGGTGTCCAGCAGCGACCCGCGCTGGAAGGTCAACGCCCTGCTTCCGGTCCGGTTGGGCCGCAGATAGAGGAACCCGCAGAGACGCTTGTCCTCTCTCCTGAAGGGGGCAAGGCCCGCGCCGAGTTCGGCTGCCTCTTCAGTGAGGTCGTCCGGCACGTTCTCGGGGTGGGCGAAGTAGGTGCCGCCAAAGAAGTCGTCCTCCTGCGGGTCGAACCGGCCCAGGAACACCACCGGCAGACACCACTCACCCTCATCGGCCTCCTCCAGGGCGCCCGGAACTACGTCGGCGAAGTCAGCGCGCTCAGCCGACCAGCGCCGCAGATGGGGGCCGAAGCGTCGCTCGGCCTCCGGCGACAGGCCGGTGAGGACGGCCTCCAGCCGAATCTCCGGCAACTGACCGTCCACCGGCTGGTAGCGGGCGCCATGGAAGTCGTACTCGTCGATCACCGGACGGCGGAACATCCGCTCCGGCCCCAGGATGAGTTCCAGCGCCTCGCAGACGGTGGACTTGCCGACGCTGTTGGAGCCCACCAGCAGCGAGTGGCCGTCCAGCAGGACAGTGCCCCGGCTTATGCCGCGGAAGTGCTGCAGTGTCAGCCGCCGTACCTTCACCGTGCACGTCCTCTCACGCATCTCGTCCCGAGCTGCGGCCCCTGCACGGGCGTCTCAACTCCGCGCAGAAGGGCTGTACTGCCCAGTGGGGTATAGGACTTGCCCAGCGCGGTAGTCATTGGTGGGATTGTAGCTTTTCGGCCGAGCTTGCCGATTCGTGCACCCGGATCAGGGTCTTGTCTGCACTGGCGGCATCGGCGCGGCCCAACAACCCCCGTCGGGCCGCACCTTGGGCTGGCAGCCGTGCACCCCGTGTTCGGCGCCTCCACCCTGCTCGGCTTGCCGCACTCCATGCAGGAATGTGCCGCAGCACTATGCGTAATCCACCCCGTGGAGTACGAATAGCCTTTATTCTCCCTGGATAGCGGGCGGGGGACGACGCGGGTGGGGCGGGAGGGGACTGCCATGCGTGATCTTCAGGAGGGCAGGTCTGTACTGTGCCCGGAAGTCCTTCTGGGTGTGGAGCAGGTTCCCCAGGAGAGTCGAGCGCGTATTGCTCGCGAGTTGGAACGCATCATGGAGGCCCGCGGGGGTCTTCTGCACGCCTGCCGTGCCTTCAACGCCCTGTACCTGGGCTACGACCCCACCACGCGCCGCTACGCGGCCGAGCCGGACCCGGATTCTTTCCTTGAGGTACGGGCCTGCGAGGGTCTGCCCGTATTGCCTGCAGGGTCGTTCGTGAGGCTGACGCGCGGCGCACGCGAGGTATGGGGCGAGATCGTCGCCGTGTTCGGGCGGCGCGACGCGGTGGAGCAGGACGGCTGGACCGCTGCTGCGTTATCCGGAGCGCCGGCGGCCAGTGACACCGACGAGCAGCGCTTGTTGATCGACACCAGTGTGTTCGGACCCTTGAGCGCCGACGAAGCGGTAGAGCTCGGAAGATGGCTGCGTCCCGGTGGCGGTCTGGAGCACGGCCACCTGATCGGCGCTGTACCGGCCGCCGTGGGAGAGGTCTCCTCACGTGACCAGATCGGATCGCACGCGGCGTTCCTCTCCGGCGCCGGACGCGGCTTCCTGGAGCTCGGCCCGCTCCCGAGCTGGCTGGACAAGGACGCCGACGCCGAGACCGTCGCCTGGGCTGTACGGTCGGCGACTACCTGCGTGGCGGACATCATGGCCTCCAGCCGGACCATCCGCACCTGGGGCCTGTACGGCCGCCCGGCCTCCGCAGTACAGGACTTCGCCGGCTCGGAGCGAGCACAGGAGCTGCGCAGGTCGGTGTCGCGGCCCGGACCGGGCGGCGCTGCGCGCTACTCGGCGCTTTGGCCGTTGCTGACAGCGCTGGCCGGCGACGCGGAAGACGGACGGCCCCAGCCACTGTCCGGCGTTGCGGGAGCCGCTCAGGTCGTTGACGCCAACCTCGCCCTCGCGGACGCCGTGACCGGCCACCGCTACCGGAGCGGGGTTGACGTCCGTCTCGACGATCGCTGGCTGGAAGGCGGGGTGTGGAGGGCGCAAGCCGAACCGGTCACCGCCCTGCTGGCCGGACTGGATCCGCTGACCCCCGCAGGTATCGGATTCGCGGAGTCCGCGCCCACGGCACAAGACCTGCAGCAAGCGCGCGGTCTGGATGCCGGTGCGAGCCGGGTCCAGGTCGAGCACGTGGACGACGAACTGGTCGTCCTCACCGTCTTTGTGGGAGCCAGGGACTTCGCCGCAGGCAGGCTGGAATTGACACAGCCGGTGAAAAAACTGCTGCCCGAGGGGCAGATGATCCTGCACCTGCACCACGACGGCGAGCACCTCTCGGACGAGGCAGCGCTGCAGCGTGCGCGGCCCGCACATTCCGGCGTCACTGGTGTGACCTGGCCGTCCACCATGTATCCCGGCGTGCGGCTCACCGTCGCGGCAGCAAGGGCTGGACGGCGCCTTGTCGCAACGAGTATGCGGCTTGCCGAGCCTGTGCCGGTCGAGGGGTTCGGGCCGGTCCGCTGGGAGTGCGACTGGACCCTGTTCGCCTACGGCCTGGGCCTGCCTGCCTGGTCGCCGGATACGGCCGCCCCCCAGCGGTGGCAGCCCTCCGTGAACACAGGGGCCTGGCGCCCCGCGGTTGCCGCGCTGGAGCATCTGATCGTCGAGGCACTCAAACGAGACGGAACCATCGGTCCGGCCGGCAGCCGTAGCCTCCATGGCCGTCGCCTGACGGCCTCGCTGTTCGGTGCTGATATGTGCACTGTTGCACTGCTGTGGACGGTCATCCACACCTGCGAGGACATGGCCGTTCTGGGCCTGCTCACGCAGACGGCGTCCAACGCCGGCGAGCCCGATGTCTTCACCTGGTGGCCTGATACTCCCGAGGCATGGGAGGCGCGAAAAGTCGCGGAATGGGGTGGTGACGGCCTTCCCGAGACCGCGATGAACCGGCACTGGGTCAGGCCCCGCGAGCGTCGTCTGCCCAGTGGGCAACGGGCCTCGCCAGAATCCCGTGCCGCATACGCACGCTGGCGCCTCGACGTGGAAGGCCGTGACGCCGAGACCGAGCTGCCACCCGGCACGACGTTCGTCCACGGACACCTGCGTGGCACCGGCCCAGGCCAGCCCTGGCACCGCCACCTCACCCAGCACGAGCAACAGGAAAGGCGCAGCGCGAACGGATGACACGAACCAAGATGACGGTGAAGCAGCGCGGCTCGTATGTGGAAGCGCCCGCAGCGCTACGAGAACAGGTAAGCATCAGTCTGGCCAGCCTCGGTGACCCTCTGGGCGACGTCTTCGCCGTCGTGGACGAGGCCCAGCTGAACGACCTGCTCAACCGGGTGGGCAGGACGAAGCGAACTCAACTGCTTCAGATGCTGCGTGTTCCGGCTATGGGCAAGCTCACGCCCACGATCAGTCGGCATGCTTTGACACAGCTGTGTTCCCAGCGTTCCTCCAAATACCGACCTCTCGAGGCCAGGATCCTGGGCGGCCCTCTCTTCGAAGGCCTTTCACAGGCGAGGCGACAGTGGTCGGAAGGACACCGCGACGGCGTCCTCGAAGGCATCCTCGAGCAGTCCCCCCGCGCGGAACTGCTCTTGGCCGCGATTGCCTTCTGGGAGTCAGACCCTGGCCAGGCCCGTGTTCTGGCGTGGGCACTACGCAACCGGGCCTTGCCGTCCTGGCCCGCCGAGCACGTGTCACGCCTTGCGGATGACTGCGACCGCTTCGCTCAGAAATGGGCCGAACGGCACCTCGCGCACACCGCTGCCCTGAATGCCTCGCTGGCCGACCACGAAGACGAAGACGAGACCGACGAAAACGCATCGCATGTCTCGGTGGAATCAGTTGCGCAGTGCGACGAGATCGCGGAGCGTCTGCAACAACTCTTCGCCCGTGCTGCCGCTGACCTCAGGCAAGCCGCTGAACGCGTAGCGGCAGGGGCACTGCCCGATCCCGGAGCATGGGAGGCAGCCCAAGAACTACTCACGTATCTGCCGGCCGTTCGATCCGCTCTGGCCCGAGTCAGCGACCAGCCTATCGGCGAGGTACCGGAGGACCACCGGGCCCTGGCGGCACTCTTGCGCGAGCGCAGTCGGAAACTCGACCGCCGCACACAATGGCTGCCCGCACTCAAGACAGCAAGCCAAGCAGCAACACCGCACGAGAGGGCGGTCGTTGGGGAGCTGCGCCAGCAAGCGGCACGGCTCATCGAAGCAGAAGAGTGGGACGACAGCGACGCACAACTGGCGGCGCTGTTGGCCGACATCGTCGCGCTCGCAGATGCCGTCGCACACGATGACGACTCCCGTGCCGAACACCTCGACAGCAGATTGCGCACCGCCCTGTCCGATCGCCTGCGCCCCGTCTTGCTGCCACTCCTGCGGGGCAAGATCACCTTCCCCCAGGACACATCTGCTGCCGCGCCACCACCGCCTGCGGACTCCCCCCGACCGTCACAGGACCCAGGGGATCCCACGCCCACGCAGGACAAGGCCCTCCCGGCTGGCAATGACGCTTCCACCACCGCCGACGGCACCGAGGCCACGCACCCGGCAGCGCAATCCGCCGGCGACGAAGAGCCCGCTGCCTCCCACATCCCCGTTCCCGGCCAGCGGGGCCAGACGGAGAAGGCACCCAGCGACGGTGCGCAACAAACACTGCAGGCCACCCACACGGGAACCACAGCCCTCCACACCCAGGAGCCAGCCTCCACCACACCGCCCGCTCCCGCACCGCTGCTTCCCGATGCCGCGACGGCGCCAGCCGCGGCCGACGATCACGCGGACCCCTCGCACAGCACCGTCGCCCACTTGCTCCAGGCCCACGAACCAGCCCTGGCCTACCACGTCGCACAGATCACCCACCAGACTGAGCTCGCCACCAGTCTCAAGCTGCACGTCCTGTCAACCGCGATGCGCACCGCGACCGGCCCATGCGCCGAAGCAGTCCACACCGAGATCGCTCATCTCGCCGGCCGCACCATGCCGGAAGCCGTTCCGGGCCGCCTTCTGCTCGCTACCGCCCTCTTCCGCGCCTGCCTCGTCTCCGCGGATCCGGCAGCCGGCGAACTCCTGCGCCCGCTGGCCCAGTCGCTGCACACGATGCCGTCCTTCCGCACCACCTTGACCGCCACTGCCGAGGCGTGTGCCCGCGGTCAACTCGGCTTTCACTCCATCACCTCCAGCAATACCGACGACCCCAGTAACACCGACGACCCCAGTGATAACGAAGCGAACGTGGACGTCACCTCCGTCTGCGCCCTCGCCCGTGAGCACCTCGCCGAACCGCGCAGCCTCCATTTTCCCCGCGCCAACGACATCGTCCGTGAGTGGTGGAGCGAACACGGCCCCATCGGCCACATCCTGCACGCTGTGGCACGAGACGACCGACCCCGCCTGGACGCAGTGCAAGCCGAACTCGTGGCCTTGCGCAAGCCCGACGTCCTGGAACGGCGACTGACCGCTACCGACCAGCAGAAGAGAAACAACAAGGCCCGTCTCCAGGGCGCCGCCAGGCGGCGCATCCTCCAGTACGCACACGAATCCCTCGACGTCGCACACACCTGGCTGACATCCGTCCAAAGTCTGGAATCTTTCCAGCCGCCGCCGGTCTTCTCCCACCTCGCCCAGCGCGTCAAAGACCACGGCACCGGCATGAAGACGGAGCTGGCAGCCGCCGAAGAGGAACCGGACCCCCTGCTGTCCGCCACGGCAGCCCTATGCGCACAAGCCATGCAGACCAGCATCGGCTTCCTGCGCACCGGCAGACTCTCCGGCGCCGAACCCACCGTCACAACCGCACTCAACGCCGACTTGCTGCGCTGTGCGGTCCTGGACTTCGACATCGAGCTGAATCCCTTGCGCCGCGTCACCATCGACGACGTACGCATCGCGCAGCGAACCGACTGGGAAACAGCAGCACGCCAGCATGCTGCCGCGGAGAACTACGCCACGGCGCGAACCACCCTGGAAATGCTCGAATCACATGCCGGCAGTAGCGAATCCGTAGGCAAGCTGAGCGAAGAGCAACACCGACTACTGCCGGAGAGCAGGAAGAACGTCACCACACTGCACCGCGACGTCACCCACCACGCGGAGACGGCTGCCCGGCTCGGCCAGCTGCCCGAACCCGGGCGTTCCCACGTCATGGCGCGCCTGGAATCAGCCAAACGAGCACTCCACGAAGACAACCTCGGCACCATTCGACATGAGTGCGAGGGCATTGTCGATCAGCTCAACACCCTGTCGGAGCAGGCCAAAAACGCCTTCCGCGCCGCAGCAACCCAACAACTGAACCACTCAGATGCACGTGCCGACCTGGCAGACGAAATTCGAACGCTGATCGCCAGCGGAGA
Organism: Streptomyces sp. ISL-1; assembly: GCF_018614585.1. Classification (GTDB taxonomy): domain Bacteria; phylum Actinomycetota; class Actinomycetes; order Streptomycetales; family Streptomycetaceae; genus Streptomyces; species Streptomyces maoxianensis. The sequence goes on along the minus strand of NZ_JAGGOI010000077.1, from coordinate 3,564 downwards.
TCTCGCCACGGCCGAGGAGTTCCTCATCGCTGCCCGCGACGGCATCAGCCCGCCCACTGCAAACGTGGTCGCCGACTTCGACGCCTTCTTTCCCGCTGTCCACGATGCCCTCCCGTCAGGAATCACGCCGGAACTGATCAAGGACGCTGGCAACGGGGCACAGCGTGAAGCCCTCGACTTCTCCGCACTGACGCCCGCCCAGCGTTCCCAGGCCGCGAACGCACTCGCTGCCCTGCAGCAGCTCCACGCTCAGTGGAACACGCTGCGCCCCAAGGCCAAATTCCAGCACCTGAAGCCAGTCCTGCGGCTGGCAGGCATCGAATACGACCAGGAACGCACGACTGAACTGCCCAACCTTGCCAACCGGCAGTGGTTTGACCTCACTGAGGTCAAACTTGTCGGCCCCGCGAAACTGCCGCAGTTCGGTTCAGGAGCCGACGGCCGACTACGGGTGATGATCACCCGGTCAGTCTCAGATGCCCGGACGCTCATGGGCTGGATCGAACAGGACGTCAGCCAGCTGCCGGTCCTGATTGTCATCGCATCGGCCCTGAGTGCAACACAGCGCCGTGCCCTGGCCCACGAATGCGTCAGTCGCCGCGACAAGCCGATCCTCGTGCTGGACGCCTGCGCGGTGGCTTTCCTCGCAGCCCGGGGCACCGGCCTGTTCGCCACCACCGAGCACATCCTCGCGCCCTTCAGCTCCGTCACACCCTATTTCCCCGAAGCCAGCGACACCCTGCCCACCGAAATGTTCTACGGCCGCAGCGAGGAGCTGTCCGCAGTCCTCGACCCGCAGGGCTCAAGCTTCGTCTACGGCGGCCGCAGACTCGGAAAATCAGCGCTGCTCAAGGCCGCAGCCTCCCGCTACCGGCAGACCAGGCACCAGGTAAGCCTGTACATTCCCCTCCCCTCCGGCATGGGCCTGACCCCCGAGGTGCTGTGGGACCTGCTGGGCAGCAGTCTGGAGCAGTCCGGCATTGCCGAGCGCCGCAAGCACCGGGCGAGCGGGATGCGCCAAGTGGAGGCGGACATCAATGCCTGGCTCGAGCAGGACAGGGCGCGCAAGCTCCTCATCCTGTTCGACGAATGCGACGAGTTCTTCGACGGCGATGCCCGCAAGGGCTTCGTCCACACATCCGCCCTGCGCAACCTCATGAGCGCCAGTGGCCGCCGCTTCAAGCCCGTCTTCGCAGGCCTGCACCAAGTCCAGCGGTTCGCCGCTCTGCCGAACCAGCCGCTCGCCAGCGCCCACTTCGGTGAACCCCTCGTCATCGGACCGCTCAGCCCCGCCGCCGCGTACCGCCTCCTCCAAGAGCCCATGCAGGCACTAGGAATCCGCTTCCACAGCGACATGCTCATCCACCGAGCTCTGGCCTACGCGAACTACCACCCAAAGATCATCCAGAACATCGGACTCGCCCTCGTCCACGAGACCCACCATCACCGCACTCCCGCCGACAGCCCAACATGGACCATCGATGAGGAGATGTTGGAACGGGTCATCGGATCGGAGGCACTCGCCAAGAACATCCGAGACACCGTACGGCTCACCCTTCACCTCGACCCCCGGTACAAACTCATCGCCCTGGTGGTGGCACTCCACGCCCACCGCAAAAGCGTGGACGAACCGATCGCAGGCCGAGCACTGCGCGCGGAATGCACCGAATGGTGGCCCCACGCCCTCGCTGCCACCACACCAGACGAATACCGCGCCCTGCTGGAAGAAATGACCGGTCTTGGCGTGCTCACCTCCGACGACACCGGCTGGCGGCTTCGGTCCTCCAACGTTCTGCGCCTCTTGGGGACCCCGACGAGCATCGAGGAGGAACTCTCCGTCCAGGAGAGCAATGCGGTCACGACCCTGTCCGCGACCCACGGCCGACGTCCCCTGCCGCCCAAGGCCCGGATCAGTCCGCTGACCGAAGCCCAGATCGCCGACCTCACCACCCGACGCAACGGTGTACGGATTGTTCTGGGGACCCGCGCACTGGGCCTGGACGACGTCCGCGGTGCCCTTGAGAGTCAGCAGGAGCGCATCGCGGGCCGTCTTGCTCCCCTCATCGCCCCCACGACTCCGGCGGGCTACAGGAAGCAACTGCAGACAGGTGCTCCAGGACGCCAGCACCGCATCATCCTCAGCGACATGCGCCCCTTCGGCCGCGAAGCCCTCCGCCTGGCACTGGACCAGGCCATCACCCTCCAACCCCAAGAAGGCGTCACCCGCTGCGTCGTCGCCCTGGTCGACTCCTCGAACACGGACCACATGCGTGAGCTGAACGGCGCCGACGAGGAGAGCATGGTCTTCCTGAAACTGGCCACCGCAGATGGTCTACGTAGCTGGACATCGGAGCAGGATGCGATGGCACCGTATTCGGACACGGCCTGGCGTGACGCACTCCTGAAGGCCACCGGAGGGTGGCCCAGCCTTCTTAACCACGTCCTTCAGATAGCCAATCGCGGCCACACGCCCTCCAAGGCACTCGCCCAGCTCAAGGCCGATCTCGACAACGCTGCGGGGGCGTCGCTCATGGACGACTCAGGCCTGGCTTCTGCCGTCGATTTGCATCCCCTGCTCCAGCAGCTCGTTGAATTCGACGCCCCGCTGCCGTTGGAAGACCTCAACGAACTGCTTCAGCCCGAACATCCAGAGGCCATCCATCTCCTTACCTGCCTGCACCGCATGAATGTGCTTGTGGACACCGGTCAGCAAGAACTCATTGTCGAGCCCGTCCTGGCCGCTATCTGGAGGAGGCAGGGCCTCCAATAATCGGAACGGCGGGCGAGGGTTCCCAGGTAGAGCACCGTCGACGCGGACGGTGAACCTGAGACGTGAGCGTCACCATGTGCTCGTGAAGCAAAACGAGCTCGGCGAGGACTGGCATTCCTCAGCTGGGACCCCTGCACGGGTGGTGCTCGGCACCGGAGTTGTCGCGCCTCGTCGTCGACTCGAGTGTGAGCGGCTGCTGTCCCACACCCGGGCTGGACCGATGGGGACGGGCCCGGCGAACGTGCGAGTGGCACGGGCCCGGCCCTCGGAATGCTCCACCCGTCCTGTTGAGGTGAGGCACAGTCAGCCTATGAACGATTCATCCATCGCGCGAGCTGAAGAGAACCGGCCCGGTCTTGTCCCGCCGGCCCAGCAACCTGGTGCAGCAGCAGACCTCGCGCCGGACGTTGTCCCCGAAGGACGGCAGCCAGCGGCTCCGTCCGGCTGTCAGAACTCGTCGTCGCCGGGGTCGGTGAGGAGGCCGAGGGCCTCGTCGTAGCGCAGCGGCGTGTGGATGTAGCTGTGTTTCACCTGCCACCCTGCGCGCAGCACGGTCTTGACGGGGGCGGACACGAGCATGCCGGTCAGGACGCCTTCGTTGCTGCCGGTGGGCACGATCTGGCGCTGTTCCACCAGAGGAGCCATGACCATCAGACAGTGGCCCCAGTTTGGAGTGTAGTGGTGCCACGGCGCCAACTCCGGGGGAAGTTGGCCGGGATACGGCCGGCCGTCCAGAGCGATCCTCTGCAATTCGAGCTCGCGCCGGACGATCTGTCAATCCCCAGATTTCGTAG
>NZ_JAGGOI010000076.1 GCF_018614585.1 Streptomyces sp. ISL-1 | reverse complement strand
CTTTCGATACAGGCCCTAGTGCAGTCAACTGACCAGAGCTTCCACGCCCTGTTCCTGTTCTTCGCCGCCCTGATCATCGCCACCGTCTGAGAGGAAGGCTCGTCATGAACGCCGAGACGCCGAAGGAACTCGCGACGACCGCCCACGTCACCGCGATCGAGACCACCGCCGACCGCGCGGGAGAGACCGGTGAACCCGGCTTCCTCGCCCCGGCGGCTGCCGCCGCGCTGCGCCTCCTCGCTGACGCCATCCAGCGCGGAACCGACCACGACATCGTCGTCCAGGCCCTGAAGGACGCTGGCGTCCATGACGCGTTCGCCGACGTCCTGGACGCAGCCTCCGGGGCCGTCATGAACAGCGCCGAGGACCCGTACGACTTCGACGAGCGCCTGGAAGCCGACAACCTCAGCGGCGCGGCCTCCCAGGTCCGCGACGCCTTCCGCTGGCTGTAGCCCCGGCATCGCGCCCAGGAGAAAGGGGAGATCCCATGGCGCATGGTCTGACCCCCAAGCGACTGGCCGCACTCCGTGCCGCCGCCGCGCACCCGATGGGCAACATCAGCCTCCGTATCGAGACAGCTCCAGCGGAGAAGGCCTGGCTGACGGCCGCCGACGAGATCGCCCTGGAAGAGCTCGGCCTCGGAAACTCGATCGACGATTGCGGCCACATCCAGGGCAGCGCCGACCCCGACGGCGAACACCGCTCCCACCCGCACCTCTTCCGCATCACCACCGCGGGCCGCCAGGCCGTCACCGAGGCCACCTGATCCGCCCGGAACGCGTAGGCCCGAAGAGAGAGAAGGACCCGTCGGCGGCGGGTCCTTCTTCGCAAGTTCGCGGCCTCAACGCCCGGGCGCTCACATGCGCTTGCGCTTCTTCTGGGCCGTCTTCTTGGCCGCGGTCCTCTTCTTCGTGGTGCGCTTGGTGGCGGGCATGTCGTGGAGGGTGGCATGCTCGCCGGTCTCGCCGCGAGCGTCCCGGGCCCTCTCGACGCTCTCGTTGAGCGCTGCCATGAGGTCGACAACTGCTGTCTCTCTGGGGGCCGGTGCCTCTGCCGAGACCAGTTGCCTGTTTTCGATCTTCGCTGTGATGACCCTTTCGACGGCTTCCTTGTAGTGGTCGGTCAGGTTGCTGAGGTCGGCCGTGGTGAGCGCTTCGGTCAGGTCGAGGGCGCCCTGCAGTTCGTTCTCCGGCACGGTCGTCTCCGGTGGAGCGAGGGCGTCGGTGGAGCGGATCTCGTCTGCGGCCAGTAGCTGGTGGAGCACCAGGACCCCGGCCTTGACCCGGAGGAGCCCGAGGCGCTCACGGTCGCGGAGCGCGAATTTGGCGATCGCTACCTTGGAGGTGCGCTGCAGCGCCTGGACGATGAGGGCGTACGGCTTGGCTGCGATGTCCCCGTTCGGAGTGAGGTAGTACGCCTTGCCGACCCGCAGGAGGTCAACGTGCTCGTAGGGATTGAAGCCCTGGACCTCGATGGCGCGGACGCTTTCGAGCGGGAGCGCGTCCAGGTCGGCGTCGGTGACCTCGACCAGGGAGCCGTCGGGCGTCTCGTAGCCGCGGCCGATCTGGCTCTGGTCGAGGGTCTGCCCGCACGTCTCACAGATTTTGCGGTTGCGGATCCGTCCGCCGTCCGCGGTGTGGATCTGCCGGAAGGCGATGTTATGGCTCTCCGTAGCGGGCGAGATCGAAACGGGGATCGTCACAACCCGAAGCTGATCGCGCTGTTGGCCAAGGCGTGTGGCATGGCGTACCTCCAACCGCCCCGTGATCAAGCCTACGAGCGGCTACGGTGCCCGTCGCGGGGAGCTGCCGGGCGACACCTCCGGCCCGGATCTGGAGATCCGCGAGGTCATTCGTGCTGGTGGTCAGGGCGTGTGCCGCTGCAGGGCGTGGCCCTGCCTCGCTCTGGGCTGGCCGGTCCGCCGCCGCGCCGTGAGCGGTGCGATCCTGAACCGTGCTGCCCGGCGCGCGCCCGACCTCGAAGCCGGCCCGCCGGGCAGCACGTGCCCGCCCCTCGCCCGCTTGCTACCACCCTGCTACCTTGACGGTATGAGCAGCGACAGGAAGCAGACGCAGCTGCGGCTGGAGCCGGATGTGCTCGCCGCCGGAAAGGACGCCGCGGCCGCCCGCGGCCTGGACTTCAACCGCTACGTGGAGCGGCTGATCGCCGAGGACACCAGCGGCGCCCGGGCGGCCGGCATGTCTGCAGCCCAGCGCCTCATCGACCGCCACGGCGACTTCCTCGCCAACCTGGAAGCCGACCTCGACACGCAGCACGCCCCCGCCCAGAATGCCGCTGCGTGAGCATGTCCCTGCACGTCGACCTGTCCTGGATCCTGGAAGTCGCCGAACGCGCCGGCCACCGCGATCCCGCCCCCGACGACCTCGGTGTCCCGATCGCCGCCGTCGCCCGCCACCGCGCCGAACTGCTCGAACAGCCCGTGTACGGCGGGCCATACGCCCGCGCCGCCGCCCTGGTCCACAACCTCGGCCGCTGCCGCTGGCTGGAACGCTCCAACCTCACCGTCGCCTGCGCCGTCGCCACCATGTACCTGAACGCCAGCGGCATCCCCGTCGACCCCACCCGCGAGCAGCTCACCGCCCTGGCCCGCGAACTGTACGACCCGCCCTGTACCGCCGCCCGCATCGCCGAGCAACTGCGCACCTGGCGGCCCTAAGCGCCTGCGAGACAAGCCCCGGAGAGCCACGTGGCAGACAACGTGATCCCCCTTTACCGACGCCAACCGCCACCACCGGAAGGCCATAAGTGCATCTGCGGAGCCACGTGGGCACCAGGCTTTTCGAGCGACCCCGCCTGGCTGCTCACAGCAGACCCCGGCTGGGACAGCTATACCGGCGTGACGCACTGCCAGGGCCGCGGCCGGCGCAAGCTCGATGTGATCCTGGGGCGCGACACCCGGCCTGAGTAATAGGAGTGGCTGTGACTGAGCGCTCGACCTGGCCAGTGAGTTCTTCAGGTGGGTCTGGCCGCGCTTCCGTGACGACTACGGCTGAAGGGGGACGCAGGTCGTCGAAACCCCTACGGACATCCCAAAGCCGATGCCACCCAGCTTTCGGAGGGCGGTGCGTCTTGGGCTGTGCCGTTCACCAGCCACGAACCGTTCCATTGGACGTTCCACACCTGGCCATGGGAGTTCTCGAACTCCACGAAGCTCCCTGGAGCTCCTTCGAGGAGCCCGAGCTCCCTCAGTAGAACGTCGTACGTGGTGAACCCACGGGACGGACCCACGCTGCCGCCATCCGTCCTGGTGTTCTCGTACCGCATCCGCAGGTACGGAACGGGGGGCCGGGAGACGATCGTAGGCCGCAGCATGCGCTTGAACCGCAGAACGGCCTCCTCCAGGCTCTCGTCCCCGCGGAACTCGCACTGGTACGCCGGGAAGACCGCTGAGACGACCTCGTTCAGGGCCTCGTTCCGCCCGTGGTGGTAGCCGTGCACGAGCGGTGCAGCCGCTGCCACGGCGTCGAACCGGTAGGTCCCGTAAGAGAATCCGGTGGCGACCGTGAGCGGTCGGGCGCCTAGTTCGCGCCCGAGGCTGTGCTGTCTCGCGAATGCAAGAACGGCCCTTGACAGGCCTTGGTCGTGGACGTTGAGCGAGTTCATTTGATAGGCCCAGCCTCCGTCGACGTCCATGGCCAGGGAGAACATGAAGCGCGACATGGGCGACCATCGCCAAGCCATAGGCAGGCCAGGTACCTCCTCCACGTTCCCGATCTCCGTGACAGCCTGTTCGATGTTCATGTCCGTCATTTTCTCCTCCCCGGGCCAGCTGCATGATCGAGCGCTCAGTCACAGTGGCATGGCGCGAGCTGGGGCGTGTCGACCTCCACGGGTATTCGAACAGGCGTATCATTTCGGCCGTGGCTGATTACGACTTTCCTCGAGACCTGCGCGACGCCCAGCTCCGCCTGCATCACGTGCGCGCCGAGTATTCAGCGCTGTGCCGGACGCTGCCGTGGTCGGTCGAGCCGGCCGAGGGCTGGAGCGGAGACAAGCAGCTTTACAGCGATTACGTGGGCACGATGCCGGACAGTCCCGGCTACACGGAGCAGCAGAAGGCCGACGAGGCGCGGCTGCGCCGACTGGTCCTGGATCTCTCGATCGCCGTGTCGACGCACCCGTATTGGGCGACGGCGGCGGCCGGGACTGTCGTGGAGCAGCGGATGGCGCTCAAGCACACACCCGGAGCCCTCACGCAGCCCTTCGGGGAGGAGCCGGCCCCGGTCGCGGATCGCTCCGAAGTTGCCGTGCTGGTCGCATAGTGCTGTCGAACCGCCATGGCCGATGAGCAGTCACACCTGCAGATGCTGTACTTCCTGCGGCGCGTGCAGCTCAAGCACCTTCGGCAGACCGAACACTGGATTGAGGAAGCCGAGCGGAGAGCGGCTGAACAAGTCGCGCGGCGGCCGCCGGCCCCGGACTGGGTCCTTGAGCGGGGCATCGGCCAGGGAGCGCCGCCCGTCTTGGTACACACCGGGGCCTGCTATATGCGGTTCACGCGCCGCAGGGCCCTCAGCCGCGACGAAGCCCGCCAGGCTCTCGTGGACGGCGTTCCGGCTTGCACGCACTGTCATCCCGATACGGAGCTGGGTTTTCTTGAGTAGCCCGAGCGCCGCGCGGGGTGGAGAAGGTTCGGCGAGGGGCGGCGCCTGAGCTCTCGCGGGTCCGACGCCACGGAGCGGGACTGGCGCGCATGCAAACGGCCGACGCCCAATCCGCCGAGGCGGGTGGCAAGGGCGCCGGCCAACCGAAAACACACACTCCGCGAGAGAACCCGAGAAGGCGGCTTCACTGGCGAGTGTAGCCGGGCGGAACGGCGTTGGGTACGCGCTTCCTTGCCGAGGGTGATGTAAAAGGGGTATTGTTTTCTCGTTGGGGCGTCGTGGCAGCGCACCAGCATCGAAGACACCTCGCAAGGAGCATCCCTATGCCCGTCTACCTCACCCGGCACGACATCGACGACCGCGCCCAGGAGCTCGAGGCCCCCGCCGTCCCGGACGCTGTGAACCGCGCGAACGCCGACCGCGCGCAGCTTGCCTGGCCGGCAACCGCCGCGGCCGTGACCGCCGAACTCGACCAGCTCGCCCAGGCCTTGACCGCCGCCGGCGTCACCGTGAACCGCGACGGC
>NZ_JAGGOI010000075.1 GCF_018614585.1 Streptomyces sp. ISL-1 | reverse complement strand
GCCTACGCGACGCAGGCCCGTCGGGGCCGTCGACCTCACGCCGCGGCCCGGCGCGCGACCCGCGCACCACGGCTCCGGAGGCTGGTCCTGGGCGCCGCCGGAGAGCCCGGCCGAGATGACCACCCGGCTCCGTCCCGTACGGACCCGGCACCCCGCGCGCACCCTCGGCGCGGTCGCCTGCGTCGCCCTCGGGCTCGGCCTGATCGGCGGTGCTGCCACCGGCAGCTGGCTGACCGGCGACTCCAGCGCCGACGCCACCGCCCGTACCGGGTACACCGCGACCCGCACTCTCTGGCACAGCGCCCCCGTCGACACCCTGTTCCCCCGCACTCTGAAAGGCAGGGGCGCGGGCCCCGGCGCCGCGGACCGGGTCTGGACCCGGATCGCCGTCGCGCCCGACGGCGACTGCGCGATCGCCCTCGACCCGCTGCTGGTCACGACGTTGCAGCCGGTCGGCTGCACCCGCGTACTGCGCGCCACCTACACCGACGCGACGGCCAGCAGCGTCACCACCGTCGGGATGATCTTCACCGAGGCCGACGCCGCCGCCATGCACACGCTGGCCTCCCGCTTCACCGCCGAAGGCCTCGACGAGCGCCCAGATCTGATGCCCCGCACCCTCCCGGCCAAGGGCACCGTCGCCGCCGGTTTCGGCGCACGGCAGCGCGCCAGCTGGACCGTGAACGTGCTGACCGAGGCGCCCGTCGTCATTTATGCCGTGTCCGGCTTCGCCGACGGCCGCACCGTCACCGACCCGCAGCCCGCCGACGAGGCCAAGGCCAAGGGTGCGACGTCCGCGCCCGCCCAGGCCGGCCTCGGCCATGATGCCAAGGGCATCGCGGACCGAATCCAGGGCGCACTGCGCAAGACCGTCACCACGGCCACGGAGAAGCCCGAATGACCCGCCGCCCCGTCCCGAGCCGCCACCGCATCGCCGCTGCCCTCGCGGCCGTCGCCCTCGCGCTCCTGCCGGCGACGCCCGCGCAGGCGGACGGCATCCGGACCCAGCAGTGGGCGCTCAGCTCCATGAACACCGACCAGGCCTGGCGCACCACCAAGGGCGAGGGCATCACCGTCGCGGTCCTCGACACGGGCGTCGACGACCGCCACCCCGACCTGGCGGGCTCGGTCCTGCCCGGCAAAGACCTCATCGGCTTCGGCGCCCAGCGCGGCGAACGCGCCTGGGCCCGCCACGGCACCGCCATGGCCGGCATCATCGCCGCCCACGGCCACGGCTCCGGCAGCGAGGACGGCGTGATGGGCATCGCGCCCGAGGCGAAGATTCTCCCTGTCCGGGTCATCCTCGAAGGCACCGACAAGGCCCGCGACAAGGCCCGCAACTCCCGCGGCAACGCCCTCGCCCAGGGCATCCGCTGGGCCGCCGACCATGGCGCCGACGTCATCAACCTCTCCCTCGGCGACGACAGCGAGTCCGCGCACCCCGAGGCCGCCGAGGACGCCGCCGTGCAGTACGCACTCGCCAAGGGCTCCGTCGTCGTCGCGTCCGCCGGCAACGGAGGCGAGAAGGGCGACCACATCTCGTACCCCGCCGCCTACCCCGGCGTGATCGCCGTGACCGCCGTCGACCGCTTCGGCACCCACGCGGCCTTCTCCACCCGCCGCTGGTACGCCACCGTCAGCGCCCCCGGCGTCGACATCGTCATGGCCGACCCCGACCAGAAGTACTACCAGGGCTGGGGCACCAGCGCGGCCGCCGCCTTCGTCTCCGGCGCGGTCGCCCTGGTCCGCTCCGCCCACCCGGGCCTGGCCCCTGCCCAGATCAAGAAGCTCCTCGCGGACTCCGCCCGCAACGGCCCCAAGGGCGGTCGCGACGACGCCAAGGGATACGGCACCGTCGACCCGGCCGCCGCGATCAAGGCGGGCGCGAAGTTGCGCCCCGCCGACTTGAAGGCCGCCTCCGCGGGCTACGACAAGCAGTATTTCGGCCCCGGCCCCGCGGCCGTGAAGAAGGACTCGGAGCCCGCCGGCTGGCTCGCCCCGCTCGCGGGCGGCATCGGCGCGCTCGTGCTGGCGTGCGCCGTCGTCCTCTGGCGCGGCGGCCGGGCCGGACGCGCCTGACCGGGCCGAGCGAGCGGGGCCTGGCCGCGTCAAGCCGGAGGCACGCCGGCGGCGCCTGACCCGGGCAAGCCGGAGGCACCTGACCGGGCCGGGCCGGGCCGGGTCAGATGCGCCTGGCCGACCCACGCGGGCGGCGTCTGACCGGGCCGAGCCGGCGGCGCCTGACGCGGGCAAGCCGGAGGCACGCGGGTGGCGCCTGCCCCGGGCCGGGCCGGCGGCGCCCCAGCCGGCCGGATCAGACGCGCCCTACCGCCTCCCGCACCGCCGCCTCGACGCACGCGATGCCCGCCTCCTTCGTCTCATGCCCGTCGGAGAGCACCGCGACGAGCCGGCCGTCGGCCCACCCCACGGAGTGCACGACCCACAGCCCGGTATCCCGCATCGGCATCCAGCCGTTCTTGAGCGCCCAGGCGCCGCCCGCGGCCGACACCCCCCAGTCCTGCCCCTCGCCCACCTGGCCCATGAGGGCCCGGAGATACGCGTACGGCCCCTCGAACACGGCCCGCATCAGCGCGAGTTGATCCGCCGCGGTGGTCCGCGTCAGGCCCCAAGCCGTCTGTGCCCGCGTCTGCGTGAGCCCGAGCCGCGTATGCGCCGCGTCCAGCCCCGGCGCGCCGCCGATCGTCTCCCACAGCGCCGTCGCCGCGTCGTTGTCGCTCCGCACGATCATGGCCCGCGCCAGCTCCCGCTCCCGCACGGTCAGCGGACGCCCCTCCAGCAACAGCGCGGCCAGGATCGAGACCTTCACGACGCTCGCCGAGGGATACGACCGCTGCTCGCCGTACGACCGGCCCGGCACGGCGACCGAAACACTGGCACTCATAGCAGGGAGGTTAGGCTCGTCGCGTGGCGCTCAAGAACATCCCAGACCCCGGATTCTCCGACGACGACGGCACCGCCGATCCCCGGCTGGCGGCGGCCCTCGCGGCCTGGTCCGCGGACCGCTCGGCCCAGCAGCCGGTGCTCGAAGCCCTCAAGGACGCCCGGCTGCTGATCCCGGTCGTCGCCCTCCTCGGCGAGGTCGACGTGGACGAGAACGGCCTGCGCCACGAGAAGACCAGCGACATGGCGGTCCCCACGCTGACGGCGGGCGACCGCCGTGCGCTGCCCGCGTTCACCTCGATCGATTCGCTGGCCCGCTGGGACCCCCATGCGCGCCCCGTCGCCGTACCGCTGCACCAGGCATTGCAGGCAGTCGCCCATGAGAAGGCCGACACGCTGCTGCTCGACGTCGCCGGCCCCGTTCAATTCCAGTTGACCGGCAGCGCGCTGCTCGCTCTCTCCGAAGGCCGCACCAGTGCCGACCCGCTCGACGACCCCGCGGTCACCACGGCGGTACGGGACGCGGTCGCCGCCGAGCCCGCGGTGCTCCGCGCCCACCTCGGCCCGGGCCGCGCGGACGGGGTCCTCGCCCTGGTCCTCGCCGCGGACGCGGTCCCGGCCCAGGCGGCCCGCCGTCTTGCCGAGACGCTGGCGGCCGACGACGTACTGAGGGCCCGCCTGGTGCGGGGCCTCGACCTGGCACTGCTCCCGGCCGAGGCCACCCCGCCGGGCGAGCCCCTCTTCGTACGCGGTTAGGGAGGGATTCGGGTCAGCCGTACACCGGGCCCGTGTACTTCTCGCCCGGTCCCTGGCCCGGCTCGTCCGGGACCAGCGACGCCTCGCGGAACGCCAGCTGCAGGGACTTCAGCCCGTCGCGCAGCGGAGCCGCATGGAAGGAGCTGATCTCGGTCGCGCTCGCGTCCATCAGACCTGCCAGCGCGTGCACCAGTTTCCGCGCCTCGTCCAGGTCCTTGTGCTCCGCGCCGTCCTCGGTCAGACCGAGTTTCACGGCGGCGGCGCTCATCAGATTCACCGCGACCGTGACGATCACCTCGACGGCGGGGACCTCCGCGATGTCGCGGGTCATGTCGTCGTAGCCGGGGGACTCATTGGGGGTGGGCGCGTCACTCATGACGCACACGATATGCCCAGCCGCGGGCGACCCCGCCCCGGCCACCGGTTAGCCGCTTCCGGCCAGAGCTGCTAACCTTGTGTAACGACCGGCCGGACACCTGTGTGCCCGGCCCACAAGTGGAGGCTCCGATCTCCCACCTGGCTGTCCTCCGGGACGGCGGGTCACCGGTCAGGTGGCGCCCATCGTTCCGTACGGACGATGGAGCCGCCCGATAAGCCCCGCGGTAGCACGCGGCGGTGTTCCGGTATTCCAGGAGCTCCCGCCTGTGTCCCGTCCGGGGCATTTTTGTCATTCCGGCACGGTTGGTCTTAGGAAACAGACGTTACACGGCTGCCTGCCAGACATCCGTGTGGTGCTACTTAGGAGGATCCATCAGCGCCGAGCCCCGCATCAACGACCGGATTCGCGTTCCCGAAGTGCGACTTGTCGGTCCCAGCGGCGAGCAGGTCGGGATTGTTCCGCTTGCCAAGGCCCTCGAGCTTGCGCAGGAGTACGACCTCGACCTGGTCGAGGTCGCGGCGACCGCCCGTCCGCCTGTGTGCAAGCTCATGGACTACGGGAAGTTCAAGTACGAGTCGGCCATGAAGGCACGTGAGGCGCGCAAGAACCAGGCGCACACGGTCATCAAGGAGATGAAGCTCCGGCCGAAGATCGACCCGCACGACTACGACACCAAAAAGGGTCACGTCGTCCGGTTCCTCAAGCAGGGTGACAAGGTCAAGATCACGATCATGTTCCGTGGTCGTGAGCAGTCCCGCCCCGAGCTTGGCTTCCGCCTGCTGCAGCGACTCGCGTCCGACGTCGAGGACCTCGGATTCATCGAGTCGAACCCGAAGCAGGACGGCCGGAACATGATCATGGTTCTTGGCCCGCACAAGAAGAAGACCGAGGCCATGGCCGAGGCGCGTGAGGCCCAGGCCGCCCGCAAGGCGGAGCGTCAGGGCTACGCGCACGAGGAGTCGACGGACGAGGCCGCCCAGGCCCCGGTCGAGGCCCCTTCCGAGACGCCCTCCGAGGCGTGATCTGGCGGGGCTGCCAGCCAGGCAGCCCCAGATCCCGCCCGGATCCCACAAACCAAGATCTGACGCTCCCGCTGTCCGGTGTCCGCACCGGGGGAGCGCCACTGACGAGGAGATAACGGCGCTATGCCGAAGAACAAGACGCACAGCGGTGCCAAGAAGCGCTTCAAGATCACCGGCACCGGCAAGGTGCTCCGTGAGCGCGCCGGCAAGCGCCACCTGCTGGAGCACAAGTCGTCCAAGCTGACGCGTCGCCTCACCGGCAACGCCGAGATGGCCCCGGGTGACGCGAAGACCATCAAGAAGCTTCTCGGCAAGTGACGTATGTGTCCCCGGTGACCGGGGGCACGCGCCGAGACCGGGACCAATTCGTTTCCGGGCCGGGGTGAGTCGAACTCTCAACCCCAGCCCCGCTACAAGGAGTTAACAAGTGGCACGCGTCAAGCGGGCAGTCAACGCACACAAGAAGCGCCGGGCGATTCTCGAGGCGGCCAGCGGCTACCGCGGTCAGCGTTCGCGCCTGTACCGCAAGGCCAAGGAGCAGGTCACCCACTCCCTGGTCTACAACTACAACGACCGCAAGAAGCGCAAGGGCGACTTCCGTCAGCTGTGGATCCAGCGCATCAACGCCGCTGCCCGCCAGAACGGCATGACGTACAACCGCCTCATCCAGGGTCTGAAGGCCGCCAACATCGAGGTGGACCGCAAGATCCTGGCCGAGCTCGCGGTCAACGACGCCGGCGCGTTCGCCGCGCTCGTCGAGGTTGCCCAGAAGGCGCTTCCGAGCGACGTCAACGCCCCGAAGGCCGCGTCCGCGGCCTGACGGCCGCGTCCAGCCGGACCGCTTCCGGACCCGCAGGCCGTCGGCCTGCGGGTCCGGTGCGTTCTGCGCCGTATCCGGCTGTATCCGGGGGCGCCCTCGGCCCCCCGGCCCCCGGACCACCCCGCCCGGACCCGAATCAGAGAGCCGCAGGCACATGGCCCCCGAGCTGATCTCCCCGCGTTCCCCGCGCGTCACCGCCGCCCGGCGGCTTGCCAAGCGCGCCTTCCGGGGCAAGGAGCGCCTGTTCATCGCCGAGGGGCCGCAGGCCGTACGTGAAGCGGTCGCCCACCGCGGCCCCGGCGGCGAGCCCACTCTGGTCGAGCTCTTCACCACGGTCGAGGCCGCCGAGCGGTACGCGGACATCGTCGACGCCGCCCATGCCGCCGGGGTCCGGGTGCACCACGCCTCCGACGCGGTGCTCGCCGAGGTGTCCCAGACCGTCACCCCGCAGGGCCTGGTCGGCGTCTGCCGGTTCCTCGACTCGCCGTTCGAGGAGATCCTGGCGGCCCGGCCGAAGCTCGTCGCCGTACTCGCGCATGTACGCGACCCCGGGAACGCGGGGACGGTGCTGCGCTGCGCCGACGCCGCGGGCGCGGACGCCGTCGTCCTCACCGATGCGTCCGTCGACCTGTACAACCCCAAGTCGGTGCGCGCGTCTGTCGGTTCGCACTTTCATCTGCCCGTCGCCGTCGGTGTCCCCGTCGAGCAGGCGGTGCAGGGGCTGCGCGCCGCCGGAGTGCGCGTACTGGCCGCCGACGGCGCCGGCGACGACCTGGACGACGAGCTGGACGCCGGCACCATGGGCGGACCCACCGCATGGATCTTCGGCAATGAGGCCTGGGGGCTGCCGGAGGAGACCCGTGCGCTCGCGGACGCCGTAGTGCGCGTACCGATCCACGGAAAAGCCGAGAGTCTGAACCTCGCGACCGCCGCGGCCGTATGCCTCTATGCCTCGGCGCGTGCCCAGCGCGCGGTGGGTACTCACTGAGTGGGAGTACTCGCTCAGGGGGTCCGCTCCGTCACTTCCAGCTAGTAGTGTGACGGGCTCGGGGGCCCACTGCGGCGGCGGAGAGGTGGGGTACGGGGATGGCTGTCGGTACGAGCAGGCTCGCGGAGACACACGGGGCGTTGCTGTGCCAGTCCGGCGGTCTCGACGCGTTCGGGATCGACCCCGACGACCTTCCCGACGGACTTGTCGTCGCCGACGAGACCGGCCGCGTGATCTGCTTCAACGCCGCGGCCGTACGGATCACCGCCATGTCCAGCGGCGATGCGCTCGGCCTGCCGCTGGAGCGCGCACTGCCGCTGGAGGATCTCAAGGGCTGCCGCTGGTGGACGCTGACCGACCCGTACGGCGGACTGGCCACCCGCGTCGGGCAGCCGGAGCGCAATCTGCTGCTGCCCGGCGGCCGTGAGGTTCTCGTCGCCGCCCGCTATGTGCGCGAATACCCCACCGGGCCGGTACGCCGCCTCGTCGTCAGCCTGCGCGGCACCGAGGCACGGCGCCGCACCGAACGCAGTCATGCCGAGCTGATAGCGACCGTCGCCCATGAACTGCGGTCCCCGCTCACCTCCGTGAAGGGCTTCACGGCGACGCTGCTCGCCAAGTGGGAGCGGTTCACCGACGACCAGAAGCGGCTGATGCTGGAGACGGTCGACGCCGACGCCAACCGCGTCACCCGGCTCATCGCCGAGCTGCTCGACATCTCCCGTATCGACTCCGGGCGGCTCGAAGTGCGCCGCCAGCCCGTGGACATCGCGGCCGCCGTCGGGCGCCACATCCAGGCGCACATAGCCAGCGGCCAGTCTCCCGACCGCTTCTTCGTACGTATCCAGCGCCCGCTGCCCGACCTGTGGGCCGACCCGGACAAGATTGACCAGGTGCTCGGCAACCTGCTGGAAAATGCGGTGCGCCACGGCGCGGGAACCGTCACCATCGACGTGGCGCCGGCATTGGCGAAGGACGACGAGAAGGGTACGGCGGTCACCGTGAGCGACGAAGGCCCCGGCATTCCCGAGGCGTCGATGGGCCGTGTCTTCACCCGCTTCTGGCGGGGGAGCAAGCGAGGCGGCACGGGCCTTGGCCTCTACATCGTCAAGGGCATCGTCGAGGCGCACGGCGGGACGATCACCGTCGGCCGCGGACCCGGCGGCGGCGCCGAGTTCCGATTTATTCTGCCCGTGAGTGCCCCGGCCTATCTCGGCTGAGCGGCCCGCGGGCTCATTCGCCTCTCCACACCCCGTTAGACTCGACCTTTGGCACCTTTGCGTCCTCGGTCGACGAGCGGGGGCCCCAGCCAGCCCATCGGAAGTACGGGAAGAGATGTCCGCACCCAATAAGTCGTACGACCCTGTTGAGGTCGAGGCACTGAAGCCGGAAGAGATCGAGCGCATGCGGGACGAGGCGCTCGCCGCCTTCGCCGCCGCCGGCGACCTCGACGAGCTCGCCCACGCGAAGGTCGCGCACACCGGCGGCGGTTCGCCGCTCGCCCTCGCCAACCGGGAGATCGGCGCACTGCCGCCGCAGGCCAAGGCCGAGGCCGGTAAGCGCGTGGGCCAGGCCCGCGGCGTCGTGAGCAAGGCGCTCGCCGCCCGCCAGGCCGAGCTGGAGGCCGAGCGCGACACCCGCGTGCTGGTCGAGGAGGCAGTGGACGTCACGCTGCCCTACGACCGTGTTCCGGCCGGCGCCCGCCACCCACTGATCACGCTCTCCGAGCGCATCGAGGACATCTTCACGGCCATGGGCTATGAGGTGGCCGAAGGCCCCGAGGTCGAGACGGAGTGGCTGAACTTCGACGCGCTGAACATCGCCGCGGACCACCCTGCCCGCGGCGAGCACGACACCTTCTTCGTCGAGGGCCGCGACGGCGGTGAGGGCACCACCCGGGCCGAAGGCTCTGGGGGAGGTTCCGGCGTCGTACTGCGCACGCACACCTCGCCCGTGCAGATCCGCTCGCTGCTCGACCGCGAGCCGCCGGTGTACGTCATCTGCCCCGGCCGCGTCTACCGCACCGACGATCTGGACGCCACCCACACCCCGGTCTTCCACCAGGTCGAGCTGCTCGCGGTGGACGAGGGCCTGACCATGGCCGACCTCAAGGGCACCCTCGACCACATGGTCCGGGCGCTCTTCGGCGGCGAAGGGATGAAGACCCGGCTCCGGCCGAACTTCTTCCCCTTCACCGAGCCGTCCGCCGAGATGGACATGGTCTGCTACGTGTGCCGCGGCGAGTCCGTCGGGAACCCGGACCGGCCCTGCCGCACTTGCGGCAGCGAGGGATGGATCGAACTCGGCGGCTGCGGCATGGTCAACCCGAAGGTGCTCGTCGCCTGCGGCGTCGACCCCAACAAGTACAGCGGATTCGCCTTCGGGTTCGGCATCGAGCGGATGCTGATGTTCCGCCACAACGTCGAAGACATGCGAGACATGGTCGAGGGTGACGTCCGGTTCACCCGGCCGTTCGGGATGGAGATCTGATGCGGGTCCCGCTTTCCTGGCTGCGGGAGTACGTCAACCTGCCGGCCACTGAGACCGGCCGCGACGTACAGACCAAGCTCATCGCGGCAGGTCTCGAGGTCGAAACGGTCGAGCAGCTCGGCGCCGGCCTCAAGGGCCCCCTCGTCGTCGGCCAGGTGCTGACCATCGAGGAGCTGACCGAGTTCAAGAAGCCCATCCGCTTCTGCACCGTCGACGTCGGCATGGCGGGAGGCACCGGCGAGCCGCAGGAGATCGTCTGCGGCGCGCGCAACTTCTCCGTCGGCGACAAGGTCGTTGTGGTCCTGCCGGGCGCCGTGCTGCCCGGGGACTTCGCGATCGCGGCGCGCAAGACGTACGGCAGGACCTCGCACGGCATGATCTGCTCCGGCGAGGAGCTCGGCATGGGGGACGACGGCTGGGGGTCCCCCCGGACGGAGTCTGGGGGAGGCATCATCGTGCTGCCGCCCGAGCACGAGGTCGGCACCGACGCCATCGAGCTGCTCGAGCTCGTCGACGAGGTCCTCGACATCGCCGTCACGCCCGACCGCGGCTACTGCCTGTCGATGCGCGGCGTCGCCCGCGAGACCGCCATCTCCTACGGCCTGCCGCTGCGCGACCCGGCGCTGCTGGACGTGCCCGCACCGAACTCCTTCGGCCACCCTGTCAAGGTCTCCGACCCGATCGGCTGTGACCACTTCACCGCGCGCACGGTCGTCGGCCTGGACCCCGAGGCCCGCTCCCCGATCTGGCTGCAGCGCCGGCTGCAGAAGGCCGGGATGCGCCCGATCTCGCTCGCCGTCGACGTCACCAACTACGTGATGCTCGAGGTCGGCCAGCCGCTGCACGCCTACGACCGGACCCGTCTCGCCGGGCCGATCGGGGTGCGCCGCGCCGAGCCCGGCGAGAAACTCACCACCCTGGACGGCGTGCAGCGGGTGCTGGACGCCGAGGACCTGGTGATCACCGACAATCGCGGGCCGATCGGCCTCGCCGGCGTCATGGGCGGCGCCAACACCGAGATCGCCGACCACGACGACGAAGCCGGTGCCACCACCGGGGTCGTCATCGAGGCCGCACACTTCGACGCCGTATCCATCGCCCGTACCGCGCGCCGCCACAAGCTGGCCTCCGAGGCGTCCAAGCGCTTCGAGCGCGGCGTCGACCCGCAGGCTGCCTCCGCCGCCGCACAGCGGACCGTCGACCTGCTGGTGCTGCTCGCGGGCGGCACCGCGGAGGCCGGCGTCACCGAGGTCGTCGCGCCGTCCGCGCCGCGTACGGTCTCGATGCCCGCCGACCATCCCGACCGTGTCGCGGGCCTCGCCTACGGCCGCGAAACCGTCGTACGCCGCCTGCAGGAGGTCGGCTGTGACGTGTACGGGCAGGACGATCTGGTCGTCACCGTCCCGTCCTGGCGTCCCGACCTCGCCGAGCCGAACGACCTCGCCGAAGAGGTCATCCGGCTCGAGGGGTACGAGAACGTGCCCTCCACACTGCCCAGGCCGCCGGCCGGCCGCGGGCTGACCGGCCGCCAGCGGCTGCACCGCCGCGTGGGCCGCGCGCTGGCCGGTGCCGGGTATGTCGAGGCGCCGAACTACCCGTTCGTCGGCGAGGCCGTCTTCGACCAGCTCGGCCTGGAAGCGGGCGACCCGCGACGCACCGTCGTCAAGCTGGTCAACCCGCTCTCCGACGAGGAGCCGGCGCTGCGCACCACGCTGCTGCCGGGCCTGCTCGGCGCGCTGCGGCGCAACGACGGCCGTGGCTCGCACGACCTGGCCCTCTTCGAGACGGGTCTGGTCTTCCGGCCGACCGGCGAGGAGACGGTCCCGGGCCCGCTGCCCGTCGACCGCCGTCCCACCGATGAGGAGATCGCCGCGCTGAACTCGGCGCTGCCGCACCAGCCGCGCCGCGTCGCCACCGTTCTGGCCGGCGCGCGCGAGCAGGCCGGCTGGTGGGACAAGGGTCGCCCGGCCGAGTGGGCCGACGCGGTCGAGTCCGCCCGTACGGTCGCCCGCGAGGCCGGCGTCGAACTCACCGTCCGCGCCGACCAGCACGCCCCGTGGCACCCGGGCCGCTGCGCCGCGCTGTACGCCACCGTGAACGGCGAGGAGACCCTCGTCGGCCACGCCGGCGAACTGCACCCGCGCGTGATCAAGGCGCTCGGACTGCCGGAGCGCACCTGCGCCATGGAGGTCGAGCTCGACCTTCTGGAACGGGCCGGTGAGGGCAACCTCCGCGCCCCGCGGATCTCCACCTTCCCGGTGGCGACCCAGGACGTCGCGCTGGTCGTGTCCCAGGACGCGCCGGCCGTCGAGGTCGAGAAGGCGCTGACCGAAGGCGCGGGTGAACTGCTGGAATCCATCCGGCTGTTCGATGTGTTCGTCGGGTCGCAGATCGGCGAGGGCAAGAAGTCCCTGGCGTACGCCCTGCGGTTCCGCGCCCCGGACCGGACGCTGACCGTCGAGGAGGCGTCGGCCGCCCGCGACGCCGCCGTCGCGCTCGCAGCCGAGCGCACTGGGGCGGTACTGCGCGGGGCCTGACCGCTCCCGTATCCCCTGTGAGGGGCTCGCCCGGACACCGGGCGCGCCCCTCACGCATCGCGGCGTGCCTCCAGCCCACTCGTTCGGGTGAGAACGTGGGGCGTCGCTCCATTCGGCCCGTGGGGCGGAGTTGCTCGCCTGCCTCGAACCGCTCCCGCCGCTGCTCGGTCTGTTCCCGCCGCCGGACGAACTGCCGGTGCACCGGTGTGCGCGACTGCCGGCCGGCGAGGCACTGTTCCTGCACACGGACGGAGCGGCGGACGCCCACGACGCGTCGGGGGAAGTTCTTCGGTCTGGAAGCCGTGCTCGCCGAGGCGGCGCTCGGCTCAACGGTCTCGCCCGCCGCCGTGATCACCACCGTTCACTCCCAGTTGCTGCGGCACACCGGTGGGCGGCTCGCCGACGATGTGGCGCTGCTGGTGCTGCGCAACGACCGCTCGCGGGTGCCGGCGCAGTGCGGGGACACCGTCCTGCGCCGTACCCGGCCGGAACCCTCCAATCGCTAGCTGTCATCTGCAGCCATGTGCAGCGATCGGCAACCAAGGGATTGCCGTACGGCCGGCGCCGCCCGCCCTGCCGCGGAGTGTCGGGCAGATAGGCAGGGCAGACGACGCGATCGAGGGCCGCCGCACTGTACGAGGGGGAGCCGGCGGCCCGGCCGCCTCTATGAGAGGCATTTCAGTCAACCGGCGCGAAGGGTACGGCGGCAGAGCGCGCGAGGCACAGATCGGGGCACTCCATTCACACCCCGTGCGAATCCCCCTCTACTACGCTGAGCGCACCGAGTCGACGGAGGGGCCCATATGCAGCCCAATACCCTGCTCGACGCCCTGCTCGACGAGGCAGGCATCTCCAACGCGGGCCTCGCCGCCCGCGTCAATCAGGCGGGCCGGGCCAGAGGTCTGTCACTGCGGTACGAACACACGGCCGTGGCACGGTGGTTGAAGGGCCAGCGCCCGCGCGGCCAGGTGCCCGACCTGATCTGCGAGGTACTCGCGGGCCGGCTGCACCGGGCAATAACGCTGGGCGACATCGGCCTCGGCGTGCCCGGCGAGTCGGTCACGCCACCGGGTTCGCCGCTCTCCGGTTTCGTGGAGCGCGCCACCGCGCTGTGGCGCTCCGACGAACAGCAAAGGCCGCACATCATCGAGGCGCCCGCGGTCACGGGCACGCCCGCGGTGATGCCTGTATGGGAGTGGGAGAACCCTCCGGAGGACTCCGACGTCTCCCGCTCCGGACAGACGCGCGTCAGCATGGCCGACATCAAAATGCTGCGCGCCGCCCGGGCGCACTACGAGCTGATGTACCGCAAGGCGGGCGGCATCGCCACCCGCGCCCGGATCGTCGGCTTCCTCAACGCCGAGACCGCGCCGCTGCTGCGCGGCGCGTACAGCGACGCGACGGGCCGCCAACTGCACCGTGCGACAGGGGGTCTGGTGGCGGTCGCCGGCATCTGCGCGTACGACTCCGACGCGCACGGCCTCGCCCAGCGCTACTTCCATCAGGCGCTGCGGCTGGCAAAGGCCAGTGGGGACCGTGGACTTGGCGCGTATGTCATCGCGCTGCTGGTCAACCAGTCGTTGTTCATGGCCGAACACCGGCAGGCGGTGGCTTTCGCGGAGGCGGCGCTGCGGGCGGCCGGGCGGCAGCTCACCCCGGCGCTGGCCGCCGATCTGTACGCGATGCAGGCGAAGGCGTACGCACATCTCGGCGACGGCAGCAGCGCTCTGCGGTGCATCCGGCGAGCGGAATTGGAGGCGGAGCGGATCCGCCGCGGACACGAGCCGGACGAGACCGGCTATGTCCAGCCGGGCCTGGTGAACGTCCAGGTCGCGGAGGCGCTGCTCAGCCTCGGTGATCTGCCGGCGGCACGCGAGCACGCCGCGGCGGCCGTCGACACTCCGGCGCACGACCGCGGCCGGGTCCACCGGCTCGCCATGCTCAGCCAGATCGAGCTGCGCCAGGGCGAGGTGGACCGGGCTGCGCAGACGGCCGCGGAGATGGTGGAGCGGGCGAGGGGGATGGAGTCGCAGCGGCTCAGGGACCGGCTGCGGGCGGTGCGCGAGCATCTCGTGGCGAGCGGTTGCAGCAATGCCAATGAGGCGGCCGAACTCATCGACGGGGCACTGCGCGTTCCCCTCTGACCGAGCTCCTGCTGCGATATTGCCATCTACTTGTCGGAAGGTGGCAGAAAAGTGCAGTGGACGAACTTAAGCGAACAGACCGTCTATGAAAACCGCTGGTTCAGCGTCAACCTCGCGGACGTCGTGCTCCCCGACGGCCGGCACCTGGACCACTTCCTCATCCGGCTCCGCCCGGTCGCCGTGGCGACAGCGGTCAACAGGGCGAACGAGGTGCTGATGCTCTGGCGGCACCGTTTCATCACCAACAGCTGGGGCTGGGAGCTCGCGGCGGGCGTCGTCGAGGACGGCGAGGGCATCGAGGCCGCCGCGGCCCGGGAGATGGAGGAGGAGACGGGCTGGCGCCCGGGCCCCCTCCAGCACCTCCTGACCGTCGAGCCGTCCAACGGCCTGACCGACGCCCGCCACCATCTCTACTGGGCCGAGGACGCCACGTACATCGGGCACCCCGAGGACGACTTCGAGTCGTCGCGCCGCGAGTGGATACCGCTCAAGCTGGTGCCCGACATGATCGCCCGCGGTGAGGTCCCGGCCGCCAACATGGCGGCCGGGCTGCTGATGCTCCACCATCTGCGGCTGGGCTGACCCCCGGCGGCTACCGGCCCAGGGCCTGCCACACGGTGACCGCCAGTGCTCCCAGCGCAGTGAGCGCGGCGACGGCCGGCAGTGGCCACCTGGCGTGCTCGAGTGCCCCGACGCGCGCGGCCAGATCGGTGAACTCCCGGTCGATCTGGTCGTTGCGCTGTGAGAGCAGTGCCAGATGCCCGTCGATCCGGGCAAGGCCGACGTCGAGACTGCGGCGTAACTCGGCGAACTCTTCGACGACCACTAAATGATCAGGGTCGGTGGTCACGGATGGGCTCCTCTTCGACAGAGTTGGACAGCGGACCCTTGACTGAGCGGAACCGAGTCAACTCTCCCTGTTCGGAGGGCGGGAGCGTGTGCGCACGGCATATGCGGGCACGCCCCGCACACTCCGTGTGAATCAGTAGTACGAAACCGTCACGCGTCCGTCCCGATCAGGAGTATCCGTCCGGATCAGGAGTACGGGTAGAACCCGGAGCCGGTCTTGCGGCCGAGCCGGCCCGCGTCCACCATCCGCAGCAGCAGCGGGGGAGCGGCGTACAGCGGCTCCTTGAACTCCTCGTACATCGAGTCGGCGACCGAGGCGACGGTGTCGAGGCCGATCAGATCGGAGAGCTTCAGCGGACCCATCGGGTGGGCGCAGCCCAGCTCCATGCCGTTGTCGATGTCCTCGCGGCTGGCGATGCCCGACTCGAACATCCGGATCGCGGAGAGCAGATACGGGATGAGCAGGGCGTTCACCACGAAGCCCGAGCGGTCCTGGGCGCGGATCGGGTGCTTGTCCAGCACGTTTTGGACCACGGCCTCGGAGCGCTTGATCGTCTCCTCGGAAGTGGTCAGCGCAGGGATCAGCTCGACGAGCTTCTGCACCGGGGCGGGGTTGAAGAAGTGGATGCCGATGACCTGGTCCGGCCGGGAGGTCGCGACGGCCAGCTTCACCAGCGGGATGGAGGAGGTGTTGGAGGCGAGGATCGCGTCCTCGCGGATCACCACCTGGTCGAGCACCTGGAAGATCTCGGTCTTGACCTGCTCGTTCTCCACGACGGCCTCGATGACGAGGTCGCGGTCGGCGAACTCCCCGAGGTCGGTGGTGAAGCTGAGCCGCTCCAGCGTCGCGTCGCGCTCCTCCTCGGTGATCTTGCCGCGTTCGGCGGCCTTCGAGAGGGAGTTGTAGAGCCGGGTGCGACCGATCTCCAGGGCCTCGCCCGTGGTCTCGGCGACCTTCACCTCGAGGCCGCTGCGGGCGCACACCTCCGCGATGCCTGCGCCCATCTGGCCGCAGCCCACCACCCCGACGCGTGCAATGTCGGCCATTGAGTCCGTCACCTCGTGCCTTTCGCTGTTCTCTGCGGCAGGCGCCCCCGTTGGTTCCGGTGCCCGCCTCGACCCCCCGACGTTACTCCGGATGCATCTGTGCGCGACGGTCAGGGGCGGGCATGCTGTGCGGAAACGGCGACCGGCACCGAGTCCAGACGGGGTGACATATGGGGCGTATCGGTAGAAGAGGGTTCGTGCTGGCGGCGGCCGGAACGCTGGCCGCGCTCGCGACGACGGGGGGCGCGGCCGCCCGGCCCGCCGGCCTGCCGGCCGGCGC
>NZ_JAGGOI010000074.1 GCF_018614585.1 Streptomyces sp. ISL-1 | reverse complement strand
CCCGGCGAGGAAGGCGGCGGCCATGGCGGGGAAGTTCCGTACCGTGCGTCCGTAGCGCCTCTCGACGTACTCGGAGCAGTGTTTGAGCACCAACGCCGCGCTGCCGGCGCCCAGTTGACCCTGCAGCTCCTCGCGGACGCCGTCCAGGAAGACGTACCAGAGTCCGCCGTCCCGGCCGCCGCCTTCCTCGCCGGGTCCGTAGACCCCCGCCCGGTGGCGTCCGGCAGCCCCGGCGACCGCACCCAGATGGCCTTCGCGCGGATCTCCGCCCAGGTGCTGCGCAGGCTCGGCGGCCCCGGACCGGCCTCGCCCCCCGGCGGCCCGCCGCGAGAGGGCCCGGCGGGTCTGCTGGCGCAGGCCCGCGCCTGTCTCGCGCATTTCGGCGAGTACGGCACCGTACGCGACCTGGACGCCGCGATAAGGCTGCTCGGCTCAGCCATCCAGGCAGAGCGCCGTAGCTCCGAACGGGCCGTGCTGTACGGCGAGTTGGCCGAGGCGCTGCTGCGGCGCTGGCTGGTGCGCCCGCTGCCCGAGGACCTGCGCGAGGCGCTGGACGCCGCGCAGAACGCGCTCACCGGGGAGCCACAGGCAAATCTGACGCTGGCGCGTGTCCTCGAGGCGATGGCGGACGAGGTGGAGGAGGGCCGGCTGAGCCCCGAGCTGATGCCGGAGTGGGTCCGGGTCCAGGCGGCCGCGGACCCCGAGGACGCGGGCCTGGTGGCGTCGATCCTGCTCTCGACCGCGGACACCAGCCTCGCCGAACTGACCGAGAGCCCGCCGCTGCCGGACGGCCCGGGCGCGCTCAGGGAGGCCGCCGCGGCGGCCAGGATCCGGGTGCTGCGGCGGCTGGCCGTGACCGGTGCGCCGTACGCGCCGCGCGGCCCGGTCCGTCCCGAGGACTGGTTCACCGAGACGCTGCATATCGCCCTCGGCGTCGTACAACTGCTGCTGGCCGACGAGCGCCGGGAGCCCGCGCTGCTCATCAAGGGCGGGCTGCTTCTCGAACTGGCCCGCCACTACCGGGGCGAGGGCCCCGTCCCGCGGGCGGCCGACGAGCAGGACCTGATCGCCTCCCGCGCCTTCGCCGACCGGGCCGACAAGGACCTGCACGCCGGCATCGACGGGCTCGACTGGGACGCCGTCGCACAGACGGAGCTCTGCCGCGCCTGGCTGGATTACGCCGACGCCATCGAGTTCGCCCACCAGTACCCCGACGACGACGCCAGACTGCGCATCCTCCAAGCCCTCGACCAGGCGCGTCAGCACGTCGGCAAGGACGAGGAGGCACAGGCCGACATCCTGCTGCGGATGGCCCGAGTCCTGGAGCAGCGCTACGTGTCCACCGGCGGCTGGGCACACCGCGACTCGGCCATCGCGGCCTGGACCGAGGCCGTGCCGCTGCTGCCCTGGCACGACCCCGGCCGCGCCGTCGTCCTCACCTCGCTCGGCAGGCAGCTGACCGAACGCGGCGTGGACAAGGACTCGTCGGCCGATGTGCGTGCGGCCGTACGGGCCCTGCGCGGGGCGATCGACGAGACACCGTCCGCCGATCCCGAACTCCCGCGCCGCCGGGCCCTGCTGGGCCACGCCTACATCGAGGGCTTCCGGGCCGAACAGACCCTCGCCGACCTGCACGAGGCGGACTGGGCACTGGGCGCCGCCGCCCGCGCCGCCGCCGACCCCGAACTGGCCGCGTACGCCTGGTGGTACCGCGCCCTCGCCGCCGCCCTGCTGGCCGAGCGCACCGCGTCGCACCCGGGGCTCCAGGACGCCGTGGCCCACTACCGCCGCGCGGCGGCCCAGCCCGCAGCCGGCGATCTGCTGGACCGTGCGGCCACCGCCCAGTGGATGCGAGCCACCCGGCTGGAACGCACGACGGGCTCTGAGCGGGCCCTGGAGGAACACCGGGCCGTGCTGTCCGTGCTGTCCGCCGCGGGCGCGTCCGACTCTCAGGCCGCGAGCCTGATGCGCCGCGAGATCGCCAGACTCGAAGGGGCCTGAACAGCCCGAAGGGCCCTGCCCCGCGCGGTGTGCGCGGGACAGGGCCCTTCGGTTCGTACGGTCAGGCCTCGAAGACCTCGTTGAGCAGCTGCTGCTGCTCAGCCTGGTGACGCTTGGCCGAGCCGACAGCCGGCGACGAGCCGTGCGGCCGCGAGATGCGGCGCAGGCGCTCGCCGTGCGGGATGTCCGCGCCGACCGCCAGGTCCAGGTGGTCGATCAGGTTCAGCGCGATGAACGGCCACGCACCCTGGTTCGCCGGCTCCTCCTGCGTCCAGAGGTACTTCTCGGCGTTCGGGAACTTGGCGATCTCCGCCTGGAGCTCGGCGCCCGGCAGCGGGTACAGACGCTCGAGACGGATGATCGCGGTGTCCGTGTTGCCGCGCTTGATCCGCTCGGCGTCCAGGTCGTAGTAGACCTTGCCGGTGCAGAAGACGACCTTGCGGATCGCGCTCGGGTCCACCTTGCCCGCGTCGACCGCGGTGTCGCCGATCACCGGGCGGAAGCCGCCGTACGTGAACTCCTCCGCCTTCGACGCCGCCGCCTTCAGACGCAGCATCGACTTCGGGGTGAAGACGATCAGCGGCTTGTGGTGCGGGTTGTGGACCTGCCAGCGCAGCAGGTGGAAGTAGTTCGACGGCAGGGTCGGCATCGCGACCGTCATGTTGTTCTGCGCGCACATCTGCAGGAAGCGCTCAGGACGGGCGGAGCTGTGGTCCGGGCCCTGGCCCTCGTAGCCGTGCGGCAGCAGCAGGGTCACACCGGAGGTCTGGCCCCACTTCTGCTCCGCCGAGGAGATGAACTCGTCGACGACCGTCTGCGCGCCGTTGACGAAGTCGCCGAACTGCGCCTCCCACATGACCAGCGCGTCGGGGCGGGCCAGGGAGTAGCCGTACTCGAAGCCCATCGCCGCGTACTCGCTCAGCAGCGAGTCGTAGACGTTGAAACGGGCCTGGTCCTCGGAGAGGTACAGCAGCGGGGTGTAGTCCTCGCCGGTCTCCTGGTCCACCAGCACCGCGTGGCGCTGGCCGAACGTGCCGCGGCGGGTGTCCTGGCCTGAGAGCCGGACCGTGGTGCCCTCCATCAGCAGCGAGCCGATGGCGAGCGTCTCGCCCATGCCCCAGTCGATCGTGCCGTCCTCCACCGAGGCCGCACGCCGCTGAAGCTGCGGCATCAGGCGCGGGTGGACGGTGACGTGGTCGGGGATGTTCACCTGGGACTCGGCGATCCGCTTCACGACCTCCTGGGAGACCGCGGTGGTGACCGCCACCGGGAACTCGGCCTGCGCGGAGGGGACATGCGCCGGTGCCGGCTGGCTGGTGGCCTCGCGCACCTCCGCGAAGACCTTCTCCAGCTGGCCCTGGAAGTCCTGGAGCGCCTGCTCCGCCTCTTCCAGCGTGATGTCGCCGCGACCGATCAGCGACTCGGTGTACAGCTTGCGCACCGAGCGCTTCTTGTCGATCAGGTTGTACATCTGCGGGTTGGTGAACTGCGGGTTGTCGCCCTCGTTGTGACCGCGGCGGCGGTAGCAGATGAGGTCGATCACGACGTCCTTGTTGAACGTCTGGCGGAACTCGAAGGCGAGCCGCGCCACGCGGACCACGGCCTCCGGGTCGTCGCCGTTCACATGGAAGATCGGCGCCTCGATCATGCGGGCCACGTCGGTCGCGTACATCGACGAACGCGACGACTCCGGGGCGGCGGTGAAGCCGACCTGGTTGTTGATGACGATGTGGACCGTGCCGCCGGTGCGGTAGCCGCGCAGCTGCGACATGTTCAGCGTCTCGGCGACCACGCCCTGGCCGGCGAAGGCCGCGTCACCGTGCAGGGCGACCGGCAGGACCGTGAAGTCCGTGCCGCCCTTGTTGATGACGTCCTGCTTGGCGCGCGCGACACCCTCCAGGACCGGGTCGACGGCCTCCAGGTGCGAGGGGTTGGCGACCAGCGAGACCTTGATCTGCTCGCCGTCCAGACCGGTGAAGGTGCCGTTGGCGCCCAGGTGGTACTTCACGTCGCCGGAGCCGTGCATCGACTTCGGGTCGAGGTTGCCCTCGAACTCCCGGAAGATCTGCGCGTACGACTTGCCGACGATGTTCGCGAGGACGTTGAGGCGGCCGCGGTGGGCCATGCCGATGACGACCTCGTCCAGGCGGGACTCGGCAGCCGAGTCGATGACCGCGTCGAGCAGCGGGATGACGGACTCGCCGCCCTCCAGCGAGAACCGCTTCTGACCGACGTACTTGGTCTGCAGGAAGGTCTCGAAGGCCTCCGCCGCGTTGAGGCGGCGCAGGATCCGCAGCTGCTCCTCGCGCTCGGGCTTGGTGTGTCCGCGCTCGACCCGGTCCTGGATCCACTTGCGCTGCTTGGGGTCCTGGATGTGCATGAACTCGATGCCGGTGGTGCGGCAGTACGAGTCGCGCAGGACGCCCAGCACATCGCGCAGCTTCATCAGGGACTTGCCGGAGAAGCCGCCGACGGCGAACTCGCGCTCCAGGTCCCACAGGGTGAGGCCGTGCTCGGTGATGTCCAGGTCGGGGTGCTTGCGCTGGCGGTACTCCAGCGGGTCGGTGTCGGCCATGACATGGCCGCGGACCCGGTAGGAGTGGATCAGCTCGAAGACACGCGCCGCCTTGGTGACGTCGTCGTCGTGGCTGGCGTCGATGTCCTTGAGCCAGCGGACCGGCTCGTAGGGGATGCGCAGCGCCTCGAAGATGTCGTCGTAGAAGCCGTCCTCGCCGAGGAGGAGGTTCGCGACGATCCGAAGGAACTCGCCGGAGGCCGCGCCCTGAATGACCCGGTGGTCGTACGTCGAGGTCAGCGTCATGACCTTGGCGATGCCCAGCTTGTTCAGGGTGTCCTGGGAGGTGCCCTGGAACTCGGCCGGGTAGTCCATCGAGCCGACGCCCATGATGACCGACTGCCCGGGCATCAGACGCGGCACGGAGTGGACGGTGCCCAGCCCGCCGGGGTTGGTCAGCGAGACGGTGACGCCGGTGAAGTCGTCCATCGTCAGCTTGTTGTTGCGGGCGCGCCGGACGATGTCCTCATAGGCCTGCCAGAACTCGAAGAAGTTCATGGTCTCGGCCTTCTTGATGCCCGCGACGACCAGCTGGCGGTCGCCGTTCGGCTTCACCAGGTCGATGGCCAGACCGAAGTTGATGTGCTCCGGCTTGACGAGGGCGGGCTTGCCGTCCTTCTCCGTGAACGACCAGTTCATCGACGGCATGGCCTTGATGGCCTGCACCATCGCGTACCCGATGAGGTGCGTGAAGGAGACCTTCCCGCCGCGGGCGCGCTTGAGGTGGTTGTTGATGACGATGCGGTTGTCGAAGAGCAGCTTCACCGGGACGGCGCGCACGGATGTGGCCGTGGGCACCTCCAGCGAGGCGTTCATGTTCTTCGCGACCGCGGCTGCGGGGCCGCGCAACGGGACGAGCTGGGGGCCCACGGCCGGCTCGGCCGCCTTTGCCTTGTCGGCGGCAGCCGCCGGCTTGGGGGCGGCGGTGCCTGCGGCACCGGCGCTCGCGGCGGGCTTCGCCGGCGCCGCGGGAGC
>NZ_JAGGOI010000073.1 GCF_018614585.1 Streptomyces sp. ISL-1 | reverse complement strand
AGGTGAGCTGGGGATACCTCGCCAGCAGTGATCGCCCCCTCCAGCGGCCCACGCACCGCTGCCCGCAAATCAACCACCTTGTCAACCCCCGAAGGATTTACGAGCTCGACCACTAACTGATCGTTTCAGAATGAGATCGGTGTGTTGGCTTGGCAGTTGGGTGTTGTGTCGGCAGGATCTGCCGGGTGTCTGCTGATCTTGTGCCTGATGACCTGTGGGAACGTATAGCCCCGCTGCTGCCGGTTCGTCCGCTTCGGCGGTATCGGTATCCCGGGCGGTTGCCGGCCGATGACCGTGCTGCTCTGCGGGGCATCGTTTACGTGCTGTGCAAGGGCGTGAGCTGGCGGGACGTTCCCGCGGAACAGGTCGGCTGCAGTGGGGTGACGGCCTGGCGGCGTCTGCGGGACTGGACCGAGGCCGGGGTGTGGCCCCGTCTGCACGAGTTCCTCCTGGCCGAACTACGCAAAGAAGGCCTGCTGGAGATGGATGACGCTGCGATCGACGGCTCGCACGTCAGGGCCCTCAAAGGGGGGCCCACACCGGACCTTCGCCGGTCGACCGGGCCCGGCCCGGCAGCAAGCACCATCTGATCGTCGACCGGCACGGCACCCCGCTTGCCGTCTCCCTGACCGGCGGAAACCGCCACGTCGTCACCCAGCTCATGCCGCTGCTGGACGCCATACCCCGCATTCGCGGCCTGCGCGGCCGGCCACGCCACCGGCCCCGGCGACTGTTCGCCGATCGCGGCTACGACTTCGACAAGTACCGGCTCCTCATCCGCGCTCGTGGGATCACACCCAAGATCGCCCGCCGCGGCACCCCGCACGGCTCCGGGCTGGGCAAGACCCGCTGGGTCGTCGAGCGCACCTTCGCCTGGCTCCATCAGTTCAAACGGCTCCGCATCCGCTACGAGATACGCGCCGACCTTCATCTCAGCCTGCTCCAACTCGCCTGCAGCATCATCTGCTTGAGACGACTCCGAACCTCATTCTGAAACGATCAGTAAGCGGCGCTCGGGCGGCGGCAAGTTCAATCTAGGAGCCGCTGGAGTCGACGCGTCGGGCGGGAGTGATGTGCAGCGCCAGGCGACCTACAGCCTCGAACCCCGCGAGAGAGCCACCGTAAGCAAGGTGATCGACGGACTGATAAGCAAGGATGCGGTCATCAGCCGCCCGGATGCCACCACGGTATTGACCCGGTCAACGGGACCGAACCCGACAGCGCGAAATACGCCGCGACCATGGCCGGGGACCGAGACCTGAAGTTCCGCGGCTACGAGGTCTTCCGCTTCGGCCACGATGAACTCCGAGACCGCGACCGCGCCCACCCTCTGCTCGCTGGCTTCTTCGACATGCTCCTCGGCCGCCCGCCCGCCAGTCCTTCGTGAGCACGCCGGTCCGTGGCGACGAGGCGGCCATCGAAGCCAGCACGTGGCCTTGAGTAGTCAGTCCAAGGCCACGCCTGCCGTCAAGCCCACTGCACACCCAACTCAGCCAGGGCGGCCCGCTGTTCGGTGGTGAGCTTGTCCCGCCTCGATTTGGTGTTCGAGATCCATACGCCCAGCTTCACGACCATCGGCTCCGCCTCGCCGTCGACCGTGATCGTCTCGCTGTGCCCGCGGGGCACGGGCCGGTCCGCGCCTTGCCGCTCCACCCACTGCGCGAGGGCCGCCACGCCCCGCTGGAACGCCTGCTCCGCCTTGCTGGGGCCCTTCGTCGCACGCTTGGCCGCCGGGGCGGGAGACGGGGCCTCAAGCGGCTGTACGCCCAGCTGGGTCAGCCGTTCCTGCTGCTCGGTGGACAGCTGCGCCCAAGTGCTCGCCTCCCGTTGCCGTGCGAGCCACTTCCCCAGATTGTCGCCCTCGAAGAGGACGCCGGGCTGGATCTCCGGCAGTACGCCGTCGGCGTCGACCAGGTCGGCGAGCACCCGGTAGTGCCGCTGCCAGTCCAGCGGCCACGGGCAGTTCCAGTCCAGGTCGATGGCCGTCAGCTGCTTCGCGCGTTCCACGGCCCGCTCCGCGTCCTTCCCAAGGCCGCCCTTGCGCCGCAGATTTGCCAGGTACTGCCCGACGGGCACCATCGCCTCGCCTTCGCCCCAGACGGCGTCCTGCCGGGGAGCGAGGTGCCCGGTGGCCCGCCGGTAGGAGCGGAGCGCGGCGAGCTTGCTCTCCCAGGCTTCCTCGCCCGGTTCCCACACCATCCCGGCCTCCGGCGCGTCCAGCAGGGTCTTGCGCCGCTCCTCCAGCTCCCCGGCCCGCAGCGCCTTCCGCTGCTGGTGCACCCACCTGCCCAGCGGGAAGTCCTTCGTCACCCCTACTTCGACCTCAACGTCGTAGGGCACGGCGTGCAGGCCGGTGATCTCGTTCTCCGCCCGCCACCGCAGCAGGGCCTGGTAGCCCTCCAGCCACACCAGCGACTCCGGCCGGTAGACCCGCGTGCGCAGGAACGCCGCGATCGTCGCCGCGTCGCGCGGACTGGAGAAGTGCAGCAGCGCCGCTTCGGCAGCGGCCTGCGTGTCGTCCTGCTCCTGGTCCTCGCCCTCACCCTCGCCGCCGGCTCCGACGATCCGCCCGTCCTCATCACGCCGGACGTGCACCTTGCGCTGCCCGCTGGTGAGGGCGCGGGAGGCGAGCTGCTCGACCAGGCGCTCATCGTGCGAGCGCAGGCCCTGGAGCACGGCTACAAGGGGGCGGAAGCTGGCGGAGGCGACCATGTCGGTCGGGTCCTCGCCCGGACCGAGGAACACCGGCACCACCAGCGAGGCGGTCTTGCCCTCCCCGGGCTGCATCCGCAGCGCCCGCCCGACGGCCTGCACGATGTCGACCGTGGAGCCGCGCACGTCCGCGAACACCACTGCGTCGCAGTTCTTGGTGTCGATTATCTATAGGTGGGGAGTGCGAGGGACCTTTGCTCTGCTTGCCCCAGCAGGCGGTAGTGGCTCCGCATTGTCGACGCTGCGCAATTAGCTTTCAGCGGTGCGGTTGTTGAGACGTCGAATGGTGTCTGCGGCTGTACCGCCGAGGTCAGGGTGGTCGCGATAGAGGGCGAGCAGTTGGAGGGAGGAATGATCTCCTACGCGAGCGAGTAGGCGAAGCACGGTGGCGGTGCGATCGTCGGGCTGGGGGTGCGGGAAGAGCGAGGTGAGGTGCTCCGGGGCGCTCAGGCCATGGTGCAGAACGGTGCGGATGTGGCCAGGGAAGGAATCGACGATGAGGCCGAGCGCGCTCGTACGGATGTTTTGGGCGAACATGGCAACAGACTGAAACTGCTGGAGCGGGTCAACGGCGGCGTCCAGGAGAGAGATGGTGAGCTGCTCCCACAGCGGTATGCAGCGTGCGTATCGGTCATCTGAGTTGAGGTTCGGGCGGTGAAGCCAGAACAGGATCTGCCCGTAGCAGCGCCATGCTTCTGCGTCGGCGCCTTCGTGGCTGCCCAGCATCGGGGGAGGGATCTCCAGGTGTGCGGCGCAGCCTTCGATGCCGAGCAAGTGGCAACTGATCGCATTCTGGCGGAATGGATCGGGCACGTTCATATGTGACGCCCAGTAGCGGAAAGCTGGCAGTGCGGCCGGGTCCTTCGCGCGTACGAGCTCCTTGAGGACAGCGTCTGTGAACAGGCTGGCGTCCCCTTCCCGCACTGCGAGGATAAGCAGCGCGCGGCGTGCGGCCGGCTCAAGAGCATCGATTGCCTCGATAAACGGCGCAGAGATCACTTCCTCGAACTGGCTCTCCACGATTCTTTGAGCACGGGAATGGGCGTCGGGCTGCTTGGGACTGGCAAGGAGAGAAGAGATCTCCGCGGTGATGTCGTCAACGGCGTAGGGCGAAGTGAGCTGACCGTAGACGTGTAAGGCGTCGACGAGCATCGTGGAAACCCACACGCTGTCCGTGTGCACGTCGTTCAGCAGCTCGATGACTCGGGTCTCGGTGACCTCGTCCACGGTGGTGCGGATGGAGGTGAGCAGGTCGAGGCCTGCGAACCGCAGTTGGCTGGCCTTGGTGGCCCACGCGTGGCTGAACAGCGCTGGCGCCAGTGCAGCTACTTCGCTGTCGTCCGTCCAGCGCAGGAGGAGGCACAGCAGCATGGCCAGCCCGATGTCGTCGGCCTCCAGCGAAGCGGCCCATCTTTGGAGATCGGCTGCTCCTGCCGGCTGATGCCGGTTGTGCCCTCGCCTCGGCCACGCCAGCCGGAGCGCATGCGTGATCACCGCCGCAGGCAGCCGTGTACCGCCCGTCGACGCGATTGGCCCGTTCAAAGCCGCAGCAATCAGCCCAGCTACGCGAGAGGGCGTTGGGCCCCATCCCGTGCCGCGTCGGAAGGCCTGGTCATTCTCGCGCATGAGCCGGGCGAGTGGCCCCAACAGCCGCCCGTCGCGGGCGGTGGTGCCGAGGGCTGTGAACATCGCCTGCTCGTACTCGCTCCAGCAGCGGATCGGCTCAATGGCGTATCTGAAGTCGGAAGTGCAGGCGACCCTGCTGGCGGCCATTGCCTCGACCGCCTCTTCCAGGCAGCGCTGGGCCTCTGCCAATGCGACGCCGTCGGCCACCGGTCCCAATCGCCCGCACAGCGCTTCGATGAGTACGTCTGTGTCGGGCAGTCCCTGCAGCAGGCGGCGTACTTCGTCCGGGTCGCTGAGCAGCGCAACGGCCCAGACTGCCAGCTCGCGGCGATGCGGGCGCCGCAGCTCACCGGCCAGCTCCATAGCGCTCTCACGGGACCACATAAGGGCTTCGGCGGCGAGCAGCTGGGCGTACCACTCATGCCGGAACTCGACCCGCCGATGGCGAACCTGCACCACAGGCGATCTCAACGCCTCGTCCACCACGCCCACCGAGCCACCGAGCGCAACCAGTACCTGGGCAGCGCTGCGCTGGGCTTCTGCCAGCGGCAACCATCCCGCCAGCCGCTCGTCCATCAGCATCGCCCAGCGGTGCAGCACCTGCCGCAGAGCCGTCGGCTGCGACGCCCGCTGCAGCTGTTCACCCAGGTAGGCGTCCAATAGGGCAGCGCGTCCCGCGCCTGTCGGCAGACGCCGTGTCAGCTGCGCTGCCATCGACAGCTCGAAGGCGGTTCCAAACGCTTTGCACTCTTCCTCGACGACCTCTTCCTGTTGAGGACCTACCCCGTAGCACCGCAATAGCGCCGCGCGCTGCTGTGAGGTTGGATCGACCGTCCTCAGCTGTGCACCGCCGATCACTGCGGGCACGTTGAGGAACTCGTGGCTGGTGGACACCAAAGTGGCCTCGGCGCGGCGACACCACGAACTGAGCTGCAGCATCAGCCGATCCTGGAACCGGCTGGGACATTCGTTGATCGCATCCACGAGCAAGACGACCGGAAGCCCCTCCAACCGAGCGGCCCGCACCAGGCAGTCCGCGGATTGCGAGGTGAACGGGGCCACGCTCTCGTCGAGGCTGTCCTCCACACGTCCTTCGTATACGCCCGCTCGCAGCAGGATGGGCAGCCAGCCGACCTGCGCCAACCCCAGGGCGGCGTGAGCCAGGGTATGGCTCTTGCCCGTTCCCGAGCTGCCGACCACCTGGACGTGACGCCCGGGCCGCAGCCAGGCTGCCAACTCCGTTGACAGCACACCTTCTGCCCCGTCTTGCTCTTCCAGCGTCAGCCCAACCAGGCCATGTAACCCCTCGCTCAGGTACGAACCGAGGTGGGCTAGGTAGTCCTCCAGCGCCTGCCCCTTGGACGCGTCGCTGATGTCGGCCTGCATCTCCCGGTCGAGCATGGGACGGCAGAACACTCGCATCGTGTCCTCGCCGAAGAACCGTCGTACCAGGTCCGGCAACACAAACAGCATGTCGGACAACTGCTGCCGGCCCCACAGGTCAACAACCAGATCCTGGTGCTGTTCGCGTAGCCGCGTCAGCTCCAGGTCGACCTTTGTGTCGCGAACATCCGCCGTGGTGACGATCACCAGACGGTGAGCATCGAAGGGTCGGCCTCCATCGGCATATGCAGCCACTGCCTTGCGGAGATGGGCAGCGGTGAACTTCTCGTACCTCTTGGCCTGATACACCGCAGGTGGCTGGGAGGTGAAGAAGGCGACCACGTCGACCCCGTCCTGGGCCTGGCCGCCACGCCCGAAAGGTCGGGACTCCAGAGCATGGTCGGCCTGGACCGCCAACGCCACCACGAGATGCTCCAGAGCCTCCCAAGACAGCTCGTGCGTACGAAGCAGCAAAGGCGCCGTGACCGTCAAGGGCGGCTGCCCCGGCAGTTCCCTAGCCTGCTCCCCGCCGCCCTGGCCTGCGCTGCTCATGCGTCGTTTTTGCTGTCGTGCTCCTCGGGTTCATAGTCGGCGAGCGCGGTCATGGCTTCCCACATGGCCTCGTCGTCGTAGTCCGGCACCACCAGGTCGGGCTCGAGGCCGTCACTGTCCGGGTCGAGTTCCTGGGAGTGGGCCAGCACCTCGACCAGGAACCGTCGCGCGGCCTTCAGTAGGCCGGGATCCTCCAGCCACAGCCCGAACTCCAGGCTGCGGCGGGAGCTCTCCGTGCCGTTGGCGCTGCCCAGCCATAGCCGGTGTGGCGTGAAGCCGGTGACGTCCGCCACGCCGCCCAGGCCGTCCTCGTCGTGCCACCACAGCTCACCCAGCAACATCATCTTGGTGTGGAGGATCGGGACAAGATGGTCCCCGGCCTTGCGGTAACCCAGGGTGCGCAGCGCCGGCAACCGGATGTACTCCTGCGGTGAACCGGGACCCAGCACCGGCGCCTTGCCGCCTTGGTGGAAACGCAGCTCCTCCAGCTCGGAGAAAGCACGAACCGGGAATCCGGCCGCGTCTTTCACCGCCTCGGCGACCTTGCGTAGCCGTTCTACGTGGCGTTTGCTCCGCGGCTGCTTGCTCACCACCACGCATGCGGAGGGGAACTCGGCGATGCGCTGCAGCAGCTCAGGGTCGTCCACCCACAAGAAGGCCCCGAGCATTGCGGGCCCCAGACTCCGAGTCCGTCGCTGTTGCTCTAAATCCTGGCGGAACCCGTCGATCCCCTCGACGAGCCCGGCCAGCACGTCTGTCCCGAACCGGACGGGATGTGTTCCGTCGCCCAGGACTGCCTGCACGTTGAACTGGTTAGAAAACGACAGATCCATTTGCCCCCCTGCTGTCGCCAGCATTATGACGCGACACCACAGGCCACCGGGCACCGCGAGCGGTGACGTGATTGTGAGCGCTCCCCGCAAAGCACGCCAGCCTGCTCCGGCCGCTGCACGTTTGCTTCGGAAGGACGAGTTAGTTCTGAGAGTGCGGAACGTGAGCTCTTGTCCGTTTCGTGGTTGAGGTTGGGGAAGGACCGCTGGTGGCGGGTGGGGGGTGGCCCTCAGGCGTCGGGGCGGGCGAACAAGCGGGTTCGGGTTCGATGAGGAT
>NZ_JAGGOI010000072.1 GCF_018614585.1 Streptomyces sp. ISL-1 | reverse complement strand
GGCGCACCTGGGTGACCATGCCGGACATTGCATCCACCACCATCGCCAACAGGCAACTGATTAAGGGCTTCGAGGTCCCCCCGCACACGACCAACACCGACCACATAACCAAGGAGAATGCCTGTGCCGACTGCGCAGCCCGAAGATCCGTACGCGAACGTGCCGACCGCCTCGGTCTACGACACGTCCGCCGAGACGGCCACCCAGCTCACCGGCCGCCTCGGCTTCTTCTTCGGCGCCGCTGCCCAGACGAACTC
This sequence comes from Streptomyces sp. ISL-1, assembly GCF_018614585.1. GTDB lineage: Bacteria > Actinomycetota > Actinomycetes > Streptomycetales > Streptomycetaceae > Streptomyces > Streptomyces maoxianensis. The sequence continues at coordinate 6,811 of NZ_JAGGOI010000072.1, read as the reverse complement.
CGACGAGGGTCCGGAGGGCGTGCACAAGGCCGACATCGCGACCGCGCAGCACCTCGGCGGCCGGGTAGCGGAGACCGCCCGTACGTTCATCGCAGGCCGGGCGGCCGTCGCCGCCTGACGCCGTACACGTCCGCTATGTCCTACGTCTACGTACCCAGAAGGTCTACCTGCCCCGACCTCAATAGAACACTTCATGTGACCGTCCTACGCGCGTGTGTCACACGGCGTCGGGCAGCGCGCCGCCAAGGTCGACGTCGAGGAGCGCCGCCAGGTCGGGTCGGTTGGGTCGACTTAAATCCGGCCGTCCGTCGGCCCGCGGCATGGAGAAGATCGGATTCCTCGGAGCCGGTGAACGTGATCTCGTCGGGTGGCACATCGACGGCGGCCCGTCGATCGCGCGTCATTCCGCGGCCGGGCCGTGCGCCAGTCCCCCCTGGCTCCGGGTGATCTCAGCGGTGGTGGGCGGGCGGTTCTATCGGCCGTTGATCGCGCCGCTGCGAGCGGCCGAAGTCCTGCTGGAGCCATGATCACGCTCTCTAGGCGGATGCCACCTACCCGTGCCCATGCCGTGCGGAGGATGCCAGACCCTTCAACCAGGTCCCCCAGGGCGGGAAGCGAGTAGTAGCGGACTCGGGCGTGGCGGGCCAGGCGGCGTGCGAGCCGTGGCCCCCAGTCCGTCCCGTCCCAGACCCCCCTGTGCAGATGGATGGACAGAAAGTCGATCTCCTCGTCAGGCCATGCGGTGGCCACGGTGCGCAGGATGCGCCGGGTGGCCAGGTAGCCGTCGGCTCCCGCTCACCGCCGACGAGGTACCGATGGACGGCGTCGTACGCAAGGACTGGCGCGAGGCCGTCGTGGACGACAAGGGCAAGGTCGAGCGCATCCCGTACGAGCTGTGCGTCCTGGTCGCGCTGCGCCAGGCGATCCGGCGCCGCGAGATCTACATCGAGGGCGGCCTGCGCTGGGGGTTTCGGGGTCAGTCGAAGTCGAAGGTGGCGACGACGGGGGCGTGGTCGGACTCGGGGTACTTGATGTCGGTGGCGAAGGCGATGGAGTCGTCGTGGAGGATCTCGTTGTGGATCTCTGAGCCGCGGTAGTGGGCGAGGAGGTTGCGGGTGACGAGCATGTGGTCGATCATCTGGCCGCGGCCGTGGTGGAAGAGGGTGTAGCGGGCCTCGTTGGGGATGGTGTGCTCGAGGGGGACCAGGACCCGGGTAGCGAGGTCGCCGTTGTTGTTGTCCTCGACGTTGCCGCAGATTGCCAGCACCGGGACTTCTTCGGGCTCGGCGTTGAAGTCACCGGCGACGACGATGCGCGCGTCAGGATCGTCGTCGAGGATCTGGTCGATGAGGCGCCTGACTTCCAGGGCCTGGCTCATGCGCTTCATGGACGACAGGAAGCTGCCTTCGGCCCAGCTGTCGGCGGTGCGCCAGATGCCCTTCTGGGAATCGATCACCTGGCCCGGGATGTCGCTGGGGATCTTGGACTTCAGATGCACGGTGATGACGTGCAGCAGGCGGCCGGGGGCTGCGTGGTCGATGTCGATCTGTGCGTGCAGGATGGGCCGCTCGATACCGATCGGAACCGGTCCCGGGTCGGGGGGTGCGGCGGTGAGCCGCTGGTAGCGGGGCTCGGCGACCAGGTCGTTCTTCAGCTGCTGCTGCTTGATGACCGGCAGGTGGGTGGCGATGACCAGGTTGCGCACGTCGAAGACCGCATCGCTCGCGGGCTTGGTGCTGACCAAGGGCGCACCGTCGAGGTTGGTGCCGGCGAGCAGCTCCTTCAGCGCGAGCAGGGCACGCGGCTGCCCAGGGCGCTCCTGCCCGTGCACTTCCTGGAAGCAGGCGATATCCGCCCGCAGCCGCGTGATCTGCGGCTTCATCAGCGTGATGCGTTCAGCCAGCGACGGGCGCGCGCCCGCAGCGGTCTCGTCGAAGTTCTCCAGGTTGAACGTGGCAATCCGGATCTGTGTCACAGGTGCCCCCAAGGCTCACCATGGCTGGGATACGCAGCGTAACCAGATCTCACCGATGTGACGGCAAGGCGCGCTCGGCGTGCCGGGCGCACCCGCTGCCGAGGACTCTGTCAGCCGTGAGGCTGTCCCGGCTTCTTGCGTGACCTGCACGGCCCGAGTTCCGGGACCCGGACCTTCTCCAGCACCTGCTTGAACTGAGTGCAGTCCGCCCGCTGCCCACCGGTGACGACCAGGGACAGCGAGCGGCAGCGCCCGTCCGCGCTCAGGTGGGGCTTGCTGGTGAACCCGCCCCCTCACCTCCACCAGGCAGGCGAGCAGGCTCTGCCACGTGGTTTCGCCTTGATGCTCGAGGACTTCGGCCCCTTTGAAGCGGGAGCTGGCGGCGGATCGGTGCGATCGCCAGCTGCCCCGCTCTGGCAGGGCAGCCGGTGCCGAGCCAGTCGTGAGGATTGTCAGTTGGGGCGGGTGGAGGGGTAGGGATTCGGTCAACTCTGTTCGGTCACGCTGAGTAGGAGCTTTTGAACTCTTGCAGGTCAGACCGGTTAGCCATGTGTGGGAGCTCGTTGTCAGTGCGACCGTCTATCTTCGGCGCATGACACAGATAGATCTTCCTGCGTTCGATCGTGAGTGGACTCGTTTTGAGTCGTGGCTCAGGTCGAACTCGCCCGCCGATCAGGCCACCTTGCGCAGGCCGGCGGGGCGGGAGCGGCTCACCGAGTTGGAATCACGGCTCGGCTTCGACCTGCATCCGGAGCTCAAGGCACTGCTGGAACAGCACGATGGAGCCGCTGAACCTGTTGCCATCCCTGGCTCCCGCAGAGTTCTTCCTGCTGGTGCGTTTCTTCCGTCGGGACACCGGCTCAGCGGTGTGGACGACATCGTGATGATGTACGACGTGCTCGTGGACGTCGGCGAGGACAACATCGAAGCCGATCTGTGGGAGGAGGACGCGCTGGCCGTGAATCTGCATCGCTGCGTGCCGTTCGCACTTCCCAACGACGGCGGTCTCGCCTTTATCGATCACCGCCCCGGGCCTTCGTACGGGCACGTGTACGAGATGGGCATCGGATCAGGCGATCTGGACGGGACGCTCTGGGCAACAAGCCTGACGGAATTCTTCCGAGCCCTAGCCAATGCCTTGGAGGCTGGCGCTGCCTTCCTGTACTACTGGCCCGCGCCCTACGATGACGAGTCGGGCCACCACTGCCTTGAGTGGGAGATCCATCCCTGAGCGCGGCCGGGCTATGACCTCTTCTCCCATGTGATGCGGGAGCCTCTGCGGGTGAGACGCCTGGTCATGAGGGTGATGAATGTCCAGTTCAGGTGAGCTTCGCTGTGCTGTGGCAGCCGCTCGTAGTCCCGGCAATTGCGGCGAGCGTTCATGATCCAGCCGATCGACCGCTCGACCTTCCAACGGCGAGGCAGAAGGACGAAGCCCTTGGCTCCCCGCACTCAGGCCAACCGCCGCCTGTCTGCGCGTGGCCATCATCCGCGCACGGCGCCCTGTCCACAACCGAGTTCAGAACGCGACACCCGCATTACGGCACAGCTGGACGCGCTGCGGATGGGATCGCGCACCCCCGAGCTACCGAGAGGCCCTGCTTCCTGTCCGCGCCACCCAAAAAATCACCCGACCGGGAACCCTATTCGATCAGCACGTTCCAAGATCGGTTGAGCAATCGGCTTCTCAGAAGCGCATCGCTCTGACGACGGTTCAGCTCCAACTCGGCGAGGGCCCGTTCGGCTCCCCGTGCGGCACCGGTCGGCCCGTGAACGCGTCCAGAGGGACCCGGTCACCGACCGGCCGGTCCAGCTTCACCGTCACCTTCTCGCGGCGCAGCGCTCCGGGGCAGGGGCCGTCCTTCGTCCCGACGACGGATGCGGACAGCACCACGCTGCCGCCCGTCTCCAGCACGTCCACAGCGGGGCCGTCGTCGCAGGACCCGTGGTTGGCCACCACGGTGACGGACCGGCCGTCCCCGGCCACCTCGACCAGCCCTCCGAGCGGCGCCAGCTCGCTGGTGGACACCTCCTGGGCCGGCTTGATCGGTGGCTCGGGGGGGTTCGAGGGGCTGAGGGCGACCCGCTTGAGCGGGGTGTCGTAGCCCTCGAGGGTGAACAGCCAAGCCGGGACGGTCGCCGGGCCACGGCTGGTGGCCAGGGTCATCTCGCCCAGCTTCGCCCCGGTCACGGTCAGGTGCGGTCCGTTGCTACTGTTGCGGTCCAGGCTCTCGTACGTCTTCTGCGCCCCCATGAGTGGCAGCGTGAGCGAGCCTCCGCTCTTCCACTTCACCTGCCCGTCCTTGGGCGGGGTGGCCGGAAGTTCGCCGTGCAGGACAAAGTTCTGGGTCTCGTAGGCGCGCTTGTCGGCTTCGTTGCGGAAGGCACTCTCGGGCATGGACCGCCTCGCCCATCGGGTAGTAGCCCATGCGCCACACCTGGGCGGCCTTGGAGCCGTCCCAAGCGTCGGCGACCTGGCGGGCGCGGGCCTCCCTCTTCGGCGCCGGGTCAGCGTCGCGGACCTCCGCGCCGCCACCCTCCGCTTTCTCGCTGCCGCAGGCGGCGAGGGCACCGGATCCGGCGGCGAACAGGGCCAGTGCGACGAGCAGATAGACGGTGCGTGTGGTGTTCGTACGCATGGATGTCCCCCCAGGGACTGACGGTGACGAGTGGAGGCTGTGCGGTGAGGGGTGAAGGCCGGACCGTCCCTGTGACGCGCTGAACCCGGCCCGGGTTCGGTCCATTCCGTCTTCCGGCCGCGTTTGTTGTTGCATCGTGACCAGACTCCTAGCCGCGGGATGCGGCGGCGCCGTGCAGACCTGCACCGAGCGACGTCGGTGCAGGTCCATTCCCGTCCACTGCCGGAATGCAGTAAATTCATCGAGGGCTTCAGGGACTTCGCCTGGACAAAGCATCCTGCGCCCCGGCAGAAGCGGGAGGCCCCGTTCCTTTCATCGCATCAGGTCCGCGGGCACTTGTTTGCATTGGACCCTCTACGGAGCGATCACCGCGGTGAATCCAGGTTCAGTGGACGCTGAGGTTCTTTTTGAGGAGCACCTCTTGCACCGGCTGATAGTAGGTCGTGCGGTCGGGTTGCGCGTCTGTGCCGCCGTGAGGGGCCATCCATTTTCCGGACACCAGTTATGGGTGTTTCCTATGCCGTGAGCTGCATCTTCACGTATTCGGCGTGAACTTCTGCCGGGGTCTTGTAGCCGAGGCCCGAGTGGAGTCGCTTGCGATTGTAGAAAACTTCGATGTAGCGGACGACCGCCCGGCGGGCATGTTCGCGTGTAGGGAACGCAGTTCGGTGGACGAGCTCGTTTTTGAGGGCCCCGAAGAATGATTCGGCCATCGCGTTGTCCCAACACACGCCGGTGCGGCCGACGGACGGTCTGATACCCATTGTGCGGAGCTTCTTGCGAAAGTCGTTTGACGTGTACTGACTTCCCCGGTCCGAATGAAACACGCATCCGTCAGCAAGTTGAGTGTTTCCGGCGGCCATGTCGATGGCATCTGATATCAGCGAGGTCCTCATGTGGTCGGCCATCGACCAGCCGATAACTGCCTTCGTATGGCAGTCGATTACCGTCGCAAGGTAGAGGAAGCCGGCCCACGTGTGGATGTACGTAATGTCGCCGACGAGCTTGTGACCGGGCACCTTGGCGGTGAAGTCCCGGCCCATCAGGTCCGGTGTCTCGGCAGCCGTCTCATCGGCGATCGTCGTCACCCGCCACGGTCTTGGCTGGCACGGGACGAGGCCCATCTCGCGCATCAGGGAGCGGACCAGCTCCAGCCCGGCCTGCAGGTTCATCCGCGCGAGGGCGGCGTGGACCCGCCGGTAGCCGTAGGTCTCGTCCGAGTCCCCGAAGACGTGACAGATGATCAGTTTCAGCTCTTCACGGCTTTCAGCGGTTGCTGACAGCGGCCGCGAACGCCAGTCGTAGAAGCCGGAGGAGGAAACGCCCGCCCAGGCGCACATCTTGGATATGGGGAAGTCGTCCTTCTCGCCGTCGATGAACTCGTACTTGTCGCTCACCGATATTCCTGGGCGAAGAAGGCCGCTGGTCGGGTGGCCCGGGGAAATCTCACCCCCGGGCTCCCACAGATCCTGGCGTGACAGTCTCCCGTCACCGGGCTCCTATTATCCTGATCGTCAGGTGACGTTGACCCATTTCCAGTGCGCGAAGAACGACGGGTAGGACTTGACGACCTGGTCCCATCTTCGCGATGCCTTCTTGTAGGTCTTCAGCCGCTTGTGTTTCTTCCGGACCCAGCGCAGCAGGTAGAAGTTGATGCGCTGGAGGAGGGGATACAGTTCGGTTTGGTAGAAGGCGCCATAGTACTGCATCCATCCGCGAATAATGGGGTTCAGCCATTTCGCGAACTCGCCGAAGGAGTAGGTGACATGCATGTGAATCCGCCAGGAGCGGACTTCCATACTCATCTTCTTCAGGGCATCCTTGCTGACCGCCGGGAGGAAGGACGTGAAGATCTTCCCGTGGCGGTCCTGTGCCGGACGGTTTCGGAATGTGAAACCAAGGAAGGTGAATGAGGTAGCCGCGCCATCACGGTGTCGCTCCCTTCCGCAATACACGATCCGTGTCTTATCCGGGTGCAGTTGGAGCCCGACCTCTGCCATTCTGTCTTCGAGTCGCGCCAGGACCTCTCGGGCCTGCCGCTCCGACGAGCAGTGGATCACTGCATCGTCCGCATAGCGTTCGAACTGGACACCCGGAAAAGTCCGGGTGAGCCACATGTCGAATGCATAATGAAGAAACAGATTCGCCAAGATCGGGGATACCGCAGACCCTTGTGGGGCAATGCCACTTATTTAAG
>NZ_JAGGOI010000071.1 GCF_018614585.1 Streptomyces sp. ISL-1 | reverse complement strand
ATCTCCCGCATCGCGTACTTCCCCTGATGCCCGCTGACCGACGGATGCCGGGCCTTCCATGCCGTGATCACGGGTTCGACGAGCTCCCACTGCTCATCGGTGAGATCGCTCGGGTACGGCATGCGCATGCTCATGCCATAACTCAAGCGAACCCCGAACTCCTGACCGGCAGCGATGCCCCAACGTCACACCATCGAGCGATGACAAGACCGACGGAACGCCACATCCCGCACTCTGACAACGTAAGCGTCGGGCGCATGGGACATCGCCGCACCTGGCAGCGTCCTGACATCGCGGCGGAGCCACGTGCAGTTCGACCTAGCACTTCGGCAGGCTCGAACGTCGTCGTTTGCGCGAAGCACAACGGTGGTCCCGGGGCAAGCATCCACGCGTTCTCGGAACTCGGCGAACACCGCTCAAGTCCACGGCCACCAGCGCCTCGTACTGGGCAATGTCCTCCGCCATCTGAACGAAGTCGGTCCGGCGCTGACGACACTGGCCCCCTGCAGCTCGCCCCCGAGCCTTCACCAAGGCAGCAATCGGCCCGGATCCCCGCGGACCGGGGAGTTCCGCTTCGTACATATCTGACACAGCACACACCTCCACTCGCACTGAACGTTCTAGCTGGTGCTGATATGGCGAGTACGAAAGTCGATCCCACGAGATTGCCGATAATTCCCGGAGCCGTTCCAAAATCGATTGCTACGCGGCACGGCGGGTGTGCCGCTCCCCTGCCGCCAGAACCGGGGGGAGGATTCTCCCGCCCTGCGGAGTCGGCTACTTCGCCGCGGCGTCGAGCCGTACTGGCATCAGGAGGCGTCTGTAGCCGTCACCGGCCATGCCGGACCCCTCCGTGAGCAGCACGGGCTTGGCGGTGAGTCCGTCCCTCCTGCGGCCAGCCGGTGCCGCGCTGCGCGAACATCAGCTGCCGCGCCCCGGGCACGGCGGCAGTCCTGACACAGAAACAGGCAGCAGACGCGGGGCCGGCCGTTGGCCGGCTGGGGCTGCCCCCTGCCGGGGACAGCGGAACGGTGAGCGCCGGGCCCCTGACGGGGCCGGGAGACAAATGCCGGGGCCTGGCTTGGATCTGAGAGGGCGGTTCGTGAGTCTTTGAGTGTTTCTGTCGTCACCTGATGGTGTGGGTGCGGGCGGAATCCGCTGGTCCACGGGCGGTGGGCTGTTGGGGTGGCGGGGTGAGTGAACGCAAGCCGTACCCAAGCGACTTGACGGTCGAGCAGTGGTCGTTGATTGAGCCGGTGATCACGGCGTGGAAGGACCGGCACCGCTCGGTCAGCGGCCATCAGGGCGCCTACGCGATGCGGGAGATCGTGAACGCGATCCTCTACCAGGGCCGGACCGGCTGCCAGTGGGCCTACCTCCCCAACGACCTGCCGCCGAAGAGCGCGACGTACTACTACTTCGCCGCGTGGCGGGACGACGGGACTGACCAGGTCATTCATGAACTCCTGCGCTGCCAGGTCCGTGAGAGGGCCCGCCGATTAGAGGACCCGGCCCTGGTGGTGCTGGACACCCAGAGTGTCCACGTGGCTGCCGGGGTCCCCGCCTCCACGACCGGCCGGGACCCGGCGAAACGGGTGCCGGGCCGCAAGCGGGGACTGGCCGTGGACGTGCTGGGCCTGGTCATCGCCGTCACCGTCCTTGCCGCGAGCACACACGACAACGCCGCGGGCATCGCCCTGCTCGACCAGGTCGCCGAGAACGCCGGAGGCACCGTCGAGAAGGCCCTCGTCGACCAGGGCTTCAAGAACCAGGTCGCCGCCCACGGCACCCTCCTGGGCATCGACGTCGAGACCATCGAACGCAACCCGCAGGACAAGGGGTTCGTCCCGCAGCCGAAGCGGTGGAGGGTCGAGCAGACCTACGGGATCCTGATACTGCACCGGCGCCTGGTCCGCGACTACGAACACCGCCCAGCCTCCTCCGCCTCCCGCGTCTACTGGGCGATGACCCAGGTCATGGCCCGCCGACTCACCGGCACGAACACTCCCACCTGGCGCGACCCGCAGACGGTGACCGCGTGAACATCCAGCCCCTGCTCGACACACTCGACATCCAGGAAGACGCCGCCCGGGCCCTGGCCGACGACCTCCGCACACAGATCACTGAACTGCAGGGACGGCTGCGGGAAGCCGAGACCCACCTCGAGCACCTGGCGATCACCCGGAAGACCGTCACCGCCCTCAGCGAACGACTCCCCGCCCACCCGGTCTCGCCCGGCCTGCCCGAGCACCCGGACTACCCCCGCATCCTCGCCGCCTTCAACGAGGCCACCGGCCCCCTCCGGGCCCGTGACGTCTGCGAAGCCCTCGACCACGAACTGCTGCCGAAGAACATCGAAGGCACCCGCGCCAAGCTGAAACGCCTCGTCAAGCTCGATGTCCTCACCGAAGTCGACGCCGGCAGCTTCACCAGGAAGCAGTAGCCGCCCCGCGACCAGCATCCCTGCCCCAGCTTCACCCGGAAATGGACATCAACTCACGAACCGCCCTCTGAGACGGGGCCGGCCGTTGGCCGGCTGGGGCTGCCCCCTGCCGGGAGCAGCGGAACGGTGAGGACCGGGCCCCTGACGGGGCCGGGAGACAACAGTACGGGCCGGGGCCCCTTGGGCCCCTTGGATGAGCGGCAGCGGGTGAGGGCCGCGCCCTGCCGGAGCCCGCGAGACGCGGCCTGGCCGCCCGGGGGCCGGCCCCCGGGCGGCCAGGCCGCGTCCGCCTTACGGACTTCTTTTCGTTCTTCGCGGCAGTCTTCGCGGCGGTGACCTGAGACATGAGTGCCCTCCCGGGGCGTGTGTTGTCGGTCGGGGCGGGGGTGCCACTCCCCCACCGCCGGTGGTGCGTGTGGTGCCCTGTGCGGGTCCCACGGGCTGCTCTAGAGGGGGCGCGGATTGATGACCGCGTCCAGGAACTCCAGCCGGTCAGCGGCCGTGCGCATCCACGCGCGGGCGTCCTCGTGGTCGGCGTCCGGGGCGGAGAAGATGGCCGCCGAGTCCATCAGGTGCGCCTCCACCCACGCGTTCGTGCACGCGGCGAGCACCCACAGCTGGAAGGCGTACGGGCGGTGCCGCTGACCGGCGTGGCGGGCGCGCTGGGAGGGGAACTCGGCCTCGTCGGCCGCCAGGATGGCGCGGGAGCGGAAGACGCGCGTGAGGCTGCCCAGCCACTCGGTGCCGACCGGGCGCGGGCTGTTGGCCGTGCGGCGCAGCATCGCGGCGGCCTGCATGGCGCGGCGACCCACGATGCGCAGGTCGGTGAGCTCGCACAGGATCACCGCCTCGGAACGGGACTGGTCGTCGCCGTCGAACACATCGCGCATGATCTTGGCGGTCCACGCGTTGCCGTGGATCGGTCCGGGCGCTGGGGCGGTCAGATCACGCTCGGCAACGCCCAGGTGGAGGGTCTGGCCTGGGACGGCCCGAAGCTGATGCTGCGGATCACTCGTAAGGGTGGGAGGCAGGATCGTGTGGTGATCCCGAGGGGGACACAACACGTCCTCTTCACGTATCTTGGTGAACGTTCAACTGGTCCGCTCGTCCTTGGCGAGCGTGGTCGGGCGATCAGTCGGCATGTGGTATGGCGCATGATTCGTACGGTGGGAGACGCCGCTCTGCCTCATCTGGCAGGCAAGCTCCGCCCTCACGACCTGCGGCATTCCTTCGTGTCCCTGCTCCTCCTCCTGACCCGCGACGTCAGGGAGGTGCAGGGCAGGACCGGACGCCAGGACATCGACCACCTGCTCCGCTACTCCCATGCCCTGGAAGCGCGGGAGAGCACTGAGGTGGAGGAGCTGGAGAAAAGTGCTCGGCTTGCCGGTCGCGCACGTTTAGCTGGTCGCCTGCCCCGATTTCGGGGTGCAGAGGTTCGAATCCTCAGGCAGGCGCGCAGGTGGCACCGCACGGTCTGAGCCAATACTTCGCCTCATTGGTCTTGAACCTGACAGGGAGTGAGGGAGGGTCAGGCCATTGGTGGGCACACGGACATCAGCAACACCATCCGGTATGCCTCTGCCCTTTCCCCGCATGACGAGTCTGATGACGTTCTGGGGTCAATAAGGGAGGGAAACAAGTGCGCCATCACAGGAAAATGAAGGCCACTCCGGAAGACGCATGGGAGTTCACGAGTACTCCGCTCGCATTGCGGGTGCACTCGCCAGCCATATCAGCATGTGCGAGAAGCGGCTTACCCGGCTGGCCCTTGAGGGGCCGGACAGGTTCGGGCCCGATGATCTCGACTATTTGACTGCGGGATTCAGGGATTCCCTCCAGGAAGCTCAGGCCGCTATGTCCCGGCTTGACGAGATGGCTCCTGATGAACCGAATCTTGAGACCATGCGGGCATTCGTTGAGACGTATGACCGGCTCTTCCCGGAGGGCGAAAAGTAAGCGCACCGCCTGCCCCGAATTCGGGGGTATGAGGTTCGAATCCTCAGCATGCACCATGCGGACATGGCGTCCGCAGTTGTGTGAACCTATGGGGGGTTCATGTCTCAGCACAACCCGGGACAGCAGCCGCAGCCGTACCAGCCGCCGCAGGAGCCGAAGAAGACCAGCGCTGGCAAGAAGGTCGGGATCGGTTGTCTGGCCATCGTCGGCTTCTTCGTCGTGATCGGGGTCATCTCCTCTGTCGCTGGTGGCGGCGATGACTCGGCGGACAAGGGCACCGACAAGAAGCCGTCGGTCTCCGCGCCGAAGGACGACAGCAAGCCGGTGGAGAAGCCGAAGGAAGAGGCCTCTCCCATCACGATCGCGGCGACGCCTACGAAGTTCACTCCGAGCGTCCTGCACGACGGCGGCGAATACACCAGCGTCAAGGTGACGATCACCAACAACTCCGAGAAGAAGATCAGCGTCAACCCGCTGTACTTCGCCATCACGGACAAGACCGGTGAGAAGCACACCCAGGAGCTCGCCGCCGACAAGAACCAGATGGACGTGACGGACCTCGCGCCGGGCGAGAAGATGACCGGTGTCATCACCGGCAAGGGCAAGTTCGTCGCCGCCTACGTGACCTACACGGATGGTCTGATCGGCGACTCCGTCAAGGGTGACGTCAAGTAGTACGGCAGTCCGGCCCCGAGAATTCAAGGGTGCACAGGTGCGAAGCCTGAGCCGGACACCATGCGAGCGAAAATCGCCCGCAGGTGCAACAAGGGGGGTCTCATGACCCAGCAACACCCCGGGCAGCAGTAGGGACCGCAGCCCGGACCGACGCAACCGCGCCAGATGCGCAAGCGTCCGGCTTTCTACATCATCGTCGGGGCAACCTGGCTGCTCACCTTCGGCTGCACCGCAGCAGCCATCGATGATTCAAACAGCCAGGAGCTCCGCGACGCCAAGGCCGCCAATTCCAGCGCCGCGCCTGCGCCCACCGTCACCAAGAGCATTACCGCCACGGTGACTGCTACCCCGCAGCCGAAGGCCACTGTGACCGAGAAGGTCACGGTGACGGTCACGGCGACGAAGACCGTCACCGAGGAGGCGGACGACTCCTCCTCTACCACTGGCGGAGGCGGTGGCGGCGGGAGCGCCTACTACCAGAACTGCGCTGCTGCCAAGGCCGCTGGCGCCGCCCCTGTGCACGAGGGTGACCCCGGCTATGGGCGTCACCTCGACCGTGACGGCGACGGCGTCGGGTGCGAGTGGTCCTAGGCCTCGCCGTTTCACTTGGGTACGGCGGCTGGTGGGGCGAAAACGCGGCAGCGCGCCGCCGCGTCGACCGCGACGCGCACTGAGCCAGGCTCAACACCACGAACGACCCCGCCCCATTGGGCGGGGTCGTTTCGCGTTCCGGGCGCGCCGCCCTGGCAGACGTATCGCCGGGCATGCAAGTCCCCCGCCGCCGGGGGAGGCGGCGGGGACTGCAATCAGTGTGGCGGAGCGCACCGGCAGCGCGTTCGGTTTGCCGCGATTGTCGCCGCTCGCGTCACGCCTGAGTGGAATTCGACCCCGATGCCCGGGTGCATGGCCGGGGCGGGGCGGTCGCGATAGCCGTAGGCGCGGGCGATCTCGTCGGAGGCCGCGTTGGTGAGGAGCGCTGCGAGGTACGCCTCCGCGCGCTCCGCAGTAATCATTCCCTGCTCGTACAGGTACGGCAGTGGAACCTCGGCTGCCGGGGTGCCCTTTAGAAGTCATCTCATTTGGCTAGTCTGCGGTAGCAGATGAGGGTGCAGGCGATGCTGGTGAAGGCGAGGAAGTGCTCGGCTTTCCGTTCGTAGCGGCGGTGCAGGCGTCGGCAGCCGGCGAGCCAGGCCATGGTGCGCTCAACGGTCCAACGGTGGCGGCCCAGTCGCTGCGAGGACTCGATTCCCTTGCGGGCGATGCGGTGGGTGATGCCGCGCCCGCGTAACCATCGCCGTAGGTGGGAGTAGTCATAGCCTT
>NZ_JAGGOI010000070.1 GCF_018614585.1 Streptomyces sp. ISL-1 | reverse complement strand
CGGCCTTTCGGCTTTCCGGCGAGTCCGACTCTATCAGAACCTTTCGGGCCTGATTCCCGGTCGAACTCGAGTTGTCATTCCGGCTCTTGAGCCGTTCCGACGAGTGAGACTTTAGCGGAATCCTTGTCCCCAACGCTAATCGGGGTTGCGTCCGCTCGAACGCCGATTCCTCATTTCGCAAAAGCGCACGGAAAGCCGAGCGACGGAGAGTCGCTTGCTTGTAGTGGGTCTTGCGGAATGGCTGTCCGGGGACCGGCCGAAGTCGGTGCTCACGCCGGACAACTCGGAGAACAGTACGGATGTGGGAATCCGCTGTCAACCTGGTGCCTGCCAGCGTACTCTCGTTCGCATGACAATGCGTACGTGCCTCCTTCAGTGGTGGGCCGCCTGACGGCGGCCGGCACCTACGCATGTACTCAACGGCCGCCGCTTCGGCGGCCGTTCTCGTTTCTCCCTCCGGGAGTCCGGCCGCTGGACGCGGCGGCTCCGATCAGGAGACGGAGAGCGTGATGACGCGGATCTTCAGCGGGATCAAGCCCACGGGGCATCTGACGCTGGGCAACTACCTCGGGGCGCTGCGCAGGTGGGCCGAGGTCGATCAGTACCGGGCGGACGCGCTGTTCAGCGTGGTCGATCTGCATGCGCTGACCGTGGAGCACGATCCGGCGCGGGTGCGCAGACTCAGTCGGCAGGCCGCGACGCTGATGCTGGCCGCCGGGCTGGATCCGGAGCTCTGCACCGTATTCGTACAGACTCATGTGGACGAGCACGCGCGGTTGTCGTATCTCCTGGAGTGCACGGCCACGGACGGCGAGCTGCGGCGCATGATCCAGTACAAGGAGAAGGCCGCGCAGGCACGGGCGGCCGGGCAGAGTGTGCGCCTGTCGCTGCTGACCTATCCGGTGCTGATGGCGGCGGACATCCTGGCCTACGGGACGGATGAGGTGCCCGTGGGTGAGGACCAGACCCAGCATGTGGAGCTGACCCGGGATCTGGCGGTTCGGTTCAACCAGCGGTACGGGCACACGTTCACCGTGCCGAAGGCGACGCATCCGCCGGTGGCCGCGCGGGTCATGGATCTCCAGGACCCGACCTCGAAGATGGGGAAGTCGCACGAGTCCGGGGCGGGGATCGTCTATCTGCTCGACGACGCGGATGTGGTGCGCAAGAAGATCATGCGGGCGGTCACGGACAGCGGGCTCGAGGTCGAATACGACCGCGAAGGCAAGCGGGGCATCGCGAATCTTCTCGAAGTACTGGCGGCTTGTTCGGGTGGGAACCCAAGCGAGCTGGCCGGTGCATACGAGTCGTACGGGGCCTTGAAGAAGGACACGGCCGAGGCGGTGGTGGAGCTGCTGAGGCCGGTGAGGGAGCGACATGCGCGGCTGGCTTCGGATTCGGGACACGTCGAAGAGGTGCTGAGAAAGGGAGCCGAGCGGGCCAGGGGGATGGCTCGGCCGAGAGTTGATGCCGCCTACAGGGCGATCGGACTGCTGCCCCGGTAGCTGAGGACAGCTGCGTCCCACCGCCGTGGCACCACGGCGGTGGGACGGGGATGGGTACGACCGCAGGCGGTGGCTTGGCCTTTGGCCACGGCCCAGCAGCCCGCAGCCGTGGCAGTGACCGGAGCCGTCGGCCGTCAGCGAGTGATCGTGGTCATGACCAGCGCTGTCAGCCGTTGCCCGACGCGAGCTCGCGGCTGCGGTCGCGGGCCGCTTCGATGGCCGCGATCAGGGCGGCGCGGACACCGTGGTTCTCGAGTTCGCGGATGGCACTGATGGTGGTGCCCGCCGGGGAGGTGACGGCTTCACGGAGCTTGACCGGGTGTTCGCCGCTGTCACGGAGCATGATGGCCGCGCCGATGGCAGCCTGGACGATCAGGTCGTGGGCCTGGGCGCGGGGCAGGCCGAGGAGGATGCCGGCGTCGGTCATGGCCTCGACGAGGAAGTAGAAGTACGCCGGACCCGAGCCGGACAGAGCGGTGGCCGCGTCCTGCTGGGACTCGGGAACGCGCAGGGTCTTGCCGACACCGCCGAAGATCTCCTCGGCGTGGGCGAGGTGCTCGGCGGTCGCGTGGCTGCCGGCCGAGATCACGGACATGCCCTCATCGACGAGTACGGGTGTGTTCGGCATGACACGGACTACGGGAGTGCCTGCGGTCAGGCGTTCCTCGATGAAGGAGGTGGGGATGCCGGCCGCGGCGCTGATGACGAGACGGTCAGCGGTGATGTGCGGAGCGAGTTCGTCGAGGAGCTTGCCCATGTCCTGGGGCTTGACGGCCAGGATGAGGGTGTCGGCGCGCTTGGCGGCCTCGGCGTTGGTGACGGGCTCGACGCCGTAGCGGGTGCGGAGCTCATTGGCGCGGTCGGCGCGGCGGGTGGTGACCAGCAGGTCGGCCGAGCGCCAGCCGGCGCGGATCATGCCGCTGAGGAGGGCCTCGCCGATCTTGCCAGTGCCGAGGACTGCGACTGTCTGGGTCATGGCTCTGTTCACCTCGCCGGTGGGGATACGTGTCGCCATCCTCGCACCGGGGGCGTGGCCGTGCCGGGGCGTCCGAGGGGCGGTACGGGTGAGCGCGGGCCCGCCCGTACCTCGGAGGCCGGCGCCGACCGGGTCGAGGTCGGGGACACCGTCACCCTGGACTAGGCGGTGCGGCGGCGAAGCGTCGCCGCGCCCAGAGCCAGCACCAGGACCGCGCAGGCCGCCACGATCAGGACGTCGCGGGTGAAGTCGCCGGTGGCGTCCGGGTAGCGCTGGACTTCGGCCATCGCGTCGACGGCGTACGACATGGGCAGGACGTTCGAGATCCCTTCGAGGACGGGCTGCATCTGCTCGCGCGCCGTGAACAGGCCACAGAGCAGCAGCTGCGGGAAGATCACGGCCGGCATGAACTGGACCGCCTGGAACTCGGAGGCGGCGAAGGCCGAGACGAAGAGTCCCAGTGCCGTGCCCAGCAGGGCGTCGAGCAGCGCGACGAGGAGCAGCAGCCAGGGCGAGCCGATGACGTCCAGGCCCAGTGCCCACAGCGCGAGGCCGGTGGCGAGGAGGGACTGGACGACGGCGATGAGGCCGAAGGCCAGGGCGTAGCCGGCGATCAGATCGCCCTTGCCCATGGGCATGGCGAGGAGGCGTTCCAGGGTGCCGGAGGTGCGTTCGCGCAGGGTGGCGATGGAGGCCACCAGGAACATCGTGATCAGCGGGAAGATGCCGAGGAGCGATGCGCCGATGGAGTCGAAGGTCTGCTCGTTGCCGTCGAACACGTAGCGCAGCAGGAAGAGCATCAGGCACGGCACCAGGACCATCAGTGCGATGGAGCGCGGGTCGTGGCGGAGCTGGTGCAGGACGCGGGCGGCGGTGGCGAGGGTGCGGGAGGTGCTCATCGGGCGTTCTCCTGAATGGCCTTGGGCTGAGGGTCGGCCTGCTGCGGGGAGCCGGCCTGCCGGGCGTTGGCCTCGTCGACCAGGTGCAGGAAGGCGGCTTCGACGGTCTGGGTGCGGGTGCGGACGCGGAGGTCTTCGGGGCTGTCCTCGGCGAGGATCTCGCCCTCCCGCATCAGGAGCAGGCGGTGGCAGCGCTCGGCCTCGTCCATGACGTGCGAGGAGACGAGGATCGTCGCGCCGCGCTCGTCGGCGAGGCGGTGGAAGAGGTTCCACAGATCGCGGCGCAGGACGGGGTCGAGGCCGACGGTCGGTTCGTCGAGGACGAGCAGTTCGGGTGCGCCGAGCAGGGCGACGGCGAGGGAGACGCGGCTGCGCTGGCCGCCGGAGAGCCGGCCCGCGAGGGAGTCGGCGTGCGAGACGAGGTCTACGTCGGCGATGGCGCGGGTGACGTAGTCGCGGCGGGTGTCGCGGTGGCGGCGGCCGGGCTGCAGGACGGAGGCGAAGTAGTCCAGGTTCTGACGGACCGTGAGGTCGTCGTAGACGGCCGGGTCCTGGGTGACGTAGCCGATTCGCGAGCGCAGGGTGGCGTCACCCGCGGGCTTGCCGAGGATCTCGAGGGTTCCGGTGACCTTGGCCTGTGTGCCGACCGCGGCACGCATCAGGGTCGACTTGCCGCAGCCGGAAGGGCCTAGGAGGCCGGTGATCCGGCCGGGCGGCACGGTGAAGTCGATGCCGCGAAGGACGGTGCGTTCGCCTCGTACGACGGTGAGGCCGCGGGCCAGGACGGCGACTCCAGAAGAATTCATCATGCGATGAATAATGCGCTTGCGGTCCTGCCCCGTCAAGAGGCTGTGCCACGTCAGGAGATGGGGGCGCGTCAAGAGATGGGGGGCGGGTCAGGGGCATCCCCCATGGCTTTTGGGGGGTGGGCGGCGGACCGTGGACATATGAGCCACAACGGTGAGATCTCGAAGGCCGAGCAGCGGCGGCTGACCGTCGCCTCGGTGACGCTCGGGCCGTGGCGGGCCGCCCTGGCAGTCGGCGGGCTGGGTGGCGGCGTAGCCCTCGCGCTCGGCACGATCGGCGACGGAATCGGCCTCGGCGTACTGGCCGGCGCGCTGTCGGTGGCGCTGATGCTGTTCTTCATGGTCGGCGGAGCGGGCGCGGTGCTCGGCGACAAGCCGGGCACGGGGAACGCGTCCGACCGCCGGATACGGCGCTGGGCCGCGGCCCACCCATGGCGGGTCGCGGCCGTGCCGGGCGCGCTGATGGTCGCCGCGGATGTGGTGGTCCAGCAGGCGCTCACTGCGCAGGGGTTCTTCGGCAGCCTGTGGGAGAGCCTGTGGCGGGGTGCGCTCGTGATGGGCGTGGTCGGGCTGGTCGGGCGGTTCTCGCGCCGGAAGGCGTGAGCGGGGCTGACCAACGCCCGGGATCAGCCGGAGCGCCCCGGGCGGCGGGACGCCAGACGCACAGTTCCTTGGTGCGGGCCGGCCGATCGCCCGTAAGGAAACAGGCGCTGGTGCGGGTACGAGTGCGGGTACGAGTACGCGTGCTGGTGCTGGTGCTGGTGCTGGGTGAGCGTCGAAGCGTACGAACCGGATCAGGCCGCGGCTACTTCCGCTTGGACTTGCCGCCCTTGCCCTTGCGGGCGGCCGGGTTGCCGGTACGGGCGCCCCGGCGCTTCTCGTACTGGCTGCGGGCCGTCTCGTACTCCTCGCGGCGCAGCTTCTCGCCCGGCGCCTCGGTGAGCGAGCGGAAGAAGTACGCGAGGAGCGAGCCGATGAAGCCGATCGCCTTGAGGCTGCGCAGCGAATCCTCGGCCGCGGAACCGATGGGACGGCGGGTGAAGCCCTCCCAGGTCTTGCGGAAGGCGACAGCGCTGCAGATCGCGAACATGACGACGACCAGCGCGTTGACGAAGCCGCCGACGTCGGCGACCGCCAGACCCTGGTAGGCGAAGCGCAGCACGAGACAGCCGGCTACGGCAGCGGCGAGCGCACCGGCGGCGACGCCGGCGCGGCGCAGCCCATAGCCCCCGTCGTGGCCGACCCAGGTCGTGCCGAAGAAACGGATGGGCTCGGGCTGCGGACCGCCGCCGGCCCTACCCGTGTTGCCGCGCTGTTCGTCGCTCTGCTCGTCGCGCGGTTTTTCGGTCTGCTTTTCGTTCTGCTTTTCGCTCTGCTCGCTCACGAGGGCGATTATCCCTGTGGCGGGACGGCGCTCGCGTCAGGAGCAGCGGATGGTCACATAACCGTCGCTGCCCGTGTTCACATACGCGTCCGAGACGAACTGCCCGTTGGCGATGTTGTCCCAGAGGTCGGTGGTGCCGTACGGGCCGCTGACCCGCTCCCCCGGCTTCTGGCAGTTGATCGGCACCCGGGCTCCGTACGGCAGGACCTTGACGAGCCGGTAGCTGGTGCCGGGGCCGCTGCGGACGTTCAGGCGGTAGCCCGGTGCGACCGGATAGCGTGTGGCCACCGACGAGTCGTCCGCCGCCTCGGCCAGAACCTTGTTCTGTACTTCTTCAACAGCCATCGAATTCTCCCCCGTTGATGTGCGCGCCGTGTATGCGCGCTGTACGCCGCGCGCAGGCTAGCAAGCCACACCTGCCTCGCACGCATCATCGACTAGGCTCCGTCGCGTCGCGCTTGCGCACGAACAACCACGGGGGTGGGAGATGCCACCGCTGCGCAGCACCGGGCGGTTCCCGGAAGCGGAGCATCCGGAATATGCCGGGCAGTACCGTCTCGAGGCATGCCTCGGCAACGGCGGCATGGGTGTCGTCCATCTGGCCACCTCTGCCTCCGGGTTGCGCCTGGCGGTCAAGGTCATCCATGCCGAGCACGCGTCGGACCCGGAGTTCAGAGCCCGATTCCGGCAGGAGGTCGCGGCCGCCCGCAAGGTCAGCGGCGCCTTCACCGCGCCCGTCGTCGACGCCGACCCTGAGGCGGAACGGCCCTGGATGGCCACGCTGTTCATAGACGGCCCGACGCTCGCCGAGCGGGTCAAGCGGAACGGGCCGCTGGGTTCGGAGGAACTGCGCAAGGCGGGCGCGGGTCTCGCCGAGGCCTTGCGCGACATCCATCGCGCCGGCGTGGTGCACCGCGATCTCAAGCCCAGCAATGTGATGCTCGCCGCCGACGGGCCGAAGGTCATCGACTTCGGCATCTCCCGGCCCGCGGACAGCGATCTGCGTACGGAGACGGGCAAGCTGATCGGTACGCCGCCTTTCATGGCCCCCGAGCAGTTCCAGCGCCCGCGCGAGGTCGGGCCCGCCGCCGATGTGTTCGCGATGGGTGCCGTGCTGGTGCACGCGGCGACCGGGCGAGGGCCGTTCGACTCGGACAGCCCGTACATCGTGGCCTACCAAGTGGTGCACAACGAACCGGACTTGGCGGGAGTGCCGGCGGATCTCGTGCCGCTGTTCCGGCTCTGTCTGGCGAAGGACCCGGCGGACCGGCCGACGCCGTACGAGTTGATGGTCGCGCTGCGAGGGTCCTCGCCCTCCTCGTCGTACGACACTCAGGCCTACATACCGGCGCAGCACACCCCGGACTCCCGTGAGAGCGCGCCCCTGGGGCCCGCTGCGGGAAGCCGCAAATGGACCCGGCGGAAAATCCTCCGCGCGTGCGCGGCGCTCGCGGTGCTGGTCACGGCGGGGATCGCCGTAAGTGTCGTAAGTACCGTGGGCGACGGCGGCACCCCGGCTCCCGCGCCGGCCGGGCCCCGGGCCGAGCAGGCCTTCCGCCCCTGGAGTGTGCCGCTGCGCGGCGGGGACGACGAGAACAGAACGCCGGTCTGCGCGTCGGCGGGCCCGGGGCTCTACTGCACGGCGCCCGGCATCAAGGCTGCCCGCCTCAACCCCGCCGACGGCAAGACGTTCTGGTCGGTCAAGTCGGACGACAGCACGGCGCAGACCGACGAGGGCATGACGCCCGTACTCGCCGGCGGGCTGCTGCAGGTCGTCGCGCCCGGCGGGAACCGGCTCGAGGCGCTCGACCCGGAGTCCGGCCGGGTGCGCTGGGACATCGACATCTCCCGGTACTCCACGGTCCGGCCCGCCGGCGACGCGGTGCTGCTGGTGACCGACGGCGGGCTGGTGCGGGCCGTCGACGCCGCGACGGGCAAGCAACGCTGGACCCGGCAGCGCGGCGGGACGGGCACCCAGTGGCTCGCGTCCCCCGGCGGTGACCGGTCGGCGCTCGCCGTCACACCTTCCACAGACGGTACGTCGACGCTGGTCAGCGCGGTCGACCCGGCCGACGGCGCCCTGCTCTGGGACAAGCGGGTCAAGGGGACGCTGAGCCCGGCGGGGCGGGCCGGCGGTTTCCTGTATCTGCTCTCCGCCAACGCCGACGGCTTCACGGACGCTGTCGTACGACTCGACACCGCCGGCAAGCCGCGCGCGGTACGCCGCATTGCGCTGCCCGCGCCCGTCGACCAGGCACAGGCGGCCGTGGCCGGGGACACCGTGTATCTGAGCGGGGCGGGCGGCTCGCTTCTCGCCCTCGACACGGGCGGGACGAAGCCCGCCCAGCTGTGGCGGCTGGAGACGTCGGTCACCCATCTCTCACGCCCCGCCGCCGACGCCCGCGCGGTTTATGTGACGGCCGGGGACGGGCGGCTGCTGGCCGTGGACGCCGTACGGGGCGTGCTCGTCGGACAGACCGAACCCCGTATGGACGACGGGCGTTACACCTTCGCGTCGGTGCTGCCCGCACCCGTCGCCGCCGGTGACAAGGTCTTCGGCTCGGCCCCGGACGGCTCCGTCTTCGCGCTGGACGCCCGGGACCCCGCCAAGTGGTGATCCGGCCCCAGGAGGGATCGGATCAGCCCGGGATCAGCCCAGCCGGGACACGTCCCGGACCGCGCCCTTGTCGGCGCTCGTCGCCATCGCCGCGTACGCACGCAGTGCGGCCGAGATCTTCCGGTCGCGGTTCTTCGGCGCGTAGCTGCCGTTCAGCGCATCGCGACGGGTCGCCAACTCCTCATCACTGACGAGGAGTTCCATCGAGCGGTTCGGGATGTCGATACGGATGCGGTCGCCGTCCTCGACGAGTGCGATGGTTCCGCCGCTCGCCGCCTCCGGCGAGGCGTGCCCGATCGACAGGCCCGATGTGCCGCCCGAGAAGCGGCCGTCCGTCACCAGCGCGCAGGCCTTGCCGAGGCCGCGGCCCTTCAGGAACGACGTCGGGTAGAGCATCTCCTGCATGCCGGGTCCGCCGCGCGGGCCCTCGTAGCGGATGACGACGACGTCGCCCTCCTTGATCTCCTTGCGGAGGATCTTGTCGACGGCCTCGTCCTGGGACTCGCAGACGACGGCGGGTCCCTCGAAGGTCCAGATCGACTCGTCCACGCCGGCGGTCTTCACGACAGCGCCGTCGACGGCGAGGTTGCCCTTCAGCACGGCGAGTCCGCCGTCCTTGGAGTACGCGTGCTCGACGGACCGGATACAGCCGTTCTCGGCGTCGACGTCGAGGGACGCCCAGCGCTCGGACTGGGAGAAGGCAGTCGCGGAGCGGACGCAGCCAGGGGCCGCGTGCCACATCTCGACGGCCTCGGCGGACGGGGAGCCGCCGCGCACGTCCCAGGTCTTGAGCCAGTCGGCGAGGGACGGGGAGTGGACGGTGTGGACGTCCTCGTTGAGGAGCCCGCCGCGGTAGAGCTCGCCCAGGATCGCCGGGATGCCGCCCGCGCGGTGCACATCTTCCATGTAGTACGTGCCGCCGGGGGCGACGTTCGGCGCGACCTTGGCGAGACACGGGACGCGGCGCGAGACGGCGTCGATGTCGGTCAGGTCGTAGTCGAGCTCGGCCTCCTGGGCGGCGGCGAGCAGATGCAGGATCGTGTTGGTGGAGCCGCCCATGGCGATGTCGAGCGCCATGGCGTTCTCGAAGGCCTCGCGGGTGGCGATGTTGCGCGGCAGGACGGACTCGTCGCCCTGCTCGTAGTAGCGCTTGGTGATGTCGACGATCGTGCGGCCGGCGTTCTCGTAGAGCGCCTTGCGGGCGGTGTGGGTGGCGAGCACCGAGCCGTTGCCGGGGAGGGCGAGGCCGACGGCCTCGGCGAGGCAGTTCATCGAGTTGGCGGTGAACATGCCCGAACAGGACCCGCAGGTGGGACAGGCGTTCTCCTCGATACGGAGAACGTCCTCGTCCGACACGTTCTCGTCGACCGCGTCCACGATGGCGTTGATCAGGTCGAGCTTGCGGACCGTGCCGTCCACCAGGGTCGCCTGGCCGGCCTCCATCGGCCCGCCGGAAACGAAGATCACCGGGATGTTGAGGCGCAGCGCGGCCATCAGCATGCCGGGGGTGATCTTGTCGCAGTTGGAGATGCAGATCAGGGCGTCCGCGCAGTGCGCCTCGACCATGTACTCGACGCTGTCCGCGATCAGATCGCGGGACGGCAGGGAGTAGAGCATGCCTGCGTGGCCCATCGCGATGCCGTCGTCGACGGCGATGGTGTTGAACTCGCGCGGCACGGCGCCCGCGGCCAGGATCGCGTCGGAGACGATCCGGCCGACCGGGGCGAGGTGGGTGTGCCCGGGCACGAACTCGGTGAAGGAGTTGGCGACCGCGATGATCGGCTTACCGATGTCCGCGCCCGCTACGCCCGACGCCCGCATAAGGGCGCGGGCACCCGCCATATTGCGGCCGTGGGTGACAGTGCGGGACCTCAGATCGGGCATCGTCGCTCGCTCCTTCAGACGGATTGGGACTTCAATCGAGCGTACGCCGCGTCTCCAAGATCTGGACAGTCTGTCCGTTATACGGGACGACAGGTTCACGCCTCGGTCAGTTGCCTTCACGCTTCGGCCGGATGCCGCATCACGCCTCGGTCAGATGCCTCACGCTTCGGCCGGATGATGCTTCACGCCTCGGTCAGATGCCTCACGCTTCGGCCGGATGATGCTTCACGCCTCGGTCAGATGCCTCATGCTTCGATGCCTCACGCTTCGGTCAGATACCGCTGCAGCGTCGGGGCCACCATCGCGACGATCTCCTCCGGGTCCGCCGAGGCCAGCGGCTCCACCTGGATCACATAGCGCAGAATCGCGATGCCGATCATGTGCGAGGCTGCCAGCTCCGCGCGGAACTTCGGGTCCGGCACGTCGAGATCGCCCGCGATCCGCTCGAGCAGCCGCCGCAGTACGAAGCTGCGCAGCACCTTCGCCGCAGCCTCGTGGGTGAGCGCGGAACGGAGGATCGCCAGCAGCGGGGCCCGGGTCGCCGGGTTCTCCCACACCCCGATGAAGAAGCGGGCGAGCCGCTCTCCGATGCCCTCCGCGCCCTGCCCCAGGATCTCCGGGATCACCATCGCCGGCTCGAAGGAGACCTCGATGGCGGCCGCGAAGACCTCGTCCTTCGTACCGAAGTAGTGGTGGACCAGTGCCGGGTCGACGTCAGCCGCCTTGGCGATGCCGCGGACGGTCGTCTTGTCGTAGCCGCGCTCGGCGAATTCCGTACGGGCCGCCTTGAGGATCCGGTCCCGGGCGCCGGGGCCCTCACCCGCTCCCGTACGGGCCGGACGGCCGCGCCGCCGCGGAGCCGCAGCGCCCGTCATGAGCCGCGCACCCCTGAAGAGGCGGCGGACGCCAGATGCAACCGGGTGAACGCGAGCGCCTCGGCGAGGTCGGCCTCGCGTTCGGCGGCGGACATCGCGCGCCGGGTGTTGACCTCGATGACGACATGGCCGTCGAAGCCGGTACGGGCCAGGCGCTCGAGCAGCTCGGCGCAGGGCTGGTTGCCGCGCCCCGGGACCAGGTGCTCGTCCTTCGCGGACCCCTTGCCGTCGGCAAGGTGCACATGCCCGAGCCGGTCGCCCATCCGGTCGAGCATGGCCAGCGTGTCGGTACGGGACGTCGCGGTGTGCGAGAGGTCGATCGTGAAGTGCCGGTAGTCCTCTTTGGTGACGTCCCAGTCGGGGGCGTACGCGAGCATCTCGCGGTCCCGGTAGCGCCACGGGTACATGTTCTCGACCGCGAACCGGACATCCGTCTCGTTCGCCATCCGCCATATCCCGCTGACGAAGTCCCGGGCGTACTGCCGCTGCCAGCGGAACGGCGGGTGCACGACGACCGTCGAGGCGCCCAGCTTCTCCGCGGCCGCCTGCGCCCGCTGGAGCTTCACCCAGGGGTCGGTGGACCAGACCCGCTGGGTGATCAGCAGACAGGGCGCGTGCACGGCGTGGATCGGCACCTGGTGGTAGTCGGACAGCCGGCGCAGCGCCTCGATGTCCTGACTGACGGGATCGGTCCAGACCATGACCTCGACGCCGTCGTAGCCGAGGCGCGCGGCAATCTCGAAGGCCGTGGCCGTCGACTCCGGATAGACGGAAGCCGTTGACAGGACAACCTTCGCATCCGGGATACGCACCATTGGTTCTGCCACGGGAGACAGCGTACGGGCCGCCGCTAGGAGGTCGGGAGATGGTCCAGGCGCCGCAGAATGACGCCCTCGCGCAGTGCCCAGGGACAGATTTCGAGCACTGCCGCCCCGAACAGGTCCATCGCACCCTCCGCGACCAGCGCTCCTGCCAGCAACTGGCGGGCCCTGCCCTCGGAGACGCCGGGGAGGGCGCCGCGCTGCTCCGCCGTCATGGCGGCGAGCTTCGGCATCCACTCCTGCAGTGACTTACGACTCAGTTCACGCTGCACGTAAAGGCCCTCGCCGGAGCGCGCGGCACCCGCGATACGGGCCAGCTGCCTGAAGGTCTTGGACGTCGCCACGATGTGGTCCGGCTTCCCGAACCTGCTGAACTCGCCGACCGTACGGGCGATCTCGGCACGGATGCGGCGGCGCAGCGCCTTCACGTCCTGCGGGTCGGGCGGGTCGCCGGGCAGCAGCGCCGTCAGCCGGCCCGCCCCGAGCGGCAGCGACACCGCCGCGTACGGCTCCTCGTCGATCCCGTACGCGATCTCCAGCGAGCCGCCGCCGATGTCCAGGACCAGCAGCTTCCCGGCCGACCAGCCGAACCAGCGACGGGCCGCGAGGAAGGTCAGCCGGGCCTCCTCCTCGCCGGTCAGCACCTGCAGGTCGACCCCGGTCTCGGCCTTGACCCGGGCGAGCACCTCGTCGGCGTTGCTGGCCTCCCGCACCGCGGAGGTCGCGAACGGCAGCACCTGCTCACAGCCCTGGTCCTCGGCGGCCTGCACCGCGTCGCCGATCACCTCTATCAACCGGGCGACTCCGTCGGGTCCGACCGCCGCGTCCTCGTCGAGGAGTTCGGCGAGTCGCAACTCCGCCTTGTGCGAATGGGCGGGCAGCGGACGCGCGCCGGGGTGGGCGTCCACCACCAGCAGGTGCACCGTGTTCGAACCGACATCGAGGACTCCGAGTCTCATGAACCGAACGCTACTGCCGACACGCGCATACCCTGGGCCTGTGCCAAAGACGAAAAAGGCGAAGCAGGGCAAAGCCAAGCCCCCGAAGCAGATCAAGCCCCCGACGAACGACGAGAAGGGCCTGGACTTCGCGCGGGCGTGGGTCGAGTTCCCGGATCCCGCCGACGACGAACAGGTCTTCCGCTGCGATCTGACCTGGCTGACCTCGCGCTGGAACTGCATCTTCGGAAGCGGCTGCCAGGGCATCGAGGCGGGCCGGGCGGACGACGGGTGCTGCACGCTCGGCGCGCACTTCTCCGACAAGGACGACGAGAAGCGGGTCGCCGAGAATGTCGCGCGGCTCACGCCGGAGCTGTGGCAGTTCCACGACGTGGGTACGGAGACGGGCTGGGTCCAGACAGACGACGACGGCGAACGCCAGACGCGTCGCTGGGACGGGTCCTGCATCTTCCAGAACCGCCCGGGGTTCGAGGGCGGGGCGGGCTGCTCGCTGCACATCCTGGCGCTGCGGGAGGGCAAGGAGCCGCTGGAGACGAAGCCGGACGTGTGCTGGCAGCTGCCGGTGCGGCGTACGTACGAGTGGATCGAGCGGCCCGACGACACGAAGGTGCTGCAGGTCTCGATCGGTGAGTACGACCGCCGGGGCTGGGGTCCGGGCGGCCATGACCTGCACTGGTGGTGCACGTCGGCGACGTCGGCGCACGGGGCGGGGGAGCCGGTGTATGTGACGTACCGCCCGGAGCTCACGGAGCTGATGGGCAAGGAGGCGTACGACGTCCTGGTGGAGCTGTGCGAGGCCCGCCTGTCGTCGCAGCTTCCCCTGGTGGCTCCACACCCGGCGGACCCGACGTAGGGCGCTGGGGGGCGGGTCGCGGGGTTGCTCGGGTGCGGGGGTTCGCGGTGCGGGTCGGGGGTCGCCCGGTGGCCGGGGGGGCGGGCGTTCCGCTGTGCGGGCCTGGGAGTTGCCCAGTGGCGTGAGGTGGGGGTTCCGGGGCCCCTCCGGGCTCGACTCCTCGGGGTCGGCGGCGGCAAGCGGTACGCATTGATCACCGGGTCCGGCCGCCGATCCCCTGCGGGGACGACCCTGCACGGCCCCTCCCCGGCGGCAGGCCACAGACCCGGTCACCCCGAGGGCTAGGTGCGGCAGAGCCGGCCCCCGCCTTCCGGGCCCCGCGGCGAAGCCGCCGGAGCGGGGCGTCAACCCCTCCGTTTCGGGCGGCACGGATGCTCCCGATGGTGCGGTGCGGGGGCGTCAGCCTCGCCCATTGGCGCCGCGGCAAAGAGGGCATGGAAAGGCCCCGCTTTTCCTGCGCGGCGCGCGCCTGCTGCGGGGTTTACGTAAGGGCAGCTCCCCGCTTCCGGGCTTCGCGGCGAAGCCGCCGGGGCTGCCTGGTCGTCAGCCCGGCGCTTTCTGGGCGGCGCGGATCTGCCGCGTGGCGAAGTCCCGGGGCCTCGGCCCCGCCGTCCGGGGCCCCGCGGGAAGGCCGCGCTTCCGCGGCTCACTCAGCTCGATGACGGGGACGCTGGCGGGTCCGACGCGGGCGGGTCGGGCTGTGTCGGTTCCGGCGTGGTCGGGGGTGGCGTCGGTGACGGGTCCGAGGGTGGCGGGGTCGGATCCGGTGTGGGCGTCGGGTCCGTAGACGTCGGGGGCGGAGTTGGAGTGGGGGCGGGGTCCGAGGACGTCGGCGGCCTCGTCGCGCCGTAGCCGTCGATCTCCACCACCGCGCCCGAGGGGTCTACGCCCACCCGCGCGGTCCACGGTCCCGACGGCTCCCGATCGTGGTCCACGGTTACGTAGATCGTGACCGACTCGCCCGGATGCAGCGTGCCCGAGGACTGGCTCACGTACAGCCAGGGCGCGTCCGTCCATGCCGACCACGTCATCGGGGAGCCGCCGGAGGCCGTGATCGTGATCCGCGTGGTGTCGCCGGCGGGCTCCGCCTCGACCGTGAGGCGGCCCGGGCCGACGCCGGAACGGGACGGCGGTGCCGGCGGGCCTGTGCTGATGACCTCGACCGAGACATCCGGCGAGCGCGAGCCCGCCGTGAACCTCGGGTCCGGGTTCGCCTGCGCGTTGCCCGCGTTCTCGTAGTGGTCGTACGGCTCGCCGTCGAGGCCTCGCGACGCGTCGGCCTCGCTCGCGGAGACCGAGGAACCGTCGCGCCCCTCCCCTGTCAGCGGCGCGCCCCGGTACGCCGCCCACAGCGCGAGCACCGGCGCCGCGACCACGGTCGCCACGACCGTGGTCGTCACGGCGCGCGCCCGCAGCCGGTCCCGCCGGGCCGCGTGGTCCTTCGGGTCCAGCGGGAAGCCGCCGCGGCCGAAGCGCGGCGCGGCGGCCCGGGCGCGGGGTACTCGCAGCATCTCGGCGTACGCGGCATCTCGCGGCGCCTCGACCAGCGGCAGCGCGGCCGGCGTGACGGCCGCCCCGGGCCACGGGCCGCCCGCTCCCGCACGCTCGGCGGTGCGGCGGCAGCGGGGGCAGTCGCCGACGTGCCGGACGAGTTCCTGGCGCAGCGTGGCGGAGAGCAGCACCTGGTGGTCGCCGGTGAGCCGGGCGACGGCCGGGCAGTTACCGGTCTCGACGACGGCCAGCGCGGCCCCGGTGCGCTCGACCTCGCAGGCCGCGGCGGCCAGCAGCTCGCGCGCGGCCCTCGCGTCCAGGCCGAGGACGGTGGCGACCTCGCGCGAGCCGAGCCCGTGCCGGACGGCGAGCTCCAGGGCCTCGCGCTGTTCGGGTGTCGTCCCGGCCGCCTCCGGCCAGGCCAGCAGCGCCAGTTCACGGTGCCGGCGCTCGGCGGTCTCCTCCGGGACCGGGGGCGCGGCATCCCCGGAGACGGCGGGGCGTCCGGTGTGCGTCGCTTGCCGCTTGCGCCGCTGCTCGGTCAGCCGGCGCATACAGGCCCACCGCGCGAGCGCGTACAGCCATGCCTTCCGCTCGGCCTCGCCCGCCGGGCAACGCCCGTGCTGCCGCTCGGCGATGGCGAGTACGTCGCCGAGGAGCGCGGTCGCCGCGTCGTGGTCGCAGAGCACGGAAAGGCAGTACGTGAACAGGCCGTCGAGGTACGGCTCATAGCGCGCGAGCGGCTGTTGCGCGAGCGGACGGGGCGCGCGCCGGTTCGGCCGGTGTGCGCCGGTGGTGTGCGTCGGATGTTCCAGCCTGCTGCTCGTCACGCCGTGACCGTAGGCGTTGGAGCGCACCCCCTTCGCACCACTTGAACACTTTTAATCCTTACGGGTGAACAGATCGTTCGAAGAAGGACAGGAATCGTTAATTCCACCCCTAGTGGGCCACCGGCGTACGCCGGCCCTCGATGAATTCCCCTGCGGACGACAACCGCGTGAAGGAGCCCGCAGGAGGCGGCGGCGGCGTTGTCAGTGGGCCCCGCTACGGTTCCCGCATGGCTGTCCGTACGAAATCCGCGAAGGACCGGCCGTCCTACCGCTGCACCGACTGCGGCTGGACGACCGCCAAGTGGCTCGGCCGCTGCCCCGAGTGCCAGGCATGGGGGACGGTCGAGGAGTACGGCGCGCCGGCTGTCCGTACGACCGCCGCCGGCCGCGTCTCGACCGCGGCCCTCCCCATCGGCCAGGTCGACGGCCGGCAGGCGACGGCCCGCCCCACCGGCGTGGACGAGCTGGACCGTGTCCTCGGCGGCGGCCTGGTGCCTGGCGCCGTCGTGCTGCTCGCGGGCGAGCCGGGCGTCGGCAAGTCCACGCTGCTGCTCGACGTCGCCGCGAAGGCCGCCAGCGCGGAGCACCCCACTCTGTATGTCACGGCCGAGGAGTCCGCGAGCCAGGTGCGCATGCGCGCCGACCGGATCAACGCGCTGCACGACCACCTCTATCTCGCCGCCGAGACCGATCTGTCGGCGGTCCTCGGCCATTTGGACGCGGTCAAGCCGTCGCTGCTGGTCCTCGACTCCGTACAGACCGTCGCGTCCCCCGAGATCGACGGAGCGCCCGGCGGCATGGCCCAGGTCCGCGAGGTGGCCGGCGCGCTGATCCGCGCCTCCAAGGAGCGCGGCATGTCCACCATCCTGGTCGGCCATGTCACCAAGGACGGCGCGATCGCCGGCCCCAGGCTGCTCGAGCACCTGGTGGACGTCGTGCTGTCCTTCGAGGGCGACCGGCACGCGCGTCTGCGTCTGGTACGAGGCGTCAAGAACCGCTACGGCGCGACGGACGAGGTCGGCTGCTTCGAACTGCACGACGAGGGCATCACCGGCCTCGCCGACCCCTCGGGCCTGTTCCTCACCCGCCGGGACGCCCCCGTCCCCGGCACCTGCCTGACGGTCACCCTCGAAGGCCGCCGCCCGCTCGTCGCCGAGGTGCAGGCGCTCACCGTCGACTCGCAGATCCCCTCGCCCCGGCGCACCACATCGGGCCTGGAGACCTCCAGGGTCTCGATGATGCTTGCCGTCCTCGAGCAGCGCGGCCGGATCACCGCATTGAGCAAACGCGACATTTACAGCGCGACTGTCGGCGGCGTGAAGCTCTCCGAGCCCGCGGCGGACCTGGCGATCGCGCTTGCACTGGCATCGGCCGCCAGCGACACCCCGCTGCCCAAGAACCTGGTCGCGATCGGCGAAGTCGGTCTCGCGGGCGAGGTCAGACGGGTCACCGGCGTCCAGCGCCGGCTCGCCGAGGCACACCGGCTCGGCTTCACGCACGCCCTCGTCCCATCCGACCCCGGTAAGGTCCCGGCCGGTATGAAAGTCACGGAAGTGGCTGACATGGGAGAGGCTCTGCGGGTGCTCCCGCGGGGGCGTCAGGGGGGCTCGGTGGCCGCCCCGCGCAAAGAGCGGGCAGACGGCCCACAGGGCGACGAGACGCGCCGGTAGACTTTGCCCTGGTCTCGCCCATCCGTACGAGCCGGAGGAGTGCAGTGGCAGCCAACGACCGGGCAGCAGCACCCGGAAAGTCCGGCGGAAGCTCCGGCAACGAAGCGTTGATCCGCGCCGCCCTGAGCGCGGTCGCGCCGGGTCGGGCCTTGCGCGACGGCCTGGAGCGGATCCTCCGCGGCAACACCGGAGGCCTGATCGTCCTCGGTATGGACAAGACCGTCGAGTCGATGTGCACCGGCGGTTTCGTACTGGACGTGGAGTTCACCGCGACCCGGCTGCGTGAGCTGTGCAAGCTCGACGGCGCGCTCATCCTCGACAAGGACATCACCAAGATCCACCGGGCCGGTGTGCAGCTGGTCCCGGACGCGTCCATCCCCACCGAGGAGACGGGCACCCGCCACCGCACGGCGGACCGGGTCTCCCGGCAGTGCGGATTCCCGGTCGTCTCCGTGTCGCAGTCGATGCGGTTGATCGCCCTGTACGTGGACGGGGAGCGCCGGGTCCTGGAGGAATCGGCCGCGATCCTGTCCCGGGCCAACCAGGCGCTCGCGACGCTGGAGCGGTACAAGCTCCGCCTCGACGAGGTCGCGGGCACGCTCTCCGCGCTGGAGATCGAGGACCTGGTGACGGTCCGCGACGTCACGGCGGTTGCGCAGCGCCTGGAGATGGTGCGGCGGATCGCCACGGAGATCGCCGAGTACGTGGTGGAGTTGGGCACGGACGGCCGTCTCCTCTCCCTGCAGCTGGACGAGTTGATCGCGGGCGTGGAGCCGGAGCGCGAGCTGGTCGTACGCGACTATGTGCCGGAGCCGACGGCTAAGCGGTCCCGCACGGTCGGCGAGGCGCTCACCGAGCTGAACGACCTCACGCACGCCGAGCTGCTCGAACTTCCCACAGTGGCAAGGGCGTTGGGCTACAGCGGTTCGCCCGAGACGCTCGACTCCGCGGTGTCGCCGCGCGGTTACCGGCTGCTGGCGAAGGTGCCGCGGCTCCCGAACGCGATCATCGAGCGGCTCGTCGAGCACTTCGGCGGCCTGCAGAAGCTGCTCGCGGCGAGCGTCGACGATCTGCAGACCGTCGACGGCGTGGGCGAGGCGCGGGCGCGCAGTGTGCGCGAGGGCCTCTCGCGGCTCGCGGAGTCGTCGATCCTGGAGCGGTACGTATAGCTGCCCCAGCTGGGGAGGTGCCCCCAAGCCGGGCTGAATTTTCGGGCCTGCCCGCAGTTTCAAGTCCGTCGGGCGTTCGAGGACAGTCCGCTGGACGACCCCGCAGACGCGCCTTCAAGCCCGTCCGGGGGGCACCTCGCAGCGGTAGCTGGGGGAGATGGACGACAAATCCCGGCCGCCGGACGCCTCCGGGCCGGCTACTCCTTCTCCAGGCGGAACGACGCCCGCAGCACCGTCACCCCCGGGAACTGCGCCTCCACCAGATACGTACCGGAGGCAACCGCCCCCGCGGGCGGCGTCGCGCACTGCGGCGCGCTCCGCCTGCGGTCCCACTCCACCGTGTGCGTGATCGTCGCATTCGCCGGGACCCGCAGCAGCAGACCGTCGGCCGTCCGCGGGCAGTCCTTCGAGGACCACACGTCGTCGTCCCCGTCGTCGGTGACCGTCAGCACCGCCACCTTGGGGCCGAAGTCCGCTTTGCAGTTCGTCGCCGACGAGTTGGACGCGACCAGCTGGAACGTCGGCTTCTCCCCCGGCTCGTACGAGACTTTGACGCTGCGCAGGCTCAGTTTCAGTGCGCCCGGGGAACAGTTGGGGAGGGTCGATCCGACCGGAACCTGCTGGCCGCCTGCGCCGCCACTGGCCGCGCCACCCGCTCCGTTGTCGCCGTTCTTGCCGCCGTCACCGCCCGTGTCGCCGGCGCCACCCGTGTCCGTAGCGCCGCCGTCGGCGCTGCCGTCGCTGTCGCCGGAATCGCCCGACTCGTCGCGTCCGCCCGGCTGTTCGCTGATCGCGGGGCCGGACTGGGAGGGCCCGGGGGTGATGGAGGGCGCGGGACCGTTGCCGTTGGATCCGCCGTCGTCCCTGCCTCCGCTGCCGTTGCCGCCACCGGAACTGACGGCCCATACGATCAGCACGGCGAGCAGCGCGATCAAAGACGCCGCGACTGCCCTCCGTCGCCAGTAGATGGAGGAGGGGAGCGGCCCGATCGGATTGCGCATAGATCCCACGGCCCAAACTCTACGAGAGATCACGGCCAACTCCCGTCCCATCCGGCACCCGACTTCGCGAGTTCTGGCGATCATCATCACGGTCGGCGCCGCACGCACCCCCGACATTCGTCAAGGCCGCCCCTTGCCGATCGCTATGAGTGACCGCTCGGGCCTGACGAGTACGGTCCGTGACCATGGGCAGCCACATCAACCGCGGCCCGTGCAGGAACATCACCGAACTGCGCCCGCACGACCCCCTCCTGGTGCCGAACATGCCGATGGCACCGCTGATGGCCTTCTCGCGGGCCTCGCGCGGCGCTCGGAGCGTATGCAGCGTCTGCTCCCCTTGTCGTGCCAGGATCAGAGTGCCATGACTGACACCAGCACAGACCCTGCCCCGGCCGACGCGGCGTCCCTCCACACGCCGGTCATCGCCTGGTTCGACGAGCACGCCCGCGATCTGCCCTGGCGCCGCCCGGAGGCCGGCGCCTGGGGTGTGATGGTCAGCGAGTTCATGCTGCAGCAGACACCCGTAAGCCGGGTGCGTCCGGTGTACGAGCAGTGGCTGGCGCGCTGGCCGCGCCCGGCCGATCTGGCCGCGGAGGCGCCCGGCGAGGCGGTCCGCGCCTGGGGCCGGCTCGGCTATCCCCGGCGTGCGCTGCGCCTGCACGGAGCCGCGCAGGCAATAACGGAGCGGCACGGCGGCGATGTACCGAGCGACCATGCGCAGTTGCTCTCGCTGCCCGGCATCGGCGAGTAC
Organism: Streptomyces sp. ISL-1; assembly: GCF_018614585.1. Taxonomy (GTDB): domain Bacteria; phylum Actinomycetota; class Actinomycetes; order Streptomycetales; family Streptomycetaceae; genus Streptomyces; species Streptomyces maoxianensis. The sequence continues at coordinate 21,009 of NZ_JAGGOI010000070.1, read as the reverse complement.
ACGGCGGCCGCGGTGGCCTCCTTCGCGTACGGGCAGCGTCATGCCGTCCTCGACACCAACGTCCGCCGGGTCCTGGCCCGCGCCGCGACCGGCATCCAGTTCCCGCCGACCGCGACGACCGCCGTCGAGCGCAAGCTGGCCCGCGCCCTGCTGCCCGACGACGAGGCGACCGCGGCCCGCTGGGCGGCGGCCTCCATGGAGTTGGGCGCGCTGGTGTGCACGGCGAAGAACGAGGACTGCGCGCGCTGCCCGATCGCCGCGCGGTGTGCGTGGCGGCTGGCCGGGAAGCCTGCGTACGCAGGTCCCGCGCGCCGCGGCCAGACGTACGCGGGAACGGACCGGCAGGTGCGCGGCAGGCTCCTCGCCGTGCTGCGCGAGGCGGTGGCGCCGGTGCCGCAGTCGGCGCTGGACACGGTCTGGCACGAGCCGGTCCAGCGGGCCCGGGCGCTGGACTCACTGGTGGCCGATGGGCTCGTGGAACCCCTGGAGAACGGCCTCTACCGACTCCCCCACAGCTGAGCAGGCCGGCCCCATTCCCACTCGAACCACCCCTGAAACATCCGCTGTTACACAACCGATGGATGGCCGTGCGCCCTCCGACGGCTGCTCCGCACAGGCCCGTGACAACACCTCCGTAGCTTCTTGTGACACAAGGGAACGGCAGTGCTTGTCGCGGGACTCACGGGGTGGAGGCGGTTGGAATGGCACAGGGCGAGGTGCTCGAATTCGAAGAGTACGTACGCAACCGGCAGGAGGCGCTGCTGCGAAGCGCCCGGCGTCTTGTCCCGGATCCGATCGACGCGCAGGACCTGCTGCAGACCGCTCTGGTCCGCACCTACGGTCGCTGGGACGGGATCGCGGACAAGTCGCTGGCCGACGCCTACCTTCGCCGCGTGATGATCAATACGCGTACGGAGTGGTGGCGGGCCCGCAAGCTGGAAGAGGTTCCCACCGAGCAGCTGCCCGACGCGAGCGTCGACGACGGCAGCGAGCAGCGCGCGGACCGCGCCCTGCTGATGGACATCCTGAAGGTGCTCGCACCCAAGCAGCGCAGCGTCGTGGTGCTGCGGCACTGGGAGCAGATGAGCACCGAGGAGACCGCTGCCGCGCTCGGCATGTCGGCCGGTACGGTAAAGAGCACGCTGCACCGGGCGCTGGCCCGGCTCCGCCAGGAGCTGGAGAGCCGGGACCTGGACGTCCGCGCCCTGGAGCGCGGCGAGGTGCGGCGTAACGGTGAGCGCGACGGACGGGGGCAGGAGCGGTGCGCGGCCTGACTGGCAGAGGCGGCAACAGACGCCTGGCGGCGAGCGGCGCGGTGATGGCCGGGCTCACCGCGGTGGGCGTGTTCGCCGCCGCCTGCTCCACGGGCGGCACCGGGGTTCAGGACGAAGGCGCGGCGCACACCGACGCGATCGCCAAGGCAACCCCCTCGCCCAATATGTCCCCCACCGGCGGGGCGCAGAAGACCGAGGCCGTCAACGCGGTGAAGCTGATCATGAGCGATCCGAAGGTCAGCGAGCGGGTCAAGGCCGACCTCAAGCCGTGCGCCCGGGACTCCTACCCGGTGGACACCTCGTACGGGAACCTCACCGGCGGCTCCTCGCCCGATGTCGTCGTCAATGTGCTGACGTGCGGGGACGCGGTGGGCATGGGCACGTACGTGTATCGCGGGACCGGCGGGAAGTATGAGAATATCTTCGCCGCCGAGGAGCCCGCGGTGTACTCCGCGATCGACCGGGGGGACCTGGTGGTGACCAAGCAGGTCTACGCCAAGGGTGATCCGGTCGCCGAGCCGTCCGGCGAGGAAGTGACCACGTACCACTGGTCGGGCGGGAAGTTCGTCCAGCAGCACTGGGTACGCAACGAATTCAGCAGGGCGGTCGGGGAGGGCGAGGTTGTCGCCACCGAACCGCCCGCACCGAACGAGAACTGAGAGCAGCGGGGATGGCCGAGACTCATGTCCTTTTCGTCGAGGACGACGACGTCATCCGTGAGGCGACCCAGCTCGCCCTGGAGCGGGACGGCTTCGTGGTCACCGCGATGCCCGACGGGCTGCGGGGACTGGATGCCTTCCGCGCCAACCGGCCGGACATCGCGCTGCTCGATGTGATGGTGCCGGGTCTGGACGGCGTGAGCCTGTGCCGCCGTATCAGGGACGAGTCGACCGTGCCCGTGATCATGCTGTCGGCGCGCGCCGACTCCATCGATGTGGTGCTGGGCCTGGAGGCCGGAGCCGACGACTACGTCACCAAGCCCTTCGACGGCGCGGTGCTGGTCGCCCGCATACGCGCGGTGCTGCGCCGCTTCGGTCACGCGGCCGGCGCGGCGGGCGGCGGCGCGGGCTCCGCGGATCAGGATCCGCAGGGGCCGCTGCTGGCCTTCGGCGATCTGGAGATCGACACGGAGGGCATGGAGGTACGCAAGGGGGGTGCGCCGGTGGGGCTGACGCCGACCGAGATGCGACTGCTGCTGGAGTTCTCGTCCACGCCCGGCACCGTGCTCTCCCGCGACAAGCTGCTGGAGCGGGTCTGGGACTACGGCTGGGGCGGCGACACCCGGGTCGTGGACGTCCATGTCCAGCGGCTGCGCACCAAGATCGGACAGGACCGGATCGAAACGGTCCGCGGCTTCGGTTACAAGCTCAAGGCATGAAGCGACTCGTACTGCGCACGGGAGTCCGCTGGAAGATCAGCATCGCGATCGCGGGCGTCGGCGCACTGATCGCGATGGCGCTGAGCCTTGTCGTGCACAACGCCGCCCGTGTCTCGATGCTGGACAACACGCGCGATGTGCAGATGGACCGGGTGCTGCTCGCGCAGCGCTGGTACGAGACGTCCAAGAACAAGGACCCGCGCTTCAACACCAAGATCAATGACCCCTCGCTGCCCAGGTCGCTGCAGAAGCTGATGCGCGAGAAGCGGCGCGGCACTTATGTGGACGAGGGCAACGGCGGCACACCCGACATCTGGGCCGCCGTGCCGCTGTCCAACGGCGACGTGCTCTCCCTGCACACCCAGTTCGCCGGCCGCAGCGCCACCGTCATGAAGGACCTCGACCGGGCGCTGATCATCGGCTCTGTCTCCGTGGTCTTCGGCGGCTGCGCGCTCGGCGTGCTGATCGGCGGGCAGCTCTCCCGCCGGCTGCGCAAGGCCGCCGCTGCCGCCGGCCACGTCGCGCAGGGCAATACGGGGGTGCGGGTCAGGGACGCGATCGGCGGTGTCGTACGCGACGAGACAGACGATCTGGCCCGCGCCGTGGACGCGCTCACCGACGCCCTGAACGAGCGCATCGAAGCGGAGCGCCGGGTCACCGCCGACATCGCGCACGAGCTGCGTACCCCCGTCACCGGGCTGCTCACGGCCGCCGAGCTGCTGCCGCCCGGCCGGCCCTCCGAGCTCGTACGGGACCGGGCGCAGGCCATGCGGACGCTGGTCGAGGACGTGCTGGAGGTGGCGAGGCTCGACAGCGCGTCGGAACGGGCCGAGCTGCAGGAAATCGCGCTCGCGGAGTTCGTCAGCCGCCGGATCACGGCGCTGAACCCCGATGTGGCGATCAGCGTCGTGCACGAGTCGTGGGTCAGCACCGATCCGCGGCGGCTGGAGCGCATCCTGCTCAATCTGCTGACCAACGCCGCCAAGTACGGCAAGCCGCCGGTCGAGGTCACGGTCGAGGGCCGCGTGGTACGGGTCCGTGACCACGGTCCCGGCTATCCCGAGGCCCTGCTCCGTGAGGGCCCGAGCCGCTTCCGCACGGGCGCCAGCGACCGCGCGGGCACGGGCCACGGTCTCGGCCTGACGATTGCGGCAGGCCAGGCGCGAGTCCTCGGCGCACGGCTGACGTTCCGCAATGCCGCGCCGGAGGGGACCGCGACGCCGCTGGGGCAGTCGGGCGGCGCGATCGCGGTGCTCTGGCTCCCCGAACACGCGCCGACGAACACCGGCAGCTTCCCGATGATGCCGCTGTCGGACTAGCGGACCGGCCCTGAGCCCGGACCAGCCGGACTACCGGAACCCGCCCTGCGCGCCCGGACCAGCCGGACTACCAGAACCCGCCCTGCTCTCCTCCCGAACCAGCCGATCCAGCCGGACTAACAGGACCAGTCCTTGTCCAGGTCGAGCCCGCCCTCGCGCCGCTGGGTGAACGAGAACCAGTTGCCCGAGTCGTCGCGCAGGATCGCCTCCGTGCCGTACGGGCGGTCCTGCGGCGGCTGCAGGAACTCCACGCCGCGTGCCCTGAGCTTCTCGTAGTCCCCCTGGATGTCGTCGGTGGTCAGCACTCCGGCGCCCATGACGCCCTTGGCTATGAGCTTCTTGATCGCCTCGGCGGATTCCGGGTCCATCGCGGGCGGCCCCGGCACCATGAGCGTCAGCTCCACATCGGGCTGGTCCTTGGCTCCTACCGTCAGCCAGCGCATGCCGCCGTCGCCCATCGTCATGTCGGTGCGGACCTCCAGGCCGAGCCGCTCGGTGTAGAACTCCTTCGCCCGGTCCTGGTCCAGGACCCAGACGGTGGAAATGGCAAGACCCTTGATCATGAGGTGCTCCTCGGTGAGGCGTGGTTCCCGCTTGCCCTGCCACCGTAGGCAGCGGCCCGGTCAGTCGGCTTCTTCAGAATTGCGCTGCTTGGCAGGAGGCTTCTCCTTGCCAGGGAAGCCGCCCGCCCACAGCAGGGCGTAGCACCCCGGTATCAGCGCGGCTCCCCGCCCCACATGCTGGGCGCGGTACTCGCTCGGGGTCAGCCTGGTCTGCTTCTTGAACCGGGTCGAGAACGTGCCCAGGCTGCTGAAGCCGACGAGCGTGCAGATCTCGGTGACCGACAGATTCGCCGAGCGCAGCAGTTCCTCGGCCCGCTCTATCCGCCTGCGCGACAGATACTGGCCCGGCGTCTGTCCGTACACCGCTTTGAAAGCGCGCACGAAGTGAAACCGCGAATACCCGGCATGGGCGGCCACCGCGTCCAGGTCGAGCGGCTCGGCCCAGTCGCGGTCCATGGCGTCCTTGGCGAGGCGCAGCTGCCGCAGATGGGCGAGGCGCGCCGGCGCCGGAGTGGTGCTTTCCACACACCCGATGCTGGCACGCACCACTGACAACGGCCCCCGGCGTGCACACCGGGGGCCGTTCGCCAGAGGGTTTGCCGAGGTCAGACCTGTTCGGCCACCTTGTCCCCGGTCTCGTCCACGGTCTTGTCCCCGACCTGGTCCACGGTCTTGTCCCCGGTCGGGGCGGCCGCAGCCGTGGCAGGCGCCGGTCCGGCCCCGCGCAGCGGCACCTCCTTGACGAAGAAGGCCGCCACGAAGCCGACCACCGCGACCCCCGCGCCCACCAGGAAGGCCGCGTGCGTCCCGGAAGCCACAGCGAACTCGTACGCCTCACGGACCGGGTCCGGCAGCTTCGCCAGGCTCGCGGCGTCCAGCTGCGCGGAGTGCTGGGTGGCCGTAGCCCCGCCTCGCGCCGCCATCTCGTCCTGCACCCGGCCGGTGAACAGCGCGCCCATGATCGCGACGCCGAAGGAGGCACCGAGCGTACGGAAGAGGGTGGCCGCGGAGGAAGCGACGCCCATGTCCTTCTGCTCGACGCTGTTCTGTGCGACCAGCATGGTGATCTGCATCAGGAAGCCCATGCCGGCGCCGAGCACCGCCATGTAGATGCCGGAGGTCAGCCGCGAGGTCTCGGTGTCCATCTGGGCGAGCAGGAACAGCCCCGTCACCATCAGCCCGCCGCCGATGATCGGGAAGAGCCGGTACTTGCCGGTGTCGGTGGTGATCCGGCCCGCGATCATCGAGACGACGAGCATCGACATCAGCATCGGCAGCAGGAGCAGACCGGAGTTGGTCGCCGAGGCTCCCTGGACGGACTGCTGGAACAGCGGCAGGAACAGCACCGCACCGAACATCATGAACCCGGCCATGAAGCCGATCACAGACATCAGCGTGAAGTTGCGGCTGCGGAAGATGTGCAGCGGCATGATCGGCTCGGCGGCCCTGGTCTCGGCGATCAGGAAGCCGGTGAGCGCGGCCACGCCGATCGCGATCAGCTCCATGATCACGGCGGAGTCCCAGGCGTACTCCGTACCGCCCCAGGTGGTGACCAGCACGATCGAGGTGATGCCCACGGTCAGCAGCCCGGCGCCCAGATAGTCGATGCGCGCCTTGGTCCGCTGCTTCTTCGGCAGATGGAGCACTGCGGTGACCATGGCAAGCGCGACAGCGCCCAGCGGCAGGTTGATGTAGAAGCTCCAGCGCCAGCCGAGGTGGTCGGTGATGGTCCCGCCGACCAGCGGTCCGCCGATCATGGCGACGGCCATGACGGCGGCCATCATGCCCTGGTATTTCCCGCGCTCCCGCGGCGGCACGAGGTCCCCGATGATCGCCATGACGCCGACCATCAGGCCGCCCGCGCCCAGTCCCTGTACGGCGCGGAAGCCGATCAGCTGCCCCATGTCCTGGGCCATGCCGCTGAGAACCGAGCCGATCAGGAAGATCACGATGGCGATGAGGAAGACGCCCTTGCGGCCGTACATGTCGCCGAGCTTGCCCCAGATCGGGGTGGAGGCGGCGGTGGCCAGGGTGTACGCGGTGACCACCCAGGACAGATGCTCGAGGCCGCCCAGCTCTCCCACGATGGTCGGCATCGCGGTGCCGATGATCATGTTGTCGAGCATGGCCAGCAGCATGGCGATCATGAGCGCGAGTATCACCACCCGCACACTGCGGGGCTGAGGCCCACTGCCCGGTTTCCCCTCGTCGCCCGGCTGCCCCTCCGCCCCGGGCTGTGCTCCCACGCGCGGCTGCGCGCCACCGCTCCGCTGCGCCCCGTCTTTGGCTACGTCCACCATCGTTCCCGCTCCCCTGGCACTTACTTGCCGCCCGGCTAGTTGACTACAATGGGGAAGGTAGCCCCGTAACTAGCCGGGCGTCAAGTAAGTTTCCAGGAGAGCCCATGGCCAGAGGCAACACCCGCCAGCGCATTCAGGACGTTGCCCTGGAGCTCTTCGCCGAGCAGGGCTACGAGAAGACGTCACTGCGCGAGATCGCAGAGGTCCTTGATGTCACGAAGGCGGCGCTGTACTACCACTTCAAGACCAAGGAAGACATCCTGATCAGCCTCTTCCAGGACCTGACGAGGCCGATGGACGAGCTGATCGAGTGGGGGCGGACCCAGCCGCACACGCTGGAGACCAAGCAGGAGATCCTGCGCCGCTACAGCGAGACTCTCGTCGCCGCGTCACCGCTCTTCCGCTTCATGCAGGAGAACCAGGCCGCGATGCGCGACCTGAGCATCGGCGAGACCTTCAAGGACCGCATGATGCGGATGCTCGAGCTCATCAAGGAGCCGGAGGCGGCACTGGCCGACCAGGTCCGCTGCATCAGCGCGCTCTTCACGATGCACGCCGGGATGTTCGTACTGAGGGACATGGAGGCCGACCCCGAGGACAAGCGCCAGGCCGTCCTCGAGGTCGCCATCGATCTGGTGAGCCAGGCTCACCACGTCACACACTGAGAGTCACCGGCGGTCACACCTCTGAGCACTGCCTGGTGGCGCGTCGCCGCGGGCTCAGATAGTGACGCCCGCCGAGCGCAGGTAGGCCGCCGGGTTGACCGCGGAACCGTAGTTCGGGGTGGTACGGATCTCGAAGTGCAGGTGCGGACCGGACGAGTTGCCGGTGTTGCCGGACCGGGCGATGGACTGGCCCGTCTTCACGCTCTTGCCGACCGTGACGTTGATCTTCGACAGGTGGGCGTACTGCGCGTACGTGCCATTGCTGTGCTTGACCACGATGGCGTTGCCGTACGCGGGACCGTCGCCGCCGCCGTTCGGGCCGGCCTTCACGACGACACCGCTGTGGGCGGCCTTGACCGGGGTGCCGACAGGAACGGCGAAGTCCTGGCCGGAGTGCTTGCTCGACCACATGTTGCCGCCCTGGTTGAAGCTCGCGGTCAGCGTGTAGCCGGTGACGGGCTTGACCCAGGACGCGGCCTTCTTCGCGGCCGTGGGCTTGGCAGCCTTGGCCTTCGCAGCCTTGGACTTCGCAAGCTTGGACTTCTCGGCTGCGGCCTTCGCCACCGCAGCCGTCTTCGCGGCGTCGGCGGCCTTGGACTGCGCCAGGGCCTGCGCGGCGACGGCGCTCGAGGCGTCCACCGCGGTGGCCGACCCGGCAGCCGCCGGCGCACTGGTCCCAGCGGCGAACGCGGCCCCGGATCCGAGCACCATCGACGCTCCCAGGCCGGCGGCCAGGACGGCGGCGCGGCTACGGAGAGCGGAGGGGCGGGGAAGGTGGAACATGGCGCGCTGCGACATGGAGTGAACCTCCGGGGCATAAAGGGACCCGGCACCTGTGCGCCGGGCTTGGCTCATCCCTTGGTAACCCAGGCCCCGGCCTAGCCCAAAACCACCCATCTACGACATCTGGTCGTAGTCGCCACAACGGGAAATTGCCTCTTGACGCCCTCCGGGCCCCTTCCGAAGCAACCTCGCAAATCGGTCAAAATCTTCTGACTTCGTGAGGTTTAACCCAACGTACGGACGGCGCACGAACCGTGCGAATGCGACATCGACCCCGGATCACCCTCCATCGGACACCTAAGGGCCGCAGGTCCCGGCCGACCCCGGCCCGACGTACCGCATCAGAGCCGATCGAGCCCACTATTCTGGCTAGTAGGCCTCGATATCCCTGTGGGCCTTGTCACGGGTTCAACCGAGAACCACCCCTCCGGGGCCCTTCCGCGAACCCTCCGGAAACCTCCTCGGGAGCCCGTCCGGGAACCGCCCACGCCCCCGCCACGCGGTCCACGCGTTCTTCCCGCGCGCACCCACGTCCGGGATGCTCCTGTGCCATGAGTAGACCCGTGTGTGCCACGAGTAGGCCCGTGAATCGCCCGAACCGGCGCCCCCGCGGCTGGATCCTGCCTGTCGTCATCGGGCTCGCCTGCACGCTCACCTGGAGCGCGCCCGCCGGGGCCGGCCCTTCCGACACCGGCCTCAAGGGCGCCATCGACAAGATCCTCGCCGACGCCCGCATGGACGGCGGAGCCGCGAGTGTGGTGGTCGCCGACGCCACCACCGGTGAGCGCCTCTATCAGCGGGACGGCGCCGACCGCCTCATGCCCGCCTCCAACACCAAGCTCGCCACCTCCGTGGCCGCGATGGCGCTGCTCGGCCCCGACTACCGCTACCGCACCGACGTCCTGTCCACCGGCCGCCGGCTCGGCTCCACCCTCCTCGGCGACCTCTATCTGCGCGGCAGCGGCGATCCGACCACCCTCGCCAAGGACTACGACCGGCTCGCCGCCGACCTGGCCGCCTCCGGCGTCACCCGCGTCACCGGCCGCCTCGTCGCGGACGACACCCGCTTCGACACCCAGCGCCTCGGCCGCTCCTGGGCCGCGGACGACGAGTCCTCGTACTACTCCGCGCAGATCTCCCCGCTCACTGTCGCGCCCGACACCGACTACGACTCCGGCACAGTCGTCGTAGAGGCGCTCCCCGGCGCCGCGCCGGGCGACAAGCCGCGCGTGAAGGTCACCCCGCCCACCGACTACGTACGCCTCGACATCAGCGGCACCACTGTCCCCGCCGGACAGCCCGACACCCTCGCGGTCGAGCGGCAGCACGGCACCAACACGATCAGCGTCAGCGGGAACATTCCGGTCGGCGCGAGCTCCACCAAGGAGTGGGTGACCGTCTGGGAACCCACCGGCTACGCCGCCGCGGTCTTCTCCGACGCACTCTCCGCCCATGGTGTACGCATCGCCGGCAGCCCCCGCCTCGGCCGTCCCACCCCGCCCGGCGCGAAGCTCCTCGCCTCGCACAGCTCCATGCCGCTGCGGGAGTTGATGCGCCCGTTCATGAAGCTGTCCAACAACATGCACGCCGAGGCGCTCACCAAGACGATCGGCTACGAGACGGCCGGCCACGGCACCTGGGCCGCGGGCCTGTCGGCGATCTCCGGCCACCTGCAGAAGGAGGGGGTGCGGACCTCCACCATCCGCCAGGCCGACGGCTCGGGCCTGACCCGGATGAACCTCTTCCCCGCCGAGCAGCTCGCCACGCTGCTCCTCTCGGTACGGGACGCTCCTTGGTACGCCGACTGGTACGCATCCCTCCCGGTGGCCTGCAACACCGACCGCGCGATCGGCGGCACGCTGCGCTCGCGCATGTGCGGGACGCCCGCAGCTCTCAACGCCCGTGGGAAGACAGGCTCGTTGACGGGCGCTTCGGCTCTCTCCGGGTACGTCACGGACGCGGGCGGCCGCGAACTCGTCTACAGCGTCGTGCTCAACAACTACCTGGCTTCTTCTGTGAAGAGCATCGAGGACGCGATCGTGGTCATGCTGGCGAAGTCGGACACGGGGGCGGGCGCGATCGCCGCCGTACCGCCGCGGGCTCCGCGCAGCGCGGATCCGGCGGCGGATCTCGAATGCTCCTGGCAGAAGCCGAAGTTCTGCTGAAGGGCAGCCTCCCGGACCGTACGCAAAGGTACGGTCCGGGGCATGACGGACATCGAGCTCACCGACGCCATTCAGTCGGTACGGGACCAGTCACTCGACGCGGCCACCCGGGCCGTCCGCCGTCCGGATCGAGGAGCCGAACCTGGGACCTCTCCTTGGCCACGCCGCCCTGACGGTCTCCTCAACGGTGCTCCCCCACCCCCAGCGGCCTCTGAAACGGGCAGGCAAAAGGGGCTGCCCCGGTCCGTACGTCTCCGTACGGGTCCGGGGCAGCCCCTCCAGGCACTCAGCTCAGCGTGGGCGTCACGCGTCCTTCGACAGGTTCGGACCGGCTCCGCCGGCCGCCTGCTCGATCGGCGGGACGTCCGGCAGCGCCGACTTCTCCTCGCCGCGGAAGGTGAACTTCTTCTCCTCACCCTCGCCCTCGGTGTCCACGACCACGATGTGACCGGGGCGCAGCTCGCCGAAGAGGATCTTCTCCGACAGGATGTCCTCGATCTCGCGCTGGATCGTCCGGCGCAGCGGCCGGGCGCCCAGCACCGGGTCGTAGCCCTTCTTGGCGAGGAGCGACTTGGCCGTGGGGCTGAGCTCGAGGCCCATGTCACGGTCCTTCAGACGCTCGTCCACCTTGGCGACCATGAGGTCGACGATCTGGATGATGTCTTCCTCGGTCAGCTGGTGGAAGACCACCGTGTCGTCGACACGGTTGAGGAACTCGGGCCGGAAGTGCTGCTTCAGCTCTTCGTTGACCTTGGCCTTCATCCGATCGTAGTTCGACTTGACGTCGCCCTGCGCCGCGAAGCCCAGGTTGAAGCCCTTCGAGATGTCCCGGGTCCCGAGGTTGGTCGTCATGATGATGACCGTGTTCTTGAAGTCCACGACGCGGCCCTGGGAGTCGGTCAGCCGACCGTCCTCCAGGATCTGCAGAAGGGAATTGAAGATATCGGGGTGGGCCTTCTCGACCTCGTCGAAGAGGACGACGGAGAACGGCTTCCGGCGCACCTTCTCGGTGAGCTGGCCGCCCTCTTCGTAACCCACGTATCCGGGCGGGGAACCGAAGAGCCGGGAAACCGTGTGCTTCTCGCTGAACTCCGACATGTCGAGGGAGATCAGCGCGTCCTCGTCGCCGAAGAGGAATTCGGCGAGCGTCTTGGAGAGCTCGGTCTTACCGACGCCGGACGGGCCGGCGAAGATGAACGAGCCGCCGGGGCGCTTCGGGTCCTTCAGACCCGCTCGCGTACGGCGAATGGCCTGCGAGAGCGCCTTGATGGCGTCCTTCTGCCCGATGACGCGCTTGTGAAGCTCGTCCTCCATACGGAGCAGGCGCGAGGACTCCTCCTCGGTCAGCTTGAAGACCGGAATGCCGGTCGCCGTGGCGAGGACCTCGGCGATCAGCTCGCCGTCGACCTCTGCGACGACATCCATGTCGCCGGCCTTCCATTCCTTCTCCCGCTTGGCCTTCGCGGCAAGCAGCTGCTTCTCCTTGTCGCGGAGAGAGGCCGCCTTCTCGAAGTCCTGGGAGTCGATGGCCGACTCCTTGTCGCGGCGGACGCCCGCGATCTTCTCGTCGAACTCGCGGAGGTCCGGCGGCGCCGTCATCCGGCGGATACGCATCCGGGATCCGGCCTCGTCGATCAGGTCGATCGCCTTGTCCGGCAGGAAGCGGTCCGAGATGTACCTGTCCGCCAGGGTCGCGGCCTGGACCAGCGCCTCATCCGTGATGGAGACGCGGTGGTGGGCCTCGTAACGGTCCCGCAGACCCTTGAGGATCTCGATGGTGTGCGGCAGCGACGGCTCAGCGACCTGGATGGGCTGGAAGCGGCGCTCGAGGGCCGCATCCTTCTCCAGGTGCTTGCGGTACTCGTCCAGCGTCGTGGCGCCGATGGTCTGCAGCTCGCCCCGCGCCAGCATCGGCTTGAGGATCGAGGCAGCGTCGATCGCGCCCTCGGCGGCGCCCGCACCCACCAGGGTGTGGAGCTCGTCGATGAACAGGATGATGTCGCCGCGGGTGCGGATCTCCTTGAGAACCTTCTTCAGGCGCTCCTCGAAGTCACCGCGGTAACGGGAGCCGGCGACCAGCGCACCGAGGTCGAGGGTGTAGAGGTGCTTGTCCTTGAGGGTCTCGGGCACCTCGCCCTTGACGATGGCCTGGGCCAGGCCCTCGACGACCGCCGTCTTGCCGACGCCGGGCTCGCCGATGAGAACCGGGTTGTTCTTCGTACGCCGGGACAGCACCTGCATGACCCGCTCGATCTCCTTCTCGCGCCCGATGACCGGGTCGAGCTTGGATTCGCGAGCGGCCTGGGTGAGATTCCGGCCGAACTGGTCCAGGACGAGCGAGGTCGAGGGCGTGCCCTCGGCCGGACCGCCTGCCGTGGCGGCTTCCTTGCCCTGGTAGCCGGAGAGCAGCTGGATGACCTGCTGCCGCACCCGGTTGAGATCGGCGCCCAGTTTCACGAGGACCTGGGCGGCGACGCCCTCGCCCTCGCGGATCAGGCCGAGCAGGATGTGCTCCGTGCCGATGTAGTTGTGGCCGAGCTGGAGGGCCTCCCGGAGCGAAAGCTCCAGGACCTTCTTGGCGCGAGGGGTGAAGGGGATGTGCCCGGACGGGGCCTGCTGCCCCTGCCCGATGATCTCCTCCACCTGCTGGCGGACCGCCTCGAGCGAAATCCCGAGGCTCTCCAGGGCCTTAGCGGCGACACCCTCACCCTCATGGATAAGGCCCAGGAGGATGTGCTCGGTGCCGATGTAGTTGTGGTTGAGCATCCGGGCTTCTTCCTGAGCCAGGACGACAACCCGCCGCGCGCGGTCGGTGAACCTCTCGAACATCGTTAATCGCTCCTCAGAGCGGTCAGAAAGATTGGGGACGATCCCCTCCCTGTCCTTCCGCAGCTTAGTCCCGCAAGCGGGGACCGCTCATTCCAACTGCCGACACCCGTCCATGGCCTCCTGACCGCTGAACGTCGACACCTGCTCCAACCCGATGGTGCGAGACGATGTTCCCGCAGGCCAGGCAGATACCCTCACCATCACTACGCCGATGGCGAACGTGAGACGGCCAAGCAGGTGTGTCGCCCCTCCCCACTAGGAATGTCTTACCCGTAATCACTGACAGTCCATGCGGCGCGCACCGGTTCCCTCAGCTACGGGCGAACAACCTTGCGTTCCCGAATGCGTCCGGACGCCCCCAGATTGAACACCGTACGCATTCGCTACTCCACTCTGCGTAACCACGGGGCCTCGTCGGGAGTTCCCGGAGTATGGCCTTCACCGTCCCGCCCCCCCGCACGCCGTCGGAAGGCGGCATCGCGCGATGGTATGAGAACGAGCTCGGATGGGCCGCCGCCGACGGGTCGCCGGTGCGGCTGCTGACCGGGCTGCGCTTCGATGTGCTGGAGCTGCCCGCCGATGCGGGCGCCGCTGTGCTGAGCCGTACGAAGACCGCCGGGCCCGTGGCCCTCATGGGGCACAGAATGCGGCTCCTGGTGGCCGCGGGCAGCGCCGACGAGCTGCCTGGGCTGCTCGACTGGCTGGAGTGGGGCGGGATCGCTCTCGATCTGACCGCCATCGGCGCGGGCGGCCTGATGACCGCTCCGCCGCCGCCCGGATGCCCTGGCTCCCGGGGGGCCGCCGTATGGCTGCGACCCCCCGTGCCGGGGCGCGAGGTGGAGCCGACGCTGCCGGCCCTGGTCCCTTTCGGGCGCAGTGCCGCAGCCGGTGACGGAATCAGCCCCGATCTCGTACGACTTGTGGACACGGTGGCGACTGAGTGCCACCGGGCCCGATTGCTGCGTACGAATACGCCGCGTGCGAATACTCAGCCGTTGGCCTTCTCGTAAGCCTCGCGAACCGTTGCCGGGACGCGGCCGCGGTCGTTGACCTCGAAGCCGTTCGCCTTGGCCCAGGCGCGAATTTCGGCGGTGTCCTTGTTGCCGCCGGCAACCGCACGGCCCTTGCCACGGCCGGACGCAGCACGGCCGCCGGTACGCCGGCCGCTCTTGGCGTACGGCTCGAGCAGACCACGGAGCTTGTCCGCATTGGCGGTGGTGAGGTCGATCTCGTAGGTCTTGCCATCCAGAGCGAACGTCACGGTCTCGTCCGCCTCGCCACCGTCGAGGTCATCGACAAGAAGGACCTGAACCTTCTGTGCCACCGGATTTCCTTTCATCGAAAATGCAGTACGCGGAAAGGAAACCGCTTTTCCCTGAAAAACACAAACCCTTGGCAGAGGTTCAGAACCTCGAGAACACGGGAAACGTGCGCGATTCGGACATAGGGATCCTTCTCAAGCGGTGATCACAGGTGCAGAAGCATCCGGCTGTTGCCCAAGGTGTTCGGCTTCACTCGTTCGAGCCCGAGGAACTCCGCGACGCCCTCGTCATAGGAACGCAGCAGCTCGCTGTAGACATCTCCGTCGACCGGTGTCTCACCGATCTCCACGAAGCCGTGCTTGCTGAAGAAGTCCACTTCGAAGGTGAGGCAGAAAACCTTGCGCACCCCCAGCCAGCGGGCGGTCCGCACCAGTGTGTCCAGCACCTGATGACCGATGCCGGTGCCCTTGAAGACGGGGTCGACAGCGAGAGTACGCACTTCAGCGAGGTCTTCCCACATCACATGGAGTGCCCCGCAGCCCACTACCTTCGCGTCCTCGTCGCGTTCCGCGACCCAGAACTCCTGGATGGCTTCGTAAAGAGTGACCGTCGCTTTGTCGAGCAGGATGCCTTCACTCACGTACGGGTCGACGAGTCGGCGGACCGACGGCACATCGCTGGTCCTGGCCCGTCTGACGGTGATGGCATTTGCTTCGGCATAAGGCATGCCATGACGCTATCGCTCCGCGGACGTCCCGCCGTCGGCGGCCTGGTCACCCTGAACCTGACCCTGAACCTCGCCCTGAACCTCGCCCTGAACATCCCCCTGAACGAGGCGGACCGCGGCAAGGAGCGCTTCACGCTGCTCGGGCGACATCATGCCGAAGAAGGCGACAAGTGCGGCCGCCGGGTTGTCACTCTTGGACCAGGCTTCGTTCATGAGTGCGGCCGAGTAGGCGGCCCGGGTGGAGACAGACGTATATCGATAGGCGCGGCCGTCGACTTCCCGGCGGACCCAGCCCTTCTGATGGAGATTGTCCATTACGGTCATGACGGTGGTGTAGGCGATGGACCGTTCCTGCTGAAGGTCTTCGAGGACTTCCCGGACGGTGACCGGCCGGTTCCATTGCCAGACGCGTGTCATGACGGCGTCTTCCAGCTCTCCCAATTGACGGGGCACATAACCACCATAGTGGGAGACGTCGGAATGGCTGGTTATTGACGTAACAAAAAGGACGTACGGCCGAAAATCAGCCGTACGTCCTTGGTGTGCGCCTTCGTGTACGCCTTGGTGTGCGACGGGGTCAGGCGTCGCGTCCGGCCTGCTTGGCGGAGTGCGCGCGAGCCACGGCGGCGTCCACGATCGCGTCCTCCTTGGCCTTGTTCGAGCCGCCCTGGCTCTTGACGATCGTCACGACCAGAGCGGTGAAGAAGATGGCCATCACCACGGGGGGCAGCAGCGCGGATACGTAGTCCATGGCCCCAGGGTAGCTATCCGACCGCCAGCTGTTCGGGCGGGGGCACGGGCCGGCGGCGCGGCGGAAAGACCTCGGACGGCTTCGGCACCGGCTTCTCGCCCGGCGCGGGCGGCTTGGGCTGGGGTTTCTGCTGCGGATTCTGCTGCGGATTCTGCTGGGGCTTCTGCTGCGCCCTGGGGGCGTCGGCAGCGCGGCCGCCGACGAGCGCGAGGAGCCGGGTACGGGGGGCCGCGCCGGTGGCCACGGCGGTGGCCGCCACCCCCCGCACCGAGCGGCCGGCCAGCCGGGCGCGAACGGACTGCTCCGCCAGCGCCTGGCAGCGGTGCAGCACGGCGGCGCCGACCGGGGTGGAGCGCAGCGTGCGCAGCGCTGCGAGGTCCTCGGGGCGTGGGTGGTAGCCGGTGGCCAGGGCGTCCTGGAGGAGCTCCAGATAGCCGGTGGCGGAGCCGGGGAGCGCTTCGCGGTAGCGGACGAGGTCGGCGAGGAGGAACGTACGCAGTCGGCCGGCCTCGCGTACCGCCTCGTCCACGGAATCGGCCAGGCGCAGAGCGTCCTGGACGTCCTGTTCGGCGAGAGGGACGGGATGGAGGGCGATGGCGAGGGCGCGTCGGAGCACACGCAGCTCGTCTGCGCTGAAGGCCATGCCGCCGCGGGATCCGTATGGCGTGGGCATGGCCCGACGATACGTGCGACATGGACAAAATCGGGTTAATTGGCAAGCCCGGGCGCGGCGGATGCGCTGGCGCGCCGGGGACGCGGGGTGCGGGTGCGGGTCCTGGGGGTTGCCCGGGCCGTGCGGTGCGGGCGGAGGGCTTGGGGTTGGGGTGCCCGGGGCCGCGGTGTGCGGGCGGGGGGTGCCCGGGCCGTGCGGTGCGGGTTCCGGGGCCCCCTCCGGGCTCGACTCCTCGGCGTCGGCGGTAAGGCCGCCGATCGCCTGCCGGGCCGACCCTGCGCGGCCCCTCCCCACCCGGAGGCGCGGTAGCGCACGAAGGTTCGCCCCGGCAGCCACCAACCGGGCAGCGACCACCGGTGCCGCCGGCGTACGGGCAATCACGGCCCCTCACCACCAGCGACCACCGACGCCCACGCCCCCTCGGAAACGTCACATCCGGGAGACGTTCCGCTCGTAGACCAGGCGCAGGCCGATCAGCGTCAGCCACGGTTCGTGCTCGTCTATCGCCGACGCCTCGCCCAGCACCATCGGGGCCAGACCGCCGGTCGCGATCACCGTGACCTCGTCCGGGTCGTCCGCCAGCTCGACCTTCATGCGCCGTACGACGCCGTCGACCTGGCCCGCGAAGCCGTAGACAATGCCGGACTGCATCGCCTCGACGGTGTTCTTGCCGATCACGCTGCGCGGCCGGGCCAGCTCGATCTTGCGGAGCTGGGCGCCCTTCACGCCGAGCGCCTCGACGGAGATCTCGATGCCCGGGGCGATCACACCGCCCGCGTACTCACCGCGCGCGCTGACCGCGTCGAAGGTCGTCGCCGTGCCGAAGTCGACGACGATCGCCGGGCCGCCGTACAGGTCGACGGCGGCGACCGCGTTGATGATGCGGTCCGCGCCGACCTCCTTGGGGTTGTCCATCAGGATCGGCACGCCGGTCTTGATGCCGGGCTCGACAAGGACCGCCGGGACGTCGCCGTAGTAGCGGCGGGTCACCTCGCGCAGCTCGTGCAGGACGGAGGGGACGGTGGAGCAGATGGCGATGCCCTCGATGCCGTCGCCCAGTTCGTCGCCGAGGAGCGGGTGCATGCCCATCAGGCCCTGCAGCAGGACAGCCAGTTCGTCGGCGGTGCGCCGGGCGTCGGTGGAGATTCGCCAGTGCTCGACGATCTCCTCACCGTCGAACAGGCCGAGGACGGTGTGAGTGTT
This sequence comes from Streptomyces sp. ISL-1, assembly GCF_018614585.1. Taxonomy (GTDB): domain Bacteria; phylum Actinomycetota; class Actinomycetes; order Streptomycetales; family Streptomycetaceae; genus Streptomyces; species Streptomyces maoxianensis. The sequence continues at coordinate 3,117 of NZ_JAGGOI010000070.1, read as the reverse complement.
TCCGACGTCGATCGTGAGCAGCATCAGACGCCTGCCTCGCGCAGGTCGAGGCCGATGTCGAGGATCGGGGAGGAGTGCGTGAGCGCGCCCACCGCGAGGTAGTCGACGCCCGTCTCGGCGTAGGCGCGGGCGTTCTCGAGGGTGAGGCGGCCGGAGGATTCCAGGGCGGCGCGGCTCGCGACGATCGCGACGGCCTCCTCGGTCTCGGCCGGGGTGAAGTTGTCCAGCAGGATCAGGTCGGCGCCCGCGTCGAGCACTTCGCGTACCTGGTGGAGGGTGTCCACCTCGACCTCGATGGCGAGGTCGGGGAAGGCTTCCCGTACGGCCTTGAAGGCTTCGGCGACGCCGCCCGCCGCCACCACGTGGTTGTCCTTGACCAGGGCTGCGTCGGACAGCGACATACGGTGGTTGACGCCGCCGCCGCAGCGCACCGCGTACTTCTCCAGGGCGCGCAGGCCCGGCGTCGTCTTGCGGGTGTCGCGGACCCTGGCCTTGGTGCCTTCGAGCACGTCGGCCCAGGCGCGGGTCGCGGTCGCGATGCCGGACAGACGGCACAGGAGGTTCAGCGCGCTGCGCTCGCCGGTGAGCAGGTCGCGGGTGTTGGTGGTGACGGACAGCAGCTTCTGTCCCGCTTCGACGCGGTCGCCGTCCTCGACATGCCGCTCCACCTCGAACGCATCGGTGCAGACGATCGACAGGACGGCCTCGGCGACCCGCAGGCCCGCGACCGTGCCCGCCTCGCGGGCGGTGAAGTCGCCGGTGGCGACGGCGTCCTGGGGGACGGTCGCCACGGTCGTCACATCCACGCCGCCGTCGAGGTCCTCCCCGAGCGCCAGGTGTGCGATGTCCTCCACCTGGACCGGGTCGAGGCCCGCGTCGGCGAGCAGCCGGGCCAGCGCGGGGTCCAGACCGCACTCGTACGCTTCGTCGTCGCCACAGCCGCAGGCGTCGCCGCAGCCGCCCGCCTCGGTGGCGGGGGCGCCGATCTGGATCAGCGGTACGTCCACAGGACGCGGACGTTCTTCGGGCGTGCTCACTGTTACGGCTCCCTGGGGGCGTCGGGGACGGTGGCGGGGACGGTCGGGTCGAAAGCGGTGCTCTCGGTGCGCCGGACGACAAGGCTCCGGTCGGGAGCCAGACGTACGACGAGATGGCGGCGCCAGTCGGCGTCGTCGCGCTCGGGGCGGTCCTCGCGCCAGTGGCAGCCGCGGGTCTCCTCGCGCTCGAGGGCCGCGGTGGTCAGCACACGGGCCACGCACAGGAGGTTCGAGGTCTCCCATGCCTCGACGCCGGGCTCGGCCGTCTTGCCCGAACCCTCCTGGTCCTGCACGGCGTTGCGATGGACCGCGTCCAGTGCGGACGCCGCGCCGGCCAGGCTGTCGGCCGAGCGGAGCACGCCGGCGCCCTGGGACATGATCCGCTGGATGTCGGCCCGCGTCTCGGGTGCGATGAGCGGCAGTACGGACGGGCTGACGGGCTCGGCGGCCGCGCGGGCCGGGAGCGGGGCGCGGGAGGCGATGTCGGCAGCGATGCGCTCCGCGAAGACCAGGCCCTCCAGGAGGGAGTTGGAGGCCAGCCGGTTCGCGCCGTGAACACCCGTGCAGGCCACCTCGCCACAGGCGTAGAGCCCGGGCACCGTCGTGCGGCCACGCAGGTCCGTGCGGACGCCGCCGGAGGCGTAGTGGGCGGCCGGGGCGACCGGTATGGGCTCGCTGACCGGCTCGATGCCATGCGCGCGGCAGGCGGCCAGGATCGTTGGGAAGCGCTGCTCCCACATCTGGGCGCCGAAGTGGCGGGCGTCGAGGTACATGTGCGCGGCGCCCTGCTCCTGCATGCGGCGCATGATGCCCTTGGCGACGATGTCACGGGGGGCGAGTTCGGCCAGCTCGTGCTGTCCGAGCATGAAGCGGGTGCCGGAGGCGTCGACGAGATGGGCGCCCTCTCCCCGTACCGCCTCGGAGACCAGCGGTTGCTGGCCCTCGGAGTCCGCGCCGAGGAAGAGCACCGTCGGGTGGAACTGCACGAATTCGAGGTCGGAGACCTCCGCTCCGGCGCGCAGCGCGAGGGCGACGCCGTCGCCCGTGGAGACGGCGGGGTTGGTGGTGGCGGAGAAGACCTGGCCCATGCCGCCAGTGGCGAGAACGACCGTGGGGGCGTGGACCGCGCCGACGCCGTCGTGCTGGCCCTCGCCCATGACATGGAGGGTGATGCCTGCCGTACGGCCTTCGGCGTCCGTAAGCAGGTCCAGGACCAGCGCGTTCTCGATGGTGCGCAGACCGGCGTCGCGAACCGCCTCGACCAGGGCGCGCGAGATCTCGGCGCCCGTCGCGTCGCCCCCCGCGTGCGCGATACGGCGGCGGTGGTGGCCGCCCTCCCGGGTGAGCTCGATCTCGCCGGCCTCGGAGGTGTCGAAGTGTGCGCCGGTGGCGATCAGCCGGCGTACCGCGTCGGGGCCCTCCGTGACCAGGATGCGTACCGCCTCCTCGTCGCACAGGCCCGCGCCCGCGACGAGGGTGTCGTCCAGGTGCTGCTCGGGGGTGTCGCCGTCGCCGAGCGCCGCGGCGATGCCGCCCTGCGCCCAGCGAGTGGAGCCGTCGTCCAGCCGGGCTTTGGTGACCACGACCGTGCTCAGTCCGGTGGCCGCGCAGCGCAGCGCGGCGGTGAGGCCTGCGACGCCGGAGCCGACCACGACGACGTCGGCGTCGATGGCCCAGCCGGGAGCGGGGGCGGTCAGCCGTATTCCGGTCACTTGGCGGCTCCGAAGGTCGGGGGTTCGAGGGTCGGGGCGTCGGGCGCCGGGCCGTCGGGCGTCGGAGCTTCGGGCATCGGCGATTCGGGCGCCGGGGGCTCGAAGGCCGGGGGCCCGAAGGTCAGGAGGATGTTGTCGATCAGGCGCGTCGCGCCCACCCTCGCGGCGACCGCGAGGATCGCCTCGCCCGTGTGGTCGTCGGGAACCTCGGCGAAGGTGGCCGGGTCGACCAGGGCCAGATAGTCGAGTACGAGGGGCGGCACGGCGTGCGCCGCCTCGTCGAGGACGGTGTGTGCCGCGGCCCGCACGCCGTCGGCCCCGCCCGGGCCCGCCTGGGCCACCGCGTGCGCGTCGGCCGCGGCGCGCGC
>NZ_JAGGOI010000069.1 GCF_018614585.1 Streptomyces sp. ISL-1 | reverse complement strand
GCCCCGACGAGGAACTGACGCAACTACTAACGATCAACTACTGGCGCAGGACACTAGTGTCCTGCGCCGGAGATCCGTCGGCAGAAACGGGCGAGGGAGTCGAGGATCTCCTCGGCCGTCTTGGTCCAGATAAACGGCTTGGGGTCTTCGTTCCAGTTCTTGACCCAGGCGCGGATGTCGGCTTCGAGGACCTGGACGTTCTTGTGTGTGCCCCGGCGGATCATCTGGTCGGCCAGGAAGCCGAACCACCGCTCCACCTGGTTGATCCAGGAGGAGCGGACTCGACCGCGGTGCGGGCCCACCAGCACGCCGCCGGCGCGAGGAAAGCGGCGCCCGCCGCGGTTCCTCAAAGGGGGCAGGCCGGGGGACGAATCAGGTCGATCCGGTGCTGCGGAAACTGGCCGTCCGGCTGGAGGAGGTGGTCAGATCGGCGAATGTCTGGGACGTTCCCGCGGAGGATTCACCACCAAGATCCACCTCGTCGCCGAGGGACGGTGCCGGCCCCTCGCCTTCGTCCTGACACCCGGACACTACGGTGACGGCCCCCAGCTCGAGTGCTGGAGCAGGTCTCCGTGCCCCGCCGCGGAGCCGGACGGCCTCGCACCCGGCCCGACCAGGTGCTGGCGGACAAGGCCTACACGTCGCGGAGGAACCGTTGTTACCTGCGACGACGCGGAATCCGGCACACCATCCCCGAACGTCTCGACCAGCGCAGACACCGGCCTACATCTACCTCGGCACCCTCACCCTCGCGGCCCTCACGATCTGGCTCCGCACGTGATCCGAGAAACAGTGCCTAGTGCTCTGCGGTCGGTGCCGGGGCGAGTGGCGGGGGCGTTGTCCCGTGACAGCGAGCTCGCAGGCTGTCTCGTGCGGCCGGACGATAGAGGCATGACGAGTCCCAATTACGGCGGTGACGCCTTGCTGATCGCGGGTGAGCTACAGATCCCCGTCGATGCTCGCCTGGAAGTGTTTGGCATCAAGACCGAGCACAAGTGGCGCGGCATCCTGCACGACATCCCGACTCAGATGTTCTTTGACCTGCAAGACAGCGACGACGTTCGGCTTCGCATGCCAGACGGGCAAGAGCGCCGCGTGTTCCTGCGTGAAGTCACGTACAGCCATGAGGATGAGTTCACCTCTGTGCCCATCTCCGGCGACGGTACGCCGCCGTTCTAGGTTGCAGCCTGGCGCATACAATCGAACTTGTGAGCGATTCAGTGCCCGAGCCGGTGGAGGCGCGGCCGTGGCGGCCGGATGACGGCCCTCCCCCGCCTATCTGGACGTGGCCACGGACTGATCCGCCCGCCCTCCTGGTCCGCTCCCGCAGTCGGTGGCGCTGGGCCACGGTCACTGCTCGCCAGGACCACGCGGACGGGAAGGTGGTGTATCAGGTGGCCGTCGACCTGGACGGCTCCACCTCGGTCACGACGCGGTGGTACGCCTGGCCGCAGCCCGGCCTACGGGTCGGGCACCGCAGTACCTCCCAGCCCTCGGACCGGCTGCTGTTCAGCACGTCCATGCCGCATGCGCCGCCGCGGTGATCACGTCCCGGAAGGCTCTCGTCGCCCGCGGGCGGGTGGACCCTGTAGCGGACCGCTCCCGGCTGATTCGCTTCTACACGCGAAACGACCGCCACCACCTGTGCAACCGCTATCCGGTTGCTAGTTTGGTGGCATGGCTGTGATGACGCTCCGCATACCCGATGACCTCGACCCGGCGATTCGCGCCGGCGCGACCGCCGCGGGCTTGTCCCTCAACGCATACATCGTTCGCGCCGCCCGCCGACAGGCTGTACTCGACGCTGCCCAGCGTCTCGCCGAGCTCGGGCTCGGCGATGACCTGTGCGGCGAGGGCGACACTCTGTGAAGCGGAGGGAAATCTGGACGCTCGGCGACGGGCGCAACGTACTCGTCGTGTCGCTCGACGGCCTGGAACAGGCCTACGGCGCGGTACTCGCCATCGTGCTGCATCCCTCCGGGCGCTTCCCGGACACTGCGATGTCCGTGGTGCTCGACGAGCCGTTGCCGTGTACCGCAGTCGCCGTCAACATCCAACAGCTGAGGGTTGCGCGCTTCGACGGCGCCAAACTGCTGGGCACCGTCGATACGGCGGCGATGGAACGCGTCAGCCAGGCCCTCCGCGCGGTGCTGGACTTGTAGACCGAAACCGAACGCGACAGCGGCCTGTCCCCGAGGCGGGCCGCTCTTCGTCTTTCTGGAACCGTTCGCGGTCCGCAACTGGCTCGGCAGTGGTCCGGAAATGCGACGGAGCCCCGGCTCACTGGTGCCGGGGCTCTGTCCTTCCGCCGTTCCCCTACGGGGGGTGAGGACCGGCGGGGCGGCCTCCGCGGCAGTGACCGCGATGTACGCACCGGCCGCGTCGGTCGCATACACCCCGCCCGGCACCTTCACCCCCGAAGAGGTTTTTGAACGGGCCTTGGCGCACGGCGACGAACACGTCATCAAGCTGACAGATACGGCCCTCGACCTCGGCGATGAACCGGCCCTGGCGGCGGCTCTGCGTTCTATGGACCTGAGCTTCCCGTTGCGATGAGGCGCATGCCAGCCACCGGATTCGCGGGTGGCCGGCCGAAGGCGTGCGAGACGGTCCGCGTGATCGGGTCACCGAGGCGAGCCGACCGGCGAGGAGCAAGTCGACTACCGGCGGCCGCCCAGGTCGCCGCAACCAGGGCTGTTTCCGCGATCAGACTCTCGGTGTCGCGCCGGCATCCGGCCCCGCCTGTGGGCGCGCGGGGCCGGATGTGCAGCAAGCAGGGGGTCATAGGTGCCGTTCTACCCAGACGGCGAGGATGCTCACGGCTCCGGTGCCGGCACCGTAGCAGGCGCCGCGTAGCAGGAGGCCGGTGGCGGCACGGCGGCGCCGGCCAGCCCAGCGGATCAGCCGACGTACGGCTTCGGTGGTCTTGCGCCGGGGGCGGCGGGCAGGGCTATGGTGCATGTCAGATGTCCTTGTCTTCCGGGGGCGTCGTGCGAGGAGCCCTTCCGACCGGAAGCCTAGGAACCGGGGTTGGAGCGGGGCTCCTTTGCTTTATGACGGGTGGTCAGCGGCGGGTGAAGTCGTGGAGGCGGTCGGCCAGCCGCCGGTCGGGCCGGCAGACGATGATGCAGGCGTTGGTGCCGTGTTCCGCCAGCCGGTCAACTTCCATCTCCAGGCCCCCGGTAGGAGCACTCGCCGTGGAGCCGTTCTGGCGTACGTAGCGCGCGACCACCTCGAGCATGGCGAGGAACCCCTCGTCCGGCGCGTCGGCGTCGATCACGGAGTCGGTGACCTGATGGCGCCAGTGCTGGGCCTCCCGCATCTCCCCCAGCGCGAGGTGGTGCAGGTGCAGGCAGTAAGCGGCGGCCCGGTGACCGGCTCCGGCGGCGAGCTGCCACCAGAACTGGGCACTCTCGGGATGGCCAGTCAGATACAGCAGACAGGCGAAGACGGCGGCGCCCTCTTCGTCCAGCTGGGCCTCCTCCACGGGGGTGGACTGGGGGCCTTCGGCGAGGCGGTCCACATGGGTGGCGGCGCCGGGCCCGTTGAGGATCCAGCGGGAGACCACGGCCAGGCGCTGGCCGGCCTGAGCGGCCCGGGCCATGTCCGGCGGCGGCGCGGCCTGCGCCGCGTCGGCGGCCAGCCGGCGCAGCGCGGCTCCGACGTCGAAGGAGGCCGGGGACGTGGTCGGGATGACAGCGTCGGCGAGAAGTTCCTCGAGCGAGGGGGTCACTGTCCTTCCCCTTTCTTGTTCTTGCCCGGGGCCGCGGGCAGTTTCAGCTGCACCCGCAGCCGTTCCCTGCCCTTGCGGCCGTGGTAGTCGACGGTGCGAGCGTCCAGGCCCATGAACCGGGCGATGCGGGCGGTCTTGTAGCCCAGGAGGTGGCGCAGCACGATCACGATGAACGGCCGGGGCGGCAGCGCGGCGATGGCCTCGTACAGGCCGCTGGCGCCGTCCTTGATCTCCAGCTCGTTCCTGATCGCGCGCAGGTTCTGGACTATCGGCCCGTTGATCACGAAGGCGGGAGTGCGGCCCTCGCCCTCGAGCCGGCGGGTGACACGGCGGTGCAGGACCGTGAGGGTCTGCTGCTCCAGGTCACCTTCCTGCAGCAGCTGCTCCCAGCCGGCCAGGATCTCCAGGAACACCTGATGGACCACCTCTTCGGCAGCCCGGCGGCTGCCGAGATGGATCTCGGCGAAAGCGTGGAAGAACTCCTGGTGGCCGAGGTAGAAACCCTCGTAGTCCAGGGGCAGGGACAGCGGCGCACGCACCGGCTGGCCGCATCCGTCCTGGGGCGAGACGTCACCGAGGACGTCGTCGTCGCTCACTCGGGCCTCCGGCGTGCAGTACTCATCGCAGCTCCTCTTCGTTGAGGCGGCACGGCAATAAGCCCGCACCGGGAGCCAGTTGGCTCTGAACACCACGATGTCGAGAACGACGCCCGATCACTCATCGCCCCGCCAGGAAAAATCACCCAATGATCACAAGGTGGAACGCCACGTAGTTTCGGGCGTCGAACTCTCGTCCACAAAGCCTTCCCGAGCAGGGGCAAACGAACACACCGAGGCGAACCACCCGGGAAGTCCGACAGGCCAAGTGACCGAAGTCACAACGAAGTTGCGCGAAAACGAGCGCCCCCGAACCACCCCTGGCCGCCTCCTGCTCACCCCATAGCGCCCCAGTCACACAAACGAGTGGAACCCCCGACACGGGACGCTTCCCACCCCATCCGTGTGCCCCTCGCAGCGCCCCCCCGATGCGCACTGCACGCGGCGCCCATCGCGCTGCCGACGGGCGACGAAGGCATGATCCGCCGATGCGTCCGCCCGCACCCCGCCGTTGCCCATCCCGGTGGAAACACCCGAGCAGTACGACGCGATCGTCCTGCACCACATCGTCGGCTGCGAACTCGAGGAGATCGCCGCCACCACCGGGCAGGAACCCAGCAAAATCGGGTACCTCCGGCACTCATGGAAGCACTCCGCCGCCCAGGCCCCCGCACCGCGAGCACCCACCTGCTGGCCCGCGTGAACGGGCGCGCCCTGGTCACGCCACCTGCAGACGACTGCGGCCCCCGCCGATCCCTGAGTTCGAGTGATCGTCGCAACACCCCAGCTCAGGGGATGCGACTTATTCCAGTCACGACTCTGTTGTGTGGCCGAATCCAGTGCAATGCTGTGACGCGGTGATCCTCGAGCCCCCCGGCGGAGGCCCCCCACCCTGGCCCCGCCCGTGTGCACCTGGGCGGGGCCGCGCCGTCCCTCCCGGCCTCCCCACGGGAGGGGCCGACGCACGCGCACCCTGGGGTCCAGGCAGGATCCGACGCAGCTCGGCGATCAATTCCGACGCTTCAGTCGCCGCGCTCGGCCCGCGCCGCTCGTACGCTCGCCTCCAGGGCGGCCATCAGATCCACTGCCGGCACCGCCTGCGCAGGCGGCTCGGCCAGCTCGGCGCCGCTGGCCTGTGCCGCGATCAGCTGCTCCAGGGCATGTCCGTACTCGTCGTGCAGTTCGCGCTTCTCAACACCCGTCAGCTCCCTGATCAGCACCTCGGCCAGCTCCAGCTCCCGGTCCGTGACCGGCGCCGACGGGGCCAGGTCACCGGGTTCACGCAGCTCGTCCTCCCAGAGCAGGGTCTGAACGACCAGTACGCCGCGGCGCGGGCGCAGCAGTGCCAGGCGCTCCCGGCTTCTGATGGCGAGCTTGGCCACGCCGACCATTCCGGTGCGGGCGAGGGCTTCCACGAGCAGCGCGTACGGCCTCTCGGTACCCGGCCCTTGGGGGCCTGCGTAGTAGGGCCTGGCGAAACTGATCGGGTCGATGTCCGCGCCCGGTACGAAGCCGAGCACCTCACAGGTGTGCTTCGTCGGCAGCGGCAGGCGCGCCAGGTCCTGTTCGGTGAGCGGCACCAGGCGGCCGTCGGGCATCGCGAAGCCGCGCCCTACTTCCTCATACGGGATTTCCCGGCCCTCGGCACGGCAGAAGCGCCGGTGCTCGACCCGGCTGCCGTCGGCGGCGTGGATCTCGTGCAGCCGCACGGCGTGCTCCTCGGTCGCCCCGTACAGCCGGACGGGCAGCGCGACCATCCCGAACTGGATCACGCCGGACCAGATGGCCCTCATGACTCCAGCGTCGGCCGCTGCCGGTCGGGGCGCATCCCGCGGCGTGTCTCCCATGCGCCAGGAATCGAACACATGCTCTAATCGTGTCATGGCGCGAACCAGCTTCCCCGACGACCTGGTGCAGATGCAGAAGGATTGGCTCCGCACATACGAGGAGCTCGACCGCCGCTCCCCCGCGGCCAGCACGACGGCGCTCCGGCACCGCCTGATCCTGCTGTCGTGCCGACTGGCCGGTCACCCGTTCTGGACCGAGGCAGGCCGATCGCCTGCCGCCCGAGCGGAGCTGCGGCACCACGTCCGTGCGCGCGGCTGGACGGAGGCAGCATGAACGAGATCACCGAGATACAGCGCCGGATCCTGATCTGCGTCCGCGAGTGGATCGCCGAGCACGGCGAAGGGCCGACGATCCGGGAGATCGGTCAGCAGGTCGGTCTGTCCAGCACGAGCTCGACGGCGTACCAGCTCGGAAGATTGGAGCAGCACGGGCTGATCAGCCGCAATGCCCGGAGCTGGCGCTCCATCCGTCTCTGCTAGCTAGCGCGCCACGCGGTAGTGGAGGTAGACGACTCTCGAGCTGAAGGTGCGGGTCTCGACGAGTTCGAGATCCACCCGGCGCTCGCGCTGGGGAAAGAACGGAATGCCACCGCCCACCAGCACCGGGTAGACCATGGCCCGGTACTCGTCGATCAGACCCAACGCGGCCGCCTCGGCGGCGAGAGTCGCGCCGCCGATCGCGATGTCGCCCTCCCCCGGCTCGGCTCGCAACCGCTCCGCTGGACCGACATCCTGGAACTGCCGCTGCCCGCCGACCCGGAGCTGTACTGCGCGACCACGGCGATGCTCCACTACGCCCGCGGCGTCGCCTTCTCGGCGACCGGCCGGATTCCCGAGGCGGAGACCGAACGCGGACTGTTCCGTCAGGCCGGCTCCCGCGTACCCGAGTCACGCATGCTGTTCAACAACACCTGCGTCGACATCCTCGCGATCGCGTCGGCGATGCTCGACGGCGAACTGGACTACCGCAAGGGGAACCACGACGCCGCCTTCGCCGCACTGGAGCGGTCGATCACACTCGACGACAACCTTCCCTACGACGAGCCGTGGGGATGGATGCAGCCCACACGGCACGCGTACGGCGCCCTGCTTCTCGAACAGGGACGTGTGGAAGAGGCGGAGGCCGTCTACCGGGCCGACCTGGGCCTCGACGACACGCTGCCGCGTCCTTCGCAACACCCCGGCAACGTATGGGCACTGCACGGATTCCACGAGTGTCTCCTGCGCCTGGGCAAGAGCGCGGAAGCGCAGATCGTGGCCCAGCAACTGAAGCTCGCTTCCGCCATGGCGGACGTACCGATCAACGCGTCCTGCTTCTGCCGTCTCGAAGCCGTCGCCGGCACGGCGGAAGGCGGCGGCTGCTGACGACCCGCGAACCGCGGCCGCACGCGTACCCGGACGATTCATCAGGACCCATCAAATCCCTTGTCCACCATGGACCTTGGCGTGTTCGCATCGTGGTCTGAGCCGTTGACCTTGCGCTACCACAAAGCGGTTTCCTGCAGGTGCGTGGAGCGGATTTCGTCGCGCAACAGAAAGAACCCGCCCGGATGCGGGGGCGGCACCGCGGGCGACCGAGGCCGAGCTGGGCAGGCGGATGCGTCCCAACGTCGGCGGTCCCGGCTCAGGCGAGAAGGGCTTCGACGGCGTCCAGTTCAAAGCCATGGTCGACGCCGCCGGCGGAGACGTCGCGGCCGCGGTACACACGCCTCGACCCGGATGCAGTCATCGTGGGCCTGGAGATCCGTGCCTGGACGCGAAAGTACTGAAGATAGGCGGCCAAGTTCTCGGTCAGCTATCCGCCCAGTCGAGTGAGCGCCACCGGGTGGACGACCGGCCGATGCCGTTAGCGGGCGCTGGTGCGGGGCACCCATGGGGTGCCCAGGGCTTCTCCGCTTCAGCGGCGTGGCCCGCACCCGTAGGTGAGGAAGAAGGAGTGCTGCCGGATGACGACCGCGCGAGAGATCATGACGGCGGGCGCCGAGTGCATCGGCGCCCAGGAGACGGTGCTCGAGGCCGCGAAGAAGATGACCGAGATGGGGGTCGGTGCGCTGCCGATCTGCGGCACGGACGAGAGGCTCAAGGGCATGCTCACCGACCGCGACATTGTGGTGAAGGTTCTGGGGGTAGGCAAGGATCCGGCCGAGGTGAAGGCCGGTGACCTCGCCCAGGGCGAGGCGGTCACCATCGGAGCCGACGATGATGCCGAGGAGATCCTGCGCACCATGAGTGAGCACAAGGTCCGGCGTCTGCCCGTCATCGACGGGCACACTCTGGTCGGCATGGTCGCCCAGGCCGACGTCGCCCGTGCTCTGCCGGACCCGAAGGTCGGTGATCTCCTCCAGGCGTTGTCCACCGACTGATCGGCCCGTGTGTGCGAGGGGCGGGCGAGGCGCCCCGGTAGTGACGCCGTGCTCGGGACTCCTTCCTGCGGATGGAGTCCCGAGCACCGGGGTTCGCTCTGCTACATGTGCGGCTGGCCGTAGTAGCGGCGGAACTGCTCCAGGTAGGTGGGCTCGCCGGCGTGCTTGGCCTCGTCGAACTCGGGAGCGTCTTTGATCTGGTCTTTGGTCCGGTTGACGTAGACGGTTTCTGCGGCCGTGTCGATGCGCTCAATAACACCGGCGGGCAGCAGTACCCGTTTGCCGAAGATCCAGACTCCGGTGTCGACGACGAGGTAGGAGGAGCCGACATCTTCGGAGTGCTTGTCGATCTTGCCGATGTGGCCGTCGCTGGCTTCGACCTTGTAACCGACGAGGTCGATCCCCTGCTGATATCCCGCGGTCGGTCGATAGCCCCAGATGTCTTCGCTCACAGCTGTGCCTCTCGGTGCGTGACAGATACGAGAATCCGCCTCTCGTCGCTGAACGTACGTCCGCAGCACCGGATCAGCCACTCGGCTATCCCCGCCGGGAAGATCTCGCGTGTGGCGCGGATGGCACATCTCGCGTTTCACCAGGTCAGATGGCGTGCCGGCCGTGCCACACCTGTGTGCACGCGACGTGTGGCCCACGGGCTGGAACTGAGCACCCGGGGGGCTTCATGGTGCGTCACCACAGGTGCGAGAGGGCCCGTGCCGCCCGTCCGGCACGGACCCTCTCTAAAGTTGCGTGCCCCGCTAGGGGTAGATGATGGTTCCCCACTCCGACGACTTGAGATCGAAGTATCCGGGCGAAGCCCATGGCAAAGTCAGACGGACGAAACAAGCAGCTTGTCAATCCCCAGATTTCGTAG
>NZ_JAGGOI010000006.1 GCF_018614585.1 Streptomyces sp. ISL-1 | reverse complement strand
CCACCGCTCCGGCCCGGCCGCGAGGCGCCGACACCGCCGCCGCTCGTGGCGCGGCGCTGAGCGGGGTGGGACGGCGCGCGCCGCGGCCGGCGGAGCGCGTCGTACACGTACAGATCGGCCGGCTCGAAGTGAGCGCGGCACCACCGCCCGGCGCAAGCGGCGCCGGGAGCGGGCGCGCCGACCACACCGGACGGCGTGCGCCCGCGCTGACCCTGAACGACTATCTGTCGCGCGGCGAGAAGAGGGACTGACGTCATGAGCAACGCACTTGCCATCGCGACCGTCACCCAGGCGCTGGCCCTGCTGATCGAGAACAACCTGGGGCCCGAGACGGACATCGCGGTCAAGGTGGATACCCGCAAGCCACCGGCCGAGCCGCCCGCCGAGCCGACCATCAATGTCTTCCTGTACCAGGTCACGCCGAACGCCTCGATGCGCCACACCGACCTGCCGACGCGCGCCTCGGACGGCACGCTGCTCAAGCGCCCTGCCGCGGCACTGGATCTGCACTATCTGATCAGCGCCTACGGGGAGGAGGCGGAGCTGGTCGGGCAGCGGCTGATCGGGAGCGTGGTGCGGACGCTGCACGAAATCCCGGTCCTGCCGAAGGAATTGATCGAGCTGGCGGCCGAGCGTCCGTATCTGACGGGCAGCGATCTGGCCCAGTCGCCGCAGAAGGTGCGGTTCACGCCGACGGTTATGGACATCGACGAGACGTCGAAGCTGTGGGGGATGCTGCACCAGACCCCGTACACGCTGTCGGTGGCGTACCAGGCGTCGCTGGTCCTGATCGAGGGCCGCGAGCGGCCGGTCCCGGCGAAGCCGGTGGAGCGAAGGACGGTGCGGGTGCTGCCGTTCGGGGCGCCCGGCGCGCCGGTGCCACCGAGTTCGACGATGCCACCGAGTTCGACGACGCCGCCGAGTTCGACGACGCCGCCAGGGGCTGAGTTGGTCGAGTCCGCCCGTCAGGAGGTGGTGGAGGCGGAAGCTGACGGAGCGCCGAAGGCTCCCACCCCCGCCCCCGCGAAGGGCGCGGCGAGCAGGACCGCGGCGGCAAGGACCACGGCCAAGGCGGCGGCCAGGCGGACCGCGCCCGCTCGTGCCCACAAGGACACGGGCGCGGACGCTGACGGCAAGGAGAGCTGAGGCACGGTGCGCAACACGGGGGCGGGTGAGGGCATGGGCACGTTCGACGGGGCAGATCCGGGGGCGGCTTCGGACGGCCAGGCGCTGGCTGCGGCCGTACGGTCGGTCCTGGCGCGCCTCGACGCCCACGCGAATGGCGTGCAACGCGGCGCCAGGCCCAACGGGTCGAGGACCCGGACCGGCGCGGCCGCGTCAGAGACCGTACGGCCGGAGGGCAACGGAACCGCCGGCGCAGGCGCAGCCGTACGACAGGACGCCGCCGACCGGCCGCGCGGGGACGAGGGCACGTCAGAACCCGTACGACGGGACGGCGTCGCGGCCGTCGGTGCGGGCGCGGCACAGTCCGCCCGCCGGAGCGGCGTCGCGGCTGCGGACAACAGCCCCGCCGATGCCCGTGCCGGCCGGCAGAACCCCGGGGCGGGCGCGGACGAACGCGTACCCCAGAACGGCCTCGCGCCCGCCGCCGTCCCCCCGGTCGCCACGCTCGACGCCCTCATCGCCTGCTTCGGGCTCAGCCCCTTCGAGCGTGACGTGATCCTGCTCGCCGCAGCCGCCGAGCTCGACCCCACCACCGGGGGCCGGTGCGCAGCCGCCTGCGGGGATCCGGAGCGGGCCTACCCGACCTTCTCGCTCGCACTCGCCGCGCTCGGCGAACCGCACTGGAGCGCTCTCACCCCCGTCGCCCCGCTGCGCCGCTGGCGGCTCGTAGAGCTGGACGACGAGACCCGGCTGACCACCTCCCGACTGCGGCTCGACGAGCGCATCCTGCACTTCCTGGTCGGTTCGCCCTATCTGGACTCCCGGCTGCACGGGCTGTTGCGCCGTACGCCGGTAGCCGAGTCTTTGCCCGCCTCGTACGACCTCGCGGCGAGCCGGGTCGCCGCGAGCTGGGCGGGAGCGGGCCCGCACGCCCCGCTGCGCGTCGAGCTGGTCGGCGGCGATCTGCGGACCCGCGCCGACATCGCAGCCGCGGCCGCCCGCCGCTGCGGACTCGGCCTGTACGCGATGGCAGCCGACGACATGCCGACCGACCCCGTCGAGCGCGACCGGCTCGCGCGGCTTTGGCAGCGGGAGGCGATTCTGCTGCCCGCGGCCCTGCTCGTCGAGGTCGGCGAGCTCGACCGCGAACAGGCCGCGGCCACCGACGCGTTCATCGAGAGCGCCGCCGTCCCGTTGGTCGTCTCCAGCCCCGATCCGCGGCAGACCGACCGACCGCGCGGCGAGCGCGTGACCGTGCCGGCGCTGGATACGCAGGAGCAGCTGGGAGTGTGGGCAGACGCGTTCCAGGCCGTGCCGGAGGTGTCGGAGGAGGACCTGAAGGATCTCGTCGAGCAGTTCTCGCTGCCACCGCATCTGATCCGGTCCGCCGGCGCGACCGTCGTACGGGATCTGCCCGGTGAGGACGTGCTGGACGCGACCGGACTGGCTTGGCGGGCCGGGCTCACCGAGGCCCGGATGGGCATGGACGAGCTGGGCCGGCGGATCGAGCCGCAGGCGTCCTGGGGCGATCTGGTGCTGGCGGAGCGGCAGTTGAGGGTCCTGCGTGAGATCGTCGCGCATGTACGCCAGCGGGCGACCGTCTACCAGGAGTGGGGTTTCGCCGCGACGCTGCGCCGCGGCCTCGGCGTCACCGCGCTCTTCGCCGGCGGCTCCGGCACCGGTAAGACCCTCGCCGCCGAGGTGATGGCGAAGGAGCTGGGCCTGGATCTGTTCATCATCGATCTCTCGCAGGTGGTCAGCAAATACATCGGCGAGACCGAGAAGAACCTCCGTAAGGTCTTCGACGCGGCCGAACGCGGCGGCGCGCTGCTGCTGTTCGACGAGGCGGACGCCCTCTTCGGCAAGCGCAGCGAGGTCAAGGACAGTCATGACCGGTACGCCAACCTCGAGGTCAGCTATCTGCTGATGCGCATGGAGGCGTACCGCGGCCTCGCCATCCTCACGACCAATATGAAGCAGGCGCTGGACACCGCGTTCATGCGCCGTATCCGCTTCGTCGTCGACTTCCCCTTCCCCGGCGAGAGCGAACGCGCCGAGATCTGGCGGCGGGTGCTGCCCGCGCGGGCCCCGATGAAGGGCGTCGATCCCCAACTGCTGGCCCGGCTGACGGTGGCGGGCGGTTCCATCCGCAATATCGCGCTGTCGGGCGCCTTCCTCGCGGCGGAGGAGGGCGACCGGCTCCAGATGCGTCACATGCTGGAGGCGGCGCGCACCGAATACCTCAAGCTGGACCGCTCCTTGACGCCCTCGGAGGTCCACGGATGGGTCTGAAAAGAGATCTGAACGAGGCTCCCCGGACAGTTCGGGTGGACATCGGTGAGCTGGTACTCGACGGTTTCGAGCGGCTCGACCCCGAACGGGTCTCGGCCGCCTTCGAAGCTGAGCTGGCCCGGCTCGTACGGGAGCGGGGAGTGCCACTGGCCGCGGACGGCGGCCGGGCCCTGGACGGGCTGTCCGGGCTGCCGCCGCTGCCCGCCACCACCTCGCCGGGGCGGCTCGGCGAGGCGCTGGCGCGGGCGGTGCACGCGGGTCTTTCGGGTCGGGGTGAGTCGCGATGAGTACATCTCACGCCTCGGCCCAGGACGCCCGGGCGGCCCAGGCCGAACGGCGGCGCAAGCGCAAGGAGCGGGCCAAGTCCCGTACACCGGAGCCGAAGAACATCGTCAGTGGCGCCGGGCAGCCGCTGGATCTGAGCGTACGGCGGGAGCTGGAGGAGCAACTCGGCCACGACTTCAGCCGGGTGCGGCTGCACACCGACCGGGACGCCGGGCAGCTCACCGAGATGCTGGGCGCGGACGCGGTGGCGGTCGGTCAGGACATTTTCTTCCGAGAGGGTACGTACCGTCCTGGCACGGTGGACGGGCAGCGGCTGCTGGCCCACGAGCTGCTGCACACGATCCAGAACCCGCACGGCCTGGGCGCCCTGCGCGCCGGCCGCGATCTGGGCGCGGTCAGCCTGCCGCAGGAGGCAATCGAGCGCGAGGCGGAGTCGGCGGCACAGGCTTCCGTACTGCCCGCGCTGCGGGATTCCGTACGCGAGGAGGAGCCCGCCGCGGCCGTCGAGTCGGGGCAGGCGACGCCCGGCTGGCTGCGCTACGCAACGGTCGACGCCGACCGCCGCCGCATGGAACAGCTGGACCCCGCGACCCTGATCGACCGCGTAGCGAACGGCGTCCTGCGCTCCCTGCGCGGCGACCCGGAGGACCGATCGGGCCGGGTACGGCTCCAACTGGCGCGGCTGGCACCCCAGGTGCAGGACCTCGTGCTCGACCGACTTGAGATACGGCTGCCGGCACCCGTCCTCGACCGGGTGCTGGACCTCGTCGAGGAGACCGAGGCGGCGGGGCCGCTGCCGCTGGATGCTGCGGTGGCGCCGGTGGCTCTGCCTGGGGCGGGAGAGGAGATTGCGGAGGAGCGTCGGCGCGACGAGTCCGCCGACGAGATCCCGGACGCCCGCGAACGCCGGAAGGGGGCCGGAGGCGGGTCGGAGGGCGAGCAGGAGAAGCCAGGCGAGGGCGGCGGTGCGCGGCCCGGGACCGAGGGCCGGGAGGGAGCGGCCGGCGACGGGAAGGGCAGCACGTCCCCGGAAGAGGCCGCATCGCAGGACAAGGAGGAGGCGGGGGCACGACAGCAGGACCGCTCGCAGTCCCAGCAGGAGGACAAGGACGCCTCCGCCCACGAGAACAAGAGCGCCTCCGCCCAGGACGACCAGCAGAAGGCCCAGGACGACAGCGCCCAGAAGGACGAGGCGAAGCAGGACGACGCCGCCGCCGAGAAGGATCGGGACGAGGCCGGGGGGCAGGAGGAGGCCCCGCAGGAGGCGGAGCGGCAGGCGGGGGAGCAGCGGGCAGGTGAGGACGAGGGGTCGGCGGTCGCCGGAAACATCGCGGCCGCCCCGTCGCCCGTCGACAAGAGCGGTGCCGAACCCGGCGAGAAGCGCAGGTCCGGTGGTGACACCGCCCCGTTCCGCCCGGCGGGCGACCCGGAGAACGAACAGGACGCGGACGACGAGCCGTTGGGGCTGGACGCGGAGCCCGCGGAGCAGGAGTCGGCCGCCGACGAGGACACACCCGCTGGCGGCAACGAGCCCGTCCCCGACATCGACCTCGTGGGCTACACGGAGGCTGCGAAGAACCCGAGCCTCGTCGAGGAACGGAGGAAGGGCAACGCCTCTCGTCCCGCTCTTCCGTCCACGGACGCCGGACCGGAGCCGGAGGTGGCTCCGGACGAGTCCCCGGCCCAGGAAGCTCCCGCCCGTTCAGCAGCGGACGACGAGTCCCAAGGGCTCGCCGACCAGGACCTGTTCAGCGGCGCCTCCGCCGAACAGGACCTAGGTTCGGACGGAGCAGTAGGGACGGCCGGCACCGGGGCCGATGCATCCGGGCTGACCACGACGGCCTCGGCGGAATCCGCCGGAGGCATCGGCGACAAGATGCAGGCGGAGCAGCGTGCGGAGGACGCCGAGGCCCGCCGAAGGGACGAGGAGGCCCGCACCGCCGACGGTGCGGGAGCCGGCGCGACCTCGTCGGCCGGCGGACCGGCCGGTACCGAGCGCCTGGCCAAGGCGGACGAGGACGCCCGTACCCAGGACGCTGGTTCGTCCCAGGCGTCCGGCAAGAAGTCGGACAGTGGCGGCCAGGCCGAAGGCACCGCAAAGCAGGGATCGCAGGCGGCTGGCGCCCCGGCGAAGAGCGAGACGGAGCCGAGCGCCGGATCGGACAAGGGGGCCGCCAAGCCGGCCGACAAGGGCGAGGACACAACGGGCGGCGGCGGCACCGGAAGCGGCACTGGCACTGGCCAGGGCGCTCCCGACGCCAAGCCAACCCCCGGCCCTGACCACCAGGGCGTCACCGAGGGCAACGGCAACGCCACATCGCCGGGAGCGGAGACCGGCCCGGACAAGGTCTCCACACCAGGGCCCGGCTCTGCTCCGCAACTGGCGTCGGGCAACGGCCCTTCACCCATGTCCGTCACGGAGGCGAAGACCAACACACCCAAGGCCGGAGGCGATTCGGGCTCCGGCGCCCCGGGCGCAGCCGCCCGGTCCAAGCCGTCGGGCAGCAAGCGGCAGGCCGCACGGCAAGTCGCGCGGAACGCGCGCCGCGGCGGAGGCGGTGGGGGCAGCGGCAGTCGCTCGTCCTCCGCTCCCGCGCCGACACGCGGCGGCGGTGCCAGGGCAGGCGCATCCGCCCCGGCGAAGCCCAAGAAGGAAGCCGCTGCACCGGATGTCTCGAACGCCACGCCGGAGGCGGGACTGGCGACGGCCTCGGGCCTGAAGCCACATCAGATGCTGGACACGCTCAAGGGAGTGAACGGCGCGGTCGGCCGTTCGGTCGACAAGGAGCGCACTGTCCTGCGCAAGGCGCCGCCGAAGGAGCAGCGCCCGTCGGGCTCCCCGCGGACAGTGCCAGGTGGCCCGACGGGATCGGCGCCGGGGGCGTACACCAACGCCAAGGTGGCCCGTACCGAGGCCGCTCCGGGCAAGACACCCGAGATCGCCGGCGAGCAGAAGCCGGAAGGCGAAGTTCCGGGCGCGAACGTGCCTGAGCCGAGCTGGTGGGACATCGCCGTCACGATCGGCGCGCAGCTCTTCGGCAAGCTCCTGAAGGAGATCCTGCCGCTCGACGACCTGATCGACTCGATCCTCGGGCTCCCGACGAAGGACGAGGGCCTGCAGAACGCCAAGGTGGGCAACGCCCCCAGGCTCCCGCTGGACAACGACTCGGACCCCCAACGCACCGACGAACAGGGCCAGAAGCTCGACGAGCGGAAGTCGGAATTGCACCGCTCCGGCCGGGAGGATGCGGCCCGCCCGATGGGCGAGGACCAGATCTATCCGGACGTTCCCAAGGAGACCCTGACCGGCAAGGTGCCCGGCGGCAACGGCAAGAACGCCAAGGGTGCCGGCCGCACGATGCCCGGCGGCGGGGTGCCGATCGAGTCCGCGTCCGCCGTGGCCGAGCACGACCGCGGTCCGCAGATCCAGGCCGGCTTCGGCGAGGGCCGGCAGAAGATGTCGCAGGAGCGCAAGACCAAGGACGACAAGGCGCAGGACGACCGGCAGAAGCACGACCAGGACCTGAAGCGCGAGGTAGACGCCAGCAGCAAGAAGCAAGCCGACGCCCGGGACAAGGGTCGCTCCGACATCTCCGACTCCCGCGCCGAGTGGCGCAAGGAACAGGACGACAAGACCTCGGAGATCGACGGCAAGAAGGGCAAGAAGCACGACGAGGTCCGCAAGGACATCAAGGGCAAGGAAGAGGAGACCGACAAGGACGTCGACAAGCGCACCGAGGACGACAACAAGAAGATCACGGACGAGCAGACCAACTCCGAGAAGGAGGCGGAGAAGAAGCAGGAGGAGGGAAAGGACGACGCCGACAACTGGCTCGAAGACGCCATCGAGAAGCTGAAGCAGTTCTTCGAGGATCTCAAGAACGCCATCAAGAGCGTCTTCGAGAAGGCGCGGCAGATCGTCACCGACCTCATTGACAAGTTCAAGCAGCAGGTCTTCAAACTCATCGACGACGCGCGCAACTGGGTGATCGACAAGATCAACAAGTTCGCCGACGCGTTGATCGCTCTCGGTGACGAACTCCTCGCCGACTACCCGGCGATGCGGGACAAGTGGCGCAACACCATCGATGGCGCGCGCGACTGGGCCGTCGAGAAGGTCAACCAGTTCGCGGACGGGCTCAAGGAAATCGCGGGGAAGCTGCTCGACGGACTGTGCGGGGCGCTGCTCGCCGGGCTCGACATCCTGGAGACCGGCATGCTGGCGGCTGTCGAGGTCGCCGAGACCGCTGCCGTCGGGGCGCTGGAGTTCGGTGCCGCCGTAGTGGAGGGCCTCGGTGAGTGGGCGGCCATCTTCAACGACATCGTCTCCGACCCCGGCGACTGGATCAGCAAGGCGGGCGCCGCCGCGGACACCGGTGCCAGGGACCACCTCTTCAACGAGGTCACGAGCGCGGTCAAGGCCTGGTTCAACCAGAAGGTCCAGGAGATCATCGGGATCCCGATCGACCAGTTCCAGGAGCTGATCTCCGGCGGGGTGACCGTCGAGCAGATGGCTCAGATGGCGTGGGACGAGGCGCTGCCCCAACTCCCGGTCATCATCGGCGTGCTGGTGGTGGAAAAGGTCGTCGCGAAGCTGATTCCCGGGGCCGGCTGGGTCATGGCGATCATCGACGCCCTGAAGACGGCGTGGGGCGCGCTGAGTGAAATCCTCGCAGCTTTCGGCGCGTTCATGGACTTCCTGAAGTCGGTCAAGAGCGGCAATGGCGCACAGCCCTTCGCGAAGGCGGTGGCCGCGGGTATCGTCGCCCTGCTGGAGCTGATCTACGAGTTCCTGATCGAGGGCGTCGGAAAGTTCATGGGCAAGGTGGCCGAGAAGCTCGGTGACATGCTGAAGAACCTCCGCAAGAAGAAGGACAAGCCGGACGGTTCTGACACCCCTCCGCCGGACGCACCGGGCAAGCCGAAGGACACTGCCCCGGCGACCAACGACCGGTCACCGGACCCGGACCGTCCTACCGACCGCCCGTCGGACCGCTCGGACGACCGCCCCGCCCCGGGCAAGCCTTCCTCCGACAAGACGTCCCGTCCGCCGTCGAGGCCGCGGCCCGGCAAGCGTTCCTCCCCGGAGAAGAAGTCGCGCCCCTCGCACACCACTCGCCCGAAAAAGCGCCGCGACGACGAGCGGCGTCGCGAGGATGGCCGTGAGGTCAACGCTGCGCGAAAGCGGATGCGGGACGCGGAGCAGCGCACACGCAAGGACAAGGACGATGGCCCCGGCGCGCCGTCACGCCGCCGGCCCGACACGGACCGTGCGGACAGTCGTGGCCCCGGGCGGGGCCGTCCCGGCGACAAGCGTACGGACGACGGCCGCCGCCAGGACGACAAGCGCCGTACGGAGGACGGGCGCCGCCGTCCCGAGGACCGTCGCCCGGACGACAAACGATCCGACGACCGCCGGCGAGACACGGACCGGGACCGCGACAAGGACCGCCGCCCCGGCAACCGCGTCCGACGCGCCCGTCAGACCATCAAGTCGGCCGTCAACAGGGCCCGCCGCGCCACCGGCAGGGTCTTCGGTAAAGCCCGCCGCAAGGTCGGCAACCGCTTGAACGACCGGTTGCGCAGGTTGCGGGACCAGTGGCGGCGCAGGAACGACCGGGATTGGTCGAGGGATCGGCGCGATGACAGTCGGCGACGGAAGGACAGGCGGCGCGAAGACGATACCCGGAACCAGGCACCTCCGCTGCCAGAGGTGCGGTTCCGCATGGAGAACGACGAAGTCCACACGCTGCTGTTCGACGGGCGTACCAAGAGCGCCGACCTTGCCGTGCGCAGCGTGCAGCAGTCGATGGCCGCCTTCTTCGCCGCGTGGCGCACCGAACTCGGCTCCATGGCCGAGGGCTCCGAGAAGACGTCGCAGGAGGAGGCACTGCGCAAGGCCGAGGCGCTGGCTCAGAAGGTCGACGGCATGCAGAACAAAATGTCGCCCCGCCTCTCGACTGAACGCAGTGGCAAACGGACGATCCCTACGGATATTCGCTCGCGGGAGTACGCGCGGCTGCGTGACTTGATGGTCAAGCTGGCCCGGTTCCTCGAAGAGCGCGGTGCAAAGGACGACGAGCTGCCGCCGCCGGTGTTTCCGCCGTTCGTGGACAACGTGCGGGCGAAGAGTTTCAAGGCCTTCTACCTGCAGAAGGACATGCCACGGGGTGAGACGGCAGACAAGGCCAAGGAGGTTCCGCCCAATCCGGTCGGGTGGAGCGGTGCCCTCTCCAAGCAGCCCAACCACTTCGTGAAGATGCACTTGTTGCCCTGGCCGCTGGGCGGTCTGGCTTCGGGCTCCAACTTGGTGCCGGCTTACACCGGCGTCAACAGCCGGTTCCACCATCGTGTCGAGAAACAAGCGAACACGGCGAGGAAGCAGGAAGGGAAGGCGATCTGGTACACCGTTCGGGTCAAGTTCCGCACCAATCCACATGAGTTCTTCCCGGAGCACGTCACCACGAGGTGGAACTACCACTACAAATCGGGTGGCACGTGGAAGGAAAGGAAGCCAATCAGCACTTCCCCGAATGGATTCGACGAAGGCGTCCCTCTGCCGCACCGTATCGAGGTGAACAACCAGAGTGAGCAGGACCTGAATTACGAGAAGTACTTTGGTGCTTCCACCGCGATGGTCAAACAGATCAAGAAGGTCGCTGCCCGGAAGAGGTTCCGCAACGTCAGGAACCTGAACGACAGGTTGGAGAAGCACCTGATCAGCACCAGCAGCCCACTGCTGGGCGAATTCAAGGATGTCAAGAGCAAGATCCGTGCGCGACACATCGAAGGACTGATCTCCTATTGACGGCCGCGCCGGCGATCTCCGACTGAACGGAGCATCCCATGAGTGATCTGACAGCAGGTGAACAGCGTCTGCAGAACGTGCTGGGCGAACTGCAGGGAGCACCTGACATCCGCATCCACGCGGCGAAACCCGGAGCTGTCGACCCGGCGCGCGCGGATGTCGACGCGACATTTGCCGGTTTCACCGAAACCACCGGTGTCGTCCTGGATCCACGGCTCAAGACATGCTTTCTCCGCTTCGGGCGAATTTCGGCCCGCTGGCGTCTTGAGACATCACCCAATCGACTCTCCGGTGAGTTCAATGTGATGCATATGTCGGACGTCGCGACCACCGAAGCTCCCCCTACGGATCTGGACAGTCTGACGTCGGCCGAAAAGGAGCTGTACCGGGAATTTCGGGTCATAGACGATCAGCCCGAGAGCGGCACGGGAGCTTTCACAGCGCTGCGCCTGCGTCCGGGCACGCCAAACCCGGAGATCTGGCACCACTACTTCCACGTGGGCGGATTCAAGCTGGACGTCGACTACTGCCAGTATCTTGAGGCCCTGGCTATCACCAAGGGGACGATCGGCTGGCAGTACTTGTTCTGTGATGTCTCGTTCGAGGATGACGACTTCATCGAGGTCGCGGACGACATGCAAGAGATGCTCGATGTGTTTCCCGGGCTCTTCCCCGACCACGACTACACGGACCTCCGCGCCCGTCTCGAGGAACGCCTGTGACCCGCTACGCAGACATACCCAAGCCCATCCGCTCCGGCATCGTCGTCGTCGACCCCGAGCGCGGCACCCCCCAACGCATCATCGTCCTCCAGTTCAACCCCGACACCCTCGAGCGCTCCCTAGCCCCCCAAGCCGCCGGCGGAAGCGGTGACAGCGGTGGAGGTGGCAGCGGAGGGGATCGGAACGAGGCGCTGCGTCTCAAGGGGCCGGCTGAGGAGAGCTGGAAGTTCACCGCCGAGATCGACGCCACCGATCAGTTCGAGGTCGCCGCTCCCGACGGGATTCACCCCCAGCTGGCCACCCTCGAGATGCTCGTGCAGCCGACCACAGCCCAACTGCGAGAAGCGAGCCGCCTCTCCAAGAAGGGCACCATCGAGATCAGCCCGATCGAGATGCCGCTGACGCTCTTCACATGGGGGAGCAAGCGCGTCATGCCCGTGCGGCTCACCGAGCTGTCGATCAACGAGTCGGCGTTCGACGTCAACCTCAACCCCATACGGGCAAGCCTCGGCATCGGCATGAAGGTTCTCAGCGTGAGCGACCTGCCGGCCGGGCATCGCGGGGCCGACTTGTATCTGGCCCACCTCGCGCAGAAGGAGCGGCTGGCCAGGGCCGCAAGAGGTGGGCGGCTGGCGGAACTTGGGCTCGGACGGGGGCTGTAGAACGTGATTGATCCTTATGAGAATGCGCTGGACGCGATACCCGGGGCCCACCCCTACCCTCGCACCAGCCGGTATCACGACGCTGAGATCGGCGTGCATCGCCTGCCCGACGGCACCGAAGTGCGCTACACCAAGCGGCGGTTGCTGCCACCGCTCAGCGCGGATGCCGAGGAGACCGCGCCGCACACCGTGAACAGCGGTGAGCGGCTCGACCACCTCGGGCAGCGCTACTTCGGCGACCCCGGCCAGTGGTGGCAGATCGCCGACGCCAACCCCGTCCTCGACCCGGGCGAACTGACTGCCGAACCGGGGCAGGAGATCGATATTCCTCTGCCGGGTGGATTCCATGGCTGATGAGCCCATCGGGAACGGGCCCGTACATCTCACCCTGCGCATGGGTCCCAAGCTCACCCGCCCCGTGCCGTCCGAGGTGACCGAGGCACTGCTGTCCGCGCAGATCACGATGACCGCCGGCGAACGGAGCGGGTTCCAGCTCGCCTTCGACCTGACCAAACGTGGGCTGATCACTCAGCGGCTGCTGCCCGAGGGGTTCTTCGACCCGAAGACCCGGGTCATCGCCATCACCTCGGTCAAGGGGACCCCCACGGTCGTCCTGGACGGGCTGATCGTGCGGCAGGAGGTGGGGGCGAGCAATGTCCCGGGGCAGACCACCCTCACCGTCACCGGCGAAGATCTCACCCTGCTCATGGACCTGGAGGAGCGCACCGACCGGTATCCGAATCTGGCCCCTTCCAAGCGCGTCGAGCGGATTCTCCAGAAGTACGCCGACTACGGGATCACCCCCCGGATCTTCCGCGAGCAGGTGCACCAGCCGCCCCACGAGCAGGTGCGCGTCGACTACCAGACCGGCACCGATCTGCAGTACGTGAACGAGCTGGCCCGAGCGAACGGCTACACCTTCTACCTCGACCCCGGGCCCACCCCCGGTCGGTCCACGGCCTTCTGGGGGCCCGAGCAGCGCCTCGGCGAACGCCAGCACGCGCTCAACGTCAACATGGACGTCAACTCCACCGTCGACCAGCTGACCTTCGCGTACGACGGGACAGCGCGCGAGGAGCCGCAGGCGCGCTGGCAGGACCCCCGGACGCGGGACTCGCGGCTCCTGCCTCAGCCCGACATCAGCCCGTTGCGCCCGCCGCTCGGCCGCCGCGCCTCGCCCGCTCTCAAGCGGAAGACGCTCTCCGGGACCGCGAAGAAGGCCCTGGAACAGGCCCAGGCGGAGATGCTGGGCCGCGCCGCGACCTCCGCCGACGCGATCTCCGGTTCCGGGCAGCTCGACGTCAACCGGCACGGATACGTGCTGCGGCCGCGCGAGCTGGTCGGCGTGCGCGGAGCAGGCGTGACATACGACGGCGACTACTACGTCAAGTCCGTCACCCACAATCTGCGCCCCGGCTCGTACCAGCAGAACTTCACGCTCTCCCGCGAGGGCCTGATCGCCCGCAGCGGGACAGTGCGTCCGTAAGACGTAAAGACCAGGAGAACTTCGCATGGCTGCAGGACCGAACAACCGGTTTCTCGGCAAGTTCCGGGGGCGGGTGATCGACAACAAGGATCCGCTCAAGCTGGGCCGGATCACGGCCCAGGTCCCGGACGTGCTGGGTGACGAGGCCTCCACCTGGGCGCTGCCCTGCCTGCCGTTCACCGGGCGGCAGGCGGGCCAGTACGTCGTCCCGCAGATCGGCGCGGGCGTGTGGATGGAGTTCGAGCAGGGGGATCCCAGCTTCCCCATCTGGACCGGGAGTTGGTACGGGGACGCCTCCGAGCTGCCGCCACGCGCGGCCGCGGAGCTGCCCGGCTCGCAGCCGGTGGTGATCCAGACGCCGGGCGATCACAAGCTGGTGATGTCGGACGTGCCCGGCGGCACGGGGATTCTGCTCGAGGCCAAGGGCGGCGCGTACATCCAGATCGACGAGAAGGGCGTGACCATCGGCAACGGCAAGGGCGCGTCCATCGTGCTGATCGGGGACGAGGTCAACATCAACGAGGGCCGGCTGATCGTGCCGAGGAAGCGATGAGCAAAGGGACCAATGGAACGGGGAGAATCGTGTTGTCCGGGAATCTCGTGAACGGCGGGTCGGCGATCAGCTGCCCGCACGGCGGCCGGGTCGTGCCCGCTTCCGCCCCGTCGGCCGGCGTCCGGATCGACGGCCATCAAGTGCCCACCGCGGCGGATGTCTTCGTCGTCAGCGGCTGCCGTCACACGATTGACGGTGTGCCGCATCCGTGCGCCACCGTCCGCTGGACGCCGCACCGCGACAGCGTGCTCATCGACGGCTCGCCCGTGCTGATGGACAGCACGTCCGCGCTCTGCTTCAGCGCCGCGCTGGTGCCGCAGGGCCCGCCGGTCGTCGCCGCTGCGACGCGGGGGGTGTCATCCCGGTGAGGACGAGGACGACGAGGAGCGACATCGCTTTCCCCTTCCGCACCGACCGGCGGGGACGTACCGCGCATGCCGCCTACGACGAGCATGTGCGCGACCTCATCGAGCAGTTGCTGTTCACCAGCCCCGGCGAGCGCGTGATGCGCCCCGACTTCGGATGCGGACTGCTCGATCTGGTCTTCACGCCCAACAGCCCCGAGCTGGCCTCCGCCCTGGAGTTGTCGGTGCAGGCCTCATTGCAGCGCTGGCTGGGCGAACTGATCGAGGTGGAAGCCCTGGACGTGGTGAGCGAGGAGAACGTGGTCCGGGTGTATCTGCGCTACGTGGTGCGCTCCACCGCGAGCCGGCGCGACGAGGTGTTCGAGGGGAGCGGTCCGGCATGAGCGGTACGAGCAAGGAGTTGGTATGCCGTACGGACGGCAGGCGTGCGAGGGTCCGGGCGGCGCAGCTCGGCGGTGTGGACGCGGTCGAGGTCGGTGACGACGGGCTGACCCTCACCGTCACCTTCCTGGGCAAGGCGCCCCACGGGCTGTGCCCGGAGAACATACGCATCGACGGCGGCCGCCGGATCACGGCCATGGAAGCCGTGGAGCTGTCCGTCGAGCGCGAGGAGGATCCCGAGCTCGACGACCGGCTGTATGTCACGCTGGACCGGACCGGGGACACTCCCCCGGCTGCCGCTGAGGGTGCCCCTACCCGCTACCGGCTCTCGGTCGTGGACACGGATCCGTACGGGCGGCCGGGCACCGAGCCCTTTCCCGGCTTCGACCAGCGGTACTTCTCGGCCGAGTTCGAGTTCCGGCCCGACTGCCCCACCCCCTTCGACTGCAAGGACGAGCAGCCGGACTGCCCGCCCGACTACGCTCCCGCGCCGGTCATCGACTACACCGCGCGCGACTACGACACGATCCGCCGCCTCATTCTGGACCGGCTGGCGCTGACCACCCCGGACTGGGTCGAGCGCAATGCCGCCGACCTCGGCACGACGCTGGTCGAACTGCTCGCCCACACCGCGGACCGGATCAGCTACCAGCAGGACGCGGTCGCGACGGAGGCGTATCTCGACACGGCACGCCGCCGGGTCTCGGTGCGCCGTCATGTACGGCTCATCGACTACCCGATGCACGACGGTGTCAACGCGCGCGCGTTCGTCGCGCTCGAGACCGTACGGGCGCTGACGCTGGCGCCCGGCACCTTCCGCTTCGCCGCGGTCGACGTCCGTACGCTCGGGCCGCGCGACCGGCCCGAGATCGGCACCGTCATCGACGACCGGGATCTGGCCGTGCTCGACGAGCGCGGCTCGGTGGAGGTGTTCGAGCCGGTCGTCGGCGGAGCGCCGCTGGTGCTGCGCCCCGAGCACAACACCATCCGCTTCTGGACCTGGGGCGACGAGGTGTGCTCGCTGCCCAAGGGGGCCACCGCGGCGACGCTGCGGGATGCCTGGGCGGACGAGGAGTGCGCCGTGAGGACGCTGGATCTCTCCCCCGGCGATCTGCTGCTGATCGAGGAGGTGCTGGGGGCGCGATCCGGTACGCCGGGTGACGCCGACCCGGCCCACCGTCAGGCCGTACGCCTCACCTCCGTCACCCCGGGCGTGGACCGGCTGACCGACCAGCCTGTCCTGGAGGTCACCTGGGCTCCTGAGGACGCGCTCGCCTTCCCTGTCTGCCTGTCGACGCGCGGCGGCCCGGGGTGCGAGCCGGTGGAGGATGTGAGCGTGGCCCGTGGCAATGTCGCGCTGGTCGACCACGGCCGGTCGCTGACGTTTTGTGGCTCAGCGCCTGAGACGGTCACTGTGCCGCCCGGGCCGGCCGTCCTCGGGTCCTGCGATCCGTCCGGCTTCGGCTGCTGGGACGGCGATGAAGGGAACGCAGCTGCGGGTCTGATCAACTCCCGCCTGGAACAGACCCGT
This sequence comes from Streptomyces sp. ISL-1, assembly GCF_018614585.1. Classification (GTDB taxonomy): domain Bacteria; phylum Actinomycetota; class Actinomycetes; order Streptomycetales; family Streptomycetaceae; genus Streptomyces; species Streptomyces maoxianensis. The sequence continues at coordinate 266,121 of NZ_JAGGOI010000006.1, read as the reverse complement.
TGTGGGCAGGTGCTGAGTGCCGATCAGATACGGGAGCTGTTCACCGTCGTCGGCGAGGACGCGACCGGGCGCGCCGGTCTCGGTCTGGAACTCGCGGGCCGACGACGCGAGAAGGTCGTGCCGGGCACCGCGTACGCCCAGGCCGAGGCGCTCGAGACGCTGCTGGCGCAGGTCGTCTACCCGGGCATCCGGCCGCGCCTGCGGCCGCTGCTGCAGCGCTCCCCGGTCGTCCAGTCCGTGCCGTTCCCCGAGCCGCGCCATGTGTCGGCCGGGCAGGCCGTGCGGCTTGCGGCGATTCCGGGCCGGGTCCGGCAGCGGCTCGTGGAGCTGTGGCGCAGCGCCCGCGACTGCGACGGGCTCACCGAGGAGGAGATCGCCGAGCTGACCGTTCTGTTCGGGCTGCGGGTGCTGGAACGGCTTGAGCTGCGCCGCCATCCGGTGCGCGCGCTGCGGGAGTTGCTGCACCGCAGCGAGCGGCTGATGGCCGCGAAGCTGCGCCGGATCGAGGTGCTGAGCGCCCGGGCGCGGGCGGGCTCGGTGCTCGATGACGGTGTCGCGTGGGAGATCACGCACACCTGGGGTCCTCAGTACGCGGCCGGGCTCGACCCGGACGAGCCGGCGCTGCGGGGGCCTGCCGCGGCGCTCGTACAGGATCCGCGGGCAGCCCTGCCCGCGGTGACGATCGCTGACGGCGACGAGCTGTGGACTCCGAAGCGGGATCTGCTCGACTCCGGTCCGCGCGAGCGGCATTTCGTCGGCGAGCTGGAGGACGACGGCCGGATCGCGCTGCGGTTCGGGGACGGGCGGCACGGTGCCCGTCCGCGGCCGGGCGCCCGGCTCGAGCTGCACTACCGGCTCGGCGGGGGCACGGCCGGCAATGTGGGCGCGGAGGCCATCAACCACCTCGTCCTGTGCCGTGATCCGCAGGCTTCGGACGCCGGGGACCCGACGCCGGTGGCGGGCGTGCGCAATCCGCTGCCCGCCGTCGGCGGCACCGAGCCCGAACCGATCGAGCAGGTACGGCAGTTGGCGCCACTCGACCTCAAGCGCACCCGGCTGCGGGCCGTCACCGCCGACGACTACGCGGCGCTGGCGTCGAAACTGCCGGGCGTGCAGCGGGCGGCGGCCGAGATCCGCTGGACCGGCAGTGTGCAGGAAGCGCATGTCGCCGTCGACGCGCAGGGCACGGGGGATGCCTCCCCGGAGCTGCTCGACTCGGTGTCGTACGCGCTGGAGAGCTACCGCCGGATCGGCCACGACCTGGTGGTCGGACCGGCCAGGTCGGTGCCGCTGGACATCGCGCTCACGGTGTGTGCCGCGCCCGGCCATCAGCACGGCCAGATCCTCGCCGAGCTCTACCGGCTGCTGGGCAGCCGTCGGCTGTCCGGCGGACGGATCGGCTTCTTCCACCCCGACGCGCTGAGCTTCGGCGAACCGGTGCGGCTCAGCCGCCTGGTGGCCGTGGCCGCGGCCGTCCAGGGCGTGGAGAGCGTAACGGTGACCCGGCTGCGCCGGCTGTTCCATGAAGATCCACTCGATGACACGGCACTGGAGGCAGGCGTGCTGCGGCTCGGCCCGCTGGAGATCGCGCGTTGCGACAACGACCCCGACCGGCCGGAGTTCGGCCGGCTGTCGATCGAGCTCGGCGGAGGTGCCCGATGAGCGGCTCCTGTGGTTGCGGCTGCGGTGGACACGACGAACGCCACGCGCCCGAAGCCCTGTACAACCCGCCGGGGCGCACCGCCCTGGACTACCGGGTGGGAGAGTACGGCTCGTTCCTGGCGGCCATGCTCGACCGGCTCGCGTCCCCCGCCTATCCGGCGCTGCGCGGGCTGACCGTCCGCACCCCGGACGATCCGGCGATCGGGCTGCTCGACTCCTGGGCGGTCGTCGGCGACCTGCTCACCTTCCACTCCGAGCGCATCGCCGACGAGGGCTATCTGCGCACCGCCGACGAGCATCGCTCGCTGGCCCTGCTCGGGCGCCTTGTGGGGCACCGGCCGCGGCCCGGAATCGCCGCCGACACCCATCTCGCCTACACCCTGGACCGGGATCCGCGGGCCGAGGACGTGCCGGTGCTGATCCCGCGCGGCGCGCGGAGCAACAGCGTGCCCACCACCTCCGACGAGGAGTCGCAGGCCTTCGAGACCAGCGAGGACCTCGTCGCCCGCTGGGCCTGGAACCAACTGGCGGTCCGCCGCCGACGGCCGGCCCTGCTCACCCCGGAGGATCTGCGCAAGCAGTCCGAGATCTTCGTCTCCGGGACCGGTACGTCCCTGCAGACCGGGGACAAACTGCTCTTCGTCTTCGGCGCGGACAAGAACGCCGGCAAGAACGCCGGCAAGGACGCAGCCGGACAGCGGCTGCTGCTGCCGGTGGCGCGCGTCCGGATCGACCGGGACGACGATGTGATCGCGATCGGGCTGCCGCAGTCCGCGCCGCCGTCGCTGACCGAGCTGGTGGCGGAGCTGCGCGAGTGGATCACCGAGGACGAGCGGGAGGTGGAGGAGGGCGAGCCCACCCCCGACAACCCCAATCCGCGTCCTGTCAGCCGGATCATCGAGGCCTTCGACACGCAGGTGCTTGCGCCGCTGCGCGCCGATCTGGACGGGATCAAGACACCCGCGCAGTTCGCCGGGCGGCTCGGCGAGCCGCACGATCGGCTCGCCGAGGCGCAGGCGATCGCCGCCCCGTACGAGGAAGTCACCGCCTGGTTCGAGCAGTTGGAGGCCGTGATTGGGGAGCTGATGGAGCGCGCGGCCGAGCTGGAGCCCTCGCGCCCCGAACCTCCGCGCCCCGCGGCCGACTCCGTCTCGCCTGCCATGCGGGCGCTCGGCGCCGTACTTCCCGCGCTGCGCACCCGCGTTGTGCGGCCCCCGTCGGGCGCGCGCACGCTGTCGCACGATCCGGGCCGGTACTTCGCGGCGGGCTCCGATCTGGGCGCGCAGCTGCTGTCCGCGCTCGATCCGCGGGTCGCGGACGGGATGTACGCGGCGTGGCGGCAGGCCGCCCCCGTCGTGCCCGCGCTGCTGCGCGAGCTGCAGGCGATGCGGGTGACCGCCGCTCCGTTCGGGGCGACGGCGCCGCTCAAGCCCGTACAGGACGACCGCGGGCGGGTCGTACGGCAGACCGACTGGCCGCTGTCCGGATCCGCGCTGACGACGATGCGGGTCGTGTACGACACGGCGGGCCGCGTTCCGGTACGCGCCGAGTTCCAGCACATCGAGACAGGAAACTCGGTTCAGCGCTCGGAGAACCTGCCGGCCGAGACGAGCTTCGGCCTGGGGCCCGGACGGGTCCTGCTGCAGACCAGGGTCGGTCAGGACCACGATCTGAGCTGGCTGACCAGGCGTCCCGCAGACTCTCAGGAGCCCGGTGTCACCGCACAGTTCACGTCCGGGCTGCCCGAGCGCACCATTTTCGTGTCCCGGCCCGCCGAGGACGGCCGGGTGCATGTGGCCGTGCACAACGGCGAGCCTCTCAACTGGCTGCTCTCTCCCGGCGAGCACAAGCAGGTCACACACGGCGGGTTCGAGGTGACCGTGCGGTACACGGTCGGCAGCGAGCCGGCGAACGTCGAGGTCGGCATCACCACCGTGCCGGAGCAGGCCAACCGCCATGTCCTGCCGCTGGATTCCGTACAGGACGGCATCGCCGTCGGCAGCTGGGTCGCGATCGAGCGTCCCCGCAAGGGCGCCGAGGGACCCGACGGGATTCCCGGCGACAAGAAGCTCGCATTCGTGACCACCCGTGTCACCGCCGTGCGCACCGCCGCGTACACCAACTACGGGATCACGGGCCGCGGCACCGAGCTCACCCTCGCCGAGCCCTGGCTGGACGAGCACGACGTGCTGCTCTCCACGATCCGGGACGCCACCGTGCATGCGGGCGGCGAGGCGCTGCGACTGGCCGACGAACCGCTCGGCGAGGACGTGCACGGCAATGAGCTCGAACTGGCCGAGCTGTACGACGGGTTGCGGCCGGGTCGTCATCTGGTGGTGTCGGGCGAGCGCACCGACATCCCGAACACGGCCGGCGTGCGCGGCACCGAACTGGCCGTGATCGCCGCGGTGGAGCAGGAGCTCGACCCGCGGCTGCCGGGTGACCATGTCCATACGAAGCTGACGCTCACGACGGATCTGGCCTACCGCTACCGCCGTGACACGGTCCGCGTCCAGGGCAATGTGGTCCCGGCGACTCACGGCGAGAGCCGCGACGAACCGATCGGCAGCGGTGACGCCGACCGGACCAACCAGACGTTCACGCTCTGGCAGTCGCCGCTGACCTGGCTGCCCGCCGACAATCCCCTGGGCGCGACGCCCACGCTGGAGGTGCGCGTCGAGGGGCTGCTGTGGCACGAGGTGGACAGTCTGGCCGGGCGTGGGCCGCGCGAGCGGGTCTATGTGTCCGGGACGGCCGGGGACGGACGTACGACCGTCACCTTCGGCGACGGGGTGCACGGCGCGAGGCTGCCCACCGGGCAGGAGAACGTCCGGGCCCGGTACCGCTTCGGCACCGGCAAGGCCGCCAACGTCCGGGCCGACCGCATCACTCAGGCGATCACCCGGCCGCTGGGAGTCACCGCCGTCACCAACCCGCAGCCCGCGAGCGGCGGCGCGGACGCCGACGGTCCGGGTCTCACCCGGCGCACGATCCCGCTCGCGGTCTCCGCGCTCGACCGGCTCGTGTCCGTCACGGACTACGAGGACTTCGCCCGCTCGCGGGCCGGCATCGGCCGGGCGGCGGCGCGCGAGATCTTCGACGGCCGGCGGCGGGTGCTGCATGTGACGGTCGCCGGGGTGGACGACATCGCGATCGCGGAGGACTCCGACGTGCTGCGCGCGCTGCGCTCCTCGCTTGCCGAGTACGGCGACTCGCGGCTGCCGGTCCGAGTCGACGTGCGCGAGCTGGTGATGCTGCTGCTCGCGGCGAAGGTGAAGGTCGCCCGCGACCACACCTGGACCGTGGTGGAGCCCCGGCTGCGGCAGGCGCTGCTGCGTGAATTCGGCAGCGGGCAGCGCGAGTTGGGCCGTCCGGTTCGGCTGTCTCAGGTGCTGGCGACCGCCCACAAGGTGCCCGGTGTCGACTACATGGACGTGGATGTCTTCACCGGAGTGCCTGCTTCCGTCACGCCCGACGAGCTGACGCGCCTCGGGGAACAGCTCGCCGAGCCCCGTACCGCTGTCGGGGCCAGGCTCGCGGAGTACGACGAGGACGTGCACCGCGTCACCACCGAGGGCGGTGAGACGCTCACCCACATCGCCGCCCGGTACGGCATCCCGCTGGCCGAACTGCTGCGGCTGAACCCGGACATCACCGATACCCGGCGGCTCGAGAAGGGCCGGGCGGTGTTCGTCTTCCGCGGCATCCGGCCCGCACAGCTCGCCCTGCTCTCCCCGCATGTAGCGGACACGCTGATTCTGACGGAGGTCACCACATGACGAGGGAACCGGACGGTCTCGCGGAACTGCTCCCGCAGTGGCACCGCCTGCGGGACGCGGAGGGCTCAGGACACCTCTCGCCGAAGGCAGGAGGAGAGCCCCTGCGCGCCCTGCTCGCGGTCATCGCCGAGCAGGTCGACCGGGTGCGGGACGGCGTCGAGCAGAACTACGAGGACTGGTTCGTGGAGACCGCGGCACCGTGGGTGCTGCCGTATCTCGGCGATCTGGTCGGCTACACCCCGCTGCCGGGCTACGAACGGGTGCAGGCCAGGGGCCTTGAGGGCGCGGACGGGGACGATTCGCGCAGCCGCCTCGCCGAGGCCCTGGCACCGCGCCGCGATGTGGCCGCCACGGTCGCCAGCCGACGGCGCAAGGGATCCCTCGCCCTGCTCGAGGAGTTGGCCGAGGACGTCGCCGGATGGCCTTCGCGGGCCGTGGAGTTCTCCCGGCTCGTCTCCCACCAGCAGCCGGTGAAGCTGTACGGATCGGGCACCGAGGCAGTCGACGTGCGCCGGCGGGACCGGGGCCGGCTCGTGGATGTACGGGAAGGGGCGGCGCTGGATCTGGCGGGCGGGCCGTTCGGCACGGTCGCGCAGTCGGTCAATGTGCGGCGGGCGGGCTCGGCGCGCACGCAGGGCGGCTACTCCCCGGCGGGCGTCGGGCTGTTCGTCTGGCGGCTGAAGCCGTACCACGTGACCGAGGCACCCGCGTACTGCGTCGACCGGGCCCGTAACCTCTACACCTTCTCGATTCTGGGCAATGACACGGCCCTGGTGACCAAGCCGGTGCCGGAGCCGTCCGCCACACATGTCGCCACCATCGACAATGTGCCCGCGTACATCAGGCGCAGGCAGCTCGCCGACCGGCTCGCGGACTACTACGGGCCGGGCAAGAGCTTCACGATCTGGCGCGACGGTCAGGACGAGCCTGTGCCGCTGTCCGACATCGTGGTGGCTGATCTGACGGACTGGCGCTACCGCCCCAAGCGCGGGCAGGTGGCCGTTGACCCGGCGCTCGGCCGGATCGCCTTCGGGTCGCGCTCCGCGCCGCGGCAGGGCGTGTGGGTCACCTACCACTACGCGTTCTCGGACGACACGGGCGGCGGCGAGTACCCCCGCGAACGGGAGACGCCGACGGCCTCGGCGGTCTACCGGGTCGGCCCCGGCCAGACGTACCAGCGGATCATGGACGCGTACAACAACTGGCGGGGTGAGCGGCGGTCGGGGCACTGCGGCCCCGGCGGCATCATCGAGATCACGCACAGTGGCGCCTACCAGGAGCAGCTGGACTTCGATCTGGACCCCGGCGACCGCCTGGAGCTACGCGCGGCCGAGGGCGTCCGGCCGGTGATCCGGCTGCTCGACTGGTACAGCAACCGGCCCGACGCGCTCAACATCCGTGCCCAGGAGGACTGTGCGGGCGATGCCCCGCGGATCGTGCTCGACGGTCTGCTGATCAGCGGTCGCGGGCTCAATGTGACCGGGCCGGTGGGCGCGGTCGTGCTGCGGCACTGCACCCTCGTGCCGGGCTGGTCGCTGGAGCCCGACTGCGATCCGCACTCCCCCGAGGAGCCGAGCCTGGTACTGGACCGGACCACGGCATGCGTGTCCATCGACCGCAGCATCCTCGGCACCATCGAGGTGATCGGCGACGAGGTCAACCACGATCCGCAGCCCATCCACATCCGGGACAGCATCCTGGACGCCACCGGCCACGACCGGCCGGCGCTGTCCGCCCCGGACTGCCGCCACGCCCACGCCGTGCTGCACGCGCACCGCACCACCGTCATCGGCGAGGTCCACACCCACGCGGTGGAGATCGCCGAGAACAGCATCTTCACCGGGCGGCTGCACGTGGCCCGCCGGGGCATCGGCTGTGTGCGGTTCTCGTACGTGCCCGCCGGCTCGCGCACTCCGCGCCGCCACCGCTGCCAGCCGGACCTGGTGGGCAAGGAGAACGCGCAACTGGTCCGGCCGCTGTTCGCCGGCGAGCGGTACGGCACGCCCGGGTACGGGCAACTGGCCGCGGGCTGCGCGGACGAGATCGCACGCGGCGCCGAGGACGGCGCCGAGATGGGCGCCTTCCACGACCTCTACCAGCCGCAGCGCGAGGACAGCCTGCGGGCCCGGCTCGCCGAGTACACCCCGGCCGGTACCGACGCCGGGATCATCGCCGTCACCTGATCCCCGTCACCCGACACGACTTCTCACCGACTGCCGAACCTCCGAGGGGGACCCCTTCCCATGCACGCTGACATCTCCCGTATCACCTTCCGGCCGGACCGGCACTACTCGGCGGTGATCGCACAGCAGGGCCGTGTCCAGCTCGACGCCGACGCCAATGAGCAGACCGCGATCCAGCTGATGCGGGCCCGTACCACCGCCGCCGATCTGATCGGGCCGCACGGCGGGCCGCACGGCGCGACCGGCTTCGAACTGCGCTTCCTGGGCGGCAGCCGGGAACTCGACGATCTGTCCATCGGCGCCGGCCGCTACTACGTGGACGGCATCCTGCTGGACACGACGCGCCCGCAGCCCGGCGTCCCCGTCGTCGACGACGGGCACAGCGCCGAGGAGGACGACAAGGACGCGCCCGGGGACGCACGGCCGCCGGCCACCTGGACGTACTGGGACCAGCCGGACGGCCACCGGGACCCGGAGCGCCCGGGCGACCGGCTGCCGTCCCAATTCCCGTATCTGGCCTATGTGAAGGTGTGGGAGCGCCTGGTCACCGCGGCCGAGGACCCGGTGCTGCGCGAGGTGGCGCTGGGTTCGGCGATGCCCGACACGGCGGCCAGGCTGAAGGTCGTCTGGCAGGTGCTGCCGCTGCCCGGCTCGCAGTTGGAGCTCGAGGACGGAGCGACGAAGGACCAGGTCCGCGCCGCGTTCGCGAAGTGGACGGCGGCGCAGGCGCCGAGCGCCCGGATGGCGGCGCGCAGCGAGCGCCCCGACCACGCGGACGAGGACCCGTGCCTGGTGAAGCCGGACGCCCGCTACCGGGGCCAGGAGAACCAGATGTACCGGGTGGAGATCCACGAGGGCGGCGCGGCCAAGGACGCGACCTTCAAGTGGTCGCGGGAGAACGGCTCGGTGACCTTCCCCGTCGACGAACTCGACGGTACCTGGGTGGAGTTGGCTTCCCTGGGCAGCGATGACAAACTCGATCTGAATGTCGGTGACCGGGTCGAGTTCGTGGACACCGCCTACATCAGCCGCAGCGAGCCGCTGCCGCTGCTGCGGGTCGAGGAGGTCGATCTGCCCGGCCGCCGGGTGCGGCTGTCGGGCGAGCCGGATCCCTCGGTCGGGCGGCGTCCCGAGCTGCACCCGTTCCTGCGGCGCTGGGACCACCGGTCGGAATCCAGGAGCGGCTCGAGCCGTACGAAGAAGGGCGCAGCGAAGCTGCGGGACGGCGCGCTGCGCATCGAGGAGGGAGGCTGGCTGCCGCTGGAGGACGGCGTGTTCGTGTACTTCGAGCCCGGCAGGACCTACCGTCCTGGCGACTTCTGGACAGTTGTGGCGCGTACGGCGACCGGTAACGTCGAGTGGCCGACAGACCCCGCGCGCCGTCCGCTGCTCCAGGCCCCGGCCGGGAATCAGGTCCACTACGCGCCGCTGGCCTGGGTGCTGGGCGAGGGCTCGGTGGCGGATCTGCGGCTGGCGTTCGGGCCGCTGGCGACCGCCATCCCGGCCGCCGACGCCGAGGCGCTGGAGGCGGAAGCCACCTTCGAGGCGCAGGCCGCGGCCGCCGAGAGCGCGGCGCCGGACGGTTCCGGCTCTCGGCCGGCGGGGCAGGACGACGAGGGACAGCCCGAGAACTGACGTAACACCTCGGAAGGAGCACCACGATGGCAACGCCTCTGTCCGCCTCCACACTGCTCAAGGTCCTGCGTGACGAAGGACTTCAGGTTGTGGAGCACCGGAGCTGGCGCACGCACAACCGCAATCACAAGGGCCCCTGGGGGCCCATGCACGGGGTGATGATCCATCACACCGTGACCTCGGGCACCCAGAACTCCGTGGACCTCTGCTACAACGGCCACTCCAGCCTGCCCGGACCGCTGTGTCACGGCGTGATCGCCAAGGACGGCACGGTGCACATGGTCGGCAACGGCCGGGCAAACCACGCCGGACTCGGCGACGACGACGTGCTGCGCGCGGTGATCAACGAAACGGCGCTGCCCGCCGACAACGAGGCCAACACCGACGGCAACCGGTATTTCTACGGCTTCGAGTGCGTCAACCTCGGCAATGGCACTGACCCGTGGCCGGCGGCTCAACTGGAGGCGATCGAGCAGGCCTCCGCCGCCATCTGCCGGGCGCACGGCTGGTCGTATCGCTCGGTGATCGGCCACAAGGAGTGGCAGCCGGGGAAGGTCGACCCGCGCGGGTTCACGATGGACTCGATGCGCGCCCGGATCAAGGCGCGGCTCGGCGACAGCCCGGACGGGCCGCCCAAGCCGCCCGCGCCCAAGCCCCCCGCGAGGTACGAGCCGTTCCCCGGCGCCGCGTTCTTCGCGCCGGGCCGACACAGCCCGGTCATCACGGCGATGGGCAAGCGGCTGGTGGCGGAGGGCTGCGGCCGGTACGAAGTGGGGCCGAGCCCCGACTGGTCGGAATCCGACCGCAAGTCGTACGCCGCATGGCAGCGCAAGCTGGGCTTCACGGGCAGCGACGCCGACGGCATTCCGGGAAAGTCGAGCTGGGACAGACTCCGGGTGCCCAACGTCTGACGTACTCACCCTGTCGCCGGCCGGGCGGCCGTGTCCATCGATGAGGGGCCGCCCGGCCGGAGTCTGCCCTGTAGCGTTTTCACTCACAGGGCACTGGAGGGCAGATGAGCAAGGGTGCGCCGGCGGTCATTGGAGCCGACGAGGTACGCGCGGCCCTCCCCATGGCTGCCGCGATCGCCGCGCTCCAGGACGCGCTGTACGAGGGACTCGACCCGGAGGCCGACCCGGCCCGCCATGCGGTGCCGGTCGACCGTGGACAGCTGCTGCTGATGCCCTCGCACTCCCGCCGCTACGCGGGCGTCAAGATCGCCACCGTGGCGCCGGGCAACCCTGAACTCGGACTCCCCCGCATTCAGGGCACCTACTTGCTGCTGGACGCCCAGACGCTGAGCACGCTGGCCGTGCTGGACGGTGTCGCGCTGACCGCCATCCGTACCGCCGCTCTCTCGGCGGCAGCGGCCGACCTGCTCGCCGTGCCGGCGGCCGAGCGCCTGGTCGTCTTCGGCACCGGCCCTCAGGCACACAGCCATATCGAGGCGCTGCGCGCCGTTCGCCCCCTGCGGCACATCACGGTCGTCGGCCGCGATCTCGACCGTCTCGCGACCTTCCTTCAGCCGTACGGGGATTCGGGGCAGGGTTCTGCGCCGGTGGTCGAGGCGGGCACGGCCGAGGCGGTGGCGCAGGCCGATCTGGTGGCCTGCTGCACCACGGCCCGTACTCCCCTCTTCGACGGATCGGCGCTGCCCGCGCATGCGACGGTCGTGGCCGTCGGCTCCCACGAGCCGCAGGCGCGCGAGGTCGACGACGAGACGGTGCGCCGCTCGACGGTGGTGGTCGAGGCGCGCGCGGCGGCGCTGCGCGAGGCCGGTGACATCATCCTCGCGGTCCAGTCGGGCGCGCTGGATCCCGAGTCCCTGGTGAGTCTCGCTGAGCTCGCCCGCGGCACGGTCGAGGCGGACGTCTCGCGGCCCCGGCTGTTCAAGAGCGTCGGCATGGCCTGGGAGGACCTGATCGTCGCCGGGGTCGCTTACGAGGCCCACCGGGGCGGGGCCTAGAAGTCCCGGTTGGTCGGGGAATTCACTCGCTGCGTGGCGCCGTGCAGTCCTTCGGGGTCGGCCTGCCGGTCGGCCAGGCGAGGCCGACGAAGCGGATGCGTCCGGGGATGTCCGGGGCCAGTTCCACGACCGAGACGGCTTTGTTGTAGGGGTTTCCGTAGTTGTCCAGGCAGATCCAGCCGCTCGCGCCCTCCACCTTGCCCATGCCGTGCAGCCGCAGCCAGGAGTCGCTGATGCGGCCGAGCGGAGGGATGACGGGGTCGCCGTCGTCGCGCATCCGGATGGCGGTGATCGCGGTGAGGCCGGCGTCGTAGAAGGTGATGGTGCGCGAGTCGGTCAGCTCCACCTGGCCGATGTCGCCGACCTCCGGGTCGGCGGAGAGCATTTCGAGCGTACGAAAGGCCGCCGCGGAGCCGCCCGTGGCGCTCGGCTTGGCGTTCTTCCAGGCGTTGGGGTGGGCGACGGCCGCGTACTGCAGGGTCACGCCCTTGCCGAAGGCGCCCCAGTCGAGCCTCTTGTCGGAGGAGAGGGTGGAGGCTCCTGATCCGGTAATGACCGTGTACTTCTTCTCGGTGCAGCCGCGGTTGCCGAGCTCGTTGATGAACTGCCGCAGTTGCACGGGCCGTCCCGCGAAGTAGATGACCTTGGCGGAGGAGGTGCAGATGGTGTCGACCATCTGGTCGAAGGCGTTGGCCGTGGTGCCTTCGTCATGGAATTCGTCGGGCGCGCGGTACTGCTCGGGGGCGCGCGGTGAGCCCTTGGTCCGGTCGGCGAAGGCGCGCTTGAGGGCGTCGACATAGTTGTCGCCGGTGCGAATGTCCTCGACGACCAGGGTGTTCTCGGGCTTGATGTCCTTGTTGAAGTAGGACAGCGCGGCGGCCTGGTCGCTGGTGGTGGGCACGACGCGGGCGAGGCCCGGGTAGGCGTCGGGGTTCTGTTTGCTGTTGCCGGAGTCGTCGGCGGTGATGGGGCCGCCGACGACGGGGATGTGCCGCTCGTTCGTCAGATAGGCGATGGCCTGTTGGGTGCTGGTGGTGCTGACGTCGAATCCGATCACCGCACGCAGATTCGTGCTTCCGCTCCCGGAGAGGGAGCCGAGCTGTTCGGCGACGGGACGCCAATGGGCGTGGTTGCGGCCGGGATTGGCGAGTAGCAGCCGGATCGCCGGCTTCTTGCTGTTGGACTCGTGGTTGGCCCGGTACTGCGCGAGGTAGGCGCCCTGTACCTCGTGCAGCGTCTTGTGCTGCTCGAAGGCCTGGGTGGGCGCCATCGGGAGCATGACGGCGATGGATACGTACTCGCCCTTGACCTGATCGTTCTCGGCCTTGATCCGGGCGCTGACCTCTTTGAGGTTCGGGGCGAACGCGTAGCTGCCGTCGGTCACCCCGGTGCACTCCTGCTCGCCGTCCGGTCCGCGCCGCTCGACGCCCTTCCCGCAGGAGGGGTCTGGGCCGAAAGTTGCGTAACCGGTCCACGCGGCGGCGACTAGCACCACCAGGGCGACGAAGAGGACGGCCGCCTTGGTGAGCGGGCCGCCGGGCAGTCTCCTGATGAAGGACGTCATGACGGGGACCCTTCCGAGATCGGGAGGTCGGGAGCCTGGACGCCGGCCCTGAGGCGGGCGGGCCACGCGGCGGAGGCAGCGCGGTAGGCGGCGTGGGCGGTCTTGTTGCCGTAAAGCGTCTCCAGCGCGATGCGCACGCTGGTCAGATCGTCCTCGCGCGGTGCGAGAGTGAGCGGGTCGGACAACCGCCACAGGATGGGGACCAGGCTGTTCACCGCGTCGTGGTGCGGTCCCGGTCCTTCGCTGCCGCAGGCCGTGCAAGAGAACGGACCGGTGGCGTCCGGCGGCCGGTAGTCCTCGCGCGGATGAGGTGCGGAGCAGATGTGGTTGAGCGCGGCCAGCCACTGCGGTGCGGGTGTGGCGGTGAATCGGTGGTGGAGCCCGCACACGACTTCGTCCACCCGCCCGAGGGCGAGGGTGTGATGGAGATACGTGGTGCCGCTCGGGTCGCACAGTGAGCGCAGGCGCAGGTGGGTGTCCCGCCATCTGTCGTGCGATGTGGTGGCCGCCAGGCGGTGGCGCAGGAGCAGGTCGAGGGCCCGGTCGCCGTCCAGGCAGGCGCGGGTGCGGTAGTCGTCGGCCTCGCGGACGCGGGCGGCGACGAGGTCTTCGGAGTGGTCCTCGGGGTGGGCGAAGGTCCACAGGCCGCGCCGGGTTTCCTCGTCGACCGCGGCGGACAGCAGCACGAGGCGGTCGCGCATCGCGGGCTGCGGCAGCAGTTTGGCGAGGAGGTCGGGGGCTGCCGCGTCCAGTAGCTCCCGGGTGACTGTGGCGCCGGTCTCCTGGACGCGGCGTATCGCGGCGTCGGCGAGGGTACGGGCGCTGGCCGGGCGGCCTCCGCTGTAGCGGGCGACGAGCCGGGGCAGATGCTCGGGGTAGTCGACTGCGCCGAGCATCTCGCCGATGTGTCCGTGCTCGATGGCGGGGATACCGAGCACGAGCGGGCGGCTCGCGGGTGTGGCGCCCCCGGCGACCTCCCTCAGCTGCGGGTACTGCTCGCCCTTGCCGAGCCAGGTGGCGATCACGACGGGGCGGGTGGCGTCTTTCGTGGTCGGGGCACAGCCGGATTCGAGCAGCCCGGCGAAGGTCTGGCCGACATCGGTGTGCGCGTTGTCGAGGAGCATCAGCGGCCGTGGCTTCCTGTTGAGCCGCCTCAGCCGGCCGTAGTTGCCGTCGATGTCGTCGAGGAGGGCCGCGACGAGATGTTCCTCGGCGGTGCGCCGCCGGTCGTCGAGCCGCCGGAAGCCTCGTACGAACTGGAACAGCCGCTGCAGCGAGTCCCCTTGGTATCCCTGGGAGGGGGGCAGCCGACCGCCCCACCAGGCCAGCGCGCCGCGGTCCGGCTCGCCCTTGAGGAGCTGGATGCGGGCGGTGTCCAGGACGATGCCGGCGATGCCCGCGAGGCCCGGTACGGCCTCCAGCACCTGCGGCAGGTTCTGGGAGACGACGTCGAACCACTGGCCGAGGCTCTCGCGGCGGCGCTTCAGATCCGGGTCCTCGGCGACGATGAAGTCCCGCAGATCAGTTTCGGCGCGCCTCAGGTCGGCGGGTCGCACATCAGCTTCGTCGCTGTTCAGTGGCCGCCAGGCGGTCACCACCAGCAGGCCGAGGGAAAGCCTCGGAAAGGCCATGGGTTTGCCGAAATGCCCTACGCCCAGGCCGAGTTTGTATGCGAGGAGATACAGCAGATGCGTGATGTGCGAGGCGTTCGGCACCTCGTCGCCGCTGAGTTCGGCGACGCCCGGCTCGCCGAATCCGGGCGCTGCGAGGTCCACCCGCGCCAGCGGGACGCGTTCGCTGTACGCATCCTGCACCGCGTTCAGCAGCGCGGTCTTGCCGCTGCCGCACCCGCCGACGAGATGGACGAGGGGCGCGCCCCTCGGATACGCGAACGGGACCTGGTAGCCGTCGCTCTGATGCAGGCCGACCAGCCGGGGCACAAAGCCGTCGTGCAGCACCTCCTGGCCGTACAGTCTCCCGCCCACGGCGCTCCCCCGTCTCCTGGTCCCCTGCAGGTCACTGAGATCAACTGCCCGTGCACAGAGGGAATTTACCCGACCTGGGGCCGCCGGGGCGGGTGTTGAGGATGCCCGGCCCAATGACTGCGGACAGGCAGCGGCCGTGAAACTTGTCAGGGGTTCGGTTTCTTTTATCGACGCAGGAAATTAACTCCCCTACGTTTCCCGCCATGCCGTCGACGTACCGCGTTGAGACGTTCCCGGTGGCCACCCCGGCTGCCTCTTCGGTGTTCACCACGCTCCTGTCCCAGGGCCCGGTCACCAGGCTCGAACTCGCCCGCCGCACCGGGCTTTCATCGGCCGCGGTGACCTGCAACGAGACGTGCTCTCCCAGCCCGGAGTGCGGACCGTCGTCCTCTTCGAAGGCTTCAACGACATCAAGGCCCATGACGGCGTGACGGCGGCCGGCCTGATCGCCGGTTACCGCGAGATCGCGGCCCGGGCGCATGCGGCGGGGAAGTGCGTCGTCGGCGCCACGGTCCTGCCGTTCAAGGGCTGGGGGGAGTGGGACCCGGCCGGAGAAGCCGTCCGCCCCGAGGTGAACGCTTTCATCCGGACAAGCGGCGAGTTCGACGGGGTGGCCGACTTCGACCGGGTGCTGAGGAGTCCCTACGACACCGAACGGATGCTGCCGACCTTCGACGGCGGTGACCATCTGCACCCCAACCACAAGGGCATGCAGGCGATGGCCGACTCCGTCGATCTGGCGTCGCTGGAGTGCGAGCGGTTCACGCCGGACGGGCCGGCTCCTTCCGGATGATCTCGCGGGCGACGGCTGCCGGAATGGCAGGAACACATCACCGCCGGAATCCGGTCGATGCAGCAGCTGGAGGAGATCTCCCCATGCCTGGACGCCGACGAGACCGCGGCGGCACTGCTCGCCGGCATTCAGGGTGGCGTCTCAATCATGCTGTCGACCGTCGGCTCACCCACCTGGAGCGGTGCTGGAAGTCACGATCGCCCGGCTCAGGGTCCGGCCGGCAGCGGGCTGAGCGCCCCGCCCGTATCCGCCTGCGTACCCTCAGCCGCTGGCGGGTTCTTCCACCCCGGTGGACCGTATGCCGTCGAGATTGTCCTCCACCCAGGCACGCAGCTGACCCAGCGGCTCCGCAACACCGCTCCCCAACTTCGTCAGTTCGTACTCGACATGCAGCGGTACGGCCGGGTAAACCGTGCGGTCGACGAAGCCATGGGCCTCCAGCCGGCGCAGCGTATTGGTCAGCACCTTGGGGCTCACCCCCTTGAGCCGCCGCTGCAGCGCGCCGAAGCGCTGCGGACCTTCCTCCAGAGCGCCGATGGCGAGCGCCGACCACTTACTCGCCAGCACGTCGAGTACGTCGCGGCATGGGCACTGCGCCGCGAACACATCGTGGTCGGCGTGCTGGCCCGTCGTACAGGCAACGGACATGAAGGGTGCCTCCTACGCGGCTGCGAGCTCAATACTTTCCTTTGGATAGTAGTGGCCCTTGCGGGTTACCACTACCCCACAGGTAGCTTCTCGGGTGTCGATGATCAACCGGCCGGGCAGTGCGTCCGCACCCCGGCATTCACCGCAGGAGACCCGACATGAGCAGCCGTCCGACCATGCGCGCGATCAGCCAGGACACCTTTGGCGGCCCCGAAGTGCTGCACCTCGCCCAGGTGCCGCGGCCCGAGCCCTTGCCCACCGAGGTACTGGTGCGGGTGCGTTCCGCCGGCGTGAACCCGGTGGACTGGAAGACCCGTGAGGGCGGTGGCATGGCCGGCGCTCTGGGAGAGCCGCCGTTCATCCTGGGCTGGGACGTGTCCGGCGTCGTGGAGGAGGCCGGCTTCGGCGTCCACACGCTCGAGGTCGGCGACGAGGTGTTCGGCATGCCGTGGTTCCCGCGTCAGGCCGGTGCGTACGCGGAGTATGTGACCGCGCCCTCGCGGCAGTTCGCCCGCAAGCCCGCCGCCCTCGATCACGACCGGGCCGCCGCGGTGCCGCTTGCCGCGCTCACCGCCTGGCAGTCGCTCGTCGACGCCGCGCATGTCGGGGCCGGACAGCGGGTGCTGATCCACGCCGCGGCGGGCGGCGTGGGGCACTTCGCCGTGCAGATCGCCAAGCACCTCGGCGCGCACGTCATCGGCACCGCGCGGGCAGCCAAGCACGACTGGCTGCGCTCGCTCGGCGCCGATGAAGTGGTCGACTACACCGCGGTCCGCTTCGAGGACGTGGTGCGCGATGTCGACGTCGTCCTCGATCTGGTCGGCGACGGACACGACGCGACGAGCACCCGCTCACTGAAGACCCTGCGCCCCGGCGGCACGATCATCGCCGTGCCTTCGGGAGTCTCCCCCGAACTGCTGGACGCGGCCCGCGCGCGCGGGCTGCGGGCGAAGGCCTACCTGGTGGAGCCGGACGGCGCGGGGCTCGCCCGGATCGCCTCGCTGATCGACAAGGGCGCGTTGCAGGTCGAGGTCGAGGACGTGCTGCCGCTCGCGGACGCCGGCGAGGCACACCGCCGCGGCGAAGAGGGCCGCACCCGCGGCAAGCTCGTGCTGCGCGTGACGGACTGAGGCGAACGAGGCGAGGCGACTCGGCGCAGCAGGGAGAGCTTGCCGACGAGCTCGCTCATTTGATTGCGCGGGCCGACGAGGCTCACCGCGTGGTACGTCAGGTCCTCGCTGTTCGTGCCGGCGAGGCGTTCGATTCATCGAGGGCTTCCGCGAGTGGGCGGCCCAACTCCCGGAGCGGATCGACCTGTTCGTCACGTCGGGACCGTACGACTTCCTCGTCCATGTCGCGATCCCGGACGTCAACGGGCTGTACGACTTCGTCCGCGACCGCTCACCGAACGCCGCGCGGTCGCGGACGTTCAGTCGACGATGATCTACGAGCAGGTGCAGTCCCGGTCCATCACGGCGCCGACCGACGAGCGATGCGGCATGGCGCGCCGCGGCCGTTGAACCGGCGCCGGTTGCCGGCTCCGGAGCGGCCCACGGGCCTCGCCCTGGCAGCCGTACGGACAACACTGTCGGCACGGCGGCACAGGAACGGGGCCCGTGCGCGGTTCTTGTGGCCTGCCGGACTACCGTCCGGACTTCCGGATCCGCTCGCCGGTCTTCTCCGCGGTCTCCTGGGCCTTGCCCATCATCTGCTCGCCGCGGCCTTCGGCCTGCATGCGCTTGTCGTCCATGGCGTTGCCCGTGGTCTCCTTGAGCTTGCCCTTCATCTGCTTGGCCTTGGCCTTGCTCTTACTCATGACGGTGTCCCTTCCTCGTGGAGGTTTGACTGCCTCATCCACATTGCGCCCGTCACCCAATGTTCGCAATCGGGCACTTCAGGTGACATTCGCCCGGGACCGCCGACGGCGCAGGAAGCGGCGTTCCGACGGCTCCGTGCCGCCCCACACGCCGGTTCGCTGCCCAGTGCTCAGCGCCAGGTCCAGGCACTGGTCGGCGACCGGACAGCGGCGGCACACCTGCTTGGCCCGGTCGATCTGATCGGCTCCCGAACCGGTGGTGCTGACAGGGAAGAACAGGTCCGGGTCCTCGTCCCTGCAAGCGGCTTCCTGCAGCCATTCCATCGGCTCGCGGCCGGAGTTGGGCTCAATTCGGTCCGTAGGGGCCGGGGCCATCGGCTCAGTCCTCTGGGCCATGGGCTCAGTCCTCGCCACGGACGACATTGCACTCCAGTACCGGGGCGTCGTGCCCTTCGCCGCCGCCCCGTTGCTCACGGGCCGGGATATACGTGCGTATCCCGCCCTTCTTGGTTTTGTCCTCCACCACCAGGCGCACGCCGGCACTGCCGCCGGGTTCCATGGGAATGCCTCCTCGGTCCGGTACGCGGATTGTGTTCGGCTTCGGGTACCCGTTCGGCAGTTGTCAAACCGGCCGGGAACATCGAGGGATGAGGGCCGGGCAAAGAAGTGTTCACGGCACGCAATCGGCGACCGGCGGCCTCCGCGGGAGCAGTTCGCGACGCTTGCGCCAGCTGCCTGCCCCCAAGGCCGCACGCCTCGTCGTGGTCAGACGGTGGCGATGGGGCTCCTCAGGCGGGCCGCCCGACGAGCCCGGCGCTGTCCTCGGGCCGCTGTCGTACCCAGCCGAGTATGACGACCGACGCCACAGCGGCCAGCGCGCACCAGGTGGAGACGAACTCCAGCCGCCACAGCACCGCGCAGACCACCGCCCCCGCCCCGGCGAGGACTCCGAGCAGCCGCAGCACCGGATCGCCGGCGAGCAGCAGGGCGCCCACGGTGGCCAGTAGATAGCCCGCGATGATCAGCGGGGAGCGCGGCAGATCCATGACATAGCCAAGGGTGTGACCGCGGATGTCTGCCGTCACGGTCCGGGTGGCGAGGCAGTACGCAAGGACGGCGGCGGTGGCGAGCCCGGCGGCGGCCGGAACGACCAGTCGGCGCCGGACACGCGGCGGCGCCGCGAGCAGGACGCCGAACGCCACCCATACCGGCAGCAGGGGCAGGGCGATCACGGCCCACGCCACGGTGGCCGGACCCGGCCCGCCGCCCGACCGCCACACGAGGGACTCGATGATCTGGTGGGCACCGAGGAGCAGCGGTAGCGAGGCGAGCGGCAGATCGCGGGCCCGGTGCGCCTGGGCGACGCATGCCACGCCG
This sequence comes from Streptomyces sp. ISL-1, assembly GCF_018614585.1. Classification (GTDB taxonomy): domain Bacteria; phylum Actinomycetota; class Actinomycetes; order Streptomycetales; family Streptomycetaceae; genus Streptomyces; species Streptomyces maoxianensis. The sequence continues at coordinate 246,713 of NZ_JAGGOI010000006.1, read as the reverse complement.
ATCGCGGAGATGCTCGTGCCCGCCACGAGGTCGGCAGTCGCACTCCAGCACATGGCGTCATCCAAAGACAGGGAGATGAGGGTCGGTCAAGCTATATCCCAGGAGGGCCTACGGATCCGTGAACGGAATGGGTCCTGCCCCCGGGCCGGAAGGAAACAGCCATGGCGAACGTCGATGTCGTCCGCGCCTGCCTGGAGAGTTGCATGGCGCAGGACCGCGAGACCGCCGACCGGTTGATCGCCGAGGACTTCGTCTTCACCAGTCCTCAGGACGACCACATCGACCGGGCGGCGTTCTTCGAGCGCTGCTTCCCCACGGCGGACCGCCTCCGGTCCCAGCAGATCATCGAGGCCGTCCCTGCCTCGGGCGACGGCGTCCTCATCGCGTACGAGTACGAACTGAAGAACGGCGAGCGCTATCGCAACGTCGAACTGAGCACCGTCAGGGACGGCAGGATCACCGAGACGCAGGTCTTCTTCGGCGGCCGCGTCCCAGGGGCGTGAGGGCTCCCCACGACGCCTTCACCCGAGTGGCCCATCCTCGACAGCACCCCGCCGATCAGCACACAGAGATGCTGCCGCCGGACCGCCCGTCGCCGGCCGGACCGGAGCGGAGTCAGCCGCGCTTCGGAGGCTCGTGCAGGCCGAAGGGCGAGCCCTGGTCGTCGTGACAGAGCTTGAAGCGGCCGAAGCGGGCCACCGTCTCCTCGTCGTCGCCCATGTCGAAGTCGTCGACTGTGCCGCCGAGTTCACGGACCCGGTCGAGCGCGGCCGGCATCTCGTCGACCTTGAAGAAGAGGTACGGGCTCGCGCCCGGGTCGCCGCCGTGCACTCCGCCGGGGACGTTCGGCGCCTGGATCGCATAGCCGCCGCCCTCGGTCGGGCCCGGCTCGAAGGTCCAGCCGAACAGGCCGCCGTAGAAGGTGCGGGCCGCTTCGAAGTCGCCCACGCCCAGTTCGAAGAAGGAGATCTCACCGGCCATCGCAGGTTCCGCCTTCCGTACGGAGAGCCCCCTGACCCAGGACTGACCATCCCACGGTACGGCCCGCCCCCGCACCGCTGCACCCGGCCGGTCACACCTGGCCACCTCTCTGCAGGCCACCGTCTGCATCGGCATCGCCACCGGATCCCTGACCGGCCAAATCGTCCTCGAAGGCACCGGCGCGGGCGCCCTGCCCCGGACCGCGCTCCCGCTGATCGGCCCGGCTTGGGCCATCGTCGGGGCGGCACGACGCCGCGCGTTCCCGGCCCGCCGCGCCGCCGCTCCCGCGCGGTGGGGAACCGGTCGCACCGAATAGGCCATCACACCGTAAGGATCAAGAGCCGCCCGAAGAGTGCAAGGTCACAGCCATTTCCTCTGCTGCACCTTTGTGGGCTTGACCTAGCATCTGAGCATGACGGTCCTCCCCGATGACGGGTTTTCCCTGGCCGCCGAATTCCCGGATGCGACCCACGAACAGTGGCAGCGGCTGGTGGCCGGCGTGCTGCGCAAGGCAGGCAAGGACGCCCCGGACACGGCGGCCGACGATCTGCTGTCCACGTCCCTCGAGGACGGGCTCACCACCCGTCCTCTCTACACCGCGGACGCCGCACGCAACGGCGCCGACAGCGCCGGGTATCCGGGCTTCGCGCCCTTCACCAGGGGCGGCAGGCCCGAAGGCGGCGCTGTCTCCGGCTGGGACGTACGCCAGCGCCACGACCGGCAGGATCCGGCGCGTACGAACGAAGCCGTGCTCGCGGACCTGGAGAACGGGGTCACCTCGCTCTGGCTGTCTGTCGGCGCGGCCGGGGTTCCCGTCTCCGGGCTCGCCCGGGCACTGGAGGGCGTATACCTCGACCTCGCGCCCGTCGCTATCGACGCCGGGGCCGAATTCGACGCCGCCGCCCGGGAGTTGCTGCGGCTCTATGAGGACAAGGGCGTGCCCCGGGAGTCGGCACGCGGAAACCTCGGCGCCGATCCGCTGGGCTACGAGGCCCGGACCGGCAAGGCCCTCGACTCCTGCGACGCGGTCGCGACGGCGGCGCTGTGCGCACGCGAGTGGCCGGGGCTGCGGGCACTGACCGTGGACGCGCTGCCGTACCACGAGGCCGGCGGGTCGGCGGCCCAGGAGGTGGGCTGCTCGCTGGCTACCGGGGTCGCCTATCTGCGGGCACTCGGCGAAGGCGGGCTGAGCATCGAAGAGGCGTGCGGCCAACTGGAGTTCCGGTACGCGGCCACCGCCGACCAGTTCCTGACGATCGCGAAACTGCGCGCCGCCCGACGAGTGTGGGCCCGCGTCGCCGAGGCCTGCGGTGCGGATCCCGCCGCCGGAGCACAGCGCCAGCACGCGGTGACCTCCGCGGTGATGATGACGCGGCGCGACCCGTGGGTGAACATGCTGCGCACCACGGTCGCCTCGCTCGCCGCGGGCGTCGGCGGTGCCGACGCCGTGACCGTGCTGCCCTTCGACCACGCCCTCGGCCTGCCGGACGGCTTCGCCCGCCGCATCGCCCGCAACACCTCGACGATCCTGCTCGAGGAGTCACACGTGGGCCGGGTCATCGACCCGGCGGGCGGCTCCTGGTACGTGGAGCAGCTCACCGACGAGCTGGCGCACGCGGCCTGGGCCTGGTTCCAGGAGATCGAGCGCGCCGGGGGCCAGCAGGCCGCCCTGCGCGGCGGTCTGATCTCCGAGCGGCTCGGCGCCACCTGGGACAGCCGCAGGAAAAACCTGGCCAAGCGTCGCGAACCGATCACCGGGGTCAGCGAGTTCCCGCTGCTCGCCCAGGCTCCCGTCGAGCGCGACCCCGCGCCCGCCGCGCCCGGTGGCGGGCTGCCGACGGTGCGCCGCGACGAGGCCTTTGAGGTTCTGCGGGCCCGCTCGGACGCGCATCTGGTCACGACGGGCGCCCGGCCGCGCGTCTTTCTCGCGGCGCTCGGCCCGGCGGCCGCGCACACCGCACGCGTCTCCTTCGCCGCCAACCTCTTCCAGGCGGGCGGCATCGAGGCGGTCCACAACCCTGTCACCGTCGACGCGGCCTCGGTCGCCGGGGCATTCACCGCCAGTGGCGCGAGCGTGGCGTGCGTCTGCTCCAGCGACGCCCTCTACGCCGAGCAGGCCGCGCCGGTGGCCGAGGCGCTCAAGGCGGCCGGCGCACTGCGGGTGTTCCTCGCGGGTCGTCCCGGCGAGCAGCGTGAGACGTATGTACGGGCCGGAGTCGACGAGTTCGTCGTCGCGGGCGGCGACGCGGTCGCCGCCCTCACCTCCGCCCTCGACCGGATCGGAGTGGCGTGATGCGGATCCCGGACTTCTCAGGAATCGAGCTCGGGCCCGGCAACGCGTCGGGGGTCTTCGAGGACCAGTGGCGTACGGCCGTCAAAGAGAGCACCGGCAAGGACGACGGCGATCTGGTGTGGGACACGCCCGAGGGCATTCCCGTCAAGCCGCTGTACACCGGGCAGGATCTGACGGGCCTCGACTTCCTCGGCACGTATCCGGGCATCGCGCCGTATCTGCGCGGCCCGTACCCGACGATGTACGTCAACCAGCCCTGGACGATCCGGCAGTACGCCGGGTTCTCCACGGCCGAGGAGTCCAACGCCTTCTACCGGCGCAACCTGGCCGCCGGGCAGAAGGGTCTGTCGGTCGCCTTCGATCTGCCGACCCACCGCGGCTACGACAGTGACCATCCGCGGGTGACGGGCGATGTCGGCATGGCCGGTGTGGCCATCGACTCGATCTACGACATGCGGCAGCTCTTCGACGGCATTCCGCTGGACAAGATGAGTGTGTCGATGACGATGAACGGCGCCGTGCTGCCGGTGCTGGCGCTGTACATCGTGGCCGCCGAGGAGCAGGGCGTACCGCCCGAGAAGCTGGCCGGGACCATCCAGAACGACATCCTCAAGGAGTTCATGGTCCGCAACACCTATATCTATCCGCCCCGGCCCTCGATGCGGATCATCTCGGACATCTTCTCCTACACCTCGCAGAAGATGCCCCGCTACAACTCCATCTCCATCTCCGGCTATCACATCCAGGAGGCCGGAGCGACGGCCGATCTGGAACTGGCGTACACGCTCGCCGACGGAATGGAGTATCTGCGGGCGGGCATCGGCGCGGGAATGGACGTGGACGCCTTCGCGCCGCGGCTGTCGTTCTTCTGGGCGATCGGCATGAACTTCTTCATGGAGATCGCCAAGCTGCGCGCCGCGCGCCTGCTGTGGGCGAAGCTGGTGAAGAAGTTCGATCCGCAGAACCCCAAGTCGCTCTCGCTGCGCACCCATTGCCAGACCTCGGGCTGGTCGCTGACGGCGCAGGACGTGTTCAACAACGTCACCCGCACCTGTGTGGAAGCGATGGCCGCCACCCAGGGGCACACCCAGTCGCTGCACACCAACGCCCTGGACGAGGCGCTGGCCCTGCCGACCGACTTCTCGGCGCGCATCGCCCGCAACACCCAGCTGCTGCTCCAGCAGGAGTCGGGGACCTGCCGGGTCATCGACCCCTGGGGCGGCAGTGCCTACGTCGAGAAGCTCACCCACGACCTCGCCCGGCGCGCCTGGCAGCACATCGAGGAGGTCGAGGCCGCGGGCGGCATGGCGAAGGCCATCGACGCCGGCATCCCCAAGCTGCGCATCGAGGAGGCCGCCGCCCGCACCCAGGCGCGTATCGACTCGGGGCGCCAGCCCGTCATCGGCGTGAACAAGTACCGCGTCGAGACCGACGAGCAGATCGATGTGCTCAAGGTCGACAACTCGTCCGTGCGCACCCAGCAGGTCGAGAAGCTGCGGCGGCTGCGGGCCGAGCGCGACGAGAACGCCTGCCAGGACGCTCTGCGCGCGCTCACCGCGGCAGCCGAGTCGGGCCCCGGCCCTGGTCTCGAGGGCAATCTGCTGTCACTCGCCGTCGACGCGGCTCGTGCGATGGCGACCGTCGGTGAGATCTCCGACGCCCTGGAGAAGGTGTACGGGCGGCACTCGGGGCAGATCCGTACGATCTCCGGTGTGTACAGGAGCGAGGCAGGGACGTCACCCGCGGTGGAGCAGACCCGCACCTTGGTCGAGGAGTTCGAGGAGGCCGAGGGCCGCCGCCCGCGCATCCTGGTCGCCAAGATGGGCCAGGACGGCCATGACCGCGGCCAGAAGGTGATCGCCACGGCCTTCGCCGACCTGGGCTTCGACGTGGACGTCGGCCCGCTGTTCCAGACGCCGGAAGAGGTGGCCCGCCAGGCGGTCGAGGCGGACGTCCATATCGTCGGCGTCTCCTCGCTGGCCGCCGGGCATCTCACTCTCGTACCGGCGCTCAGGGAGCAACTGGCCGCCGAGGGACGGGAAGACATCATGATCGTGGTGGGCGGGGTGATTCCGCCCCAGGACGTCCAGACGCTGCACGAGGCCGGAGCCGCCGCGGTCTTCCCGCCCGGCACGGTGATCCCGGATGCCGCGCGGGATCTGGTGAAGACGCTGGGCGCCTCGCTCGGCCACGAGTTGTAGGACCGTGCCCCGGATGCGTCCCACGCTCGACATCGACAGCTATGTCAAGGGCGTGCGTGAGGGGTCGCGGGCGTACATCGCTCGCGCCATCACGCTCGTCGAGTCCACCCGCGCCGATCACCGGGTGCTGGCCCAGCGGCTGCTGACCGAGCTGCTGCCGTACTCCGGTAGGGCGCGGCGGGTGGGTATCAGTGGTGTCCCAGGCGTCGGCAAGTCCACCTTCATCGACGCTCTCGGCACCATGCTCACCGGCCTCGGCCACCGGGTCGCGGTCCTCGCCGTCGATCCGTCCTCCACCCGTACGGGCGGCTCCATCCTCGGTGACAAGACCCGGATGGAGCGGCTCGCGGTGGACCCCGCGGCGTTCGTGCGGCCGTCCCCCACCTCGGGCACGCTCGGCGGAGTGGCCAAGGCGACCCGCGAGACCATCATCGTGATGGAGGCCGCCGGCTACGACGTGGTGCTCGTGGAGACGGTCGGCGTCGGCCAGTCGGAGACCACCGTGGCGGGCATGGTGGACTCCTTCCTGCTGCTCACCCTCGCCCGCACCGGCGACCAGCTCCAGGGCATCAAGAAGGGGGTGCTGGAGCTGGCCGACGTCATCTCGGTCAACAAGGCGGACGGCCCGCACGAGCGCGACGCCCGCTCGGCGGCCCGTGAACTGGCCGGTGCGCTGCGGCTGATGCACCCCGCCGACGCGGCGTGGACGCCCCCGGTGCTGTCCTGCAGTGCCCGTGAGGGGACCGGCCTCGACACCCTCTGGGAGCGGCTCGAACAGCACCGCGCGCTCCTCGACTCGACGGGCCGGCTCGCCGCCAAGCGCCGTGACCAGCAGATCGACTGGACGTGGGCGATGGTCCACGACGAGTTGCGGGACCGGCTGCGCGGCCATCCCGAGGTACGGGCACTGGCGCCCGGTCTCGAACAGCAGGTGCGAGACGGGGAGTTGACGGCGACGCTCGCCGCCGAACGGATCCTGGACGCGTTCCAGCGGCGGTAGCGGGTCCGGGGCGGGCGCGAATCCCGCAACCGGGGGCTCCGCCCCGGACCCTCCCCCATAGCCCTTCGGGCATGGGAGGTGCCCCCACCCCCAACGCCCTGGCGGGCGTGGGGGGACCCCCACTCCTCTGACGCCGGAGGGGCTGAAATTCAGCCCGTCCGGCGATTGAGGACACGGCCGAAGGCCGTACGGGCGTCTGGGGCTTGCCCGCAGTTACTCGCCGGGCAGCCCGGCCCTGACCTCACGGGCCGCGGCCACCAGATGCTCCAGTGACGTACGCACCTCGGGCCAGCCGCGGGTCTTCAGACCGCAGTCGGGGTTGACCCACAGCCGCTCGGCGGGAATCGCGTCAAGTCCCTTGCGCAACAGCATGGTTGCCTCCTCGGTGCTGGGCACTCGCGGCGAGTGGATGTCGTATACACCGGGTCCCACCTCGCGCGGATATCCGGCGGTGGCGAGTTCGTCGGCGACCTGCATATGGGAGCGGGCGGCCTCCAGGCTGATGACATCCGCATCGAGGTCGTCGATGGCCTGCAGGATGTCGCCGAACTCCGCGTAGCACATGTGCGTATGGATCTGGGTGTCGGGACGGACACCGCCGGTGGTGAGCCGGAACGCCTGTGTTGCCCACGCCAGATACGCCTCGTGGCCGGCTTTCCGCAGCGGCAGCGTCTCCCGCAGCGCCGGTTCGTCGACCTGGATGACCGAGGAGCCCGCGGCCTCCAGGTCGTTCACCTCATCGCGCAGGGCGAGGGCGACCTGCCGTGCGGTGTCGGCGAGCGGCTGGTCGTCGCGGACGAAGGACCAGGCGAGCATGGTGACGGGCCCGGTGAGCATGCCCTTGACGGGGCGACCGGTCAGCGACTGGGCGTACCGGGTCCAGCGGACGGTCATCGGGTCGGGCCGGGAGATGTCGCCGGCCAGGATCGGCGGCCGGACATAGCGGGTGCCGTACGACTGGACCCAGCCGTGCCGGGTGGCGAGGTAGCCGATGAGCTGCTCGGCGAAGTACTGGACCATGTCGTTGCGTTCGGGCTCGCCGTGTACGAGGACGTCGATGCCGGTCTTCTCCTGGAAGGAGATGACCTCGCGGATCTCGGCCTCGATCCGCTTCTCGTATCCCTCGGTGTCGATGCGCCCGGACCTCAGGTCGGCCCGCGCGGTGCGCAACTCGGTGGTCTGCGGGAACGAGCCGATCGTGGTCGTGGGAAGCAGGGGCAGGCCGAGGCGCGAGCGCTGAGCGGCTGCGCGCTCTGTGTACGGAAGACTGCGCTGGGCATCGGCCTCGGTGACTGCCGCGCAGCGGGCCCGTACGGCCGGGTCGTGGGTGAGCGCGGAGGTGGCGCGGGACTGCAGGTCGGCCCGGTTGGCGGCGAGTTGGGCGGCGATGCTGCCTGCGCCTTCCGTCAGTCCGCGGGCCAGGGTGACCACCTCGGCCGTCTTCTGGCGGGCAAAAGCCAGCCAGCGCGCGACCTGCGTGTCCACGTCCCGTTCCGCGGCCGCGTCGAGGGGCACATGCAGCAGGGAGCAGGACGCCGCCACATCCACCCGGTCGGCGAACCCCAGCAGGGTGGCGAGTGTGGCAGTCGACTTCCCGAGGTCGTTGATCCATACGTTGCGGCCGTCGACGACTCCGGCCACGAGCCTCTTGCCGGGCAGGCCGCCGACGGCGGCGAGGTCGCCGAGGTTGGCGGCGGCACGCCCGGTGAAGTCGAGGGCGAGTCCGTCGATCGGCGCTTTGGCCAGCACCGGCAGGGCGTCGCCCATCCGGTCGAAGTAGGAGGCGACGAGGAGTTGGGGCCGGTCCGTCAGACTGCCAAGCTCCCGGTAGGCGCGGGCCGCGGCGTTCAGCACGGCCCGCGGCTGGTCCTGGACCAGGGCCGGTTCGTCGAGTTGCACCCACTGCGCGCCCGCGGCCCGCAGATCGGCGAGCACCTCGGCGTACACCCCGAGCAGCCGGTCCAGGAGGGTGAGCGGTTCGAAGTCGCCGAGGACGGCCGGCGCGGGCTTGGCGAGCAGCAGATAGGTGACCGGCCCGACGAGCACCGGACGGGCGGTGTGCCCGAGGGCAAGGGCCTCCTTCAGCTCGGTGACCTGCTTGGCGGAGTCGGCGGTGAAGGCGGTGTCGGGGCCGAGTTCGGGGACGAGATAGTGGTAGTTGGTGTCGAACCACTTGGTCATTTCCAGGGGCGCGGCGTCCTGGGTCCCGCGGGCCATGGCGAAGTAGCCTTCGAGCGTGTCGGCCTCGACGGCCCCACGGTGGCGCGGGGGAATGGCGCCGACCATGACGCTGGTGTCCAGGACATGGTCGTAGTACGAGAAGTCTCCGGTGGGCACTTCATGGATGCCGGTGTCGGCGAGCTGCTGCCAGTTGGCGCGCCGCAGTTGGGCGGCTGTGTCCCGGAGGGCTTCGGCTCCGACGCTGCCCTTCCAGTAGCCCTCGACGGCCTTCTTCAGTTCCCGATCCGGGCCCTGACGCGGATAGCCGTAGACAGTGGCCCTGGCTCCGGCGGCTGAGGTTGTGCTGGTCACGGAACTCTCCTTCGCGAGTACTCGTCGAGCGACCCCGGAGCGGATCGTGGAACGCGAAGGAACGGCAACTGAAGCAGCCACCGGCACTCCTGTGCCTGTGCTGCCCGTACCGCCGACCCGCCCACGAGGTCACCGAGATCTCCGCGCACGTCGGTCGCGCACGGGCAGTGGCAGGTCTTCGGACTTGCGGGCACGCTTTGCTCGTACGTGTCGTACGAGAGCACCTACTGGCCGTCGCTTCCCGGATCCGATGCCGGATCCAGTGCGTATGACGGCGGTCGTTCCCACTTACCGCTGCGGGGCAGTTCCGGATTCCCACCGGATTCCCTCTTGCGACGCGCCTGCCTGGCGGGCAGGGCGAACCAACTGCACGGTCCAGCCTAGGCGCTGCCCCTCGCGGGGAACACCCCCGCCCCTGCGGGGCGGGGCCCTCGGCCTCCGGTCCTGCTCACTTCCCCGGTCCTGCTCACTTCCCCGGTCGGGCGGCGTCCCCGACGCGCAGGCCGGATCCGACCACGCGAGCCTTGATGCCGTCGCGCTCCACGGTGATGTCCCGCAGCCGCAGCTCACTGAGCGAGTCGGGCAGCTCGAAGGAGAGGGAGAGCCGCTCCGAGAGCTCCGGCGGCCTGACCGCGAGCAGGCCCTTGACCAGTGCGGGGTCTATGCCCGCTCGCTCCAGCAGCTGCGGATGCGCGATCACCACGTCGACGAGGTTGACCTTCATCAGCCGCTCGGCGAACTTCGGCGCTCCGGTGAGCCGGTGGAGTTCCTCCTCACTCCGCAGTGCCCGGCGCACCTGCTCCTTGGGCACTCCGAGCCGGTCCACGATGGCGGGCACTGTCAGCAGTGCCTTCGCGCGGGCTGCTTCGCGGCTGATCCGCTCGGCCGCCTCGCGGTGCAGCCGCAGTCCCGAATGGTCGGGATCCTTGCCCGGCCGGTAGGTGGCGACACCGGGTATGTCGAGCTGCATGCCGTCGAGTGTGGTGGTCAGGGCCCGGCTGTTGTCGCGCCGGATGTGCGCCTGGGCCCGTACGTGCAGATCCTGTCCGGCGATGGTGAGTTGGCCGTTCACGCGGACACCGTCGGCGCCGCTGCCGGTGAACCGGAGCTGTGAGGCGCCCAGTTCGCGGCTCAGATCGTCGAAGGAGAGCAGCACCTCGCCGTCGAGGCTGCCGATGACGGCGCCCTTGATCGAGGTCGGGGCATCGCCGACGATGCGTACGTCCTTGGCGGTGGCCCGTACTTCGGCGAGCGAGACGCGGTCGGCGGAGACGTCCGGCACGGTGACGTCGACCTGGTCGATCCGCTCGTCGAGGAGCTGGGTGAGGAAGGGGAAGCCGTGGATGTCCACGTCCGGCCTGGTGGCGAGTCCGAGCGACTGCTGGAGCTTGTCCGCCGCCTTGCTCTGCGCGTATGCCTCCGCGAGCCGGTCGGCGAGCAGCAGGCAGACGGTGCACAGGAGCGCCGCGACGGTCACCTTCACCACCGCGGGCAGAGCCGCCAAACGGCTCTTGCCGCGGTGGTTGGGCGGTGACCAGTCGTCCTCGTCGTCGAGGTCCGAGGTGAGTCCGAGCTCCAGCGGGTCCCGTGGGACGTAATTGGCGTAATCGGGCTCCGGGTCTGCCAGTTGAGCGAGTTCTTCGTACGGATTTCTTGAATGCGCTGATATGCGTGTGGGGGGTCGCATCGGCTCATCCCACCATGCGGGCCACCCTCGAACGCAAGTCCTACTGTGCGTACGCAATGGTTTGAGCCAAAGATCGGCGAGCCGTCGTCTGTCGGCCCGCGTCAGCGCCTCAGCCCAGGACCTTGAGGATCTCGGCGGCGACCGGGGCGGACGAAGCGGGGTTCTGGCCGATGACAAGGTTGCGCTCCACGACCACCCTTGGCACACCACGCCGAGCGGCTTGCCGGAATCCGGGGCGGCGATGAGCACCTTGCAGAAGCGCGTCGACGGCCAGGTCGGGCGCGTCGGACAACCCCCATCCGGCACTGGTCCACGACCATCCGCTGCGCGAGGCTCCCAGCCGGTGAGCACTCCGGCTCGTTAGGGTGAGGCATGGTCACCTCTCACGTCGTCACCTGGGAAGTCACGGAGAGCCTGGGGTACGAGACCTCCTGGATCGAGATCCGTGGCACGACCCTGAAGGCCCGCGGACGCGCGGTCGGAACCCGGCCGGAGGTGCACTGGATCTCGTACGACCTCGACACCGGCGAGGACTTCGTCACCCGCGAGCTGCATGTGCGCGCCGCGACCGCCACGGGTTCGCGCGAACTGGCTCTGCTGCACGACGGGCACGGCAGGTGGACCGCGAACGGGGAGCCGCTGCCCGAGGTCGACGGCGCGCTCGACTGCGACCTCGGGCTGTGCCCCCTCACCAACACCATGCCGGTGCTGCGACACGCCCTCCAACTGGGGCCGGGCGAGCGGACGTTCCTGATGGCCTGGGTCTCGGTGCCGGATCTGACCGTGCACGCGTCACAGCAGACCTACACCCACCTCGCACACACCGAGACGGGTGCGCGTATCCGGTTCACTTCGGGCGACTACCGCAGGGATGTGGAGTTCGACGGGGACGGCCTCGTCATCGACTACCAGGGTCTGGCGCACCGGCTGTCACTGAGCCCGGGACGGCCCCGGCCATAGAGACTTCCGGGACAGCGGTCCACGGCGCGCATCGGCAGGCGCCGCCAGGACGGGATCTCGGGCGTTCCCAAGGGACGTACGGACAGCATCGGCGGATGGCTCCCTCGGCCAGGTCGGCGATCACCTGACGGGCGCCGATCGCGAAGACGGCCGCCAGCGGTATCAGTGCGAGGAGCGCGCCGGTCATCACCATGCCCCAGTCGTGCCGTGCACGCCTTGAGCTGCGCCTGCCACGGTGTGGTGCTGTACGGACAGACCCGCGGCACGAGCGCGTCACGGGATCGCGCGCCCGGCGCGCAGCATTGGCAAGAGTCGAGCAAAAAGACGCATAGAAATGCTTGAGACTGACGAGTAGCGTTTCCGGTGTGCTGGCTGAGCGGCGACATCAACTCATCCTGCGAGCCCTGCGATCAGGCGGCCCCGCAGCAGTAACCGACCTGTCCGACCAGCTCGGCGTGAGCCCCGCGACCGTCCGGCGCGACCTGGTCAAGCTGGAGGAGGAGGGCCTGCTCACGCGCGTCCACGGGGGAGCCGCGGTCGAGGAGGGCGATCAGCCGTTCGCCGAGGTGGCCGAGATCAGGGTCCCGGAGAAGGACGCGATAGCGGTGCGGGCCGCGGCCATGATCGAGGAGGGGCAGTCCGTCCTCCTCGACATCGGCACCACCGCCTACCGCCTGGCCCGGCAGCTGCACGGTCGCAGACTGACCGTGATCACCAGCAATCTGGTGGTCTACGAGGAGCTGGCGGACGACACCGGGATCGAGCTGATACTGCTCGGCGGGATGGTCCGGCGGGAGTACCGCTCCCTGATCGGCTTCCTCACCGAGGACAACCTCCGCCAGCTGCACGCGGACTGGCTGTTCCTGGGCACGAGCGGCATCCGTCCCGACGGCCAGGTCATGGACACCACGGTGATCGAGGTCCCGGTCAAGCGGGCGATGATCGCCGCCGCGGACTCGGTGGTACTCCTCGCCGACGCGGGCAAGTTCCCCGGCACAGGCATGGCCAAGGTGTGCGGCCCGGCGGCCCTCGACACAGTCGTGACCAACGCACCCGCGCACCCGGCGACCCGCGTGGCGTTCGACGAGGCAGGAGTGAAGGTGGTTGAGGTATGAGGCTCACGATCCTCGGCGGCGGGGGCTTCAGGCTGCCGCTGGTGTACGGCGCTCTGCTCGGCGATCACGCCGAGGGCCGTATCACCCAGGTAACCCTGCACGACCTGGACGCCGGCCGGCTGGCCGCGATCGCGCGCGTCCTCGCCGATCAGGCGAAAGGCGTGCCGGACGCCCCGCGGGTCACCGTCACCACCGACCTCGACGAGGCCCTGCGCGGCGCCGACTTCGTATTCTCCGCGATCCGCGTCGGCGGCCTCGAAGGTCGCGCGGCCGACGAACGGATCGCGCTTGCCGAGGGCGTGCTGGGTCAGGAGACGGTCGGCGCGGGCGGCATCGCGTACGGACTGCGCACCGTCCCGGTCGCCGTCGACATCGCGCGCCGGGTCGCCCGGCTTGCCCCCGACGCCTGGGTCATCAACTTCACCAACCCGGCCGGTCTGGTCACCGAGGCCATGGCCCGGCACCTCGGCGACCGCGTCATCGGCATCTGCGACTCTCCGGTGGGCCTCGGCCGCCGGGTCGCCCGCGCGCTGGGCGCGGACCCCGACACCGCGTGGATCGACTACGCGGGCCTCAACCACCTCGGCTGGCTGCGCGGCCTGCGCGTCGAGGGCCGCGACGAACTGCCCCGGCTGCTCGCCGACCCCGAGCTGCTCGGCTCCTTCGAGGAGGGCAAGCTCTTCGGCCCCGACTGGCTGCGCTCCCTCGGCGCGATCCCCAACGAATATCTGCACTACTACTACTTCAACCGCGAGGCGGTACGCGCCTACCAGGAGGCGAAGCAGACCCGCGGGGCCTTCCTCCATGAGCAACAGGCCCGGTTCTACGCGGAGATGGAGCGGCCCGACGCCCCGGCCCTGGCGACCTGGGACCGTACCCGCGCCGAGCGGGAGGCGACCTACATGGCGCACAACCGCGAGGCCGCGGGGGCCGGCGAGCGCGATGCCCGCGACCTGGAGTCCGGCGGCTACGAGCAGGTCGCCCTTGCCCTGATGCGGGCCATCGCGCACAACCGGCGCACGACGCTCATCCTCAACGTCCGTAACCGCATGACGCTTTCCGTGCTGGACGAGGAGGCGGTCGTCGAAGTGCCCTGCTTCGTCGACGCGAACGGCGCGCACCCGGTCTCCGTCTCCCCGCTGCCGCCGCACGCCGCCGGACTGGTCTGCGCCGTCAAGGCCGTCGAGCGCGAGGTCCTGGCGGCGGCCGACAGCGGCTCGCGTGCGACCGCTGTGAAGGCCTTCGCCCTGCATCCCCTCGTCGATTCCGTGACCGTCGCCCGCCGTCTCGTCGACGGCTACACCAGCGTCCACCCCGCGCTCGCGTACCTGAGGTAGGAGCCGCACATGCATGATGAACGCCGTCGCATCGAGGATCGCGTCGAGCGCGTCCTCCAGCAGCGCATCCAGCCCGCCGTCCACGCCGCCTCGCTCCCCTTCGACGTCACGGCATGGCAGGCCCCGGACGAGCCGGTGCCCTTCGCCGAGGCCGCGTCGCAGACGTACGAGCCGTTCGCGATGGGCACGCCGTGGGGCCCGCCCTGGGGCACGACCTGGTTCAGGGTCCGCGGCGAAGTCCCCGCCCATTGGGTTGGCCGTCGCGTCGAGGCCGTCTTCGACCTCGGCTTCACCGGCCCCTGGCCGGGCAACCAGGCCGAGGCCCTCGTCCACACCCTGGACGGCAGCCCACTCAAGGCGGTCAACCCGCAGAACCAGTACGTGCCGATCGCCAACCCCGCGGCGGGCGGCGAGCGGATCGACTACCTCCTCGAGGCCGCGTCCAACCCCGATATCCTGGCAGGCGGCTTCCGCCCGACCCCGCTCGGCGACAAGGCCACCGCCGGCCGCGAGCCTCTCTACACCTTCGCCCGCGCCGACCTCGCCGTACTCGACGAGGACGTCTGGCACCTCTCGCTCGATGTGCAGGTGCTGCGCGAGCTGATGCTGGAGCTCGGCGAGCACGAGCCGCGCAGGCACGAGATCATGCACGCGCTCGACCGCGCGCTGGACGCGCTGGACCTGGACGACATCTCCGGCACGGCGGCGGACGTACGAGAGCTGCTGCGGCCGGTGCTGCGGCAGCCCGCGCACGCCAGCGCCCACACCATGTCGGCCGTCGGTCATGCGCACATCGACAGCGCCTGGCTGTGGCCGATCCGCGAGACCAAGCGCAAGACGTCCCGCACCTTCTCCAATGTCACCGCACTGGCCGAGGAGTACGAGGAGTTCGTCTTCGCCTGCTCGCAGGCCCAGCAGTACGAGTGGGTCCGCGACAACTACCCGCGGGTGTGGGAGCGCATCAAGAAGGCCGTCGCGGACGGCCAGTGGGCGCCGGTCGGCGGCATGTGGGTGGAGTCCGACGGCAATCTGCCCGGCGGCGAGGCCATTGCCCGCCAGTTCGTCCACGGCAAGCGCTTCTTCATGGAGCACTTCGGCGTCGAGACCAAGGGCGTCTGGCTGCCGGACTCCTTCGGCTACAACGCGGCCTATCCGCAGCTGGCGAAGCTGGCCGGCAACGAGTGGTTCCTCACCCAGAAGCTGTCCTGGAACCAGACCAACAAGCTGCCCCACCACACGTTCTGGTGGGAGGGCATCGACGGCTCGCGGATCTTCACGCACTTCCCGCCGGTGGACACCTACAACGTCGAGTTCTCCGGCAGGCAAATGGCGCACGCCGTGCGCAACTACCAGGACAAGGGCCGCGGTACCCGCTCGCTGGCGCCGTTCGGGCACGGCGACGGCGGTGGCGGCCCCACCCGCGAAATGATGGAGCGCGCGCGGCGTCTCGCCGACCTCGAAGGCTCGGCGAAGGTCAAGGTCGAGCACCCGGACGCGTTCTTCGAGGCGGCGCGAGCGGAGTACCCGGACGCGCCCGTATGGTCCGGCGAGCTCTATCTGGAGCTGCACCGCGCCACCTACACCTCGCAGGCCCGCACCAAGCAGGGCAACCGCCGCAGTGAACACGGGCTGCGCGAGGCCGAGTTGTGGGCGACCGCGGCCGCGCTGCACGCGCCGGGCTACGACTACCCGTACGAGAAGCTCGACCGGCTGTGGAAGACGGTCCTGCTGCACCAGTTCCACGACATCCTGCCCGGCTCGTCGATCGCCTGGGTGCACCGCGAGGCGGAGGCGGAGTACGCGCGGGTGGCGCGGGAGCTGGAGGCGCTGACCGGCGATGCCCTGTCCGCCCTGGGGTCCGGGAGCCCGTACGTCTTCAACACGAGCCCGCGTGCTCGCGCCGAGGTGATCACCGGCCCGGACGGTGCCCCCGTCCACACAGAGGTTCCGGCGAGCGGCAGCGCCCCCGTCGGCGCCGGTGAAGCCCCACGGCCGGTGTCCGTGACCGGCCGTACGCTCGACAACGGCCTTGTCCGCGTCACCGTCGCGGACGACGGCACGCTGGCGTCCGTGCGGGATCTGGTCGCCGACCGTGAGGTCCTCGCCGCCCCCGGAAACCATCTGCGGCTGCACGGCGACCTGCCCAACCACTGGGATGCCTGGGACATCGACAAGCACTACAGGAACCGCTTCACCGATCTGCTCGACACCGAGTCGGTCACGGTCGTCGGGAGCGGACCGCTGGTCGGCGCGGTGCGGGTCGAGCGCGCCTTCGGCAAGGGCTCGCGCATCGTGCAGACCGTCACGGTCCGGGCGGGCAGCCGACGTGTGGACGTAGCGACCGAGATCGAGTGGCACGAGGCCGAGAAGATCCTCAAGGCGGCCTTCCCGATCGACGTCCGGGCCGACAGGGCCACGGCGGAGATCCAGTTCGGCCATGTCCACCGGCCCACCCACACCAACACCAGCTGGGAAGCGGCCCGTTTCGAGGTGTACGGCCACCGGTGGGTACATGTCGCGGAGCCCGGCTACGGAGTCGCCGTCATCAACGATTCGACGTACGGACACGATGTCACCCGCACCACGCGGGACGACGGCGGCACGACCACCACGGTCCGCCTCAGCCTGGTGCGCGCACCCCGCGTCCCGGACCCCCAGGCCGACCAGGGCACCCATCGCTTCACCTACGCGCTGCTGCCGGGCGCGACGGTCCAGGACGCGATCGCGGAGGGGTACGCGCTCAACCTGCCGCTGCGGGTGGCACAGGCGGCCGGGAGCATCGAGCCGGTGGTGAGCAGCGACAACCCCGCTGTAACGGTCGAGGCGGTGAAGCTCGCGGACGACCGCTCGGGCGATGTGGTCGTACGGCTCTACGAATGCGTCGGTGGCCGGGCCAAGGCGACCTTGCGAACGGGCTTCCCGCTGGCCGGGGCGCAGGTCACGGATCTGCTGGAGCGTCCGCTGCCGGACGAACCGGTCACCGTCGCGGACGGCGGGGTGGCGCTGACGCTGCGCCCGTTCCAGATCCTGACGCTGCGTCTTTCACGGGCCTAGCGCCGGCCGTCCAGGGCGCCCGGGGAAGGCTCTTGGCCTTCGTCGAAGGACGCCAAATAGGTGGCCGCCATGTCGCGATCGCCCTGTCCCCGGCGCTCCAGCCGCTCGAAGCGCGCCACTCCCGCCCGCGCGACATCCAGGCGTACGCCCGCCCGCTCCCCCGCTTCGACGATCAGCCGCGCGTCCTTGAGCGCGTTGGCGACCGAAAAGCTCGGCGTGTAGTCGCCACTGAGGATTACCGCGGACTTGGCCCGCAAGTACCCGTTGTCCAGCGGTCCGCCGGACACGCCGTCGAGGAGGGCCCGCGGATCGACGCCGAGGCCCCGCGCAAGGGCGATCGCCTCACCCGTGGCATGTGTCAGCGCGCCGACCCAGCTGTTCAGGACGAGCTTGAGCCTGCTGGCGGCCCCACTGGAGCCGTCGTCGCCGACCCACGTGGTGCGCCGGCCAACGGCGTCGAAGACCGGCGCGAGAATTCCGCGGGCGCTGTCCTGACCCGCGGCCAGGACCAGCAACTGCCCTGCTTCCGCGGCCTCCTTCGAGCCGAGAACAGGTGCGTCGACAAAGGTGAGGCCGAACTGTCGCGCGAAGTCGGCCAGCTCGGCGGTGGCGGCGTCCCCCACGGTGGCCGACTGCGCCCACACCGTTCCAGGGGAGAGACCCCCGCTCGCCTCCCGCATGGCCGCGAGCACCCGCGGTCCGTCGGTGAGCATGGTCAGCACCACGTCCGCGCCGGTGACGGCGTCGGCCGGCGATTCGGCACAGTACGCTCCGTCGGCCACGAGTGCTTCCGCTTTCGCCCGCGTACGGTTCCACGCGCGGACCGGCAGGCCGCTGCGGAGCAGGTTGCGTGCCATCCCGGCGCCCATGATGCCGGTGCCGAGCACCGCCACCGTGGGACGGTCCGCCCGGTCGCTCTGTGCCGTGGCTGCGGTGGATGAGGTCACTCGAATCGCCTCTCGACGTCGTGGGTGCAGCTGTCGAGGGGTAGCCAATCAGGCCGCCCGGCCTCCCACGGACCGTGACAGGCCGCATCGGGGCAGGAACACGACGGCGCGGCCGCCCGTGCTGGGCGGCCGCGCCTTGCCGGTGGACCGGGTCAGTTCCGGGCCGACGCGGCGGTGCCGTAGCGGCGCTCGAAGCGCTCCACACGGCCGGCCGTGTCCAGCACCCGGGAAGTGCCGGTGTAGAAGGGGTGGCTCGCCGAGGAGATCTCCACGTCGATCACCGGGTAGGTGTTGCCGTCCTCCCACTCCACACGCTGCGCGGAGTCCGCTGTCGAGTGGGTCAGGAAGGCGACGTCAGCCGCACGGTCACGGAAGACGACCGGACGGGAGACGGGGTGGATACGAGGCTTCATGCGGGATTCCTTCCTCGATTTGCGGGGGCGGCCGGTGTCCGTCGGCGGGTCAGCGTTCCTCGCGGAACAGGACGTGCTCACCGAGGACGCGGTCGAACTTGCGCAGCAGCAGCCGGTCGGGGTTGTTGAGGCGGCTCTTGCGCGTCACATACGTCTGGCCGGTCCCGGCGGACGACCGCAAGGTGATGACCGGACGGCTATTACTGCGGGCCATGTGTTCCTCCCGGCGCCTCACGGGCCCACCTGGTGGTGGGGGTGAATGCAGCATTCACATCAGCGCCTGGTGATGTAACCCCGCCGGCCCCGGCGGCATTCCCGGCCGGTGCCCGCCTCCTCGCCAGGCGCACCCGCTGCCGGCCACGGGCCCGCGGAAGGCGGTCGCGCAGGCCGCAGGCGGGGCTACTATCGGTGACCGCGGCGCCGGACCAGCGCGGATGCGGCCACGGCGAGCAGCCCGAGCAGTGCGGCCACCCCGCCGAGGAAGATTGCCTGCTTGTCCGCGTCGCGCTCCGCGGATGCCGCGGCCTGCCGCTCGGGGGGCTCGCCTCCCAGCTGCGGCTGGGCCGTCTCGCCCGTCAGCACCAGGTCGGAGCAGGAGTAGTAGGTGTCCGCGGTGCTCGAGTTGCGCCAGACCGTATAGAGCACATGGCTGCCCGTGAGTCCCGCCGGGAGCCGCCCGGGGATCCGGTACGCACCGTCCACAAGGCGGGGGTCGGTGGCCGCGCCGACGGGTTCCGGGGCCAGGTCGTCCCACTTCAGCGGCACGGTCGGATCGTAGCCCGCCTTCGTGAGATACAGCTGGAACGTTCCCTCGTGCGGGATGGTCGACAGGTAGGTGAGTGTGAACCGGGCACCGGCCGTCAGGGTCGTCGCCGGCCAGTCTTCGCGGGCGAGGTCCAGACCCTTGTACGCATCGAGGCCCGCGCTGCACAGCTCTCCGTCCGGGATGAACTCCCGGTCTCTGCCCCGGACATCGGCCACCCGCACGTTGTCCCACTCGTCGAACGCCACTCCCCCGTTCGCGGCGACGGCGGCCCGGCAGACCGCGGACTCGCGCTG
Source organism: Streptomyces sp. ISL-1 (assembly GCF_018614585.1). Taxonomy (GTDB): domain Bacteria; phylum Actinomycetota; class Actinomycetes; order Streptomycetales; family Streptomycetaceae; genus Streptomyces; species Streptomyces maoxianensis. The sequence goes on along the minus strand of NZ_JAGGOI010000006.1, from coordinate 227,134 downwards.
CACCCCATCGGGGCCGCAGGCGACGACCCGGCTGACGGGGTCGGTCGGCGCGCCGTGGGCGTGCGCGGTGCCCGCGACCGTCAGTGCGACGGCGGCGGCAGCGGCGGCGGCAATGCGAAGAGCAGTCATCCGCGGCAGACTCCTTGGTAGACACGGCAGCCTGTCGTGTATTACGACATCAGCCGGCGGAGCGTTCACCGCGGGCGGCAGGTCCCTCCGGGACCCCGGCACGGATCCCCCCGTGGCCGGATCCGCACCCGCGCCCTACCGGTCCCCACCCCGCTCCGCTAGATCTTGACAGGCATAGACCTGTCCCCGGCACGCGGAGGTACCCACGATGACCCGAGGTCAGACCAGTGCCAACACACCGGGCAAGAGCCGGTTCGACGACATCTACAACGAGCCCGACCCCCGTGCCTACTTCCGGCGGCTCGCCCCGCTGGAGTACGAGATCCCGCACCAGGCGCAGGACGTCTTCCGCCGGACCCGCGCCGACCGGACAGCCGCCCGGCGGGACACGGAGGGCCCGGTCACCGTCCTCGACCTGTGCTGCTCGTACGGGATCAACGCCGCGCTGCTCAACCACGACCTCACGCTCGCCGAGCTGTACGCGCACTACACCAGCCCCGAGACGCAGGCCCTGACGACCGACGAGCTGGTCGCCGTCGACAAGGAGTTCTACGCTTCGCGGCGTCGCGCCGACGCGACCCCGGTCATCGGCCTCGACTCCGCCGACCGGGCCGTGAGCTACGCCCTGGCGGTCGGGCTGCTCGACGACGCCTACGCCGAAAACCTGGAGGCCCACTCGCCAGGGCCGCAGCTGCGACGCGCAGTCGCGGGAGCCGGGCTGATAACGGTCACCGGAGGCATCGGCTACATCACCCAGCGCACCTTCGAGGCCCTTGTGGAGTGTGCCCGGGTCCCGGTCTGGGTGTGCGCTTTCGTGCTGCGCACGGTCCCCTACCAACCGGTGATCACCAGCCTTGACCACTACGGCCTGGTCACCCGGACGGACCCCTCGCGGACCTACCCGCAGCGGCTGTTCACCGGTCCGGCGGAACAGCGCAGCGCCATCGAGCAGATCCTTCGCGCGGGTTACGACCCCACCGGGCTTGAGGCGGATGGCCGCTACTACACCCAGCTGTACCAGTCCCGCCCGGCATAAGCGGACGCAGCTCGGGCGCAGATCGGGCGCAGATCGGGCGCAGATCGGGCACAGATACGGACCAATCGCTAGAATTCGACCATGGAGCGGCCTGTCGCGCCGACTGCGCCCGAGCTCGTCATCGAAACCGACGCGGGCTCCACGGTGATGAGTCCGAGCCGGGACTATCGCGTCGGTCGCGACCCATTGAGCGACATCGTCATCGACGACGTCCGGGTTTCCTGGCACCACGCGGTGCTGCGGCCCCAGGCCGACCACTGGACGATCGAGGACGAGGACAGCACGAACGGCACGTATGCCGACGGCATGCGGATCCGCGAATGGGGGGTCGGCCCCGGCAGCGTCATCCGGTTCGGCAATCCGGCCGACGGCCCGTGTGCCGTTCTCGTCGACCGGGGCGCGCCGCCCGCCGCGCAGGCGCCCGCCCGTCCCTCCGCCGTCTCCATGCCGTCGGCGACCGGCACCTTCCGGCAGCCGACCACCGTACGTCCGCTGTCGGCCCGTACCGTACGCATCGGGCGCGGACCCGACAACGACCTGGTCATCGACGACCTCGTCGTCTCCCGACAGCACGCGGAATTGCGGGCCCTGCCGGACGGCACCTACGAGATCGCCGACCTCGGCTCGCACAACGGCACCTACCTCAACGGCCAGCCGGTCGACCGAGCCCTCGTCTCCCCCAGCGACATCGTCGGCATCGGCCACTCGGCCTTCTGTCTCGTCGGCGACCAGCTGCAGGAGTACGTGGACACCGGCGAGGTCTCGCTCGACGTCCAGGACCTGGCGGTTTCGGTGGACCGGGGCCGTAGGACACTGCTCGACCATGTCTCGTTCCCCGTCGGCGAGAAGTGCCTGCTCGCCGTGGTGGGGCCCAGCGGCGCCGGTAAGTCCACCCTCCTGAACGCGCTGACCGGGCTGCGCCCCGCCGACCACGGCACCGTCCTCTACGACGGCCGCGACCTCTACCACGACTACGCGGAGTTGCGCCAGCGCATCGGCCTCGTACCGCAGGACGACATCCTGCACTCGCAGCTGACTGTGCGCCGGGCCCTGGGATACGCCGCCGAGCTGCGCTTTCCGCAGGACACCGCAAAAGCCGAACGTCAGGACCGGGTCGCCGAAGTCATGCGCGAACTCGGCCTCGGGCAGCGGGCCGACCAGCCCATCCACAGCCTGTCGGGCGGCCAGCGCAAGCGGGTCAGCGTGGCCCTGGAACTGCTGACGAAACCCTCGCTCCTCTTCCTCGACGAGCCGACCTCCGGGCTCGACCCGGGTATGGACCGCTCGGTCATGCATATGCTCCGCGGCCTCGCCGACGACGGCCGTACCGTCATCGTCGTCACGCACAGCGTGCTCAGCCTCGATGTGTGCGACCGGCTGCTGGTGCTCGCGCCCGGCGGCAGGATCGCCTACTACGGGCCGCCGGACGACGCGCTCGCCTTCTTCGGCTTCGAGCAGTGGCCGGAGGCGTTCGAGGCCTTCGAGAACGACCGGGACCGGGACTGGGCGGGGACGTACCGCGAGTCTCCCTTCCACCGGCAGTACATCGCGAACTCCACCGCGCAACCGCTCCTGCCACAGGCCGCGGAGGCGGGTTCCGTCGCGCCGCCGCCGAAGGCGCAGAGCTGGGGGGCGCAGCTGCGGACCCTTGTCAGGCGGTACGCGGCCGCGCTCAGCGCCGACCGGACCTTCCTGGTCATCATGATCGCGCTGCCGTTTGTGATGGGCGCGATGACGCGCGCCCTGGCCGGCAGCCGGCTCACCCAGGAGACGGCGATGAACGCCCTGCTCATCCTGTGTGTGGGCGGTGTGCTGACAGGCGCCGCCAATGCCGTGCGCGAGCTGGTCAAGGAGCGGGTGATCTACCAGCGGGAGCGGGCTGTCGGGCTGTCCCGCTCCGCGTATCTGATGTCCAAGATCGTGGTGCTCGGCACGATCACGGTGCTGCAGGCGATCGTGCTGACCCTGGTCGGGCTCGCCGGCGTCGACCTGAATGCCCCGGGCGGTGAAGGCGTGCTGATGCCGCCGCTGCTGGAGCTCACCGTGGCCGTGGCGGTGCTGTCGTTCACGGCGATGATGCTCGGCCTGCTGGTGTCCGCGCTGGTGCGCAAGGAGGAGGTCACCATGCCGCTGCTGGTGCTCCTCGCCATTGTCCAGGTCGTGTTCTGCGGTGCGCTGTTGAAGCTGGACGGCGTTCCAGGTATCGAGCAGCTGGCGTGGCTGGTCCCGTCCAGGTGGGCGCTGGGCGCGATGGCGGGGACGATCGGGCTGGCCCGGATCGTGCCGGGCAAGCTGACGGCGGACCCGCTCTTCGAGCACTCGACGGGCGTGTGGCTGCTCGACATGGGGATGCTGGTGGTCCTCTCCCTCGTCTTCGGGTACGCGGTCGCGAAGCTCCTGCGCCGCCATGAGCCCGCCATCATGCGGAAGTAGAGACGGGACCGCCGATGACGATCGAGGACTTCCGCCCCACGCACGTCGTCCCCCAGGACGGACTGCCCGCCTGGGAGGAACCGGATGTGTCCCGGCCGGCCGAACCGCTCGACCCGCTGCTTCCGGTCCAGCTGGTCGACCGGCGCGGGGACTGGGGCCGGATCGTGTGCGCGAACGGCTGGTCGGCATGGGTCGACGGCCGCCTGCTGGTCTCCGTACCGCAGGAGCCCCCGGCGGCCGGGCAGCCACTGGCCCGCACGGCGGACCCGCGCCCGCTGCTGGCCCGGGTCGAGGAGACGCTGGGCCGGTACCGCCGCGCGGCGGAGGACCTCGCGGCCGGGCGGACGGACGGCGAGACGTTCCGCCGCGGGACGCAGGGGCTGCGGGTGGGGATGGTCGTGGACGGCGAGTCGGTGTGGCTGTACGACGCGGAGCACGAGCGGTGGGTGTACTGCGACGGGACGCGCCTGAGCACATACGCGGCGCTGTCGGGCCCGGCCGGGGGCGGGGCGCGAGGGCCCGCGGAACCGACGATGGTGGCCCCCGCGGGAGAGGTACCCGGCAGGGACCGGGCGGGAACGGACCCGCCGGGGTCCGGCGGAACGGGGGGCGCGGGGGCGACGAGGACCGTCGAGCCGGACGAGGCGGCCGGCGCGGACCGGGCGGGAACGAGCCCGGCGCAGCCGGGCGGAACGGGCGGCCCGGAGCCGACGCGGGCCATCGACGCAACCGGGCAGCCCGGCGACGACCCGCCTGGGCAGACGCAAGCCCTGAATCCCGAGCCAGGCCGACCGGACGGCCCGGGAGCGGCGCGGGCCGACGGGCTGGAGCGGGGCGGAACAGGTGGACCCGGGTCGGCGCAGGTCGTCGAACCTGCGCGGATGGGCGAGCCCGGCCGACCGGCAGACGCGTACCGCGGCGGCCCCACGGACCCCCGACCCTCGTCCGGTGACATCTGATGGTCGGCGTTCCGCGCGATACCGGCCTGCCCTCCGGGAGGCCGTCCGACCTGCTCGGGAAGCAGATCGCGGGCTACCTCGTCGAGAGCGAGATCGGCCGCGGCGGCATGGCCGTCGTCTACCGCGCCAAGGACCTACGCCTGGACCGCACCGTCGCCCTCAAGCTGCTCGCCCCCGAACTCGCCCGCAACGACACCTTCCGCAACCGGTTCACCCACGAGTCGCGGGTCGCCGCCGCCATCGACCACCCCCACATCGTGCCGGTATTCGAGGCGGGCGAGACCGACGGCATTCTCTACATCGCGATGCGCTACGTCGCCGGGCAGGACCTGCGCGCCCTCCTCGACCGCAAGGGCCCCCTCCCCGTCCGGGTCGCGGGCCGGATCGCCTCGCAGGTCGCGTCCGCGCTCGACGCCGCCCACGACCACGACCTGGTGCACCGGGACGTCAAACCCGGCAACATCCTCATCGCGGCGGGCACGGACAGCGAACACCCGGAGCACGTCTACCTCACGGACTTCGGCCTGACCAAGAAATCGCTGTCGCTGACCGGGTTCACCTCGGTCGGCCAGTTCGTCGGCACCCTCGACTACGTCGCCCCGGAGCAGATCTCCGGCCGCCCGGTGGACGGCCGGTGCGATGTCTACAGCCTCGGCTGCGTCGTGTTCGAGAGTATGGCCGGGACTCCGCCCTTCCAACGCGACGACGACATGGCGCTGTTGTGGGCGCACCAGTACGATCCGCCGCCGTCCCTCACCGAGCAACGCCCCGATCTTCCGGCCCCGGTCGACGACGTAATGGCGAAGGCTCTCGCCAAGTCGCCCGACGACCGGTACGACAGCTGTCTGGAGTTCGTCGCCGCGCTGCGTGTCGCGTGCGCCGGGCGCGAGGCTGGCGATCACCCGCCGACGCAGGTGGACATGCGTGTGGCCAGGACAGCCGGGGCACCCGGGCCGCCGCCGATGCCGCCCCGGTGGGCGCGGCCGGTGTTCCCCGGCCTCGGCTCCGGCCCCGAGGCGTGAAAGCTGGCCCTCCCTGGTCAGACCTCGCCCCGGCGGCGTACCCGCGAGGCGAGCAGGCTGCCGAGGAAGCCGGTGACGAGCCCCCACACCACCGCCAGGCCGAGCGCCGACCACAGGTGCGGCCGCAGCGTCACCACTCCCGCCAGGTCGCCGCCGAGGTCGCCGAGGCCCAGCAGGGACAGGCCGACGTGCGCCGAGATCTGGACTACGAGGCAGATCATCAGGACCGTGAGGGTGAGCGCGACCGCCATGTGTACGGCGTGCTGCCAGGGCCGCATCCGGGCAGGTGAGCGGACCGCCATGACGAACGCGGCGCCCAGGAGCAGCACCGCCGCGGCGACGAGCAGCCACCAGTACCGCCCGTCGTAGTCGGTGAGCGTGCTGAGGTTGAGGGTGGAGTCCTCGGGCGTGCGCAGCACCGAGTCCAGGACCTGCGGCATGGGCAGCCCGAACGGGCCGTCCGCCCTCCCCTCCCAGGTGGCGCCCAGACCGAGCGTCAGCGCGAGCCAGACGAGGTTCGGCAGCCCGAGCAGGATCACGGCGAAGGTCTCCGTGACATGGCCGCGGGTCGCCGCGACGACGAGTGCGACGACCAGGCCCAGTACGACGTAGGCGAGAAGCAGCACGACCATGGCGAACGCGGCCGGGCGCACCGACTCCTGGAAGCGCACGAGGCGCGCGGGCAGCGGAGCCTTGCGCGATACGAGCAGCGCGAGGAACAGCAGACCCGCCAGCCACAGCAGGCCGAAGACGAGGGTGATCGGGATGTCGGCGCGGAACCCGACCGTGGGGGAGGCGTCCAGCAGATCGCCGATGTCGGCGATCGTCCCCTCCCCGAGCGGGATGTCGAAGCTGTGGCGGGCCAGGAGCGAGAGGCCGATGAGAGCCAGCACCCACAGCACGGCCAACCTGGCGGCCCAGCCGGCGAGTTCACGGCCGCCGGCGACGGCTCGGTGCCGTAGGGGACGGAGAAATCCGGCGGCGATGACCAGCGCTCCGGCGAGGGTGACGGAGAGCGGCAGCACGGTGAGGTCGGCGTTGGTGCCGGCGATCAAGCCGGCGTCTCCGGAGAGTTCGACGCAGCCGCCGGCCGCCATGACGACGACCGCCGCGACGACGGGCCAGAAAGCTCCCCCGGGCAGATCGGCCGCGCCGGCCGCCCACAGGCCGAGGGCGGCGGTGACGACCATGGCGACCAGCCCGGCCAGCACCGCGACGAGGGCCTCGCCCCACCCGTGGGAGACGCGCGTCGCGCGCCCCCGGTCGCTGGTCTGCTGCTGGCTCACTCTTGCCACGCTAAGCAGGGGCCCGGCGCTGCGCCCGCTGGGAGGGCCGACCGCGTCGGCTTGCGGGCCGTGCGGGTGCGCGGCACACAATAGGTGCGGTATGCGGGAACTACGGATCTTTTTCGCTTTAATCCGCATTCACCGACATTCCTGTGCCCGAGTTTCCTGCGCTGAATGATTCCTACGCTGGGAAGAAGAGCCCGTGAGTGCCCAACCGCCGCCCGAACGCCCCACAGGACCTCCGTCAGGCCCGCTCTCGGGCCAGTCACAGGACCGTCCCACCCGGCCCACGCCCCCACCTGGCCCCCCGACGGGGCCGCCGAGCGGCGGCGGATCGGGCGGCGGAGGATCGGACGGGCCGGGCGGCGGCGGCCCGGCGCAGGACTCCGGCGAGGGCCCCCAGCGCCCCTGGTGGCGATCGGTCCCCAGAATCGCGACGATCGCCATCGCGGTGGTCGCAGCTGTGGTGCTGGCCATCGTCTTCACCCGCCCAGGGGGACAAGGCGCGGTCGCGGCCGAAGAGATCGTCAGGGACCCCGTCAATTCGTCGGGCGAAGCTCCGTTCACGCCACCGTCGACGGTCGAAGAGGCCCCCACCGGGGAACCGCCCGCCCCGCCGACGACGAACCTGCGTGGTTCGGACGCCGGCGTCTACGGCGGGACGCAGCGGGTAGCCAGCTGCGACATCGAGAAACAGATCAGCTATCTGTCCGCGGACCCGGCCAAGAACAGCGCGTTCGCCTCTGCCCTGGGCCTCAGCCCCTCCCAGGTGCCCGGGTATCTGCGGTCGCTGACCCCCCTTCGGCTGAGCTATGACACCAGGGTCACCAACCACCGCTACAAGGACGGCGCCCCCAGCGCGTATCAGTCGGTGCTGCAGGCCGGTACGGCCGTCCTGGTCGACGACCACGGCGTCCCGCGCGTGCGCTGCGCATGCGGCAATCCGCTGAAACCGCCCGTCAAGGTGGAGGGCAACGTCCGGCTGACGGGCCCCACGTGGCCCGGATTCCAGCCGACGAAGGTGGTGCAGGTACAGCCCTCCGCCACGGTGATCGACGTCTTCGTCGTCTACGACCCGCACCGCGACGACTGGTTCGAACGGAAGCAGGGTGACCAGCAGGGCCGCCACGACAAGAAGGTCCCGCCGCCGCCCCGGCCCAAGCCGCCCCACTCCCCCTCCCCGCACACGACCTCTCCGTCCGGCGAGCCCCCGACCAAGTCGCCGCCGTCCACGAAGTCCCCGGCGCCGAAATCCCCGTCACCCAAGTCCCCGGCGCCGAAATCCCCGTCGCCCGAGCCGCCCACCTCGAAGCCGCCCGAACCCGAGCCGCCACCGCAGTCGGACAACTCGGCGCCTGCGCCGCCACCGGCCGATACGCCCGCCTCCGAGACCATGGCCTCCAGCGCATCGAGCCTGCCCGTGGACTCCGATGCCGCTCGGGACTCGTCCTCGTCGTCTCCCGCCTCGGTGGAGTACTAGTGGAGTACTAGAGGCGGACTCAGTGGCAGGTGTCCCAGGCGGGCTCCTCAGCCGAGTTCGAGTGTGGTGACGCCGTAGACGCGCTCGGCCCGGACCGCGGGGACCGGGCCGGTGTACATGCGCACGGTGTGCCAGCGGGCTTCGAGACCGCGTGCCGTGACGAGTGCGCCGGAGGCCTGCTGGGTTTCGGGAATGTCGATGGTGACCTCGTCCTCCGGGCCGGCGTGGGCGCTGAGGGCGTCGAATAGGGCTTCGGCGTCCTCGGGGGTGTCGGCGAACAGGGGTCCGATGCGAAGGCCCTCGAGCGCCGGTCGGATCACGCCGTAGCCGCTGATGCGTCCCTCCCGCAGACGGGCGTACGCGATGTGACCGGCAGCGGTCAGCCAGCGGCTGACGAAGGCGGGCCGCTGGGCGGGGAAGCACTGTCCGTCGTACGCCGCGATCGCGTCGATGTGCTCCGGGGCGACGGGCACGACCCCGGCCCCGGCCGCCGAAGTGCCGGACCGCTCCGGGCGCCCGCTGTAACGAATGGTGTCGTTGGCGGACTTGAACCCGGCGCGTCCGTAGGTGGCTTGCTGCGCGGGCACCGCGTCCAGGCCGACGGTGCGGGTCCCGGCGTGCGGGAAGGCCGCGCGCCAGGTGGCGAGTCCAATGCCCTGCCCGCGATGGTCGGGATGGACCAGGTAGTAGCCGAGGAACGCGTACCGATCGGAGTACCTGACGATGGAGACGGCCGAGACCGGCCGGGTGCCCAGGCGTCCGATGAAGAAGCCCGCGGGGTCGGTGGGATGGAAGCAGGCCACGTCGCCGCGGCCGGGATTCCATCCTTCCCCGGCGGCCCACTCAGCCACTTGATGCCATTCGTCCAACGAGGCGCCGGTGACGGTGAGTTCACCGGGGCCGCCGGGAGGGTTCCCGGCCGCGCGCTCATTGGTGGAGTGTGGCCGGGGGGCTTCGCCAAGGGGGTTCATACCGTCTGTGCGTCCTTTCAGATGGCTTTCAGATGGCTTTCAGAAGGTGGCGGGTGCGGCCGTGCCATGCGGCCTGATGGTGGTTGCCGCGCCGGTCAGATCAGGTCCATGGCGGCGACTTCGTCGGGGCTGCCGTAACTGACCGGCCCCTGGAAGCGGCGGCGGGCGGTGGCGAACCACCACACCGTGGCGATGAGCAGTACCACTCCCAGTGCGATCGGCGCGTAGTTGAACGTGATGGAGGTGATCGGAGAGACCTGGGGCAGCATGAACAGCACACTACTGATCACGATCCAGGTCACCGCGACTCCCGCGACCAACTTGCCGTACCGGCCCAGGTTCCATGGACCCGGCTCGAAGTCGTTCAGCCGCAGCCGCAGGAAAATGGGCACACCGTAGGCGAGGTAGAGGCCGACGACATTGACGCTCACAATCGCGGTGAAGGCGGTGTGGGACCACCAGGCCGGAATGATCAGCACCAGGGGGCAGGCCGCCGCGAGCCATACCGCCTTGACGGGCGTACGGGTGCGCAGGGACACCGAATGCCACCAACGGGAGCCGGGCATCGCCCCGTCGCGGGAGAAGGCGAAGATCTGGCGGGTATTGCTCGTCATGTTGGCGAGGCCGCAGAACAGCATGGCGCCGATCACGATCAGCAGGAGCAGTTTTGCGGTGCCCACGCCAAGGCCATCGATGAGAATCTGCACCGGCGGCGCGGCCGAGCTCGCGGTGGCGGCGTAGTCCCGGATCGCGTACACGAGGGCGAGCATGAGGATCAGACCGGCGCCCGCGGAGCAGGCGATGGCCCGCATGATGCCCTTCGGCGTGTTGACGGTCGCCTTAACGGTCTCCTCGGACATGTGAAAGCTGCCGTCGAACCCGGTGAAGGTCCAGCTGGTGACGAGCAGACCCAGCATCGCGGCATAAATGCCGTTGCTGAAACCGGTGTTGTTCACGAAGTGGGTCATGAACGACGCCGGCTGGTGGTGGTCGGGCACCGCCGTCAGAGCGACGACGATCACCACCATGCCGATCAGCAGCCACCACACGGAGATCCGGTTCACCAGCGCGACCAGCTGCACGGTGTAGGTGTTGGCCAGCGCCTGGATCAGCAGGATCACCGCCGTGATGAGGACGGTGCGCTGCGCCGTCACCTCGTAGCTCGGCCACTGCATCGCGATGAACGCCTGGATGAAAGTGGCGGCGGCGTAGCCGGTGGCGGCCGTTCCGCCCACCTGGCCGACGAAGTTCAGCCAGCCGGTGTACCAGGACCACGCGCCGCGATGCCGTTTGGCGAGCTTGCCGGCGGAGAAGTACAGCGCGCCGCTGGTCGGATAGGCGGAGGCGATCTCGCCCATCGCGGCGCCGACGAACAGCACCATGACCGATACGCCTATCCAGCCGAAGATGAGAATTCGCGGTCCGCCCGCTCCCATCCCGAAACCGAATGCGGAGAAGATTCCCGAGATGATGTTGATGATGGTGAACGAGATGGCGAAATTGTCGAACGCGCGGAATCGCCGGGTGAGTTTCCGCGGGTATCCCATGGCATGCAGTGTCGCGTCATCGTCGAGGGTGACGGGATCTGCATGGCGACCGGATTTCGAGCGAGTGACAGATGTGCGCTCGGACACAACCGCAACCTTTCTGATGGGGCGTGCGGACGGTGGGACTGAGAGCGGTGGGGACATCGGTGGAAATTCAGGCGGCGCTGGGGGTCGGGAGTCCGCACGACCGTCTCGCTCTGGTCAGCTGCTCCCCAGGGGCGCCGAACGCGCTCCAGGGCATCCGGGAGGCATACGGACCCATTGCCGTGAGGACTTCCCGCGCCTCGAATTCGCGCTTCGCCATGTACAGCGCGTGCGCCAGATACGACAGGTCGAGGACGGGGGTGAAGCGATAACCGGCCACCTTCGGCAACCAGTGGTTGTAGCTGCCCATGGCCGTTGCCAGCCACTGGGACTGCTCCCAGGTGCGGTCTGCAAGCAGAGCGGAGGCGTCGTAGTCCTCCACGAGGGCGACGAGCGGCAGCAGCCGCAGTGGCGAGGAGGCCGGCGCCCGGTGGCCGAGGAACGAGGCGACGTCCCACCGCGCGCTCGCCGTCCCGCCGTGGCGGGTGAAGAAGAAGGCCAGAAACCGGTGGTGCGCCTCGCGGTGCCAGGGGTCGAGCCGGAGTATGTGGGCGAACAGCTGCCAGGGGCCGGGCGGCGCGGTCAACAGCCCCTGCGGCGCGGGGTCCCGGGGCCGCCGAAGCCGGGAGAGCGCCAATTGGGCCACCCATGGCGTGGGGTCACCGGGCAGCAGCCGCGCCGCCCGCTCGCACGCAGTCTGCGCGATGCCTACGAGAGTGCCTGCCCGTCGGTCATGGGCGTCGGCCATCCGTAATGCCCTGAGCATCGCCACCCGCGCCCAGAGCAGGGCCGCCTCGGGGCTCCGCTCCTCGGACAGCCATCGCTCGGCGAGATCGGAGTCCGCCGCTTCGGAGGCCAGCACCAGCGACCGATGGGCCCGCACCTCGAAATCATCGCGAGCATCCTTGAGTGCTTCGTGTGCGCCGAGGTATCGACCCGCCTTCACGTCCATACAGGCTCGGGCCAACTGGCGGTCGTCGGCAGCCGGATGCCACACATACTGCCCCTCGAACGAGCCAGCAGCCACGAACTCCTCCCGTTCCCGCAGTCGACGCGACCCATGCACATATTCTGGCCAGGCAGAATTCAGCCGGAACACATCCGTAGATCCACCGGCAGCGAGCACACCCTACTCACCATCAAGTGGCAGCGAAAACGGCGGTCCGGAATATCTGGTTCCCACTCATTTAGGCGCGCGGACATCGGCGTCGGCGAAGCTGTTTCCGAACCACACGGCGATGAGCGCGGCTTGGCATATGCATTTCTTCGCGAGGCATCCACGCGGATTCCCGGTTGGTTGAATGACGGAACATAACCCGCCGCTCGCGCGCGGGCCTTCTCCGTCCGCACCCGCTCGGCGGAGAGCGGCTCGTGACCGGGCCGTTGACAGGCTTCGCACCGCCATGACATCTTTCCCGAGCCCGGTCAGACAACGTTGTCAGCAAGGGGTGCGCACATATGCGACGGACAGCCGGTCGGATACGTACGAGAGCGGCTCGGCTGGTGGTCGCCGCCCTGCTGGCCGGCGGCCTGACCGGCCCGGGCGCCCAGGCCGCCGGGGCCGCGCCCGCGGCCGGCGCGACCGACCTGGTCAACCCCTTCGTCGGCACGCAGAACTTCGGCAACACCTTCCCCGGCGCGAGCGCCCCCTTCGGCATGGTCCAGGTCAGTCCCGACACCGGCGGCCAGGGAGGCTACGACTATCAGCAGAACAAGATCCACGGCTTCAGCCAGACCCACCTCTCCGGCGTCGGCTGCGGTGTCGCGGGTGAGTTGCCGATAATGCCGACCACCGGCGCGGTCGACCGGGTGAACCCCGACGACTACCGCTCGGAGTACTCGCACGGCGACGAGAAGGCCGAACCCGGCTACTACCGGGTGGGCCTCAAGACATACGGCATCGACGCGGAGCTGACCGCGACGCGGCGAACCGGCTGGCAGCGCTACACCTTCCCGTCCACCGGCGCCGCCAACGTCCTGTTCAACACCGGCAAGGCCAACCAGAAGGTCCACGACTCCGAGGTGCACGTCGTCGGCGACCGCACCGTCGAGGGCCGGGTACACGCGGGCAACTTCTGCGCCGGCAAGGACGACCACACCGTCTACTTCACGGCCACCTTCGACCGGCCGTTCAAGACCCATGGCACGTGGCGCGGTTCGACCCCCGAGCCCGGCGGCCGCGACGCAGCGGGCGAGGGCGGAAACGGCGCCTGGGTGACCTTCGACGCGAACGCCGACAAGGACGTCGTGGTGAAGGTCGGCCTGTCATACACCGGCGTGGAAGGGGCCCGGAAGAACCTGGCGGCGGAGACGAAGGATTCATACGACTTCGATGCCACCCGAGCGGCCCTGCACCGCACATGGGAGGAGCAGCTCGGTTCGATCCGGATCAGCGGCGGTTCGCGGGACCGGCAGAGCGCGTTCTACACCGCGCTCTACCACGCGCAGCTGCACCCGAACCTGGCGGGCGACGTGGACGGCCGCTACGTCGGCTTCGACCGCAAACCCCATACGGCCGAGGGCTTCACGCCGTATCAGAACCTCTCCCTGTGGGACACCTACCGGCCGCAGAACCAGCTCCTGGAACTCCTTGAGCCCGGCGTCGCCCGCGATGTGGCGCTGTCCGTGGTCGCCATCGGCAAGGACGGCGGCTGGCTGCCCCGCTGGGCGCTCGCCAACAGCGAGACCAACATCATGACCGGTGATCCGGTGACACCTTTCCTCGTCGAGGCCTGGTCGAAGGGGATGTTGGCCGGGCACGAGGAAGAGGCGTACGCGCTGCTGAAGAAGAACGCCACCAGTACCCCGCCCGCGCACTCCCCGTACAACGGCCGCTCGGGCGTGCACTTCTACAGCGAGCGCGGCTATATCCCCTCGGGTCTCGGCCTGGGTGAGGACTGCGCCGACAAGGGCGGCGACAACGACTGCAACCACCCGGTCTCGGCCACATTGGAGTACGCGGCCGCCGACGCCTCGCTGGCCCTGATGGCCGAAGGGCTCGGTCATCGGGCGGACGCCGCGATGCTCGCCGCGCGCGGCCAGTGGTACCGCAACCTGTGGGACTCCTCGATCGGCCAGTTCCGCCCCCGTACGACGCAGGGCACCTGGGTGACGCCGTACGACCCGGTGGAGGCCGGCCACCAGTTCCACGAGGGCGGCGCCCACCAGTATCAGTGGCTGGTGCCGCAGGACCCGGCGGGCCTTGTAGGTCTGATGGGTGGCAGGAAGGCCGCCGAGAAGCGGCTCGATTCCTTCTTCGTCCACGACAAACTGCTCACGGACCCCGCGGGCACCGCGCGCAACGACTGGATCTCCCAGCCGTACGACTACTACGGCAAGCCCACCTACAACCCCAACAACGAGCCGGATCTGCACGCCCCGTACATGTATCTGTGGGCCGGCGCGCCCGCGAAGACCGCGACCGTCACACGGGCGGCGATGACGCTCTTCACCAACGGCCCGGACGGCATGACCGGCAACGACGATCTGGGCACGATGTCGGCCTGGTACGTCTTCTCCTCGCTCGGTCTGTACCCGACGATGAGCGGCGCGGACTTCCTTGCCCTGTCCAGCCCGCAGTTCGAGTCGGCGACCGTCCGGGTCGGGCAGTACGGCGGCAAGCAGGGCGGCACGCTGAACATCACCGCCCCCGGGGCGAGCGACGACCGGCGCTACGTCCAGTCCGTGGCACTCAACGGCCGTGATCTCAGGGCCACTTGGCTGGACTGGGACGCCATCGCGCACGGCGGGCGGCTGGCCCACCGGCTCGGGACCGAACCGTCCTCGTGGGGCGCGGGCAAGAGCGCCGAGCCGCCGTCCGTCGACGCGGCGGCCGGAGCCGACCGGCGCCGGCACCTCGACGCGTCGCTGCGTACCGCCTCGGACGCCGTGCCGACGGGCGGGAGCGTGCAGACCGCGCATCTGGCTGTGGATGTGCTGGCCCAGTCACCGGGCGAAGTGCGGGTGTCCGTCGCGGCGAAGGTTCCCGCCGGGTGGGCTCTGAAGACGCCCTCGTCCGTCACGCTCAAGTCCGGCCGGCTGCCGGTGCAGACGACGGTCCCGCTCGCGGTGACAGTCCCGGCGGGCACCGCGGTCGGCTCGTACCCAGTCCGGGTGACCGCCTCGGCCGAGGGCATGCAGGCGGTCGTCCGTACGGCCACGGTGGAGGTGAGGGCCGCCGCGAACTGCGCGGGCAGTGGGAAGGACGAGTGCGCCGTGGACCTGGCGGGTGCCGTGAACCATGACGGCACTGCCACGAAGGACCGGTCCGGCGAGGGCAACTTCGACGGTATGGGCTGGAGTTACGACGCCGATCTGCTGCCGAAGGCCGGGGCTGTCGCCTTCAACGGCGTCACCTACCACGCGCCCGACCCGTCGGGGACAGTTCCGAACTTCATCGAGGCCCGCGGCCAGGCGCTGCTTCTCCCTGCCGCCGCCCGCTCCTCACTGCATCTGGTCGCCGCCTCCCACAACGGGCCGGTGGCCACCACCGTGAGCGTCCGCTACGCAGACGGCAGCAGCGCGGACGTGCCGGTCACGATCGGCGACTGGGCCGGTTCGACGCCGTCCGGCAGCACTGTCGTCCTCGACATGCCGCACCGCATCAAGGACGGACAGGGCGTCGACGGGCCCTCCGTACGGCTGTTCGGCGACACGGCGCGGCTCGACGGGACGAAGACAGTGCGCTCCTTGACGCTGCCGGACGATCCCCGGGTCGAGGTGTACGCGATCACACTGAGGTGATGAACTCCGGCCCGGGGGAAGCCCGTTCAGCTCTCCGCTGCGAAGTGGACGGCGTCGCCCGCCGTGATCTCCGCTCCCATATTGCGCTGCATCATCCGCAGCGCGGCGTCCGCCAGATCGGCGTGTATGTGCGCGACGGCATCCTCGGCCACGGTCACGTGCAGATGGCGGATGTGTGCGTCCAGGGCGGAGTACAGCACGCACTGCTCGGTCACCTGCCCGCAAAGAATCACATGGTCGATTCCCAGTTGTCCGAGCAGATAGGAGAGGGGCGTCTCGTAGAAGATCGAATGCCGCGCCTTGACCACGAAGAGTGATTCTTCATCGGGCCGGATCGGTTCGACCAGATCGGCGTGGCGGCTCGCAAGCGCGGTCTCGAGGATCTCGCCGTGATGAGATCTCCACTCGCCGAAATTGTCGTTCACATAGATCACGGGAACCTCGTGCGCGCGGGCGCGTTCCAGCAACTGGACGACAGCGGGCACGATCTTGGAGACCGAAGGAAGCAGCAGCTGGGCGTCGGCATGCTCATAGGTGTTGATCATGTCGATGACAATGAGTGCTTTCTTTCCCATATGCACCATCGTCGCACTCCCCCAGGCCGGTCACCGCTCGGCAGGGCGCCGGCCTGGCCGGGGCCCTAGTCGTCGGAGCCCGGCACCTCACGAGGCTCCAGGGGCCGGGTGGCCGGGCCGTGCAGCACCGACCCGTCCGTGCCGAAGCGGGAGCCGTGGCAGGGGCATTCCCAGGTCCGCTCGGCATCGTTGAACTGCACCAGGCAGCCCAGGTGCGTACAGCGTGCGGAGAGCGCACTGGCGTGTCCCGCCTCGTCGCGGTAAACGGCGCACCGCCGTCCCTTCAACCGCACGACGGCTCCGCTGCCGGGCGGGATGTCGGTCACCGAGTCGACGTGGCTGGTGTGCAGGCGGTCACCGACGAAGTGTTTGGCGACAGCGGTCTGGAACCGTGCGAGCTGGGCCGTCTCACGCACCTGGGGCAGCCTTCGAGGGTCGTACAGCTCGGTCCACGTCGGCCGGCCGCCGCCCGCGATGTGGGCCGTGAGCAACCGGCCTGCCATCACCCCGTTGCTCATGCCCCAGCCGCCGAAGCCCGTGGCCACATAGACGTGTTGTGTCCCGGGGTGGGCGTGTCCGACGTACGGCAGATGGTCGCTCGAGTCGTTGTCCTGCGCCGCCCATCGATACGTCACGTCCGCGTCGGCGAAGCCCACAAGCCGCTGTCGCGCCCAGGCGTCGAGGCGCACGAACCGCTCTCTCACACCGCCCGCTCCCGGCTCGAACGACTCCCCGGTGACGATCAGCAGCCGCCGCGTCGCGTCGTAGGGTGCGCTGCGCACGGACCGCACCGTGTCCTCGGGGCTGAAGTACATGCCGGTGGGGGCGGTTTGGGACGGCACCGGTGCCGCGACCACCAGTTCGCGTCGGGGCTTGAGCCGGGTGAAGAGCATCGTGCGGTCGAAGATCGGGTAGTGCGTCGCGATGACCGTGTCGCGCGCCTCGACCGACGCCCCGTTCTCAGTGGTCACGCGGCAGCGGCTGCCGTCGTGGAGCCCGGTGACGCGGGTGCGCTCATGGATGCGGCCTCCCGCTTCGGTGATTCGCTCGGCCAGGGCCAGCAGGAACTTCCGTGGGTGGAACTGGAGTTGATTCTCGACGCGCACCGCGGCGGCCACCGGGAAGGCGAGTTCCGTCTCGGTCACGTACGACGCGTCGAGTCCTGCCCGCCCGGCGGCCTCCGCCTCGGCCTTGATCTCGTCCGCTCGCCGCGGATCCTCCACGTAGGTGTGGGCGGGGGCGCGCTCCAGGTCGGCGTCGATGCCGAGGTCGGCGCAGAGTGCGGCTGTCCGGTCGACCGCGTCCTGCTGCGAGAGCGCGTACAGCGCGGCGGCGTCGGCGCCGCGCTGGGCCTCCAGCCGCGCGTAGGCCAGACCGTGCAGGGCGGTGAGCTTGGCCGTGGTGTAGCCGGTCACGCCCGCGGCGATCCGGTCGGCCTCCAGAACCACGACGTCCAGGCCTGCCCGGACCAGGTCCCAGGCGGTGCAGAGACCGGCGATGCCTGCTCCGATGACGGCCACGTCCGCGGTCGCGTCCGCGCCGATGGGCGGATAGCCCGTGCCTGGCGTCGTGGTCATCCAGTACGACTCGTCAACAGTCGGGCGCTGTTCAGCCATGTCTCCTCCTCGACCTCCAGTGGCCCACCCGGGCTTCGTGGTGCGCGTCCGCCTCCTCGGGCCGTATGAACAGCTCGGCGATCGGGTGCCCGGGCGCGGCGCCGGCCAGGGCCGGCATGCCCTCGGCTGTTGCGGCGGGGGCGGCACGGGGACCGAAACGCTCAGAGAGAGGTGCAAGAAATGCTAGTTGCATGAATTTCTCCCGCAATGGCCGGGTACTGCGTCCCTGCGAGTACCCGGAAGACCATGAGTCACACTGCGCATCCGCCGGAACGGAAAGGGACAGCCCATGTCAGCGACTGAGGAGAACCCGGATCAGGGAATCGACCCGGCCCGTCTCGACGATCATGATTTGCTGCGCGAACTCGAAACCATCCACCGCAGTCGCCACGACACCTTGCTGCACGGCTCGGCTGCCGCGCTCAATGCCCACAACATCCGGATGGCCCAGTTGGAGGCCGAGTATCTGCGCCGTCATCCGCAGCGTCCGGTGACGCCGGGCAGGACGCGGGCCGGTGCCCGCGCCCGGGAGGAGTGAAAAGCGTCAGCTCTTCGCGAACTCCGCCGTGAAAGCGGTGTCGAACGCCTTCAAGTCGGCCGGCTTCCGGCTCGTGATCAGGACGTTCGGGCCGGCATCGCAGATCTTCACCTGCTCGTCGACCCACTCGCCTCCCGCGTTGCGGATGTCTGTGCGCAGGCTGGGCCACGAGGTCAGCGTCCGGCCCCGCACCACGTCCGCTTCGACGAGCGTCCACGGCGCATGGCAGATCGCCGCCACCGGCTTGCCCGCCTCGAAGAATTCCCGTACGAACGCCACCGCCCGCTCGTCAAGGCGCAGCGCGTCGGGGTTGGCCACCCCGCCGGGCAGCACGAGGCCGCCGTACTCGTCCACGCTCGCGTCGGCGACCGTCACGTCGACCGGAAAGGTGTCCGCCTTGTCGAGGTGGTTGAAGGCCTGCACCCGGCCGGGCTTGGTCGAGATCAGCCGGGGTGTGTCCCCGGTGTTGGTGACCGCCTCCCACGGGTCGGTGAGTTCAATCTGCTCCACGCCTTCGGGTGCCGTCAGAAATGCGACCCACATGTGATCACCCCTCATTGTTCGGGTTCGCCAGGCTGATCTCGGCGAGCGCCGAGTCCGGGTTCTCCGAGACAGCGATATCTCCGATACTGACCACGCCGACCGGACGGCCGTCCTCCACCACAGGCAGCCGACGTACCGCACGGCTGCGCATCAGTCTGGCCGCGGCCGCGACCCCGTCGTCGGGGCCGACGCACACCGGGTCGCGCGTACACACCGCCCCGACGCTGACGGTCAGCGGGTCGTTGCCGTCCGCGATCACCCGCACTGCGATGTCACGGTCGGTGATGACTCCGATCAGCCGGTCGCCGTCGGCGACCAGTACGTCTCCGATGTCCTGGGCGCGCATCAGCCGGGCCGCTTCGACCAGCGAAGCGTCAGGCCGTACAGCCACCACTCCGAAGGTCATGACTTCCCTCACGAACTGTGCCATGGCTGCTCGCCCGCTCTCCCTAGGCTTTTCGGCGCTCTTGGGCGCTCTTGGGTCGGAGACTGTGAGACCCCGCCTGAAGTACCCCGGGCAGGCCACCCCATGCCTGGGAAATCAACAGAGGGGAAAACAATTCAAGGTCCGAGTGCTCCGCGTTTGAAGGCGCCGGGGCCGGGGACTCGTTGAACCGGCCGAGCGGCCATGGGATGAAGTACAGAGCTTTGGGCGCGGACAGTGGTCCGCGCCCGAGGCGTATCCGCGGCCATCGCCGGCCGCGGGACATCCGTCAGATCCGTACGGCGCACAACACGAAGCACGACACAAGGAGAGAAGCAACATGACGGTTTTGAAGAGCACCCTTCCCGAACCTGCACGTCAGGTCACCGGGGACGCGCTTCAGGGCACCCTCGTCGACCTGCTCGGGCTCTCGCTCATGGCCAAGCAGGCGCACTGGAACGTCGTGGGCCCGCGTTTTCGCAGCATCCACCTCCAGCTCGACGAAGTGGTCGCCTCGGCACGCTCCTACGCGGACACCGTCGCGGAGCGCGCGGCGGCACTGGGCATCTCCCCGGACGGGCGCGCCGAGACTGTCGCCGGGACCGGCTCGGTGGCCGAACCCAAGGAGGGCTGGCTCCAGGACACCGAAGTCGTGTCCCTGCTGGTCGAGGCCTTGGAGGAAGCGGTCGTACGGCTGCGCGACCGCATCGCCGCGACGGAGAAGGCAGATCTGGTGACCCAGGATCTGCTCATCCAGATCACGGCCTCGCTGGAGAAGCAGCGCTGGATGTTCCAGGCTGAGAACTCACCGCTCTGACGACGGTCGGCGGCGGCCGTCCCGAGCCTGCGTGGATCAGAGCGGAACGGGCACTCGCCACCGTATGAACCGACGCCAGGGGCACCACCAGGGAGACCAGGGACACGAGGGAATTGTTCTCGACAGCACCCTGTCCTTGTGGACCCACGGCTACGCCTGGCTGCCCGACCTCAGGCGGCGCACCGGGGACAAGCCGGTCCGGACACGGTTGCTGGGGCGGCCCACGACCGCGGTTCATGGTCGTGAGGCCGTGCGGTTCTTCTACGACGAACAGCATGTGAAGCGGCGCTCGGCGCTTCCGGGGCCAGTCCTCGACACGCTCTTCGGCCACGGCGCGGTCCACACGCTCGACGGCCAGGCGCACGGGGCACGCAAGGCGCTGTTCCTCTCGCTTTTTAAGGACGAAAACGCGGTCGCCGCGCTGGTGGAGCGCGCCCTGTCGGAGTGGGACCGCGCGGCCGGCTCATGGGCCGAGCGGCCCCGGATCGAACTCTTCACCGAGTCGAGCCGGGTCATCACCCGCGCGGTGTGCGCCTGGGCCGGGATTCCCCTCCGTGACGAGCCCGATGGTCCTGACGGCCCGGACGGCCGGGACGGCCCCGAGGCCGGTGACCACGCAGACGACGAGGTGCGCCGACTGGCGGCCGACCTCGTGGCCATGGTCGACGGATTCGCCACCGCCGGCCCGCGCCACTGGCGAGCACGTCACGCGCGCGCCCGCGAGGAGGGATGGCTGGGGACGCTGATCGAGAACGTACGGGAGAAGGAGCAGGCCTGCGAAGGGGAAGCGGAACGCGGCCGCTCGGCGCTCGAATCCGTGGCACTGCACCGCGATGAGGCCGGGGATCTGCTCGACACGCACACCGCGGCGGTCGAGGTGCTCAACATCATCCGCCCCACGGTCGCGGTGGCCTGGTTCGTGACCTTCGCCGCTCACGCGCTGCACCGCTGGCCGCACCTCGGGGAGGCGCTGCGCAAGGGCGACCCCGCGTACGCGGAGGCCTTCGCCCACGAGGTACGCCGCTTCTATCCGTTCGTACCGTTCGTGGGCGGTCTCGCTGCCGAAGACCTTCAGTGGCACGGCACCACTATCCCCGCGGACTCGGTCGTCCTCCTGGACATCTACGGAAACAACCACGACCCCGAGTTGTGGAGCGACCCCTACGCCTTCGACCCGTCGCGCTTCCTGGGCAGTACCCCGGCGAGCGACGAGCTCATCCCCCAGGGCGGCGATGAGGCCGCGACGGGCCACCGCTGTCCGGGCGAGGACATCACCGTCGCTCTTCTGCAGGCTCTGGCGACGCGACTCGCGTCGATGAACTACCTCGTCCCGCAGCAGGACATGACGATCCCACTGCGCCGTATGCCGACCCGCCCCCGCAGTGGCTTCGTCCTGTCCGTGCACCGACCCGGGTGAGCCGCGCGATGTGCGCCGCGATGTCCCCTGCGACGTCGGTCAGGCTTTGAGGAAGGCGAGCAGGTCGTTGGTGAATGCCTGCTCGTAGTCGCCCGTCAGACCGTGCGGCGCGCCCGGGTAGACCTTGAGCGTGGCGTCCTTGACCAGCTGTACGGACTTGTGGGCGGCGGCCTTGATGGGCACGATCTGGTCGTCGTCGCCGTGCGCGATGAGGGTGGGGACGTCGATGCGCTTCAGATCCTCGGTGAAGTCGGTCTCCGAGAACTGCTTGACGCAGTCGTACGCGGCCTTCGAACCGACCTGCATACTCTGCAGCCAGAACGCGTCCCGGGTGCCCTTGGAGACCTTGGAGCCCGGCCGGTTGGCGCCGTAGAAGGAAGCGCTCAGATCCTGGTAGAACTGCGACCGGTCGGCCGCCACCCCGGCCCGGATCCCCTCGAAGACCTCCAGCGGCAGCCCCTCGGGATTGGCGTCGGTCTTCAGCATCAGCGGCGGTACGGCGCCGAGGAGTACGGCCTTGGCGACGCGGGCGGTGCCGTGCCGGCCGATGTAGCGGGCCACCTCGCCGCCGCCGGTCGAATGCCCGACCAGTACGACCTCGTTGAGACCGAGCTTCTCGATCAGCTGGGCGAGGTCGTCGGCGTAGGTGTCCATGTCGTTGCCCTGCCAGGGCTGCCCCGAGCGGCCGTGTCCTCGCCGGTCGTGGGCGACGGCGCGAAACCCGCTCTCGGCGACGAGACGCAGCTGATCGTCCCAGGCGTCGGCGTTCAGCGGCCAGCCGTGGCTGAAGACGACGGGCTGTCCGCTGCCCCAGTCCTTGTAGTAGATGTCGGTGCCGTCGGTGGTGGTAAAGCTGCTCATAGGTCCTGCTCCTCTCGTTTCCGGACGGGCATTGGCCTCGGCGACCGTCTCGGGGCGTCGGGCCAGGACATCAGGGCCCCCCGTCGAGCGCTCTGTCAGTGGTCGTCCCAGTGCCCGTCGTGGCCGGCGTGCCGGTGACCGTCGTGGAGATAGTCGATGTGGTCCCCGTGGGGCACCGCCACGTGTCCACATCCCTCGCCGTGCTGGTGCGCGTGGTCGCCGTGCGTGGTGTGCCCGCCGGGCTCGCACTCGTCCACATGGTCGTCATGGACTCGGTGGAAGTGTCCGTCGTGGGCGTAGTCCACATGGTCGCCGTGCGGGAGCGCGACATGGCCGCAGCCCGCACTGTGCTGGTGTACGTGATTGGGATGAGGGGCGTGTGCAGTAGTCATCAGATTCCCTGGTTGCCTTTCGGAGCCCAGCTGCGATCGAACGTTTTGCGCCACTGGCTCAATTCTCCCCTTCCGTGAGACGCACTGCAGCCCCTAACACGCGAGGGGTCACCCGGTCGTATGTTCGCGTCGCGACGTGCCCGGTCCGGACCGAAGTGCTGATTATCGTGATGCTCTGTCACGGACAACCGGAGCAGACATGCACAACACGGAAGAACTGACGGACCGGCCGCAGAGCGAACAGGTTGTTGCCCCGGTCCATCACGCGCATCACCGCCTCGGACGCTCCGCTGTCGTCGTCGGCGCGCTCTCCCTGCTTCTTCTCGTCGCACTCGGCCGACTGTTCGACGCCGACCAGTGGCTGACGCACCCCGGCTTCCGCGCATGGCAGACGATCTGCGTCGCCATCGCCGTGCAGGCTCTGCCGTTCCTCCTGCTGGGCACTGTGATCTCCGGCGCCGTCAACGCCTTCGTACCGGCTCATGCGTTCAGCCGGATACTGCCGCGCAACCCCGCGCTCGCGGTGCCGGTGGCGAGCGCCGCCGGCGTCGTACTGCCGGGCTGCGAATGCGCGTCGGTGCCGGTCGCCGGGAGCCTGATCCGGCGCGGTGTCACACCGGCTGCCGCCTTCGCGTTCCTCCTTTCGGCGCCTGCCGTCAATCCGATCGTGCTGGCGTCCACGGCCGTTGCGTTCCCCGGCAGTCCGGAGATGGTCGCCGCCCGCCTGACCGCTTCGTTGGCCACGTCCGCCGCCATGGGCTGGATGTGGCTGAAGCTCGGACGCTCGGACTGGCTGCGGATGCCGCCCCGGCATACCGGCCACAAGGACGGGCACAGCCGATGGGAGGAGTTCCGGCTGGGCTTCCAGCATGACTTCCTGCACGCCGGCGGATTCCTGGTGCTCGGCGCCATGGCGGCCGCGACATTCAACGTCACCGTGCCGCGCTCGGTACTCGAGACCTTCTCCGGATCGGCCTGGCTGTCGGTGCTCTTCCTCGCCGGCCTGGCCGTCGTTCTGGCCGTCTGCTCGGAGGCGGACGCCTTCGTCGCCGCCTCACTGACCGGCTTCTCCCCCACCGCCAGGCTGGCGTTCATGGTGGTGGGCCCGATGGTCGACCTCAAGCTGATCGCTCTGCAGGCGGGAACTTTCGGCCGGGCCTTCGCCGTGCGGTTCTCAACGGCCACAGCGGTGACGGCAGTCGTATGCAGCGCACTCACCGGGTGGTGGCTGCTGTGAAGCGGACCGTCCAGGCAGCGCTGCTCCTGCTCACCGGGGCGGGGGTACTGCGCGTCTCCCTGTTCAGCGACATCTGTCTGCGCTACGTCAAGGAAGGCCTGCAGCCCTTCCTCATCGTCTCCGGCGTCGCCCTGGTCGGTCTCGGCCTGATCGGCGCGGTACGCGACGGACTCCCCTGCGCCGAGAGGCGCCGCTCGGGCGACGCGCACCGCAGCGAAGCTGCGTACGCACACGAGGGGCATGAGGGGCACGGACACGACCACAGCCACGGTCCGCGTATCGCCTGGCTGTTGCTCCTGCCCACGCTCGCCCTGCTGTTCTTCGCACCGCCGGCGCTCGGCTCGTACACCGCCGCGCGCGACAACGCCAAAGTCGTCGAGGACTATTCACGCTTCGAACCCCTGCCGTCGCGCGGTCCGGCGCCGCTCTCGCTGACGGAGTTCATCGCACGGGCGCAGCAGGACGATCGGCAGAGCCTCATGGGGCGCAGCGTGCTTCTGGCAGGGTTCGTCACACCCGGCAAGGGCGGCGCATGGGATCTGACCCGGCTGCTGGTGGCCTGTTGCGCCGCGGACTCCCAGTCCCTGACGGTCACGATGCACGGTGTGAAGGCGCCTCCTGCCGACACGTGGGTGAAGGTGACCGGCACCTGGCACCCGGAGGGAACGCTGGGCACGGCCTCTGCGGCCATCGCCCTCGACGTGACCTCGCTTCAGCGGATCCCACCGCCTCCCAGCCCTTACCTGGACCGGGTGCCGGTCTCCAACTCGGTCTCACCTGAGGCTGGTTGAAGCGACTCCGGGTGTCCGGCCCGGCCGGCACGAAGGACGGGCTGTCGCCCGCCGGCACAGCGCCGGCGGGCTCAATCAGGGCCAAGAGCTCACGGGCTGGATTCCTCCTCCGGGGGCGGTGCGGGCACGATGCCGCGTGCGATGCCCAGGTCCACGAGGTCCTGCGGGCGCAGGCGAAGCTGATCGGCCGTCGCACGAGTCGCCTCGGGCCCGCGTTTGAGGATCGCGGCGGCCTGCTCCGGGGCTATGACCGAGAAGTAACTGTCGGGCGTGACCCAGGTGTTGTGGGGTGCTGCGAGCGCGAGCGCGCCACCGGAGCCGCCCTCGCCGATCAGCAGGGTGGTGACCGGCACGCGGGCGGTGGCCACGGCGCCGAACAGGTCCGCGATGGCGGCGCCCGCTCCGGCACGTTCCGCGTCGGCGTCATTGGCGGCGCCCGGTGTGTCGATCAGGGTGAGCACCGGGACGGACAGCCGGTCGGCGAGACGGATCAGCCGGGCCGCGGTGCGGTAGCCGGCCGGAAGTGTGGGGGTGCCGCATTGAGCGGCGTACGCGATGGTGCGGCCCTCATACAGGCCGAAGCCGCAGAGCATCCCACGGTCCACACCTCCGCAGCGGTCGCCGCTGATCGATTCGCGGGTCTCGAAGTACGCGTCGAGACAGGCGGCGGCGCGGGGCCGGCGGGGGGAACGGGCCTGGAGCACCGCGTCCCAGCCGGTGGCGGGGAGTCCGGCACGGCCCAGGGCACGGGGCGGCGGCGCGGGCTGGAGGGAGCGCCTGGACTCGGCGGCGTGGTCTGCGGCCGGCGGCCGCCCGGCGGCGTCCGACGCGGCGGGCAGTGGCGTCGGGGATCCGCCGGTCAGCAGCCTCAGCCACCGTGCAAGCGTCCCGGGCAGCTCCTCGAGCCGCACCACCGCGTCTACATGGCCCGCCGCCCATTGCGCCTCAGCGGTGTACGCATGCGGGTCCGCCTCCGGCGGGCGTACGCGCGAGCCGGCGAAGCCGATCTGGGCGCCGGGCAGCGCCAGGATCACGTCCGCGCCCGCGCCCAGCGTCGCCCAGCCGCCGCCCGTCGTCGGGTCGCGCACCACCGCGACCTGCGGCAGCCCGGCCGCGCGGGTCAGTGCGGACTGCCGTGCCACGCGCTGGAGTTGGGCCAGCGCGCGCATCCCCTCCTGCATCCGGCTGCCGCCGGTCGCGATCAGCGAGACGACGGGCAGCCGTCGCTCTCGCGCATGCGTGTACGCCGCCTCCAGCCTGTCGCCGGTCTGCTCGCCAAGCGAACCGCCCAGAAAGCCGAACTCGAAGGAGATCAGCACCGCTTCGGTGGCCCCGACCAGACCGGTGCCGCAGACGACCGACTCCTGTTCGCCGGTGCGTCTCGCGGCGCGGGCGCGCTGCTCGTCGTATCCCTGCCAGGCGATGGGGCCGTCGGGGGCGGACATGCCCTCGGGGACGGGCAGTTCGGTGAAGCCGGATGCCACCCGGGCGATGGCGTCGCGGGCCGTGAGTCGGTCAGCCATTCAGGGCTCGCTTCATGACCTTGCCCATGTCGTTGCGCGGCAGGGCGTCGAGAAAGCGCACGTCACGGGGGCGTTTGTGCGGGGCGAGCTGGGCTGCGACATGGGCGGACAGCTCGTTGGGCGCGGGTGGCGAGGACGGGTCGGCCGGCACGATCCAGGCGACGATCCGTTCGCCCAGGTCCGCGTCCGGCTCCCCGGTCACCGCCGCCTCCCGTACGCCGGGGTGGTCGAGCAGCACATTCTCGATCTCGCCCGCGCCGATCTTGTAGCCGCCGCTCTTGATGAGGTCGGTCGCCTTGCGGCCGACGATCCGGACACACCCGTCGGCGTCGAGGCTCGCCATGTCCCCCGTACGGAACCAGTCCCCGTCGAAGGCCGCCGCGGTCGCGTCGGGCCGGTTGAGATACTCCGTGAAAAGGTTCGGCCCGCGCACCTGGATCTCGCCGATTCCGTCGCTCTCGTCGACCAGCCGCAGCTCAACTCCCCTGAGGGGCAGGCCGACCGTGCCTGGCCGCGGCTCGCCGCCGGCCGACGGGGACGGCCGGGTGTCCGGAGGCGTCCACCGGGACGAGCACAGCATCAGCGTCTCGGTCATGCCGTACCGCTCGATGACTGTGCGGCCGGTCGCCGCGGCGATCCGCTCATGGTCGTGCACGGGCAGCGCGGCCGAGCCGGAGACCAGCAGCCGGGCCCCGGCCAGGGCCTTCGCGAGCCGCGGATCGCCGGGAAGTGCCTCGGCGATCCGGTGATACATCGTCGGCACGCCGAACAGCATCGTGGCACCCGACTCCAGCTCGCACGCCACGCCGTCCGTGCTGAACCGTCCCAGATGCCGCACCGAGCCGCCGCGGCGCAGCGGTCCAAGGACGCCGAGGATCAGCCCATGGACGTGGAAGAGCGGCAGGGCGTGGACGAGGACATCGTCGGCGGTCCACTGCCAGGCGTCCTCAAGGGCGTCCAGGGTGGCGGTGATGGCGCGGCGCGGCAGCACGGCGCCCTTGGGCGGGCCCGTGGTGCCCGAGGTGTAGACGATGAGGGCGGGCGCCTCGTCGGACGGCTCGGGCGCCAGCGGCGCCCGAGCCCCGGTGGTCTCGATGTCCGTACGCGGCAAGGCGCCGAGCGCCGGGGGCAGTTCTGCGCCCGGCTCCGCCAGTACGAGTGAGGGCGCGCTGTCCCCGACGATGTGCGCCAGCTCGCGCTCGCCGGTCTTCGGGTTGAGCGGTACCGCGGGCACACCCGCCAGCAGCGCGGCCACCACGCCGACCGCCGTCTCCAGGGTGGGCGTCGCCCAGACCGCGACCCTTCGCGCGTCGGTGATCCGGGCGGCCAGCGAGCCTGCCGCCGCGGCCAGTTCGGCGTGGGTCAGGGACCGCTCGCCGAACCGGAGGGCGGGCAGCGGCGACCCCGCGGCGAGGGCGGGGAAGAGAGGGGACACGCGTCGTTCTCCTTGCTGTCGTCGAGGTCGGCCGGTCGTGCGAAGCCCGGCATCACGATGATCCCTCCGTACCCCGTCCACTGCGGGAAAACCGGCTACGAATCCCGGTCGCCGGGCGCGTAACGGACGAGGGTGTTGTCGGTGCAGTCCAAGGAGTGCGTGGACAGCAGCCGGAGCGCCGCACCGGTCCGGCGCCGAAGGCCGGCGTCCCGTCGCCGACGACGACCGGCCCGAGATGCTGCGGGGCCGCCACGAATGCGCGCTCCACGCTCTCCCGCCGCAGGTAGCGCAACTCGGGGTCCACGTCGCCGGGTTCGGCCGCCGGCTCGTCGTCCGGAAATCCGCCGGGCGGCGGGCCGCACGCAGGCGTTGGTGCCGACGCGGTAGAGCCGGCCACGCAGTGAACTGCGGCGCTCGAAGCCGGACAGGCCCCGCCAGGCCGCGAGCAGCGACTCCTGCAGCCCGTCCTCGGCATCCTGCACCGAGTCCGGCATCCGGTAGCGGTGGGCGTACAACTCGCGCCGGTGGCCGGCGACCAGCTCCTCGAAGGCCGCCGGGTCACCCTGGCGGGCCGCGACCGGCAGTTCCGGCTCCGGGAGCACGTCCACGTCGTCCATCGCGACCATCATCACGGTGGGGCGCGGTATCCGCACCCCACCGCCACTCAGCCGGTGATCCGGAACGAGTCGATGTGATCGGTGCCTTCCGTGCGGGGTGATCAGTGCCTTCCGTGCGGGCGCGTCAGCGCATCGGGTCGACGCCCTCGCGGCGCCCCCCTGCGCGGACTCGGACGCGACGGGGTGCGCTGACGTCCATGGCGGCCATGGCCAGACCGAGCAGCAGGGCCACGACGCCGACGATGACGTTGTTGACGATGGTCCGAGTGATGTCGACGTTACCGACGACGACCCACGGAGAGATGATCGTCCATACTCCGATGGCGATCGCGCACCAGGCCATGGCGTGTGTCCGCTCGTATGCCGAGCCGAACCCGCCCATGCACAGGACATAGGCGGCACCGGTGATCAGGTTGCACACGGCCAGCGTGGTGAGGCCGTTGAACCCGACTATCCACGGCGATGCGGCCAGGTACAGGCCCGTCAGCAGGGCTGCTGTCTCGATCGCCTGGGCACGGGGGGTAGCGGTCGCCCGTTCGAACCGGGCACGCATCTCGGCCAGATCGGGGTGTTGCTCGATGCTCGGATGGGTGGTCATTGCGGGCCGCCTCCATTCAGAAGCCTTTATCTGCCCTTTAACTCCGATATAACGCTTTCCCGGGCCTGCCAGTCAACAGCTGGTGCCCAACCACCTCCGGCCGTTTTTGGGCGGCCGCTCCGCGGGTGCCCGGACCTGGCGAGGAGAGCACCATGGGGTCATGGGCGGACGCATCGGTGACATCAGCGCACCAGGGCGCGTCGCGGCACCCGATGAGGCCATCGGCCTGGACGAACTGGCCCTCGCGGCCCGCAATCACGGGCTGCCGCTGGAGGCCATGCGCTACGACCTGACCCCGGCCGGACTGCACTACGTCCTGGTCCACTACGACATCCCCGCGACCGACGCCGACAGTTGGGAGCTGACCGTCAGCGGCCGGGTGCGCAATGCGCTGACACTGGACATGCCGACGCTGCGGTCCCTCCCGGCGGTCACCCGGCGCGTGACGATGGAGTGCGCGGGCAACGGCCGGGCCCGGCTCTCGCCGCGCCCGGTGAGCCAGCCCTGGCTGGTCGAGGCGGTCGGAACCGCCGATTGGACGGGGGTGCCGCTGCGCACGCTGCTCGCCGAGGCCGGGGTGGCCGCGGAAGCCGTCGAGGCCGTATTCACCGGAGCCGATCATGGCGTCGAGCGCGGAATCGAGCAGGACTACCGGCGCAGCCTGCCGTTGCCCGTGGCCATGGGCGACGATCCGGAGGTGCTGGTGGCGTACGCGATGAACTGGGGGCCCCTGCCGCCGCAGCACGGCAGTCCGCTGCGGCTCGTCGTCCCCGGCTGGTACGGCATGGCACAGGTGAAGTGGCTGCGCGACATCGCCCTCACCGACACCCCGTTCACAGGCTTCCAGCAGGCGGTGGCCTACCGCTACCGGCAAGGGGCCGACGATCCCGGGGAGCCGGTCACCCGGATCGCGCCACGAGCCCTGATGATCCCGCCCGGGTTCCCCGACTTCATGTCCCGGGCCCGTGTCGTACGCCCCGGTGAGGTGCCGCTGGAGGGCCGGGCCTGGTCCGGGCACGCCCCGGTGACGAAGGTGGAGGTGAGCACCGACGGCGGCGGCTCCTGGAGCGAGGCCGAACTCGCCCCGGCGGACGGGCACCGGTGGGCCTGGCGGCGCTGGCAGTCCTCCTGGGCCGCCGCGCCGGGCAGCCATGTGCTCAGCGTCCGCGCCACCGACGCCGATGGCCGCACTCAGCCCCTCAGCCAGCCGTGGAACCGCGGCGGCTTCGCCAACAACCTGGTCCAGCGGATCTCCGTACTGTGTCTGGAGAACGGCCAGGCCTTCACGGCTTAGGCCGTCACGGAGGAGGTCTCACTGCGCAGGTCTTACTGCGGCAGCGCCTGCTCGGCCCAGATCGTCTTGCCGTCGAGTGTGTGCCGTGAGCCCCACCGCAGGGTCATCTGCGCGATGAGGAAGAGACCCCGGCCGCCTTCGTCGTCGCTGCCGGCGTGGCGCAGATGGGGCGAGGTGTGTCCGTTGTCGGAGACCTCACAGATCAGCGTCTGGTCGCGGATGATACGCAGCTGAATCGGGCCGGCCGCGTACCGCACGGCGTTGGTGACGAGTTCGCTGACCACCAGCTCGGTGGTGAACACGACCTCGTCGTCCAGGCCCCACTCCCCTACCTTCCCGGCGACCATCGCCCGGGCCCGGGCGACCTCCTCCGGATCGGCCTCCAGCTCCCATGCGGCCACCTGGTGGCGGTCCAGCGTGCGCGTGCGTACGAGCAGCAGCGCGACGTCGTCCTCGACGGAGCCGGGCAGCAACGGCCCCACCGCCTCGTCGCACAGTTCCTCGAGCGGGCGCAGGTGCTTGGTGAGGACGGCGCGGATCCGGTCGAATTCAGCGTCGACGTCCCGGCCCCGGCCCCGGACGAGGCCATCGGTGAACAGGGCGACGAGGCTGCCTTCGGGCAGTTTCAGTTCGGCGCTCTCGAAGGGCAGGCCTCCGAGGCCGAGGGGCGGGCCCGCGGGCAGGTCGGGGAAAGCGACCGAGCCGGTTGCCGGGTCGACGACGGCGGGCAGGATGTGGCCGGCGCGCGCCATTGTGCAGAAGCCTGACACCGGGTCATACACGGCGTACATGCACGTCACGCCGAATCCGTCGTAGTCCGACGCGTTGTCGCTCTCGAAGACGGCGGCGGCATGCTCCTCGGCGTTCTGGCTGATCATGTCGTCCAGGCGCGTGAGGAGCTCCTCGGGCGCGAGGTCGAGCCGGGCGAGCACACGTACGCTCGTGCGCAGCCGGCCCATGGTGGCCGCGGCGCGCAGACCGTGGCCGACCACATCGCCGACGACCAGACCGACCCGCGCGCCCGGCAGGGGGATGACATCGAACCAGTCGCCGCCGACTCCGGCCTTGCTGTCCGCGGGCAGATAGCGGTACGCCATCTCGAGCGCGGTGAGCCGCGGCAGAGTCTGCGGAAGCAGACTGCGCTGAAGCATGAGGGCGGCGGCGTGCTCACGGGTGTAGCGGCGGGCGTTGTCGATGCACATGGCGGCCCTGGCGACCAGCTCGTCGGCGACCGCCAGCTCACCGGTGTCGAACGGGTCGGGGTGACTGTCCCGCTCGAAGGTGACCACTCCCAGCGTGGCGCCCTCCGCGCGCAGGGGCACGACCAGGCGCGAACTCGGGGGCGGTCGCCCGGCGGCACCGTGGGTGAGCACCCGGCGTTCCAGTACGGACCGTCCCGAGACGAGG
This sequence comes from Streptomyces sp. ISL-1, assembly GCF_018614585.1. Lineage (GTDB taxonomy): Bacteria > Actinomycetota > Actinomycetes > Streptomycetales > Streptomycetaceae > Streptomyces > Streptomyces maoxianensis. The sequence goes on along the minus strand of NZ_JAGGOI010000006.1, from coordinate 195,359 downwards.
CTGCGGGCCTGGGGCGAGTCGGGCGGGAAGTCGATCCGCTCGGCGGGACCGGCTTCGTCCGCACCCTGCGCCTCCTGTTCCGGCCCTCCCCACACGCGGACCACGCGTCTCGTCGGCTCGCTGCCCGGCGCGGGCTGATCGCCGCACAGGACGTCCTCCAGGAGGTCGACCGTGATCGCGTCGGCGAACTGCGGAACGATGACGGCGGAGAGCTCCTGCGCCGTGCGGGCCATGTCCAAGGTGGTGCCCATCTGTCCGCCCGCCCGGACCAGAAGGTCCAGTCGCTGCTGCGCGAGATAGCGGGCGGTGATGTCCACCGTCTCCTCGCACACGCCCAACGAGGAGGAGCCGGCGTCCTGCAGCCGGTAGTAGGAGCACGACCAGACGTGGTCGTGGTCCGGGTCCACGGGAGGGCGGCCGCGGTAGTGGAGTTCGATGACGGGTTCGCCGGTGGCGAGCACGTGGCGCATCATCTCCTCCAGCGTCGCCGGATACTGCGAGGAGAGGACCTCGCCGTGGGTCACCATGTCGTCCGGGCCCATGCCCTCGTACTGCGTGGTGCCCATCTCCTGGAGCAGGGCGAAGTTCGTCCAGACCACCCTTAGCCGTGTGTCGTAGATGGCCAGGCCGACCGGTGACTGCGTCGCCAGGCCGCGGAGCATCGCCTGCAGGGCCTCCCACTCTTCCGTCTCGTCCGCCTCGGCCAGGCTCAGCAGCCGGGCGGGCCCGCCTCCCGTGTGGGACAGCGGAAGCACCGCGGTGGCCACGCGCAGGGTATGGCCGTCCCGGTGCCGTATGGGCAGCACCTGCCGGCGGGAGAACGGGGCGCCCGGAAGGTCCGCCCCGGTGCGATGCCCGCCCGCTGTGTCCGCCACCAGGGCGCCGATCGGATGCCCGAGCACTTCATGCGGCGGGTAGCCCAGCAGCGACTGGGCCGTGGGACTCCACCCGACGACGTTGCCGTGGGCGTCCAGCACTGCCGTGGCTGCTCTCGTGACATCGAGGGGGCCGCGGTAGCCACGACTCTCGGCCGCGTTCAGCGTGCTCATGGCACCCGCCTCGCTCCGGCCCCGCGCTCATGCGTCGTCGATACCTCGGCCCGGCGGGCGGCGAGCAGCAGTGCGATGTCGTCGGGCCGGTCCGTGGCGTGCCGGGCCTCGCGGATGAGCCGGTCCGCCGTCTCGGCGAGAGAGGACGAGCCGGTTTCGGCGAGTGTGTTGCACAGTTGGTCGATGCCGAGGTCGATATCGCTTCCCGGCTGCTCCACCAGCCCGTCGGTGTACAGCGCCAGGACCTCGCCCCGCGCGAGCCGCAGTTCGGTGACGGGGTACACGGCGTCGACGTCGACGCCGAGCACGACGCCGCCGCGGAGGTCCAGGACCTCGGTGCCACCGTCGACGTGCCGCAGCAGGGGCTGCGGATGCCCGGCCCGTACCGCCTGGGCCAGGCCGGATGCCGGGTCAAGGACGATGTAGCAGCAGCTGGCGAACTGGCCGGGATCGAGGTCGATGAGCAGCCCATTGGTGCCGGTCATCACCTCCTGCGGATCGTGGCCGCTGAGGGCGAAGGCACGTACGGCGCTTCGCAGCTGGCCCATGGTGGCGGCGGCGGAGACGCCGTGTCCCTGTACGTCGCCGATGACCAGCGCCAGCCCCCGCTCGGTCTCCGCGACGTCGTACCAGTCGCCTCCGACGTCCATGCCCTGAGTGCCGGGGAGGTATCGCGCGACGGTGTCGACGCCTTCGACCACGGGCAGCCGGTGCGGCAGCAGGGCGTCCTGCAGGCCACGGGCGAGGGCGGCCTCGGTGTCGTAGCGCTGGGCTCGCTGGAGGGCCTGCGCGATGAGTCCGGCCAGCGCGGTGAGGACCGTGCGCTCTTCGGGGCTGAAGCCGCGCGGCTTGTCGAAGCCGAGGATGCAGGAGCCGACGGGACGCCCGGAGGCGATCAGCGGAAGGAAGGCCCTGGCGCCGACGTTGGCGTCCATGGGGATGCCTGGGTAGGCGGCGGCCAGGCGTTCCATGGACTCGAAGAAAATGGGACGGCCGGAGGTGAGGGTCTCCACGCCGGGCAGCCGGGCGTCGAGGCCGACGCCGTCGAAGCGGTCGAGGAAGCCCTGCGGGAAACCGGTCTCCCAGGCGAGGTAGAGATGTCGCTCGTTCAGGAGGTAGATCGCCAGCTGTCGGCCGCCGAAGGCGGGCAGCAGCTCCTCCGTGACCACGGCGGAGACCTGGCGGGCGGTGACGGCCTCGGTGAGCGCGATGGCCAGGGCGACCGGGCGGTACAGCGCCGCGGCGCGGTCGGCCGGGGAGCCGAGTCCCACGCCCGGCTGGACGACGGACCGGGGCGAGTACGCGGGCTTCTCCGCCTCGGCGAGAGTGAGCGTCATCCCGTCGTGGCCGGGGTAGAGGGAGACGGACTTCCACTCCTTGAACGCGCTCTGGGCCATGAAGTGGACAGGGTCGTGGGAGAGCAGTGCGGCCCGGAAATGGTCCTCGTAGCCGGGGTGCCCGAACCACGGCAGTGCCTCCCAGAGGACGCGCCCCGCCAGCTCGGACCGTGAGCAGCCGAGCAGCGTCTCCGCGCCGTGGTTGAGGTAGGTGATCCGGCCGAGGCGGTCGAGCGAGAAGATGCATCGCGGGAGCCGGTCGGTGGCTTCGCCGGTGATGGGCCCGACGCCGAGGTCCACAAGGAAGCCGGCCAGGTGACTGCCGGAGCCGCCGTCCGGCGGGAGCGCACGGCCCGAGAGTTCGAGCAGGTGCGGTCGGCCGTCGGGGCCTTGCAGCCGCATCCTGCGCGACACGCGCCGGCCCGAGACCACCGCCTGTCTGGCGATCGCCCAGAGTCCGTACACGTCCTCCGGCGCCAGCCGCGCCGCGAGAGCGTCGATGGTGCCGGGGAAGGCCGCGGGATCGCAGCCCAGGATGGCGCACAGCTCGTCGTCGGCGGATACGGCGCCACTCTCGAGGTCCCAGTCGAAGTGACCGATCCGCACCGGGGGCGTGGTGACCGCTGGCAACTGGACAGAGACCGGCTCACCGTCCCACTCGACGGGCCCACCGGCAGCGCTCAGCTCCGCGAGGGCGCCGCCGAGCCGCCTCGCGTCGGTCATCAGCCGGCGGCGGTCGCTCTGGCTGACCGGCTCTCCGGGGGTGGCCCGGCGCAGCACAAACAGCACCCCGTACTTCTCGCGGCCGCTGAAGACCGGCGCGTACAGGGAGCCGAAGGGGTACGGCAGGCCCGCCATCAGCTGCGGGAAGCGGCGCATGGCTTCCTCGGCGTCGGAGAGATGGACGGCCTGGCCCGATCGATGGGCCTCGGCCACCGGGAACGGCCGGTTCACATGCATGCGCCACCAGGGGCGGAAGAGCGTGGACGGCAACCCGGCGAGCACGGCGAGGCGGAGCAGCCCTTGCCTCCGGGAGCGCAGATAGACGCCGCCTGCGTACCCGCCGACCGATTCGATCCCGCTGACGGCGGCCTGCGCGAGCACCAGGGCCAGTTCGTCCGGAAGCCGGCCGGTGGTGTTCGGCTTCCCGGGCGGCGGCCCACTCTCACTCAGCGGTGCGTGCCCGGCCGCCCCGTACCAGTTCACACAGCCAGCATGCTCCCCGGCGGCAGTCCGGCGCATCTCAATGCCCCGTCCGCTCTGTTGGCCACCGATTCACCGGTTCACCGAATAGAACATTTCGCCCCATAGGGCGGGTAAAATCACACACAGGAAGTTTTCCCTTCAAATTTCCTGCGTGAGCCTGGAGGTAACAGTGGATGTCCTCGTGCTCATCGGTCGCATTCTCTTCTGCGTCCTGTTCCTCAACTCGGCGGTTGGCCACCTCACCAAGACGAAGGCCATGGCCGGATACGCCGCCTCCCGCGGCATCCCGGCCCCGGCTGCGGCGACCGCGGGCAGCGGACTCCTTCTCCTCGCCGGCGGGCTGATGGTGGCGTTCGGGGTCTGGGCGGACCTGGGTGCGCTGCTGCTGGTCGTCTTCCTGGTCCCGACGGCGTTCCTGATGCACGCCTTCTGGAAGGAGACCGACGAACAGACCAAGACGGTGGAGATGATCACCTTCTTCAAGGACCTCTCGCTGGCCGGTGCGGCGCTGATGCTGATGGCCTTCTTCTCGTACGCGGGCCACGATCTGGGGCTCACTCTCACGGGTCCGCTCTTCCACATCAGCTGAGCGATCGGCATCGGCTGGGCCATCGCCATCGGCATCCCGCTGAGCCATCGCCATCAGCCCCATCGGTCAGCCGGTGACGCCCTGACCTGGAGTTTTCTTCTCCAGGGCCAGGCGAACCAGGGCCGCGGCGAACACGGCCGGATCGGCGTCCCCCGCGAGTCGAGCGAGCTTCCCGGGCTCGTCCGGCAGCCCGAGGCGGCGCGCGCCTTCGAGGGCCTTGCCGTCCAGATACGGGGCCACCTCGGGCCAGACTCCCTGCACCTCGCGCAGGAAGATGTCCGCGCCGGCCGGGCCGAGGCCGGGGAACTTCCGCAGCAGGCGGCGCAGGGCGCCGGCATCCCCGTCGGCCTCTTCCCGCAGGCGGCGCAGATCGCCTCCGTAGGTGCTGATCAGCAGCTCGGCCCCGTCACCGAGCTGGGTCGAGGTGCGCTCGTCGTAGCGGCGGTAGCCCCCTCGCCCCAGCGCGTCGACCCGGCTCTGCCAGGTGGCCGCCGCCATCCGCTTCGGGTCGCCCAGCCCGGCGTCGTAGAGCGCGCGGGCGGCGGCGAGGGCGATGCCGCTGCGGATGCGGGCGCTCAGCAGTACGGCGAGCACCAGCAGCCGGTAGAGCGGCTGCGGGGTGTTCCGCAGCCGGATGCCCGCTTCCTCGGCGTACGTACGGCCGTAGGAGTCGAGCAGCCGGCGGACCTTCTCCTGGTGCCGTGCCTGCGGCATGGCACAACCTCCCTTCTACGCAGGGGGTTTGAGCGGGTCGTGCCCGATCGACATCAGGCGGTTGCGCAGGGCCGGATCGCTGTCTCGGGGATCGTCATGCTGTTGGGCGCCGACGGTGTCCACGACGTCGTACATGACGCTGATGTCGTCATTCGTGAGGTCGGCGCGGCGCTTTTGCAAAATGCCGAGCACAAGCAGCCCGATGGGGCTGCCGGCGTGTTCCGGCGGCGGCTCCGCGCTCTTGTCCGCGTCGTACGCCGTCAGCCAGGCACTCAGCTCCTGCGAAGTCATATTGACCACACGATGGAACTCCGCCCAGAGCGCGTCGAGTTCAAGGGTGTCGATGTCGGCCATGGGTCCTCCCGGGAGCTTGCGCCGCCTCTTGGACGGCGGGTTTCTGCGGACGGCGGTTTCGTTGGACGGCGGTTTCTGCGGACGGCGGCCTCGCCGGCCGCGGGGGTCAGGTGCGTTCCAGCTGGGCGAGCAGGCTGCTGTCGAGGTGAGAGAGCAGATCCGCGGGGTCACGGTAGACAGCTGCCGCGCCGGCGCCCTCCAGGTCGGCGCGCGCGATTCCTCCCGACAGCAGGGCCACGGCGCGGACGCCCGCCTTCGCCGCCGCCTCCATGTCCCACACCGTGTCGCCGACGAACACCGCTTCATCCGCCGGGGCTCCGGCAAGCTCCAGGGCGCGAAGCACCGGATCGGGCGCCGGTTTTCCCTCGGCCACGTCGTCCGCGCTCGCCGTTCCCGCGATGACATCGTCCGCGTCGATGGCGCGTCGCAGAGCGGCCAGTTCGCGCCCTCCGGCGGAGGTGGCGAGGACGATCCGCCAGCCGCGGTTCGCCAGGGTGTGCAGCAGATCGCGTGCCCCGTCCAACGGCGCCAGGCGCTCGGCGTACGTGCCGTAGAGAGCCTTGTGCCCGGCGCTGATCCGCGCGTCCTGGTCGCGGTCCCTGCCGTCGCCGAGCAGATGCGCGATCAGATCGTCGGAACCGAGGCCGATCGCCCGGTGGATGGCGTGGGTCGATACCCGGTGTCCGGCCTGGCGGAACGCCTCCCACCAGGTCGTCACATGCAGATGGTTCGTGTCGACGAGGGTTCCGTCGACGTCGAACAGTGCCGCGCGCGCCATGTCGTCCTCGCTCTCCGTGCGCCCGGTGTCCCCGTGCGACAGTGCTCTGCCTGCCCACTGTCGCCTGCCCACTCTCCCGCCATCACACCGTCTGCGCCGCCCATGGCTTCAGCAGAGTCTTGATCATGCCGTCCCGCTTCTCCTGGAACATCTCGTACGCCTTCGGTCCTTCCTCCAGCGGCATCCTGTGCGTCGCGAAGCCCTCCACGCCGAGCACGTCATCGTCGTCGAGCAGCGGCAGGATGTCGTCCACCCAGCGCTTGACGTTGGCCTGGCCCATCCGGAGCTGGATCTGCTTGTCGAAGAGGGTCAGCAGCGGCAGCGGGTCGACCGCGCCGCCGTACACACCGGCCAGCGAAATCGTGCCGCCGCGCCGTACGACGTCGATCGCCGTGTAGAGCGCGTTCAGGCGGTCCACTCCGGCGTGTTCCATCACCCGTTCGGCGACGGGGTCGGGCAGCAGGCCGGTGATCCACTGGGCCGCCTTCACGACGGGCGCGCCGTGCGCCTCCATCCCGACGGCGTCGATCACGGCGTCGGTCCCCCGTCCGTCCGTCAGGTCGCGGATGGCGTCGCCGAGCCCCTTGCCATACCTGCGCAGGTCCATCACCGTGACCCCGTGGTGCGCGGCCCTGGCCAGCCGGGTCGGCACCAGGTCGACGCCCAGGACCAGTCCGGCGCCGCGGTGCAGGGCGACGCGGGCGGCCATCTCACCGACCGGTCCGAGACCCAGCACGGTGACAGACCCGCCCGGCGGGATGGCGGCGTACTCGACGGCCTGCCACGCGGTCGGCAGCACGTCGGACAGATACACGAAACGCTCGTCGACAGGCCCGTGCGGCACCTTGATCGGAAGGCTGTTGCCGAAGGGCACCCTCATGTACTCGGCCTGCCCGCCCGGCACCTGGCCGTACAGCTTGCTGTAGCCGAACAGAGCGGCCCCTGTGCCCCGCTCACGGACCTGCGTGGTCTCGCACTGCGAGTGCAGCCCCTGCTCGCACATGAAGCAGTGCCCGCACGAAATGTTGAAGGGGATGACGACCCGGTCGCCGGGAGCGAGAGAGGTCACCTCGGGACCGGTCTCCTCGACGACGCCCATCGGTTCGTGCCCGAGGATGTCTCCGGGGTCCATATACGGGCCCAACACCTCGTACAGATGCAGGTCCGACCCGCAGATGCCGGTGGATGTGACCCGCACGACGATGTCCTCGGGATCCTTGATGTGAGGGTCGGGCACGGTCTCCACCCGCACATCCCGCTTTCCCTGCCATGTCAGCGCGCGCATGCCTTCCTCCTGTCACGGTGATGGTTCCGACGCACTCCGGGTCCCCCGCGGGTGTCTCGTTACACGTGGACAGGTGGGAAGGTGGAGAGGTGGGGAGGTGGTGACAGGTGGGGACGTGGACAGTGGACGCATGAACACGTGGGCCGCCCGGCACGACGACGTGCGGGTCGCCGTTTCATCCGGGCGGATGTGGAAACCCGGAACCCCGTAGCACTGGACGTAGCACTGGACCAAGGTCATGGAGTACGCCATGAACCCGACCACAGGACTGCGAGTGGTGGTCACCGGAGCCACCGGCAATGTCGGCACCAGCGTGGTGCGGGCCCTCGCGGATCATCCGCAGATCGGCTCCGTTCTGGGCCTCGCCCGCAGGATCCCCGAGCTGAGTGTCCCGAAGACCGAGTGGGCCGCCGTGGATCTCGCCCGGCTGGAGGACAGTCGGCTGCTCTGGCCGCACTTCGCCGGGGCGGACGCGGTCATTCATCTCGCCTGGCGGTTCCAGCCGACCCACGACCCGGGCATCACCTGGGAGACCAACGTCCTCGGCTCGCTCGAGGTGTTCAACGCGGTCGCGTCCGCCGGTGTGCCGACGCTGATCCACGCATCATCGGTCGGCGCGTACTCACCGGGGCCGAAGGAGGGCCCCGGCGTCGACGAGTCGTGGCCCACCCATGGCTGGCCGGACGCCGCGTACTGCCGCGAGAAGGCCTACCTCGAACGAGTTCTGGACACCTACGAGCGGGACCATCCCCAGGTGCGCGTCGTACGGATGCGACCCTGCTTCCTGTTCAAGGAAGGCGCGGCGAGCGAACAACGCCGCATCTTCGCCGGCCGTTTCCTGCCCGGGCCACTGCTGCGGCCCGAACTGCTGCCGTACGTACCGGACTTGAAGGGCCTGCGCTTCCAGGCACTGCACACCGATGACGCCGCCGAGGCCTACCGCCTGGCGGTGCTGCGCGATGTGCGCGGAGCGTTCAATCTGGCCGCCGAACCGGTGGTCGACGCCCGGTCGCTGGGCGAACTCCTCGACGCACGCGTGGTGCCAGTGCCGCGGCAGGCGGTACGGGCAGTGCTGGCCGCCGCCTGGGGACTGCATGTGGCCCCGGCGTCCCCGCACCTGTTCGACGCGGTGCTGCGGCTGCCCCTCCTCGACTCCTCTCGCGCGCATGACGAGCTGGGCTGGAGGCCGTCACACACCTCGCTCGAGGCGATCCAGGAATTCCTGCGCGGAGTCCGCCAGGGCAGCGGCGAACCCACAGCTCCGCTCGCGGGCCACAAGGCGCACTGAGCGGGACCCCTCGAAGATCACTCGCCCCCCCTGACCCTCGGCAGGGGGTCGATCCCAGCGACTCGGTCCGAACCCGCCGACGTGCGCGTGAACGGTGTCGAGCCGGCCGCAACCTCGGACTCGTTGACGTGCGGTGTCAGCCCGGCCATCGCAGGATGGTCCTTGTCCAGGGCGTACTGACGCAGGCGGGACCACCGGCTGCTCCTGACGAAGGAGAACCGTGATGCCCCAATACCCGCCCATCGCGGACCACGGAATGATCGGGGACCTGCAGACAGTCGCCCTGGTGGCGTCCGACGGAGCGGTCGACTGGTTCTGCGCCCCGCGATTCGACTCGCCCAGCATCTTCGCCGCCCTCCTCGACCAGGAGCGCGGCGGAAGTTTCAGGATCGCAGCCGACGCCCCGGACGTCCGCGTCACCCAGCTCTACCTCCCCGACACCGCGGTGCTCGTCACCCGCTTCCTCACCGCCGCGGGGGTGGGCGAGGTCGTGGACCTCATGCCTCTTCACTCCCCCGAAACCGCGACGGACCGGCACCGGATGTTCCGGGTGATGCGCGTCGTACGCGGCAGCATGAGCTTCACCGTGGATTGCAGCCCCCGCTTCGACTACGGCCGCGCCACGCACACGCTCAAGATGGCCGAGACGGGCGACGGCGCCGTGTTCACCGGCCCCGGCATCGACCTGCACCTGCAGAGCAGCGCACCGCTGTGGACCGACAACGGCACCGACGTCCAGGGCGCCGTCACGCTCCGGGCGGGCGAGACCGCCGCGATCGTGCTGACCACCTGCGCCAACGACGCGGAGCCACCCGAGCCGCTGACCCGCGCGGCCGCCGAGACAGCCTGGGCGTCGACCGTGGACTTCTGGCACCGGTGGCTGCGTACCTCCCGGTACCGCGGCCGCTGGCGGCAGACCGTGAACCGCTCCGCCATCACGCTCAAGCTGCTCACCTACGCCCCCACGGGCGCCCCGGTCGCCGCCGCCACCGCCGGACTGCCCGAGCAGATCGGGGGCGAGCGCAACTGGGACTACCGCTACACCTGGATCCGGGACGCCTCGCTGTCCCTGGGGGCGCTGATCGACCTGGGTTTCACGGATGAGGCGAACGCCTTCCGCCGCTGGCTCGGCGAGCGGCTGGCCGCCGGCGCGACCGACTCCGGCGAGCCGCTGCAGATCATGTACCGGGTGGACGGCGACCCGAAACTCGGCGAGGAGATCCTCGACCACCTGGAGGGCTACCGCAAATCCTTCCCGGTGCGCATCGGGAACGGCGCGGCCGATCAGCTCCAGCTCGACATCTACGGCGAGGCGGCGTTCGCCATGACGCAATCCGGCGGCATCGCGGAGAGCGGCGGCTTCGAGGGCTGGCAGGCGATCGCCCGCGTCCTGGACTGGCTGGCCGACAACTGGGACCAACCCGACGAGGGCATCTGGGAGACCCGCGGCGGCCGCAAGAACTTCACCTACAGCCGGCTGATGTCCTGGGTGGCCTTCGCCCGGGGCATCCGTCTGGCCCGCGAATACGCGCGCCCCGCCGACCTGGAACGCTGGACCGCCACCCGCGACGCGATCTTCCTTCAGGTGATGGAGCGCGGCTGGAGCGAGAAGCACCGGGCATTCGTCCAGCACTACGACAGCGACGTCCTGGACTCCTCACTGCTGCTCATGCCCACCGTCGGTTTCGTCGCGCCGAAGGACCCGCGCTGGCTCGCCACTCTCGACGCCATGGACCGCGAGCTGGTCTCCGACAGCCTCGTCTACCGCTACGACCCGTCCGCGTCCCCCGACGGACTGCGGGGCTCCGAGGGCACGTTCACCCTTTGCACCTTCCACTACGTACAGGCCCTCGCCCGTGCGGACCGGGTCGGCGAGGCACGCTACGCCTTCGAGAAAATGCTCACCTACGCCAACCATGTGGGCCTCTTCGCCGAGGAGATCGGCCCGACGGGAGAGCAACTGGGCAACTTCCCCCAGGCGTTCACCCACCTGTCACTCATCACGGCGGCGATGGCGCTGGACGACGCACTGGACAAGGCCGAAGCCCGGGAGCCGTAGCCCACTCGTGAGCTATGTTTCACGAGTGGGACGAGAAGGAGGCACACCGGTGTCATCAGGGCAGCAGGCACGCGCACAGGCGGCTGCGATCACGCCGGGGCAGCAGTCTGCGGACACCGAGGCGGCCCCCACGGACAGGGTCCTCGCACTGTTCGGCGGCCACCGGCTGTCCCCCGCGCAGCGGCGCATCGCCCAGTACCTGGTCGACCACCTCACCGAAGCGGCGTTCCTCTCGATCACGGAGCTCGCGGAGCGCGTCGGGGTGAGCCAGCCGTCGGTGACCCGCTTCGCCTCGTCCCTGGGTTTCAGCGGATTCCCCGCGCTCCGCGAGGCACTGCAGCCCATCGCCCTCAGCGCGGTCGCCCATTCACCGGACACACGCGAGGAGATCCGCCGCAATGAGCTCCAGGCCGCTGTCGACGCCGAGATCGAGAACCTGGAGAGCCTGCGACGCCTGCTCGCCGACCCCAACCAGATCCTCGACGTCGGCCGCGAACTGGCCCGGTCGACGCCGCTGACGATTCTGGGCCTGCGGATCTCGGTGTCCCTGGCGGAGTATTTCGCCTACGCGGCGAGGCGCATCCACCCCGATGTGCGCCTGGTGACCCGCGGGGGCAGCGTCGCCTACGACGCGCTGCTCCAGTCGCGGGAGGCGGGCGGGACATGGGTGCTGGCCTTCGCGATGCCGAGGCACGCGAATGAGACTCTGGCGGCGATGCGCGCCGCCCGCAGGACGGGGCTGCGTGTTGCGCTGATCACCGACCTGACACTCGGGCCGATGGTGGACGAAGCCGATGTGACGCTGACGGCGGCCACCGGATCCCGGCTCGTCTTCGACTCGTATGCAGCGCCGGGGGTGCTGTCCGCAGCCGTCCTGCAGGCCATGGCCGACGCGGATCCGGGGCGTACGCAGGTGCGGCTCGAGGGGTACGAGCAGGCCGCGGAACAGCACGACTTCTTCATCGAGGACTGACCCGGACCGGCGCGCATCGGACCGGCGGCGGCAGCACAGTCCATGCATGAATTTTTTCATACTCTTGCTTACTCGACGGTATATATATTTACTGCACGTGGTGACCACCAGCGCCCTGAAGCCGTAAGCCGGCCTCAGGCCCTTCCTGAAGGAAATTCCGCAGGCCACATGACCGAACACCCGGGGACGACGCTCCCTCCTCGCGTCGCCCCATGGTGTTCCACCCGGGCGCTCCGCTTCCCGCGGACACCCGTGGCGGCCCCGGTCAACCCCTGGGCCGGGGCCGCCAGAAACCTCCACCGTCAGAGCCCGCACGCATCACATCTGGAAGGGACAAGGATGTCCCAGATCTACACACCGCTCAGCCCGGACTGGCCTTGTCAGGTCAAGGCCCCCGGCAGCCACGACTGGGAGCGCACGGCGGCGCGCTGGCTGCGAGACCTCCTGCCGGCCCGCTACGCCGGCTATTCGACACTCACCCGCCACCACATCCTTCTCGCCCGCCATGCGCAGTTCCAGATTCAGCACGAGATACGGGCCGTGCGGGTCGCGCTCCAGACGAGCAGGGCGGAGCTGCCCACCCTGGGAGTGTCCGACACGATCATCGAGAGCACCATCAGGCTGTACGCCACCGAGCTGGAGCAGCTCAACCGCCTGGCCCGCGGGGTCCGGCTGATCACCGACGCTCTCGGGGCGGGCACGGATGTTCATCGCAGGCGATCGCACTAGGAGCGCGTCAGTCTCCCCGTCCTTGCCTCACCACCCCCCGCAACCCCGCGTCCCGGCACGGGGGTTCGCCGCGCGCGGCGCTGCCAACGGCGCCCCCGTCCAGCATGGCGGACGGGGGCGCCGCCGTTCCGGGCTGAGAACCCCCGGCAACGGGAGTCGACTGGTCACCGTTTTCTGCGGATCAGGATGACCGTCAGCGCGGCAGGTGCGGCCAGTGCCGCAGTAAGTCACGGTGATCGGGCCCACGTTCACCTTCACTCTGCCCATGAAGAGTGAACCGGTGCCGCAGCTCCATGGCGCTCTCCTCACACCGGCTTCGGACGTGCGCGGTGGATCGCGCCGGCCGTTTGTGCCAGCGGGCTGCCACTGCCGCCCCAGCGCAACGCGACGATCTCCGCAGCAATCGAGATCGCCACCTCCTCGGGCGTACGGGCGCCGAGGTCGAGGCCGATGGGCGAACGCAGCCGCTCCAACTCGGCTGCGTCGACTCCGTTCGCCCGCAGTCGCGCCAAGCGGTCCTCGTGCGTACGGCGGCTGCCCATCACGCCGATGTACGCGGCCGGGGAGCCCAGGGCCACTTCGAGCAGCGGGACGTCGAACTTCGGGTCATGGGTGAGCACGCAGATCACGGTCTTGTCGTCGACTTCGGTGCCCCGCAGATACCGGTGCGGCCAGTCGACCACCACCTCGATCCCGTCCGGGAAGCGCCGGGGGTCGGCGAAGACCGGGCGCGCGTCGCACACAGTGACCCGGTAGCCGAGGAACACGCCGATCCGCGCCACCGCGGCGGCGAAGTCGATCGCGCCGAACACCAGCATCCGCGGCGGCGGAGCGAAGGACTGGAGGAACACGGTGACGTCGTCCTCGCGCCGTTCGCCGTGCGGGCCGTAGTGACGCCGGCCTGTAGCGCCCTGCGCCAGCTCCCCGCGCGCGTCGGCGGTGACCGCGGCGTCGAGGCCGGCCGATCCCAGCGAGCCGGACACCGCGTCCGGCCACACGGCGAGTACGGCGCCGCGCGGGGCGGGGCCGTCGATCACGGTCGCCACCACGACCGGGCGGTGTTCGGCGACCGACGCGGCCACCACGCCGAACGAGCCGTCGGCCACGGCCGAGACGGAGCGCACGAGGACCGTGATCTCGCCGCCGCAGGTGAGCCCGACCGCAAACGCGTCCTCGTCGCTGTAGCCGAAGGTCTGCAGCTGCGCCCGGCCGGTCTCGACGACCTCCTTGGCGAGCTCGAACACCGCGCCCTCCACGCAGCCGCCGGAGACGCTGCCCACAACCTGATCGCCGGGGCCCACGGCCATGGCCGCGCCCGGCCCGCGCGGCGCACTGCGGCTGACCGCGACGACGGTGGCGAGCCCGAACGGGCTTCCGGAGGCGTACCAGCGGCTCAGCGCCGGGAGAATCTCACGCATCGGACGCACCCCTGCCCCGCGTCCACCTTGAGCGAGATACAGGTCATTTGCCCTCCCGGATGCACAAATGAGTTCAATCCGGCGTTATGGTCCTGTATCTGCAACTGTATGTGGCGGCCCTGGGACGCGCTAACGCTCGTTCGTGCCGGCGCGGATGCCTCCGGGCCCATCTGGATGGACGCTGGAGGCATGTCGGGACACCCGCCGATCGTCGTGCACCGGGTCTCCGCCTCCGGTGGCCGCCGGGTCACGGTCCGGGACCAGATCATGGGCCTCGCCCACTCCGATGCGCATCTGCTGGAGTTTCTCCGCCAGGCCGGACTGCCGGACGCCGCAGACCTTCTCGACGACCCCACCTGGATCGAGTGGGTCGGCGACCGGCCGCACGTCTACGACCCGCTGGAGATCATGCCGTGACGACCCCGTCCCGCTTCGGCGGCGGCGGCGCAGGGGCTTGTCGCCGGCGCGGGCGGTGTGCAGTAGGAGTCGTCCCGGTTCAGGTCCGTGCCCCGCGGCACGATCTCGTCGATCCGGTCCAGCACGCCATCGCTCAGCTCGACGCCCACGCCTTCCAGCAGGTCCTCGAGCTGGGCGGGCGTCCGGGAGCCGATGATCACCGAGGTGGCGGCCGGGTGCGCCCGTACGAAAGCGATCGCCGGGCGCGGAGCTTCAGGCCCGCCTTGTCGGCGAGCTTCGTCAGCTCGCCGACAACCTCCAGCTTGCGGGCGTTGCCCGGCCTCGACGGGTCGAACTTTTGCTGCTGCACAGCCGCACGCCCGCTGCCCTCGGTGAGGTTGATGTCCGACGGCTTCCGGTACCTGACGGAGAGCCGGGCCGCCCTCAGCGAGCCCCAGGTGACGTGGCGTGAGTAAGGGCTCGGGGGCGTCTGGCGTGAGCCCCGCCTCTTCTCCCACGCGGCCGGACCCGCCATGCGAGGAGCTCGAGCGCGCCAACCGCCGAACGGGTTCTTGTCTCACGGACTCGTCCATACTGCTCAGCGTTGCCGACTACCAGGAGGAGACCCATGGCCGTCCCTGTGATCCTCGACTGCGACCCCGGACACGACGACGCGTTCAACATCATGCTGGCCGCGGCACATCCGGCGATCGAGCTACTCGCGATCACCACGGTCGCCGGCAACCAGACACTGGAGAAGACCACGCTGAACGCCCGGCGGGTGTGCACCGTCGCCGGTATCGAGGGGGTGCCGATCGGGGCCGGACGGGACCGGCCGCTGCACGGGACGGCGTCGGTGGCCGTCGGCATCCATGGCGAGTCGGGCCTGGACGGGCCGGGGTTCGGGGAGCCCACCGTGCCGCTGGATCCGCGGGACGGGGTCACCCTGATCCGGGACACCTTGCTCGCGCACCCTGTGCCGGTGACGCTCGTGCCGACCGGACCGCTGACCAATGTGGCGGCGCTGCTGCTCGGCCATCCCCGGCTGGCCGAGCGGATCGAGCGCATCGTGCTGATGGGCGGTTCGACCGGCCGGGGCAACACCACGCCCGCCGCAGAGTTCAACATCGTCTGTGACCCGGAGGCCGCCGACATCGTCTTCTCCAGCGGTCTGCCGGTGACCATGATGGGGCTGAACGCCAGTCACCAGGTGCTCGCGACGGCGGATGTGATCGCGCGGATCGACGCGCTCGGCACCCCGCTCAGCCGGCTCTGCACCGAGCTGCTGACCTTCTTCGCCGCCGCCTACCGGGAAGTCTTCGGCTTCACGGCGCCGCCGCTGCACGACCCCCTGACCGTGGCGCACATCATCGATCCGCAGCTGGTCGGCCTGGTCTTCGCGTCGGTCGCGGTCGAACTGACCGGCACCCACACCCGCGGTGCCACCGTGGTCGATCTGGACGGCGTCACCGGCCGCCCGGCGAACGCGCAGGTGGGGATGGACGTGAACGTTGCCGCCTTCTGGGACCTCATCGTCGAGGCAGTACGCACCCTGGGCGGCCACGGTCGCTCATGACCGGCCGGACATCCGGTCAAACCGCGTCGGCGGGGGGATGACGGGGCGTCGGCGCATCCCTCGCGCGCCTGCGGCATGCGGTGAAGGGGCACCGGTACGGTCGCCACAAACCACCGCCTGGAGACATCACTTCGCGGAGACACCGATGCTCATCGACCCCACCGACCCTGAGACGTTCGAAGCAGAGCCGGACGCCGACATCGCCCCTCACCAGGACGGTCGCTTCTTCGATTCCGGGATGGACTCGGCGAATGAAGCCGATCGCGCCGAGCAGTCCCTCGTCGTCGAGCTGCACGACGACGAGTACCGATAGCGCTACGACCCGGTGCGCAGTGACGACGCACCTGTACGCCAGGAGGCGAGGAGACAGTCGGCGAGACGCTCCTCCAGATGACCCGTCGCGTCGATGCCGAACGCGACGTCGGCCTCCAGGTGGGGCTCCTCCTTCAGAAGGCCGGCGATGACCTCGCGCCGCACGACCTGCTCGTGCACCGCGTCCGCTTCGACGTGCTCGCTGTAGAAGAACTCCGCGGCGGGCCCGGCCCCGGTCCGGTTCATGGCCGAGGCCAGCCGCCTCGATCCGGGGGAGGAAGTGATTTCCACGGCGGCGAAGTGTCCCACCAGTGATCCGCGCAGGGCCCGGTGCAGACCGAACAGCGACATGAGGTTCACGGTGGCCAGCATCTGTGCCGAACCGGCGTTCAGATAGTGGCCGTATGCCGTCTCCAGGCCCAGATCGGTCATGAGGTCGGCGAAGAGTTGGGCGTGGACTCGCTCTGCCCGTCCTGCGCCGAATTCGTCGAATTCCACGGCGGCCATGCCCGCCTTGGCGCGCCCCCACAGCCGCGGCAGTACCCAGGCGTGCGGATCGGCCTCCTTGAGGTGATAGAGCGAGCGTTGCGCCGCGTATTCGCGCACCTGCCACAGCTCTCCCTCGTCCTGGAGGAAGTGCGAGACACCGGTGCCGTCCACCGGCTCCACCAGAAGCTCCGCCAATGCGTCGTCCACGCATTCATGGCGGGTCGCGTCGGCGCGCAATGCGTCCAGAAACCGTCCTTCGAGCAGGGAACGCACGCCCAGGAGCGCCGGGTCCCATTCGAGTGCGGCATCGACGCCGGCAAAGCCGCGGTAGTGGAGCTCGTAACTCGCGTAGAGAGCGAGTTGCAGATCGTCTCCGTAAGGGTCCGCCTTTCGCACGGCCCGGCTTCCGGGCAGCGTGCTCTCTCCACCGAGGTAGCGGATGACCGCCGCCGAGAGTTCACCACGCTCCCGCGGCAGCACAGGTCCCAGCTGTTCCGTAGCCATATCCCCCCAGTACCCCGTGATCGTCCCTTTATCGGGCGGATGCTCCACGCAGGTGGCTCCCCCGCCCGATCCGTCGCACGGCATCGCGACGGGACAGGATGGGAGACGTGGAGCACCGCAAACCGTGGATCATCTACGCCAACTTCCTGTCCGAGGTGGCCGTCGACCTGGCGTCCCACGAGGTGCTGGAGCAGTGGGCGGCACAGGCACCGCGCAAGATCTGGCTGGCGCGCCCCGGTGATGTGCTGGTCTCCCCCGTGCCGCTCAGCCTGGACTTCCGGCGTTACGCGGGGGAACTGCTCCGCATGCCGTACGACTCCGTGGCTGTGGTGACCGTACCGGCGACGCCGGGTGTGCCGATGGCGGAGGCGGTACGCCGGGCCGGGCTCATGGACGAACTCCGAGCGCTGATCGCCGAGCGCGCGGGCGCCGGGTTGCTGCCCACTGCACTGGATGTCTCTTCGGTCGCACTCGCCGCGGAGCTGGAGGTGCCGGTCGTCCCGTACGGGCCCGGCGCAGTGGGTACGGGTGCGCTGGACGTGACGTCCCGGCTCAATACGAAGTCCGGCTTCCGTGCGGCCGCCCGTGACCTGGGGATGCGTCTGCCGTCCGGGCAGGTCTGCCGGCGCGACCGGTTGACGCGGACGGTGGCCGAGCTGCTGGCGCGGCACGAACGGGTGGTGGTCAAGCCCGATCGCTCCGCCGGTGGTCACGGGGTGCGGTTCGTCTCTCGCGCCGAGCACGCCGCCGCGTCCTGGGAACGGGACTGGCCGGCCGGCCTCGTCGGTGTCAACGGGGACTGGGTGGTGGAGCAGTGTCTCGACGTGGCCCGGTCGGTCAGCGTGCAGCTGGAGGCGTGCCCCGGCAGTCCCCGGCCGATGTTCAGCGGCGAGATGCGCACCTGCGGCGGCTCCTTCAACGGCTACGTGTCACCTCTCGCCGACATGCCGCAGGACTGCGCGAATGAGCTTGGGCAGTGGGGCCTGGCGCTCGGGCGTCACCTGGCCGGGCAGGGGTACGCCGGCCCGTACGGTCTTGACGCGGTCCTCGCCTCGGACGGCAGGCTGTACGCCACGGAGAGCAACGTCCGCCGGACGGCCACCACCACCCCGCACGCCATGGTCGGCCGGCTCTGCCGGGCCGCCGGGCTGAGCTCTCCGGCATGGCTGATCGCGAACCGGCGGTCCAGAGCCGCGTACGGATTCGCCGACGCCGTGAAGCTCGTGCGGGCAGCAGGGCTGGACTGGAATACGGCCCGTAAGGAGGGGGTGGTCCTCTACGCGGACGTTCCCGCGGACGGCGTGTCCTGGCGGTACGCGGTGATCGGCGCCGATCACCGCAGGACGGCGGACATCGAGGCGCGGCTGGCACGGGTGATGGAGCTGCTGCTCCCGTAGCGAAGGACTTTTCAGCGACAACCCTTGTCCCGGCGTCGGTGGCTGGTGTCGCACCAGGGATACGACCGGCTGCGCCGGCATGTGCACAGCGCCACGGTGAAGCGGTCCGAAGTCGCGCTGGTCCCGTCGTCGAGCAGCACCTCCACGGGGCCCTCCACGAGCACCGGGCCGTCCTTCGTCACGGTGATGCGACGCGGCTTTTCACTGGGGTCGGCGGGCACGGATGATCACCAGCTCTTCCTTCTCCTGGCCGGGAGCGATCAGCCCCTGGTCCTCCAGCCACGTCGCCCGGGAGCGCATGACGGGCCCGAACGGTATCCAGCGCCGGTCTGTGACAGCCGGTTCGAGGCCGGTTCGCGCGAGGCCCTGAAGCGTGAGCTCCGCACCGCATACGGCGGAGTGCACCAGCAGCAGCGCTCCGCCCGGCCGCAGCAGGGCTCCGGCACCGGCGCAGATCCGGTCCACCATGGCGCGGCCGTCGCTGCCCGCGTCCCAGGCGCGTGCCGGTCCGCCGCGCGGCGGGTGGCTCCCGGGGGCGGGCACGTAGGGCGGGTTCGTGACGATGAGGTCGAATCGGCGGCCCGCGGCGGGAGCCAGCAGATCACCGTGGAGCACTTCGACGGTGAGGCGGGCGCGGGCCGCGTTGAGCCGGGCGGCCAGTACGGCGGTCCATGCCCGGTCGACGGCGGTCACCCGGGCTCCGCGGCGCGCGGCGGCAAGGGCGAGCGCTCCGCCGCCCGTCCCGATGTCGAGTACGTCGGCGCCGGGTTTGAGCGGTTCCCGGTCCAGGGCTTCGGCCAGCAGGAAGGTGTCTTCCTGCGGCGGGTAGACACCGGGCGGCACCATGAGCGGGCCGCCCGCGCCGCCTGTGTCACGAGAGAGAGTCGTCATGGACCCCGGGTGCCCCATGAGCCGGAAAGATCACACGGGTGAGGAACATTTCATCACCAATGCCGCGCTCCGATGGCCTGCCCCCGGTATGGGGGCAGGCCATCTGGAGAACAGACCAGTTACGCGGGAGGGAACTCGTCCCGGCCGGCGCCCGCGTCCTGCTGCCGGCTCTGCTCCTGCAGTCGCCGGGCCTTCTCCTGAAGCCTCTGTCGCTCCTGCGGGTCGCTCGCGCGCTCCGCGGCCTCGGACAGCTGCTGGGCCTTGTCGCGCATCTGCTGCGCTCGGCCGCGGGATTCGCCTGAGACACTCATGGGTGACTCCTCGTTCGTAGGGAGAGCGGGCAGATTCAGCGAAACAGGGACCCGCCACGATCGCATGTCGAACCGTCACCCTGTGTCATGCCAACCCCCTCGTTTTCCCGGCGGCTGAGGCGAATCCGGGAGATTCGGCGGCGGTCAGGCCACCCGGTCGGGGACCAGGACGACCTTGCCCGTAACCGTGCCCGACTCGGCAAGCCGCATCGCCTCGGCGGCCCCGGACAGCGGGATTCGGGCGGCGACCTGGGCCTTGATGGTTCCGTCCGCGAGGAGGGCGAAGACCTGGGCGAGGTCCGTGCGAATCCGGGTACGGAAATCGCCGGCCCTCCTCCTCTTCCCGGCCCAGATGTTGAAGAAGTGCGCGCGCCGCGAATTGGGGAGCAGGTTCCACAGGAAGAGCCGCGCGAACAGCTTCAGGACCGGCACCCTGGACGAGCCGGTCACGTCACGCGTGGAGGCGGTGCCGTACGACACGAGCGTGCCGCCGGGAGCGAGCATGCGGAACGAGTCGGCGATGCCGTCGCCACCGACATGGTCGAACACGGCGTCGACGCCGTGCGGCGCCAATTGCCGCAGGCGCGCCGGCAGTTCGGGGTCGCGGTAGTCGACAGGCGTGACCCCCAGATGCCGGAGGGTGTCGTGGTGGCGGGGAGAGGCTGTGCCGATCACCCGCACTCCGGCGTGGCGGGCCAGCTGTACGAGCGTGGAGCCGACCCCGCCGTTCGCGCCGAGCACGAGCACCGTCTGTCCCGCCTTGATCCCGGCGACGCGGTGCAGCATCTGCCAGGCGGTGATGCCGTTGACCACGAGCGTCTCGGCGTCGGCGGACTGGACCGAGTCCGGAACCTCCACCAGGTCGGCGGCTTCCACGACGACATGGCTGGCCCACCCGCCGGTCTTCGTGAGCGCCGCGAACCGGCGTCCCACGAGGTGGGGTTCGGTCCCGGAGCCGACGTCCACGACCCGGCCGACCAGGTCGTACCCGGGCACGAAGGGGAAGGGCGGCTGGTCGTAGTACTTGCCCCGGCGCATCTGCTGCTCGGCGAAGGAAACCCCGGTCGCCTCCATGGCGAGCAGCACCTGGCCATCCCCCGGCACAGGCGCCGGACCGCGTCGCAGCTCGAGCCCCTCGGGCTCCACCGCGCCCGGCAGAACCACTTCGGTCGCCGTGAACTGCTTGGTTGCCTGCGTCCTGGTCATTGCCTCTCCCTGTGCAGTCTGGGCAGTTTTCCCATAGCGCTAAAGTTAGACTCTCTAACGCGAGTGTGCACCTCTTCCTCGCGGCGGTCAAGTACGTCGCCGACGCAATGAATGCGGGCGGAGGTCTCGTGGCTCAAGACCGAGGACCTGGATGGCGGTCAGGTCGCGGGGGTGGCTGTAACGCAAAACAGGCACCGGGTCCCGGGCGACCGGCCCGTCCGGCCGGAGTAGACGCCGCGCACGGCGCCACGGGCCCGCCTCGGCCGATCGGGTGTTCTGCCGGCCGGACCGGTGCCTGACGTGCCCTTTCGGGTACAGCGGCGCACATGACCCGAATCGAGCTCACAAGCGCGGCGTTCAGCGACCACGAGGCGATCCCCCGCCGCCACACCGGGGAAGGGGACGACATCTCGCCTCCCCTCACCTGGTCCGGGGTGCCGGACGGGACCGAGGAGCTGGTCCTGCTCTGCGAGGACCCCGACGCCCCGAGGGGGACGTTCCTGCACTGGCTGGTCACCGGTATCGCCCCGGACAGTTCCGGGGTGGAGGAGGGCGAGGCGCCTCCCGGCGGCCGCGAGTGGCCCAACGGCTTCGGTCGAGTGGGCTGGAGCGGGCCGATGCCTCCGCCGGGTCACGGGCCGCACCGCTATTTCTTCCGGCTGCTCGCCGTGTCCGAGCCGCTGACCCTGCACGGCCAGGTGTCGTCCGACTCCGTGCACCAGGCCCTCAACGGGCGGAAGTTGGCCGAAGGCACACTGGTGGGCACGTATCAGCGCTGACGCGTCCACAACTCGGCGCGGCGCCCTTCCCCCTCAGACGGGCTCGGCGGTCCGCGCCTTGGCGATGAGCATGTCGAGGAGCGAGAGCAGCGCGTCACGGACGTTCTCACGGGAGCGGGCGTCGAGCATGAGGACGGGCGTGTTCGGGTCACGCAGATGCAACGCGGCCCCGATCTCCTCGGCGGTGTACGGCTGTTCGCCGTGGAAGCAGTTCGCACCGACCACGAACGGAAGCCCGCGGTTCTCGAAGAAGTCGACGGCCGGGAAGCTGCGGTCCAGGCGTCGGGTGTCGACCAGCACGATCGCTCCGAGAGCCCCGTTCAGCAGGTCGTCCCACATGAACCAGAAGCGCTCCTGGCCGGGCGTACCGAACAGGTAGAGGACGACTCCGGCGTCGGTGAGGGTGATCCGGCCGAAGTCCATCGCAACGGTGGTCACCGTCTTGGACTCGATGCCGTCGAGGTCGTCGACGCCGACGCCCGCGGCCGTCAGCCGCTCCTCCGTACGCAGTGGCTCGATCTCGGAGACCGTCTCGACCAGCGTCGTCTTGCCGACGCCGAATCCCCCGGCGATCAGGATCTTGACGGGGGCGGCTTCCTCGGCAGGGGAGTCATATTCTGGCAAGGCTGTCCCTGATTCTTTTGAGCAGGTGGACATTGGTGGTCTCGGCCTCCGCCAGGGGCGGCCGGTGGTGGATCAGGCCGCGGTCCGCGAGTTCGCCGAGCAGGACCGTCATCGGAGTGAGGCGCATGTGCATCCGGGCCGCGATCTCGGCGACCGCCCGCCCGTCCGGCGCCGCGCACATGGACAGGATCGCCTGCCACTCGGTGGGCAGGCCACCGTGGGCGTCCGCGGCGACCGCAGCCGTAATCGTGGTGTCCATGGTCAGGACGGTGTACGGAGCGGCTGTACGGCCATCGGTCAGGGCGTACAGCCGCGTCCGGCGGCGGCCTCCGTACCGCGGATCGTCCGGCATTACGGGGTGGGTGCCTGAGTGCGATCCGGGGTGCCCAGCCATTCACCGAGCGCCTGCGCAGTCCGTACCGCCTCGCCGCCCAGCTCCCCCAGCCGCGCCTTGCGGGAGGTCACGACGATGAGCGTGCTGCCCTCCCCGCACCCGACGATGCAGAGATACCTGTCGTCCATCTCGACCAGCTGGCGGATCACCCGGCCGCCGCCGACCTCCCTGGAAATCGCCTTCATCGTGGCCGCGATTCCGGAGGACGCCGCGGCTATACGCTCCGCCTGCGGCCGCTCCAGCAGGTAGGCGCTGAGCTTGATGCCGTCGTTGGACAGCAGGACGGCTCCCTGGATGCCGGCGATCCTGCTCAGGTTGTTGTCCAGGATGCTGTAGATCATGTCGTTCGATGCCGTCGTCATGGCTGTTCCTGTCGGAGCTCTTGTTCGACTGTCTGGGTCCCGTGTTCGTAGTCCGCCCACGCGTCGGCCACCTCTTCAGGTGTCGCCGCGCTGGGACCGACCGCTGGTTCCGGTGCGCGCGGCTCGCGGAGTTCCTGGGCGATATGGGTCTGCGGGACGCGCTCGGGCAGCGCGGGCCGTGCTTCGCCGTCCGGCGCCACGGACCTGACCGGGTGCGCGCCCTCCTTCGACCGCTCATGGCTCCGACGCGTCGGCAGCCCGGACTGCGAATGCAGGACCAGCTCGGGCTTGCGCTCATCGAGGCGCGGTGCGGGGTTCTGGGGCTCGGAGACGGGCGGCGCCGACTCGCGGGGCTCTTCCCGCTCGGTGGGCACGAGCACGTCGTTGGGAAGGATGACGACGGCCGATGTCCCGCCGTACACCGAGCGGCGCAGCATGACCCTGGCCTGGAGCTGGTCGGCGAGGTGGCCGACCACGAAGAGACCCAGCCGGTGCGCGTTCTTCGCCAGTACGGCGTACGGCGGGGCCGAATGCAGCCGCCCGTTCATCTCGTCGTAGGTCGCGGGGGTCACCCGCGGACCGCGGTCCTCGATCTCGACCGACAGCCCGTCAGCCACCGTTTCGGCCCGGATGACGACCTTCGACCTCGGCGGGGAGAACCGGGTGGCGTTGTCCAGCAACTCCGCCAGGAGGTGGCTGATCTGACTGATCGCGCGCGGTTCCACGCTGATCTCGTCCAGGGCCTGCCGCTCGATCCGCCGGAAGTCCTCGACTTCCGCGGCAGCCTCGCGCAGCAGGTCGGCTACGCGCATGGGCTCGGTGTGCGGGTCGGGGATCTCGCCGCCCGCCAGGATGAGCAGGTTCTCGATCTGCCGCCGCATGCCGACCGTCAACTGGTCGGATCGCATCAGCTGGGCGAGGAGCGCTTCGTCGTGACCGAAGGTGTCCTGGAGCTCTTCGGTCAGGCTCAGCTGACGGCTGACCAGGTTTCCGGTGCGTGAGGCTATACCCGCGGCGAACATCCCGAAGCCGTCGCGTTCGTCCGAGAGTTGCCTGTGCCCGTCGACGGACACGGCGACGACTCGGGCGAACGCGTCGCTGATACGTCCGACCTCGTCCTGATCCCCCCAGGCCGTGGGCAGCGCGTCGGCGTCGACGGACTGCCCCCGCTGCAGTCGGGCCACGACATCCGGCAGCGTCTTCTCGGCGATGGTCACTGTGCGCTCGTGCAGTCCGCGCAGGCGGCGGACCACCGTGCGCGTGATGAACACGACGACGCCTGCGACGACCAGCAGCGCTCCGCCGCTTCCCGCGACCAGCCAGGCGACCTCCGCCTCGAGCTCTGCCGCCTTGGCGTCGGCGTGTGCGAGCAGCCCCCGCGCCCGGTCGGCGTTCAGCGCGCCCCACTGAGCCGCCCACTCCTTGTGCGCGGCCTGCCAGCCGCTGACCTCCCTGGGCAGCTTCACACGGAGGCCGATGTCCTCGTGCTCGGACACGACCGCGTGCTCGATGCGGCTCTTGGTCTGCCACGCGTCCGAGCCGTTGATCTGCGCGTAGGGCTCGCTCCCCTCGCCGGACAGATACGGCACGATCGATATGTCGTACAGGTAGCTGTGAGCTCCGACGGCGTTGACAAAGTCGGCGAACCTGGAGGGGGTCAGCTCCCTGGACGGTCCGGCCTGCGCGAGGATCGTGTCCTCCTGCGCCAGGATCTCCGACGCCGAGAACATGGCGACGACCACGCGGCTCTCCTGGTCGAGCTCGCCGTCTTCGATGTGGCTGAACTCGTCCTGGTAGAAGCGGATCATCTGGGTGATCACGCTGGTGTAGTAGGCGACCGTGCTGTCGGGGTTACCGCTGCGGGCGTCCGCGCGCTCGCGATAGGCGCCGAGGTCGTCGAGTCCTTGCGCCACCGCGAGGAGGCGACGGTCCGCCTGCTCGGATCCCGCCGCAGCGGTGGCCGACGAGCGGCGGAACTCGGCCGCGGCCCGGTCCGTGGCCGCACGCCGGTTCCGCAGGTCCCCCTCGGACACGGCAGTGCCCGCCCACCGCGCGGCTGTCATCGTCCGCTCGGCCTGCATCTCGACCATGAGCCTGTACAGGGGTACGCCGATCCGCTCACCGGACGCGACATCGGCGCGCAGGTGCTCCGACTGCTCGAGCAACCGGTCGGCGGTCACGACGACTTGGGCAGCCATCGCCACGGTGGGGACCAGCGCCATCCAGATGAGCAAGGTACGCAGTCGCAGGTTACGCCGCCGACGACTTCTCGATGGGCCTCGTGGGCCTACGGGTTCTATGGGAGACATAAGTCCTCGGGGGCGGGGAGAGCGGGGGCAGGTGGCGGGCAGGCGGGCCCGGCGCAAGCCCGGGGAGGGGGACTGGAGGGCGGCCGGTCCGGCTTCGGTGGGACGTGAGGGATGCAGATCATAACCAGCCACGTCCAGAAATGGAGAGGTTGTTTCAATGATCGATTAGTGGTACCCGCCCAGGGGGTGTGACAGACCAGAGGTCGTATCGATGTTCAACCGATATGCCATCGACGACGACGGGGTGTCGCGTGGGGTTCTCACGGGTCGCCGTCCGGGCCGGCCGCGACCGGAATACCCAGTCGCGGCCGACGAAAAGCCCCGGTCCGGTGAGCAAGTCGGACCGGGACTTCTCGACCGGTGTCGGTCAGCCGGCGACGGGTGGCGGCAAGAGGGCGGCGACCGACACGATCAGGGGATCCAGATCACCGTTGCCTGCCTCGGCGTCGGCGATCAGCCGGGCGCGCATCCGCGGCTCCCAGAAGGCCCGGATGTGCGCGGCGATCTCCTCGGCCGCCGTGGCCGGGTCGCGGTGCCGGAAGTGCAGGGCGATTTCGTTGGCCAGCCGTACATGCGCGGACATCGGTGAATCGGTCATGTCTCACTCCACAACGACAGGGACGGGAACGGACACGGAAGGCGCCGAGGCGGTCTGCTTCAGCGCCACCTGAACCGCCGTCACCTTGTACTCCGGGCAGTTCGTCGCCCAGTCCGAGAGCTCGGTCGTCACCACATTGGCCCCGGTCGTGGGGTGGTGGAAGGTCGTGTAGACGACCCCGACCGGCATCCGGTCGTCGATCCTCGCCCGCAGGCTGGTCTCCCCGACCCGGCTGGCCAGCGCCACCATGTCCCCGTCCCGGATTCCGCGCACCTCGGCGTCGTGCGGGTGCAGCTCCAGTACGTCCTCCGGGTGCCAGACCACATTTCCGGTACGCCGGGTCTGCGCACCGACGTTGTACTGCGACAGGATGCGGCCGGTGGTGAGGATCAGCGGGTACTTGCGGGTGCTGCGCTCCTCGGTCGGCACATAGACGGTGTCCACGAACCTGCCCCTGCCACGGACGAATCCGTCCACGTGCATGATCGGCGTGCCCTCGGGCGCCGCGTCGTTGCACGGCCACTGCACACTGCCGACGCGGTCCAGCTTGTCGAATGACACGCCGGCGAAGGTCGGCGTGGTCATCGCGATCTCGTCCATGATCTGCGCGGCGTTGTCGTACTTCATCGGGTAGCCCATCGCCTGCGCGATCTCGCAGACGATCTGCCACTCGTGCTTGCCGGTCTTCGGCGCCATCACCGGCCGCACCCGGTTGATCCGGCGTTCGGCGTTGGTGAACGTGCCGTCCTTCTCCAGGAAGGAGGTGCCCGGCAGGAAGACATGGGCGAACTTCGAGGTCTCATTGAGGAACAGGTCCTGCACGACCACCAGTTCCAGTGCTGTCAGCGCGGCCGTGACGTGCTGGGTGTTCGGATCCGACTGGGCGATGTCCTCGCCGTGCACGAACAGCGCCCGGAAGGAGCCGTCGATCGCCGAGTCGAACATGTTGGGGATGCGCAGGCCCGGCTCCGACTGCAGGGTCCGGCCCCACAGCGTCTCGAAGACCGTACGCACCGCGTCGTCCGACACGTGCCGGTAGCCCGGCAGTTCGTGCGGAAAGGAGCCCATGTCGCAGGAGCCCTGCACGTTGTTCTGCCCGCGCAGCGGGTTCACTCCGACGCCGTCGCGGCCGATGTTGCCGGTGGCCATGGCGAGGTTGGCCATGCCCATCACCATCGTCGAGCCCTGGCTGTGCTCGGTGACCCCGAGTCCGTAGTAGATCGCCGCGTTGGGGGCGGCGGCGTACAGCCGGGCCGCGGATCGCAGCTCGTCGGCCGGGACACCGGTGATGTCGGCGACCGCCTCGGGGCTGTGCTCGGGGCGCGCGATGAACCGCTCCCATGCCTCGAAGTCCTCGCAGCGCTCCGCGACGAACTCGCGGTCCACCAGGCCCTCGGTGACCACGACGTGCGCGAGGGCGTTGACCAGCGCCACATTGGTGCCGGGCGCCAACTGCAGGTGGTGCGCGGCCTCGATGTGCGGGGAGCGCACCAGGTCGATCCGGCGCGGGTCGGCGACGATGAGCCGGGCGCCCTGCCGCAGCCTGCGCTTCATGCGCGAGGCGAACACCGGGTGCCCGTCGGTCGGGTTGGCGCCGATGACCAGGATGACGTCAGCCTTGGCAACCGACTTGAAGTCCTGGGTGCCGGCCGAGGTGCCGTAGGTCTGCTTGAGGCCGTAGCCGGTCGGCGAGTGGCAGACCCGGGCGCAGGTGTCCACGTTGTTGTTGCCGAAGGCGGCGCGGACCATCTTCTGGACGGCGTACACCTCCTCGTTGGTGCACCGGGAGGACGTGATGCCGCCGATCGCGCTCGCGCCGTGCCGGGCCTGGATGTCGAGCATGCGCCGGGCCACATGGCCGATGGCCTCCTCCCACTCCACCTCCTGCCAGGGGTCGGTGATCCGCTCGCGCACCATCGGCTTCAGCCTGCGGTCGGGGTGGGAGGCGTAGCCGAAGGCG
Source organism: Streptomyces sp. ISL-1 (assembly GCF_018614585.1). Lineage (GTDB taxonomy): Bacteria > Actinomycetota > Actinomycetes > Streptomycetales > Streptomycetaceae > Streptomyces > Streptomyces maoxianensis. The sequence goes on along the minus strand of NZ_JAGGOI010000006.1, from coordinate 167,472 downwards.
AACCTGCCCTTGACGCACGAGTGGCCCTCGTTGGCCCCGCCGTCCTTGTGCGGGACCATCCGTACGACCTCGTCGCCGCGCAGCTCGGCCTTGAAGGAGCAGCCCACACCGCAGTACGCGCAGGTGGTGATCACGCTGCGGGTCGGCATGCCCAGCTCGACCACCGACTTCTCCTGGAGCGTGGAGGTCGGGCAGGCCTGCACACAGGCGCCGCAGGACACGCAGTCCGACTCCATGAAGCTGCCGCCCGCGCCCGCCGCGACCTTGGAGGCGAAACCCCGGCCCTCGATGGTCAGGGCGAAGGTGCCCTGCACCTCGTCGCAGGCCCGTACGCAGCGGGAGCAGGAGATGCACTTGCTCGCGTCGAAGTCGAAGTACGGGTTGGAGCTGTCGGTGGGCTCGTCGAGGTGGTTCTCGCCGTCGAAGCCGTAGCGGACCTCGCGCAGACCGACGACCCCGGCCATGTCCTGCAGTTCGCAGTCGCCGTTGGCGGGGCAGGTGAGGCAGTCCAGCGGGTGGTCGGAGATGTACAGCTCCATGACGCCCCGGCGCAGTTCGGCCAGCTTCGGCGTCTGGGTGCGTACCTTCATGCCCGCTGCGACCGGCGTGGTGCACGAAGCCGGGGTGCCTTTGCGGCCGTCGATGTCCACCAGGCACAGGCGGCAGGAACCGAAGGGTTCGAGGCTGTCGGTGGCGCAGAGTTTGGGTATGTCGATACCGGCCTCGGAGGCGGCACGCATCACCGAGGTGCCCTCCGGGACCAGCACCTCCTTGCCGTCGATCTCGACGGCCACGGCCGCCTCGCCGGGCCGCGCCGGAGTGCCGTAATCCTGTTCCTTGATCAGGCTCATCGCCTTGCCTCCGTCGTCGTCGCGAAGTCCGTGGGGAAGTGCTCCAGGGCGCTCTTCACCGGCATCGGGGTCAGCCCGCCCATCGCGCACAGCGAGCCTTCGGTCATCAGGTCGCACAGGTCGTTCAGGAGTACGAGGTTGGCCGACCGGTTCTCACCGGCGACGATCTTGTCGATGACCTCGACGCCGCGGGTCGCGCCGACCCGGCAGGGGGTGCACTTGCCGCACGACTCGGCGGCGCAGAACTCCATGGCGAACCGGGCCTGTCCGGCCATGTCCACGGTCTCGTCGAAGACCACTACACCGCCGTGTCCGACCATCGCGCCCGCTGCCGCGAACGCCTCGTAGTCCATGGGAAGTTCGAACCGCGAGGTGGGCAGGTACGCCCCGAGCGGCCCGCCGACCTGGACCGCCCGTACCGGCCGGCCGGACCGGGTCCCGCCGCCGTACCCCTCGACCAACTCGCCGAGCGTGACGCCGAAAGCCGTCTCGACGATGCCGCCCCGGGCGATGTTCCCGCCGAGCTGGAAGACCTGCGTGCCCCGGGAGCGGCCGGTGCCGAGGTCCGCGAAGGCTTTCGCGCCGTCGGCCAGGATCATCGGTACGGAGCCGAGAGTCAGGACGTTGTTGACCACGGTCGGCTTGCCGAACAGGCCTTCCAGCGCCGGGATCGGCGGTTTGGCGCGGACCATGCCGCGCTTGCCCTCCAGGCTCTCCAGCATGGAGGTCTCCTCGCCGCAGATGTACGCCCCGGCGCCGACCCGTACGAAAAGGTCGAAGCGGAGATCCGAGCCGAGGATGTCGCTGCCGAGCCAACCGCGCTCGTACGCCGTCGCGATCGCCGCCCGCAGGGTGGCCACCGCGTCCGGGTACTCCGAGCGCACGTAGATGTAGCCCTCACTGGCGCCGACCGCCAGGGCGGCGATGGTCATTCCCTCGATGAGGGTGAACGGGTCGCCCTCCATCAGCATGCGGTCGGCGAACGTGCCGCTGTCGCCCTCATCGGCGTTGCAGCAGACGAACTTCAGTTCCGACTCCGCCTGTTGGACCGTCTTCCACTTGATGCCGGCCGGGAAGCCGGCTCCGCCGCGCCCGCGCAGCCCGGACTCGGTGACCTCGGCGACGGTCTCCTCCGGAGTGAGCTTCAGGGCGCGCCGCACTCCTTCCAGCCCGCCGTGCGCGATGAAGTCCTCCGCGGAGAGCGGATCCACCACGCCGACCCGGGCGAAGGTGACCCGGGTCTGGTCGCGGAGCCAGTCGATGTCCTCGGTGGGGCCGTGGCACAGTGCATGCCCGGCTCCTTCGAGCATGCCGGCGGCGATCAGGCCGTCGACGTCCTCGGGAGTCACGGGTCCGTACGCGATCCGGCCGGCCGGGGTCGCCACTTCCACCAGCGGCTCCAGCCACAGCATCCCGCGGGATCCGTTACGGATCAGACGCACCGTGCGGCCTGCCGCTGCGGCAGCTTCGGCGATCCGCCCGGCGACCTCGTCGGCGCCCACCGAGCGGGCGGCGGAGTCGCGGGGCACGTAGACCGTCACAGGGTTGCTCATGCGTCCGCCTCCAGCAGGGTGTCCAGGCGCTCCGGGCCGACCCGGCCGTACAGCCGCCCGTCGATCTCGACCGCGGGGCCGGTGGCGCAGTTGCCGAAGCAGAAGACCTGCTCCAGGGTGACCTCCCCGTCGGGGGTGGTCTCGCCGAAGGTGATCCCGAGCCGTTCGCGGGCGCGGTCGGCCACCGTCACCGCGCCCACCGCCTGGCAGGCCTCGGCGCGGCAGATCCGTACGGTCCTGCGGCCCGGCGGGGTCTGACGGAAGTCCTCGTAGAAGGTGACGACGCCGTACACGTCGGCTCTCGACAGGTTGAGTTCGGCGGCCAGGACCGGGATCACCGCCGGATCGACGTACCCCAGTTCTTCCCTGACGGTGTGGAGGATGGGCAACAGCGCACCGCGGTCACCGCGGTGGTCCGCGACGATCGAGCGCACCCGATGCTCCAACGACTCCTCCGGCAACGGCGCCATGACCAGCCCCTTCGATCGCGCGACAGGTGTAGGGGCACTGTCCTGCGGATTTCCGGGCGAGTCCAAGCGTTCTTGGCTATGGGCTGTTAGGCGCCGCCTATCAACGGTGCTACAGGCGGTGCAGATACTTGCGCAGGATGTCGTCCAGCGCCGCGCCCATGTCCACCCGGTGGGCCACGTCCACCAGCGCCCGCACCAGGCTGAGCCCCGGATCACGGTCGGCCAGCACCAGGCCGACGTGGTGGTTGCGGGCGGGCCGCTCGATGGGCACCAGCCGCATTCCCTCGGGCACACCGAACAGGCCGAGCCAGGCGTGGGCGATGACGCTGGACCACCGCTGTGTCCCGAGGTGGGAGTACAGGGCCGACACGGTGTCCGTCTCCACGTAAGGGCTGACGCTCACTCCGGCGTCGGCGAAGTTACGGTCCAGGATCCGGCGGTTCTGCATCACCGGGGAGAGCAGGCACAACGGGACGCCGGCCACCTCGGCCCAGCCGACCCGCTCCCGGTCGGCCAGTTCGCCGTCCTGCGGTGTCAGCAGCAGATAGCGCTCGCGGTACAGCGGAACCGTGCGTACGTTGCCGAGCGGCTCCCCGTCCACATAACTCATCCCCACATCGAGGTCGAACTCGGCCAGCCGGTGCACCATTTCCCTCGACGACACCGATTCCAGCGAGAGCCTGACCTGGCGGTGCTGGTCGAAGAACGGCGTGGTCAGCAGCTGGGCGGCGGTCAGCGCCGTCGGGATCGCTCCCACCCGCAGCACGCCGGTCAGCCCGCCGTCCATCGCCGCGAGGTCGTCGCACAGGGCGTCGCGCTCCGCCAGAATCCTGCGGGCCCACATCACCACCCGCTCGCCCTCGGGGGTGAAGCCCTCGAAGCGCCGGCCCCGTCGCACGATCATGACCTTGAGTTCGCGCTCCAGCGTCCGGATGCCCGCGGAGAGCGAGGGCTGGGACACGTAGCAGGCCTCGGCGGCCCGCGCGAAGTGGCGTTCCCGCGCCAGCGCGGTCAAATACTCGAGTTGTCTCAGCAGCACGGCCGACTCCTACCCACGCAAGGCGATCCGGTGCTCGCCGGTGTACATGGTCAGGGGCGTTGTCGCATAGAGCTCCGACGAGGTCGGACGAGCCGCGCTTCACAACGGGCTCACACCCGAGGAAAATCGGCGCCGCGCTACTTCGGACGGCGCTCTACTGCGGTGTCCCGGCCGCGAACACGGCCTTCGCGGTGGCCCACAGCGTCCTGGCGGAACAGGACTGACCAGCCCGAGGCACCTGGTCGTCGCCCCCCGAAGGACGTCCGCCATGCGCGCAACGGCCGCCACCGCATCACCCGGGTTGCCACGGCGGCGTATGCGATACCGACCACGAGCGAGGCGATCAGCGCCACCACCGCGAACTGGTCGTCCAGGCGCGGGAAGACCTGCCAGTGCGTCACGTAGATGTAGAGCGAGCTGCCGGCCAGTACGCCTGCCACACGGTTGACGGAGGCCAGACTCGGCAGATTCCGCACCCACACCAGGAGTGTGAGCCCGGCGATGATGACCGCCTCGCGGGCGGGCTGCCCGAAGAAGCCCGGAACCGTCGCCAGCGCTACGGCCGTCACCAGGAGCCGCTGGCGCACAGTGGCCGCCTTCGCGGCAGCCCACCCCATGGCGAAGAGCCAGAAGACCGTGACCGCCAGCGGAATGTGGCCGCGGGCGTCGAGGCCGAGGAGGTCGTAACGCCCGATCAGCCCGAGCGTCATCAGGCCCACGGGTACGGCGAAGGGGAAGCGTCGCTCGGTGCGGTCCACCAGTGGTACGGCGAGCACGGCGGCGACGGCCGTCAGTATGTAGACCAGGGCCTCGATGAACCAGAAGCCGGTGTGCGGTCCGAGCAGGCTGGTGAGCAGCAGGACGTCGGTGAGCCGATAGTCCTCGGTGACCAGCAGCATCAGTGCCAGCCAGGCCACGCTCGGCGCGGCGATCCGTGTGATGCTCCGCCCGAGGTTCCGCAGCCGCTCTGGGCGGCCGGCCGAAGTGAGGTGGAAGCGGGCGAAGTTGTACCCGGCCACTCCGAGCAGCACATGGGCACCGCCCTTGACCATGAAGAGATGGATGTGCGAGCCGACGATCAGCACGATGGCGACGGCGCGCAGGGCGACTGCGGTCTCCAGGTTGCGGCGGCGGGTGCTGGGCCGGTCCTCGGCCCGCTGCCCCGGCGGTTTCCTGAGCTCACGGATCGGGAGCGTGTGCCAGTTGTCGGGCAGCCGGCCGAGGGCTTCCTCGAGGTTCAGTGACATCTCGACGTAACTCAGCGAGTCCCCGCCCAGGCCGACGAAGCTGCTGTCCTCTGTGACGTGGTCCCGGTCGAGGATCTCGGCGTACAGCCTGCACAGGTCGACGGGTCCCTTCGGCTTCGTCCGCTGCGCCGGTAGGGATGTCGCCCCGCCCGCAAGGACCTTGGGCCGGGTCAGTTCACGTACGGCCCGGTAGTCGGGCTTCCCCGTGGAAAGCCGGGGTAGTTCGGGCAGGACATGGACACGCACGGCGCGGGCCGGCAGGCCGCATTCACCGGTCACCGTCCGCCGCACGCGCGCCGCGTCGACGGCGTCCGGATCGCCCGAGACTGCCACCACCAACTCGTCGTCGTCACCGGTGCAGCAGGAGGTGAAGCCGTGCTTCGCGAGGGTCAACTCGACCCGTTGCGGATCGATCCGCAGGCCGAGGATCTTCGCGAACCGGCTTCGCCGCCCGATCAGTTCGTACAGCCCGTCGGGAGCGCGCCGGGCGATGTCACCGGTGTGCAGCTCCTCGACGCACCGGCCGAGCCGGAGGTCGTCGGGGCTTTCGGCGTAGCCGAGCATGACGTTGGGGCCCGAGTACACCAGCTCGCCGGTGTCCTGACCGGGCCAGTCCGGCAGCGGCCGCAACCGGAAGGAGCCGCCGGGTATCGCGACACCGGCCGCCCCGGGGCGGGTGTCGGCGAGGTCCGGTGGCAGGTACGCCATGCGGGCCGTCGCCTCGGTCTGGCCGTACATGACGAACAGGTCCCAGCCGGCGGCCCGGCCCATCGCCGCGTAGTGCGCGACCCGGTCGGGCGCCAGCCGCCCGCCCGCCTGGGTGACGTAACGCAGGTGCGGCAGCTCCATCGAGGCGAAGCCGACTCGGTCGAGCAGGTCGAAGGTGTAGGGGACCCCGGCGAACGTCGAACCTCCCCCGGTCCGGAACAGCTCCCAGAAGCAGCCGTCGGCGACCGAGAGGTCGGTGAGGATCAGGCCGGCGCCGCGCAGCAGATGGCTGTGGATGACGGAGAGGCCGTAGCAGTAGTGCATGGGCAGCGTCGTTGCGGCGCGGTCGCTGTCGCGGATACCCAGGTATTCCGCTATGGATTCCGCGTTGGCCTGCAGGTTCTCGTGCGACAGGCGGACGAGTTTGGGTGAGCCCGTGGAGCCCGAGGTGCTGAGCAGCATTGCGAGGTCCGGATGCAGGGTGTGCGCGGAGCGAGCACGTCGCTCTTCGAGCACCCATGCGCCGCCGTCCGGGCGTGCCACGACATCCGGGTTGTACGCGTCGGTCAGCGACTGCACGGCTTCGGCATGGTCGCCCGGCACCAGCAGGACGGGGTGCCCCGCGGCCAGCGCCGCGAGGTGGACAACGAGAGCGTCGACGGTGTTGGCGCCGACGAGGAGCACCAGGCGCCGTTCCCGGCCGAGGCGGCGTGCGGTCTCGGCCACCCGGGCGGCGAGCTCACGGTAGGACACCGGACCGTCGGCGGTGATGACCGCCGTGCGGTCGCCGTGGGCCGCGAGGCTGCCGGCGAACGGGACGGTCTTGGTCCCTGGGAGCAGGTCGAAAGGGGCTATCACAAGCGCATCTTAGGAAAGCCTTACTTTATTGGACAGTCACAGAGAAGTCACAGTCGATCCACTGAAGATCCATAGAACGGCCCCGGATAGGGTCGGCTCTGCCGCCCCGTCACCACCGCCGGAATGTTGTGTACATCACTCTTGACGATTAGGTTAGCTTTACCTTATTCATAGGGCGTTCAAAGGTTCCTCCGCGGCACCGTCACGCCGCTCGCTCTCTGACGACGCGACGCGCGGCGACGGAAGTGAGCCACGCAGGAAGGCTTCTGTCATGCGACGCCCCTTGGTCCGACGTCTGACCGCGCTCGTCGCGGCGGCCCTGCTGCTGCCCGCACTCGCGGGCTGCGGCAACGACGAAGACGACGCCGGGCTCGTCATCTACTCCGGCCGCAACGAGAAGCTGGTCAAACCACTGCTGGACGAGCTGGAGAAGGCTGTCGGCACCACGGTCGCGGTCCGCTACGGCGACAGCGCCGAGCTGACTGCCCAGATCCTCGAGGAAGGCGACAAGACCAAGGCCGGGCTGTTCTTCTCGCAGGACGCCGGAGCCCTTGGAGCCCTGTCCACGAAGGGCCGCCTGCAGAAGCTGCCGCAGGCGTCGCTCGACCAGGTCGACGCGGCGTTCCGCGGCGGCGCGGGCGACTGGGTGGGCACCTCCGGGCGCGTACGCGTCCTCGCGTACAACCCCGGCAAGGTCACCAAGGTGCCGGACAGCGTCCACGAGCTGATCAAGCCGGAATGGAAGGGCAAGATCGGATACGTCCCGACCAACGCCTCCTTCCAGGCCTTCGTCACCGGCATGCGCGTCCTGGAGGGCGACGAAGCCACCCGCACCTGGCTCAAGGGCCTGAAGGCCAACGACCCGAAGGTGTACGAGAACAACCTCAAGGTGCTGGACGCGGTCGGGGAGGGAGAGGTCTCCCTCGGTCTGGTCAACCACTACTACTGGTACGAACAGGTCGCCGAGAAGGGCGAGGACAAGGTGGGCGCAAAGATCCACTTCCTGCCGGGCGGCGACCCGGGCGCGCTCGTGAACGCGGCCGGAGTCGGCATCCTCAAGGGCAGTGACCAGGCACCCGTGGCCCAGAAGGCCGTCGACTTCCTGCTCTCGAAGAAGGCGCAGACCTACTTCGCCGACGACACCAAGGAGTACCCGCTGGCCGCCGGTGTCACCAGCACCGTCAAGGACCTGCCGCCGCTGGACTCCCTCGACGCCCCCAAGATCGACCTCGGAAAGCTCGAATCGCTTCAGGAGACCCTGAAGATGCTGCAGGACGCCGGGATGGTCTGAGCCGTCATGCCCACCAAGGATCCCGTCGTACGGACGGATCCCCCCGCCAGTCCGGCCGGCGCCCCCGCGTCGGCCGGTCGGCTCAGTACCGGGCGCCGGGCGCCGGCCGTCCTGGTGGTTCCGGCCACCGTCGCCGCGGTGTTCGCACTGCTGCCGCTCGGCTATCTCGCGGTGCGCTCGCTCGAACGCGGCCCCGGCTTCGCCTGGAGCGTCGTCGCCGACGAGCGCACCGCTCAGCTGCTCGGCCGCAGTCTCGGTCTCGCCGCAGTCGTGGTGACGGCCTGTCTGTTCCTCGGTGTCTCGCTGGCCTGGCTGACCGTGCGCACCTCGCTGCCCGGCGCCCGCGTCTGGTCGGTGCTGGTGACCATGCCGCTGGCCGTGCCCAGCTATGTCGCGGCCTTCGCCTGGCTCTCCGCCTTCCCGGAACTGGCGGGCTTCCCGGGAGCCGCGCTGGCACTGACGCTGGTCAGCTTCCCGTACGTCTACCTGCCGGTCACCGCGGCGCTGCGCGGCACCGACCCGGCGCAGGAAGAAGTGTCCCGCTCGCTCGGCCTCGGGCCGTTGCGGACCTTCCTGCGGGTCACGCTGCCCCAGATCCGTCCCGCTGCGGCGGGAGGCGCGGTGCTCGTCGCGCTCTATGTACTGTCCGACTTCGGCGCGGTCTCCCTGATGCGCTACGACACCTTCACCCGCGGCATCTACACGTCCTACCGGGCAAGTTTCGACCGCACACCGGCCGCCGCACTGAGCGTCGTGCTGGTGGTGATGACTGTGGCACTGGTGGCAGCCGAGGCGCGCACCCGCGGACGCGCGGGGCACGCCAGGACCGGTACCGGCACGGCCCGCCCCGCCGTCCCCACACCACTGGGCCGGTGGCGAGTGCCCGCGCTGGCCTGGTGCTCGGCGGTCACCGCCGTCGCCGTGGTCATTCCGCTGGGTACGCTCGGATACTGGCTGGCCGTCGGCAACTCCGCGACCTGGGACCCCGCGGGACTTCTCGACATCGCCGCCACGACGCTCGGCATCGCCGCCGCGGGCGCCGCGCTCACCACGCTGCTCGCCCTGCCCGTCGGGGTGATCGCCGCCCGCCACCGGGGCCGGACCGCGCATCTGCTGGAACAGTCCGCCTACGCGGGCCACGCCCTGCCGGGCATCACCGTCGCGCTGTCCCTGGTCTTCTTCGCCGTCCGCTACGCCGAACCGCTGTACCAGGAACTCCCGTTGCTGGTCTGCGCGTACGCCGTGCTCTTCCTGCCCGTTGCGGTGGCCGCCACCCGCTCGGCCGTCCTCCAAGCTCCGCCCGTCCTGGAGGACGTCGCACGCTCACTCGGCCGCAGTCCGCTGCGCGTCCTGCGTGAGGTCACCGTGCCGCTGGCCGCACCCGGCGTCGCCGCCGGGGCCGCACTGACCTTCGTGGTCTGCATGAAAGAACTGCCCGCCACCCTGCTGCTGCGCCCCACCGGCATGGACACCCTCGCCACCCGCCTGTGGACGGAGACCGGAACGGGATCGTTCGCCGCCGCCGCCCCGTACGCCGCCACCCTGATCCTGCTGGCGGCCGTCCCGTCCTACCTCCTCGGGAGGCACCGCACATGACCGCTCTGCAGATCACCGGAGTGTCCAAGGCCTACGGCCCGGACTCGACCGTCCTCAACGGGCTCGACCTCACTGTTCCCGGCGGCGCGCTCGCGGCCGTGCTCGGCCCGTCCGGCTGCGGCAAGACCACCCTGCTCCGCATCATCGCCGGCTTCCTGCGCGCCGACTCGGGCACCATCACGGTCGCGGGACGCACCCTGACCGCCCCCGGACTGAACCTGCCACCGGAAAGCCGCAGCATCGGCATGGTCCCGCAGGAAGGCGCGCTCTTCCCGCACTTGAGCGTCGCCCGCAACGTCGCCTTCGGCCTGTCCGGCACCGATCGCGCCAAGCGCAGCAGCCGGTCGGAAGAGATGCTCGAACTCGTCGGCCTCGGCGGGTACGGCGACCGGATGCCGCACGAGCTCTCGGGCGGTCAGCAGCAACGCGTCGCCCTGGCACGGGCCTTGGCGCCAAAGCCCGCGCTGGTCCTGCTCGACGAGCCGTTCAACGCCCTGGACAGCTCCCTGCGCGCAGGAGTCCGGGCAGATGTCCGCGCGGCCCTGCGCGCCACCGGGGCCACCGCAGTTCTGGTCACCCACGACCAACAGGAAGCCCTCTCCACGGCCGACCTCGTCGCGGTCGTGCGAAACGGGAAGGTCGCCCAGTGCGGCACGCCCCAAGAGGTCTACCAGCATCCCGCCGACCCCTGGGTGGCCCGCTTCGTCGGCGACGCCGTACTCCTGCCCGGAACCGCCGCCAACGGCACAGCCACCACCGCGCTGGGCCGACTGCCCCTCGCCCGGCCTGCCGGAGACAGCCGCACCGGGACCGTTCTACTGCGGCCCGAGCAACTTCAACTCACCGAAGCCGCAACGGCAGTCCGGGGCACCGTGACCGAGGTGAGCTTCTACGGCCACGACGCCATGGTCACCGTCGAGGTCGACGGGCTGACGAATCCGGTGGAGATCCGAGTGGCCGGACCCGTTGCCGTACGCCCCGGTCAGCGCACCGGCATCAACGTCACGGGCGAGGCGACCCTGCACTCCTGAGCGCGGGCATCGCTCACCGAAGGAATGACACCCGCTTTCAGGGACACGCCGTCCCATGAAGCCGGGGGCAGCACCCGAACGGCAGGCCGGTCCCCACCAGTTGCGGCGCATCCGGCAGGGACCGGCCGGCCGACGGCAACTGAACGACGGCGCTGGGCGCCGGACCGCTCATTCCGTGTCCTTCGGCGGCGGGGGCGTTCCTGTGTCGCGTTCCCGCCGGGGTTCCTCTTCCTCTTCCTCACGAGCCCGCCACTCCTGCCGTGACGATTCGATGTCCCGTTCCAGCGGCGTTCTGCCTACAGCGGTCGTCAGTGCCTGCAGGGCCTGCACCAGGAGTTCGGCCCCGCGCCGTACCACCGGATCCCGACCGCTGTCCGACTTTTCCCAGTCTTCGAGCGCCTCCTCGACCCGGTCCCACGCCGGGTCCCGCCGTTCGCGTGTGTCTTGCGCCGCTTGCGCGGTGTCCTCCTCCAGCGCCTCGGCGAATCTCTCGGCCTCGGGAACAGGTCGCGCACCGCGTTCCGGCAGGTGGGTCTCCAACAGCATCGCCGCCTGGCCGAGGGACTTGAGTGCCTCCTCGGCGTCCTCTGCCTCCCTGCGGGTCAGCCATCGATGGCGTACGGGCTCCTGCTTGGCCCGCTCGAAGGCCGCGTCCCACGCGGCGTCCGCCTCGCGGCTGGCGAGCAGCGCCTGCCGTACGTCCGCGCTGTGCCGCCCCGCGGGATCGGCATAGCTGCGGACCACCGCCGCCGCGTACCGCCCGTTCGCGGCGAGCCAGTCCGCGAGCCGGTCGAGCAGCCGCGGTGTCTCCCAGGCCGGGAAAATCAGGTATGCCAGCATCGCGAGCGCGCCGCCGAGCAGGGTGAGCAGCACCCGGTCCCGTACTGTCTGGTGCCACTCCTGGCCCCCCATCCCCAGCAGGAAGACGACATACGCCGCCGTGAAGGACTGCGAGGCCACATACCCGGTGCGCATCAGCAGGTAGGTCAGCGCGGCGGAGACCACGGCCAGCGCACCGGACAAGTACGCGTCCGGGTGCGCCAGTTGCACCACTCCCGTGGCCAGCGCGACGCCCACCAGGGTGCCGGCGAAACGGCCCACGGCACGGGAGTAGGTCTGGTGGAAGTCCGGCCGCATCACCAGGACGGAGGTGATCGGTACCCAGTAACCGTGGCCCAGCGGGAGCCAGGAGCCGAGCAGTTGGCCAAGGGAGGCCACTGCCGCGAGGCGTACTGCGTGCCGGAATACGGGCGAGTCACGGTGGAGTTCGCGGCGCATCGCGCGCAGGACGACCGGCACCAGCCGGAACATCGTGGGACGCAGCAGGGGCGGGGCTTGCGCACCGCCGTCCGTGGTGGCTGCCCCGTGGGTGCCGCCGCTCTCGGCGGTCTCCAGTACCTCGCCGAGCAGGTTCGCGAGCTTGACCGCGGCCTGCCGCGCAGGCCCCTCCAACACCTCGTCCTCCTCGTCGATCCGCAGGACCTCCATGGCTTGGGAGGGCACCTGGACCGGGGTACCGCGACGGATCGAACGCGCGGCGGCGTCCAGGACTTCGGCGGCGGCCGCCAGCAATTCCCGCGCCCGGTCTCGCTGCGGCCCTTCAGCCGGGGCACCGACCCGGGGGTCGGCGAGAGAGGCGACGATGGGGCGGATGCGTTCGGCCAGGCCGCGTGCGCCGTGCAGGGCGGCGGGCCGACGGCGCGCCTGTGACGGCGTGACGGCGGCGGCGTTTCGGGCCGTCATCATCGGTTGTGGTTCGAACGGGGCCATCGGGTAGTGCCTCAGGCGCCGGGCGTAGTCCGCCACGGCGGCGAAGGCGTCGGCGAGCGCGTCCCGGTGTGCGCCCCATCTACGGATCGGGAACAGCAGGATCAACATCGCCTGCACCACGCCGCCGAGCGCGATGACCCCGGCGTGTTCCAGTGCCTGGCCGACGCTGGTGGGCAAGGTGACGGTCACCAACATGATGCCCACCGTCGCCGCCGCGACGATCCCGGCGGTCGTGCCGATGGCCCAGGCCATCCCGGCGAGAAAGGACCATGCGATGAGCAGCAGGAGGAAGGAAACCGTGTGGCTCCCTGCGAGGTAGCCCAGGAAAGTACTGAGAGCCAGAGCAGCGCCTGCGGCCAGCGCGATCACCTTGCGCGGACGCCAGCTCCGCTGGAACGTGGCAGTACCGGAGGAGAAGGCGCCGAACGCGGCGGACGTGGCGTATGCGGGTGAGACGAGCCACAGCGCGAGTCCGATCACGATCGCCACTCCGGCCGCCGCGCGCAGGGCGAGCAGAGGTTCCAGCCTCGTCCGCTCGATCGCCAGCCCGGAACGCACAATCTCCCTCAGCGCCCGCAGCCATGTCACAGAGCCGAGCCTACGGCGATTGCGGCGGCGGTTCGCATCAGCCGCACGGAGGAATTTGGTCCTGCCCGGCGCCCGAGGACGGCTGCGTCTGCCGGCCGGGATGGTGCGGGTCAACCGGCCCTGGCTGCTGTTCACCGGCCCGTCCCGGGCCCTCGTCTTCGCAACCGCCGCTTTCGGTCTGGTCAGCAGCGACGTCCGGCAGGCCGGCATCCACCTGGGGGCGGCCCGCGACGCCGTGTTCACCTTCGCGTCGAGTCAGGACACCCACTGGCCGGGCGTCAGCTGACGCTCTGCCGTACCGGGCGCGCGGACGAGGTTGCCCTCCTGCGCCTGGTGTTCGTGGACGAGTCGAACCGCGATGGCTCCCTCGCCCGCGGCGGAAGCCACTCTCTTGACGGAGCCGCTCCGCACGTCGCCCGCTGCGAAGACACCCGGCAGCGTGGTTTCCAGCATCAGCGGTCCGCGTCCGAGCGGCGCCCAGAGATCCATGTCGGCCGCGGCCTGGGCGTCGGTGCCGGTGAGGACGAATCCTCGCGGGTCCAGAGCGATCACGTCCTTGAGCCACTCTGTGTGCGGCCGTGTTCCGATGAAGACAAAGAGGGCGCGTGCTTCCACCTCGCGCCTGTCGCCGGTGACGTTGTTCTCCACGACCACCGACGTCAGGACGCCCACTCCCAGGACTTGGCGTACCTCGGTGTTGGTCAGCACCTCGATCTTCGGGTGGCGTTCCACCTGATCCACCAGGTAGCGCGACATGTCCTTGCCGAGGTCACCGCTTCGAACAAGCAGGTACACCTTGGGCGAATAGCCTGCGAGGAAAAGCGCCCCCTGCCCGGCGGAGTTTCCGGCGCCGACCACGGCGACCGGGTCCATACGGCAGAGGCTGGCTTCATGGAGTGTGGCGGCGTAGTAGACGCTGGTGCCTTCCAGCCGGTCGATGCCGGGGACCTCGAGCCTGCGGTAGAGCACGCCGGAAGCCAGGACGACTGTGCCGGCCTCGGTCTGGGTGCCGTCCGCGAAGGTGACCACGTAGTGGCCGTCCCGTGGTTCGAGGGAGGTGGCCTCTGCGGGCACGGTGATCCGCGCGCCGAATTTGCGTGCCTGGAGAACCGAGCGTTCTATGAGTTCGGCGCCCGAGATCCCGGACGGGAAGCCCAGATAGTTCTCGATGCGCGACGAGGTACCGGCCTGGCCGCCGGTGGCCATCGCGTCGACGATGACTGTCACCAGGCCGTCGGACGCCCCGTATACGGCGGAGGCGAGTCCGGCGGGACCGGCACCGATCACCAGCAGATCGCACTCGGTGACGTCGGGCGTGGGCGCGGGAAGTCCGATGAGGCGGGCGAGCTCCGCGTTACTGGGATTGCGCAGTACCTGCCGGCCTTTCCAGATGACGACCGGCGTCTCTTCCGGACTGATGCCGAACCGGCGCAGCAGCGCCTCGGCTTCTTTGTCCCTCTCCAGGTCGATCCATCGGTGCGGCAGTCGGTTACGTGCGGCGAACTCGCGCAGTCGCAGGGTGTCGGGCGAGTAGCACGAGCCCAGAATCCGGAAACCCGCGCCGAGGCCGATGAGCAGGGAACGACGGCCCAAATAGGCGCGCAGCACCAGGTCTCCGAGCACCGGATCGCCGGCGACCAGGGCTCTTTGGCGCTCCACCGGGACGGCGAGGATCTCTCCGGGCTCGCGGACGACCGCGGCGTTGAACGCCGCCTGTCCTTCGAGCAGACCGAGTTCACCCAGAAAGCGGCCGGGGCCGTGCACGGCCACGGTGCGTTCCTCGGGGCCGCCGTAGTCGTGGACGACCTCGACCATCCCGCTGAGGATCACGAGGAACTCTTCGAAAGGCTCGCCCTCGCGGAAGAGCACCTCTCCCTGCCTGGTGCGACGGCGCTCACCGTGCTGGGCCAGCAGATCGATCTGCTCCGGCGTCAGCCGGGGATAGGCGCCGTGCCGGTCAGGAGTTTCGGGGGTCGTCGTCCCGTGCGGGTCGGCGGTGCCGGGGTTCATCAGACCATGGCCTCGTGGACGAAGCACCAGCGCCAGTCCTCGCCAGGTTCGAAGGACTGCACGATGGGGTGAGCGTCGGCGCCGGCGTGCTGGCGAGCGTGCTTGAGCGGCGAGGAGTCACAGCATCCGACGTGCCCACAGGTCAAGCAGAGCCTGAGGTGCACCCATGGGGAGCCCAGGCGCAGGCACTCCTCACAGCCCTGGGGAGTACGCGGGGTCACGGGGCGTACGAGCGAGAGATGCGGGTCGGGTGCCGTCATGGCGGGCCTCCTTGTGTCGACGGGCGGGTCACCGGCGACCGGCGATGGTCTCCTCGACCCATGTACGCAGGACGTGGGCGGGCGCAGCACCCGCCTGCCGGGCGATCACCTCTCCTTTGTCGAGAAGGAGCAGGGTCGGCACGGCCTGTACCTGGAATCGCTGGGCGAGCGCGGGTGCCTGGTCGATGTCGACCTTGACCAACTTGACCTGTCCGGCGAGCTCGTGGGCGACCTGCTCCAGCGCGGGGCTGACCATGCGGCAGGGCCCGCACCAGGTGGCCCACAGGTCGACGAGAACGAACGGCGCCGCCTTTTCGGCGATCTCCGCGAAGTCGTCGTCGCCCGCGTCGACGATCCACGGGAGTGGGGCGCCGCAGTTGCCGCATTTCGGGCGTCCCTCTGCCGACGCCGGCACCCGGTTCTTGCGGCCGCACCTGTCGCAGGCGACGGGCTTGCTCGTGCTCACAGCCACGGGTCTCACGCGGCCTTTCGGACGTCCGACTGGGACGGCCCGCCGTACGTCACCACCAGTTCACCGTTCTGGGCGTCGACCCGGATCGTCGATCCGTCCTCCACATCGCCGCGGATCAGCGCCCGTCCGACGAGGGTCTCGACCTCGTGCGAGATGTACCGCCGCAGCGGCCGTGCTCCGTACACGGGGTCGAAGCCCTGTTGTGCGATGAGTTCTCGGGCCTGTTCAGTGAGTTCGACGGTGATCTGCCGCTCGGCCAGGCGCCGGCGCAGGTCGTTGAACTGCAGCTCGACGATGTGCTGGATCTGCCTCATGCCCAGTGGCTTGAACAGCACGATGTCGTCTACCCGGTTGAGGAACTCGGGCCGGAAGTGGCTCTGCAGTTCGCCCATCACCAGGGCGCGGGCGTCGGGCTTGATCTCGCCGTCGGCGGTCACGCCGTCGAGCAGATGGGCCGATCCGATGTTGGAGGTCATGATGATGATGGTGTTGCGGAAGTTGACGGTACGGCCCTGTGCGTCGGTGATGCGGCCGTCGTCCAGCACCTGCAGCAAGGTGTTGAAAACATCGGCGTGCGCTTTCTCGATCTCGTCGAAGAGGACGACGGAGTACGGCTTGCGGCGCACCGCCTCGGTGAGCTGGCCGCCCTCCTCGTAACCGACGTAGCCCGGAGGCGCGCCGACCAGCCTGCTCACGGTGTGCCGCTCCTGGTACTCGCTCATGTCCAGGCGGACCATGTTTTCCTCGGTGTCGAACAGCGCGGCTGCCAGCGCCTTGGCCAGCTCGGTCTTTCCGACGCCGGTGGGGCCGAGGAAGACGAACGAGCCGATGGGACGGCGCGGGTCGCGGATGCCGGAGCGGGCCCGGATGATGGCGTCACTGACCAGTCTGACCGCCTCGTCCTGGCCGATCACGCGTTCGGTGAGGATCTCGTCCAGTTTTAGCAGCTTCTCCCGCTCGCCCTCCTGCAGCCGGGTGATGGGGATACCGGTCCACGCCGAGACGATCTCGGCGATCTCGTCCTCCGTGACGACCTCGCGCAGCAGGCGGTTGTCGCCCTGCTTGGCGGCGAGCGCCTCCTCCTCGGCTTCCAGTCGGCGCTCGAGTTCGGTGAGCTTGCCGTACCGCAGTTCGGCGGCGCGGTTGAGGTCGTAGTTCCGTTCGGCCTCCTCCGCTTCCTGCCGGACCTGTTCCAGCTCCTGGCGCAGTTCCTGGACGCGCCGGATGGCCTGGCGTTCGGCCTCCCACTGGGCATGCATGGCGTCGGCCTCGGCGCGCAGGTCGGACAGTTCGCGGCGCAGTTCCTCCAGACGCTTCTGGCTGACCGGGTCGGTCTCCTTCGCGAGTGCCGCCTCCTCGATCTCCAGACGGGTCACCCGGCGGGTGATCTCGTCGAGTTCGGCCGGCATCGAGTCGATCTCGGTCCTCAGCCGTGCGCATGCCTCGTCGACGAGGTCGATGGCCTTGTCCGGCAGGAACCGGTCGGAGATGTAGCGGTGGCTGAGGGTCGCCGCGGCGACCAGCGCGGTGTCCTGGATCTTCACGCCGTGGAAGACCTCGAGGCGTTCACGCAGCCCGCGCAGGATGGAGACGGTGTCCTCGACGCTCGGTTCGTCCACCAGGACCTGCTGGAAGCGGCGTTCGAGGGCGGCGTCGGATTCGACGTACTTGCGGTACTCCTCCAGGGTTGTGGCGCCGATCATGTGCAGCTCGCCGCGGGCGAGCATGGGCTTGAGCATGTTCCCGGCGTCCATGGCGCCCTCGGCGCCTCCGCCCGCGCCGACGACCGTGTGGAGCTCGTCGACGAAGAGCAGGATGCGCCCCTCGCCGGCCTTGACCTCGCTCAGTACGGCCTGGAGCCGTTCCTCGAACTCACCGCGGTACTTGGCGCCCGCCACCAGCGAGCTCATGTCGAGGGAGAAGATCGTCTTGTCGCGCAGGCCGTCGGGTACGTCACCTCGGACGATCCGCTGGGCCAGTCCTTCTACGATGGCCGTCTTGCCGACGCCGGGATCACCTATCAGTACAGGGTTGTTCTTCGTCTTACGGCTGAGGATCTGGATGACCCGGCGGATCTCCGCGTCCCGTCCGATCACCGGGTCCATCCTGCCGCTCCGGGCTTCGAGGACCAGATCACGGCCGTACTTCTCCAGCGCCTCGTAGGCGCCTTCGGGCGTCGCCGATGTGACGCGCTGGCTTCCGCGGATCCGGGTCAGCGCGGACAGGAACGACTCCTTGGTGATGCCGTGCTC
The DNA here is from genome assembly GCF_018614585.1 of Streptomyces sp. ISL-1. Taxonomy (GTDB): domain Bacteria; phylum Actinomycetota; class Actinomycetes; order Streptomycetales; family Streptomycetaceae; genus Streptomyces; species Streptomyces maoxianensis. Next base: position 149,476 of record NZ_JAGGOI010000006.1, on the reverse strand, counting down.
CTTGAGCAGCCGTCCCGCCGCTGTCCTGGATCCTTCGTCGGCCAGGGCCAGGACGAGGTGCTCGACGGACACGTACTCGTCCTTGAGCCGTTTGGCCTCCTGCTCGGCCGTGTCCAGCAGCTTGGCCAGCCGCTGGGTCACGTACACCTGACCGGGTGTGGCGCCGGGTCCGGTCACCTTCGGCCTGCGCGCCAACTCGGCCGACAGGGCGGAGCGCAACGCCTGTGTGTCGGCGCCCGCTTGGTCGAACAGGCGCGGAACGAGTCCCTCCGGCTGCTCCAGGAGGGCGAGCAGCAGATGCTCGCCGTCGACCTCGGTCTGATCCAGCCGACCGGCAATCGTCTGCGCTTCCTGCAGAGCTTCCTGGGACTTCTGGGTGAACCGGTTCATATCCACGTTTCATCACTCCTGGAGCCGGCGTTACTGCGCCTCAAGGCGGCCTCCAGCTGGCTGATCCGGTCGAGCAGATCGAGCACAAGACCGAGGGAGGCGTAGTTGAGCGGGAGTCCGGCACGTAGACGTTGGATGCGGGCGAGAGTTGCGGGAGCTGTGGGCTCGAACCACAGCCGGCCGTCCGGGCCGCGGGAGGCGTCGATGAGGCCAAGGGTGACGAACCGCCGGACGAGATCGGGGTGGAGGCCCGAACGCTGGGCGACGACGTCCAGACTGAGCCGGTGGACCGGCACCATGGCGTAGCTGCGGACGACGACGTTGACACCGGCCTGCCGGGCAGACGCCATCGTCCGGCGGTTCCCGGTGTCCGGCCCGTTGGCAGCGGCACGCCGCGGATCGTTGGTCATCCTGGCTTCCTCGGGTCGAAGGTGGACACGGTGGCCAGCTCCTCGAAGAGCTCACGCTCCCGGTCGGTCAGCTTGGGCGGCACCATGATGCGGACCTCGGCGTAGAGGTCTCCGTTGGCACCACGGGGGTTGGGCATGCCCTCGCCCCGCAGCCGCAGTCGGCGGCCGCTGGAGGAGCCACCGGGGACGGTCACCTTGGCGGTGCCACCGGGAGTGGGCACCGGCACCGTTGCTCCGAGCGCCGCCTCCCAGGGCGTCACCGGCAGGACGACATGGATGTCCCGCCCCTCCAGGCGGAATCGCGAGTCGGGCTTGATCTTCACGCGCAGGTACAGATCACCCGGCGGGGCGTCGCCGCTGCCCTGCCCGCCCTGCCCGGCCAGCCGGATGCGCTGCCCGTCGGCCACCCCGCGGGGGATGTCGACGTCGAAGGTCCGCTGCCCGCCGGGCCCGGCCAGGGTGATGCTGCGCTTGCCACCGTGGTAGGCCTCCTCGACACTGAGGTGGATCTCGGCCTCCTGATCGGCGCCCGCAATCGGGCCCCGGGGCCCGCTCCTGACCCCGCCACGGCCGAACAGCCCGCCGAACAGGTCCTCGAAGTCGATGCCGGCGTCTTCGAAACCCTCGCCGTGGTCCGACACGAAGCGGACCCGGCTGCCGCCGTCGCCGGTCCCCCAGCCGGACCTGCCACCACGGGCACCCACTCCGGCGCCCGCCATCCGCTCCTCGTAGTCCTCCGGGATCTGCCGGAAGTCTTCACCGAAGCGGTCGTAGCGCTGGCGCGTCTTGGGGTCGGAGAGCACGCTGTACGCCTCGTTCAACTCCTTGAAGCGCTCCTCGGCCTCCGGGTCCTTGCTGATGTCGGGGTGGTATTTGCGGGCCAGCTTGCGGAATGCCTGCTGAATCTCATCAGGGCTCGCGCCGCGCTGCACCCCGAGCACTTCGTAGAAGTCCCGTGCCATGAGGCGTCACTCCTGCCGCTTGCTGACCACGACGGCCGCGGGGCGCAGCTGGTTCTCGCCTTCGCCGTAGCCGGGGCGTACCACCTGGACCACGGTGTTCGGCTCGGCATCGGGGTCTTCGGCGACGCCGACGACCTCGTGTCTGGTCGGGTCGAACGGCACACTCGTCTCCTCGTATCGTGGATATCCGAGCCGTCGCATCACATCGATGGCCTGGTCACGTACGGCTTTGACGCCCTCCAATACGGCGGACGGGTCTGATCCGGCGTGGGCGAGGGCCAGGTCCAGATTGTCGAGAATGGGCAGCCAGGCCGCCGCCGTGCGGGCGCGCTCGGCGGCCTGTTCCCGTACCAGCTCCTTGGCGTGGCGCTTGCGCAGGTTGTCAAGATCCGCGAGGGCGCGGCGCCAGCGGTCCTGGAGTTCGTCGAGGGCAGCGGCATGGTCCTCCGCCTCCGGCTGCTGCGTGGACGGGACCTGGCTCAGCTCGTCCTGAGGCGTCGTCGGCTCCTGTTCGGTGGACATGACCCCACATCAACTCTTGTCGAATTCGGCGTCGATCACGTCTTCGTCGGATCCGCTCGCCGCACCCGCTGCCGCACCCTCCTGGTTCTGCTCGGTCGCCCCGGCACGCGCCTGATGCGAAGCAAGCCCGGCGTAGACCTGCTGCAGCTCGGAGGCCAGGGACCTGACCTTGTCCAGCGGCGCTTCCTCCTTGACGGCCTCCCGCGCTTCGGTGATGAGCATCTCGGCCCGTGACTTCTCATGCGCCGGTGCGCTGTCGCCCAGCTCGCTCAGCCGGCGTTCCACCTGATAGGCCACGGCGTCCAGCTCATTGCGGGCGTCCACGACCTCGCGCAGCGCCTTGTCCTCGCCGCGGTTGCGCTCGGCCTCCTCGATCATCCGCTCGACCTCGCTCTGGTCGAGGTTGGATCCCTCGCTGATGGTGATGCCCTGCTCGGCACCGGTGTCCTTGTCGCGTGCGGTGACGTTCAGGATGCCGTTGGCGTCGACGTCGAACGTGACCTCGATCTGCGGCTCGCCGCGGGGCGCGGGCCGGATGTCCTTGAGCTGGAAGCGCCCGAGGACGCGGTTGTCCGCCGCGCGCTCGCGCTCGCCCTGCAGGACCACGACGTCGACAGCTCCCTGGTTGTCCTCGGCTGTGGAGAAGGTCTCCGTGCGGCGGACCGGAATGGTGGTGTTCCGCTCAATGATCTTGGTCATGACACCGCCGCGGGTCTCCACTCCCAGCGACAGCGGAATCACGTCGAGCAGCAGGACGTCCTTGACCTCACCCTTGAGCACGCCCGCCTGAATCGCGGCGCCCATGGCCACGACCTCGTCGGGGTTGACGCTCATGTTCGGGTCCTTGCCGCCGGTCAGCCGGCGGACCAGGCTCTGGACGGCGGGGATACGCGTGGAGCCGCCCACGAGGATGACCTCGTCGATGTCGCTCTCACTGATCTTGGCGTCGGCCATCGCCTGCTTGACCGGTTCCATGGTCCGCTCGACCAGGTCCGCGGTGATCTGCTCGAACGTGGACCGCATGACGGTCTCGGTCAGGTGCTTCGGACCGGCGGCGTCGGCAGTGATGAACGGCAGGCTCACCTGTGTCTGGGTGACGGAGCTCAGTTCGGTCTTGGCCTTCTCGGCAGCCTCGAACAGGCGCTGCAGGGCCTGCGGGTCCTTGCGCAGGTCGATGCCGTTCTCCTGCTGGAACTTGTCCGCGAGGTGGTCCACCAGGCGCCGGTCCAAATCGTCGCCGCCCAGATGGCTGTCGCCGGCGGTGGACCGTACCTCGACCACGCCGTCGCCGACGTCGAGGATGCTCACGTCGAAGGTGCCGCCGCCCAGGTCGAACACGAGCACGGTCTCGTGCCCCTTCTTGTCCATTCCATAGGCGAGCGCGGCCGCGGTCGGCTCGTTGATGATGCGCAGCACTTCCAGGCCCGCGATCTTTCCGGCGTCCTTCGTCGCCGTGCGCTGGGCGTCGTTGAAGTAGGCGGGCACGGTGATGACCGCCTCCGTCACCCGCTCGCCCAGTTGCTTCCCGGCGTCGTCGGCGAGCTTGCGCAGCACCAGGGCGCTGATCTCCTCCGGCGCGTACAGCTTGTCGCGCACCTTGAAGCGCGCATTGCCGTGTTCGTCGGGGACGACATCGAAGCCGACGGCCTTTGCCTCGTCGGAGATCTCGTCGTAACGGCGGCCTATGAAGCGCTTGGCCGAGTAAATGGTGCCCTTGGGGTTGAGAATCGCCTGACGGCGGGCCAACTGGCCGACAAGCCGTTCACCGGTGTCCGTGAACGCGACGACCGAAGGGGTCGTGCGGCTGCCCTCGGAGTTGGGCAGAACCGTCGCCTCCCCGCCCTCCCAGGCGGCGATCACCGAGTTTGTGGTTCCGAGGTCGATTCCGACTGCCTTAGCCATGAAGTACTCCCTCATCGAAGCCCGCGGACGCTTTCAAGCGCCGAATGTCCAGGGTTTTCACCCATCGGCGGCGGTCTTACCGGCCTCCCTGCTCCCGAGCTGGTCGAACAGCGCGGCGGCGCGATCGGCCACCTCGACGTCGACGACAACCTCGTAGCGGCTGGGCTGCATCGCACTGACAGACGTGAAGTCGCGACGCCCACGCTGCATCGCGTACATGATCAACCCGAGCAGTGCGCCGACCACGGCACCGAAGATCAGCCCATAGAGCGCAAGGAGCAGGGCCGACAGCACCGGGTTCAGCCAGTTGAACAGTCCGAAGAGCCAGCCGATCAGGACGCCGGGGAGCGCACCGGACGCAGCGCCGCTCAGCGCCGCCTTGCCATAGTTGAGGCGGCCGACCACCTGTTCGACAAGTTGCAGGTCGCGACCGATTACGGCAACCCGTTCGACGGGAAACCCCTGATCGGAGAGGTAGTCGACCGCGCGTTCCGCCTCCGCGTACGTGGCGTACGTGGCGATGGTCCGACGATTCCGCTCGTCCATATCCGTCTCCTCCGGACGGCGCCGAGCGCCACTGGTTGCGCCACTGGTTCACGATGACTGTTTCCAGCGTCCCGACCGGGGGCGCTGCGCAGCCTGCCCTGCGGGGCCCAAATCCGCACGGACTCTCGACCTGTCAGTACAGGCACTCGAGGCATATAAATCAGGGCAAGCTGCGCATAAGTCAGTAGCCTGGGTGCTTTGAGGGACGGTTCTCCAGGAAAGGGCCCGGATCTTCACCATGACCGCGACTTCGGGCAAGTCTGACCGCTCGCGCCGGAAGACCTGGGGCCAGGAACACGTGGCCAATCTCTACAGCCTGTTCGTGCTCTCCATGATCATGAACGACGGCCGGGACGAGAGTGACATCCTGCGCCTCGCACTGACCTCCGTGGCGGCGGTCGGCCCCTGCCGGGCCGAGGGGGGCTTCCTCACCGTCGACGAGCTCCTCGTCCCCACGCCCGCCGGATGGCCGCATGCCACCTCCGAAATCGACGACCACCTCCAGCACCTGCGCGGCCGGGAAGGGCCGATCCCGGTGCCGGGCCGGGAATGGGGCTGGGCCTTCGCCCTGCACACGAGGGGCGGCGGCATCGGCTACCTGGTGGTCAGCGCGCCGTCGCGGCCCACGGGCGACGAGTTCTTCTTGATCCATGTCCTTGCCCAGCAGACCGCGGCGGCCCTGGCCAATGCCACGGCCAGGCGGAGAGAACGCGACCATGCGCGGGAGCTGCGGCGGCTCAACGCCGACAGGGCGGCCGTGAACGTCCGACTGGCCAACACCATCTCCGAGCTGGAGTACCAGCGTTCCGTGCACGAGGTACTCAGCCAGGCCGCGGCGGGCGGCGGCAGTGTGGCGGGCATCGCCACGGCCGTCTACCGGCTCACCGGCTACCCCGTCGCCATCGAGGACCGCTTCGGCAATCTCCGGGCCTGGGCGGGGCCGGACTGCCCCGATCCGTATCCGAAACCCGACGCGGCACAGCACGAAGAACTGCTGCAGGAAGCTGCCCGCCGGCCGCTCCCGGTACGGGTGGGGGAACGGCTCATCGCCTTGGCCCAGCATCGTGGCGAGGTCCTTGGTGCCATGGTCCTGATCGACGCCGCGGGAAGCGCCGGCCGGCAGGAGGAATTCACCCTCGACCACGCATGCACCGCGCTCGCCCTGGAACTGGCCCATCTGCGCAACATCGCCGAGGTCGAGCTGCGGCTGCGCCGTGAGCTGGTGGACGATCTGATCACCGGCACCGATGACGAGAGTGCCTACGCCCGGGCCGCCGCTGTCGGCCATGACCTGCACGGCCCTCACTATCTGGTCGCTGTGCAGTGGGTGGGCAGGGCGGCCGACGACGCATTCGTCCAGGCAGTCGGCCGTGCGGCCGCAGGTCTGCGGATGCGGTCATTGCTTGCCGGACGATCGGGAATGGCCGTCCTTGTCTCCGAGGGACGGCCGCGTCCAGAAGCGCTGCACCAGGCGATGGTCCGAGAACTGGGCTCACCCAGCGGTTCGATCGGCGTGGGCGGCCGCTGCGACGTGCCGGGCGAGATTCCGCGCTCGTTCGAGGAAGCGCTACGGGCACTGGAGGTCCGCCAGCGCTCACGCTCCCCCAATGGCACCACGGCCTTCGACGAACTGGGCCTCTACCGGATCCTCGGGCCGGGGGGCGATTACCGCGAGGTCGACCAGTTCGTACGTGAATGGCTCGGCCCGCTCCTGGACTACGACGCCGCACATCACTCGGACCTGGCCCAGACCCTCTCCCAGTACTTCGAGTGCGGCGGCAACTACGACGGGACGGCCGCCGCCCTGGGAATCCACCGCAGCACGCTGCGCTACCGGCTCCAGCGCATCCGCGACGTCAGTGGCAGCGATATCACGGACGTGGACAGCCGACTGAATCTGCACGTCGCCACCCGGGTGTGGAAGGTCCTGGGCGGCTCACCCTGATGAGGAGAGATGGACGAGCGGAGAGCGCGAACACCCGTGCCGGTCGTCGCTTCGGCAGTCGCTTCGGCAGTCGCTTCGGCAGTCGCTTCGGTGGGCAGGGTACCGCTGGCTCCGGGTGACCATCTCTGCGCCCTGTACCGGGGGCGTGCCGAACGGGAGCAGTTGTTGACGCCGTTCATCGCGGACGGCCTGCGCGAGGGACACAGCTGTCTGCTTCTGGCCGCGGATGGCGAAGGCCGGGCGCTGCGCGACGTGCTGGCCGCGAACGCCCCCGCGGTCGGCCCGGACTCCGACGGCCTGCAGATCATGGGTCCGAAGGAGAGTTATCTGCTGGACGGGACTTTTGACGGCGATCACATGCTGGACATGCTGCACGCCTGGTCCGACAGCACGTTCTCGGCCGGCAACGGCACCTTCGCCCGCCTGGCTGCCGACATGAGCTGGGCGCAGCCTCTCGTACAGCCTGCCTTCATCCACGATCTGATCCGGTACGAGATGAAGGCGACGCGCTGGTTCATGTCCTGTCCCCAGGTGGGAATGTGCCTGTACGACCTGGAGCTGTTCAGCGGAGACCTGATCATCCCCCTGGTCAAGGCACACCCGAAGGTCTGGCTCAGCGGCATGGTCGTGGAGAACCCGTACTGCGCGGGTCCCGAAGAGGAACTGGACCCACGGGAAGAAGTACTGGAACCGCGGGCGGCCGACGAAGTCTGACGCAGCGCGCCGCCGACCGGTCTTGACCGGCCGGCGGACCGCTCAGCTCGGGACCGCGAACCGCGGGCCTGCGAACTGCCGCGGCGGCTACGGGTGCAGCACGACCTTCGTGTAGCCCTCGACCCGCTTGTCGAACTTCTCGTACGCCGACGGCGCCTGATCCAGGGGCAGTTCATGCGAGACAACGAAGCTCGGCCTCGCCCGGCCCTCGATGATCATGTCGCGCAGGCGCCGGTTGTAGCGCTTCACGTTGCACTGCCCCGTGCCCATCCGCAGGCCCTTCTCGAAGAGCTTGCCGATCGAGACAAGGAGCATGCCGTGCTTGGCCTGCTCGTCCGGGCCTCCGGGGTCGGACGGAACGTAGAGGCCGGGTACGCCGAGCGCTCCGGTGGGCCGGACCGTGCCGACGAGTGAGTTCAGGACGATCGCCGGTTCCTCGCGTCCCGTGCTGTGCGCCGTCGCCTGGTAGCCGACGGCGTCCACGCCCTTGTCCGTGCCGACACCCTCGGTCTGGTCCTTGATCTGCTCCACAGGGTCACCCTCGGCGAAGTTGATCGGTTGCGCGCCGATCTCCCGGGCCTTCTCCAGCCGCTCGGGGACCCGGTCCACGACGAACACCTTCTTCGCGCCGCGCAGCATGGCCGAGTAGGCGGCCATGAGCCCGACCGGCCCGCCGCCGTACACCGCGACACTCTCGCCCGGGCGGACCTGGGCGAGTTCACAGCCGTGGTAGCCGGTGGGGAAGATGTCGGCGAGCAATATGAAGTCGGTCTCGTGCTCGTTTCCCGGCGGCAGTTTCAGGCAGTTGTAGTCGGCGTACGGAACGCGCAGGTATTCTGCCTGGCCGCCCGGCCAGGGCCCCATGGCGACATAGCCGTAAGCGCCGCCCGCGAAGCCGGGATTGACGGTCAGACAGAATCCGGTGAATCCCTCGACGCAATTCGTGCAGAACCCGCAGGCGACATTGAAGGGCATGACCACGCGGTCGCCCTGCTTGAGCGAGGTGATGCCCTGGCCGATTTCCTCGATGATTCCCATGTTCTCGTGGCCGAAGACTATGCCGGGCTCCGCCGCGGTACGGCCCTCGTACATGTGCAGGTCGGAGCCGCAGATCGCGGTGGAGGTGACCCGTACGATCACGTCGTTCGGATGCTGAATCTTTGGCCTTTCAACCTCTTCGACTGCAACGGTGAACGGTCCCTGGTACACGACTGCTTTCATGGCTGCCACCTTCGCTCGGCGGTGCACGTATAATTTCCGCCCCACCCACATTCCGCGACCGCGTGACCCATCTCTCATGATTCTCCGGCCTGCGCCGACACACAACCCGGTAATGTCGGGAGGAATATCCGCCCTGATGTCGTACTGACATGAGGAAAGGGAGGGCAAGGAATAATGGCAGCACAACGGCTCGGGACCCTGCTCGTCCCAGTACCTGGCCTGTCCGGCACCACGTACCCGACTGGAACCACGGTCACTGTCCGCGGTCGCGGCGCGACTGTCGATGCCTTTATCAACGGCGACTGGCTTCCGCTGTCGTGGTGGGAGTTCTCCGACGGCCTCCGCGAGGACATCGCCGACCGCTGACCCCGGCGCGCGAACGGTGATCCGGGCCGCAGACGCCCGGACCTCCCTTCGGCACTCGGCGAGTGCGTTTCGAGGAGCTGCCGGAGCGCTCGGAGCTACTGTCCGAAATGGACCGTCGAGAGCGGCCGGCCGCCCTGTATCACTCCCCCAGGCCGCGCAGCAGCATGCCGAGCCCGCCGAAGAACTCCTGGTCGGCACTGACGCGCCGCGCGTTCCGACGCCGATCGTTACGAGGCCCTCAGCCGCGGCTTCGGCCCGTCGCCCTTCGATCCGACATCGCGTCCCGCCGGCCGCCGCGCCCTGCCTCAGACGCCGGCCGCGTACCGCCAGAAGTCCCGCATCAGCTCAGGGGAGCTGGGCCCGCCCATCTGCAGCTGGCTGAGCATGATGCTGACGGCGCCGGTGGACGGTGTGATGTGCGCTGTCGTCCCGGTGCCACCGACCCAGCCGTAGCGTCCCGGCACGCTCCACGGTTCGACGGCCTCGATATCGACCGCACCGCCGAAGCCCCAGCCCATCCCCTCCAGGAACAACCCGGCGGACTCACGCTCGGACTTGCTCAGGTGGTTGGCGGTCATCTGCCGCACCGACTCGGGCGTGAGCAGCCGACTGTCGCCGGCCGTCCCTTCGGCGAGCATCATCCGCCCGAAGGCGAGCCAGTCGTCGACGGTCGAGACCAGCCCGCCGGCGCCGGACGGGAACGCCGGCGGGCTGCTCCACTGCCCGTCGGCGGCGTCGACCAGCTCGAGACCGCCCTCGGGGTCGCTCCGGTAGTAGCCGGTGAACCGGTCGAGTTTGTCGGCCGGTACCGCGAACGCGGTGTCGGCCATCCCCAGCGGCTCGAACAACCGCTCGGCCAGAAACTCGGGCAGCGGCCGGCCCGTGACCCTGGCGATCAGCACCCCCTGGAGGTCGGAGCTGATGTTGTACAGCCAGCCGTCACCCGGCTGGTGCAACAGCGGAATGCGGGACAGCAGGGCCATCCACTCGTCCGGGGCCGGGACGGTCTGCGGCTGCGGAGGTCCCTGCTTCAGCTCACTGAAAAGCGGCGCGAGCGCGGGCAGCGAAAAGTCGGACGGGAAACCGTACCCGGCACGGGAGCTGAGCAGATGGAACACGGTGATCGGCCGGACCGCGGGGACCACGTCGTCCACGGGCGACGCCGGCGTCCGCACGACGCTCGGTGACGCCAGCTCCGGCAGCCACTGCCCGACCGGCTCGTCCAGCGCGATCCGGCCGTCCTCGACCAGCATCATGACGGCCGCGGCGACGACGGGTTTGGTGATCGACGCGATGCGGAAGATCGAATTTCTGGCCATCGGGGCGGTGCCCTCGATGTCGACAGATCCCACGGCCGCCACTTCGACCCGGTCACCGCGGGCCACCAGGCCCACCGCTCCCGGCACCGAGCCCTTGCTGACGTGCGTCTCCAGAGTGTCGCGCAGATCGGCCATGGGTCCTCCACCCTCTCAAGGCTGCTGTCGGAAGGGGAGACTCCCACCGCGGCCCGGAATCACCGGGCCGGCGCCGTCGAATCGCCCCTTGCTTCGGTGCCATGTCCTGAAGTACGAGACCCCGGCGAGCAATTGGGAGGCGGCTCGGTTCTCGTTCGGCGGAACACGCGTGTCCACGTGACATTTTCTCTGGATGCGTGCTGTGACGGGACGCCACTTGGAGAAAGCACTTCTCCCCTGGCATACAGAACCGCCGCTTCTCATGCCGTCTTGATAGGCAATTTCTTGCCCATGGTTGCCCGCCGACGGGCCCACCGGCGGCGGGCAACCACGGCCCATCACACCGACGAGATCGGGGTCGTCTTCCCTGCGTCCGGCACCGGTGACCCCGGCACCGTCGGGAGGTACTGCAGGCGAAGAGGCGATCGAGTTCGAGTGGCAACCTGACGGTGGACGGCGGAGACTAGAGGCGCGGTTTTGTGGCCGGACAAGAGCTACGACTTTGTGACTTCTTTACTTGCTCCGGCCGGCGACGAGCGTGAGGACCGAGTCGGCCGCAATTGCCGATGGTGATCGAAATTTCCTCAAGGAGCTCGCATGGAGGAGAAATCCGTCGAAGTCTTGACGCCCGGGCCGGATGGATCTGCAATCGCCAAGCGCAGGTACACCGGCCCGAAGAGTGGCATCGAGACTATTCTCGCCGAGGTGCTGGCTGACGTCGTGCGCGTCGAGCGGGTTTCGGTCGACAGCCACTACTTCGACGACCTCGGCGCCAATTCGTTGGTGATGGCCCATTTCTGCGCGCAAGTCAGGAAGCGGGCGGACCTGCCATCAGTGTCGATGAAGGACATCTACCAGTACCCAACGATCCGAAGCCTGGCGGCGGCGCTGGCGGACGCCGCGCCCACTCCTGCCGATTCGCCGGTCCCGGCGCCGAGCGAGGTGGTAGCCCCGGGCAGCACGCTGAGGTACGTCCTCTGCGGAACACTGCAGTTCCTGATTTTCCTCGTCTATTGCTTCGTCTTCGGAGTCGTCGCTTCCCAAGGCTACGGGTGGGTCTCCGCCGACTCGGATTTGGTCGACATCTATCTGCGGTCGGCCGTATTCGGCGGCGCCGGCTTTGTCGGCCTCTGCACATTCCCCATCGTGGCCAAATGGATTCTCATCGGCCGCTGGAAACCGCGCGAGTTCCCCGTCTGGGGTCTGACCTATCTGCGCTTCTGGACCATCAAGGTGCTGATCCACGCCAACCCGATGATCTTCTTCGTCGGCAATCCGCTGTACGTGCTCTACCTGCGGGCCCTCGGCGCGCGGGTCGGCAAGGGCGTCACGATCCTCTCCCGCACCGTTCCGGTCTGCACCGACCTGCTCACGATCGGCGCCGGTACGGTGATCCGCAAGGAAGCGTTCATCCTCTGCTACCGGGCGCACGCCGGGCGTATCCAGACCGGCCCGGTCACCCTCGGCAGGGACGTGTTCATCGGCGAGAAGACCGTGCTCGACATCGACACGTCGATGGGCGACGGTGCGCAGCTCGGCCACTCGTCCGCGCTGCACAGCGGTCAGGTGGTCCCGGACGGCCAGCGCTGGCACGGCTCCCCGGCACAGCGCACGGAGCTCGACTACCTGAGAATCACGTCCGCGGATTGCGGCACGCTGCGCCGGGCCGGCTACGGCCTCGTCACCTTGCTCCAAGTGTTCCTGCTGTACGTGCCGCTGACCGTCGGGGGCACGTACATGCTGGTGAGCATCGTTCCGGCGCTCGGCACCCTGCTCGGCATCGACACGGTCGGATTCACGTCGCCCAGGCTCTACATCGGCGCGCTGGTCCTTTCCTTCGTGCTGTTCTTCGGCCTCGCCATCGTGGGCCTCGCCGTATTGTTCACCGTTCCGCGCCTGTTGAGTGCAATGGTCGAGCCGGACAAGGTCTATCCGCTGTACGGCTTCCATTACTCGACGCACCGGGCGATCGCGCGCATGACCAACATAAAGTTCTTCGCATGGCTCTTCGGCGACAGCTCCTACATCGTCCACTATTTGCGCGGCCTCGGATACGACTTGTCCCATGTCGAGCAGACCGGATCGAACTTCGGCACGGAAGTGCAGCACGAGACGCCGTACTTGAGCTCCGTCGGCAGCGGAACGATGGTCGCGGACGGGCTCTCCATCGTCAATGCCGATTTCTCGAGCACCTCCTTCGTCGTTTCCCGGGCGTCGATCGGACCGCACAATTTCCTCGGGAACAATATCGCCTATCCCTCAGGCGCCAGGACGGGCGACAATTGTCTCCTCGCGACAAAGGTGATGATCCCGCTGGACGGCGAGATCCGCGAGGGAGTGGGTCTGCTCGGCTCGCCGTGCTTCGAGATTCCCCGGTCGGTGGAGCGCGACAGCCGATTCGACCATTTGCGGACCGGGGACGAGAAACGCCGCAGCCTCGCCGCGAAGAACCGCTACAACATTCGCACCATGGGCTTCTTCCTGTTGGTGCGGTGGCTGCACTTCTTCGTGCTCACCGTGTTCGGTCTCGCTGCCGTTGATCTGTACGGTGTTTTCGGGCAGGTGATTATCGCTGCAACCCTGGCACTTACCCTTGGGTTCACAGCTGTCTACTTCGTACTGGTGGAGCGTGGCATCGCGGCATTCCGCGCGCTGAAGCCGCAGTTGTGCTCCATCTACGACCCGTACTTCTGGTGGCACGAGCGCCTCTGGAAGGTGCCTGACGAGTATCTCAACATATTCAACGGCACCCCTTTCAAGAACGTGATCTGGCGACTTCTGGGGGTTCGCCTCGGCAGCAGGGTCTTCGACGACGGCTGCTATCTGACGGAGCGGACGCTCACCACCATCGGGAACGACTGCACGCTCAACGCAGGAAGCAAAATCCAGTGCCACTCGCAGGAGGACGGAACCTTCAAGTCCGACGGCAGCACGATCGGTGTCGGCTGCACGATCGGTGTCGGCGCCCACGTCCACTACGGCGTGACGATGGGCGACGGCGCAGTGCTCGCCCCCGACTCCTTCCTCATGAAAGGCGAGGAAATGCCCGAGCACGCCCGGTGGGGCGGAAACCCGGCCGCGGAGGAGCGAGATGCCCCCTATCAGCCTGCGGCGCTCATGCGGAAGGGGCAGCGGGACCATCTCGGTCAGCGCGCTCAAACCGCTGGACCCGCCGGTCTGCGCGATAGCAACGACGCCTGCGGCGCCGCCCTGGTCGGCGGCGAGCAGCACCGTGGCGACGGTAAGTGAAGGGGAAAGCGATGGGAGTGCGGGTGCAGGCCGACCAGGAGTTCTGGCGCAGTGTTCTCGTCGCCGGTGGTTCCACCGCGATCCCGCGGTGGACGCAAAATCCGGTCGCGGGCGTCGACGAGTACGAGGCGACGATTCCGGACGACGTCGTGGAAGCGTTGTGCCGGCTGGGGCAGGACATGGCCGTGCCGCTCGACTCGGTGCTGCTGGCAGCGCACGCCAAGGTGCTCGCCACGCTGTCCGGCGAGCACGAGGTCGCGACCGGCTACGTCGCCGCGGCGGGTGGCAGGCCGTTGCCCTGCCGGCTGACGACCGAGCCCGACTCGTGGCGGGCGCTGTTGCTGAACACCCATCAAGTCGAGTCGGAACTGCTGTCGCACAAGGACTTTCCGGTCGGTGACCTCGAGGCAGAGCTGGGCCTCACGGAACCGCTGCTCGAGACCGCGTTCGATCCGACCGGCGTCGGTGGCGATCTCGGCGAAGGCATAGCGCTGTGGGTGGGATTCTCCCGCCACGACGGCCAATTCCTGCTGCGGCTGCGGTACCGGACCGACGTACTCGACGCGGACTGTGCCGCCAGGATCGCCGGCTATCACCTCACCGCACTCGCACTGATCGCCGCCGATCCGGATGCCGAGCACGGGCGGCAGACCCTGCTCTCCGCCGAGGAGCTCCAATTCCAGCTCGAAGGGCTCGCCGGACCGCTCCGGGACCTGCCGGACAGCGGGTTCCACGAGCTGTTCGAGCAGCGGGTGAGGGCACACCCGGACGCCGTCGCAGCCGTGCACGGGGAGCGGCAGTGGACCTACCGGGAGCTCAACGCCCGCGCCAACCGGCTGGGACGAGCCCTGTTGGCGCGGGGACTGCGCCGCGAAGGCGTCGTCGCGGTGGTGACCGAGCGCAACCTGGACTGGATGGCCGCCGTCCTCGCGGTCTTCAAGGCCGGTGGCGTGTACCTGCCCATCGAGCCGCATTTCCCGGCCGAGCGCATCAGAGCCACGCTCTCCCGCGCCGAGTGCGAGCTCGTGCTGACCGAAACCGGCAGCACCGCCACCCTCGGCCAGGCCCTCGACTCACTGTCCGGAATCCAGACGCTCTTTGTGGATGCGGCCTACGAGGAGGACCATGCCGACGGTGATCTCGGCGTCGCCGTCGCGCCGGACCAACTCGCCTACATCTACTTCACCTCCGGCTCCACAGGTGAGCCCAAGGGCGCGATGTGCGAGCACGCGGGCATGCTCAACCACCTCTACGCCAAGATCGACGATCTGGAGATCGGCGAGGGGCAGGTGGTCGCCCAGACCGCACCTCAGTGCTTCGACATCTCGCTGTGGCAACTGGTCTCCGCGCTTCTGGTCGGTGGGCGGACCCTGCTGGTCGAGCAGGAGGTGATCCTGGACGTCCAGCGGTTCCTCGACAGAATCGTCGACCGCGGGGTCACGGTGCTCCAACTCGTGCCGTCGTACCTCGAAGTCGTACTGTCCGCTCTGGAACAGCGCCCCCTCCCGTTGCCGGACCTGCGGTACGTGTCCGTCACCGGCGAGGCGGTGAAGAAGGAGCTCACGCAACGCTGGTTCGCGGCCGAGCCCAAGATCAAACTGGTCAATGCCTACGGGCTGACCGAGACCTCCGACGACACAAACCACGAGGTCATGGACCGGGTGCCGGACGGGGAACGGGTCCCGATCGGTCGCCCCGTCAACAACGTGCATGTCTACGTCGTCGACGAGCATCTGTCACCGGTGCCGCTCGGCGCGCCCGGTGCGATCGTCTTCTCCGGAGTCTGTGTCGGCCGCGGGTACGTCAACGACCCCGAGCGCACCCGGCTGGCCTTCATGGCCGATCCGCACCGAAAGCGCCGACGGCTCTACCGAGGGGGCGACTACGGCCGCTGGCAGCCCGACGGCAAGCTGGAGTACCTCGGCCGCCGGGACACCCAGGTCAAGATCCGTGGTTTCCGAATAGAGATCGGTGAGATCGAGAACACCCTGCTGCGGGTGGACGGTGTCCGCGACGGTGCCGTGGTGGTCACCGAGCGGGCCGACCAGAGCAAGCACCTTGTGGCCTTCTACTCCGCCCGGCGGCCACTCGACCCCGACGTACTGCTGGACCGGCTGGGTGCGTCACTGCCCGAGTACATGGTCCCGTCAGCCTTCCACTGGCGGGAAAGCCTGCCGCTGACGCCCAATAGCAAGATCGACAGAAAGACTCTGAGCGCGCTCGCCGGAGAACTCGACTCCGTCGAGGACGACTACAGCGCACCGAGTACCCCCACCGAACAGCGGCTGGCGGCCGCATGGGGACACGTACTCGGCATTCCGCAGGACCGGATCGGGCGGCAGGACCACTTCTTCGACCGGGGCGGCACGTCACTGTCGGCGGTGAAGCTGGCGATCGCCATGGACCGTGCGGTGACCCTCAAGGACGTCACCAGCCACCCCGTCCTCGCCGATCTGGCCGAGCTGGTCGACGGAAGGTCCGAGCGGTGCTCCGGTCTGCTGCAGTCACTGTCGGAATCGGACCGTGCGCAGGCCGGTGCCCTGGTGTGCTTCCCCTACGCCGGCGGCAACGCGGTGAACTTCCAGCCGATGGCCAGGGCGCTGCCGACCGGCGGCCTGGCGGTCTACGCCGTCGAGCTGCCCGGTCACGACGTGGCCGGGCAGAGCGAGCCATTCGCGCCGATGGCACAGGTGGCCGAGCGGATCACCACCGAGATCACCCGGCGTGGCCTGACGAGGGTCCTGCTGTGGGGCCACTCCTCGGGCACCGCGCTGGCCGTGGAGACCGCCAGGCAGCTTCAGGAGCGCGGGGTCGACGTCCAGCGGGTGTTCCTTGGCGCGCAGTTGCTCGGCGACTCCGCCGACCGGCGCGCGGCCATCACCGAGCTGACCGGGCGGAGCAACGCCGAGATTGCCGCCGGACTGAGCGCGGACAGCGGCTACACCGAGCTCGGTGAGCTGGATGCGCATCACGCCGAGCAGGTCGGTGCCGCCTACCGGCACGACTGCGTGTCCGCACACCGCTATTTCGCCGACGCCCTCGACGCCCCGCCGACAGCGAAGCTGACGGCGCCGGTCACCGTGGTCGTTGCCGCCGACGACCCGAACACGGCGGATTTCCCACGTCGTTTCCGCGACTGGCAACTCCTGGCCGAGCACGTCGACCTGCACGAGCTCGCCGACGGCGGCCACTACTTCCTCCGCACCCGACCGACCGAAGCGGCCAAGGCAGTGCTGCGCGCTGCCGAATGGCCCGCTTCTTCCTGAGCCGCGACTGAAAGGAAAACGAGATGTCGTCCTCCCCTCCGACATCACTGCTCGACGTGGAGACCGGGCCCGGCAAACCCCCGATGCTGCGGGTAGAGGCCACCGGCGACGCGGCGAGTTGGGTGGCCGAGCAGCGGGACGTGCTGCGCGCCGTCGTCGCCGAGCACGGTTCGGTCCTGGTCCGTGGCCTGGGGCTGCGCGACGCGGCCGGGACAGGTGCCGTCCTTCAGCGGCTTGCCAACGCCCCGATGACCGAGATGGAGGCCTTCGCTCCCCGTGAGACCTACTCCGAAGGCGTGTACTCCTCATCGCAGTGGCCGCCGAACCAGCCGATGTGCATGCACCATGAACTGAGCTACCGGCTCGAGTTCCCCGGTCTGATGCTGTTCGCGTGCCTGACCGCGCCCGCCGAGGGCGGGGCCACCGCGGTGGCCGACTCGGCAACCGTGCTCGACGCGCTGCCCACCGAGTTGGCCGAACGGTTCGAGCGGGAGGGCTGGCTGCTCACCCGTAGCTACAACGACGAGATCGGGGCGTCCCTGGCCGAGGCGTTCGGGACCGAGGACCGGGGCGCCGTCGAGAGCTACTGCCGTGCCAACGCGATCGAGTTCGAGTGGCAGCCCGACGGCGGACTGCGCACCAGGCAGCGCCGCAGCGCCGTGGTGCGACACCCGGTCACCGGCCGGCGCTGCTGGTTCAACCAGATCGCGTTCCTCAACGAGTGGACGATCGCCCCCGAGGTGCGCGAGTACCTGGTGGACGTCTACGGCGCCGACGGACTGCCGTTCAATACCCGCTTCGGCGAAGGCGACCCGATCGGCGAGGACGTCGTGCAACTGCTCAACAAGCTCTACGTGGACCACACCGCACGCGAGCCTTGGCAGGCCGGCGACCTGCTGCTCGTCGACAACGTCCGTACCGCGCACAGCAGGGAGCCCTTCGAGGGCCCGCGCGAAGTGCTCGTCGCGATGGGCGACCCGGTGCGCCTGGCCGACTGCTCGCCGACCGTCGAAGTGACCGCAGGCTGACCCACCGTCCCTTCCACCGCTACGGAGTCCGCAATGTCCGAGCCGATCACTGTGCCACCGTTCGCGGTGGTCTCCGGTGCCCAGGTTCAACGCGTCCTGCATGGACGCGAGAAGGAGATCGTGGAGTTGGTCGAGGCCACCTACCGGCTGCACAGCGCCGGCCATTCGGTGAACCCGCCGTCCTACTTCCTGCGCTTCCCCGACCGCCCGTCCTCCCGGATCATCGCGTTGCCCGCCTCGATCGGCGGGGAGGTGCGGGTGGACGGCCTGAAGTGGATCTCCAGCTTTCCGGAGAACGTGACGGCCGGCATCCCAAGAGCCTCAGCAGTGCTGATCCTCAACGACCATGACACCGGCTACCCGTTCGCCTGTCTGGAGAGCTCGATCATCAGCGCCACCAGGACGGCCGCGTTGGCGGCGTCGGCGGCCGAATGCCTCAGCCGCGGCCGGTCGCGGCCGAAGCGCGTCGGGTTCTTCGGGACGGGCCTGATCGCCCGCTACATCCACACGTTCCTGACCGGCACCGGCTGGTCCTTCGACGAGATCGGCGTGCACGACGTCTCCGCCGACAGCGCGGCCGGCTTCCGCTGTTACCTGGAGCAGTCGGGCACTCCCGGCCGGATCACCGTGCACGACAGCTCCGAGGAGTTGATCCGCCTCAGCGACCTGGTGGTCTTCGCCACCGTCGCCGGTCAGCCGCATGTGAGCGACGTGTCGTGGTTCGCACACAATCCGTTGGTGCTGCACGTGTCGCTGCGCGACCTCGCGCCGGAGGTCGTGCTCGCTTCGACCAACATCGTCGATGACGTCGAGCACTGCCTCAAGGCCAACACCTCGACGCATCTGGCCGAGCAGCTCACGGGCAACCGGGACTTCCTGGACGGCACGTTGGACGACGCGATGGCCGGGCGGGTGACGGTGCCGGCGGACCGCCCGCTGGTGTTCTCGCCCTTCGGCCTCGGCGTGCTGGACCTCGCGGTAGGCAAGTGGGTCTACGACGAGGTGGCCCGCTCCGGAGAGTTGCACGTCATCGACGACTTCTTCCACGAACTGAGCCGGTACGGGAGCGCCGGCCAAGAGCCCAGGAGGCTTATGCAGGACTAATCCAAGAAGAGATCACCGGTCAAGTCGCCGCAGATCTGGGCGCACTACACCGCGGACGCTGACGCAGGGCTGACCGTCCGGCCCTGGCTGGACCGAGGCTCCCGCCCCAAAAAGCGAGAAGCCGGCCCACGGTCGGATGGACGTTCCGAAAGTGCTCTGCTGCAGATGAGGAGGCCACCGTGCCCGTCATATCCGTTCCATACTCTTTCAACGAAGCGGAGCTCTATGTCGACCTCCGGCCTATCTTCGGGCAGTCCCTCTTCCTCAAATGTGAGGGCTTCAACTTCGCCGGCTCGATCAAACTGAAGGCCGCGACCGAGATGGTGGAGACCGCTGAGCGGGATGGGGACCTGACGCCGGAATCGATCCTGGTCGAGTCCTCGTCCGGAAACCTCGGCGTGGCGCTGAGCATGATTGCGGCGAGCAAGGGCTACCGATTCCTGTGCGTGACGGACTCCCGCTGCAACCTGTCGACCAGGCTGATGATGGAGGCGTTGGGCAGCCAGGTGCACATCATCTCCGGACAGGAGGCCAACGGCGGCTTCCTCGGCGCGCGGATCGACTACGTCCGTGCGCTGTGCGCGTCCGACGACCGATACGTATGGCTCAGTCAGTACACCAATCCGGGCAACTGGAAGGCGCACTACCGCAAGACGGCACCGGAGATCGCCCGCCTGTTTCCGGGACTGGACGTGCTGTTCGTCGGAGCCGGCACCACCGGGACCCTGATGGGCTGCGCGCGCTACTTCCGGGACTGGCACCGGCCGGTGCGGATTGTCGCAATCGACAGCGTCGGTTCGGTGGCCTTCGGCGGTGCGCCCGGCCGCCGGATGATTCCCGGCCTCGGCATGAGCATCCGTCCACCGCTGCTCGACGAGTCGTATGTGGATGAGGTGATACGCGTCGAGGAGGCGGACACCATCCGTACCTGCCACCGGCTGGCCAGGCGCGGATTCCTGTTCGGCGGCTCCACCGGCACCGTGGTCAGCGGCGCGATGGACTGGTTGGCCCAGCATGAGGGGCGTGAACTCACCGCGGTAGCCATCGCCCCGGACCTGGGCGATCGCTACCTCGACACCATTTACCAGGCCAACTGGCTGCAGGATCTCTACGGCGACGACGTGCTCGACTCCGACGAGGTGGCCGCCGGTTCCTGGGCGGGCTCCTCCTCGCCACCGACCCGGTCGGGCTAGCGGCCGGCGCCGCGGACCGGCAACCGCAGTCGCAACCGGCCGAGGCTGCGGACCGGCGAGCGACCCCAGTCGCAACTGGCCGGCGCTACGGACCGGCGACCACAGTCGCAACGGCCGAGACTGCGGACCGGCGACCGCGGTCACAACCTGCCGGCGCCGCGGACCCGGCGACCGCGGTCACAACCGGCCGAGGCTGCCAGTGACCTCCGTACGAGCATCGAGGTGGCCCAGGGCGAGAGCCCCCGGGACTGATCCCCGCACCGGGTGCGTGCCTCCCGGGGAGCAGCCGCGCGCGCCGGGCAACCTCCCTCGTCATCGACGAACGTGCGGTCGGCGCAGCGCGGGTGGACGGCGGCACCGACGCCCTCTCGCGGACCGTACGCAATCTCCTCGACAACGCCGCCCGCCACGCGACCAGCCGGATCGAAGTCCGCCTCTCGACCGTCGACGGCATCGCGGAACCGGTCGCCGCCGACGACGGACATGGGATCCCTCAGGCCGACCGGCGCCGCGTCCTTGACCGCTTCACCCGCCCGGACGACTCCCGCGCCGGAGACACTGGCGGCAGCGGACTCGGCCTCGCCATCGTCTACGACATCGTCACCGCCCACCGCGGCGGCACCTACATCGAGGACAACGCCCCGGCGCCCGCCTCCGTACGCCTCCCTGCCGCCGGCAGCTGACCGCTGCCTCACGATGGCAACCCGCAGGGAGCCGGTCGCATTTCTTGGGCTCTGACGCGTCCCACCCGACGAGTTCGGCGGATCCGTCGAGTCATCAGGTCAGCCGTCCCGGACTATTGACTCCGAGTGTGATAGTCGCGATTCTCATCGCATTGCTTGCGCGGGCATGACAACCCATCGCCGGGACGGACGTGGCCGCGGGCGGCATCGGCTCCTCACCCCCCACCATCCGCTCACCGAAGGCTGAGTGATGCCCATGACTCGACACTCGCACCGCAAACGCAGGCCCATCGCGGTTCTGTCGTTGCTCCTCACCGTGGTGGCCATGGTCCTGGGCCCAGCGCCCAGCTCATCGGCTGAGTCCGACTGGTGGACCCCGCCCGCGCGGCCCGCGCCCGACTCCCAGATCAATGTCACGGGCGAGCCCTTCAAGGGGACCGACTCCCAGGGACAGGTACGGGGCTTCGTCGACGCACACAACCACCTGATGTCCAACGAAGCCTTCGGCGGCCGGCTCATCTGCGGCAAGACGTTCTCCGAACTGGGTATCGCCGACGCGCTCAAGGACTGCCCCGAGCACTACCCCGACGGCTCGCTCGCGATCTTCGACTTCATCACCAAAGGTGGCGACGGCAGGCACGACCCCAACGGATGGCCGACGTTCAAGGACTGGCCGGCCCATGACTCGTTGACCCACCAGCAGAACTACTACGCCTGGGTCGAACGGGCCTGGCGCGGCGGTCAGCGGGTGCTGGTCAACGACCTCGTCACCAACGGCGTGATCTGCTCGGTCTACTTCTTCAAGGACCGCAGCTGCGACGAGATGACCTCCATCCGCCTGCAGGCGCAGAAGACGTACGACATGCAGGCCTTCATCGACAAGATGTACGGCGGCCCCGGCAAGGGCTGGTTCAGGATCGTCACCGACTCCGCGCAGGCCCGCGAGGTCATCCAGCAGGGCAAGCTGGCCGTCGTTCTGGGGGTCGAGACCTCCGAGCCGTTCGGCTGCAAGCAGATCCTCGACATCGCCCAGTGCAGCAAGGCCGACATCGACCGCGGCCTCGACGAGCTGCACAAGCTGGGCGTACGCAGCATGTTCCTGTGCCACAAGTTCGACAACGCACTGTGCGGGGTCCGATTCGACTCGGGCACCCTCGGCACGGCGATCAACGTCGGCCAGTTCCTGTCGACCGGCACCTTCTGGAAGACCGAGAAGTGCACAGGCCCGCAGCACGACAACCCCATCGGCCTCGCGTCGGCGCCCCAGGCGGAGAAGAGACTCCCGCCGGGCGTTGAGGTCCCGTCGTACGCCAACGACGCGCAGTGCAACACCCGCGGGCTCACCGAACTCGGCGAGTACGCCGTGCGCGGCATGATGAAACGCAAGATGATGCTGGAGATCGACCATATGGGCGTCAAGGCCGCGGGCCGGGCGTTCGACATCTTCGAGTCCGAGTCGTACCCCGGTGTGATCTCCTCGCACAGCTGGATGGACCTCAACTGGACCGAGCGGGTCTACCGTCTGGGCGGCTTCATCGCCCAGTACATGCACGGCGCCGAGGGGTTCAGCGAGGAGGCGAAGCGCACGGACGCGCTGCGCGAGAAGTACAACGTCGGCTACGGCTACGGCACCGACATGAACGGCGTGGGCGGCTGGCCGGGCCCCCGCGGCGCGGACACCCCGAACCCGGTGCGCTACCCCTTCCGCAGCGCCGACGGCAGCGCAGTCATCGACAAGCAGACCACCGGCGAGCGCACTTGGGACATCAACACCGACGGCGCCGCGCACTACGGCCTGGTCCCTGACTGGCTGGAGGACATACGGATCGTCGGCGGCAAGGGCGTTGTGGACGACCTCTTCCGCGGCGCCGAGTCCTACCTCGACACCTGGAAGGCTTCCGAGAGCCACAAGGCCGGGGTGAACCTTGCCGCAGGCTCGTCCACCTCGGCCAGTTCGTCGGAGTGGAGTCTGTTCACGAGCTACGCACCCGACAGGGCCGTGGACGGCAACGCGGACACTCGCTGGGCGAGCGACTGGAGCGACGACCAGTGGCTCCGGATCGACCTCGGGGCCCCGAGCCTGATCAAGCGCGTCACCCTCAACTGGGAGCGCGCCTACGGGAAGGCATACCGCATCGAGGTCTCCACCGACGGCACGAACTGGCAGTCCGTGTGGTCCACGACCGCCGGCGACGGCGGCCTGGACACGGCGCAGTTCACCGGAACATCAGCCCGCTACGTACGCGTCCACGGGACGCAGCGCGGCACCGGCTGGGGCTATTCCCTCCACGAAGTCGGCGTCTACAGCAGCTGACGCCACCGCTGGAGTGGCCAAGGGCCGGGGCCGGCCGGATCAACTCTCCTGATCCGGCCGGCCCCGGCCGCCTTCCTTGGCACGGCACAAGACCGAAGGAAACGACATGGCACGAATGCCGTCGGCCGAGCGGCGCCGACAGCTGATCGAGGCAGCGATCCGCGCGATGACCCGAGACGGTGTCTCCAGGACGACGACGCGGTCCATCGCCGCCGAGGCGGGCGTCTCACTGAGCGTCTTCCACTACTGCTTCGACTCCAAGCAGGAGCTGCTCGAGTCCGTCATCGCGGCGATCACCGATCACTACGTCACGGTGGTGAAGGAGGCGATCCGGCCGAGGACCACCCTTCGGGAGACCATCCGGGCGGGATTCCAGGCCTACTGGGACCATGTGTCCGCCAACCCCGGGGAGCACATGCTCACTTACGAACTCACGCAGTACGCCCTGCGCCAGCCGGGATTCGAGCATTTGGCACGACGGCAGTACGAGCTGTACTCCGACACCTACACCGAACTCATCGAACAGCTCTGTCACAGCATGAAGTTCGAACTCCGCATACCCGTGTCCGTGCTGGCCCGGTACCTGGCCGCCATGACCGACGGACTGACCCTGAACTTCCTCGTCCTCGGCGACGAGACCGCCGCGGCGGACATCCTCGACACGATCGCCGACCAGGTCGTCAACCTCGTCCGCGACGAATTCCGACCGGCCGCCGCCGGGACCGTGTCACCACCGCGCTCCATCTGACTCGGGCCACACGTCGCGCACCCCTGGGACGGCGACGACGGGCGGCCGACCAGGTTGTAACCGGAGTCATGGACAGGTGGCAGCGGGCCCGCCGGGTCCGCGCGGGGCGTGCCCGGAGAGCCGAACGACCAGCGGAGGTTGTCGCGGTCCGCCGAGCTCCTGTCGGGGATCTGGACAGCAGGGTTCCGGCCAGGCAAGCTGCATCGGCGATCAAGCGCAGCCACGGCTGCATCGTGCCGTGGGGGTATGGAATGGCGAACCAATCGCAGGCCGACTTGTCGCGGGAGCACATCCGTTACCGGTTGACACTTCTCCAACGAGTGCTGCCCGTTTTGCCCGGCGCAGTCATCTTCACGGCCGTCCAGATCTTGCTCTGGGCGGAAGGGGGGCCGTCCGACCCGGTCTTCTTCGCAGGCCTGCTCCTGTGGGTTGCCGCGCCTTTTGTGGGCCTGGTCTGCTCGTCGCGCTTGGGTATCACCCTCACGACCTCGGCGGCCGTCGTGCACAGATTGCGCCGCAGGGTCATCCCGTGGTCCGACGTCCAGGCCATCCGGATCGAGTCGTTCATGGGGAGCAGGACGATCGTCCTCAACGAGGCGAACGGCCGCCGAACCGAACTGCCGGCACCCATAACCGGGTTCCTCAGCCGGGATCGGAGGTTCGAGGAAAAGTTCCACACAATCGGCCAGTGGTGGCTGGATCACCGGGGACCGGACTGGACTCCTGTCCCGCCGGCGTGGGCAGAGGCGGATGGTGGGGCGCCTGCCGGGAATCCCTTCGCGCCTCCCGCGCAGTCGTGATTCGCATGCCCTGCGGGCGCGACACCGGGGTTCCACAGCGCCCACTGCCGCTCCCGGGTTCCGGTCTGCGCCAGTCTTCGGGGTCGGGGGCACACAGACACAGATCTGGTCTTCAGTGCTTCCGGCCTGGAGTAGCGGCGGCCGGCTGCGATCCGGCTGACGTGATCCGTTGCCCTCCGGCATTGGGTGCGGCAGACGCGGTGTGATCCGCCCAGAGCAAGTTGACATTTCCTGATTTGCATGGTTATCACCCATTCGGGTGGTGCATCCCGGGGCTCGGCCGTAGCGTCGGTTCAGGAACAGTCCAGTCCCTGGAAGAAGAGCGCCACCACCACCGACGACTGTTCCTGACGCGAAGACCGCAGAGCGCGTCGCGCGTCGGGTGTACACGCAGGGCCACGTGGGCTCGAAAAGAGGCAGCTGGGGAGCCGACATGCAGAGATACAAGTTCAAAACAGCGGTCGTGCTCTGCGCTGCCACAGCGCTCGCAGCGGCAACAGCAGTACCGGCATCCGCTTCCGTGGAGGCACCCTCGCCCGCTCACGTCGTGGCCGTCGACTGTTTCTCGAAGTCACAAACACGCCCCGGCGACTTCTTGCTCGCCTGCGGGGACGGCAACAATCGCCTCACCGCACTCCGATGGTCCAGTTGGGGACCGACGTCCGCTGTGGGCAGGGGGCTCGACGTAGTGAATGACTGTCAGCCCTACTGCGCCGCAGGCAAGTTCCACTCCTACCGTGTCACCGTGCGGCTCGATCGCCCAGAGACCTGGCAGAAGCATCCTGAGCTGCGGCATTTCACCCGGCTGCGACTCATCTACACCGACAGCAGGCCGGCGCAGACGCAGCGGGAAGTGACGTACAAACTCTGGGACTGACGACTCGTTCCCAGGATGTTCCGCGCCGGGTGAGGCCCGCGCCCGCTCACGTTCGTGCGGGGCAGCGCGCCACCTCGTGCCGGGCGCTGCTTCGGTGAGAGGGCGCTCGTAGGGTGACCTGCGTGATCGTTCACAAGCGCGCAGTGAACACAGCCAGTGGCCGGCGGCCGGGCTATCTGGCCGCGGCCGTTGTGTTCGCCATCGGGATGGCCGGAACCACCCTGCCCACACCGTTGTACGGGCTCTACCAGGAACAGATCGGGTTCTCCGAGCTGATGGAGACCGTCGTCTTCGCCGTGTATGCCGTCGCGGTCATCACCGTGCTGCTGGTGGCGGGCAACTACTCCGACGAGGTCGGCCGCAGACCTGTGCTCCTGTGCGCCATGGCCTTGTCCGCCGCCAGTGCGGGATGCTTTCTCCTGCAGAGCGGTCTGCCCCTGCTCTTCGCGGGGCGGCTGCTGTCCGGCTTCGCGGCCGGCCTGCTGAGCGGCGCGGCGACAGCGGCCGTCATCGAGCTGGCCGGTCCTGGGCAGAAGGCGCGGGCCGGGTTCGCCGCCACTGCGGCGAACATGGGTGGTCTGGGCTGCGGGCCACTGCTTTCCGGGCTGCTCGCGCAGTACGCGCCGTGGCCGCTGATGCTGCCCTTCTGGGTCCATCTGGGGCTGGTGGCTGTGGCAGGTGTAATCACCTGGTTCCTGCCGGAGACCGTGGCGGAGCCGAAGCGATGGCCGCCTCTGACGCCGCAGGGAGTCACGGTGCCCCCGGAGGTGAAGGGGGTGTTCACCCCCGCGTCGCTGGCCGCGTTCGCCGGCTTTGCGCTTCTCGGGCTTTTCACGGCGGTCGCGCCGACCTTTGCTTCGCAGGCGCTGGGTGTGCGCAACCTTGCTGTTTCGGGCGCGGTCGTGTTCTCCGTCTTCCTCGCTTCGACGGTCGGGCAGTCGCTGACACAACGGATCGGCGCGTGCCTCGCGCTCCCCGTGGGGTGCGGCATCCTCGTCGTCGGCCTGCTGTTCGTGGCGTCATCACTGATCGCCGAATCCATGCCACTGCTCGTCCTGGGAGCCCTGTGCGGCGGCATCGGCCAGGGACTGGCCTTTCGCGCGGCACTCACCCTGGTCAGCGGCGCTGCCCCGGCACAGCGTCGTGGCGGCACCATTTCGGCGTTCTTCGTCGTCGCCTACGCCGGGATCTCGGTGCCGGTGGTCGGTGTCGGCGCCTTGGCCACATGGCTCGGGCTGCGCCAAGCCGGGCTGATTTTCACCGGCTGCGTGATGCTGCTGGCGGCGGGCGCGGGAACGTACGCCGCGCGCAGGCCGCCGACGGGGGCGTAACCGGTCGCCGGTGGGGGCCTTGCCTCTAGGCCCTTCCAATACCTCCGGTCCCGGGCATTGCGTCATTGCTCAGGCTCGTGCCACCAGGTCACGGCGTGCCCATGGCCGGCAGCTCCAGTCGAAGTTCGTAGCCGCCGTCGGCCATCGGGCCGGATGTGACCGTGCCACCCAGGAGCGCGGCGCGCTGACGCAGGCCGATCAGGCCGTAATGCGCACTGGGCAGAGGGAGAGCGGGCCGGTTCGGTGCGGTATTGGTAACCGTGACACGGACGGCTCCGCCCTCCTGGCGGATGCGAACCGTCGCCGTGGCTCCGGGCGCGTGCTTGCGTACGTTGGTCAGCCCCTCCTGGACAGTGCGGTAGATGGCACGCTGTACGGTCGGCGGAAGCCCGTCGGTCAGGTCCGTCTGCAGCTCGGCCTCGATGCCGCTGCTCTCGACCAGCCGGTGCAGGTCGGCCAGGGACGGCTGCGGGGTCAGCTCCGTGGGGCGGCCCCCAGAGGCGCGCAGGACGCTGACCATGTGCCGTAGTTCGTCCAGCGTCTGTACGCTCAGCCGCCGGATCGTGGCCGCGGCTTCCTTCACTTCGGCGTCCCGGGCGTCGACCTGCAGCGCTCCGGCCCGCACCGCGATCAGGCTGACCTGGTGAGAAACCACGTCATGCATCTCCCGGGCGAGCTGTGCGCGCTCTACGGCCAGCACGGTCTGGGCGGTCAGCAGCCGCTCGTGGTCACGCGCCTCGGAGATCTGGGCGAGCCGCAGCGACAGATCACGCCGGGCCTGGACGAGCTGGCCGAGGAAGACGGGAGCGGCCGCCGTCGCCGCGGTGTAGCCCAGAGTGATCAAGGTCGAGGTGTGCGTCAGGTCGAAGTTCGGTGACGGCCACGAGGTCATGTCACTGATCGTGAACACCAAGGCGCAGACGGCCAGCAGCGTGCGGCGGCGGGTGAGCGAGGCGAGAGTGAACAGCGCCGCCAGCGCGGCGAATATCGCGTCCGAGAGCAGCACGGCGGGGAGAGTGAGCAGGAAGGTGAGCAGCGGCAGGCGACGGCGCAGAAACAGAGAGAAGGCAGCGGCCAGGGCGAAGACCAGGCGTAGCGGCTCGTGAGTGTCGAGATTGACCCAGACGTCGAGCAGCGCGACTACGACGAGGGCGGCGTCCAGCAGCGGGGGCGGCAGGCGACGGGGGGTCATTCCCCCTCCTGGTTCCGCGGCGGCTTGAGAACGCCGGCCCGTTCGGCGAGCAGGGCGGCCTGGACGCGATTGCCCACCTCCAGCTTGGTGAGTATGGCGCTCACATGGTCCTTGACCGTGCCCGTGCTCAGGTGCATCCGGCTGGCGATGTCAGAGTTGGACAGTCCCTCGGCGATGAGGACGAGTACGGCGCGTTCGCGGTCGGTCAGCCGGTCGAGGATGCGGAGGGCGGGTTCCTGCGCGCCGGCCTCGAGGTAGCCGTCCACGACTGTCCGGGTGACCTTGGACGACAGTACGGTGCCGCCGTCGGCCAGGGTCCGCACCAGGAACGGCAGTTCCTCGGGGTCGGTGTCCTTGAGCAGGAAGCCGGCGGCGCCCGAGCGGAGTGCCGTTGCCACGTACTCGTCCATGTCGAACGTCGTGAGCATGGCCACCACCGGAGGGTGCGGCAGCCGACGGAGGCCGGCCAGGACGGTGAGCCCGTCCACGTCCGGCATCCGGATGTCCAGCAGCACGACGTCGGGACGCGCCTCCCGCGCCGTCCGGACCGCCTGGCCGCCCGGAACCGTCGCCACGACCTCGATGTCGTCCGCCGTGTCGAGGATGTGCTGAAAGCCCATACGGATCAGGGCCTCGTCGTCGACCACCAATACCCGGATCACGCGTGCTCCACTCGCCATCGGACCACTGTCCGATTCGTACCACGCCGACGGACGCCCTACGGGTGCCCGACACCGAATCCGGCCGGGCGGCGGGGCTGCGCCAGCCAGTCAGCGGGGGCGTTTTGGACATCTGCCGGATGGTTGTATCTGGCAGCTTCCCCAATCCTTGAGCGTATGACGCATGTCGTATCACCACCTGCCGGGCCGCCTGAGGCCTCCTCGGCCAGGGCATGCCACCCCTCCCGTACGCCGCCAACAGGACGGCTGACCGGCCACGATCCGGCCCTCGGCCTGACGGTCATCGGCGTGTACGCGACCCATGTCGGTCCCGACCCCTCGGTGGACGGCCCGCTGGGCGGGGAGATGGAGGTGGCGTGTCCTCCGCGGTCGATCGCGGCAGAGGGTAGGCGCAGGGGGACACAGTGCGATTCACCGGAACTGGGAGGTGTTTCTCCATGACTGGCTGCGACGCGTACGCCCCCAAGGAGTTGCAGACCCCGCAGTCTCTCCAGACGCGGTCCCCCGAAATGCTGACCCTGCTGGAAGCCGCAGACTTCCTCCGCGCCGAAAGCCAGGGCGAGATGCTTACCGTGCCGTACCTGGCAGTCGAGGCGCCCTTCGCCCACGACGGGAAGATCGGAGGCCATGAGCTCATCGAAAGCCACCTGGAACTGCCCAGGGCGCTCGGCCTGCACGCGCCGTTCTGGGCCGGCGTCATCGACTACCGGGAGGGCGCCGACGTCATCTACACGACCGAGGGTGGGGACGGGCTGTACGGGGTTATGGGCATCATGTTCTACCCGGACGGCGACGCCCCCGGCGAGGGCCACAAGTACTGGCGCGCCTTTCAGGCCCAGCGCGGCACCGACACCACCGAGCGGAACTACCTGTACTACTCAATGAGCTGGAAGCAGACCTTTTACAGCCCGGACCAGGTACGGGTGCCCACACCCCCGGCCCCGGCCCCGGCCCCGGCAAACACAGTGGACTGGGACGTCCTGCAACCGCCGACCAGCGGCACGACGGTCACCAACGCTGATCGGCCGGTGCACAAACCGCTTCGCCGTTCCCTCATAGGCCCTCAGCGTCTCCGCTCACCCAACGAACAGCTTCGCTGACCAATACCGTGGCGCCATCTCGCCTGTCGCGGTGCCTGCTCCAGCACTTCGTGATCAAGTGAGCCGGTCAGCGGGTGCGCACCGCCGTGACGGTGAAGCGTTCGACCTCGGCGATGTGCCCGCCGGTGGATGCGACGAGCGTGAGTACCGGGTCGCGGGCTCCGGAGAAGGACACCGACTGTTTCCAGGGCTGGTTGTTGCCACCGGCCGAGCCGCAGCACGAGGCGCCCAACAACGCCCCGGACGACGGCTGACGCACCTGCAAGCGGATGCCCTCGTCCACGCCGGTGATCCGCCCGCCGGCCACCATGGGGGAACGCGCCAGCGACCCGTATCCCGGCTTCGTCAGGGAGAACGTCGTGTCGTCGGTGCCCACGACCTCCCACGGGGCATCCGGCCCGGTGCCGTACCGCACGAGGTGGACAATCGCCGCGGTGCCGCCCTCGGGCCCCTTCAGGGCGACGCCGATGCGGGCGTGCGGACCGCTGACGGTGTGGGAGGAGATCCGGCCGATGTCCCGGAAGCCCAGGTAGCCCTGAGTGAAGGACAGCGCTGTCTGGTCCGGGTCCAGGTGCCAGGGCGCGTGTCCGCCTGAGCGATAGTCACGCTCCCACGCCTGGGCTTCGGCGAGCGTGGCGAACGGCCACAACGGCTGGAAACGCCCGGAGCCGAGCACTGGCGCGCTGCCGCCGGGCGTGGGCATCGTCGGCGCTTGCGTGCCCGGCGGGGTCGCCGCCGCCGAGGCCGAGGGGACGGGCGTCGCGGGCAACTGCGACGGCGAGGACGTTCCTGGTGCGGCGGACGGCGATCCCGACGCGGTCGGGGGCCCGCCGGAACCCCCACAGGCGGTGAGCATCAGGCCGGTCACGGCCGTTGCGGCGAAGAGCCGGAACGGGAGCCAGATGTTCATAAGTGCCCCCAGAACGTGTACCGACCGCCGATACGGTCTGAGCAGCTATCGTCCCACCACTCCGGTCCACGTCACAGACCCCGGGCTCGGCCGTGCCCCGTGGGCGTCAGCACGCCTCCCTCCCGTCAGCGCGCCGATGCACGCACTTGACCCGGGGCGAGGCGGCGCCGTCACCGGCCTGTTGCTCACGGCGGCGAGAGTATGGAGAGGTGACTGGGCAGCCGGCGACTCCAAATCTTTCCGGACAGACTGCATGCGGCGCTGACATGCGAACCCCGCTGCGTGACTTTCTGCGCACCGAGACCGGCAGCGCCGCGGTGCTGCTGGCTGCGGCGCTGGCAGCAGTCATCTGGGCCAATGCCGGACCCTGGTCGTACGAGTCGTTCTGGCGGATGCACCTGTCGGTCCGTCTGGGCTCCTATGGCATGTCGCTCGAACTGCGCGACTGGGTGAACAGCGGGCTCATGACTCTGTTCTTCCTGGTGATCGGGCTTGAGGCGCGCCGCGAGTTCGACATGGGTGAACTGCGCGAACGGAGACGGGTGGCGCTTCCGCTGCTCGTCGGCATCAGCGGAATGCTCGTCCCTGTCGCGATCTATCTCGCCTTCAACGCCGGACAGAGCTCGGCACACGGTTGGGGCGTCGCGATGTCCACGGACACGGCGTTCGCCCTGGGCATGCTCGCCCTGCTCGGGGACCGCCTACCCGGGGGTCTGCGTACCTTCATCCTCACAGTCACCGTCGTCGACGATTTCGTGGCCTTGGGAGTCATCGCCGTTGCCTACAGCAGCGACATCTCTGTGGCGGCGCTGGTGACGGCCGGCGGGATCTTTGTTGTGATCTTGCTCGTGCGAGCCGCTGGTGTGCGCCGCGGCGCGGTGTACGCGGTGCTCGCGGTAGCGGCGTGGGTGGCGCTGCTGGAATCCAGTGTCGATCCAATCGTCATCGGTCTGGCCATGGGGCTGCTGACCTACGCGTACCCGGCGACACGCAGCGATCTGGAGCGTGCGAGCAGCCTGTTCCAGCTGTTCCGTGAGCAGCCGACTCCAGAACTCGAGCGCTCCGTGCGGCTCGGACTCGCCTCGGCGCTTTCCCCCAACGAGAGACTGCAGCGGATGTATCACCCCGTGACGAGCTATGTGATCGTGCCACTGTTCGCACTGGCCAACGCCGGCATCGTGATCAGCGGCAGCGAGCTGGCACGGGCCTTCACCTCGCCGATCACACTGGGCATCCTGTTCGGCTATCTGCTGGGCAAACCCGTCGGCATTCTCGGCGCCTCGTTGCTCACCACTTGGCTGAGCCGCGGACGGCTTCGCCCGCCGGTCGGCTGGGGTGCCATCGCGGCCGGAGGCACCATCGCCGGCGTTGGTTTCACGGTTTCCCTGCTGATCGCGACCCTCGCGTTCGACGGCGACCAGCTCGCCGACGCGAAGATTGGCATTCTGAGTGCGGTGGTCGCTTCCTTCGCCGTGACCTGGGCCGTCACCTGGGTGATCGGGATTCTTCCCCAGAACCTTCGGATCCGCGGCCTGCTCGGCAAGGCCGAGAGCATCGTCGACCTGGCGGTACCCGTCGACCTCGACCGCGACCATGTGCGCGGTCCCGTCGACGCCCCGGTGACAGTTGTCGAGTACGGCGATTTCGAATGCCCGTACTGCGGACAGGCTGAGCCCGTCGTCCGCGAGCTGCTCGCCGACTTCGGCGACGTCCGTTACGTGTGGCGGCACCTTCCCCTCAATGACGTCCACCCACACGCCCAACTCGCAGCAGAGGCGGCCGAGGCCGCGGGCGAACAGGGCCGCTACTGGGAGATGCACGATCTCCTGCTCGAGCACCAGGGGGCCCTGGATGCCGCCGACCTGCTCCGCTACGCCGAGGACATCGGCCTGGACACCGACCGCTTCCACCGGGACCTGCGGGCGCACGTCGGCGCGGCCCACGTCGCCGAGGACGTCGAGTCCGCCGACCTCAGTGGCGTATCGGGGACCCCGACCTTCTTCGTCAACGGACGCCGCCACTACGGCGCCTACGACATCGCCAGCCTTTCCGCCGCGGTACGCGCCGCCCGGGACCGCGCGGCCCTGGTGTCCTGAGCATGGTGGTACCCGGCGCCCGTTGGCCCGTTGACGTGGGCGCTCAGTCGGCACCGAACCAGCACGGGAGTGGGCGCCGCCCCGCCAAGACGCGGTGGCTTGTCGGGCCGCTGACCGCACCGCCGGCAGCGCGCCCGATCACCGAACGCGAATCCCGGTGATCGCAGATCGCGACCTCGCGCGATCGCTCACACGTCGTGCATGCCCTCGTTCGCCGATGTGTTCTGAATCGCGTTCACCAGTCCAGCAACAAGGTTCGCCCGCTCGGCCATGGCTTCGATCACCAGGTACTCGTGGTCGGCGTGGGCACCGCCCCCGACTGCTCCAAGGCCATCGAGTGTCGGCACCCCCAGTGCGGCCGTGAAGTTGCCGTCGCTGCCGCCGCCGACTCTCTTGCCTTCGAGGTCAGGAAGCAGCTGCTTTGCCACCGCGAAGAGCTCGGCCGATGCCGACTCAGGCATCGGGGGTCGGCTGACAGCGCCCTGAACCGCGATCTCCGCCTCATCGAGATGCGGAGCCAGTGCTGCGAAGGCAGATTCGATTCGTTCTTTCTCGCCGGCCGACTCGACCCGGACGTCGACGATGACGGTCGCCTCTGCGGGAACGACGTTGTCCAGGGTTCCTGCGGACGCGACGGTCGGGGTAACGGTCGTGCCAATGTCGGGTCGACCAAGCGCTGCTATGTCCAGTACCTGGTGTGATGCTTCGATCAGGGCGTTGACCCCGGCTGCGGGCTCAAGGCCTGCGTGCGACGCCCGGCCCGCGACAGAGACCTGGAACGTGCCGCAGCCTTTGCGGCCGGTCTTCAGGGCTCCGCCGTCAGCGGCGCCCTCGAGCACGAGTACAGCGCCGCAGACAATGGCTCGTTCTTCGATGAGAGCTCGAGAGGAGCGGGAGCCGACCTCTTCGTCGGCGGTCATCAGAATCTCGACGCCTGAGCGGTCATCGAGCGTCGCCAGGCCATGAACGGCCTGTACCAAGCCGCCAAGCATGTCGAAGACCCCGGGGCCGGTTGCACGCCCGTGTTCGACCATGAACGGGCGGCGTTCAAGGGTGCCGAGCGGAAACACCGTGTCATGGTGACCGAGGATCAGTACTTTGGGATCGCCACCGGCTGACCAATGGACGTGCGGCCCGGCTTCGCTCTCAACGAGGACGGCGTGCCCGCCAAGGCGGCTCTCGATGACAGCGGCGACAGCTTTGGCCGATGCCGTCAAGGCGTCGACATCGCGCGATGGAGACTCGATCTCGACGAGTGTCCTGAGGTCCTCAATCATCGCGTCAACACTCACATCGACGGTCTTGCGCATCGTCACGTCGCAAGGGTACCCAGTACGCCGTGGTCGCTCATCGGCGGCAACCGTGAAGATGGCGAGGGCCTTGAGGCGGCGACTGTCCGCGAGTCGGATCCTCCCCGCCCGCCCGGCGCCTCCCAGGCGGAGTCAGCTCGAAGAGCTCTCGGCTGAGTTGTGCCGATGGGCATCCGTCCCATCCGCCCCATCCGCAGTGGAACGCCGACGCGGTATGCGACGACTTCCGCGGCTTTGTCGTCGAGCAACTGCACGACGACGCGGCGGCGCCTCACCACGAAACCCGCACTCGCCGCCCGCCTGATCGGCCGCACTGCTTCCGTTTCTGCCGCAGCGCGACAACGCGTTGGTCCCGGCGTATCGCCTGACCTGGTTCGCGAAGCGGGCGGTGGTTCTGTTCGGCCTGGACAAGTTCACCAACCTGCTCGTGGACTGGCCGAGCTACCTCGCGCCCTGGATCAACGGCCTCGTTCCGGGCAGCGCCCAGGCCTCCATGTACGCGGTGGGTGTCATCGAGATCGTGGCAGGCGTCGCCGTCGCCCTCGCCCCGCGCTTCGGAAGCTGGCTGGTGGCCGGATGGCTCGCCGGCATCATCGTCAACCTGCTGACCATCCCGGGCCACTACGACATTGCGCTGCGCGACTTCGGACTGCTCCTCGGCGCAGTCGCGCTGGCCAGGCTCGCCGAGCGTTATCACAGCAAGCAGTAGCCAGTGTGAGGACTGACGGTTGCGCTGAACGCACCTCGGCGGGTGAGCGCCGCACGGCGCCACCCGCCCCTGCTCGCACCGGGGTTACGTCCGGCGGCTCGTCGCTCGTCATGGTCCGAATGTCCCCGATCGCCGAGGGGAGGACCGTGGTCGTGCTCCACGGCCCTCCCCGCGCTGCGTTCAGGGAAGAGTGATCCGGGCGACCTGCGGGTCGTGATCGCTCTGCTGGGCGGCGAACTCGGCGTTCACATGCGCGATGTCATAGCTGTGCGAGGCACCGGCCAGCGAGGAGGACAGCAGGATGTGGTCGAGCACCTGCGCGTTGCCCTCATACACGTAGGTGTAGCGCTCGGCCTCCGGCAGTGTGACGGGCAGGTCCGTCAGACCGGCGCCGACCAGCGTCTGCACGGGCGGGGAGTACGGGAAGTCGTTCAGGTCGCCGGCCACCACGACCCTTGCCTGGGCATCGACGGCGAGGACCGATTCGACGAAGCTCCGCACCACCGTGGCCTGTTGGTTCCGCTGTGCCTCACTGGACAGCGTCAGCGGCTGGTAGCGCCCGAACAGCGGGTCGTCGCCGCCCTTGGAGTTCCAGTGGTTGGCGATGACGAAGATCGGCTTGGAGTTGAAGTAGAACTTGCCGACCAGCGGCTTTCGACTGGAGTTGAAGGCGGAGTTGGCCGGGTCGATACGGCCGGGGTTGTAACTGAGGTTGACCCGGTCCGCCGGGTTGCCGCTGTCGGACACGCTCACGGCGGTGGTGGAGCCGCCCGGCGTACCGGAGGCGAAGGTGAGTCCGATGTCGGCGCGGAACAGGAAGCCCACCCGGATGTTGCCGCCCGGCTCCCCGCCGTCCTGGTCGTCCACCGGATTGATCTGCCGGTAGGTGTAGGTGGGTCCGCCGGCCGCGCTGATCGCGCTGATCAGCCGGTTCCAGGTCTGGTCGGCGGCGACCGCTGAGCTGTTCGTCGCGCCGTCGTTGTCCTGGATCTCCTCGACGGCGAGAATTCCCGGCGCGGACAGATTGGTCACGACCTGCTCGGCCAGCCCGTCGAACTTGGTCTGCGGGTCGCTCGGGTCCAGGTTCTCCACGTTGAAGGTGGCCACCGAGATCTGGCCCGCGCCCGGCCCGCCCACGGCCTCAGGGACGAGCCCGCTGTTCACGCGGTTGATCGCGCCGGTGAGCAGGAGCTTGAAGTTGCCGAAGGAGTAGTCGAGTACGCCTACTGCCGGGCCGGAGAAGTGATCCCCGACGTTCACACCGGTGGGCACGGATCCGGCCAGGGCGGCGTCATCGAGGTGCACCCGCTCCGGGTTGGCATCGGTCTGGCGCAGCAGGATGCCGCCACGTGCGGTGCGTACCGCGGCGTTCGCACCGTCGTCGGCGAGCACCGGAATCTCGTTGAAGGAGTTTCCCGCGTCCACGGCCACGGGGTTGTTGAGCTGGACCCGCATGCCCTCGAGCGACTCGTAGAAGTCGATGCCATCGGTGGTGGCGTCGAAGGTGCCGGAGGTCTCGACACTGCCGGCGGCATCGTTGTCGATCACTGTTCCGGGTGGCACCCGGCCGCCGGTGCCGATCACGCCGGCCGCCGGCACCGGCTTGGTGCCCAGGACGGAGACCGACGGGGAGGTGATCTCGGTCGTGGTCAGGTTGGTGGTGGACGCTCCGCCGGACCGGAACTCGGTGACGCTGCCGCCGACCGAGACTTCCTGGCCGACGCCGGCCGAAGGTGCGCTGGAGGTGAACACGAACAGGCCCTCGGAGCTGGCGACATCGCTGTCCGGGCAGGGGTCCTGGAACCAGAAGCCGTTGCTCTTCACCGCGGTGACCACGCCGCGTACGCCGGAGACCGACTGGCCGTTCCGCGGAGATATGTGGGCACTGCCTTGGATATCACGTATCCGAGTGGTGTAGCCCGAGCAGTCGCCGCCCCCACCGCCTTGCGAATTCTGCGGAGTGGGGGCGACCTTGGCGAAGTCGTTCGCGTTGCTGTCGGTGTCGGTGGCCGGGTTCGTTCGGGTGGCCGAGGTGGTGTTGGACAGCGTCGGTGCGGGGGATGTCTCGTAGTCGTTCGCGCTGCCGTAGCCGAGGAAGTCCTTCACACCCGGAGCGGTGTCGCAGTTGCCGCCGCATGTCAGGGCGGTGGTAGAGGTGACCAGGGCGGCCTTGCCCGAAGTGGCCGACATATTGGTGCTGCCGGTCGCGTCCGGGGCGGGCAGCACGGCGCCCAGACTGCCGCCGGAGCCGAGCTGCACCAGGTATCTGGCCCCGGGCTGCATCGTGCCGGTCAGCGCGGTGACGGCGTAGGTGGTGCCGGAAGCAGAGGCGTACTGCGTGGACCAGCCGGAGAGGCTGACCGCGCTCGGGCCCCGGTTGTACAGCTCGATGTAGTCGTTGCGGTAGGGGGCGCCGCTGTTTCCACCACCCCCGTACACCTCGCTGATCACCACATCCGGCGAGACGGAGAACGCGGGGGGCGCGAATGCCCCGGAGACCGCGCCCACCAGGGCGGTGGGGAGAAGGGAGAGGGCCACGGCGCGGACGGCTGAGCGACGACGCGACCGGCGGCGATGATGATCCATGATCGGGCTCCTGACCAACGATGCGTCGTGGGGGGTGGGTTGAGCCCGTCATGGATACCTTGCGAATTGCGGCGTTGACTATGGGCCGAGGTCGACGGCCGGGCGACTCATGAATGAACTTCTGCTTGTGGCCGGGCGGTTGTGCCCGTACGCGGTCCAGCCGCCTCAGCCTCCGACGTGGATGCCGGGGCGACGGTCGGGTTGGGGTTCGTGTTTGCGGATGATCTCGCGGGTGACCGGAGCGGTGTCGCCCCGGCCGAGGAGGAAGTAGCGGAACATGTGCCGCAGAGGGCTGCCCTCGGCCCAGGCGAAGTAGCAGTGCGGCAGAACACCGGTGGTGTTGCGCAGGGCGAGCAGGATCGCGGCGATGGCGTTCGGGGCGGCCGGGGCCTCGGCGCGCAGGATGCGGAATCCGTCGACCTCGACGCCGCGTACGGTGAGGGTTTCGCTGAAGTCGGACGGGTCGACCACGTCAATTTCCAGGAAAAGGATGTCGGCGGGTCCGGGCACGGGATTGGTGCCGCGCTGCTCGCGTTCCTTGGCGCTGTATTCGATGCCGTCGCCGGCCTGACGGCGGTTGGCGATGATGTTGATTGCGTCGTCGTAGGCGAGGGTGTCGGTGATGAACTGGCGGGCGGCCCGGTCGAAAACGATGCGGTCGGCGCGCAGTTCGGTGGTGCGCGACACCCGGGAGATCAGCGACACGGCGATGATGCCGGCGATGAACAGGCCGGAGATGGTGATGCCGTCGGGTTTGTCGACGATGTTGGCCACCAGGGCGTACATCAGCACCGCGGTGAGCAGCGCGAAGCCTGTGGCCGCCGCTCGCTGGCGGCGGCGTACGGCCGAGACCGTGACGGCGAAGGCGCCGGAGACCATCATGGCCAGGATGCCGGTGGCGTAGGCGCCGGCCTGGGCGTTGACGTCGGCGTCGAACGCGATGGTGATGAAGACGCAGAGAGCGGTGTAGACAAGCACGACGGGGCGTACCGCGCGTCCCCACTCCGGAGCCATGCCGTAATCGGGCAGGTAGCGGGGCACGATATTGATCAGCCCCGCCATCGCCGACGCGCCCGCGAACCACAGGATCAGGATGGTGCTGATGTCATAGACGGTGCCGTACGCCTCCCCGACGCTTTCATGGGCCAGCCAGGCCAGGGCGCGGCCATTGGCCGCGCCGCCGGGCTCGAACTCCTTCTGAGGAATGAGCACGGTGGTGACGAAGCTCGCAGCCAGCAGGTAGACGCTCATGATGACCGCGGCGGTGGTCAGCAGCCTGCGGGTGTTGCGGATCCGCGCCCGCAGCCGTTGCGCGGGGTCGGCGCCCTCGGCGGACACGAGGGGCATCATGCTCACCCCGGTCTCGAATCCGGACAAGCCCAGCACCAGCAGCGGGAACGCCAGCAGCGCCGGGCCCGCCAGATCACCGATGCCTCCGCCCTCGACGAGCGCGTGCGTCCACGCCGACCAGGCCCCCGGAGTGGTGAAGACATCCACCAAGCCGACAGCGATGGTCACCGCGTTGAGCGCCAGGAAGACCGCGACCAGCGGAATGGCCACCCTGACCGCTTCGCTGAACCCGAGGAGGAACACCCCTCCGAGCATCAGCAGCAAGGCCACGGTGATGGCGACCTCGTGACCGTGCAAGGCATGGGGCAGGTAGGGGTTCTCCACCATGTGCACGGAGGCGTCCGCCGCGGACAGGGTGATCGTGATGATCCACGACGTGGCCACGAAACCGAGCAGGACCAACACGAACAACTTGCCCCGCCAGAACGGCAGCAGATCCTCCAGCATCGCCACCGACCCGGCTCCGTCGGGGCTCTCCCGGGTCACCCGCCGATACATCGGCAGCATGCCCACGAGGGTCAATGCCACGATCAGCAAGGTCGCCAGGGGCGACACCGCCCCGGCCGCGAGCGCGGCGATGGCCGGCACGTAGGCCAGGCTGGAGAAGTAGTCCACCCCGGTCAGGCACATCACCTTCCACCAGGCGTGCTGCTCGGTGTGCTGCCCACCGGCCGCCGGCCCGACCGGCTGCACCCGGTGGCGCAGCAGCCAGCGCGCCATGCTGCCGGTCGGCTGTGCTCGCCGAGCGGGGCTGTCCACCACTTCCGGCACGGCCAGTTCCGGCACGGCCAGTTCGTTCGCGTCCGTCATGTCCCCCAACAACCTCTCCTACTTCCCGGCGCACCGAGTTCGGCAGTCACCGCACTCACGGCACCGCGACGACCACCGAGTATCCGGCCTCCGGGTGGTGCCGACCCATCCGGGGTCGACCCGCGGCCGGCGGTGCGCGCCCGTGGCTTGTGCCCCGCCCCCCGCTCCCCACCCCCATCCCGTCGCCACTCTCGCCGGATGCCCGCCCGCCCTCCTCCACCCTCATCGCCGGCAGCTTCGGTCTCATGTGCACACCTGCGCGTTCCTACGTGTGGCGACACGAATACGTCCCCAAGCGTGAAGCGGCAAGGCCGTCGCAGCCGTTCAGCCACGCATCGCAAGCACCAGGGCGTCTCGGCGTCCGGCTGACAAACCGGAGGAGACCTGATTGCCCCCGATCACAAAACAGGATGCCCTGCGCGGCGCAATTGCTCGTTCCTCCAATCGACATAGCACCTGCCATGGAGAATCGACTAATCAATTGCAAATGAGAGGAGAAACGCCATACGGTGTCGCACATGCAGTCCTACACCATCGGACAGGCGGCACGTCTGCTCGGCGTCAGTCCCGACACCGCGCGCCGCTGGGCGGATGCCGGCCGGGTCGCGACCCATCGCGACGACAGCGGCCGCCGTCTCATCGACGGCCGTGATCTGGCCGCCTTCTCCATCGAGGTCGCCCAGAGCGGCAACAGCGAGGACGACGTCTCCTACACCTCGGCCCGCAACGCCTTTCCCGGCATCGTCACCGCCGTAAAGCTCGGCGACGTCGCCGCGCAGGTCGAGATCCAGGCAGGTCCGCACCGGCTCGTCTCACTCCTGACCCGGGAGGCCGTGGAGGAACTGGGCCTGGAGGTCGGCATGCAGGCCACCGCCCGCGTGAAGTCGACCAGCGTGCACATCGACCGCACCTGACCCCTGCGCAACCAAGCGGCGTCGCCCGTCACCGGCGCGGCTCATCACCATCCGCTCGGACGCCACCAGCCGACCACGTCGCCAGAGAGTTGCACCCTCATGTCCCTCACCTTCACCAGACGCCGCGCCGCCGCTGCTGTACTGGCTGCTGGACTCCTCGTTCCGCTCACGGCGTGCGGCAACGACGACTCCAAGAACGACACCGGCAGCGCGAAGGCCACCGAGTCCGCCACCGGTTCTCCCAAGGCCAACTTGACGGTGCTGGCAGCCGCTTCGCTGACCGACGTGTTCAAGACCGCCGGCGCGGCGTACGAGAAGAAGAACCCGGGCACGAAGATCACGTTCTCCTTCGCGGGCTCCCCGGAACTGGTCGCCCAGGTCAAGCAGGGCGCCCCGGCCGACGCCCTGGTCACCGCCGACACCAAGAGCATGGACGGCGTGAAGGCGGACACGAGCACCCCGACCGTCATCGCGAAGAACCGCCTCGTCATCGCGACGGTCGAGGGCAACCCGCACAAGGTCGATGAACTCAAGGACCTCGCGGACACGAAGCTGAAGGTCGTCCTCGCCGCCCCCGAGGTGCCGGCCGGCAAGTACAGCAAGAAGATCCTCGACGCCCAGAAGATCACGGTTAAGCCCGTCTCGCAGGAGCCGAACGTCCGGGCCGTGCTGAGCAAGGTCGAGCTCGGCGAGGCCGACGCGGGTCTCGTCTACAAGACGGACGCCGAAACGGCCCTCGACAAGGTCGACGCGATCGAGATCCCCGACGCGCAGAACGCCATCGCCGAATACCCGGCCGCCGCGCTGAAGCACTCCAAGAACGCCGAGGCCGCCGCCGCGTTCGTCGCGTGGCTGTCCACGCCCGAGGCACAGAAGATCCTCCAGGACGCGGGCTTCCAGAAGCCGTAGTTCCGGCGACTGCCGTGAGGGGGCTGTCCGTTCCGGGGGAATGGACAGCCCCCTTCACTCATCCAAAACCCCAAGTCCCCAGGGATCTCCGATGAAACGAATCCGCAGTCGCGCACCGGGCCCCCGCACGCCGATCACCCTGGCGATCCCCGCGCTGCTCGCCGTCGCGTTCCTCATGCTGCCGCTCATCGGGATCCTTGTCCGCACCGAGTGGGGCCGACTCGCGGACCATCTCACCACTCCGGGTACCACCGAGGCGCTGCGGCTGTCGCTGCTCGTCTCGTTCTGGGCACTCGGCCTGTCTGTGGTCCTCGGCGTGCCGCTGGCGTGGCTGCTGGCACGTGTGCCGTTCCCCGGGAAGTCGCTCGTCCGGTCCCTCGTCCTGCTGCCGATGGTGCTCCCGCCCACCGTCGGCGGTGTCGCCCTGCTTCTCGCCTTCGGCCGCCGTGGGCTGCTCGGACCCTGGCTGGAGAACACGTTCGGCATCACCCTGCCCTTCCACACCTCCGGCGCGGTTGTCGCGGCGACGTTCGTGGCGATGCCGTTCCTCGTCATCAGCCTCGAAGGGGCACTGGGCGGGCTGCGTCCGAGTTACGAGGAGACGGCCGCGTCCCTCGGGGCCTCTCCGGTGCGGGTGTTCTTCACGGTCACGATGCCCATGGTCGCCCCGGGCCTCATCGCGGGCGCCGCCCTCACCTGGGCCCGGGCGCTGGGCGAGTTCGGCGCCACCATCACCTTCGCCGGCAACCTCCCCGGCACCACCCAGACGCTGCCGCTGCAGGTGTACCTGCTGCTCCAGGACGAGCCGGAGGCAGCAACATCGGTCTCTCTGCTGCTGCTCGCCATCGCGATGCTGGTGCTTATCGCGCTGCGCGGCCGCTGGACCGGTACGCCCGCCGCCCGCTCTCACCAACCCGGGCCCCCGGTGGACGAGGCCGAACCGGGTGTGACCCCGGCCCCCGTTCCCGAGCCCGCCGACACACAGCGCGAGACTCCGCAGGAGCTCTGGCCCCTGCACGCCGACGTCACCGGCTTCAACCGGCTCACCCTGGACGCCGAACCCGGCACCACCATCGCCGTCGTCGGCCCCAACGGCGCCGGCAAGACCACGCTGCTGCGCGCACTCCTCGGTCTGACCCCACGCGCCCACGCCGAACTCCGGCTCGGCGACCACGATGTCACCGCCCTCCCCCCGCACCGCAGGGGCGTGGCCTGGGTCCCGCAGGACGGTGCCCTCTTCCCGCACATGAGCGCACTGGCCAACACCGCGTACGGGCTTCGCGCGCACGGCGTCCCGCGCGCCGAGGCCCGTCGCAGCGCCCAGGATTGGCTGGACCGGCTCGGCGTCGGCCACCTCGCCCATCGCAAACCGGCTCAGGTCTCCGGAGGTCAGGCCCAGCGTGTTGCGCTCGCCCGGGCGCTGGCCGCCCGCCCCCGGCTCCTCCTCCTCGACGAACCGCTCGCCGCCCTCGACCAGACCACCCGTGCCCAGGTCCGGCACACCCTCCGCCGCCACCTCGACGGCTTCGGCGGTGTATGCCTGATCGTCACTCACGACCCCGTCGAAGCCGTCGCACTCGCCGACCGGGTCCTCGTCCTCGACGACGGACGTGCCCTGCAGGA
This sequence comes from Streptomyces sp. ISL-1, assembly GCF_018614585.1. Taxonomy (GTDB): domain Bacteria; phylum Actinomycetota; class Actinomycetes; order Streptomycetales; family Streptomycetaceae; genus Streptomyces; species Streptomyces maoxianensis. Next base: position 106,262 of record NZ_JAGGOI010000006.1, on the reverse strand, counting down.
CGCCCCGCCCACCGAGGTCACCCGCCACCCCCGCTCCCCCTGGGTCGCCCGCATGCTCGGCCGCAACGCCTGGCCCGGCACCGCCACCGCCGAAGGCATCCAACTCACCAGCGGCGGCACGCTCATCGTCGCGGACCCGCTCCCAATCGGCATTGGCGCCCTCGCGATCATCGCTCCGGAAGCCGTCGCCGTGCACCGTGACAAGCCCAGCGGCAGTCCCCGCAACGTATGGCCCGGCACCGTACGGGAGATCACCACCAGCGGGAGCCGGCTACGTGTCCTGATCACGTCCGAGCAGGCTCCGGACCTCGTCGCCGAGATCACCCCGCAGGCCGCCGCCGAGCTCGGCCTCGCCGACGGAACTCCCGTCTGGACCAGCGTCAAAGCGACCGAAGCAACTGTAGTGGCCCTCTGAGCCGATCCCGCCGCACGCGAACCGGGCGGACGATGAACAGCGAGCCTTCGAAGGGCAGGGGGATCGAACCGTATTGCTGCGTAAGCTGGAGTATCCAGCCCACTCCTACTCGACCAACGCGGATCATTGAAGTGCTCTCCCGGCTGAGGCCGGGAGATTCCTGCTTACCTTGCGGCAGCGGGCTTGACGCGCTTCGCGCGCCTGACGACTGCCCTCCCGGCAGCCGGGATGAGCGCGAGGCCCATCCGGTACAGGTGCAAGACGTTCCGGGCTGCGTTGTGGTCGGCGTTGCCCGACCAGCCGCAGTCCGGGTTCTTGCACACGAACACGGCCTGGCTCTCCCGGCTGCCGGGCGTGGTGAAGCCGCATGCTGAGCAGCGCCTGGAGGTGCCGGGGGCGGGGACCTTGTGCAGGGTGCCGCCGAGCTGGGCGGTCTTGTACGTCAGCATGGTGACCGTCCGGCCCCATGCCTCCCCGCTGATGGAGCGGTTCAGCCCAGACTTCTGGGCGACGTTCCTCCCCGGCTCCTCGATGGTCCCCCTGGCCGATTTGACCATGTTCGTGATGGTGAGTGCTTCGACCACGACGGTGCCGTATGTGCGGGCGATGACGGTGGTCGTGCGGTGCTGCCAGTCCAGGGCCCGCCGCTTGGCTTTCGCGCGGAGTCCTGCGATCTGGTCGTAGGTGCGGTGCAGCCTGCGGCTGGTGCGCTCGCCGGGCTTGCGGTGCTGCTTACGCTGCGCGGCACGCTGCTCCAGGCGCAGAAGCCTGGCCTTCTCCTTCTCCGTCAGCCATTCGCCGTGCTCGTACGTTTCGCCGTCCGAGAGGGCGATCGGCAGGGTGACGCCCACGTCGATGCCGACGTCCGGCCCCTGATGGGGATCGGGCTTGACCTCCAAGGCCTGAACACGGAAGGCGATGTGCCAGCCGAGCGCGTCCTTGATCAGTCGTGCCCCGGTGATCCGGTTCTCAGCGTTGGCACGCTTGCCGACCGGAAGGTCCTTGGTCCACCGGAAGCGGACCCGGCCCACCTTGGGAATGTTGGCCACGCCCCAGCGTCGGTGCACGCGGGTGATGTTCAGGTCGCGGCCCTGCGGGACGTCCACGGACATCACCGAGCGGAACCGGCCCTTGAAGTTCGGGGCGTCGGCGCGGCCCTCCCAGCAGTTCTTCCACGCCCGGAAGTACGTCTTGAGTACCGCTTGCGCGGCCTGGGCGGGGAGGACGGCCAGGAAGTCGATGTCCTCGCGGGCCTGCCGGATCGCGGCGTCCGCGTTCGCGAGAGTCCGCCTTTCCCTCGGCATCATCTGCCACCAGGCGTGCAGCAGGTTCCACATGGTGCGGGCCGCGTGCGCCTGGCCATCAGCCTTCAACACCTCGGCAGGCGAGAGTGAAAGCCGGGCACGATGCCCGAACTGCCGCTTGATCAGGGTGCTTTGACTCACAATCGAGACCCTAACGTTGGTTTATGTCACCACGCTGGAACCCTCATCCCGATGTCCGCACCGGACGTCACGTTGTCTACAACCTGCATGTTCACTTGGTTTTTGTTACGAAGTACCGACGGAAGGCGTTCACCGACGCCATGCTGACCCGCACCGAGGAGATCATGCGGGAGGTCTGCGCCGACTTCGAGGCCGAGCTGAAACAGTTCAACGGGGAACAGGACCACGTCCACCTGTTCGTGCACTACCCTCCCAAGGTCCAGCTCTCCAAGCTGGTCAATTCCCTCAAGAGTGTCAGCTCCCGCAGGCTCCGCCAGGAGTACACCACGCATGTCCGCCGGTACCTGTGGGGCGGACACTTCTGGTCCGGCTCCTACTTCGCAGGATCATGCGGCGGGGCACCCCTGACCGTCGTCAAGCAGTACATCGAAAACCAGCAGCGTCCCGTCTGACCGTCACCCCGGAGACGAAGAGCACTCCGGCGCTCCGCGCCTCCGGGCCAAGGATGGCCTCCACCCCCGCCCTGAAGGGCGGAGCACTGGCCAAGATCAGAGGTAGACGTCGCGGACATACCGCTTGTCGGCGGCGAGTTGCTTGACGTACAGAGCCGCCGCGTCCTGGTCGAGACCGCCGTGGGTGACGGCGATGTCGCGCAGCGCCTGGTCGACGTCCTTGGCCATCCGCGCGGCATCGCCGCAGACGTAGAAGTGTGCGCCGTCCTGGAGCCAGGACCAGAGCTGGGGACCGTGTTCGCGCATCCGGTCCTGGACGTAGATCTTGGCGCGCTGGTCGCGGGAGAAAGCGGTGTCGAGGCGGGTGAGGGTGCCGTCGGCGAGGAAGGCGGTCAGCTCGTCCTCGTAGTAGAAATCCGTGGCGCGGTGCTGTTCGCCGAAGAAGAGCCAGCTGGGGGCTCGGTGGCCACGGGCTCGGCGTTCCCCGAGGAAGCCGATGAAGGGAGCCACTCCGGTCCCGGGGCCGACCATCACCATCGGGGTGTCGGCGTCCGCCGGCGGCCGGAAGTGCGGGGAGCGCTGGACGAAGACCGACACCGGCGTGTCAGCCGCGGCATCGGCGAGGAACGGCGAGCACACACCCTTGCGGGGGCGGCCGTTCAGGTTCTCGTACCGGACGACGGAGACCGTCAGTGACACCTGGTGGGGGTCGGTGAGCGGGCTGGACGATATCGAGTACAGGCGGGGCTGCAGGCGCTTGAGGACACCGGCCCACTCCTGCGGTGTGGCGCGCACGGGGTGCTCGGCGACGACGTCGACGGCCTGACGGCCCCAGGACCACCGGGCGAGCTCGCCCTTGTTGTCGGAGCGCAGCAGCTTCTTCACCTCGCGGTCGCCGGTGCGCTCGGTGATGAAGCCCAGCAGGGCGGGGGTGAGCTTGGTGATGTCCAGGTGCCGACGCAAGGCGTCGGTCAGGGGGATCTCGCCGATGCCGGCGACGTCGACAGCGGCGGCGGGGTCAAGACCGGTGGCGGCCAGCCATTCGGTCACGAGATCGGGGCAGTTGACGGGGTGCACGCCGAGAGCGTCACCGGCCTCGTAGGCGAGCGGGGTTTCGCTTTCTCGGGTGTCGAAGGTGAACCGGCGGACCTCCTTGCCCGCGCCGGGGAGGCTGAGGAGCCGGTTGCCGGTGAGCCGGGCGGCGGCGGGGGCCGGCTTGGCGCTGCGGACAGGAGCGGCAGCCGGGGCAGGGGCCGGGGCAGGCCTCGGTTGTGCGGTGAAGTTGCTGAGGACGTGGTCGAGCCATGCGTGGGCAGAGGGCTCGTAGTCGGGCTCGCAGTCGGTGCGCGGGGCCAGGCGTACGGCCCCCAGCTCGTCCAGACGCTGGTCCAGGCGACGTCCATGGCCGCAGAAGTCGTCGTACGAGGAGTCCCCGAAGGCCAGGACCGCGTACCGCCTGCCGTCCATGCGCGGTGTGTCGGCAGCGGTCAGGGCGTCCCAGAACCCGGATCCATTGTCAGGTGCGTCGCCGTCGCCGAAGGTGCTGGTGATCAACAGCAGGTCGGCGGCGGGAGGGAGGGATCGGGGGTCCACGTCGTCCATGCCGATGAGCGCAGCACGGTGTCCAGTTGCGGTGAGTCGGTCGGCGGTGGCCGCCGCGAACTCCTCGGCATTGCCCGTCTGCGAGGCCCACAGCACGACCACCTCCCGGCCCTGAGAAGTGGCTTGCGTCTTCGTCGATTCCTCTTCGGTCTGCGGGGCACGCGAGTACATGCCGGCGAGCACACCGTTCACCCACCGCGCGTGCTCCTTGCTGAACGGCGCACCGGCCGGCAGCACGGGAACGCCGGGCGCGCCTGATTCCAGTCCGGCCAGGAAGCCGACCAGGTACTGACGTTCGTGCTCGGCGAGCACGGGGGGTGGCGTGCTCTTCAACCCGAAGACCGAGGCCGCGCCGGGCTGGACGGCCCTCGGCACGATCACCGTCGGCTCCGCGGCAGGGATGTCAGGGGGCGCCGAAGTCAGGGCTGCCGGTGCGGCGACCTTCGCCAGCATCACGGCGCACACCTTGAACTCGGGCTGGAAGGAGATCGGGTCGACGGCGTCGCTGGTCACCGCATTGACACTCAGGTACTCCCCGAACAGGTCGTTCCAGTGGAACGGCGCGAAGCAGCACCCTGGCCGTACCCGGTCCGTCACCACGGCCGGCAGCACTGCCCGGCCGCGCCGGGACGCGATCTCTACGGAGTCGTCCTCCACGATCCCCAGCCGTTCGGCATCCTCGGGGTGGAGCTCCACGAACGGCGTCGGGTTGAGCTTGTTGAGTTTGGCGACCTTTCCGGTCTTGGTGAGGGTGTGCCATTGATGCTGGAGCCGCCCGGTGTTGAGGACGAACGGGTAGTCGTCGTCAGGCATTTCGGCAGCCGGAATGTGCGGACGGGCGAAGAAGACGGCCCGTCCGCTCGCCGTCGGGAATACCGGACCGCCGTCCTCGGCCAGATAGCGGATCGGGTTGCGGTCCGGGCCGTCGAGCGACGCGGCGGGCCACTGCACGGGCGTGGCGCGCAGCCGCTCGTACGTCACACCGCGCAGGTCGTAGCCGGTCTTCGGGTTCGCGGCGCGCTTGATCTCCTCGAAGATCTCCTCGGCGCTGTCGTAGGAGAAGGCGTGCTCGTATCCCATCTCGCAGGCGATACGCGCGATGATCCGCCAGTCCGCGAGCGCCTGTACCGGCGGGTCCACGGCCGGCTGAGCGAGGGTGAGATTGCGCTCGCTGTTGATCAGTACGCCCTCGGTCTCGGTCCACAGGGCACCGGGGAGTACGACGTCGGCGTAGGCGTTGGTCTCGGTGTCGGCGAACACATCCTGGGTGATGACGAGTTCGGCCGTCTCCAGCGCTTCGATGACGGTCTTGCGGTTGGCGACCGAGGCGACGGGGTTGGTGCAGATGATCCAGCATGCCTTGATCTCGCCCTCGGCCATGCGCTGGAACATCTCGACGGTGCCCTTGCCGGATCCGTCCTTGCGTACGGTGCCGGGCTCGATGTCCCACAGCTCCTCGACGAAGGCGCGGTCCTCGTCAACCAGCACCGACCGCTGTCCGGGCAGTCCGGGGCCCATGTAGCCCATCTCGCGGCCGCCCATGGCGTTGGGCTGGCCGGTGAGCGAGAACGGGCCGCTGCCCGGGCGGCATATCGCGCCGGTCGCCAGGTGCAGATTGATCAGGGCGTTGGAATTCCAGGTGCCATGGGTGGACTGGTTGAGCCCCATGGTCCAGCAGCTCATCCACTCCCCGGCTTCGCCGATCCACTCCGCCGCCCGGCGTATGTCAGCCTCCGGGATTCCGGTGATCTCGGCGACGGTCGCAGGCGGGTAGTCGGCCAGGAACTCCGGCATCGCCTCCCAGCCGACGGTGCGCTCCGTTATGAAGTCGGCGTCCGTGTGACCGTTCTCGTACAGGAGGTGCAGCAGGCCGTTGAGCAGAGCCAGGTCGGTCCCCGGCTTGATCTGCAGGAAGAGATCCGCCTTGTCGGCGGTGGCGCTGCGCCGCGGGTCGACGACGATCAGCTTGGCCCCCGCCTTCACCCGCTCCATCAGCCGTAGGAAGAGGATCGGGTGGCAGTCCGCCATGTTGGAGCCGATGACGAAGAAGACATCCGCATGTTCGAAGTCCTGATAGGAACCGGGCGGGCCGTCGGCGCCGAGGGAGAGCTTGTAGCCGCTGCCCGCGCTCGCCATGCACAGCCGGGAGTTGGACTCGATCTGGTTGGTGCGGACGAAGCCCTTGGCCAGCTTGTTCGCCAAGTATTGGGCCTCCAGGCTCATCTGCCCGGACACGTAGAACGCGAAGGCGTCGGGCCCATGCTCGTCGATGATGGTCCGCAGCCTCTGCGCCGTGCTGGTGATCGCCTCGTCTACATCAACGGGTACGGGCTCGGCCCCGCGCTCGGTGCGCACGAGTGCGGAGGTCAGCCGGCCGGGGGCAGCGAGCATGTCGGCCGTTGTCGCGCCCTTGGTGCACAGCCGGCCGAAGTTGGCCGGGTGTGCCTTGTCGCCCGATGCCTTGAGGACCTTGCGGCGGCCGTCGGGGCCGGACGCGATGTCGAGGACCATCCCGCAGCCCACACCGCAGTACGAGCAGACCGTCCGAACCTCGGCGCTACCGGTCCGCGACTCCTGTGTGGTCACCGGGAGGCCTCTCTGTGGATCGGATCGTGCCCCCGACAGTACGAAACGCCCATTACGTCGATGTGACCCCGGCCGATCATGGACGGTAACGCCCGTCACACACGCGCTGGACCAGCACCGTGAGATCGAGCAGAATCACGCATGGTCCAGGCGAAACACTGACCTCTTTCGCATGTGGGGGCATTCACGCCATGTGGGATGCATCTGATCCGCCTCTCCCCGTCGGCGGACGCGGACCCCTTGTTCGCAGACCTGCCCGAACAGCTCTGGTGCTGCACTGGCACGGCGACACCGTGGACCTCCCGGACCGGGCGGCGCTGCTCGCCTCGTGCGACCGCTCACCCGTCCAGGTACGGGTGAGCGGCAGCGCATGGGGCCTGCAATTCCACCTGGAGGCCGACAGCGCCGCCGTCGACGCCTTCATGACGGCATTCCCTGAGGAGGCAGCAAGCGCGCCCGGCAGGGCATCTACGAGGGCATCGAGGAGACCCTGGGACGCGAACTCGCCCGCGTCACGCTGGAGGACGTACTCCGGGACGTCCTCGCGGCACCTCGCTAGCTTCCCGCAGCGCAGCCCGGCGGCTGGGCTTATGTCGCATAAAATGGCGACTCGACTCGAGTCGAATTCGTCGCACCGCAGAGCTTCGAAGTACGTATTCACGCGATGTCCGGCCTGTCGTGTGCTCGGACACTGGGCCGTGCCTCCGTCGAAAGGAGCCCCCTGTGGAACCGAGTAGGCGACAACCAGGCACGGCGACGTCAGCAGGCCGGCCGGATCCGAGCCGCTGGCGTGCATTGTGGGTCACCCTGGTGGCGGGCTTCATGATCCTGCTCGATGTGACGATCGTCGCGGTCGCGCTGCCCTCGATGCAAAGGGCTCTCGGCGCCTCCCCGGCCTCAGTGCAATGGGTGGTATCCGGGTATGCGCTGACGTTCGCCCTTGCGCTGGTGCTGGCCGGACGCCTTGGCGACGCGATCGGCCGCCGTCGGATCTTCCTCGGAGCACTCGCGGCCTTTGTCTTGTGCAGCATCGCCGCGGGGGCGGCACCGACGATCACCCTGCTCGTCATCGCCCGCATGGCGCAAGGAATCGCCGCCGGCTGCCTTGCTCCTCAGAATTCCGCGCTGATCCAGCAGATGTTCGCCGGAGCCGAGCGTGCTCGTGCCTTCGGCTTGTTCGGCGCCATCGTCGGCATCTCCAGTGCGGTCGGTCCGATCACCGGAGGCCTCATCCTCGCCTTGACCACCGGTCCCCAGGGCTGGCGCTGGATCTTCTTCGTCAATGTTCCCATTGGTGCCGTGGCACTCGTGCTCGGCTATCGACTGCTGCCTCGCGTCGCCCCGGGCAAGAAGGGACACCTCGATCTGTCGGGCGTTGCCCTGCTTGGCTGCGGTGTCCTGGCGGTCATGCTGCCGTTGGTCCTGGCCGACTCCGACGGCGTGCGCCGTCTGTGGTGGCTCTTCCCCGTAGGGGCACTGCTGCTGGCCGGCTTCGGGTGGTGGGAGCGCCGAGTCGCAGCCCACGGCGGCGAACCGCTGCTGCAACCAAGGTTGCTCACTGAAACCCGCGGCTACGCCACCGGTGCCGGCCTGGCAACGCTCTACTTCATGGGATTCAGCGGTGTGTGGATCGTGTTCGCACTGTTCTTCCAAAACGGCCTGGGCTATTCACCGCTGCAGTCCGGACTGGCTGTGACACCGTTCGCGGTGGGCTCCGCGGGAGCGGCCTTCGTAGCCGGACGGCTTGTGGAGCGGATGGGCAGGCTGCTGACCGTGCTCGGCCTGGTCGGCGTCGTTGTCGGCCTCGCCGCAGCGGCCCTGCTGCTTTGGTTCGCCCCGTCATCAGTCGCCGTCTGGGCCGCCGCCCCCGCCCTCCTCCTGGGCGGTATCGGCAGTGGCTTCGTCATCTCCCCGAATGTGACGATGACGCTGCGGGAGGTTCCAGTACGGATGGCGGGCGCCGCAGGCGGCGCGCTGCAGACCGGACAGCGCCTGGGCGGGGCGGTGGGGACGGCCGCACTGCCCGGCACGTACTACCTGGTACTGGCCTCAAGCGGGGACGACTACCGGCAGGCCGTGGCAGCGTCCGTCGGCGTCGGCATCGCCGCCATCTGCACGGCGTTGGGCATCGCACTGATCGAGTGGCGTACCGACCGCGGCGCAACACCGGCCCCGCGCCCACCCGAAGTCGACCACAGTCACTGCCACGCCACCCAAAGCTGAGACTGGTCGGACCAGATGTTCTGTCCCCTGAGGTTCGTGACGGGGTTCACGGCTGTGGGATCTTGAAATGGGTGAGGCTCCCCAACCCCAGCTCTCAAGCGCATTGTCGCCGCGACCCTCATCGGGACCACCATCGAGTGGTACGACAACTCATCCGTTTGGAGAGTTGGCCTGCGCTTTCTACGCCATCGTGGTAAGTGGGCCAGCACTGAACCAGCACCGGTTCCACGTCGGCACCGGCACCGGCAGTGCTCCGCGCGAGCCATGGGAACGGGGTCGCTGCACGACAGAACCTCGGTCACAATGCGTAATGGTTTGCGCATCATGGGCGGTTCGGCGGTTTGATCCACCCCAGCGATCGCTCGACGGCCCGCTGCCAGTTGTCGTATTCCGATTCGCGCTGCGCGGGGTCCATGTCCGGCAGCCATTGGGCCGCCCGGTGCCAGTTGCGGCGCAGGACTTCCAGATCCGGCCAGTAGCCGGCGGCCAGCCCTGCGGCGTAGGCGGCGCCCAGCGAGACGGTCTCGGCGACCAGGGGGCGTACCACGGGCACGTCGAGGACATCGGCCAGGAACTGCATGAGCAGGTTGTCGGATGTCATGCCGCCGTCGACCTTGAGCTCCTTCAGGGCGAGCGAGGAGTCAGCATTCATGGCGTCGACGACCTCCCGCGTCTGCCAGCCGGTGGCTTCCAGCACGGCTCGGGCCAGGTGCCCCTTGGTGATGTACGAGGTGAGGCCGACGATGACCCCGCGGGCGTCGCTGCGCCAGTGAGGCGCGAACAGACCGGAGAACGCAGGAACGATGTAGCAGCCGCCGTTGTCCTCGACGGTGCGCGCGAGGGTCTCGATCTCCGGGGCGCTGCTGATCAGTCCCAGACGGTCACGGAACCACTGGACCAGCGAGCCCGTGACGGCGATCGGGCCTTCCAGCGCGTAGGCCGCCGGTTGGTCGGCGATCTTGTACGCGACGGTGGTCAGGAGCCCGTTCCTGGACCGTACGACGTCAGTGCCAGTGTTCTGCAGCAGGAAGCTGCCGGTCCCGTACGTGCACTTCGCCTCGCCCGGGGCGAAGCAGGTCTGTCCGAAGAGCGCTGCCTGCTGGTCGCCGAGGGCGGCCGTGATGGGGACGCCCGGGAGGACCGAGCGGGCCTCGCCGTAGCGCTGCGACGAGGGCCGGATCTCGGGCAGCATGACGCGGGGAACCCCGAAGAACTCCAGCAGCGCCTCGTCCCAGTCGAGCGTGCGGATGTTCATCAGCATGGTGCGACTGGCGTTGGTGACGTCGGTGATGTGCAGGCCGCCGGCCGTGCCGCCGGTGAGATTCCAGATCAGCCAGGTCTCTATCGTGCCGAACAGCACCTCACCGTCCCGGGCACGCCGTTCCAGCCCTTCGACATGGTCGAACAACCAGCGGATCCGTGGCGCGGAGAAATACGTCGAGGGGGGCAGGCAGCAGCGTTCGAGGAAGAAGTCGTCGCCGGGGTGGTTTCTGAGGTCGTCGACGAGCGCAGCGGTGCGGGTGTCCTGCCAGACGATCGCCTTGCCGAGCGGCATACCCGTTCGCCGGTCCCAGAGCACTGCCGTCTCGCGCTGGTTGGCGATCCCCATGGCGGTGATCTCGTCGCGGCCGACGCCGACGCCGGCGAGGGCCTCGGGCACGACCCGCCCCAGGTTGCGCCAGATCTCGACGGCATCGTGCTCGACCCAGCCCGGTCTGGGGAAATGCTGCTGGTGCTCGCGCTGGGCGACCGCGGCCAACCGCCCACGGTGGTCGAACAGAATGCATCGTGTGGAGGTGGTGCCCTGGTCGATGGACATCACATACCGTTCAACCATGATCCGGGCCGCCTTCCGATGCGTCGAGGATGCGGTGGCGCGACCTACCAGCGGGCCGCCCCCAGGTTTCTGGAGATCGCCCGTGCGGCCTCACGGAGCAGGGTGATCAGGGCCGGCTGAGGCCGTCCCTTGGAATCACAGATCCGCTCGACCGGGCCGGACACGCCGATGGCGCCCACCACGAGGCCTCCGTGGCCCCGGATGGGCGCCGCGATGCCGGCGTCACCCATACTCATTTCCTGGACCTCGGCGGCCCACCCCTGCTCCCGGATCTCGGCGAGCGCCGGGTTGAGATCCTCCCGGACTACCAGGGTGTGCCGGGTGTACGCCTCCAGCCCGACCTCGAGCGCCGACTCCACCGTCGCGGTCCCGAAGGCCAGCAAGACCTTGCCGAGCGAGGAGGCATGCAGCGGCAGCAGAGAGCCCACGTCCAGGGTCTGGAGTGTGTCGTCGGGCCGGAAGACATGGTGGATGATGAGCACCCTGCCCTCCAGGGGCGTGCCCAGACGGACCGCCTCCCCGCTGCGGCCGGCCAGGGCGTCGGCCCAGTTGATGGAGCGCGACCGCAGCTCGTTGACGTCGAGGTAACTGGTGCCGAGGTGGAGCAGCGCCGCCCCGAGCTGATACTTTCCCGTCGCCGCGTCCTGCTCCACGAAATCCACGTGCTGCAGGGTGCGCAGAATGCCGTGGGCGGTGCCCTTCGCGAGCCCGAGCGACGCGGCCACCTCACCCAGTCCGAGCCGACGAGGGCCGCCGGCGAGCAGGCGCAGGATTGCCGCCGCCCGTTCGATGGACTGGACTGGGCCGGCCATAAGGCGATTCTAGGTCCGTCCTTACCGGTCTTGGTGCGTCTAATACGATGATTTTTCCGGATCCAGGTCTCCCGTTCGGTAATGCCGACCGCTGTTTATTGACCGGCCTCATATCGCTCCCTAACGTGCATTGAGGTCGGCATCCCGCCGGCAGCGCTCGCCGAGGAGGGCAGATGGCAGCTCAGCTCAACACCGTGGCCCACGAGGCAGTCGATCATGTCTCTCCCGTGCCGCATTCCCCGCGGGCCGTCTCGGTCGTACGCGGACGTGTCCGCGCGGTGCTCGCCGAGTGGGGCCTTCCCCCGGACGTCACCATGGATGCGGTCTTGGTGGCCTCGGAGCTGCTGACCAATGCGCTCGTCCACGCCCTGCCACCGGCGACGCTGCGGTTGTCGTGGGTCCGCGTCGACGAACGCAGAGCCCTGCGCGTCGAAGTCACCGACACGGGCCGCGCCCTCCCAGCCAGGCAGTCGGCTGACCCGGACGAGCACGGCCGGGGAATCGCCATAATCACCGCCCTGTCGGCCCGCTGCGGCATACACGTCCACACCGGTGGAATCACCCACTGGGCTGATCTCTTCGCAGCGTAGGAAGACAGCCCCGACAGCCCGGGCAGCCCGGACTCCCGGAAACCGGCCGCTGGGAACGACCCCGGCCACGACCGTGTCTTCGCTGTCTGTGTGGCAGTCGACGGTGTTCTCCGGGCAGGTGCCGAGGACAAGACTCTTGCGGTCGACGCCAATGGCCGCCCTACCTGAGCAGCGAAGCGAACAGTCAATGTTCGTTCGTCAGTGATGTGGCGCTCCGGGGCGTCGGGTCGCCCAGCATGCCTCCCCACCGGGTCCGACATCGCTCTCATGGTGGTCGCGCGCACTCCCGCAGCAAGAACTGTGGTGTCCCACCACATGTGCCCCTGACCTGCATCTTCCTACGGTGTGGCGACACGAACCGTCCTCGTCCCCCGCCCGGAAGTGGTACCCATGGCCGCCTCTGCCACCGCTCCACCAGCTCCCAGTTCACTCAAGCGCATTGTCGCCGCGAGCCTCATCGGGACCACCATCGAGTGGTACGACTTCTTCCTCTACGGCTCAGCCGCCGCGCTGGTCTTCAACAAGCTGTTCTTCCCCGGCTCCGACCCGCTCGTCGGAACTCTGCTCTCCTTCCTCACCTACGCCGTCGGCTTCGCCGCCCGCCCTATCGGGGCACTGGTCTTCGGGCACTACGGCGACCGGCTCGGCCGCAAGAAGCTGCTGGTGCTGAGTCTGCTGCTGATGGGTGGGGCGACCTTCGCCATCGGGCTGCTGCCGACGCACGCCACCATCGGAAGCGCCGCGCCCGTGCTGCTCACCATGCTGCGGCTGGTGCAGGGGTTCGCGCTCGGCGGTGAGTGGGGCGGGGCCGTGTTGCTCGTGTCGGAGCACGGGGACGCCAAGCGGCGAGGGTTCTGGGCCTCTTGGCCGCAGACCGGGGCGCCCGCCGGACAGCTGCTCGCCACCGGCGTGCTCTCCGCTCTCACCGCGTTGCTATCGGACGCTGCCTTCATCTCATGGGGCTGGCGCATACCCTTCCTCCTCTCGGGTGTGCTCGTGATCGTCGGCTTGTGGATACGTCTCTCTGTCGACGAATCTCCGGTCTTCAAGGCCGCCCTGGCACAGGCCGAGGAGCGCAAGGCGGCCTCCGGGCAGGTCGAGAAGATGCCGCTCGTCGCCGTGCTGCGGCACCACTGGCGCGATGTGCTGGTGGCGATGGGCGCGCGGATGGCGGAGAACATCAGTTACTACGTCATCACCGCTTTCATCCTCGTCTACGCGACGACCGCGGTGGAGCTCAGTAAGCAGACCGCGCTCAATGCCGTGCTCATTGCCTCGGCCGTGCACTTCGCGGTCATCCCGGCATGGGGCGCGCTGTCGGACCGGATCGGGCGCAGGCCTGTGTATCTCATCGGCGCGATCGGTGTCGGTGCCTGGATGTTCCCGTTCTTCGCGCTGATCGACAGGGGCAACTTCGGCAGTCTGCTGCTCGCCGTCACTGTGGGCCTCGTGCTGCACGGGGCGATGTACGCACCCCAGGCGGCGTTCTTCTCCGAGATGTTCGCCACGCGTGTGCGCTACTCCGGGGCCTCCATCGGTGCACAGTTCTCATCGGTCGCGGCCGGCGCCCCGGCGCCGCTGATCGCCACCGCGCTTCTCGCCGATTACAACTCGTCGACGCCGATCGCTCTGTACGTCATCGCGGCCGCGCTGGTCACCGTCGTGGCCATCGGCTGTGCGCGCGAGACGCGACAGCGGGACCTGACCGCGATCGAGGCCGAGCCGGTGGACGGCGCGGCCGCGGCTCAGCCGGCCGATGCGCGAACCGCCTGACAGACAGAGAGGCAGAGAGGCAACAGACAGGCTCAGGGCTTACGGCGCTGCGCGGGTCCCAACGGGGTCCGCGCAGCGGCGCGTTCAGTGCGCGACCGCCGCAGACATCGCATGCAGTCGCAGTGCCAGCTGGATCTCCAGCGCCCTCGCCGGTGACTGCCAGTCGGGGCCGAGCAGCCGGCTTATTCGTTCCAGGCGCTGGGCCACTGTGTTCACATGGACGTGCAGGTCGTCCTTCGTACGGGCCGGGCTCATGCCGCTCGCGAAGTACGCGTCGAGCGTACGCACCAGGTCGGTGCCGCGCCGTCGGTCGTACTCGACGACCTCGCCCATCGTGCGCTGTACGAAGCCGTCGATGTCGCCGGGGTCGGCGAGCAGCAGGCCGAGGAACCCCAAGTCCTGTGCGGCTGCGCCCTGTCCGGAGCGGCCGAGCAGGTGCAGAGCGTCGAGGCAGCGACGCGCCTGTGCGTACGCGCCGGCTATCGGGCGCGGATCGCCGGCCGGCGCGGCAACCGGCGCGGACGCGCCAACGGTGACCAACTCCCTGAGTGTGTCGCCCAGTTGTCTGGCGGTCTGACGGGCGAGGTCGGACGCGGTGTCCTCGGGGCCGAGCGGCAGCAGCAATACGGTGCCGCCGTCGCGAGCAGCCGCCAGGCCCGAGCGGGTCGCCGCCAGGTGCGAGGCGGCGGACCACAGACGCTGACGGTCCGCGGTCTCCCGCTCGACGGCAGCGGAGTCCCGGCCCGCAGTGTCCCGGCCGGTCGTGTCCCAGCGTGCCGCCTCCCGGTCCGCGGCGTCCGTGCCGGGGCCGTCGATGCGGGCGGCGAGCACCACATGCGGGGCGTCCAGGTCGGCCCGAAGCCGCGCGGCCCGCTCACGCAGCAGCCGGGGGTCGCGGTCGGCGGCATCCAGGAGGTCGTCGAGCAGCTCGCCCCGTACTCGCTGTTCGGCGTCGTGGGCGGAGCGCCGGGCGAGCAGCAGCAGCGAGGTGACCATGGCGGCGCGCTCCAACGTGCGCCGGTCGACGGGATCGAGGTCCCGTCGGCCCCGGAGCACCAGGGCGCCCAGCATCTCGCCGCCCGCCGAGACCGCTGCCACCCAGTCGTCTCCGTGCCGTATCGCACGGCCGTCGGCGCCGGTCGCATCGAGGTCGTCGTCGGTGAACTCCACCGCGCCGTCCAGGACTTCGGACAGGGCGGCGGCCACATCGTGAACGCCTCCGCCGCGCAGCACCACCTCGGTCAGCCGGTCGTGGACCTCCGAGGCACGCTCGATGACGCCGCTGTGGTCCCGGATGATTTCATTGGCCCGCTCCAGCTCGGCGAGCGCAGAACGGGTCTCCGCCAGCAGGTTCGCGGTGTCGATGGCGACAGCCGCGTGCGCGGCGAACGAGCCCAGCAGCGCGACCTGTTCGCGTTCGAAGACTCTCTCGCGGCGGTCGGCGGCGAAGAGCACGCCGATCACCTGACTGCCAAGCATCAGCGGCACCCCGAGGATCGCGACCAGGCCCTCGTCGCTGACGGCCGTGTCTATTGTTCGCGTGTGCTCGAAGCGGGCGTCGTCGAAATAGCTGTCGGTGACATACGGCCGGGCAGTCTGGGCGACGAGCCCGCCGAGCCCCTCCCCCATGCCGAGCCGCAACTGCTGGAAGCGCGCCGACACCGAGCCTTCCGTGACCCGCATATAGGTGTCGCCCGCCGACGGGTCGTTGAGACTCAGATACGCGACCTCGGTGCCGAGCAGCGATCGTGCGCGCTGCACGATCGCCCGCAGCACGGCGTCGAGGTCGCGCAGACCCGCCAGGTCGTGCGCGGTCTCGAAGAGCGCGGAAAGCTCGGCCTCGCGCCGTCGCCGCCCCTCCAGCTCGGCGCGCACCCGCAGCGCGAGCTGCTTGGCGTGCTCGATGGCGGCGAGCTCGTCCGGTGCCGTGCCGCTGGCACGGGCGAGCAGCACGGGACGGTCGTACGCCTCGGCGGCGGCACCGCGTGCGAGGAGCTCCAGGTAGGAGGCTTGATCGTGGGACATGGACACAGGATTACCTGCCGTACGGGTGGTCGCACCAGCCCTGTGGACGACGAAGCCGTTGTGGATAACCGCGTCACCCCTCGCCGGCGGCCGCGGGATGTCCGGGGAGGCCCCGGATGCCTAGTGGGCGGTCCAGCCGCCGTCGATCGCGAGTGAGGTGCCGGTGATGAAGGATGCCTGCGGACTGCACAGGTACAGCACGGCTTCGGCGACCTCTTCCGGCTCGACCAGCCGCTTGATCGCGGAGTCCTTGAGCAGTACGTCGGCGAGGACGCGCTCCTCGGCCACGGAATGGGCCGCGGCCTGATCGACGATCTGTCGCTCGACCAGTGGTGTGCGGACATAGCCGGGATTGACGCATACGGACGTCACCCCATGTGGAGCGCCCTCCAGGGCCGCCGTCTTCGAAAGCCCCTCCAGACCGTGTTTGGCGGCCACATAGGCGGACTTGAAGGCAGAGGCTCGCAGCCCATGCACCGAGGAGATATTGACGATTCGGCCCCACTCCTGGGCGTACATGTGCGGCAGCGCGCCCCTGATCAGCCGGAACGGTGCTTCCAGCATCACGGTGAGCACGGTGTGGAAGACGTCCGGCGGGAACTCCTCGATGGGCCGGACCAATTGCAGCCCCGCATTGTTGACCAGGATGTCCGCCCCGGCAGCCGCCGCCTCCGCCGCATCAAGGTCGGTGAGGTCCAGGACCTGCGGCTCCACGGCGCCGGCCAGCCCCGGGGAGTCCGCGGCAAGAGCTTCAAGCCCTTCGGCGTCCCGGTCGACGGCCCTGACCACCGCACCGGCTGCCGCCAGCCGCAGCGCGCAGGCTCGGCCGATGCCGCCCGCCGCGCCGGTGACGAGTGCCGTACGGCCGCCGAGGTCGAGGTCGACCGTACGAGGATGATGAGGACGGGAGTGAGGTGCGGGACCTGGTGTGGTGGGCGCGGTCATGCTTCGCACCCTAGGCAGTGATCAACCCCCCACCGATGTGGTCACCACCCACACTTCACTGCTCGATGGTGGGTTGAAACCATGCCGGTCCCTCGGTCTGCGCCTGCTTGATCCGGAAGAGCGCGAATTCCTTCAGCTCCGGCAGCGCGTCCGCGGAGAACCACCCCACCTCGAGCGACTCGTCATCATTGACGCGAGCCTGTCCGCCCACCGCCCGGCAACGGATGCAGATGTCCATGAACTGGCACTGGTCGCCATTGGGGTAGGTGACCGGCTTCCGCAGCGCCTGGACAAGCACGACCCGCTCCGCGACACACTGCACCGCGGTCTCCTCGTACACCTCCCGGACAGCCGTTACGGCCGGCTCCTCCCCGGGCTCCGGAATTCCGCCGATGATCGACCACGTGCCGGTGTCGGCACGTCTGCCAAGCAGCACCCGCCCCTCGTCGTCGAAAACGACCGCGCTGACGCCAGGCAGGAGGAGAAGCTGATGCCCGGCGGTGGCCCGGATCTCGCGGATGAAGTCAGGGGTTGCCATGCCGTCGACCCTAACCGGCGCAGACCGGGCCCGGCTCCGACCGCTCCACCCGCTACGCCGACCGGGTGCACCCGCTACTACGACCCCTCCGACCGCTCCACCCGCAGTTCCCGCCGAGCGCGCATGCCCCGAACGACCACCCAGCCCAGACCGCCCGCCCCGACCAGCACCAGGAAGCGCTCCGGCCAGGTCCCGAGCCGCGTCGCCGGAGTCAGCGACGAGCGCAGCGGCACCTCGGCGACCAGCGCGTCCGGGGTGAACATCTTCGTCTTCTGAACGATCTTCCCGTCCGGCATGATCACCGCGCTGACACCGCTGGTGACGGGGACGACGACCGAGCGCCCGTGTTCGACGGCCCGCACCCTCGACATCGCCAGCTGCTGATACGTCATCTCGCTACGTCCGAACGTGGCGTTGTTGCTGGGTACGGAGATCAGCTGGGCACCATGCGTGACGGTGTCCCTCGCCGCGTCGTCGAACGCCGCCTCGAAGCAGGTGACCATGCCGACCTTGGTGCCTCCCAGATCGAAAACGCCCACCTTGTGGCCGGGGCCGAAGTCCCGGCGGACCCGGTCTACATCCGAGTTGATGAGCCGCACCAAGGAACGCATCGGGATGTACTCGCCGAACGGCTGCACATGGCGCTTGTCGTAGGTGTCGACCGGGCCGCGCGTGGGGTCCCATTCGATCAGGGTGTTACGGAGCTTGCCGGTGTCGGGTGTCACCACGGCTCCGACGACGGTCGGCACGCCGATCGCCCTCACCGCGTCGTCGATGACCACCCAGGCGTCTCGGTTGCGGTACGGGTCGAGGTCCGAGGAGTTCTCCGGCCACAGCACGAAGTCCGGCTCGGCCACCTTGCCCGCCTTCACATCGGCGGCGAGCTGCTCGGTACGGTCTGCGTGGTTGTCCAGGACCGCACGGCGCTGGGAGTTGAAGTCGAGCCCCAGGCGCGGCACATTGCCCTGGATTGCGGCGACCGTCGCGGTGCCGTCCTCGGCGGAGTCGTCGACGAGCGGCAGGGCGGCAAGTGCCGCGGTGACGGGGACGAGCACGCTGAGGAGCGCGGCGGCCGCGGCGCTGCGCGGCAGCTCGCCGGTGCGCCGGTGGGCGAGGACCCGGCGGGCGGTCTCGTACAGCCCGAATCCGCACAGTACGACGGCGAATCCGAGCAGCGGCGTGCCGCCGAGCGCCGCGAGCGGCAGGAAGACGCCGTCCGCCTGACCAAAGGCGATCTTGCCCCAGGGGAAGCCGCCGAACGGCACCCGGCCGCGGGCCGCCTCGCCCACGATCCACACGGCGGCCGCCCACAGCGGCCATACCGGCAGCCGGGAGACCGCGGCGATGCCCAGGCAGGCGAGCGCCACGAAGATCGCTTCCACTGCGGCCAGTGCCACCCACGGCACCGGGCCGACCTCCTCGCCCGTCCAGATGAGGAGCGGCAGCAGAAAGCCGAGGCCGGTGAGGTAGCCGAGACCGAGGGCGGGCAGCGGCCGTCGTCCGTACAGCGTCCAGCCGAGCAGGGCGAAGGCGGGCAGCGCCAGCCACCACAGGGGCCGCGGCGGGAAGCTCAGGAAGAGCAGCACCCCGGACAGCGCGGCGGCACCCGGCCGTACGAACCGGCGCAGCAACGGTCGGCCTCCGGCGGTGGCGGGCTGAGGGGTGTCGACGATGGTGATGGTGGCGCTCACCTGGCGGAGTCTACGGCGGCCGGCGGTGCTCCCGGCAGTCCGGTCCGCGCTGTCGGCAGTGCGGACCGAGGCGGGAGCCGGACTGAGGGACCTCAGCTGCCGCAACGTTCCTGCGCGATCCATCCACAAACCCCCGTCTCTGCCGTTACCGTGTGCGCCAGTCCCTGCCACCCGACCCGGTTCGGCTGCTGCGGCAGGGCCCGTCACAGGTCGGGGGGTCGACGGGATGGCTGCACCGGACAGCCGGTCCGCGGCGCGGGAGCGCGGTGGCGCGACCGATGTCGTAGGCGTCGTCGTCCTGAGCGGGTGCGCCGTCTGGTCGCTGATCAGTGCGGCGGGGCGAGAGGCCCGGCCCGAGGGTGCGCTGCTCGCGGTGTTCGCAGTAGCCGCCGGGTATGCCTGCGGCCGTATCTGCGGCACGCTCCTGCCCGTTGCCGCTGCGTCGGCCGCGGCGCTCGCGGCCCTCGGCCTGGCAATCGCCTCGCGGCAGGGAGTCCCCGGCGCGAACGTCGGCGCGGCCACCCAGGCCGGGCATACGGGCGCGGCCGCCGCCTTGCTGGTCCTCGCCGCGGGCGCTGCCTGCTGCGCCGCCGCTGCCGCCCGTCCGCCCGTGCTGCGCCTTGGGCTGCGGATGCTGGCGCTCGCCGTCGCCTGCGCCGCGCCGGCACTGGGATCCGTGGTCGGGTTCGCTGCCGCGCTCGGCGTGCTGCTCTGCTCGCTCGCGGCCGTCCGGATGCGCCGGCGGACGGTGGCGCTCGGAGGGCTGGCCCTCGTCGCGGGCCTGGTCGTCGCCACGTCCTGGGGCGTGGCCGAAGACGCCCTGCCGGACGGGCTGACCGTCTCGCTGGAGGGCCAGCTGACCCAGAACCGGGTGGCGTTGTGGCAGGACGCCATCGCTCTCGTCCAGGAGGATCCGATACGGGGTGTGGGCCCCGACCGCTTCGGCAAGCTGAGCAGCACGGCGCAGCAGTCGATCGGTTCCGACGGCAAGCCGCACTCCGCCTGGCTGCAGCAGGCGGCCGAGCAGGGTGTGGTGGGGGTGGCGCTGCTGGGGGCGGCGTTCGGCTGGATGCTGTACGGCCTGTTGCGCTCACCCCGCTCCACGCCGGTGGTTGTGAGCGCGGGCGCCGCGCTCACGGCGCTGGCGCTGCTGGCGAGCGTCGGCAATGCGTTGAGCTTCGCCCCGGTGACGGCGGGCGCGGGGCTGCTCGCGGGCCTGGCGACGGCACGCGCAGCGGCCGAGGACGAGGTGGGGGCGGGTACGCAGGCGGCGCGCCGGACGGCGGCGGACAGTCGCGCGACTTAGCGGTACAGCGCGGCACTACGCCTCCGCGTGCCTGGCCGTTCCCGCCAGGTGGAGGCGTTCGCGGATCGCCCGCACCGCCGCTTCCGCGTCGTCCACGGTCACCGTGAAGATCCTGCCGTCGCCCAGCGTGACGACGAGGCCCTCCCCGCGACGTACGACCACGGCCGTGCCCTTCTCCGGGCGCCAGCGGTAACCCCAGCCGCCCCACTGACATGGAGTGACCTTCGATACGAACTCCGCGTGAACCACATGGGAGAGCGGGATCCGCCGACGCGGCAGGCCGATGTGGCCGCAGCGCACCTCGACGGCGTCGCTGTCGACCTTGACCGCCACATGGACGAACGCGAGAGTCCCGTAGAGGATCATCAGGCCGGCCGCGACGCAGCCGATGACGGACATCAGCAGGGGGACGATGTCCGAGGTCCATGCGTAGTCGACGGCCAGCTCGATGCCGAGCGCCATACAGGCGGCACCCACTGCTGCGAGCAGCCACTGAATGCGGTTGGTCGCGCGGCCGGTCCAGATCGCGGGCGGGGGGTCTGGGGGGTGCCCCAAGTCGCGGATGTGGTCCCTCATGGCAAGCAGAGTACTCAGATTCCCGCGGCAGGGCATGGTCTCGGCCATGTGGATCAGGGCTGACGAGCAGTCCTTTTGCGGGCTTCCGGATGCGCTCTGAGCTGGCACTGTCACGATCAGTGCGCGGGGCTCACTGCCTGCAGCAGGATGCCTTCCAGATAGCTGAGCGCCTGCTCGGGCAGGGGGGACTCGCGGCCGTTGAGCAGCACAGTGAGCCGGCCGCTCGGCGCGGCGTCGGGAGCCGGCTTCTCGCCTATACGGCGCAGTGCCTGCGCCGCGACCGCCCCGGCCGACTCGTGCAGAACCACCGCGTCTCCGACAGCGGCACGGATCCGGTCGACGACCAGCTCGTAATGGGTGCAGCCCAGGACAACGGCCCTTACATCACTGGGGGTGAGAGCGGCCGCGGCAGCCACGGCCGCGTCGATGGCGCTCTCGTCAGCCAGCTGCACGGCGTCCGCGAGCCCGGGGCAGGGCACCTCGGTGACGGCGACCGAGTCGGCGAAGTCCCGGATGAGATCACGCTGGTACGGGCTGCCCGTGGTGGCGGGAGTGGCCCAGATCGCGACGGGGCCGCCGCCGGCCGAGGCCGGCTTGATCGCGGGGACCGTGCCGATGACCGGGATCCCGGGCTCCAGCTCGGCGCGCAGAGCGCGCAGGGCGTGCACCGACGCGGTGTTGCAGGCGACGATCAGGGCGTCGGGGCTGTGCAGGGCCGCCGCCCTGGCCACGGCGAGTGCTCGCGCGGCGATATCGTCGGGCGTACGCGGGCCCCAAGGCATGCTGTCGGGGTCGCAGGAGAGGACGAGATCCGCGTCGGGCCGCAGCCGGCGTATCGTGGCGGCGGCCGGGAGCAGGCCGATTCCGGAGTCCATGAGCGCGATCTTCACCCGGTCACCATAGTCGACTGCCCTTGCGGTACTGGCGCGGTGGGGCAGACTGCGGCGAATGAGCGCCGTTGCCTGGATCGCCGTCGGATCGCTGGCCGCATGGGGGTGGCTGCTGCTCGGGCAGGGCTTCTTCTGGCGTACGGACCAGCGGCTGCCCCGGCGCGAGGCACCGGACCAGTGGCCGGATGTCGCCGTTGGAGAGGCTCCCGATCACTGGCCGGATGTCGCCGTTGTCGTCCCCGCGCGGGACGAGGCCGAGGTGCTGCCCGTCAGCCTGCCCTCGCTGCTGGCGCAGGTCTATCCCGGCCGCGCGGAGATCGTGCTGGTCGACGACGGCAGTACCGACGGCACGGGGGAACTGGCCCGTTCCCTCTCCGAGCGTCATGGGGGCCTCCCGCTGCGCGTGGTCTCCCCCGGCGAGCCGGAGCCCGGCTGGACCGGGAAGCTCTGGGCGCTCCGGCACGGCATCGCGTCGGCCCGGGCGGACGGTTCCGAGTATCTGCTCCTCACCGATGCCGATATCGCGCATGAGCCGGACAGTCTGCGCGAGTTGGTGGCCGCCGCCCGCACGAACGGGCTGGATCTCGTCTCCCAGATGGCGCGGCTGCGCGTCGCGAGCGGGTGGGAGCGGCTGATCGTGCCTGCCTTCGTCTACTTCTTCTCGCAGCTCTACCCCTTCCGGTGGGTGAACCGCACGGGGGCGCGGACGGCGGCCGCGGCGGGCGGCTGCGTCCTGCTGCGCGCGGAAGCGGCCGAGCGGGCGGGCGTTCCGGAGTCGATCCGGCAGGCGGTGATCGACGATGTGTCGCTGGCGCGGGCCGTGCAGCGCACGGGCGGCCGGATCTGGCTGGGACTGGCCGACCGGGTGGACAGCGTGCGGCCGTACCCGCGGCTGGCGAACCTGTGGCGGATGGTGTCGCGCAGCGCGTACGCCCAACTGCTGCACAGTCCTCTGCTCCTGACCGGGACCGTGGCGGGGCTCGCGCTGGTGTATCTCGCGCCGCCCGTCACGCTGTGCGCCGGCGTGTGGGGGCACGATGCGGCGGCCGGCTGGGCCGGGGGGCTCGCGTGGGCCGTGATGACGGGGACGTATCTGCCGATGCTGCGCTACTACCGGCAGCCGCTGCTGCTCGCGCCCCTGTTGCCCTTCACCGCGCTGCTCTATCTGCTGATGACCGTCGATTCGGCGGTGCAGCACTACCGCGGGCGCGGCGCGGCCTGGAAGGGGCGTACGTACGCCCGTCCCGAGGCCGCGCCGGACCGGTGACCTGCCCGACGGGCGTCACTTCCTGCCGGGCGTCCAGTTCATGCCCCAGCCGTACGCGTGGTCGATCGTCCGCTGGGGGCTCACACCACGCTCCGGTACCAGGAAGCGGGCTTCGCGCTGGACGACGAGATCCGAGCCGGTGTTGGTGATCAATGCGAGCGCGCAGACGGTCGACGGCACGGTGCACTCGCCGAGCGAGAAGTCGATGGCGGCGCCGTTCTGTGGCTGGAGGGTGACCGTCGCGTCCAGGTCGGCGAAGCTTCGCGCGCCCTGGTAGATGGTCACGAAGATGACGACGCGGCGGAGCCGGTCCTTGTGGTCCAGGTTGATGGTGAGGTTCTCGCCGGACGTCCCGCCGGTGCGGTCGTCACCGTCGAGATGGATGTACGGGGGCTGCTGGAGCGAGCCGAAGGCGTTGCCGAGGGCCTGGATGACGCCCTTGCGGCCGTCGGTCAGTTCGTAGAGCGCGCACAGGTCGAGGTCGAGGTCGGCGTGCATGGCGACGGCCCGGCCGAGTTTCGCGCCCCAGCTCTGGAACTGTTTGCGCACCTGCCAGCTGAGGTTGACGCGCATCGCGCCGGAGGTGCCGCCCTGCTTGGTCAGGGAGACGGACGGGGTCTCCTTCGTCAGCGTCACCTTGCTCAGACGTACGGGAGCGGAAGGAGGCGACGGCGGCGGAGACGCGGGCTTCACGGGGGTGACCGGCGCCGCGGACGTGGCGGGAGCGGCAGGGGCCGGGCGCGTGGCAGGAGCCGCCGGACCGGCAGCCGCGGCAGCCTGCGCAGGCTCGTCGACCGAGATGCCGAAGTCCGTCGCCAGGCCCTCGAGTCCGGTGCTGTAGCCCTGGCCCACCGCACGGAACTTCCACGCGCCTTGCCGCCGGTACAGCTCGCCGAGCACAAAGGCCGTCTCGACCGTCGCGTCCTGGCTGTCGTATCTCGCGATCTCGGCGCCGGACTTCGCGTCAAGGACCTTGATGTAGAGGCCGGGCACCTGCCCGAAGCTGCCACTGTCGGCCGAAGCGGCCAGCACGATCTTCTCGATCGCGGGCTCCACGCGCGCGAGGTCGACCGACAGCAGATCCGTCACGCTGTCCGGCGCGTTCTGCTTCCCCTCGTGGCGTACGGCTCCCGAGGCGTGCGCCGGCTGGTTGTAGAAGACGAAGTCCGCGTCGGAGCGGACCTTTCCCGATGCGAGGAGGAGCGCCGAAGCGTCCACATCCGGCGCACCCGGGCCTGAACGCCATCCCAATTCGACGCGGACGTGCTGCGTCGGCACCGGAGTATTGGCCCCTTTTAGCATGGACATGCTCGCCCCCATCGCGAGTGGGTCTGACAAGAATTCATCTACCGCCAACCTAATCCCCAGGGCGCCTGCGGCGCCCGGACCGATCCGTGGGTAACCCGCTCTCAGCTTGCCCTTTACACGATCTATGCGCTTCCCGGCGACCGTTTTCCCCGGATTCGCTCGCATTGGGGATCTGGCGTCACTCGCATCTACCGAAACAACCCTCTTATCGGGCTCCCCAACCAGCACATCGTGGGCTTAACTTATGTGCCATGACCTCCCCCCGCGCCACCTACGGCGGCGGTTACTACTCCGCGCCGTCGTTCCCCGACACCCCGATCTACGACTCCCTGGTCGCGGAGCGGGGCACGCCTCAGATCGCCCCGATCCGAGTGCCTGCCGCGTACGACACCGGCAACAGCTATCTGCCGGCGCTCCCCTCGGCCATGCCCGCCCTCCCGGCAGGCCCCTCGTCCGCTCCCTCCTACGGCTCGTACGGCTACCCGCAGCAGCAGATGCAGCAGCCGATGCCGCTGCAGCACGCGCCCGCGCCGTACATCCCTCAGCAGGCATCGGTGCCGCGCGGGTACCCCGGGCCCCAGCCCCAGCAGCAGCAGCGTCCGGTGCCCACCGGATACGAGGCGATGCGCCCCGCAGCGGCGCGCCCCGCGCCGGCGCCCGCCCCATACGACGACCCGTACAACCGTCCGTACCAAGGCCGGGGGTACTGACCGGCCGGGTGTCAGTGGTGGCTGGCACTATGGCTGTATGACCAACCCAACCATCCGCTCCATCCATGTCCACCCGGTCAAATCGGTGGCGGGGTACGCACTCGGCGAGACGGCCGTAGAGCCGTGGGGACTCGCGGGGGACCGTCGGTGGACGCTGATCGACCCCTCGGCCAAGGTGGTCACCCAACGCCAGCAGCCACGGCTGGCGTTGGCCCGTGCCGAGACGATGCCGGACGGCGGGATCCGGCTGACGGCGCCCGGGCACGAGTCTCTGACCGTCGCCGTTCCCGAGCCGGTCGGGACTGTCGCGGTCGAGATTTTCGGGGACAAGGTCGAGACGGTGCCTGTCGGGGGGCCCGCGGACGACTGGTTCAGCGACTATCTCGATGCCGAAGTGCGGCTCGTCCACCTCGACGACCCGGCCAATCGGCGCCCCATTGACCCGGAGTACGCGCTCCCCGGCGAGACCGTCCATCTCGGCGACGCGTATCCGCTGCTGGTCACCACCCTCGCCTCACTCGACGCGCTCAACTCCCTCATCGCACAGGGTGATCACGCCGACGAGGGTCCGCTGCCCATGACCCGGTTCCGGCCGAATGTCGTCGTCGACGGCACAGCGCCCTGGGCCGAGGACGACTGGCGGCGGATCGCGATGGGCGAGGTCACCTTCCGGGTGGCCAAGCCCTGCGGCCGCTGCGTCATCACCACCACCGACCAGCGCACCGCCGAGCGCGGCAAGGAGCCGCTGCGCACCCTCGCCAGGCACCGCCGCGTCGGGGAAAAGCTGGTCTTCGGGCAGTGCCTGGTGCCGGAGCGGACCGGCGTCATCCGAGTCGGCGACGCAGTCACCGTCCTCGCCTAGGCCCCCGACCAGAACCTGCCGGAAGCGGGAACACCCCGCGGTGACCTACGCGTTGGACTGGTGGCGGGATGAGTGGGGGGTGACTTTCCTCTCTCTTCGCGACACCCGTGCTTATGCCCCGCCGTACAGGGCTATGACGGACGCGGAAGGGGGTGCAGGACAGTGCGAACAGCCACAGGCGTCTGGCGCTGGCGCCACAATCCCCTGCGCCGTGCGACCGATCTCTTCGAGGCGTGCGTGGCGCTGGTCGCCGCCGTACTTCTCGTCACCGCGGCCCCGGCCGTCGGCTGGATCACCGCGAACCTGACCGACGAATCGCTGCGCCAGTCGGTGCGCATGCAGCGCCAGCAGCGTCATGCGGTCACCGCGACGGTGCTGAGACCGGCCCCGCCGCACAAGCCCGCCCCGTACGACCCCGAGTCCTCCGCGGCCGGCGAGCAGCGCCGGCCGGTCGTCGCGAAGTGGACGGCGGCGGACGGCAGTCGGCACACCGGCACCGTCTCCACCGTGCTGCGGACCGTCCGGCCCGGCGACACGTTCACCATCTGGACCGACCCGGCGGGCCGGATCGTCAATCGCCCGATGGACGCGGCGACCGCCGGTGTGCACGCCGTCCTGGCGGGGATCGGTGCCGCGTTCGCCGCCGCGGGGCTCGTCGAATGCGCCAGACGGCTGGTCGTCTGGCGACTCGTTCGACGCAGATACGCGCGCCTCGACCGGGGCTGGGCCGCGGCGGGCCCCGACTGGGGTCGTACGGGCGCCGGCAGCTGACCGTCACGTCTCGTCAATCCCCGCTCGTCGCGCGCGCTACGGTTGGGCAATCCCCTCGGGGGTCAGGGGGCGTCCCCCTCAGAGACGCGGCGGAGCAGATCACGAGGTGGGGGCAGAGCAGCACCATGGCACAGGGCACGGTCCAGGTGACGCACACCGGCACATCGCGGTGGCGGCGCCGCACGGGCGAGTACCCCTCACTCGCCGCAGCCCTGGAGGCCGCAGGGGACGGTGACGTCCTCACCATCGCGCCGGGGACGTACCGCGAGAATCTCGTCGTCCAGAGGGCGGTCACGCTGCGCGGCTCCGAGGGCGCGGTCGGCTCGGTGCGCATCGCGCCCGCCGACGGAGTGCCGCTCACCGTGCGCGCTTCCGCCATCGTCCAGGACCTCCATGTGGAGGGGCAGGACGCGGCTGCGCCCGCGCTGCTGGTCGAGGACGGCACTCCCGAGTTGATCGATCTGCGGATCGTGACCCGTTCCGCTGCCGGTCTCGAAGTGCGCGGCGGGGCCCGCCCCACCGTCCGCCGCTGCACCGTCGATAATCCGGCGGGGGTCGGTATCGGCGTACTGGACGGCGCCGGCGGGGTGTTCGAGGAGTGCGAGGTGGTCTCGGCCGGTCAGTCCGGCGTCTCCGTCCGCGGCGGCGCGCATCCGAGGCTGGAGCGCTGCCGGGTGCATCACACCTCGGGCGCGGGCCTCAGCGTCACGGGCGAGGGCAGTGGCCTCGACGCGATCGGCTGCGAGGTGTACGAGATCAAGGGCACTGGCGTCCAGATCGCCTCCCGTGCGAGCGCCCATCTCACCGACTCGACCGTGCACCGCACTTCGGCCGACGGCATCACGCTCGACACGGACGCCGTGCTCACGCTCGCCGACTGCGACATCCACGACATCCCGGAGAACGCGATCGATCTGCGCTCCCGGTCCGTGCTCACGCTCACGCGGTCGACGGTGCGCCGCTTCGGGCGAAATGGCCTGTCCGTCTGGGACCCGGGCACGCGGGTGGACGCCAACCAGTGCGAGATCCATGACAGTACGGGCGACTATCCAGCCGTCTGGGTCAGCGACGGCGCGACCGTCGTGCTCGACTCGTGCCGTGTGCACGACGTCCCCGACGCGATCTTCGTACTCGACCGCGGTTCGCGCGCCGATGTCGTCGACAGCGATCTCTCCCAGGTCCGCAACACCGCGGTGTCGGTGAGCGACGGCGCGACGGCGCAGCTCGACGACTGCCGGATCAGGGAAGCCTCCACCGGCGCCTGGTTCCGCGACCACGGCAGCGGCGGCACGCTGAACGGCTGCACCATCGACGCCGCGCAGACCGGCGTGATCGTCACCAAGGGCGCCGATCCGCTGATCGAGCGCTGCACGGTCATCTCGCCCGCCGAGGCCGGCTTCTATGTGTCGGCACAGGGCCGCGGCACTTTCCGCGGCTGCCAGGTCACGGGCAGCGGAGGCTACGGCTTCCATGTGATGGAGGGCTGCCGCACGACGCTGAGCCGCTGCCGCACCGAGCGCTGTGCGCGCGGCGGTTACGAGTTGGCGCAGGACGGGTCGGTCGTGGAGGACTGCACCAGCGACGAGAGCGGTGTACGGCCCGGGGCCGAGCAGACGACGGCTGTGCTGACCGCAACCCAGTCGCCGGGACTGCTCGGCGCGATCCCCGACCAGCGCGCTCCCGAGGCCGCGCCGGACGAGCCTGTACGCACCTCGGACGCGGTCCTCGGCGAACTGGACGCGCTGGTGGGCCTGGACAGCGTCAAGCGCGAGGTCCGCACGCTCACCAACATGATCGATGTCGGCAGGCGCCGCCAGGAGGCGGGACTGAAGGCCGCCTCCGCCCGCCGGCACCTGGTTTTCACCGGCTCCCCCGGCACCGGCAAGACGACCGTGGCACGGCTGTACGGCGAGATCCTGGCCTCGCTCGGGGTACTGGAGCGCGGCCATCTCGTCGAGGTCTCCCGGGTGGACCTGGTCGGCGAGCACATCGGCTCCACGGCGATCCGCACCCAGGAGGCGTTCGACAAGGCCCGCGGCGGGGTCCTCTTCATCGACGAGGCGTACGCCCTGTCTCCCGAGGACTCCGGGCGGGACTTCGGCAAGGAGGCCATCGACACGCTGGTGAAGCTGATGGAGGACCACCGGGAAGCCGTCGTGGTGATCGTCGCCGGGTACACCGCGGAGATGGAGCGGTTCCTGTCCGTCAACCCCGGTGTGGCATCCCGTTTCTCACGGACCATCACGTTCAGCGACTATGTGCCCGAGGAACTGCTGCGGATTGTGGAGCAGCAGGCCGAGGAGCATGAGTACCGGCTGGGCACAGGCACCGGCGAGGCGCTGCTGAAGTACTTCACCGCGCTGCCCAAGG
Organism: Streptomyces sp. ISL-1; assembly: GCF_018614585.1. Taxonomy (GTDB): domain Bacteria; phylum Actinomycetota; class Actinomycetes; order Streptomycetales; family Streptomycetaceae; genus Streptomyces; species Streptomyces maoxianensis. Next base: position 77,268 of record NZ_JAGGOI010000006.1, on the reverse strand, counting down.
GTCCCGCCTTCGGCAACGGACGCACCGCCCGTCAGACCTTCGAGTCGATGGTGGAACGGCACGCGGGCCGGGTCGCCGAGCTCGCCGAGGCGAACACCGACGACCTGACCCTGCTCTACCCGGACGATCTGCCCGAACTGCCCTGATCTTGGGTCTGCGTCTGGGTCTGCGCCTGGACCTGCGCCTGGACCTGTCGGGGGACGGCCGGCGTCAGCCGGTCGAGGAGCTCCCGGCGTTCCTTGTCGAAGGCTTTGTCGGCCTGGTATTCCGAATGGCCGAGGATCGGTTCGGGCAGCGGGTGCCGTTCCGAACGCCCGTACACCACCGGGTCTTTGAGTGCGTCCCGGTCCACCGCGAGGTGGCCGCCCTCCGCGGGGACCAGCACCGGCCCGCCGATGGGGTCGGTGCGCCGCCACAGATTGCGCCAGCAGTTCACTTCGCTGCGTAGTTCGCGCAGGGCGACGGGTCCGAAGTACGCGGGGAACCAGCGGCCGTAGAGCCGCTCCAGGGGTGATCCGTACGTCAGCAGCGCCACCCGGCGGCGGGTGGCGGGAGGCAGCTGCCAGACAGCCGCCGCGGCCAGCACACTGCCCTGTGAATGGCCGGAGATGACGAGCCGTCCGCCGGTGAGCCCGATCCAGGTGCACATCCGCCAGGTGAGGTCGGGGACGGCGCGCTCCGCGTAGCAGGGGGGTGCGAAGGGGTGTGCCGCGCGCGGCCAGAAGGTACCGACGTCCCAGAGGATGCCGATGGTGCGCCTGGCCGAGGCGTCACGGTAGGCGCGTCGGCCCCAGGTGACGAAGAGTATGAAACCGAAGCCGATCAGCCAGGAGCCGACGGACTGCGCGGCCTCGGCTGCGGACTCGACGAATCCGGCGCTGTTGCCGAAGGCCTTGCCGGGCACTTCGCCGCTCGCCCAGGCGCCGGCGACCGCGCCCGCGCCGAGGAGCAGGGTTGCGCCGGAGACGATGCCGACGATCCAGGGGGCGGCGTCGGTGAGGGCGGCCCGGGCGCGGGTGCCCGCGATCCGCCGGGTGCGGACGGTGTCCGGGCGAGCCTCGTCGTAGTCCGCCTCCACCGGGCCCGCGAGACGGCGGGCCTTCAGCCAGGTCCGCACGGCAAGGACGACGGCGGGGACGAACAGGACGATCAGCAGCACGGGGATGACCGAGGCCTGCCAGCTGAGCAGCACCGGAGGCCCGGGAATCGAACCCTCGCCGTCCATGCCCGGCGTGCCGGACCCGTCGAGCCAGTCGGCCACACGCTGGGCGACTCCACCGGTCATCACCCCGCCGAGGGCGCAGGCCAGCATCGCGACGGCGGGCCCGCCGAGGCCCGTCATGGCGGTACGCGGGTGGCGCGCGCGGCGGTGCAGGAGCCATGCGGCCACGGCGAGTGAAACGACCAGGGCGCCCTGGACGAGGGCGATGACGCGGAAGGTGACATCGCCGGGGAGCGTGGCGGTGGAGACCCAGCCGGGGCGGGACCAGGAGGCGTACAGCAGGGACAGCGCGAGCAGTACGAGGGCACCGCCGGGCAGAAGGCGGACGGCCGCGCGGTCGATGCGGGCGTCGATCCGCCGCTCGCTGCGGCCCCTGCGGATGACGACCCACAGCACGGCGAGCAGCCCCACGACGAGAGCTGCCTCCAGCAGGAGGCCGCAGACTTCCAGCGCCGTGCCGGCAGCTCGGCGGTCGTGGCGGGCGGCCGCTCCGGCGACCGCGGCGGAGACGGTCAGGAATCCGGCGGCGGTGTGCGCGGCGCGCAGCCGGGCGACCAGTCTGCGGCCGTACCAGAATCCGGGCCTGCCGAGCGCGGGCCGCACGACCGGCTCCTTGCCGCCCTTGGCCTCGCTCGCGCCCTCGCCCTCTCCCTTGTCCGTGCCCTTGCCCTTGCCTTTGTCCGAGCTCTCGCCTTCGCCTTTGTCCCTGCCCTTGCCCGCGCCTTTGTCCGTGCCCTCGCCCGCGTCGGCGTCCTCGTCCGTGTCCTCCCCCGGGCCTGCCTCGCCCTCCCCCACGTCATCGCCGGTCGGCGGTCGCTGGGATTCGTACGCGCTCCAGGTGCGGCTGGAGAGGTACCACAGCAGCCCCACCAGCGCGGCGGGAACCACCGCGGCGAGCGCGAGACGGCGGCCCGGTTGCGACCACCAGCCGCCCTGAGCGCTCGACAGGAAGCCGAGCCAGGAACTCTCCCGGGTGCAGTCGGGCGAGCCCGCGCACTGCCACGCCAGCAGGTCCAGCGCGACCTCGCAGGCGGCGGCGGTCAGCAGCACAGTGAGGCTGAGCGCGACGAGCCGCACCAGCACTCCGTATAACCGGGTCGTCCTGGCGCGGCCCTTGGCGCGGGGCCGCATCCAGTGCGCGAGATTGACCACCATGAAGGGGAGCAGCAGCAGCCACAGGGCCCGCGCGCCGTTGCCCGAGGTGAGGTTGGACCAGCAGTACGCCTCGGGAATGGGCCGGTCCGTATATCGCTCGGGGTGGCGCTCCGCCTCCTCGTCGTCGGTGCGGCGGAACACGGCGGCCTTCTCGTCGCCGGAGATCCGGACGGTACGTGGGTCGCCGAGCATGTCCTGCGGGGTGGCGCCGCCGACGCCGTGGACCAGCAGTTCCAGCGCGGGCCCTCCGCTCTGCGGGACCGGAGTGGCAGGGGACACTTCTGTGACTCGCTCTCTCGATGGGAGGATCGATCAGTGCGCGGCCGCGCGGCAGTTCATGACCAGAATCCCGGATCATGGCAGCTCACCGCACGGCTCTCACGGAATCTCCCCGAGCCCGTGCCGCGTAGCCCGTGCGAGGATGAGCCACCTTCGTCACAGGCGGTGCAGGACAAGCGGTGTACGCGCGGTGTACGACGAGACGGAAGGACCGGCCCCGGCAGTGACCGACAACCAGAATCTGCTCGCGGAGCAGCGGCGTGCCCTGATCCTGGACGAGGTGCGCAGGCGCGGCGGGGTGCGGGTCAATGAGCTCACCCGCAAGCTCAATGTTTCCGACATGACGGTGCGCAGGGATCTGGACGCCCTGGCCCGGCAGGGCGTCATCGAGAAGGTCCACGGCGGCGCGGTGCCGGTGGTGGAGGCGAGCACACACGAACCGGGGTTCGAGGCCAAGTCCGCGCTGGAGCTGAGTGCCAAGGAGGACATCGCGCGGGCGGCGGCGCAGATGGCGGTGCCCGGCAGCGCGATCGCGCTGTCCGGTGGCACCACGACCTATGCGCTGGCGCACCATCTGCTGGAGGTGCCGGACCTGACGGTGGTCACCAACTCGGTGCGGGTGGCGGATGTATTCCACGCGGCGCAGCGGGCGGGTGCGGCGGGCGGCCAGCGTTCCGGCGCCGCGACGGTGGTCCTCACGGGCGGTGTGCGTACGCCCTCCGACTCGCTGGTCGGCCCGGTCGCCGACCAGGCGATCCGCTCGCTCCACTTCGATGTGCTGTTTCTCGGGGTGCACGGCATCTCGGTGGAGGCCGGGCTGTCCACGCCGAATCTGGCGGAGGCCGAGACGAACCGTCGCTTCGTCCAGGCCGCGCGCCGGGTCGTGGTGGTCGCCGACCATACCAAGTGGGGAACGGTGGGCCTGAGTTCGTTCGCCCGGCTCGCGGAGGTCGACACGCTGGTGACGGATGCGGGGCTTTCTGCCGAGGCGCGTGAGGAGATCGCGGAGTATCTGCCCGGCCTGGTGGTGGCGGGCGGTCCCGAGGTCGCCGACGGGCAGGGCGGCTGAGGGCCGGTGGCCGTCTTCCGGATCTCACGGGCCGTCACACTGCCCGCCGACGAGGCATGGCTGCGGGTCACCGACTGGCGGGGGCACGCCGCTCAGGTGCCGTTGACAATCGTGTCCTCGGTGACGCCGTCGCCCACCCGGGTCGGCACGGTGTTCGTGGCGCGTTCTGGAATTGGCCGCTCCGGAAGTGGCCGTTCCAGAATTGGCCGTTCCCGGCTCGGCCGCCCCGAGCTCGGCCGCTTCGGCTTCGACGATCCGATGGAGGTCGTCCACTGGCGGCCTCCCGATGGCGGCGCTCCGGGGTTGTGCCGACTGGAGAAGCGCGGCCGTGTGATCACGGGCTGGGCGGAGATCGAGGTGCTCCCGGAAGGGCCCGGCGCCGTGGTGGTATGGGTGGAGGAACTCCATATCCGGCTGGTTCCACGGCTGTTGGACCCGCTGGTCGCCCGGGTGGCGCGGCTGGTGTTCGGCCGCGCGCTGGACGGACTCCTCAACCGACCGGGGCCGACGGCCACGGATGCTGCCGATGCTGCCGATGCTGCCGGTGCTGCGGACAACTGACGGTCTGCCAGCTATGGTGTGCGGGCCCCGCCCCACCCCTCTCCAGCCGGAGGTACAGTCCATGGCACGCCGACTCCGTCCCGTGGAACTCGACTTCGTCGAGTCAGCCCCGCTGCGCCTGGTCTTCTCTGCCGAAGTGTCGGCCTCGCCCCAGGCCGTGTACGCAGCACTCGCCGAGGATGTCGCGGGCTGGACCTCGTGGTTCAGCGCTGTCAGCTCGGCCAGGCCCACCCATGGGGGCGCGGGCCGCGAGATAAGACTCAGGGGCGGCGTCCTCTTCCGCGAGACGATCCTGGCCACGGACCCTGGCGAGCGGTACGCCTACCGCGTCGACGAGACCAACGCACCGGGCCTTCGTGCGCTGTTGGAGGAGTGGCGGATCACCCCCGCCGCGAACGACGCCAGGGTGCGGTGGACCTTCGCGGCGGACGCCCCGGCGCCGATGCTGGCCGCTTTGAAGCTGAGCCGCGCGGGGCTGGCCACGTCCTTTCGCGGCGCGGTGCGCAATCTCGACCGCAGGCTCACCCGGTCCGCCGCGCAGTGACCTGAACCGACGCGGTCAGCCGCGCCAGACACCGCTGTCCAGGAACTCCTCGATCGCCGCGCTGTACGGCGCGATGTCCAGGCCCTGTTCGTCCAGCCAGGCGTCGGAGTAGTACTTGTCGAGGTAGCGGTCGCCCGGATCGCAGAGCAGCGTGACCACACTCCCCTTGCGCCCGTCGGCCACCATCTCACCGATGATCTTCAGTGCGCTCCACAGGCCGGTACCGGTGGAGCCGCCCGCCTTGCGGCCGATGGCGGCGTCCAGGGCCCGTACGGCGGCGACGCTCGCCGCGTCCGGCACTCTCATCATCCGGTCGATGGCCCCGGGCACGAAGCTCGGTTCCATGCGCGGCCGTCCGATGCCCTCGATGCGGGAGCCGCAGTCGCTGGCGGCGTGCGGGTCATGGAGCGTCCAGCCGTCGAAGAAACAGGAGTTCTCCGGGTCTGGGACGCAGATGCGGGTGTCGTGCTGCATGTAATGGACGTAGCGGGCGATGGTCGCCGAGGTGCCGCCGGTGCCGGCCGTCGCGACGATCCACGCGGGCTCGGGATAACGCTCCAACTTCAGCTGCTGGTATATCGATTCGGCGATGTTGTTGTTGCCGCGCCAGTCGGTGGCCCGTTCCGCGTAGGTGAACTGGTCCATGTAGTGACCGCCGGTCCGGTCCGCGAGCGCCGCCGACTCCTCGTACATCTTCCGCGAGTCGTCGACGAAGTGGCACTGGCCGCCGTGGAATTCGATCAACCGAATCTTCTCGGCGCTCGTGGTGCGCGGCATCACCGCGACGAACGGGACGCCGATCAGCTTGGCGAAGTACGCCTCGGACACCGCGGTCGATCCGCTGGACGCCTCGATGACCGGCTTGCCCGGCCGGATCCAGCCATTGCACAGGCCGTACAGGAACAGCGACCGCGCGAGTCGGTGCTTGAGGCTGCCCGTCGGATGGGTCGACTCGTCCTTGAGGTAGAGGTCTATGCCCCACTCCTCGGGCAGCGGGAATCGCAGCAGGTGGGTGTCGGCCGAGCGGTTGGCGTCGGCCTGCACCTTGCGCACCGCCTCCTTCAGCCAGGCCCGGTACTCCGGATCGCTGCGATCCACATCGACGGTCGGCATCGCCTCGCCCGTCACAGGCTTCCCACTGGTGCTCATGCGCGCCGTTCCTCCTCCTGCCGACTCCAGCCCCCACCCGCCACAGTAAGCCCCTCACCTGCAAAAACCTTCACTTTGGGCATCCATAGGGGTCACTTGCAGGGCTGGACTTGCCCGGGTCCTTCCACACGCACTGGTGCGTACGGCCGGAGTTGTGCAGACTTGCCAGCAGGAAACGGTTTGAAGGGGGCGGAGTGTCCATGGGGATGGCAGAGCCGGAATTCAGCGCTACGGGCGTCCGGATCGAGCGGTGGCCGCGCTCGCTGACGAAGGCCGGACAAGTGCTGATCAAGGACGGCAGGCTGGCGCTGCTCACCAGCTACGGCCGGGTGATCGAGAGTGCTCCTGTCCGCGGGGTCAGGGCGGGCAAGCCCTGGTTCGCCGATGAGGCGAGCACGGTGGCGACGGTCAACGGCAAGAGGTACCGGCTCACGATGGGGCAGCGCAGCCGCAGGCCTGACGGACGGGCGCTGGCCGGGCGCTTCCTCGATGCGGTGCGCGGCGCCGGCGGCGCCAGGAGCTGAGAGTCCCTGCCCGGATGCCGCGAGTTGCGGGACCGTGGTCAATGGTTCACGCTGGTCTCACATCACTCAGGGTGCACCGGCGGTCACGATGTGGTTAGTTCCGCCGGACAAATCAGCAGCCAGCCAACTGCTGGATCCGATCCTTCGTCTTCTTCCGGACCTCATTCGGGGAGTCGCAGCCGTGATCAGCCAGCCAAGCAGGCACTGCACGGTGGAGCTCCATGCCCTGCCGTCGCGGATCGGTCAGGTCCGCAGAATCATTTCGGCGCAACTGCGCTACTGGCATCTCGATCCCTTGATCGACCAGGCGGCGCTCGGCGTCACCGAGTTGCTGACCAACGTCCACCGGCACGCCGAGCCGGACAAGATGTGCACGGTGGAGATCGAGTTGCTGCTCGACCGGCTCACGGTCTCGGTTCATGACCACGATCCACGTATCCCGACTGTCGGGGACACCGACCTCTACGCCACCTCCGGCCGCGGCCTCGCGCTGATCGCGGCGGTGAGCGAGAGCTGGGGCGTACGGCCCCAGGGCGACACCGGGAAGATCGTCTGGTTCACCCTCTCGGCCCCCTCGCCCTTGGCGCTTCCGCCGTATCCGGTGGTGCACGGGGCGACGCCCGACGGCCCCTTGCGCGAACACGCCACCGTGCGGTCAACACTGACGCGCTGACCGGGGCTCCGCCCCGGCCCCCAGCCCCTTCGGGCATGGAGGGCCCCCACCTCGGTAGGCAGGACAGCCGCACTATTCGGTGGCGATGGCGCGCAGCACGTCCAGGCGTGCGGCGCGGCGCGCGGGCCGCCGGCCCGCGACCGCTCCGGCCACCAGCCCGACCAGGGCGACCACCAGAAGCTGCACCGGCGGTACGGCGAACGCGAAGGCGGTGTCGCCTGCGCCCTCGGACGCCTTCACGAGCACCCAGCCGAGCAGTGCGCCGAGTGCCAGGCCGCCCGCCGTGCCAAACGCGGCGACCAGCACCGACTCGTAGCGCACCATGGAGCGCAGTTGGCTTCTGGTCTGTCCGACGGCACGCAACAGGCCGAGTTCCCTGGTGCGTTCGTGGATCGCGAGGGTCAGGGTGTTCGCGATGCCGAGCAGCGCGATCACCACGGCGAGCGCGAGCAGGGCGTAGACCAGGGTGAGCATCATGTCGATGGCTCCGGCCGCTGCCTGGGCGTACTCGTCGCGGGTCTGCACCTCGGGATTGCCGTACGCCGCCGCGGTCCTCTCCACCGCAGCCGTGCCATCGGCGGTGGACACCCCGTCGTTGAAGCTGACGGCGATCAGGGTGTCGGAATCCTGTCCCCGGTGCGGTGCCCAGGCGTCGCGGGTGATGACATAGTCCCCCGCAAGCTCCGACTGTTCGAAGACCGCGCGGACCGTGAACGTCCGCTTCTGACCGTCGGCGAAGGCGAGTTCGGCCGTGGAGCCTGCCTGCCAGCCCCGCTTGTCCGCCTCGGTGTCCGCCACGGCCATGCCGTCCGTGCCGAGCCCGTCGAGCGAGCCCCGCACGGTGCCGAGGTCGAATGCCTTCCCGAGCGCGACCGGGTCGGTGACGGTGAGCTGCCGTCCCGCGCCGTCGACCTCCGCTATGCCCTTGCCGAGACCGACCGCGGTCCGCACCTCGGGCTGCGCGGCGATGGCCGGGGCGAGCTTCGGGCTCAGTCCGCTGCCGCCCCCGCCGAACGCCGGGGCACTGACCGCGACATCGCCCGCGAAGGACCGGGAGACCGTCTGGTCCATGGTCGCCTTCAGCGAGGCGCCGAAGACAGTGAACAGGGACACGACGGCGACGCCGATCATCAGCGCGGTGGCGGTGGCGGCGGTGCGCTTGGGGCTGCGCAGGGCGTTGCGTTTGGCCAGGCTGCCGGAGACTCCGGGCAGCCGGTCGAGCGGCCTGCCCAGGATGCGTACGGCGAGCGAGGAGGCGACAGGACCGAGCACCACGAAGGCGGCCAGGGTCAGCACCGCGCCCGCGGCGGCGAGCCAGATCGACGGGGAGGCGACGACGCCGACCAGGATGATGCCGATACCGGCCAGCACGACGCCCGTTCCGGCGTACGCACGTGTCCGCGAGGCCGCCGAGTGATCCACGCCCGTCTCACGCAGCGCCGCCAGCGGGGCGGTGCGCCCGGCACGTACCGCGGGCATCACGGCAGAGCCGATGCAGACAAGCAGGCCGACTGCGAGCGGCAGCAGCATCGAAACGCCGCTGATCACCAAGCTGCCTTCCGGGAAGGGGAAACCGATGAGGGGGAAGAGCGCCTGCAGCCCGGCGGCGATGCCGATGCCGCCGAGCAGGCCCGCGGCGGACGCGACCAGTGCGACGACAGCCGACTCGGCGAGCGTCGATCCGGCGATCTGACGGCGGGATGCGCCGAGCGCGCGCAGCAGCGCGTTCTCCCGGGTGCGCTGGGCGATGACGATCGCGAAGGTGTTGTAGATGGAGAAGGTCGCGACAAGCAGCACGATGCCGGAAAAGACCAGCAGCAGAGTGGTGAACAGATTCAGGAACTGACCGGAGATCATGTCCTGGTTCTCCTCCGTGGACTCCTGTCCGGTGATCGCCTCGACTCCCTTGGGGAGTACGGGCGTCAGCGCGTCCACGAGTTCCTGCTGGCTGGTGCCGGGTCCGGCCCGCACCTGGATGGACGCCGCCTCGCCCGGCTTCGGGGTGAGGTACTTCTCGGCGTCGGCCTGGGTCATTCCGGTGTAGGTGACCTGGGCCATGCCGTCCTCGCCGCCGAAGGTGGCCAGCCCGACGACGGTGACCTTCACCGGGTCGGGGGTGCGCAGCACGGTACGGTCGCCGATCTTCAGCCCGCCCTTGTCGGCGGCGCCACGGTTGACGACGACCTCGCCGCTCCTGGCCGGGGTACGTCCCTCGGCCAGCTGGTACGGGTTGAGTTCCGGGTCGTCGATCCAATTGCCGGCGACGGTTGGCGGACCCTGCCCGCCGATGGGCTTGCCGTTGGAGCCGACCAGCTGTCCGGCGCCTTGGATGTTGGGCACGGTGGCCGCGACACCGGGCGTCTTCTCGATCTTCGAGACGAGATCCGTGCGCACGGGCTGCCGGGTGCCCTGGCTCTCGCCGGAGACGGTCATGACGTTGGAACTGCGGACGACTGCGTCGGTGCCGCTGTTGGCGCCGGCAAACATGGTGTCGAAGCTGCCGCGCAGCGTGTCGCCCATGACGAGAGTGCCCGCGAGGAAGCCGACGCCCAGCAGGACGGCGGTGAAGGTCCCGGCGAAGCGGCGTTTGTGGGCGCGCAGCGAGTTGAGGCTGATGCGCAGGGATGCGCGACTGCGCTCATGTCCTCGCCCCCTTGGCGTCGAAGGCCTTCAGCCGGTCGAGGACGCGATCGGCGGTGGGGGCCTCCATCCGGTCGACGAGGCGTCCGTCGGCGAGGAAGACGACCTCGTCGGCGTGGGCGGCTGCGACCGGGTCGTGGGTGACCATGACGACGGTGCGGTCCGTCTGGCGTACCGCGCGGCCCAGGAGCCGCAGCACCTCTTCGCCCGAGCGGGAGTCGAGGTTGCCGGTCGGCTCGTCGGCGAAGACGACGTCGGGCCGGCCGCCGAAGGCGCGGGCCACGGCGACGCGCTGCTGCTGGCCGCCGGAGAGTTCGCTGGGCCGGTGGTGCAGCCGGTCGCGCAGTCCGACGGTGTCGACGAGGGCGTCGAGCCACTCCCGGTCGGCCCGCTCCCCGGCAAGGTCCATGGGGAGCGTGATGTTCTCGGCGACGGTCAGGGTGGGGATGAGGTTGAACGCCTGGAAGACGAAGCCGATGCGCTCGCGCCGCAGCAGGGTGAGCCTGCGGTCGTCGAGCGCGCTGAGATCGGTGTCGCCGATGAGGGCGGAGCCCGAGGTGAGGGTGTCGAGTCCGGCGGCGCAGTGCATCAGCGTCGATTTGCCGGAGCCCGAGGGCCCCATGATCGCGGTGAAGCGGCCGACGGGGAAGTCGACGCTCACCCCGTCCAGGGCCCTCACTTCGGTGTCGCCCTTGCCGTAGATCTTCACGGCGTCGACGACTCGGGCCGCGGTGCGGGTCCGGGTGACGGTGGCGGTCATGCCGCACCGCCCTTGCCCGCATGGCCGAACTGCTCGTCCAGCACGGACAGCCGCCGCCAGTATTCGTCCTCGTCGATCTCACCGACGGCGAAGCGGCGGCCGAGCAGCGCGATCGGCGAGTTCTCGCCGTGCGTCGAGCCGGGCCCCCCGGTCGGGCGGAGTCCCTGCCAGGGGCCGCGGCGGCCGCGCCACACTCCGGTGCGGCGCAGGAAGGTGACAACGCCGACGACGACGGCCGCCCAGATCAGCGGGAAGAAGAGAATCCACGGGCCTGGCCCGTCGGCGTGCGCCAGGGTGTTCATATCGGCTCAGCTCCTCGGTGGCGATGGTGGTGCGTAGGTTGCTTGTCGCCTTTGAGGCTCCCGCCGGGAGGGGGTCGAAGTCGTCGTACGGGCAGCGGCACTGCGCATACCACCCCGGGAGTATTCAGGGCTTCCGCGGCTGCTCCCGGGCGCCGCCCGAGCACACGCTCCGCATCCGTCCGTAGTGTCCGCACTCCGCAGGGCACGCGCCGTCCGCACCGTCCGCGATGCCCGCAGGGCACGCACCGTCCGCGATGCCCGCAGGGCACGCACCCTCCGCGATGCCCGCCCGGTCCTCGGGAACGTGCCCGCGCGCAGGTTGGGCCCGCGCCATCGCCGTCGGCTGTGCCCAGAGACGTCGGCTGAGCCTAGAGAGAGTGTTCCGGCTCGCGTCGCAGCCGACGACGCACCCGGTCTTCGTGGATGAGGCGTCCCACGAGCGCCCCGCCGTAGACGACCACGCCGACGCCGACGAGCCAGGACTGAATGACCAGCACGGTCCCGAACGGGCCGTAGGTGACCGCGCTCGACGCGATCAGCGGTGAGAAGACGAGCTGCGAGAAGACCCGTAGGCCGAGCATGCCCAGGGCCGTCGCCATCGATCCGGGCACCAGGGCCCGCCAGCGGACCCGGCCGCCGAGCAGCACTCGCTGGGACAGCCAGAAGAAGATGAAGGTGCCGATCAGATCGGCCAGAGCGCCGAGGATCGTCTCCCAGAGGGCGTCGGTGGGCACGGGCGTGCTGGCGAATACCACCAGCGAGAAGACGAGCAGGGCCAGCCAGACGACATGGCGCCACATGGTGTGCCAGCGGGCCGTCGGCAGGTCCCAGACCTTCTCGTAGCCGGTCTGCACCGCCGAGCCGAAGGTCAGACCGAAGACGGTGAGCGCGGCGAGACCGAACGCGGTCGTGCGCTGCAGCGCCTGCCCCGGCACCCCGAACAGCCGCTCGACCTCGTCCAGGGACGGCTCCGAGACCCCCAGCGCCTGGCCCAGCCAGCGGGCGAAGCCCTGTCCGCTCGCCGGGTCGGCCGACGCGACGACGATCAGGAGCGGTACAAGCGTCAGAAAGCCGAGTGCGGCGAAACCCATCGCGCGGTGCATCAGTTCCATCGCGCGGCCGCGGTTCCAGGCGAGCCCGAGGGGTGACGCAAGAATCCTGCTGTACAGGTTCTGGAGCCGGTGCGCATGATGCTCCGCGCCGGAGGGCTTATGGGTCATAGGTCGTCGCCTACCCGAAATGTCGCCACGAAGCGTCCATCGTGCCCCCGGACGGGTGCCGTCGCGTGTCAGCCGAGAGCGCCCAGCGGGTCGTCCAGTACCGGCTGCCATGCCAACTCCGCCGCTCCCACCAGGCTGTTGTGCTCCAGCGTGCAGGGCAGGATCGGCACTCCGCCACTGCGGCCCCACAGACTGCGGTCGGCGACCACGGCGCGCAGCCGCTCGGGGTCGGCGTCCAGGAGTTCGCGGTGCAGTCCGCCGAGGATGATCCGGTCGGGGTTGAGGATGTTGACCAGGCCGGCGAGCCCGAGGCCGAGGCGGTCGATGAGTTCCTCGCCCGCGTTGCGTACGGCCGGGTCGTCGTACTCCGTACGCAGCAACTGCCGGGACTGCTGCAGCAGCGAGACCTCGGGACCCGGGTCGCGGCCCGCTGCGGTGAGGAAGGCGAGCGGGTCGGCCTCGACGTCGAGGCAGCCGCGGCTGCCGCAGTGACAGGGGCGGCCCTGGGGGTTGACGGTGAGATGGCCGACCTCGAGGGCGAGGCCCGAACTGCCGGTGTGCAGACGGCCGTCGAGGACGAGTGCGCCGCCGACGCCCCGGTGCCCGGTGGCGACGCAGAGCAGATGCTGGGCGCCGCGGCCCGCGCCGTGCCGGTGCTCGGCGAGCGCCGCGAGGTTGACATCGTTGCCGGTGAAGGCGGGGCCCTGGATGCCCGCCGCCCGCACTTGCCCGGCGAAGATGTCCCGGACGGGGGCGCCCGCGGGCCAGGCGAGGTGCAGCGGGTTGAGGGCGGTGCCGTCCGGCTCTGCGACAGCGGAGGGCACGGCGAGACCCGCGCCCACGCACCGTCGCCCGCTCTCGCGCAGCAGCGCGGCGCCCGCGTCGACGACCTCGCCGAGCACCTGCGCGGGGTCGGCGGAGACGGTGACGCAGCCGGGGGCGGTGGCGACGGTGCGGCCGCCGAGTCCGACCAGCGCGGCGCGGAATCCGTCGGCGTGCACTTGGGCGGCGAGGACGACGGGGCCCGTGTCGTCGACGGAGAGCCGGTGCGAGGGTCGCCCCTGGGAGCCGACGGCGGCGGGCCGGGAGTCGACCCGGATGAGACCGAGCGCTTCGAGTTCCGCGGCCACCGCTCCGGCGGTGGCTCGGGTGACGCCGAGTTCGGCGGTGAGCACGGCGCGGGTGTGCGCACGGCCCGTATGAACCAGTTCCAGCGCGGGGCCGAGCGCGCTGCGGCCCCTTTCCAGCCTTGCTTTGGTGGTCGTCGCCTTGCCGTTCATGGTGGCGAGTCTCCCATGATCCGGGCGCTGAGCAGCCGTCTTGTCGGGATCGGGGCCTGGCCCTATGCTGAGTTTGTGCCGCACCTAAACAAACTACTACGGACGGCCGCTCCGGGGGGACCTGGCGGAGAACCCGCCCCAACCTCCCTGTTCCGCCTCCGTACCGCGCTGACCGTGTTCTTCGCCCTCGACGGCTTCCTCTTCGCCGGCTGGGTGGTCCGAATCCCCGCCATCAAGCAGCAGACCGGCTCGTCGGCGAGCGATCTGGGCCTGGCACTGCTCGGCGTCTCGGCGGGCGCCGTGGTGACAATGACGCTGACCGGCCGGCTGTGCCGCCGGTACGGCAGCCATCCGGTCACCGTGGCCAGTGCCCTACTGCTGTCACTGAGCATCGCGCTCCCCCCATTGACGCACTCGGCGCTCGCCCTCGGTCTTGTGCTGCTGGTCTTCGGTGCGGCCTATGGCGGCATCAATGTCGCGATGAACAGCGCGGCGGTCGATCTCGTCGCGACCATGCGACGGCCCGTCATGCCGACCTTCCACGCGGCGTTCAGCCTCGGCGGCATGATCGGCGCAGGACTCGGCGGCCTGGTGGCGGGCGGCCTCTCCCCCGTCACGCATCTGCTCACCCTCACCGCTGTCGGCCTGCTGGTCACCGCCGTCGCCGGACCCGTACTGCTGCGCCACCCGGCGCCGCCCGCCGGGCCCGCGGCAAATGCGCCGGCACCGCGCCGGCTGAAGGGGCGTACGCGCCGACTCGTCGTCCTCTTCGGCGTGATCGCGCTCTGCACGGCGTACGGAGAAGGCGCGATGGCCGACTGGGGCGCGCTCCACCTCGAACAGGATCTGCACGCACACCCCGGCGTAGCCGCTGCCGGGTACTCCCTCTTCGCGCTGGCCATGACGGGCGGACGACTCACCGGCACGGCCCTGCTGGAGCGACTCGGCCAGACCCGCACCCTTGTCGCGGGCGGGACGACGGCCGCGGCCGGCATGCTGCTCGGCGCGCTCGCGCCCAGTGTGTGGCTCGCGCTTCTGGGCTTCGCCGTCACCGGTCTGGGACTCGCGAACATCTTCCCGGTGGCGGTGGCCAGGGCGGGCGCGCTGGCCGGCCCCGGCGGGGTCGCGGCCGCGTCCACGCTCGGCTACGGCGGGATGCTGCTCGGGCCGCCCGCGATCGGCTTCCTCGCCGACTGGTTCTCGCTGCCGGTGGCGCTGACGACGGTGGCCGCCCTCGCGGGTGGCGCGGCGCTCATCGGGTACACGGCCCGCAATGCGTCGGCGCCGCGGGGCAACTGAGTAGGCGTACTCAGGCAGGTCCGCCGCCCCGGACGCACCATGGGAGCAATGACGTCCACGCGGGGAGAAGGACATGAACTCTGAACGGCTCGGCACGCTGACGCAGCTCGCCTTCGGCAATCGCGCCTCCCAGGCGTATCTGGCGCTGGTCGCCGCGGCGACGGTCTACGTCACGATCGACACTGTCTTCGTCCATCACGAGGACGCCTCGTTCGCCGGCATATGGCTGTTCCTGCTGGCCGCTCCGACTGTGTTCGGCTTCTTCTTCGTCGGCTCGATGTTCGGCGACGCGGTCTCCTCAGCCGCGTGGTTCATGTACACCGCACTGGTGATGTCGGTGCTCATCCAGTCGGTGGCCCTCGGCTTCTTCGTGCGACTGCTGCGCGGACGCCCGCGCTCCGCGCACCCCCAGGGGGCTTGAGCCCAGTGGCACAATCTTCCGCATGGAGACCGCCGAGCTGATCAAATCCCTCGTCCGAGAGGGCCGGTTGCTGGCCGCGGCAGCCGTCGAAGCGGGCCCCGGCGCGACAGTGCCGACATGCCCCGGCTGGCAGGTGCGGGACGTGCTCAGGCACACGGGCATGGTCCACCGCTGGGCGACGGCCTTCATCACCGAGGGGCACCTCCGCTTCCGCCCCGCCGATGAGGGCTCCGAGCTGGACGGTGACGAGCTGGTGGAGTGGTTCAGGGACGGGCACGGTCTGCTGGTTGCGGCGCTGAGCGAGGCGCCCGCGGACGTGGAGTGCTGGACCTTCCTGCCCGCACCGTCACCGCTGGCGTTCTGGGCCCGGCGGCAGGCGCACGAGACCACGATCCACCGCACGGACGTCGAGTCGGCGCTGGGCGGTATACCCGGTCCGATCGCCGTCGAGTTCGCGGTCGACGGCATCGAAGAGCTGCTGACCGGCTTCCACGGCCGTTCCCGGAGCCGGGTGCGCTCCGAGGCGCCGCGCTCACTGCGCATACGGCCGGTCGACACCGATGACGTGTGGACCGTATGGGTGTCGACGGACGCGCCCCGCACCGAGCCCAGCGAAGAGGGCCCCGCCGACTGCGAGTTGAGCGGCACGGCCGAGCAGCTCTATCTGACGCTCTGGAACCGGCTGCCGCAGACCGCGGTGTCCGTCACGGGCGACGCGGAACTCGCCGAGCTGTGGCGCGAGCAGTCCGCCGTCACCTGGTCCTAGACGATCGGACGGACTTACGCGGACGGGCCCGGCAGCATCCGGGACAGCACCGCGCGCTGGAGAGGCTGCACCTCGGCATGGCGTGCCCGGCCGGCTTCGGTCAGCGCGACCCGCACACCCCGCCGGTCCTCGCTGCACATCCCGCGCGTGACAAGACCGTCCTTCTCCAGCCGCGCGACCAGTCGCGACAGGGCGCTCTGGCTGAGATGGACCCGGGACGCCAGCTCCTGGACGCGGAAGGCAGACCCGCCGTCGTCCGCCCGCTCTTCGGCGAGCACATCGAGGACCTCGAAGTCGCTGGCGCCGAGCCCGTGCTGATGCAGCTCACGGTCGAGTTCGCAGATCGTACGGGCGTGCAGCGCCAGGACGTCCCGCCACTCATCCACGAGCGCTCGCTCGGACTTCTTCGCCGCCATGAACGCACGTTAGCAGAGAATGCGCACTTTGTTGCATCGGAATTAAATGCACTTGCATTGAATGCATGTGCATGTACTGTCCTCCCCATGACCTCTCCGCTCACCAACCCGGTAGTGCAGGAGCGCTGGAGCCCACGGCTGTGGGGCACACTGCTCGTGCTCTGCGCCGCGATGTTCCTCGACGCCCTCGACGTCTCGATGGTCGGCGTCGCCCTGCCCTCGATCGCCACCGATCTCGAGCTGTCCACCTCGACCCTGCAGTGGATCGTCAGCGGTTACATCCTTGGATACGGCGGCCTTCTGCTCCTTGGCGGCCGGGCCGCCGACCTCCTCGGTCGGCGCCGGGTGTTCCTGATCGCACTCGCCGTCTTCGCTCTGGCCTCGCTGTTCGGCGGACTCGTCGACTCCGGACCGCTGCTGATCGCCAGCCGCTTCATCAAGGGACTGAGCGCCGCGTTCACCGCGCCCGCCGGGCTCTCCATCATCACCACCACCTTCAAGGAGGGACCGCAGCGCAACCGCGCGCTGGCCATCTACACCACCTGCGCCGCCACCGGCTTCTCCATGGGCCTGGTGCTGTCCGGGCTGCTCACCGAAGTGAGCTGGCGACTGACGATGCTGCTGCCCGCGCCCATCGCCCTGATCGCACTCGTGGCCGGCCTCAAGCTGATCCCGCGGAGCAGCCGTGAGGACTCCGGCAAGGGTTACGACATACCGGGCGCCATCACCGGCACCGCCTCGATGCTGCTGCTCGTCTTCACCGTCGTAAAGGCCCCCGAGGCCGGCTGGGCCTCGGCCCGCACCCTGCTGTCCTTCCTGGCCATTGCCGTACTGCTCACCGCCTTCGTCAGCATCGAACGGCGCAGCTCGCACCCGCTGATCCGGCTGGGCGTGCTGCGCGCGGGCAGCCAGATCCGGGCCAATCTCGGCGCGGCCTTCTTCTTCGGCAGTTACATCGGCTTCCAGTTCCTCGTCACGCAATACATGCAGTCCCTGCTCGGCTGGTCGGCACTGCAGACGGCGCTGGCCTTCCTCCCGGCGGGCGCGCTGGTCGCGCTCTCCTCGACGAAGATCGGCTCAGTCGTCGACCGGTTCGGCACGCCCCGTGTGATCGCCGTCGGCTTCTCGCTGATGGTGGTCGCGTACGGACTCTTCCTCCGGATAGACCTCACGCCGAGCTACGCCGCTGTGATCCTGCCGTCGATGCTGCTGCTCGGCGCGGCCTGCGCGCTGGTCTTCCCCTCGCTCAACATCCAGGCCACCAATGGTGTCCAGGACCATGAACAGGGCATGGTCTCCGGCCTGTTGAACACCTCGATCCAGGTCGGCGGGGCCATCTTCCTTGCGGTGGTCACCGCGGTGATCACCGCGGGCGGCAGCGAGGGCGGCTCCCCGCAGGAGGTGCTGGACAGCTTCCGGCCCGGCCTGGTGGTGGTGACGGTGATCGCGGCGGCAGGACTGCTCATCACACTGACGGGACTGCGCACCCGGCGCGGAGCCGGCCACCACAAGACGGTCCTGGTCGCGAAGTCCGTACCGGATTCCGAGCCCGAGCGGGTGGCGGTCGGCGACTGACCGACGCCGCGCTCCGGAGGGGCGGCGGTCGGCGGGACTCCTTGCCCGTCGGCCACCGCCCCTGTGACACTTCGGAGCATGGGGCGACGTACACAGGCGGACCGGGACGCCATCACGGTCGAGATCGGCTACGCGCTCATCAGCGCGACCCTGGTCGCGGCACTGACCTTCGGTGCGATCGCGGGACCGAAGCTGATGTTCACCATGCCGTACGCAGCCGAACGCGGGCTGCTCTTCGCGGGCTTGGCGGCGGCCGGGATCGTCTTCGCCGTGCGCGTCGTGACCGTGCTGTGGCGCTTTTCCCGGGCGCCCGGTCAGCCGAGCCAGCCCGGCCGCACCAGCCCCGACTCGTAGGCCAGCACGACCAGTTGGGCCCGGTCCCGGGCACCGAGCTTCACCATGGTGCGGCTCACATGGGTTTTGGCGGTGAGCGGGCTGACGACCAGTCTGCGGGCGATCTCCTCGTTGGACAGCCCGATGCCGACCAGAGCCATCACCTCACGCTCCCGTTCGGTGAGTTTGCCGAGGCGCTCGGCGCGCGCGGGCGCCTTGGAGCGGGCCGCGAACTCCGCGATCAGCCGGCGCGTCACGCCTGGGGACAGCAGCGCGTCCCCCTCCACCACCGCCCGTACCGCACGCAGCAGTTCCTCCGGTTCGGTGTCCTTCACCAGGAAGCCCGACGCGCCGGAGCGGATCGCCTCGAAGACGTACTCATCGAGCTCGAAGGTGGTGAGCATGACCACCTTCACACCGTCCAGCCGCTCGTCCCCGGTGATCCGGCGGGTGGCGGCGAGGCCGTCCAGCAGCGGCATCCGGATGTCCATCAGCACGACATCGGGGCGCAGTTCACCCGCCAGCCGCACCGCCTCCCCGCCATCGGCAGCCTCGCCCGCCACCTCGATGTCCGGCTGCGCATCGAGCAGCGCTCTGAACCCTGCCCTGACCAGCAGTTGGTCGTCAGCGAGCAGTACCCGGATCACATCGTCTCCTTAGGCTGCACAGGGAGATCGGCCCACACCCTGAAGCCGCCGTCCGGCCTTGGACCGGCCTCGATCGTGCCACCGAGGGCGGCGGCCCGCTCCCGCATTCCGACGAGGCCGTTGCCGCTGCCGCCCGTGTCTGCCGCGGTGGCCGGGCCTTCATCGTCGATCCGCAGCCCGAGCCGGCCGGGCGCGTACGCCATCCGCACCCGCGCGGTGCGTGATCCGGAGTGCCGTACGACGTTGGTCAGGGCCTCCTGGACGATCCGGAACGCGGCCAGGTCCGTGCCGGGCGGCAGCGGCAAGGGCTCGCCCTCCGTCACGACCTCGACATTCAGTCCGGCGCTCGCGGCCTGTTCGACGAGCTCGGGCAGCCGGTCGAGACCGGGAGCGGGGGCGCGCGGGGCGTCTCCGGGCGTACGCAACGTGTCGAGCACCTGGCGCACCTCGCCCAGCGCCTCCTTGCTCGCCGCCTTGATGGTGGTGAGCGCGGTACGGGCCTGCTCCGGGTTCGTGTCGAGGAGCGCGAGGCCGACGCCCGCCTGGACATTGATGACCGAGATGGAGTGCGCGAGGACGTCGTGCAGTTCGCGCGCGATCCGCAGCCGCTCCTCGTCGGCGCGGCGCTTCTCGGCGGCGGCCCGCTCCTCGCGCTCACGGGCCCAGACCTCACGTCGTACGCGTACGAGCTCCGAGGCCGCGAGGATCGCCACCGCCCAGGCGGCGATGAACAGGTCCTGCCCCCAGGGCGTGGCATCGTCCTTATCGGGCGGCAGATAGTGGTAGAGCCAGTGCCCGATCAGCACCTGCCCCACCCAGAACCCGCCGACGGCCCACCAGGCGGCCCACCGGTGCCCGGAGACAACGGCCGCGAAAGCGGCCACGGCGAGGACGAAGAGGACAGGTCCGTAGGGATAGCCCGCACCGAAGTAGATGAGCACCACCACCGAGACGCCGAAGACGGAGACGACCGGCCATCGGTTGCGCAGCAGAAGCATCGCGGGGCCCGCCACCAGCAGCACCCGCGCGAAGGCGTCGATCGGCTCGCGGTCCGGCTGGCCGTGCGCCGCGAACCCCGATCCCACCATGACGAACACGGCCACGGCGAGGGTCGACGGCCACGGCAGTCTGGAGGCGTTCCGCCGCGCCTCCCATTGACGCAGCCGCGGTGGTCCGCCCCGTGCCCAGGGGGGACCACCGCACATTCCGGCGCGCTGCTCATCCATAACGACCACGCTAGACCGGCGCGGGCCCGCGGGCGTCAGCCAGGCGTGGCGATCACACGTACTCCCTGCGCAGTACGGAGATCAGGGCGAGGTCGACGTCGACCCGGTGCACACTGCTCTCAACCGCGAGCGCCGCTCGCCGGCACCAGCTGACGCAGGGAGATCGCCATGCCTCAGGCGCACTACATCAAGCCCGGCCGGTTCGACAACATCGTCAACGGCGCCATTGGCTGGCTCGCCCGCCGCGGCGTCAGCCTGATGGGCACCGCGGAGCTCTCCGTACGCGGCCGGACCAGCGGCGAATGGCGGCGCATCCCGGTCAACCCGCTGCCCTACGAGGGTGGCCCCTACCTGATCTCGGCGCGCGGCCACTCCCAGTGGGTGCGCAATCTGCGCGCGGCGGGCGGCGGGAAGCTTCAAGTGGGGCGCAAGACCCGGCAGTTCACCGCGGTGGAGCTGCCTGACGAGGAGAAGCCGGCCCTGCTGCGCAACTACCTCGAGCGCTGGGGCTGGGAGGTCGGCCGGTTCTTCGGGGAGATCAACGCCAAGTCCACGGACGAGGAGCTACTCGCCGCGGCGCCCAAGCACCCCGTCTTCCGGATCACCGTGACCAAGTGAGCCGCGGGGACCGAGCGCGCCGAGTGGCGCGGGGCGGTGGCCATGGACCCAGCGCCCCGCAGGGCCAGGCGCATCGCCCTGGGCACCCCGCCCCAGGCGCACCGGTCGGCTGAGCGCGCCGCTCAGACAGGCCACCCGACCCGGGCGCGCCGACCTGGGACGCCCGCCCGGCCAGGCGCGCCGCTCGGCCAGGCGCCCCCACCCAGTCACGCCACCCGAGGCATGCCGTTCGGTGAGGCCGCCCGGCCAGGCACAGAGCCCCAGGCGCCCGCAAGGCCAGGCGCCCCGCTCGGCCAGGCACCGACCCCAGGCACGCCGCCCGGCTGAGCGCGCCGCTGACAAGTACCTGACTGGGGCGCGCGCCTGCCCGGTACGCCTGCTGGGCCGGGCACAGCGTCCAGCCAGGCTCCCCGACCGCGCCGCTCAGCCAAGCGCCCAGCCCCGGACGCCCCGCCCCACGCGCGCCGCCCGGCTAGGCGCGCCGGTCCATCGCTTCCAGCGCCCGCCGCGCCATCCCGTGCGTACTCACAATCCCCGCCAGCGTCGTCGACCCGCGCGCGATGTCCGCGAACGCCTTCCACGCGGGCCTGAAGCCGGTGATCGCCGCATGCAGCAGCCCCGGGCGGCGCTCGAAGAGGGCGAGCATCCGCCGCCCGATCCCCATCTCCACACCCAGTCCCGCCTTGATCGCGAACGCGTAGTTCAGCGCCTGCCTGCGGGCGTCCACCGCATCGTGGGCCTCCGAGATCCGTACGGCCCACTCCCCCGCGAGCCGCCCCGACCGCAGCGCGAAGGAGATGCCCTCCCGGGTCCACGGCTCAAGGAGCCCGGCCGCGTCACCACAGACCAGCACCCGCCCGCGCGACAGCGGCGAGTCGTCGCTGCGGCACCGGGTCAGATGCCCCGAGGAGATCGCCGGCTCGAATCCGGCGAGCCCGAGGCGCGCGATGAAGTCCTCCAGATACCGCTTGGTCGCCGCGCCCTCGCCGCGGGCCGAGATCACCCCGACCGTCAGTGTCTCTCCCTTGGGGAACACCCAGCCGTAACTCCCGGGCATCGGCCCCCAGTCGATGAGCACCCTCCCCGCCCAGTCCTCGGCCACCGTCGCCGGCACCGGAATCTCCGCCTCCAGACCGAGGTCCACCTGGTCGAGCTTGACCCCGACATGCGCCCCTATCCGGCTGGCGCTGCCGTCCGCGCCGACGACCGCACGCGCGAGCACCGTCTCGCCGTCCGCCAGCACCACGGCGACCGTGCGTCGGTCCGGCACGGCAGATCCGTGCTGCTCGACCCGGGAGACCGTCGCACCCGTACGCAGCACGGCGCCCGCCTTCTGCGCCTGCTCGACCAGGCCGGCGTCGAACTCCGGACGGTTGATGAGGCCGAAGAGCATCCGCTTGGAGCGGCGTGTACGCGTCAGCCTGCCGTTCAGCGAGAAGGTGACGGCGTGCACCCTGTCCCGCAGCGGCAGCTCGAACCCGGGCGGCAGACTGTCGCGCGAGGGGCCGATGATCCCTCCGCCGCAGGTCTTGTAGCGGGGCAGCTCGGCCTTCTCCAGCAGGAGGACCTGACGGCCTGCGACTGCGGCGGCATATGCCGCCGAGGCTCCGGCGGGCCCGCCGCCGACCACGACGACATCCCACACCGGCTGGCCGTGCTCTCCTACGGCGTCTGCGTTCTCGCTGCTCACGATCTGCTACTGCTCCCCATCCAATGCGTGATCACGGTCTCGACGGCATCCTACGGCGCGGTCATTTCCCGCCCGTGGGAGGATCAACCGCACATTCGCCATACACAAATGGCACAACGTCGCACCCACAAGGAGCGTGCCCATGACCTCGAATCCGATCGCCGAGACCGTCGCCTCACTGATGCCCCGCGCCAAGGCGGAGCTGACCGAGCTGGTGGCCTTCCAATCGGTGGCGGACGTGGCCGTGGCGCCGAAGAGTGAGTGCGAGGCCGCCGCGAACTGGGTGGCCGGTGCGCTGCGCGCCGAGGGATTCCAGGATGTCGCGCTGCTCGACACCCCCGACGGTTCGCAGTCGGTGTACGGGCTGCTGCCCGGCCCCGAGGGTGCGCCGACAGTGCTGCTGTACGCGCACTACGACGTGCAGCCGAAGCTGGACGAGTCCGCGTGGGCGACCCCGCCGTTCGAGCTGACCGAGCGGAACGGCCGCTGGTACGGGCGTGGTGCCGCCGACTGCAAGGGCGGCTTCATCATGCATTTGCTCGCGCTGCGCGCCCTCAAGTCCAACGGCGGCATACCGGTCTCCGTGAAGATGATCGTGGAGGGCTCGGAGGAGCAGGGCACCGGCGGTCTGGAGCAGTACGCCGAGGCGCACCCGGAGCTGCTGACCGCCGATGCCGTCGTGATCGGCGACACCGGGAACTTCCGGGTGGGTCTGCCGACCGTGACAGCGACGCTGCGCGGCATGACGATGATCCGAGTCCGGATCGACACCCTCGAGGGCAATCTGCACTCGGGCCAGTTCGGTGGCGCCGCCCCCGACGCGCTGGCCGCGCTCATCCGCGTACTGGACTCGCTGCGTGCCGAGGACGGCTCGACGGTGATCGACGGGCTCCCGGCGCAGGCGCGGTGGGACGGACTGCAGTACTCCGAGGACGAGTTCCGCAAGGACGCCAAGGTCCTCGACGGTGTCGGACTGACCGGCAACGGCACGGTCGCCGACCGCGTCTGGGCGCGTCCCGCCGTCACCGTGATCGGCATCGACTGCCACCCGGTGGCCGGCGCGACCCCCTCCATCCCGGCGAGCGCCCGGGCGCAGATCAGCCTGCGGGTGCCGCCCGGCCAGGACGCCGCCGAGGCGACCGAGCTGCTGTTCGCGCACATCGAGAAGCACACGCCGTTCAACGCCCGGGTCTCGATGGAGCAGGTGGGTCAGGGTCAGGCCTTCCAGGCGGACGTCACCAGCCCCGCCTACACCTCGATGGCCGAGGCGATGCGCGTGGCGTACCCGGGAGAGGAGATGCAGGCCGCCGGCATGGGCGGCTCGATCCCGCTCTGCAACACGCTCGCCGCGCTCTACCCCGACGCGGAGATCCTGCTGATCGGCCTGAGCGAGCCGGAGGCGCAGATCCACGCGGTCAACGAGTCCGTGTCGCCCGAGGAGCTGGAGCGGCTCTCGGTCGCGGAGGCGCTCTTCCTGGTCAACTACGCCGAGTCCAAGAAGGTTGAGCGAGCGGGGCTTCAGCGCTCAGCGTAGATCGCCCCAAGCGTAGATCCGTGCGGCGGGCGTACGACGCTGCGTACGTTCGCCGCATGGACTTCGTCGAGGTACTTCCCCAACTGCACATGTTCCGCTTCCCGATCGGCCAGGCCTACCTCTGGCGCGACGGCGACGAGCTGACCTTGATCGACGCGGGAAATGTGCACGCCGCTCGGGACATCGAGGAGGCGATACGGAGCGTGGGCAAAAGCCCCGGCTCCATCCGCCGCATCGTGCTCACCCACTGCCACCGGGACCATGTGGGCGCGGCCGAGGAGCTGGCGGACCGGTACGGCGCGGAGGTGCTGGCCCACCGCCTCGACGCCCCCGTCGTCCGCGGCGAGATGCCCGTCCCCGAGCCGGTCCTGCTCGACTGGGAGGTTCCGCTGTACGAGCACGGGCTCACGGTGCCGCCGGCTCCGCCCACCCGGGTCGACCGCGAGCTCGAGGACGGCGACGAGCTCGGTTTCGGCGACGGGGCCGTGGTGGTCCATGCTCCAGGCCACACCGACGGCTCCATCGGCATCCATCTCCCCCGCCACGGCGTGCTGTTCACGGGCGACTGCGTCGCGGCGGTGGGTCAGGTGATGCTGGGCGTCTTCAATGTGGACCGCGCGCAGGCGGAGGTTTCGATGCGCCGCCTTGCCTCGCTCGCGCCGTCCACCGTGTGCTTCGGGCACGGCGACCCCCTGACCGAGGATGCCGCGGCGGTGCTGCGCGCCTCAGCCGACCGGAACCCCGGCCTCCAGGTTGAGCACGGTCCCGCGCTCACGCGCCCGTAGCGCCCAGCGGAGCCGCTCGTAGCGGGTCGGCGGCAGTAGCTGCGCCGCCTCCTGCTCGCCCACGAAGCGCCAGCCGCGCAGCTCCGATCCGGGCAGCAACACCCGTCCGGCTTCGGCGCTGTGCAGCCGGCCGCCGTCGAAGAGCAGCCGTAGCCCACCGAACCCGGGCGGCCGCGGCGGCTCCCAGTCGACCACCAACAGCCTTGGCACCTCGGCGAGTTCGATGCCGAGCTCTTCGGCCACCTCGCGCATTCCGCCGCGGGCGGGCGGCTCGCCTCGTTCGACGACTCCGCCAGGGAACTCCCAGCCCGGTTTGTAGGTCGGATCGACAAGCAGCACCCGGTCCTCCTCGTCGAAGAGCAGTACTCCGGCGGCGAGGGTTTCGGCGGTCGGCTCGGGCGTCTGCACGATCTCGCAGACCGCGGCGTCCCCGTTCCGTACCGCCTCGGCTATGTGCTCCGCCGTCTCATGAGGGTCCAGCCGGCTGGTGTCGATGACGTGGGCGTCGGCGCCGATCCAGTCGAGGGCGGCGAGATACGGCTCGAAATGGTCGTACGCCCATTGTCTGACGCGCTGGTCGGCGTCCGGGATGCCCAGCTCCTCGCGGGCGGCGATCCGCGCGCGCAGGATCGTTTCCTCCGGTCGAAGCAGCACATGGCGAACGGGAATCCGGCGGGAGGCGAGCCCGCCGAAGATCTCGTCGCGGTACTCCTGACGCAGCAGGGTCATCGGCACCACCAGCACACCGCCGAGCTCGGCCAGCAGCGCCGCCGCGGCGTCCACCACGAGCCGCCGCCAGATCGGCAGGTCCTGATAGTCGCTCACCTCGGCGAGACGCTTCGGCGGCAGCACGTGGCGCAGCCCGTCGCCGATGAGTTCGGGGTCGTACAGCGTGCTGTTCGGGATCAGATCGATCAGTTCGCGCGCGGTACTGGTCTTGCCCGCTCCGAACGCACCGTTGATCCAGACGATCACGGTTCCCCCTCTTCCGTAGCCCACAGTGGATTGCCCGCAACACCCTGCCACGGAAACCCGTGCAGACAACCGGCAGGCTGATCGCGGACACAACTGTGTCCTTGCTGTTGCCGGTTCACCACCGCCGCCCGGCACGCCGGTGCGTCTCCCCGTACGAACGGATGGCTTTCGCACGGCCGTGACACCCATGGGCGAAGCGCCGTTGGAGCTGGAGAGACAAGGGGGTGCGGGATGCGCCGTACGGTATTGGAGAGGTTTCCTGCCGGAGGCCCGCGTGGAAGCTGGCCGGCCGAGGAATTCGCCCGGGCCCGCCGGGACGAGGGTCTGGCGGCGGAGGTCGTGATGGACCTCGAATCGGATGCGTTCCTGGTGGTCCTGCCCAGGCAGACCGCGGACGCGGTCAGCTAGGACGCTCAGGACGCTCAGGACGCAGCGAGGCCCCCGCCCCGGACGGGGCCTCGCGCGCCCGTCAGCCCTTGGTGGAGCCGAGGGTGAGCCCGGCGATGAAGTGCCGCTGCAGCAGCAGGAAGACCAGCAGCGTCGGCAGCGCGACGATCACCGAGCCCGCGGCGAGCAGGTTGTAATCGGTGAAAAATTGGCCGCGGAGGTTGTTCAGCGCCGAGGTGATCGGGAGCTTGTCGCCGTCGGAGATGAAGACGAGCGCCCACAGAAAGTCGTTGTACATCCAGGTGAACTGGAGCGTGCCGAGCGCCGCGAGGGCGGGACGGCACAGCGGGAGCGTGATGCGCCAGTACTGCGTCCACACACTCGCGCCGTCCACGATCGCCGCCTCCAGGATCTCCTGCGGCAGGGTGCGCATGAAGTTGGCGAGTACGAAGACGCAGAATCCGATCTGGAAGCCGATCTGGACGGAGACGACGGCCCAGTACGAGTCGAACATCGTCATCGAGTCGGACATCCAGTACGGCAGCGGGATGCGGTTGAACAGCACGTACAGCGGAGTGACGATCACCTGCTGGGGCAGCAGATTGCCCGCGGTGAAGAGCATCAGCAGCAGGACCGAGCCTCGCATCCTCAGCCGTGCCACGGCGAAGGCCACGAACGAGGCGAAGAACAGCGCGAGCAGCACTCCCGGCACGGCGATGATGAGGGTGTTGACGAAGTACTTCGTCATGTCCGAGTCGCTGAAGGCCTGCTGGTAGTAGTCGAAGGAGAGTTTCTTCGGCAGCGAGAAGTACCCGTGCTCGGAGGTCTCGTCGTACGGCCTGAGCGAGGCGTAGACCGCGAGCAGGAGCGGCGCGAGGAAGGCCAGCGAGACGGTCATCAGGAAGGCGTGCAGGCCGAGCCGGCCGGGGCGCGGAAGGTGCTTGCGGGGCGCTGCCGTTGCTGTCGGGGTCGCGGCGGGCGCCGGGGCGGTGTCGAGCGTCATCGGTTCTTCTCCCCACGGATCTCCTGGACCAGATACGTCACGACGAATCCCATGGAGACGAGCAGCAGCACGACGGCGATGGCCGAGCCGAATCCGATCCGGCTGGCTTCGCCGATGATGTTGTCGGTGACGAGGACCGAGAGCAGTTCCAGGCCGTTTCTGCCCTTGTTGACGGCGTAGACGATGTCGAAGGCGCGCAGCGCTTCGATGACCGTGATGACCCCGACGATGACATTGACCGGCCGCAGGGTCGGGAAGACGACACGGAAGAAGGTCTGCGTCTCGCTCGCCCCGTCGATGGCGGCGGCTTCCTTCAACGAGGAGTCGACTGCTTTCAGCCCGGCCAGGTAGAGGATCATCACATAGCCGGTGTGCCGCCAGGCGGCGGCCAGCAGGATCATCCAGAGATTGAGGTCGGGGTCGCCGAGCCAGTCGGTGGGCGACTCGGTGTCGCCGAGGATCGCGTTGAGCGCGCCCTGGTCGCGGGAGAAGACCAGTTGGGCGATGAAGCCGACGACAGCGAGCGAAAGCACGACCGGCATGTACAGCGTCGACTGGTAGAAGCGGCTGAACCGTACGCCCTTGTCGATGAGGACGGCGAGCAGCAGGCCGAACGGGGTGGCTACCAGCCCGAGGAAGGCCAGCCAGAGCAGGTTGTGGCGGGCCGCCGGCCAGAACTGCGGATAGCTGGTGAAGAGGGTCTCGTAGTTCTTCGTGCCGACCCAGGAGATGTCTCCGATGCCGTCCCAACTGGTGAAGGAGAGCGCGACGGAGGCGAGGGTCGGCCCCCACACGATGGCCACGTCGAGCAGGACCGGTATGCCGAGCAGCACGCTGAGGACGGCGACGTCGCGGCGGGTGAACCTCCGCGGTCCTCGTCGTGCGGCCCGCCGTGAGACGCTCGCCTTCGTTCGCCCCCCGGTGTCCTTCGGGGTGCCCGCCTTCGGTTCCGGGCTGTGGGTCCCCCCGGACCCGCAGGGCCGGGGGGGCCGGTCCGGGCGTTGTCCCCCGGGAGATCGCAGCAGCGGCACGGGTGGTGGCTCCAAGTCGGTTTCGGCCGGTGTCGGTCAGTCTTCGGCGGCGAAGATGGTCTTCTTCTGCCTCTCGATGCTGTTGACCAACCCGTCCACGTCCTTCGGCTTGTTGATGAAGGTCTGAATGGCCGGGATCATCACGGTCGACGAGAAGTCGGGCCTGGTGTCGCGGTCGAGGAACTGCGAGATCTGCTTGGCGCCGGAGACGAGCTCGACGGCCTTCTTCTGCAGCGGGGTGTACTTGGAGAGGTCGGCCTCGTCGCTCACCGCGATGTTGTTGGGGTCACTGGCGAGGTAGATGTCCTCCGCCTTGCCGGTGGCCAGCCACTTCAGCAGGTCCTTGGCGCTCTCCATGGTCTTCGCGTTCTTGAGGTTCTTGGACTTCTTCGCGAGCAGGAAGCCGTCGATGGGCGCCTCGACGGCGTCCTGGCCGTGCTCCGGGTTGATCACCGGGAAGGGGAAGAAGTCGATGTCGGCCTGTTCGTCCTTGGGGAACTGCGCGCCGGGATGCGGGAGTCCGAAAACCGCCATACCCGCCTGCTTCTTCTGCAGGCTGGTGGCGGCCTCCTGCCAGGTGCGGCCGTTGGCGCCGGGCTGGCAGTACGGGAGGATGCTGCGCCAGGTGTCGAAGACTTCCTTGACGCGCTTGTCGGTCCACGCCTCCTTGCCCGCCATGAGGTTCTTGTGGAACTCGTATCCGTTACTGCGCATGTTGATGTAGTCGAAGGTGCCCATCGCGGGCCAGCCGTCCTTGTCGCAGAACGCGATGGGGACGAGTTTGTCCTTCTGCATCTGCCTGGCGAGCGCTATGTACTCGTCCAGCGTCTTGGGCGCCTGGTAACCGTGCTGCTGGAAGACGCTTTTGCGGTGGAAGACGGCCCACGGGTAGTAGTAGTACGGCGTGAGGTACTGCTTGCCGTCCTCGCCCGTCGACTGGGCCTTGAGAGCGGGCGAGAAGCCCTGGTAGCTCTCCCAGTTGTCGCTGATGTCGTGCAGCAGCCCCTTCTTGGCGAAGAACTGCATGCGGTAGCCCGCGAACCACATGAAGACATCGTCCGGCTTGCCCTGGAGATAGCGGTTGATGTTCTCCTGGAAGGTGTTGTGGTCAACGGTGTTGACCTTGACCTTCCGGCCGTCCTTGGACTGCTTCGCATACGCGGCGAAGGCATCGGCGAACGCCTTCTTCGGCACGGGGTCGGACGAGTTGGACCCCATGGTGATGGTCTTGCCGTCCCCGCCGGGGCCACCGCCGCAGGCAGCGAGCAACGAGGGCAGCGCGATCGCACCCGCACCCGCCGCCGCACCCCGCAGCAGATTCCGCCGGGACATCCGATGTCCTGCCACGCTCCCGGGCGCGGCAGAACCGTTGAACGATGACTGCGCCATGTCCCCTCCTCCGGGATGCAACTCAACACAACCCAACGCGAGGATTGGATCTCACTCCCAAGAAGTGGCGTCGTCAAGGGTTTTGGCGAGACATCGAGCAACCGTTACCGCATCTCTTCCAACAGACTCCAACACGGCCTACCGTAAACGCTCGCCACTGACACACACGTGCCGTCATCCCAATACGCGCGAGTACGGAGGAACGTTACGATGCGTCACCTTCCCACCCGCACTACCCGCCATAGAGTCGTCGGAGCGCTGGCCGCCGCGCTGCTCTGCGCGGCAGGACTGGGCACTGAGGCCGTCGCCTCGGGCACCCCGGCCGCCCAGGCCGCGCCGGCCGAACCCGCACCGGCCGGCGCGCAGCTCGGCGAAGGGCTCGCCCCGACCCCTCCGATGGGGTTCAACAACTGGAACTCCACCCACTGCCGGGCGGAGTTCAACGAGGCGATGGTCAAGGGGATCGCCGACATCTTCGTCGCGAAAGGCCTCAAGGAAGCCGGGTACGAGTACGTCAATCTGGACGACTGCTGGGCGCTGCCGCAGCGCGACGCGAACGGCAAGCTCGTCCCCGACCCGGAGCGCTTCCCAAGCGGCATCAAGGCCGTCGCCGACTATGTCCACGCCAAGGGACTGAAGTTCGGCATCTACACCAGCGCGGGGACCAAGACCTGCAACGCCGCGGGCTTCCCCGGCGGGCTCGGCCACGAGTACAGCGACGCGCGGCAGTTCGCCGAGTGGGGCGTCGACTACCTCAAGTACGACAACTGCAACAACCAGGGCGTGGACGCCAAGCTCCGCTACAACACAATGCGAGACGCCCTGAACGCCACCGGTCGCGCAATCGTCTACAGCATCTGCGAGTGGGGCGAGAGCAAGCCCTGGGAGTGGGCAGCGGACGTCGGACAGCTCTGGCGCACCACCGGGGACATCAGCGACA
Source organism: Streptomyces sp. ISL-1 (assembly GCF_018614585.1). GTDB lineage: Bacteria > Actinomycetota > Actinomycetes > Streptomycetales > Streptomycetaceae > Streptomyces > Streptomyces maoxianensis. The sequence goes on along the minus strand of NZ_JAGGOI010000006.1, from coordinate 46,855 downwards.
ACTGGGGTTCCATGTTGTCGATCATGAAGCGGAATCTGCCACTGGCGCAGTACGCGGGCCCCGGACACTGGAACGACCCCGACATGCTGGAGGTCGGCAATGGCGGCATGACGGACACGGAGTACCGCTCCCATTTCTCGATGTGGTCGGTCATGGCCGCTCCGCTGCTGATCGGCTCAGATCTGCGCAAGGCGCCCGCCTCCGCCTTCGAGATCCTCGGCAACCGCGAGGTCATCGCCGTCGACCAGGACCCACTGGGCAAGCAGGGCACGGTCATCAGCTCCGAGGGAGGCCGCTGGGTGGTGGCCAAGGAGATGCGGGACGGCAGCCGCGCGGTCGCGCTCTTCAACGAGAGCGGCAGCCCGCAGCGGATCGCCACCACGGCCAAGGCAGTCGGGCTGCCGGACGCCCCCGGCTACCGGCTGCGCGATCTGTGGCAGCACACCGACGCCAACACCGCGGGGACGATCTCCGCGACGGTGCCCGCGCACGGCACGGTGCTGGTGCGCGTCTCGAGGGACCGCGACTGGGCGCTGCTGCCGCCGGCCGTCGAAGTGAGCGCTGACGAGGGGCTGATGGCCGAGGCGGGCCAGAGCGGGAAGCTCACCTCGACCGTCACCGATCTCGGCCGTACGCCTGCGCTCGCTGTCTCCGTCGCACTGACCGGACCCGAGGGCTGGCGCGTCAAGGCCACGTCCAGGGCCACCGCCGCGGTGCTCACCAGCGGAAGGAAGCTGACGACGGGCTGGGAGGTCGCTGTGCCGCCGGGCGCGGCCCCAGGTTCGTACGCACTGACCCTGACGGCGAAGTACAGCTCGTCGACCGGGCAGCGGCTGACAGCGACCGTGCCCGGCAGTGTGCATGTGGTCGTCGCGCCGCCCGCCGGTCAGTCGTATCTCAGCGATCTCGGCGCGCTGAGCGCGGCGAACGGCTGGGGTCCGGTGGAGAAGGACACCAGCAATGGCGAGAGCGGGACGGGCGACGGAAAGCCGATCACCATCGGCGGCCAGGTCTTCGCCAAGGGGCTCGGCGTACACGCCGCGAGCGCGGTCGAGTACTACTCCGGCAGCCGGTGCACCACGGTGAGCGCGCAAGTCGGTGTGGACGACGAGAAGGGGACGCGCGGTACGGTCGCCTTCGAGATCTGGGCGGACGGAACGAAGGCCGCGTCGACGGGCGTCCTGACCAACACCATGCCCGCACAGCCGATTTCGGCGGATGTCAGTGGGGCGAAGGTCGTACGTCTGGTGGTCACCGACGGCGGGGACGGCGTCGACTCCGACCACGCCGACTGGGCCGATCTCAGGATCGACTGCTGACCACCGCTGCCGCTTCGCCGCGACGGCCGAGCGAGGCGGCAGCCGCCGCACCCACCAGACCCGCGTCCGTGCCCGTCAGGGCAGGAGCCACGGTCAGCCGCTGCACGAAGGAGAGCGTGGCGTAGTCGCGCAGCGAACGGCGCAGGGGGGTGAAGAGCACCTCGCCCGCGTTCGCCACTCCCCCGCCGATCACGGCGATTTCGATCTCGACGAGGGTCGCGGTGGCGGCGATCCCGGCGGCGAGCGCCTGGGCCGCGCGCTCGAAGGAAGCAATGGCGACCGGGTGTCCGGCCCGGGCCGCGGCGGCCACCGCGGCCGCCGAGGTGTCACCGTCGGGACCCGGCCGCCAGCCGCCCTCCAGGGCCCGGCGCGCGATGTTCGGGCCGCTGGCGATGCGCTCGACGCAGCCGCGGGCGCCGCAGGGGCACAGATCGCCGTCGAGGTCGACGCTGATGTGGCCGATGTGCCCGGCGTTGCCGGTGGGCCCGGGGTGAAGCTTCCCGCCGAGGACCAGTCCGCCGCCGACGCCCGTGGAGACCACCATGCACAGAGCGTTGTCGTAGCCGCGGGCCGCGCCCTGCCAGTGCTCGGCCGCGGTCATCGCGACACCGTCGCCCACCAGCTCGACGGGCAGCCCGTCGACGGCCCTGCGCACCCGCTCGACCAGCGGAAAGGCACGCCAGCCCGGGACGTTGACCGGGCTGACCGTGCCGGCCGACGCGTCCACCGGACCGGCGCTGCCGATGCCCACGGCCGACGCGCGCGCCCAGAGCGGGGAGAGCGCCAGCTCGGCGAGGACTCCGTCGACGGCGCGCATCACGCTCTCGCCGTCCTCCTTTGCGGGTGTCGGGCGCTGGGCCCGCACGAGGATCCTGCCGCTGCCGTCCACCAACGCGCCGGCGATCTTGGTTCCGCCGATGTCCAGCGCGGCGACGAGGTCGGTATGCATCGGTGTCGGATCCCCCGGGGAGCTGGTCGGACCTGCGGATTCGGTAACAGTCTCCATTCCCCTGACAACGTTGTCCAGGGCCTATGCTCGACGCCACACCCTCGCACACCCCCGGACGACGACAGGACAGCGCACTGTGGCAGAGACCGACCATCCCCTGCCTTCGCCCGGACGCCCTCGAGGTCCCGAGCCCCGCTACGGCAATCGGCCGACCATGAAAGACGTCGCCGCCCGCGCCGGCGTCGGCCTCAAGACGGTTTCGCGAGTGGTCAACGGGGAGGCCGGTGTCACACCCGACACGGAGCGCCGGGTGCAGGAGGCCATCGAGTCCCTCGGCTTTCGCCGCAACGACAGCGCGCGCGTGCTGCGCAAGGGCCGCACCGCCTCCATCGGCCTCGTCCTGGAGGACCTCGCCGACCCCTTCTACGGCCCGCTGAGCCGCGCCGTCGAGGAGGTCGCCCGGTCCCATGGCGCGCTGCTCATCAACGGCTCCAGCGCCGAGGACCCGGAGCGCGAGCAGGAGTTGGTGCTGGCCCTGTGCGCCCGCCGGGTCGACGGCCTGATCGTGATCCCGGCCGGCCACGACCACCGCTATCTGGAGCCCGAGATCAAGGCCGGCATCGCGACGGTGTTCGTGGACCGCCCCGCCGGGCAGATCGACGCGGACGTGGTGCTCTCCGACAGCTTCGGCGGCGCCCGCGCAGGCGCGGCCCATCTGATCGCGCACGGGCACCGCCGTATCGGCTTCATCGGCGACCAGCCGCGGATCCACACGGCCGTCGAGCGGCTGCGCGGCTACCGCACCGCCATGGAGGACGCCGGGCTCCGTGTGAACGACGCCTGGGTCTCGCTGGGCTCCACCGCGCCGGAACGGGTGCGGGCCGCCGTCACCGCGATGCTGACCGGGCCCGACCCGGTCACCGCGATCTTCGCGGGCAACAACCGGGTGACGGTCACGGCGGTACGGGTCCTGGCCGAGCGCGAACGGCCGGTCGCCCTGGTCGGCTTCGACGACATCGAACTCGCCGACCTGCTCGGGATCACGGTGATAGCCCAGGACGCGGCGACCCTGGGGCGTACCGCCGCGGAACGGCTGTTCCGCCGCCTCGACGGCGTGGACGACGAGCCCTCGCAAGTGGCGCTGGAGACGGTGCTCATCCCGCGCGGCTCGGGCGAGATCCCGCCGTCAGCAGACGGGTAGGCCGGGCACCGGCCGGTCGTTGTCGCCGCCCTCGATGTAGACGTCGCTGACGAACACATTGGTGTTGCCGCTGTCGTCGTCGGTCCTGGCCCACCAGACGTTCGTCCACTGGCCGGAGGTCTCGCGGCGGCCCAGATTCTGCTGGCAGTAGAAGTAGTTGGTGCCCGCGTTGAGCACGCCCTTCTCGGTGCCGGACGCGGTGTACGACTTCGCCTGCTTCCAGACCTGGCAGTTGTACTTACCGCCGCCGATCGAGTGGCAGACGGGCGCAGGGTCCGGGTCGGAACCTCCGGTCGTCGAGCCGCCGCTGGTGGAGGTGCCGCCGCCCGTGGTGGTCGAGCCGGTCGACCCGCCGCCGGTCGTGCCCGAGGAGCCGCCGCCGGTCGAGCCGCTGACCGATCCACCAGAGTCCGGGCCACCAGAGTCAGATCCTCCGGTTCCCGTGCCGGGCGCGGGCGGCTTGGCGGACTGGCTGGGCGACTTGGTGGCGCCCTGCCGGGTGGGCTTGGTGCCCGCGCTCTGCTTGCCGCCGGAGGCGCTTGCGACCGGACCTCCCCGTGCGCCCGAACTCCCCGCCGGGCTCTCGGCCCCGCCGCCCGCGAGCTCCTGGCCGCCCGATCCGTCACGGCCGACGAGGGCGTACGTCACGCCTCCACCTGTGAGCAGGACGGCGAGGACCGCGGCCGCCACCAGGACCTTCGCGCGACCGCCGCCGCGATCACCTGACGTGGGTGGAGCGGCCGGGGCGGGCGCGGGTATCGGCGCGGGAGCGGGCGGGGCCGGGGGCTGCGCCGCCGCCGGACCGAAGCCCTCGGGCCGGTGCGGCGTCGCGTTGAGCACGGTCGGCACCCGGGTCGCCGGATCCGGTGCGGCCTGCGGCACTGTCCCCAGCGCCGCGGTCGAGGCGCCGGTGTCCCGGCCCGCCGCCACGGCGGCGAGCAGCCTCGCGGCGGTGTCCGCGTCGGGGCGCCGCGCCGGGTCCTTGTCCATGAGCTGCCGCAGTACGGGACCGAGTGCGCCGGCCCGCAGCGGCTCGGGCAGCGGCTCCACCACGATCGCGTTCAGCGTCGACCAGGTGGAGGTGCGGCGGAACGGGGCCGCGCCCTCCACTGCTGCGTACAGCGTGGCGCCGAGCGCCCAGATGTCGGACGCGGGACCGGGGTCCTGGCCCTGGGCCCGCTCGGGCGCCAAGTAGTCGAGGGAGCCGACCAGTTCGCCGCTGCGTGTCAGATGGGTGGTGGAGCCGTCGCCGGGGTCGTCCATCGCCGCGATGCCGAAGTCGGTGAGCACCACCCGGCCCCCGCGGTCCAGCAGCACATTGCCGGGCTTCACGTCGCGGTGCAGCACCCCGGCGCGGTGGGCGGCGCCCAGCGCCTCCATCACCGTGGCTCCGACTGCTGCCACCTCGCGCGCGTCCATGACGCCGCGCTCGCCGAGCACATCGTCCAGCGAGGGGCCGTCGATGAACTCCATCACGATGACCGGACGGCCCTCGTGTTCGGTGACGTCATGGACGGCGATGACCGCGGGGTGGCGTACGCGGGCTGCCGCGCGGGCCTCTCGCTGCATCCGCACTCGGAGGTCGGCCAGTTCGGGACCCGACGAGTCGCTGTAGGTGCGCAGTTCCTTGACGGCGACCTCGCGGCCGAGCACCTCGTCGAAGGCGCGCCAGACGATGCCCATGCCGCCGCGGCCCAGCTGTTCGATCACCCGGTAACGGCCGGCGAGCCGCTCGTTCTCCCCCGAAGACACCGCTGCCCCGATCCCTGTTGCGACTGTGGTCGCGTACAGACTAGGGGGCAGCGCTGACAGCTCCGGCGACTGTTACTTGGCTGTGGCCGTGAGGTCCCCTCGGCGCGGCGAGGCGAATCCGTTCAGATCGTCACGGGTCAGACCGGTGAGCCGGGCGACCTCCGCGGTGTCGAGAGCGCCGCAGTCGATGCCGCGCAGCAGATAGCCGCTGAGCGCCTTGGCGGTAGCGGGCTCGTCCATGACATCGCCGCCCGCGTGGCCGGCGTAAGCGGACAGCCTCGCGGCGGCCTGCTCGAAGCCTTCGCGGTAGAAGGCGAACACGGCGGCGTAGCGGGTCGGCAGGTGGCCGGGGTGCATGTCCCAGCCCTGGTAGTAGGCGCGGGCCAGGGCGCGGCGGGTCAGGCCGTAGTGCAGCCGCCAGGCGTCGTGGACCTTCTCCGTGGTGCCGACCGGGAGGACGTTGGTGGAGCCGTCCGAGACGCGTACACCGGTGCCCGCGGCCGCGACCTGCATGACGGCCTTGGCATGGTCGGCGGCCGGGTGGTCGCCGGCCTGGTAGGCGGCGCTGACGCCGAGGCAGGCGCTGTAGTCGAAGGTCCCGTAGTGCAGTCCGGTGGCCCGGCCGTCCGCGGCGTCGATCATCCGCGCCACCGCGGCGGTGCCGTCTGCGGCGAGGATGGACTGGCTGGTCTCGATCTGTATCTCGAAGCCGATCCGGCCGGCGTCCAGACCGCGCGCCTTCTCGAACTCCTCCAGCAGCCGCACCATCGCGGTGACCTGCTCGGTGTACGTGACCTTGGGAAGGGTCAGGACCAGACCGCCGGGCAGACCGCCGGACTCGACGAGACCGGTGAGGAAGATGTCGAGGGTGCGGATGCCCCTGTCGCGTACGGCGGCCTCCATGCACTTCATGCGGATGCCCATGTACGGGGCGGCGGTGCCCCGCGCGTACGCCTCACTGATCAGGCGGGCGGCGCGGGCCGCGTGCGCGTCCTCCTCGGCGTCGCCGCGGCCGCCGTAGCCGTCCTCGAAGTCGATGCGCAGGTCCTCGACGGGCTCGCGCTCCAGCTTGGCCCGTACGCGGTCGTACACCGGGGCCGCGAGCTCGCCGGAGAGGCCGAGGACTGCGGCGAGGGACGCGGCGTCCGGGGCGTGCTCGTCGAGCGCGGCGAGCGCCTGGTCACCCCAGGAGCGGATGGTGTCGGCGGCGAAGACGTCACCGGGTACGTAGACCGTGTGGACAGGCTGGCGAGTGCCGGGGTCTCCCGGGTAGCGGCGGGCGAGCTCCGCGTCCACCGGTGCGAGGGAAGCGCTGATGCCCTCGCTGACCGCTCCGGCGAGGCTCCTTGCCACCTTCTCCTGCTGACCCATCCCTGCACCCTCCCGCTTTCCGCTCCACGGAATCAACAATCCGTATAGCGAAGCTAGTAGGCGGCTAAGACCTGCGTCAATGGTCCCCCGCAACAGGCCGGGGCCGCGCGGTGAAGATCACCGTGCGGCCCCGGTCCGTACCGAAAGCGGAGGTCAGCCCTTGCGCGCCTGAACCTCTTCGGTGAGCTGCGGGACGACCTCGAAGAGGTCGCCGACCACGCCGTAGTCGACCAGGTCGAAGATCGGGGCCTCGGCGTCCTTGTTGATGGCCACGATGGTCTTCGAGGTCTGCATGCCGGCCCGGTGCTGGATCGCGCCGGAGATGCCCGAGGCGATGTACAGCTGCGGGGAGACCGACTTGCCGGTCTGGCCGACCTGGTTGGAGTGCGGGTACCAGCCGGCGTCCACGGCGGCGCGCGAGGCGCCGACGGCCGCGCCGAGCGAGTCGGCCAGCGACTCGATGATGTGGAAGTTCTCGGCGCCGTTGACGCCGCGGCCGCCGGAGACCACGATCGCGGCCTCGGTCAGCTCGGGGCGGCCGGTGGACTCGCGCGGGGTGCGCGAGACGACCTTGGTGCCGGTGGCCTTCTCGGAGAAGGTGACGTTGAGCGCCTCGACGGCGCCCGCGGCCGGAGCGGCCTCCACGGCGGCCGAGTTCGGCTTGACCGTGATGACCGGAGTGCCCTTGGAGACACGGGACTTGGTGGTGAAGGACGCGGCGAACGCGGACTGCGTGGCCACCGGGCCCTCGTCGCCGGCCTCGAGGTCGACGGCGTCGGTGATGATGCCGGAGCCGATACGGACCGCGAGGCGGGCCGCGATCTCCTTGCCCTCGGCGGAGGACGGGACGAGCACGGCGGCCGGGGAGACGGCCTCGTACGCGGCCTGCAGCGCGTCCACCTTCGGTACGACGAGGTAGTCGGCGAACTCGGGGGCGTCGGCGGTCAGAACCTTGACCGCGCCGTGCTCGGCGAGCACGGGGGCGGTGGCCTCGGCGCCGGAGCCCAGCGCGACGGCGACCGGCTCGCCGATGCGGCGGGCCAGGGTCAGCAGCTCGAGGGTGGGCTTGCGGACGGCGCCGTCCACGTGGTCGACATAGACGAGAACTTCAGCCATGGGATTGGTCTCCTGCGAATGCGAAGTATCTGGGGGCGGTTGGGGATATGGCCGAAGCTCAGATGAACTTCTGGCTCGCGAGGAACTCCGCGAGCTGCTTGCCGCCCTCGCCCTCGTCCTTGACGATCGTGCCGGCGGTACGGGCCGGACGCTCGGCGGCCGAGTCCACAGCGGTCCAGGCGCCCTCGAGGCCGACCTCGTCGGCGTCGATCTCGAGGTCCTCCAGGTCCAGGGACTCCACCGGCTTCTTCTTGGCGGCCATGATGCCCTTGAAGGACGGGTAGCGGGCCTCGCCCGACTGGTCCGTCACGGACACGACGGCCGGCAGGGACGCCTCGAGCTGCTCGCTCGCGGTGTCGCCGTCACGGCGGCCCTTCACGACGCCGCCCTCGACGGAGACCTCGGAGAGCAGCGTGACCTGCGGAACGCCCAGGCGCTCGGCGAGAATCGCCGGCAGCACGCCCATGGTTCCGTCCGTCGAGGCCATACCGGCGATGACCAGGTCGTAACCGGTCTTCTCGATCGCCTTGGCGAGCACGAGCGAGGTGCCCATGACGTCGCTGCCGTGCAGGTCGTCGTCCTCGACGTGGACGGCCTTGTCGGCACCCATGGACAGAGCCTTGCGCAGCGCGTCCTTGGCGTCCTCGGGACCGACGGTCAGCACGGTGATCTCCGCATCGCCGTCGAAGTCACCGGCGATCTGCAGCGCCTGCTCGACCGCGTACTCATCCAGTTCCGACAGCAGGCCGTCGACGTCGTCGCGGTCGACGGTCAGGTCATCGGCGAAGTGCCGGTCGCCGGTGGCGTCGGGCACGTACTTCACACAGACAACGATCCTCAAGCTCACGCCGGCTCTCCTACTGCATCGTCTCTACTGGGCTGCCTTGCACGCAGCATAGGCGTCTGATGGGGCGGATTCCGGTCGGGGCGGGCCGCGCTCCGAACGAAATATTACTCGCCAGTACCCTCAGTACATCCAGTTCATTCCCGGTAAGCAAGCGCTTTGCACTGTGACCTTGCCAACGCTCCGTAACCGAGGGTTCAGGAAAACCCGGTTCCGGAAACTCAGGCGGAACCCTCAGTCCTTCAGACCGTTGAAGCGTCCCTGGTGGTATAGCAGCGGCCGGCCGGCTCCCGCGGGGTCACCGACGACGGCCTCGGCGATCACGATGCGATGGTCCCCGGCCGGGACGCGGTTGATGACCCGGCACACCAGCCACGCCAGAACGCCGTCGAGGACCGGGACGCCCTGCGGGCCGCTGCTCCAGCCGGTGGGCGGCCCGAAGCGGTCGGCGCCGCGGCGGGCGAAGGTGGCGGCAAGATCCTGCTGGTGGTCGCCGAGTATGTGTACGCCGATGTGCTCGGCCCGGGCGATCACCGGCCAGCTGGAGGACGACGTGCCCACACCGAATGAGATCAACGGCGGCTCGGCGGCTACCGAGTTGAGAGAGGTGGCGGTGAATCCGACGGGGTAGTCACCCTGCGCGGTGATCACCGCGACGCCCGCGGCGTGCTGCCGGAAGACGGAGCGGAGCAGGTCGGGAGAGGCCAGCTGAGGTGCGCCGAGTTGGGGCGAAGCCGTCATCAGGTTGTCCTTCTGCAAGGGATGCGAACGGGGCGGCCGTGGCTGCTCATACAGCCGGACAGCGCGCACTCGCGTTCCGGGCGAGGTCGACGTAGGGCCGCCCGTGGAGAAGGAGTTCTGGAAGCACAGCGTCAGCCTGACGATGCATGGCACGTGCAGTCAAGTGCGTTCCAGGATGTGCGACACGGGTCACGGGTCGTCACACCGCCTGTCCGAGCGCTGCGATCACATCCGCCCTGCGAGGCTGGCCGGACGCACGGGAGACGATGTTGCCGCCGGCGTCAAGCACCAGCACCGTGGGCGTCTTGAGGATGCCGAGTTCCCGCACCAGGGCCAGCCGCTCCTCCGCGTCGATCTCGACATGGGTGACTCCGTCGACCATGTCCGCGACTTCGGCGAGGGTGCGCCTCGTCGCTCTGCACGGCTGGCAGAATGCACTGGAGAACTGGACGAGCGTCGCCCGCTGCCCCAGGTCCGCACCGATCTCCGCCGCACCGAGCCGTCTTTGGGCGTCCCGACCCCGCACCTTCAGCCTCCCGCCGCTGTGCCGCTGCCACAGCCCGTAGACACTCGCCGCCGCGAGCACCACCGCACACACCACAAGTCCAGTCATCGCCCGGTGCAGCGTTCACAAGACCGTAAAGATTCCCGGGCGGGCACGGCGAATCCGCTGCGCCATGCTGAGGGCATGGATATCGACATCAGGGGGCCGCGCTTCGGGGCCGCCGTCAGCACGGTCGTACTCGCCGCCGTTCTCGTCACGGGCAGCGGCGCCCTGCTCGCCTGGCAGGCGCTCTGCTTCGCCGCGGGTGCGGCGTTCGGCGTGCGGCGTTCTCCGTACGGGTGGCTCTTCCGCACCGCGGTACGACCGCGACTCGGGCCGCCGACCGAGCTGGAGTCGCCCGGGCCGCCGCGGTTCGCGCAGGGCGTGGGACTCGTTTTCGCCCTGGTCGGGCTGGCCGGCTATTTCTGGGGGCCGTCGTGGCTCGCTCTCGTCGCCACCGGATGCGCGCTGGCCGCCGCATTCCTCAACGCCGCATTCGGGTACTGCCTGGGGTGCGAGATGTATCTGCTGCTGCGCCGGGCGACCGCTGTCCGGTCATGATGTAACGAGAAAGCCGTGAGAAGAATCTCGCCCGCCCCGGGCGCCAGGACTGGTCACCGCGACGCGTATGGGGCACGATCTGCCCAAAGCCGAAAACCTACGGCTGCGTAACTTCCGCCGGGAGAACCCTCCCCGGGTACAACAGAAGGGCCTTCTCCTGATGGCAGAGCTCGTCTATCGGCCGGTTGTCGGTGCCGCTCTCACGCTGTTCAAGGCGCTGGACCTGAAGATCGACACTCAGGGCTCGGAGAACATCCCGCGCTCTGGCGGTGCTGTGCTGGTCAGCAACCACATCAGCTATCTGGACTTCATCTTCACCGGCCTCGCCGCGCTGCCCCAGAAGCGCCTGGTGCGTTTCATGGCGAAGGAATCCGTCTTCCGGCACAAGATCTCCGGCCCGCTGATGCGCGGGATGAAGCACATTCCGGTGGACCGCAAGCAGGGTGAGACGGCATACGAGCACGCGTTGAAATCGCTTCGATCGGGCGAGATCATCGGTGTCTTCCCAGAGGCCACGATCTCCCAGTCGTTCACCCTCAAGTCCTTCAAGTCGGGTGCGGCACGCCTCGCCCAGGATGCCGGCGTTCCGCTGATCCCGATGGCGCTGTGGGGCACCCAGCGAGTCTGGACGAAGGGCCGGCCGCGCAACTTCCGGCGCAGCCACATTCCGGTGACGATCCGGGTGGGCGAGCCCGTGGAGGCCCCTGCCGACCAGTACGCGGGCGCGATCACGCGGCGGCTGCGCGAGCGGGTACAGGAGCTCCTCGAGGCCGCGCAGCGCGCCTATCCCGTACGCCCCAAGGACGCGAGCGACACCTGGTGGGTGCCCGCGCACCTCGGGGGCACGGCGCCCACTCCGGCCGAGGTCCGCGAGGCCGGCTGAGACGTCACACCGCTCCCTGCGGCGGGCGGACTGTGATCCGCGCTCCGGGGCTCAACTTCTCCAGCGACTCGGCGAGTTCGGCGGCTGCGGCCTCGAGCTCGCCGGTCGTCATTGGGGCCATGCCCTCCAGCAGGAAGAGCGCGTTGACCGACTCCTCGGTGAGCCGGGTGCGTACTCCCTGACGCCAGTTCCAGCGTCGGCAGGTGACGCCTTCGTCGTCGCACCAGACAACCTCTCCGGCGTCCGGGTGCTCCACGGCCTCCAGGCCGCCCGCGACGGTGACGAACGGCTCCTGACCGGTGGCGCGTACGAGCCGCATCCCGCCCTTGATGTGGTCGGTGTCCTCGCCGCCGACCGGGAGGATATGGGCCACGCTGACGGCGTTGTAGATGTCGACCAGCGCATTGATGCGCGGCAGACCGCCGTCGGCGAGCGCCCGCTTGGCCAGCGCTCGGCGGAGTTGCGGGTGCGGGACGGCTTGGCGCCGAAGGCGGAGTACGCGGCGCGCCAGGCGGCCATGTGAGGGTCCTCGTGCGGGGCGCGTCCGTCCAGGCGCTCGGCGAGCCGGCGGGCGGCGTCGTCGAGCAGGGCAGAGCTGCCGGCGTTGCTCGGCCCGTTGACCAGGCCGCGCGCCTCGACCGCGAGATGGATGAAGCCGGGCGCGAGGTCCCTGACCTCGTCGGAGACGGTGAGCGTGAGCGTCATGGTTCTTCGTGCCTCACAGTTCGGCTGGGTACAGGGTCCAAAGGGTCTCCTGGTCGGGCGCCGCCCTGAGGGCGTCCAGCACGGCCGGATGAGGTACATCGTAAAGCACTGGATAGTCCATCTCATTGGACTCCGGACGGATGTCGAAAGCGAGGCGCTCCTCCCCGAGCGAGAACTGCGCGTCGACCCCGGGCTTGTTGCCGCGCGGATCCAGGCGCGCCCACCCGCTACCGCCTGGAAGGTTCAGCGCGGCCAGTCCGTGGACGACATTCAGTCGCTGGTAACAGAAGGCGGCAGGGATGGACCCGGCGCGCAGCAGGGCGACGAGCGCGTGGGCCTTGGCGCAGCAGATGCCGGTGCGCTGCGCGAGGACGTCGGAAGCACGCCAGGGGACCCGCACGTCCCCCGTGTCACTGGAGTGCGGGATGGTGTCGCGGACGAACTCAAAGGCCGCCTTGGCGTATGCGTATGCATCGACACCATCGCTACGGAGACGAGCGGCCGTCTGCCGCACCAGCGGGTGCTCATGGTCGATGACCTCGTCAGTGGCGAGATACGCGGACAGTTCAGGGTTCTGCTGGATCAGCTCCATGCCCGTCGACCCTAAAGAAGTGGCCGACCGGACGTCAATCAATTTCCGGTCGACCACATACTTATACAGCGATGGCTACTTCGCCATCTCTTCCTTCAGCGCCTGGACGAAGGCGTCGACGTCCTCTTCGGTGGTGTCGAAGGAGCACATCCAGCGGACGTCACCGGCCGCCTCGTCCCAGAAGTAGAAGCGGAAGCGCTTCTGCAGCCGCTCGCTCACATCGTGCGCGAGCCGGGCGAAGACGGCGTTGGCCTGGACGGGATGGAGGATCTCCACACCGTCGACGCCACGTACGCCCTCGGCCAGCCGCTGGGCCATGGCGTTGGAGTGCCGGGCGTTGCGCAGCCACAGATCGCGCGCCAGCAGGGCCTCCAACTGCACCGATACGAAGCGCATCTTGGAGGCGAGCTGCATCGACAGCTTCCGCAGATGCTTCATATGGCTCACGGCGTCCGGGTTGAGGACGACCACCGCCTCGCCGAACAGCATGCCGTTCTTGGTGCCGCCGAACGAGAGGACGTCGACGCCGACCGCGTTGGTGAAGGCGCGCATCGGCACATCCAGCGACGCGGCCGCGTTGGCTATCCGGGCCCCGTCGAGGTGAACCTTCATGCCGTGCCCATGGGCGTGGTCGACGATCGCCCGGATCTCCTCGACCGTGTAGACCGTGCCCAGCTCGGTGTTCTGGGTGATCGACACGACCTGCGGCATCGCCCGGTGCTCGTCGTCCCAGCCGTACGCCTGCCGGTCGATGAGCTCGGGCGTGAGCTTGCCGTCCGGGGTCGGTACGGTCAGCAGCTTCAGCCCGCCCATCCGCTCCGGCGCGCCGCCCTCGTCGACGTTGATGTGCGCGGTCTCGGCGCAGATCACCGCGCCCCAGCGGTCGGTGAGCGCCTGGAGCGCCGTGACGTTGGAGCCGGTGCCGTTGAAGACCGGGAATGCCTCGGCCGTCGGACCGAAGTGGCTGTGCATGACGCGCTGGAGGTGCTCGGTGTACGCGTCCTCGCCATAGGCGACCTGATGACCGCCGTTGGCGACGGCGAGCGCCGCAAGGACCTCGGGGTGGGCGCCCGCGTAGTTGTCACTGGCGAAGCCGCGTACCTCGGGGTCGTGGTGGCGTCGAGCATCGGTCTTCACGGTTTGGGGGTCAGCCACAGGCGCTGTCCATTCGCTTCCCGGGCGGGCCGGTCCCAGACTCCGGCGATGGCCTCGGCCAGTTCCGTCACGTCGGTGAAGCCCGCGAACTTCGCATTCGGGCGCTCGGCGCGCATCGCGTCGTGCACCAGTGCCTTGACGACCAGGATCGCAGCCGCGGCCTTCGGCCCCTCCTCGCCCCCCGCCTTGCGGAAGGCGTCGGCAAGCGCGAGCGTCCAGGCCTCGGCTGCCGCCTTGGAGGCGGCGTACGCGGCGTTGCCCGCGGTCGGCTGGCTGGCGCCGGCCGCGCTGATCAGCAAAAAGCGGCCGCGGTCGCTGCGCAGCAGCCCGTCGTGGAAGGCGAGCGAGGTGTGCTGGACCGTGCGGATCAACAGCTTCTCGAGGAGCTGCCAGTCGGCGAGGTTGGTCTCGGCGAAGGTGGCGCTGCCGCGCCAGCCGCCGACGAGATGAACCAGACCGTCGATCCTGCCGAACTCCTTCTCGGTCTTGTCCGCCCACTCCCGGGTGGCGTGCAGATCGAGAAGGTCGACAGTGTCCCCGGTGACGGTCGCGCCGCCGTGCGCGTACCGAGCGGCGTCGACGGCCTCGGCCAGCCGCCCCGCATCCGCGTCGGAGGCCACGACTGTCGCACCGGCCTCGGCCAGCCGCAGCAGCGTGGCCCGGCCCGCCGGGCCCGCCGCTCCGGCGACCGCTACCACTGCGCCCTCAAGCCGACTGTTTCCGTTTTCGTTCATGGTCCCAGTCTCCTCCGTACGAGAGCTCACGCGGCCACTCGCTCGGCAGTCTCCGCGGTGATCCCCTTGGTGGAGGCGATCACGGACTTCAGCTTCTTGGAAAGCGCCTCATAGAACATGCTGAGCGGAAACTCGTCAGGAAGCACGTCGTCCACGAGCTTGCGCGGAGGCTGTGACAGATCGAGAGCGTCCGGGCCCTTGGCCCAGCGCGAACCGGGGTGCGGTGCGAGGTAGGTCGAGACCAGGTCGTAGGCGGCGAACCAGTGGACCAGCTTGGGCCGGTCGATGCCGTCGCGGTAGAGCTTCTCGATCTCGGCGCAGAGCTGGTTGGTGACCTGCGGCGCGCGCTCCCAGTCGATCTTCAGGGTGTTGTCGGTCCAGCGCACCACATCGTGCTTGTGGAGGTAGGCGAAGAGCAGCTGGCCGCCGAGCCCGTCGTAGTTGCGCACCCGGTCACCCGTGACCGGGAAGCGGAACATCCGGTCGAACAGCACCGCGTACTGAACATCACGGCCGTGTCGGCTGCCTTCACCTTCCAGCTTCACGGCCTCCTTGAAGGCGGTGAGGTCGCAGCGCAGCTCCTCCAGGCCGTACATCCAGAACGGCTGGCGCTGCTTGATCATGAACGGGTCGAAGGGCAGGTCGCCGTGGCTGTGGGTGCGGTCGTGGACCATGTCCCAGAGCACGAAGGCCTGCTCGCAGCGCGCCTGGTCGCCGACCATCTCCCGGATGTCATCGGGGAGTTCGAGGCCGAGGATGCCTACGGCCTCCGTGGTGACGGCGCGGAAACGGGCGGCCTCACGGTCGCAGAAGATGCCGCCCCAGGTGAACCGCTCCGGAGCTTCGCGCACGGCGATGGTCTCCGGGAAGAGCACCGCGGAGTTGGTGTCGTAGCCGGCGGTGAAGTCCTCGAAGGTGATGCCGCAGAAGAGGGGGTTGTCGTAGCGGGTGCGCTCCAGCTCGGCGAGCCACTCGGGCCAGACCATGCGCAGTACGACCGCTTCGAGGTTGCGGTCCGGGTTGCCGTTCTGCGTGTACATGGGGAAGAGGACCAGGTGCTGCAGTCCGTCGGCGCGGGTTGCCGCCGGCTGGAAGGCGAGCAGCGAGTCCAGGAAGTCGGGGACGCCGAAGGCGCTGTCGGCCCACTTGCGCAGATCGGCGACGAGCGCGCGGTGATACGCGGCATCGTGCGGGAGCAGCGGGGAGAGCTCCTGCACGGCGTCGATCACGCGGCCGAGCGCGGTTTCGGCGGTGACGCGGGCGGGTGCGCCCTCCGCGTCGAAGTCGATCGAGCCATCCTTGGACTGCCAGGGGCGGATCTCCTCGACGGCATTCTTGAGCGTCGGCCAGGCCGGGTGGTCGATCACCCGGACTGTGTGGGATATGCCCTCTACGGCAGCGGTCTGCACAAGAATTTCCGTCATGTCACTTCCTTCACGGGAGAACCTCGCGTCAAGACACCGTATCTGTGTCCGGTTCTCCCGTACAAGTAGGACCTTGGGAAATTATCCTGCCTACCCTCATGATCACCGAAGGTTTTACGGTCAGGGGTCGTTCGGGCGATCGCTTCGACCAAACCATCGTCCGAGCCGCGGGCCCTGCGCGGCTCGCGTCAAGCCGGCGCGGGACGCGCCCACGGGCGGGTGACCCGACTGAGTGCGGGCGGCCCGCCACGGGTAGGACGTACGGGCCCGCCCTCACCCGCCTCTCCCGGAGCCGTATCGCGTGAGCGCCCGTACCGTCCTTGTCGCAGCCCTCATCACCGGTTTCGTCCTCGGGATCGCGGGGACCCGAACGGACCACTCCACTCCCCCGCGCGAGACCGGTCCCATCGCGGAGGCGGGCCGTTAGGCTGCGTGATTGCCGCGCGGCTGCCGGGATGCGCCTCGCGGGAGCCGCCGTCGACGAAAGCGAGAGAATCTTGACTTTCCTCACCATCGGTCATCGCGGGGTCATGGGCGTCGAGCCGGAGAACACCCTGCGCTCCTTCGCCCGCGCCGAACAGGCCGGCATGGACGCCATCGAACTGGATCTTCATCTCACCAAGGACGGCGCGCTCGCCGTCATGCACGACGCCGACGTGGACCGTACGACCGACGGAAAGGGCCCGATCGCCGACAAGACCCTCGCCGAGCTGCGGGAACTCGACGCGGGCAACGGCGAGCGAGTGCCGGTCTTCGAGGAGGTGCTCGACGCCGTGCGCGCACCGCTCCAGGCTGAGATCAAGGACGTGGCCGCCGCCCGGGCGCTGGCCGACGTGATGCTCAGCCGCGATCTCGTGCACCGCGTCGAGGTGTCCTCCTTCCACGACGACGCGGTCGCCGAGATCGCGGCTCTGGTGCCCGGCGTACGGACGGTGCTCATCGCCGGCCGCTGGGGCGCGGACGTCGTGGACCGTGCCAAGGCGGTGGGTGCCGCCTCCCTCGCGCTGAACATCCGCAGGCTGACACTGGAGACCGTCGAGCACGCGCACGGCGAAGGCCTGCAGGTGATCGGCTGGGTGGTGAACACCCAGGAGCATCTGCGGCTGGTGCGCGCCCTCGAACTCGACGGCGCGACCACCGACTTCCCCGAGATCCGGCGCACCGGCCGGTTCACGGCCTGAGGCCCCCTTCTCGGGACCGGCCCGCTATGGCAGTTCCTTCACCAGCAGCTCGAAGGCGAGATCGTCGCGCTGCGGGATACCGAAGCGCTCGTCGCCGTACGGGAAGGGGCTCAGCATTCCCGTACGGCGGTAGCCCCGGCGCTCGTACCAGGCGATGAGCTCGTCCCGTACAGAGATCACGGTCATGTGCATCTCGCGCGCACCCCAGCGCTCGCGCGCGGTGCGCTCCGCCTCCGTGATGATCCGGCGGCCGAGGCCGGCGCCCTGCAGCTCGGGGCGGACGGCGAACATGCCGAAGTACACGGCCTCACCGCGGTGCTCGAGCTGGCAGCAGGCGATCGGCTCGCCGCCGCGCTCCACTATGAGGAGGGTGCTGCCGGGGGCATTGATGACTCCCCGGACGCCTTCCGGGTCGGTGCGCTGTCCGTCGAGAATGTCCGCCTCGGTCGTCCAGCCGGTCCGGCTCGTATCGCCTCGGTACGCGGACTCGATCAGCGGAACGAGCGCGGGCACATCAGCCTCGACCGCGTCACGGTAGGTGAGTTCGCCGGAGTCCCGGGCCGGTGCGGTGTCCATAGGGTGGCACTCCCATCTCGACGGTGTGCAAGTGTCCCGAGACTAACCCGGGCCTCTCCGCCCTAGGGTTTGGCCATGGTGCATGTGCTGAGCAGCCGGATCCTGCTGCGCCCGACCGACCCCGAGAGGTCCCGGCGGTTCTACGGGCAGACACTCGGCCTCCCCGTCTACCGCGAATTCGGCACCGGTCCCGAGCGGGGCACGGTCTACTTCCTGGGCGGCGGGTTCCTCGAAGTCTCCGGGCGCTCGAAGGCCCCGGCCGCGACCGGTCCCGAGCTGTGGCTCCAGGTCGAGGACGCGGCCGCGGTGCACGCCGAGCTGTCGGCGCGGGACGTCGAGGTGCTGCGGCCGCCCACTCGTGAGCCGTGGGGGCTGATCGAGATGTGGATCGCCGACCCGGACGGTCACCGGATCGCGATCGTCGAAGTGCCGGCTGATCATCCGCTGCGGTACCGCCCCTGAGGCGCTGTTCCCGGGGCGCTGTTCCCGGAGCGCTGTCCCCCGACCTCTGTCCCCCGAGCTCTGTCCCCCGAGCCCTGTCCCCGAGGCGACTGCGCCCCGGGAAGCGGCGCGAGCGCCGCAGGGCGTCGGGGGCGCGGCCCGGATCCTCGGACTGTGCTCCCCTTGCGCCTCCGTGCGCTCGCGTAGGCCCCAGGGCCACTGGGCATCGGCTCCTTGAGCGTCGAAGGGGGAGGTGCGCCGTGCACGGACCTGCCATGTCCGGCTGGCTGCTCGTCGCGCTGTGCGGCGGGACGGGCGCGTACTGCCTGGTGCGGATGCGCGGTTGCCGCGGCGAGGCACGCGAGGCGGCAGGCGGCGACGCCCTGATGGGGTGGGGGATGGCGGCGATGGCGGTGCCCGCCGCCGTGTTCGCGCCGCCCAGATGGTGGTGGGTCGTGTACGCGGTGGTATTCGGGGCGGCGGCGCTGCGCGCCCTGTGGCCGGCTGGCCGCGGCGCTCACCATGTGCATCACGTCGTGGGTTCCCTCGCGATGGTCTACATGGCGGTGGCGATGACCTCCGTCGGCGGCCACCACGGGCACGCGGCCGCCGGAATCCCCCTGCTCACCGCCGGGCTGCTGGCGTACTACGCGGTGTACGTGCTGCACTCCGGCGCCCGCCTGATGCCCGCGGCGGCGCCCGCGGACGGCGCGGCGACGGTCCCCTGGAGCGCACGAGCCGAGCTGGCGCCGGCCTGCCGGCTCGCCATGGGCCTCGCCATGCTGCCGATGCTGCTCGCTCTGTGACCCGTCTGCGGACGGTGATACCGAAAACCGTGTCGTACGTCACTTGGAGCGCGAGGCCATACCCGCGAGTAGCCCCACGCTCATAGGCTGACGGCATGTTGGTCTCCCTCGTGCTGCTGCTTCTCGGCGCACTGGCCGCCGTCGTGGCCCCGCGACTTGTGTCGCGTGCCGACTGGCCGGAGCGCGAGCCCGTGGTGGCACTGTGGGTCTGGCAGTGCGTGGTCGCGGCCGTACTGCTGTGCTTCGCGCTCTCCATGACGTTCAGCGCGGCGGCGGCCTGGCAGCTTGTGCGGGGGCATGTCTTCGCGCCGGCGCCGAACGGCGTGGTGGAGGCGTACGCCCTCGGCGCGAACGGACCGTGGTCCGCCGTTCTCGCGGTCGTCCTGGCCTGCGGGGGCCTGTGGACCGGCGCGATGCTCACCCGCGAGATCCACCGGGCCCATGTCCGGCGCAAGCGGCGGCGCACAGAACTCCTGGTGCGCGCCCCCCTGATGCCGGGCGAGGAACCGGGCGGCGAACTGCTGGTCGTCCTGGAGGGCGAGCGGCCCGACGCCTGGTGGCTGCCGGGCGCGGCGCCCCAACTGGTCATCACCACGGCCGCGTTGCTCCGCCTGAAAGACCGCCAGCTCGATGCCGTCCTGGCGCACGAACAGGGGCACGCGCAGGCTCGCCACGACTGGCTGTTGCACTGTTCCGCCGCGCTCGCCAACGGCTTTCCGCAGATCCCGGTGTTCGCGGCGTTCCGCGACGAGATGCACCGGCTGGTGGAGCTCGCGGCCGACGATGTCGCGTCCCGGCGCTTCGGCCGGCTGACGATCGCCCTGGCCCTGGTCGAACTCAACGAGGACCGCGGTGTGTTCGGGCCCTGCCCCACACCGGACGCCCAGCTGCCGCAGCGGGTGAACCGGCTGCTGACACCGGTGCCGCGGCTCACCGCGGGCCATCGGCTGAGGCTGACCGCGGCCGCCTCCCTGGTGCCTGTGATCCCCCTGCTGGTGGCATTCGTGCCCGCCCTGCGCGCGCTCGGATAGCGGTATGAGCCGGTCAGCGGCGAAGATCTCCCCCATGCACTCCCCGCGCTCAGCTCCTCCCACTCCGCCGGCGCACACCCCGGCCGCGGCGGCTGCCCGTACGGGCGCGCTGCTCGCCGTCCTCTCGGCGGTACTGCTGACCCTGGTCGCGCTCTCCTGGTCCCCCCTCATGTCCTTCGACCGAACGGTCGCGGAGGGCCTGCACGGCTGGGCCGTGACCGAGCCGGGGCTCACCGGGGTGAGCCGGGTGCTCACCGACTGGGTGTGGGATCCCTGGACGATGCGCGCGCTGCTGGCGGCAGCCGTCGTGTGGCTGTGGTGGCTGCGGGAGCGGCTGCTGGCGGTGTGGGTCGCGGTGACCAGTGCGGTGGGCACATTCGTACAGCAGGGGCTGAAGTCCGCCGTGGGCCAGGAGCGGCCGCACTGGCCGGATCCGGTCGACTCCGCGCACTACGCGGCCTTCCCCTCGGGCCACGCGATGACGGCCATGGTCAGCTGGGTTCTGCTGCTGTGGCTGCTCAGGCGGCACGGAGCACAGGGGCGGCTGTGGCACTGGACCATCGTGGCCGCAGTCGTCTCCGTCGTCGGGGTCGGCCTCACCCGGCTCTACCTCGGCGTGCACTGGCCCTCGGACGTGGTGGGCGGCTGGCTGCTCGGCGCCTGCTTTGCGGCCCTTTCGATCGCCGCGTACGAGCGTGCGGTCTTGGCCCGGCAGCACTGACGCCGAAAGGATCGTGGTCATGACGATCAAGGGTGTGCTCTTCGACTTCTCCGGGACGCTGTTTCGCATCGAGCCCGCGCGGGACTGGCTTCGCGCGGCCCTCGACGCGCGGGGGAGCGCTCTCCCCGAGGCCGAACTGGCCGGCTACGCCGAGCGGTTGGCGGCGGCCGGGGCGCTCCCCGGCGGCTCGTCGCCGCAGCGGATGCCACCCGGTCTCGCCGGGCTGTGGAAGACCCGCGACGAGAGCGCGGAACGGCACCGTGCCGCGTACACCGGTCTCGCCCGTCAGGTCGAGCTGCCGGATCCGGGTCTGTACGACGCGCTGTACGAACGCCATATGAGGCCCGCCGCCTGGCGCCCGTACCCCGACGCCGCCGAGGTGTTGCGCACGCTGCGGGAGCGGGGGGTTGGCATCGCGGTGGTCAGCAACATCGGCTGGGATCCGAGGCCGGTCTTCCGCGCCCACGGCCTGGATACCTGGGTGGACGGGTATGCCCTGTCGTACGAGCACGGCCTGCAGAAACCCGACGTACGTCTTTTCCGCATGGCCTGTGACGCGCTGGGCACGGCCCCGGGTGACGTTCTGATGGTCGGCGACGACAAGGTCGCGGACGGCGGGGCCGCGAATCTGGGGTGTGCGGTCCATTTCGTCGACCATCTGCCGGTGGCGGAGCGTCCGGCGGGGCTGCGCCCGGTGCTCGGGCTCATCGAATGAAACGGATGAAACAGACCGGAGGCGCCCGGAGGCATACTTAAGGCATGGCAAAACCACCCGAACCGGACGATCCCCCGCGTCGCCCGGTTCGGGCAGCACCCCCGCTGACCAGGCCCTGAAGGCCTCGCCCCGGGGCACGCTGAGTATATTGGCTCAGAGCCAGTCAACGCAGGAGTCAAGCATGTCCCCGCGGAGCGCATCGGTCAATGAAGAGCTCCGTCGGCGTTCCCGGGAGCGGCTCCTGGACGCCACCGTGGAGCTGGTCGGAGAGCGGGGGTACGAGGCGACGACACTGGGCGACATCGCCGACAGAGCGGGCTCGGCACGCGGGCTTGTCTCGTACTACTTCCCGGGTAAACGGCAGCTGCTCCAGTCGGCAGTGCACCGGTTGATGCATCGCACGCTGGAAGCGGCGCTGGAGCGCGCGCCCAGAACCGATGACGGGCGGGAGCGGCTGGCCCGGGCGATCGACGCAATCCTCGGGCTCGCGGTCGAGCGGCCCACGCTGATGCGGACGCATATGTCGGGGGTCCTGCAGGCCGAGGGATTCAGGCAGTGCCCGGAGCAGCAGCGGCTCGCGGCGCTGCTGCGCGACACGGTGGAGCGCTACGGATCACAGGATGTCGACGTCGACTATCCACTCCTTCGCGCCCTGCTGATGGGCGCGGTTTTCGCGGTCCTGCTGCCGGGGGTGCCGATGCCGCCGGCTCGGCTGCGCGCCGAACTGTTCCAGCGGTACGGGCTGGACTGGGACCTCGGCGTCCCGCCGGGCGAGGAGCCGCCCGGCGGAACGCCTGTTGAGGCCGGGGATCAGTCGCGGTCGAAGTAGTCGGGCTGGGTCTGCACATTGAGCTCGGGCAGCCGCACCCGCTTCGCCGGGTCCGTGCGCCTGTCGTTGATCTTCAGGACGTCGAGGCCCTTGGCGATGTCGTTCGAGTAGACGTACCCGTTGTAGTAGTACGCCGACCAGGGGCCCGCGGTGGTGACCCGGTCGAGGGTGACGGGACCCCGCTCGAAGTAGCCGATCTCCTTCGGCTTCGAGGAGTCGGTGAAGTCCCACACCGAAACGCCACCCTGGTACCAGGCCTGGACCATGATGTCGCGGCCCTTCACCGGGATGATCGAACCGTTGTGGGCCACGCAGACCTCGGCGTCGGCCTGGTGCCGGTCGATCTTGAAGTAGCTGCGGAAGACCAGCTTGCTCCGCCCGCCCTTGCCAACGATGTCGTAGATGCCGTCGGCGCCGCGGTTCGGGCCGATCTCGGCGTTGCAGGTCGCCGCCCCGCCGCCGCCCAACTCATCGGTGAACACGACCTTGTTGGCCTTCTGGTTGAAGGTCGCCGAGTGCCAGAACGCGAAGTTGACGTTGTCCTGGATCCGGTCGATGACCTTCGGGTGCTCCGCGTCCTCGATCGAGAACAGGATGCCGTCACCCATGCAGGCGCCGGCGGCCAGGTCCTTCGAGGGGAGCACCGTGATGTCGTGGCAGCCGGTGGTCTTGGAGACGCCCGGGTTGGTGGGCGAGCCGGGGTTGCCGCCGCCGTCCGGGCCCTCACCGGGGAAGAGCACCGGGAAGTTCACGATCGCCGACTTCTCGGGAGCCTTGCGCGGCACCTTGATGACGGAGATTCCGTCGTGCGGCGGCTGGCAGTCCGGGAAGGTCGCGCTCGGCGAGTACGAGGAGACGTAGACGTAGACGTTGCGGCGCTCAGGCACGAGCGTGTGCGTGTGCGAGCCGCAGGCTGTCTCAACAGCGGCGACGTACTTCGGGTTGCGAATGTCGCTGATGTCGAAGATCTTCATGCCCTCCCAGGACGACTTCTCGGTCGCGGGCTGCGAGGTGCTGTTGCACGAGTTGTCGCTGCGCGAGGAGTCGGTGGAGAGGAAGACCAGGTTGCCGGAGACCGAGATGTCGTTCTGCCCACCGGGGCAGAGGACCTGAGCCACGGTCGTGGGCGACTTCGGATTGCTGATGTCGAAGATCCGGAAGCCGTCGTAGTTGCCCGCGAAGGCGTACTTCCCCTGGAAGGCGAGGTCCGAGTTGGTGCCCTTGAGCGCGTCCTTGGGGATGTTGGCGAGATGTTCGATGTTGTCGCTGTGGACGATCTCGTCCACGCCGGGTATGTCGCCGCTCGTGATGGCAGCCCTGTCTTCGGCTGCCTGCCCCGAGGAGACTCCCTGCTGAGCAGGGGTGTCGCCGGGGTCGGGTGTGGCGACCGCGGGTCCGGCCGTCAGCAGTGTGGCGAGGAGCCCGGCCGCGGCTGTAGCCACGCCCAGACGTCTGCGCCGCACTCGGGTGGGGTGCAACAGGGTCACTGCGTCCTCCCTTGTATCCGTTCGCTGTTGAACGGTTCACGGACCCCGGCAGTATCTTCCCTTCCATGTACATCTCAACAGATGGCAACAGAGACGTAATGAAAGTTTTTGATCAACCGCGTATGGAAGCGTGCTAGGAACGTCCCCAAACACCCCAAGTGCCACAGGAGGTCACCGTGTTGAACCGCCGTAGGGCCGCGTGTGTCCGCAGGTCGGTAGTCGCTGCCGCGGTCACGGCCGCCGTACTCGCCCTGGGTGCCTGCGAGTCGGACTCCGGCACTCCCGCCAAGGCCAAGGGGGATGCCGGACCCTCAGTGGTGGCACCGGGCAAACCGGGCGAGCCGGCCAGAACCCTCTCCGCCGAAGAAGCCGCGAAGGCCGCCCCCGACGACTCCCCCAACGCGGCGGACTTCTCCTACGCGCACATGATGATCACCCATCACAGTCAGGCGCTGCAGATGACCGCCCTGGCACCGGACCGCGCGGGGTCCACGCAGGTCAAGCGGCTGGCGGAGCGCATAGCCGCCTCGCAGAAGCCGGAGATCGGCGCGATGCAGGGCTGGCTGAAAACGAACGGTGAGACGAAGGGGAAGGGCGGTCACGACCACGAGCACGCCGTGATGCCCGGAATGGCCACCACGGCCCAACTGGCCCAGCTGCGTGGGGCGAAGGGCAAGGCGTTCGACGAACTCTTCCTGAAGCTGATGACCACTCACCACCAGGGAGCCATCACCATGGCCACCGACGCCCTCTCGAAGGGCAACAACATCCTCATCGAGGAGATGGCGAGCGACGTGATCGCCCAGCAGACGAGTGAGATCAACCGGATGCACGCGTTGTGATCCGCCGCCGGCCGGCGCCGGGCTCGAGCCAGGGAAAGGGCCAGGGTCACGAACGGTGGCGGCGGCGGTTGTGGCGTGGCGTGAGATAGCCGTCGTCGCGAGCGCCCGCGATGAGCCGGAGCGACTTGCGTCGGCTCCGCCCGCTCGCGGCCATCACTGCGAGCACCGGGTCACGCCCGTCCTGCTGCGCGGCCCGGTAGGCGTCGGCCGCCATCCGCCGCCCTGCGCTGCCGCGCGGCACCGCAGGGCGGGTCCGACGACGGCCGGGACCCCGCGGGTCCGCGTGCTCGGCGACGCACGGCGGGTCGGGCTCCGGTTCATCGGGAGCAGGTGGCGGCGTAGCCACCCGGCAGGCGTCCTCCAGCAGGTCCTCGATCCGCTCGGCGAGCATCTCGAAGCCCCCGAGCGACAGCGGCGGGTCGGCGCGCAGATCCTCGATGGCGACCCGCCCGTCGTCGACTACGACGAGGACGTCGATGCGGGCACCGTCGGCAAAGGTGAGCCGGACGTTGAACCAGGGCGGAATGATCTCGCGTCCGCCGGACTCCGAGGTGACTGTGCCGGCACCTTGCAGCTCCCAGACGGGAGGGTAGGGCAGCGCCCCACCGAGGTCATACAGATCATTAGCGTTAAGAAACGTAGTTTCTTGCACAATTAGCACGTAACCAGCCAAATCCATACCTCTCGCGGCGGCACGCACGTCGCGACGCCACAAGACACCCCGTTAGAGCATCTCCCCCATCGGCGCCTCCCGGTGGGATGCTGGAACCCCCTGCGGGAAGGAGCGCAGCTGTGCTTCGCGTCGCCGTCATCGGATCGGGGCCCAGCGGGGTCTACGCCGCGCAGGACCTCGTCCAGCAGAGCCGGGTGCCCGATGTGCGGGTGCACGTACTGGACCGGCTCCCCTGCCCCTATGGACTGGTGCGCTACGGAGTCGCGCCCGACCACGAGAAGATCAAGTCGCTGCAGAACAATCTGCGCGCCGTGCTGGAGCACGAGCGGGTCGACTTCATCGGCAATGTGGAGGTGGGCAGGCACGGACTCGGCCCCGAACGGCTCCTGGAGCTCTACCACGCTGTCGTCTACTGCGTCGGGGCCGCCAGGGACCGCAGGCTCGGCATCCCCGGCGAGGATCTGCCCGGCAGCCGCTCGGCCACCGACTTCGTCTCCTGGTACAGCGCGCACCCCGACTCCGCGGGCAACGGCTTCGCTCTCGGGGCCCGTTCGGCCGTGGTCATCGGCGTCGGCAATGTGGCCGTCGACGTGGCCCGCATCCTGGCGCGGGGCGCGGACGAGCTGCGGCCCACCGATGTGCCGCAGACGGCACTCGGGGCGCTCTCGCTCAGCCAGGTGCGCGAGGTGCACATGGTGGGCCGGCGCGGCCCCTCGCAGGCGAAGTTCACCACCAAGGAGCTGCGGGAGCTCGGCTCGCTGCCCGCTGCCCAGGTACTGGTCGACCCCGCGGACCTCTCGCTCGACCCGGCGTACGCCGATCCTTCCGCCTCCGCCGTGTCCGCGCTGCCCGCGGTCAACCGGCGCAACCTCGAAGTCGTACGCGGCTGGGCGGCGCAGCCCCCACAGAGCCGGGGCCGCCGGATTCATCTGCGGTTCTTCCTGCGCCCGGTGGAGCTGCTGGAGCGCAGTGGGCGGGTGGCGGGCGTACGGTTCGAGCGCACCGCTCCGGACGGTGAGGGAGGCGTTCGGGGCACCGGATCGTACGAAGAGGTCGAGGCGCAACTGGTGCTGCGGGCGGTGGGCTACCGCGGTGTCCCGCTGCCCGGGCTGCCGTTCGACGAGGGGCACGGCACGGTGCCGCACGCGGCCGGGCGGGTACTTCGGGACGGCGAGCCGTCGCCCGGGGAGTATGTGGCGGGGTGGATCAAGCGTGGGCCGACCGGGGTGATCGGCACCAACCGGCCGTGCGCCAAAGAGACGGTGGCCTCGCTTCTCGACGATGCCGCGACACTCGCCCTTCGGCCTGTCGCCGCGGATCCGCTGGCCGAGATGCGGGAGTTGGGACACCGGCCTGTTCAGTGGCCGGGCTGGCTGGCGATCGAGACGGCGGAGTCGGCGCTGGGGCTCACGCTCGGCCGGCGTACCGTCAAGATCCCCGACTGGACAGGACTGTTGAGCGCGGCGGGCGATTGAGCGACGGGTGCGGGTGGTGCGCCACAGCCTCAGCCCTCGCCGAGGCGGTCCGCCTGGCCCGCTGCGGCGGCGAGGACGCTGTCGAGCAGCCCGGGAAAGAGCGCGTCCAGGTCGTCGCGGCGCAACCCGTTCATCTTGGCGGTGCCCCGGTAGATCTGCCGGATCACGCCGTTCTCACGCAGGACGCGGAAGTGGTGGGTGGTCGTCGACTTGGTGACGGGCAGGTCGAAGTACGAACAGGACAGGTCGTCCTCGGCCGTCGCGAGGTCACGCACCACACGCAGCCGCATCGGGTCGGAGAGCGCGTGGAGCACGTTCTCCAGGCGAATCTCCTCGCGCGTGGGATGGGCAAGCACGCGGGGGCTTGTCGCGGTGGTCACGGCGGCTCCACTTCGTCGGGGTCTCCATTGTACGAAAACTCTCGTAGTTTGACACTCGCCGTAATACGGTGAAGGCCGTACGAGCCGTGAGGGCGGAGCCGCACCGGGCACCGCGGGAAGACGGATGGCATGATCGCCGCGAACCGTGCTCCCCGCGCAGCCGTGAGGCGCGGTGAACGCTGCGAAAGGAGCTGACTCCATGTCCCGGCGCGGAGCTGATCTCGACGAACTCGACCGCAAGATCATCTCGGCCCTGATGGCCGACGCGCGGGCGAGCCTGCGGGAGATCGGCATGTCGATCGGCCTTTCGGCGCCCGCCGTCAAGCGCCGGGTGGACCGACTCAGGGAGCAGGAGGTGATCGCGGGTTTCACCACGGTGGTGAAGCCCGCGGCGCTCGGCTGGCACACCGAAGCGTATGTGGAGGTGTTCTGCGACGGAGCGGCTCCGCCGAGGAGGCTGGCGGAGGTGGTCCGGAATCACCCCGAGGTCCAGTCGGCGGTGACGGTCACCGGACGGGCCGACGCGATCCTGCACATCAGGGCGCTCGACGTAGCGCACTTCGAAGACGTCCTCGAGCGGATCCGGTCCGAGCCTTTCGTGAAGGCCACCAACAGCTTCATCGTGCTCTCGCATCTCCTGCCGAGCAGCCCCGAGGCCGGGTCGGGACGCATCTCGCCGGACCTGACGTAACAAGTAGTGGCTCCACTTCCTTTTCACGCAACGTTGTTGCGTGTAGACGCAATTCATTCGTCTTGTCACTGTCCGTCACTGTCTCTAGCGTGGTCAGCACCCCCAGTCCGATGAGAGGACAACGCGGATGCCGTCCATCCGAACCGCGAAGAGACGCCGGTATCTCGTCTGCCCGCCGGAGTACTACGACGTCCGGTACGCCATCAACCCCTGGATGACCTCGGGGGAGCCGGTCGACATCGGCCTTGCGCGAAAGCAGTGGGACGGGCTCGTAGCCCTGTATCGCGCGCTGGGTCACACCGTGGACGTCGTGGATCCGGTCATGGATCTCCCCGACATGGTGTTCGCGGCCAATTCGGCACTCGTACTCGACGGCAAGGCGTTCGGCGCGCAATTCCACGCAATGGAGCGGCAGCCGGAAGCCGCCCATTACCGGGCCTGGTTCGAAAGCGCCGGATTCGAGACCCGGATCCCCTCTCATACCTGTGAAGGGGAAGGGGACTTCACCCCGGTCGGCGGTTACATCCTCGCGGGCACCGGGTTCCGCACACTGCCGGCAGCCCATCACGAGGTCCAGGAATTCTTCGGGAAGCCGACAGTGAGCCTCCACTTGATCGATCCGCATTTCTATCACCTGGACACAGCGCTCTTCGCTCTCGACGACAGCAATATCGCCTACTACCCGGGCGCTTTCTCCGATGGGAGTCAGCAGGTCCTGCGAAGCCTGTTCCCGGACGCCGTCGTCGCCACCAGGGAGGATGCGCTGACCTTCGGGCTCAACTCCGTCTCCGACGGACGCAATGTGGTGATGGCGCAGGATGCGACGGGCCTCATGGAGGCCGTGGCAGCGCGCGGCTACGTCCCCGTCCCCGTGAACCTCTCGGAGTTCCGC
Organism: Streptomyces sp. ISL-1; assembly: GCF_018614585.1. Lineage (GTDB taxonomy): Bacteria > Actinomycetota > Actinomycetes > Streptomycetales > Streptomycetaceae > Streptomyces > Streptomyces maoxianensis. Next base: position 18,224 of record NZ_JAGGOI010000006.1, on the reverse strand, counting down.
AAGGCCGGCGGTGGAGCGAAGTGCTGCACGCAGGAGATCCGGGAGTAGAGCGTCGGGCGTGGGCGTCGCCGGGCGCGATGTACGAGAATCCTCATAGTTTGACACTCGCCGTACTACGACAGGTATCGTACGACGCGTACACCGGTCCCGCCCCGAATGGAGTCCGCCGTGAGCGCGCTGTTCCAGCCCTACACCCTGCGGTCGCTTACCGTCCCCAACCGCGTCTGGATGGCACCCATGTGCCAGTACAGCGCGGAGGCGTTCGGCCCGAACGCCGGCGCCGCGAACGAATGGCACTTCGCCCACTACGCCGCCCGCGCCACCGGCGGCACTGGCCTGATCCTCACCGAGGCGACCGCCGTGAGCCCGGAGGGCCGCATCAGCCCCGCGGACCTCGGGATCTGGAACGACACCCAGGTCGAGGCGTTCCGCCGGATCACCCGCTTCCTGGCGAGCCAGGGCACCGTCGCCGGCATCCAGCTGGCGCACGCCGGGCGCAAGGCATCCACCGACCGCCCCTGGAAGGGCGGCGCGCCGCTGGGCGCCGATGAGAACGGCTGGCAGCCGCTCGGGCCCAGTCCGCTCTCCTTCGACGAGGGGCACCCCGTCCCCGCCGAGGTGACGGTCGCCCAGATACGGGAAATCACCGGCCAGTTCGCGGCAGCCGCCCTCCGAGCGCTGGACGCCGGCTTCCAGGTCGCCGAGATCCACGGTGCGCACGGATATCTGATCGGCGAGTTCCTTTCGCCGCACAGCAACCGGCGGGCCGACGAGTACGGCGGGTCCTTCGAGAACCGCATCCGCTTCGCCCTCGAAGTCGTCGACGCGGTGCGCGCCGTGTGGCCCGACGAACTGCCTCTCTTTTTCCGTATCTCGGCCACCGACTGGCTGGACGAGGCCGGCTGGACGGCCGACGACACCGTCCGCTTCGCCGCGCTGCTCAAGGAGCACGGCGTCGACCTCCTCGACGTGTCCACCGGCGGCAACGCACCGCGGGTCCGCATCCCGACCGGACCCGGCTACCAGGTGCCGTTCGCCGCGCGGGTGAAGGCGGAGACCGGGCTCCCGGTCGCCGCGGTCGGCATGATCACCGAGGCAGCGCAGGCGGAGAAGATCCTTGACAACGGCGAGGCCGACGCGGTGCTGCTCGGCCGCGAGCTGCTGCGGAACCCCTCATGGGCCCGGCACGCGGCCCGTGAGCTGGGCGGCGAGATCCACATCCCGGAGCAGTACCACCGCTCCGTCTGAGACTCCCGGGAGGTGTCCGTGAGGCTCCGCGGGATCCCGGCACTCCGGCAACCGATGAGTTCCGGGACACCGGCCGGTCTGCACTGAGTACGTACGTACTCAGGAGGCACCTCGTGCTGCTCGAAAACGACAACGCCGTCATCTGCGGAGGGGGGCGCGATCGGCGGGGCGGTCGCCCGCGCCTTCGCCCGCGAAGGTGCGCGGGTCCATCTCGCCGAACGCGCCCCGACCGGGCGGCCTCGCTCGCCGACGTCGGCGTTGTGGCGGTCTTCGCCGCCTGGGACCTGGCTCGTTCAATGACCGCGACGACCCTCGGCATCACCGGCGGCTCGGTAGTCGACTGAACCGTCCACACCCGGGCTGAGCTGCGAGAAGAACCGCCTGACGGGCCACTGTCAGTGGGCGGGTGCAGACTGGCCCGTATTCAAGACAACGGCGTCCTGGAGGCAAAGGCCATGTCCGATGTTCTTCTGACTGTAGGCACTCGAAAAGGGCTCTTCATCGGCCGCAGGCGCGGCGGCACATGGGAGTTCGACGGCCCGCACTTCAACGCGCAGGCCGTGTACTCGATCGGGATCGACACGCGCCGGCCCGTGCCCCGCCTGCTCGTGGGCGGCGACAGCGCGCACTGGGGCCCTTCGGTGTTCCACTCCGACGACCTCGGCAAGAGCTGGACCGAGCCGGAACAACCGGCCGTGAAGTTCCCCAAGGACACCGGGGCGTCGCTGGAGCGCGTGTGGCAGCTGCATCCGGCCGGCCCCGCCACGCCGGACGTGGTGTACGCGGGGACGGAGCCCGCCGCGCTGTTCCGCTCGGACGACGGCGGCGAGACCTTCGAGCTCGTACGCCCGCTGTGGGAGCATCCGACCCGCTCGAAATGGGTGCCGGGCGGCGGCGGTGAGGCCGTGCACACCGTGGTGACCGACCGCCGGGACCCGGAGATGGTGACGGTCGCCGTGTCGGCGGCCGGGGTGTTCCGCTCCAAGGACGGCGGCGCGAGCTGGGCGCCCTCCAACCAGGGAGTGTCGGCGGTCTTCCTGCCCGATCCCGACCCGGAGTTCGGGCAGTGCGTCCACAAGATCGCGCAGGACGCGGGCGATCTGGACCGGTTGTATCTGCAGAACCACTGGGGTGTGTACCGCAGCGACGACGCGGGCGCCAAGTGGACGGACATCGGCGCGGGCCTGCCGTCCGACTTCGGTTTCGCGGTGGCCGCCCATCCCCACCGGCCCGATACGGCCTATGTCTTCCCGATCACGGCGGACGCGGACCGGGTGCCTGCCGGACGTCGCTGTCGCGTCTACCGCACGAGCGACGCGGGCGGCAGCTGGGAGGCGCTGTCGGCCGGGCTGCCCGAGGGCGACCACTACGGCACCGTGCTGCGGGACGCGCTGTGCACGGACGACGCCGACCCGGCCGGGGTGTACTTCGGCAATCGCAACGGCGAGGTGTACGCGAGCGCGGACGACGGAGACACCTGGCAGCTGCTCGCCTCCCATCTGCCGGATGTGCTCTGCGTGCGGGCAGCGGCCATGGGTTGAGAGGCAGGGCCGCGGCACCAGTAGAGTGACGCACCGTGGCAGCACGACGACCCTTGAAAGAAATCATCGAGCCGGGGTGGGCGGACGCCCTCGCTCCAGTGGCCGAACGCGTCGCCGCGATGGGCGACTTCCTGCGCGCGGAGGTCGCCGCGGGGCGTACCTATCTGCCGGCCGGATCGAATGTGCTGCGCGCCTTTCAGCAGCCCTTCGAGGATGTGCGGGTCCTGATCGTCGGCCAGGATCCGTACCCCACACCCGGGCACGCCGTGGGGCTGAGCTTCTCGGTGGCGCCGGAAGTGCGACCGGTGCCCGGCAGCCTGGACAACATCTTCCGGGAGATGCACGCCGACCTGGGGCACCCCCGTCCGGCCAATGGCGACCTGACGCCATGGACCCGGCAGGGTGTGCTGCTGCTCAACAGGGCTCTGACCACCGCGCCCCGCAAGCCCGCCGCGCACCGCGGCAAGGGCTGGGAGGAGGTGACCGAGCAGGCCATCCGGGCCCTCGCCGCGCGCGGCAAGCCCCTGGTGTCCGTGCTGTGGGGGCGTGATGCCCGCAGTCTGCGTCCGCTGCTCGGCGACCTCCCCGCGATCGAGTCCTCGCACCCCTCCCCCATGTCCGCGGACCGCGGCTTCTTCGGCTCCCGCCCGTTCAGCCGGACCAACGAACTCCTCGAACGCCAGGGGGCGCAGCCGGTCGACTGGCGGCTTCCGTGACCGCACGCTGGGTCCTCGCTGTGGACTCGGGCGGCTCCGGTCTGCGTACGGCGCTCGCCGATGCCTCGAACCCGGCACGCGCCGACAGTGTCGAGTCACGGGAACCGGTGCGCACCGGCGACGGGGGCATCGACGCGGGGCATCTGCTGGCCCAGTTGCTGCCGATGGCGCGCACGCTGCTGGACCGGGCAGGTGGCGGCACCGTGTCCGCGGTCGCGATCGGCGCCGCCGGGATGGCGACGCTCGGCGACCGCCTGCGCGCCGAACTCCCCACCGCACTTGCCGAGTCACTGGGTGTACGCCGTCTCGCGCTCGCCGCGGACGCGGTCACCGCATACGCCGGTGCGCTCGGCCAGCGTCCCGGGGCCGTGGTCGCGGCAGGCACCGGCATGATCGCGATGGGCACGGATCTGACGGCCTGGCACCGGGCCGACGGCTGGGGCCATCTGCTGGGCGACTGCGGCGGGGGCGCCTGGATCGGGCGGGCGGGTCTGGAGGCTGCGTTGCGCGCCCACGACGGGCGGCGCGGCGGTTCCGCCGCGCTGCTGGCCAGAATGGAGTCGGTGTTCGGTCCGGCGCAGGAAATGCCGGGCGTTCTCTATCCGCGTCCGGACCGGCCCGCGGTGCTCGCCTCCTTCGCGCCCGAGGTCGGGCGGTGCGCGGCGCAGGGCGACGCGGTGTCCGCGAGCATTCTTGCCGGGGCCGCCCGGCATATCGCGGAAGCGACCGAGGCCGTGTGCCCGTCGGCCGCCGAGGCACCCGGTGGCTGTGAAGTCGCCCTGACCGGTGGGCTGTTCAAGTTGGGCGACCCGCTGCTCGTACCGCTGAGGAGTGAGCTGTCCGGACAGCTGCCGCACGCCCGGCCGGTGCCCGCGGCCGGCGATCCGCTCGCCGGCGCGGTGCTTCTCGCGGCCGCGCTCGCCACCGATTCGCTGCGGCTGCCACGCCATCCGACCCTGCTGCACGTACCGACAGAGCAGGGCAGTTGAGGCGTACGACATTCACCGGATAAATACGGACAGATGACACTTGAGTGCCCCCTCCCCGAACAGCCGCACCCCCAAAACCAGTAGCATGCGGCGCCATGAGCTCCCCCACTGGGCCTGCATCCGGCCTGCCTGTACGAATGCCGCGACCCCGCCAGTCCGGGCGGCACCGCCGCCCGGAACCCGTGGCGGCTCCTGAGGGCGCGCCCGCGCTCGTGCTCGCCGTTCCCGGCGCTCCCGTGTACGCCACGCGCAGCCTGGCCGAAGAGGTCATAAGCATCGCCCGTTCGGAGCTGCCCGGCCTCGACGTGGCCATCGGGTATCTCGACGGCGACGACGCCGAGTGCCCCACGCTCGCGAGCGTCCTCGCGCATACCGCCGCCCGGCGCACCGAGCGGTACGAGATCGCGAAGGCCGCCGGTCGTGAAGTGTCCGCGCCCGAGGGTCCCGCCGCCGTCGTGGTGCCGCTCCTCGCGGGCCCGGACAACGCACTGATGCGACGCATCCGCCAGGCGATCATGGACAGCCGCGCGAGCGCGGAGCTGACCGACGTACTCGGCCCGCACCCGCTGCTCGCCGAAGCCCTGCACGTGCGGCTCTCGGAGGCCGGCCTCGCGCGTGCCGACCGCGCCCGGCTGTTCACCGTGGCCACGGCGGCCGACGGCATCATCCTGGCCACGGTCGGCGGTGAGGAGGCCGTTCAGGCCGCCGGGATCACCGGCATGCTGCTGGCCGCGCGCCTCGCGGTGCCGGTGATGGCCGCGGCGCTCGACCAGGAAGGCGCGGTGAGCGCGATCGCCCAGCAGCTGCGCGGCTCGGGTTCCACGCAGCTGGCCCTGGCCCCTTATCTGGTCGGCCCGGAGCTGCCCGGTGGTCTGCTGGACGCCGCCGTCAAGGAGGCGGGCTGCGCCTCCGCCGAGGCGCTCGGCGCCTACCCGGCGATCGGCAGGCTGGTGCTGTCGCAGTACACGACCGCGCTGGGCATCGCCCCGCAGCCGCAGGGCTCGCCCTCGCACTGACGGCATTGCCGTAGGTACACGAAGCGGATACGCACAGAGGACACGCGCAAGAGCCCGCATCACTCGAACGGTGCGGGCCCTCGCGCTACGGCCCGGTGATCAGGCGAAGATCACGCAGGAGGCCGCGGGGGCGTCTAGGGAGCCCGCCCTGCGCGGCACGCCTGTCTCCGGGTCGATGTCGAACCACGTGACGTCCCCGGAGCGCTCGTTGGCCGCGTACAGCCTGCGTCCCGTCGGATCCAGGGCGAGATCGCGCGGCCAGTGCCCGCCGCAGGGCACTGTGGTGACCAGCTCCGCCTTCTCTCGCGTCCCGTCGAGCGCGAGTACGGCGATGCTGTCGTGGCCGCGGTTGGCGGTCCACAGATGCCTGCCGTCGTGCGAGACGACCACCTCGGACGGGTACACGGGTCCATCGACGCCGTCCGGCACCACCGGCGTCTCGCCGATCGGCTCGAGGACGCCCGCGTCCGCGTCCCAGCGGCAGACGGTGAGGGTCGGCTCGAGCTCGTTCAGCACATAGGCATGGCTGCCCGCGGGGTGGAAGGCGAGATGGCGCGGGCCCGTTCCGGGGCGCAGCGCTGTCTCGCCGTGCAGGGTCAGCTCACCCGCGTCGGGGTCAAGGGCGCAGATCCGTATCGAGTCGGTGCCGAGGTCGACGCCGAGCACCCAGCGCCCGGTCGGATCGGGCAGCACCTGATGGGCGTGCGGACCGCGCTGCCGTTGCGGGTCGGGGCCCGCGCCCTCGTGCTGCAGTACGCCACTGGCGGCGAAGGGCTCTCCGCCGGCTGTGACAGGGAGCACGGTGACGCTGCCCGATCCGTAATTGGCGGTCACCAGATGGCCCGCTGTGAGCGCGAGATGGGTGGGGCCTTCGCCGCACACGGGGATCCGCGCACCGATCGGCTTCGGCGAGGGCCCGTTGACGTCGAAGGCCGCCACCGCGCCCTCGGCTGTCTCCGAGACGGCGTAGAGGACCGGGCCGCCGGATCCGATCGCGATGGCGAGATACGAGGGGTCGGCGACGGCGTCGCTCGCTCCCGTCTCGGCGAGCGCACCGGTTTCCCCGTCCACGTCCGCGGCGATGATCCCGCGGCCTCCTGCCGAGGTGAACGACCCGATGAATGCCCGCCCGGCGCCCTTGTCGAGCACAGCGTTTCCCCTCTCGCCGACTGATCGCTTGTTGCCGGGCAGACGGTAGCAGGCGGTCTAGACCAAGTCCGGCTACCGCAAGTCGCGTTCACCGTGGGCGCGTGCCTGCGCATCCGGGTGGTGGACATAGGCGGGCCGCCGCTGTGTGGAGTCGTACGTACGGTGGAAGACGGGCGTCGCCGAGCCCGAGATCGGCGGCACGATCCACGACCAGTCGGCGCCGACGCAGCGGCCACGGCTCGCCTCCCGGTCCAGATGGGTCAGGAAGCGGCGCGATTCGGTGTGGTGGTCTGTGACAGTGACGCCAGCGCGGTCGAAGGAGTGCAGCACGGCGCGGTTCAGCTCGACCAGCGCCCGGTCCTTCCACAGCGAGCGGTCGCTCGTCGTGTCGAGGCCCAGCCGCTCGGCGATGCGCGGCAACAGGTCGTAGCGGTCGGTGTCGGCGAGGTTGCGGGCGCCGATCTCGGTGCCCATGTACCAGCCGTTGAAGGGGGCTGCGGGGTAGCAGATTCCGCCGATCTCCAGGCACATGTTCGAGACGGCGGGTACGGCGTGCCAGCGCAGGCCAAGATCCTCGTACCAGCTCTCCTCAGGATGGTGCAGCTCCACTTCGAGGACGGCGTCGCCCGGCAGCTCGAACCAGCGCGGCTTGCCGTCGCCGTCCTCGATGACGAGGGGCAGCAGGTCGAAGTGCGTGCCGGGCCCGCCCTGCCAGCCGAGCCGTAAGGCGACGTCGGTGAGGGCGACGTTGCGGGGGTCGCCCACGGTGGGCCCGTGGGCGGAGCTGTAACCCGCGTACCGTACGAGCTGCTCGTTCCAGATCCGCGGGCCGGGGCGTCCGGGCTCGTCCGGGGCGAAGACAGTGATCATCGGGCGGATGCGGCCGTCATTGGTGGCCTGGCGCAGGTGTTCCACCGACTCGCGTGCCACGGAGTCGGCGTCGTCGATGTGTCTTCGGTCGCGTATTCGCAGGGAGCGCCAGTAGAGGCGGCCGATGCAGCGGTTGCTGTTGCGCCACGCGACGCGTGCGCCGTGGGCGAGCTCCGCTCGGGTGTGGCGATAAGTGCCGGTCTCGTCGATCTCCGCGAGGACGGCGGCGATCCGGGCGGCCGGGTCGCCCCCCGCTCGCTCCTCCCGGTGGTGGAGGCGGATGAAATCCTCCGCCTCCTGCCGGTCCACCTGTGCGCCTGTCAGGCACAAGGGTCTGAACTGAGACTGCCGCATGGTGCGCACCCCCGGGCTCCTGGAACGTGGATGCCGCTGTGGCTACCCCTTGAACAGCCTGATCACCCTGTGTGTGCCGGGGGAATTTGCCTCGTTCAAGGGCTTTGCGCCTATTCCCCAGGTCAGGCGGGCACAAGAGGGGCGCGCGGAGAGGTACGCAGGGGCGCGTCCAGCTCCGCCAGCGCCCGCTCCAGCGCCTGGAGATGCGTGAGGGCCGCCTCGGCACCGGGGTGGTGCTGAGGCACCGCTACGGGGTCGCTGTGGACCGCCGCCTGCCGGGCGGCGGGCGGCACCAGGGCATGCACCGCGGCTTCGACACGGTGGCAGGCGTCGGCCAGCCGCGCGTCGTGCGAAGCCTCCGGGTCGGCGGCGACGGCGGCGAGGCCGCGGACCTCGCGTGCGCATTCGTCCAGCAGCACGATCACCTGGCGGGCGCGCGCCTTGCGGGCGCGCAGCGGGCTGAGCGGGTGGACGAGCGGCGCGAGGGAGAGCCGTACCCGGCCGAGCAGCAGCTCCAGTTCGGCGGCGAGCGGGGCGGGGTCGGCCTGCTCGTCCCCGGCCAGCCGGCGCGCGGCAGTGGTGGTGCAGCCGTGCACACAGTGCAGGGCGCGCCGGATCCAGGCGTCGGTCGCGGCATGCGTAGTGAGGGGCAGGATCAGGGCGACGCCGAGCGCCGCGCCCAGCGCGCCGGCCGCTGTCTCCTCGAACCGGAGCAGCAGCAGCCCGGGGTGCAGCACGCCGAGCAGCCCGTACAGCAGACCGGCCATGACGGTGACGAAGAACATCATCCAGCTGTACGAGGCCGCGGCCGTGTAGAAGATCCCGAAAACGCAGACGGCGACCAGGGCGGCGGTGGGCGCGGGCGCGCCCGCGATCGGGATGGCGACGAGCAGGCCCGCGGCGATGCCGGTGACGGTGCCGAGGACCCGGCGGAAGCCCCGGACCAGGGTCTCGCCGCGCGATGCGGTGTTGACGAATATCCACCAGGCGGTGGCGACGGCCCAGTACCAGCGGTCCGGCGAGATCAGTTGCCCGGCCGCGAGCGCGATGCCGCAGGCGAAGGTCGCCTGGAAGGCCTGGCGGGTGGTGGGGCGGGCGAGTCCGCGACCGGGGAACGGCGCGGGGGCCGCGGGCGGCGGCGTGCGCCGTTCGATGCACCACAGACCGAAGCGGACCACCGAACAGGCGACGATGGCCAGCGCCACCGACGCGTACAGCTCCGGCAGCTGGGCCGGGACCGCGTCCAGGAACTGGGTGACGAAGAACATCATGAAGGCGAAGATCCCCAGCGCCTGTCCGCGCGCGCCCCAGCGCCGGGCGTAGACGCCGCAGAAGATCAGGGCGAGCCAGGCGGCGGCGCGCGGCAGCGGCTCGGCGTGCAGGGTCGTCGCCAGCGCCAGCACCGGGAATCCGGCGGCGGGGAGAAGGGCCGTGGTCACCGCTTGGGCCCGCACGGTGGGGTCGACGACGTTGAAGAGCGCGAGAAGCGCGGCCAGGCCGCCGGTGATGACGCCGGTGAGGGTGTGACCGGCGAGACTGCACGCGACAACCGCCCCGCCGACGCCGAGGACGGACCGAGTGGCGCTGCGCAGCCGCAGTCGACCCGGATCCGGCACCACGAACATCCTCTTCAGCACTGCTTTCGGCCCCGCCCTCGCCCTGACATGGAAAAGGCGCCGCGGATTCCGCAGCGCCATCGACCCCTACATCAGAACATCCGCACCCCCATTGGCTCAAGTGACGCTCGAACCAATGGACCGTTGGCCTATCCGGACCCGCCGATCACGGCCGCGATACGAGCCAACGGACTACCAAGTCGAGGTCCGGCTCATCATCGAACCGGCCCGCCGACTACGACCGCGTATGCCGCTGATCGCGGAGCGTACGCAGGTGCCGCGCTGCGTAGGCGCCCGCGCCATGGCGCGGGCGCCTACCTGGCGGCGCGGGTGCCTACCTGGGGTGGACCTGCTCCGCCTGCGGGCCCTTGGGGCCCTGGGTGACTTCGTATTCGACCTTGTCGCCCTCCTGCAGCTCCTTGAAGCCTGTGGTCTGAATGGCGGAGAAGTGGACGAACACGTCCGGGCCGCCGTCGTCCTGCTGGATGAAGCCGAAGCCCTTGTCGGCGTTGAACCACTTCACAGTGCCTGTTGCCATCGATTCGATCCCTTGTCCCATGCCACGGTGCCGCCTCATCGGGCACCGACCGCAGCCCCATCGAGACTGCGCTCCCAATTTTGTCACCCCGTGCGGCTTTCGCCCGGGAACTCGACCTCGACCAGCTGGGTGGCCACCCGCCACCCGCCAGACGGGCGACGCGACGCTGTACCGAGGCGCTCTCGCTTCTCGGGCAGCGGCCGATATTCGATGTTATGACTGATTCATGGACGACTACCCGTTGCTCAATCTCTTCTGGACCATGCTCTGGTTCTTCATCTGGGTCATGTGGCTGTTCCTGCTCTTCAAGGTCGTCACGGACATCTTTCGCAGCCACGACCTCAACGGATGGCTCAAGGCGGGCTGGCTGATCCTGGTGCTCGCGGTGCCGTTCGTGGGCGTGCTGGTCTATGTGATCGTCCGTGGCAAGTCGATGGGAGAGCGCGACGCCCAGCAGGCCAAGGCGGCCGACGAGTCGGTCAAGGCGTACATCCGTGACGCGGCCGGCTCCGGCGGACGTACGGGCGGCGGAGCCGACGAACTGGCCAGGCTGGCCGAGCTGAAGGAAAAGGGCCTCCTCACCGACGAGGAATTCCAGAGGGCGAAGGACAAGCTCCTCGCCTGAGGGAGCGGCGGCATCGCCCCGGTCTCGCGGCGTCCGGGCCGGACGGAGGGCGATACGGGCCCCTGCCCACGGTGACCGCGAGGCTTCTCAGGGCGTGATGTTGTGGTTCAGGCGGAACAGATTGCCGGGGTCGTAGCGTCGCTTCATCGTCGTCAGGCGGTCATAGTTCTCACGGTAGTTGGCCCGGACCCGGCCTTGGTCGTCGTGGTCCATGAAGTTCACATAGCCACCCTCCAAGGAGTGGGGCTCGAGTGCCGCCGCGAAGGCGCGCGCCCAGCCGACAGTGGCCTCGCAGTCGGCGCGGGTGGGGAGGGTCGGGCTGAGTGCGGTCGCGAAGTCGGCGTCCCGGTAGGTGAACGCGGTCTCCTGCGGCCCCACTCGGTGGCAGGCGCCATCGATGGGGAACACGACGGTCGCGCTCTGGATGGTGGGAGTCGTGGCGCCGTAGTCGACGTACGCGTCGATGGCCCCGTCCGGCAGTCCCTGGCTGAAGGTGCCCTTCCAGTAGTGGAAGAGGCCCGCGGGCAGCAGGTCGTCGAAGAGAGTGTTGATCACCGGATACGGAATGCGTTCGAGGTACTGCCCCACGACCGGACCAAGCTCGGCGAGGCGGGCACGGACCTCATCGTCCTCATCCTCGGGGCCGCTCCAGCAGGTGACCACTCCGCAGAGCGGCCGGCCGTGCCAGCGCTCGGGCAGGAACGGCACCGGCGGGCCGAGCGCGACGACGAGCACGGCGCCGAGCTTCTCGTCGAAGCCGGCGATCAACTCCCGGTATCCGCGCATCACGTCGCCGTCGAGCGGATAGAACGTCGGCCCACCGAGAATGTCGGCCACCGGGTGCAGCCGGTACTCGAAGGATGTGACGACTCCGAAGTTCCCGCCCCCGCCGCGCACTGCCCACAGCAGGTCGGCGTTGCGCTCCTCGGTACAGGTCAGAAAGGACCCGTCGGCCGTGACCAGGTCGGCCGAGACCAGGTTGTCGCAGACCAGCCCATAGCGCCGGGCCAGATACCCCATGCCGCCTCCCGTCGTCAGACCGCCGACACCGGTACTGGACACGATGCCGCCCGTGGTGGCCAGGCCGAAGGCGTGCGTGGCGTGGTTGACATCGGCCCAGGTGCAGCCGCCCTCGGCCCGAGCCGTACGTGCCTGCGGGTCGATCCGAATCCCGCGCATGCGCCCGAGGTCGAGCACGACGCCACCGTCGCAGGTGCCGTAGCCGGAGACGCTGTGGCTGCCGCCGCGTACCGCCAGCAGCAGATCCCGCTCCCGGGCAAAGTCGACGGTGGCGACGACGTCGCCCACGTCGACGGGCCGGACGATGATCGCCGGCCGCTTGTCGTGCATCGCGTTGTAGACCTTGCGGGCCTCGTCGTAGTCGGGGTCGCCGGGCTGGACGATGTCGCCCCGTACGGCCCCCTGCAGCCCCTCCAACAGCTTGTCGTCGAGGGCTGGCGTGTAGGTGGTCATGGCCGCCACCGGCTTTCCGCGTCTTCAGTGGTCCGTGCGGACCTTCGGGGATATTCAGGGATCCCGGGACTCTTCGGGAATGCGGACAGCACCTTTCTAGGCACGGGGCCGAGCGGCCCTCATCGCCAAAACCGCCCATCTCGCCGAACCACCCATGGGCAGAACAGCCCATGCGCCCCATCGCATACGGGATCACGCGAGGCCGTGTGTGCAGGCGTACGCCGTGGCAGCGGCCCTGGAAGACACATCGAGCTTCGCGAAGATGTTGTTGAGGTGACGGGCGACGGTGTGCTCGCTGATCACCAGCTCGGCGGCGATGGACCGGTTGGTCCGGCCCGAGGCGACAAGGCGCAGCACTTGCATTTCACGCACGGTGAGCTCACCGGGGAGGCGGTGGTGCACAGCGCTGAGCAGGGCCGCCGCCCGCCGCGCATCGGGCACCGCGCTCAGCCGCTCGAAGACCGCCTGCGCGGCCCGGAGTTCCAGCCGTGCGCCTTCGTCGTCCCCGGCGGCGCGGTCGGCGGCGGCGAGGGTCATCCGGACCTGCGCCGCCTCGTACGGGACTCCCAGTTCCAGCCACAGCGACAGCGCCCGGTGCAGCAGGGACAGCGCCCGCTCGAGGTCGCGGTCGGCGAATGCCACCGCGCCGCCCGCCGCCGCGGCGGTCGCATGCAGCACGGTGGTCTCGGACTCGCGCCGCTGCTGCCAGGCGCGAGCGGTCGACTCCAGTTCGTCCGCTGCCGTACGGGCCTGGCCGAGCTGCCCGAGTGCGAGCGAGACCTCGACCTGGGCCGCGAGCAACCGACAGCGCCCGAGGCGGCCGGGACCACCATCATCCCCACCGCCCTCGGCCGCCAGTGCGAGCCGCAGGGCGGCAGCGGATGAGTCGGCCTTGCCCTGGGCCAGGCGCAGCAGGGCGAGGCCCGGCTGCGGGTCGCGGCCAAGCTCATGAGCGCGGTCGTACGATGCCTCAGCCGCGGCCAACTCGCCGCGCCGCCGCTGGATGCCACCGGTCAGGTAGAACGCCTCCGCGGCCGTCCTCGCCTCGTAGGGCAGCAGCTCCCTGCAGGTCAGGGCGGCCTCGGTCTCGGCCCGGGGCCAGTCACCGCACAGCTCCAGCACCTCCACCCGGTGTACCCGGCACAGCCCGCGGAAGTTGTTCTCCTCGGGCATCGACGCACACCAGGCCATGGCGGCCTCGGTCCACTCGACGGCCCGTTCCAGGTCGGCGCAGGCCATGCACTGCTGGAGTCCCAGGCAGTAGATCCACCCGGTGAAGAACGAGCTCAGCTCGCCGGCCATGGCGGAGCACATGGCGTCGTCCAGCAGTGCGAGCCCGCCGACGACCCGTCCCCGGGCCAGCAGCACGCTCGCCTGCACCTGGGCGCTCATGGCGAGGAGATCCGGGCTGCCGCAGCGCCGCGCGATGCCGGCCATGCGGTGGGCGCCGTTCATCGCCTCGTCGAACGCGCCTCGCTGCTGTGCCTCTTCGGCTTCGACCCAGGCGAGATAGCACTGCTCGACGCACTCGGGTTCGCCGCTGAGGTGCTGCCGGGACCGGCGGAGCCAGCCGGCGGCCGCCGCCGTACGTCCCGCCAGCTGATACTCGTAGAAGAGCATCCAGGCGCTGAATCCGGCCTGCCGGGCGGCGCCCGCCGCCACATAGCCGGAGTAGGCCTTTTTCCGCGCCTCGATCGATTCATCGACGCGACGGGTCCACCACGCGGCATCGGCGAGTGCGGCGAGGTCGTCGGAAGTCAGCCGGTCGGGGTCGATGTCGCGCAGGGCGGCGTAGGCATCGGCCCAGGCCTCACGGGCGACAGCGTCCCTCGCCTGCTCGATCGCCTGCTCTGCGCCGGTGATCTGGTCAGCCACCGCGGCTCCCTTCGCGCTCTCCGCGAGCCGGACCACCCCTCATCAGGATAGGAGCGGGCAGCCTCGGGGCGCGTTACGGAATTGGGCCATTGGTACGGTCATGTACCGGGGTATCGGACCAGAGGGAGGCCAACGGACTATGGCGGTGGACGCGCTCGACACCCGCATCCTGCGGCTGCTGATCGAGCAGCCGCGTACCAGCGTGCGCGAGTACGCCCGGATCCTGGGCATCGCCCGCGGCACCCTGCAGGCCCGGATCGACCGGCTTGAGCGGGACGGCGTGATCACGGGCATGGGACCGTACCTCTCCCCCGCCGCCCTCGGGCACCCCGTCCTCGCTTTCGTCCATATCGAGGTCACCCAGGGGCATCTGGACGAGGTCGGCGACGCGCTCGCGGCCGTACCGGAAATCATCGAGGCGTTCTCGATCACCGGCGGCGGCGATCTGCTGACCCGGGTCGCCGCGCGCGACAACGGACACCTCGAAGACGTCATCCAGCGACTGATCCAACTGCCGGGCGTGGTGCGCACGCGCACCGAGATGGCGCTCCGCGAGCGGGTCCCCCACCGGCTGCTGCCGCTGGTCGAATCGGTGGGCCGGTCGGCCGGCACCTCACGCTGAGCCGCGCCTTGGCATGCTGGAACGCATGAGCACTTCGCGTTCCCCTTCGGTCATCTTCGATCTCGACGGCACCCTCGTGGACAGCGAGCCGAATTACTACGAAGCGGGGCGCAGGCTCCTGGCCCAGCACGGCGTGCCGGACTTCAGCTGGGAGCACCACACGCGCTTCATCGGCATCGGGACGCGGGAGACGCTGGAGATTCTGCGCGGGGAGTACGGGATCGAGGCACCGGTCGACGAGTTGCTGGCCGGGAAGAACCGGAACTATCTGGAGCTGGCGCGCGCCTCGACGGAGGTCTTCCCCGAGATGCGGAAGTTCGTGGAACTGCTGCACTCGAAAGGAGTGCCGATGGCGGTGGCATCCGGTTCGTCCCGCGCCGCCATCGAGGTGGTGATGGCGGGCACCGGACTTGACGCGTTCATACCGACGGTCGTCTCCGCCGAGGAGGTCGCGCAGGGCAAGCCGGAGCCCGACATCTTCCTTGATGCCGCGCGCCGCCTGGGTACCGGTCCCGGCGACTGTGTGGTGCTGGAGGACGCGCCTCCCGGCGCGGCGGCCGCCCACGCCGCCGGCATGCGCTGTATCGCCATTCCCTATGTGCCCGCGACGGCCGACGACCCGGTGTTCCGGGCGGCGGAGCTGCTCTTCGCGGGCGGACAGGGCGAGTTCACGGCGCGGGCGGCGTACGACTGGCTCGTCGCCCAGCGGGTCTCCCGACGGGCATCAGGTTGACGCCCAGGGCCGACTGACGGACGTGACCGGAGCGATGGCGGGGTGGCGCCGGAAGGCCGGGCCGCCCTGACGGTCCGTTCGACGTGCTGTGCGGCCGATGTCCCGGTTCCGGGGCAGCGGTTCAGGCACGTTTGACGGAGTCGAGGTGGGCGAACACCACCACGTTGTCCGTGTAGTCCATCGCCTTCCTGTCGTAATCGCCTCCGCAGGTGATCAGACGCAGCTGTGGGGAGGGGGTGTCGGCGTAGACGCGCTCATTGGGGAAGTGCGCCTTGCTGAAGGTTTCGACGGAGTCGACCTTGAACGTGGCGACGGTGCCGTCTTCGCGGGTGATGTCGACCGTGCTTCCAGGCTTGAGCAAGCTGAGCTGCAGGAACACAGCCGGACCGGTCTTGGTGTCGACGTGGCCCGCGACGACTGAGGTGCCGCGCTCGCCGGGTGTGACACCCCCCTCGAACCAGCCGACCAGATTGTTGTCGTCCGGTGGTGGTGCGTTCAGCTGTCCGGACGAGCCGATGGACAGCGCCGTGAACGGCGCGTCGACGGCGATCTCCGAGATCGCGATCCGCTTCGGGACGGAACGGGGCAGCACCAGCTCGTCGGCCGGGGCGGCAGCCCCCGGTGGCGCGGCGGGGGCGGAAGCCGCGGCGCGGGCGGGTGGCTTGAGTTCCACCGACGCGCCGAAGAAGTTGTAGATAAGGAAGAAACCCAGCACAACCGCCAGTGCGGGCCACAGCAGGACGCGGCCGAGGGGACGGGAGGCGAGGGCGGAACCAGGAGGCTGCTGGGCGGTCATGCGAGCGTGCCTTTCGCATTTAGGACGTCAGTGGGGCGCCGGGAGACGACGGAAGAGGCTGCGGTGCCGAAAGGGCAATCGTCGCGGCCACCGCCCGGGAGGGCGGCGGCCGCGACGGCAAGCGAACTGCTATGGGGCAAACCCCGTCAGGCCGGCGAAACACCGGACGCGTTACGGCGACGCAGCCGGTACGCGCCTGCACCGAGACCACCGAGCATCAGCACCGCGCCGGCAGCCAGGCTCCCGCCGGGCAGGGCCGTGCCACCGCCACCGGTGTGAACGCCACCGTTCGGCTTGTCCTCGTCGTCGTCCTTGTCCCCGTGGTCGTCCTTGTCCCCGTGGTCGTCCTTCTTGTCACCGTGGTCGTACTTCTTGTCCTCGTGGTCGTCCTTCTTGGACCCGTAGTCGTCCTTCTTGTCCCCGTGGTCGTCCTTCTTGGAGTCGTCGTCCTTCTTGGAGTCGTCGTCCTTCTTGGAGTCGTCGCCCTTCTCCGACTTGTAGCCCTCCTCGTCGTCGGCCATGGTCATGGCCAGAGCGCCGCCACCGGTGTCAACACCACCGTTCGGCTTGTCCTCGTCGTCGTCCTTGTCCCCGTGGTCGTCCTTCTTGTCCCCGTGGTCGTGCTTCTTGTCACCGTGGTCGTACTTCTTGTCACCGTGGTCGTACTTCTTGTCCTCGTGGTCATCCTTCTTGGACCCGTAGTCGTCCTTCTTGTCCTCGTGATCGTCCTTCTTGGACTCGGAGTCGTCCTTCTTGGACTCGTCGTCGCCCTTCTCGGACTTGTCGCCCTTCTCGGACTTCTCGCCGTCCTCGTCGTCGGCCATGACCATGGCCAGAGCGCCGCCACCGGTGTCAACACCACCGTTCGGCTTGTCCTCGTCGTCGTCCTTGTCCCCGTGGTCGTCCTTCTTGTCCCCGTGGTCGTGCTTCTTGTCACCGTGGTCGTACTTCTTGTCCCCGTGGTCGTACTTCTTGTCCTCGTGGTCGTCCTTCTTGGACCCGTAGTCGTCCTTCTTGTCCCCGTGATCGTCCTTCTTGGACTCCGAGTCGTCCTTCTTGGACTCGTCGTCGCCCTTCTTCTCGGAGTCGTCCTTCTTGGCCTCGGAGTCGTCCTTCTTGGACTCGTCGTCGCCCTTCTCGGACTTGTAGCCCTCCTCGGACTTCTCACTCTTCTCGGACTTCTCGTCCTTCTCGGACTTGTCGCCCTTCTCGGACTCTTGGCTGTAGCCGCTGGAGGAGCCGCTGTCCTGGTCGTCGGCCAGGGTCAGGGCATATGCGGCAGGAGTGGTAATCGCGAGGACCGCGGAGACGGCCGCCGACGCGAACAGGGTGCGGGCAGAGCGCATGAGTCACATTCCTTTCGCCGCGGCTGCGACGGCCGACACTTCATCGGCTCATGGAATCGCAGGGGCGACGTGATTCACCGTTAGCCGGATTTCGTCTCCGCACCACCGGAGAGCTCCGCATTCGAGCTACACCATGGGGCCCTTCGTGTGACAACCAGCCAATAGTCACCCGTTGGACGGCACGCCGCGCCGAGTAGAGGTTTCATCTCTACTCGGCGGCGTTCATCCGCTGACGGTGCCTCATTCTCGGCTTGATGATCCGCCTCATTACAGCCCCGGTCGGGCGGGGAGCGGTGCCGGCTCAGAGGGCGGCGATCCGCGCGGAGTGCCTGAGCGGGAACGCGGATCACGCCGGAGGATGCAGCTCCCCACAGGGGGTTTTCATCCTGCGCGCGGACTACGCGGACCGACGGACCCGTGCGGCCTTTCGGGCCTCAGCGGTCTGGCGGGCCTCGGCGGACCGGCGTGATTCGCCACCGGAGCGCCCGGGCTGGCCCGGGCGAGTGCCTCGGCCTCGGAACGGGGCGCCGCCACGCTTGGGGCGCTCCGTGATCGGCGCGCTGACGCTGATTGGGACGCCGGAGGGGGCCTGGGCGCCGGTGATGCGGCTCAGTTCGGCCTCGCCGGAGCGTACTTGGGCGATCTGGGGGGTGATGCCCGCGTCGGCCATGAGGCGGGTCATGTCGCGGCGCTGATTGGGCAGGACCAGGGTGACGA
>NZ_JAGGOI010000068.1 GCF_018614585.1 Streptomyces sp. ISL-1 | reverse complement strand
CCGAGGTTAAGGATCAAGCTCATCGTCGACAGGAAAGGCCGCATGCGGCCCAACGCGACTGCCGCTGAGTGACGGCTATGCGGACCTTCTTCGCAGGTATGTCATTTCCTGGTGGTCCGATGGTGGTGGTGTGCCTGGGCTTGAGGTGATCGGCCGACAGGACCGCCAATGCAGCGCCTGCCCCACATGTTGTCAGCACCCCAAACTCCGTGACGCGCAGGGACTGTGAAGGACCGTCACGTCGCTGTTCACGTGCTCTGCACGGCTTCCTCGATTAAACCTTGATCATTACCGTTACGGTGATGATCTCTTTTACGGGGAGCACATCTCCTACCAGGAAGCACAAGCGTGAAGAAACGTACTACCCTCATATGCGCGGCAATTGGTGCGGCAGCTACCCTTGCGGGGGTCTTCCCCCAGCAGACCCCGGCCACGGGACAGGACACCGTCACCCCGGTCGCACAGACCAAAACCCTGAAACCGCAGTACGCCACCACGGCGAACGGCGAGATCACCATGACGGTCGACCTGACCCAGGAGCAGATCGGCAAGGCACGCGACCGCGTCAAGGCGAACAAGCCGCTCGAGAAACCGAAACAGACCAGCAAGCGCCCTGCCGATGCGAACCGGCAGAGCGGCAAGCCCATGACGCTCGCCGACGCCTACAAGCAGGCCGCGGACAGTGTCAAGGAAGCCCACGCCAAGCCCTACAAGGACTTCGGCAAGGCAGCGCAGACCGCGACCGCAGGCGACGGCAGCAAGATGAACATGAGCCTCGCCGCTTCCTACGACCTCAACGAGAGCACTGTCGGCTACCCGGTCGGAACCACCCCGCCGGCCACCCTGGAAGCCTTGTGCTTCGGCGGTACCGCAGAGTTCGACGCGGTCATCGACCGCTTCACCGCATGCGGGCGCACCAAGCTCATCGCCAAGTACTACGAGGTCGACTCCAAGACCGGTGCCCGCGAGTACATGGGCACGAACACCGGCCTCGTGCAGCTGTACACCCAGCAGTACAACAACGACCGGTCCACCCGCATGTTCGCCAAGATGCAGAAGGACTCCGTCACCTACGACTGGGGCTGGTGGGACAACATCTGGACCGCCCCCGGCGTTGATCTGACCGTCATCGGGAACTGCTTCGGCAATACCACCAGCTGCTCGGCGACCGGCTCCCCCATCACGCTGACGTGGGAGAACTGGAACAGCATCGACACCTGGTACAACTGGAACGCCAACAGCAACGCGATGTACGGGCTCGGTCGGGACAAGCTCGGCGCCCACGGCACCCACGTCGAGTTCTACACCGACACCGGCGATTACAGCTCCGAGTCCCGCGCCTCACTCTCCCGCCGTCTCGTGCGCTGCGACTCCGCCACCTACATCTACGCGGACTGGCAGAAGGGCTGCGTATTCATCGAGACCATCCCGCGGATGATGTACTCGCGCGCCGCAGACTCCCCCCACAAGGGTGTTGCCGACCACATCTACAAGGCGCAGAACCAGCCCGACTCGACGTACCCGACGAGCGCCGCTTTGAAGAGCATCCCCGGTAAGTACGTAGCCGGCGACTACTATGCGGCCGGCCTGCACCGTCTGCACGAGAACTTCCACCTGACGACGATGAACGCCAACACCTCCCACAAGGACCAGGCGTGCACCTCGACCGGCGAGTACTCCACCACCGGCCTGCCGCTCTCCCTGCGGCCTGAGCCAGGCGTCGAGGACTGCGACGAGTACCCGTTCCGTTCCACGCGCGAGGGCGCTTCAAGCCCGGACTGGGACTTCTCCGTGTATCCCGTCGACCTCAGCCAGAACCGGTCTGCCGGCAACACGCTGATGAACTACGTGCGTAACCACCGCATCCTCGCGTGGGATGACACCCTCCCAGACCCGGCCAACAGCAACGACCGGTACTACGTGCAGATCGTGGACTTCTAGCCCACAGGACTGTCACACCCGGAAAGTATGATGAGCGGCGCTCCTCGAACATCGAGGAGCGCCGTTCCCGTTCTCGCCGGAGGCCTCGTGGACCTGATGCAGACCCTCGACGGCTACTTCGGCGGCTGGTCGTTCACCTTCACCACGCTGCCCCCGCTCGAGGCGCTGCAGGCTATGGAAGCCGTCTCCATCCGCCCCATCGAGAACCCGCTCGATGCGCTCCGCGAGGAAGAAGACGAAGGCCTTGCTGAAG
Organism: Streptomyces sp. ISL-1; assembly: GCF_018614585.1. Classification (GTDB taxonomy): domain Bacteria; phylum Actinomycetota; class Actinomycetes; order Streptomycetales; family Streptomycetaceae; genus Streptomyces; species Streptomyces maoxianensis. Next base: position 2,862 of record NZ_JAGGOI010000068.1, on the reverse strand, counting down.
ACGGTGTTCTTCTCGTCGCCGGCCGCGTGCACCCTGGCTGGAGCATCATCATCGAGACCAGTGGCTACACGGGACTCGTGGGAGCCGAACGGTCCGTTCTCCTCGAGCTGTGCAGCGCCGAGTATCCCGCGATGACCGTCTTCAAGAATCCCAACCGTCTCGAGCTGCTGTACGCGGACCTCGACGACAGGTGGGGCGGCATGGCGCTCGATAGCGGGATCCGATGGGGCGAGATGAGCCCGCCCATCTCGGCTGTACTCACCGCGGCCGGGTTCCTCCCCGATGGCCAAGGCATCTCGACGGAGATCGCCGACCGTGCGTACAACGATCTCGCGCAGCGCGCTATCGCCGCAGCGACGGGAGTATCCCTGGACGACGTCGAGACAGCTGGCGGCTGGGCCTCGGGGATCGTCCTGGCGGAGACGGCAGCGACGCAGGTCTCGCGGAGCAGATCGCTTCGTTGACCGCCGCGTAGCGACACCGGCCGCCTCCGGACTCAACGATCTCCCGCTCGGCGAGCCGGATCTCCTCCAGCTCGACCTTGGCCTTCTTGATCTTCGTGGCCACCCGCTTGCAGAACATCGTCGCCAGGTCGTCGCGGACCCGCATCCTCGCCTTGTGCGTCAGGCACGCGATCAGCGCGACCTGCTTTACGGGTGCGTAGTCCCGCAGCTTCGAGGCGTCCGCCGCGTCCGCCTCCCCGGCGAAGTCGGTGATCTTCCCCGTGGCCACCGCGACTCCATCCACACCGACGTGTCACCGAGCCCGTCCACCCGCTCCAGGCGCTTGGCCAGGTTCTTGAAGTGCGACCAGGCCGGCCCCTTGGCGGGCTTCTTCAACCGGTTGAACAGCGTCGTCCCGTCGCCGTCGCGCTCCTCCAGCAACCGCATGAGCCCCGCCCGCTGAGCGGCGCTCATGCGGTCGTGGATGCCCGCTCGGATCGAGGCGTTCACCTCGGTGCGGATCTTCGAGGCCATCTTGTCGAAGGTGGAGAACCCCGGCAGCTTCAGCCCGGCCTCCACGACCTTCTCCAGCGCGATGTTGATCAGGTCCGCCGGGCGGTTCTTCGCCGCGGCCTCCTTGCGGATCGACTGCTCGGCGATCCCCTGGGAGTGCCTTGGCCTGGTCGTACTTCACGCCGACCTGCTTGCGGACCAGGCCCCGGTGGTGTTTGGCGGTCCTCTCCGCCCGGTACACCGGCAGCGTGCCCTCCGGCAGCTCCACCTGCCGCCGGACGAACTCCACCACCTGCTCCGGGACCTCCTCCAGCGCCGGGAAACAGCCCATGCGCTGGTACGACTTCAGCATCAGCAGCAGGGCCAGAGATGCTCATCACCATCCGTGGCATCGGCCGCCCACTCCACCTCATCGCGAGTCGGCGAGAAGAACAGATGCAGCTCATGCGCGGTGATCAGCCGCTTGAACCGCGGACACGCGGTCCGCTCGATCAAGGTCACAACCCACCCCAGGCCCCGGACGACAGCAACATCACGACCAACGACACCGAGCCGAACGGGTGACGGGCTGGGTGCTCTCAAAGTGCGGGATGTGGCGTTCCGTCGGTCTTGTCATCGCTCGATGGTGTGACGTTGGGGCATCGCTGCCGGTCAGGAGTTCGGGGTTCGCTTGAGTTATGGCATGAGCATGCGCATGCCGTACCCGAGCGATCTCACCGATGAGCAGTGGGAGCTCGTCGAACCCGTGATCACGGCATGGAAGGCCCGGCATCCGTCGGTCAGCGGGCATCAGGGGAAGTACGCGATGCGGGAGATCGTGAACGCGATCCTCTACCAGAACCGCACGGGCTGTCAGTGGGAGTTCCTGCCCCATGACATGCCCCCACCCGGAGCGGTGAAGTACTACTTCTACCTCTGGCGCGACGAGGGCACCGACCAGGACATTCACGACCTGCTGCGCTGGCAGCTGCGGGAGAAGCGGAAACGATTAGCCGACCCGAGCCTGGTGGTCCTGGACACGCAGAGCATCCACGTGGCCGTCGGCGTCCCGGCCACGACGACGGGCCGGGACGCCGCGAAAAGGGTGCCGGGCAGGAAGAGATGCCTGGCCGTGGACGTGTTGGGCCTCGTCATTGACTGCGTCGTCCTGCCCGCCTCCGCGCACGAGAACACCGCCGGCATCGCCCTGCTGGACGGTGTCACCGAGCAGTGCGACACGGTGAAGAACGCCCTGGTCGACCAGGGCTTCAAGAAGAAGGTCGTCGAGCACGGCAAGAACGTGGGCATCGACGTCGAGATCGTCGAGCGCAACCCGGACGACAAGGGCTTCGTCCCGCAGGCCAAGCGGTGGATCGTGGAGCAGACGAACGGGATCCTGATGTTCTACCGCCGTCTCGTACGCGACTACGAACACCGCCCCGCCTCCTCCCGCTCCCGCGTTCTGTGGGCGATGACCTCCGTCATGAGCCGCCGCCTCACCGGAGCCACCATCGCCTCCTGGAGGACCGCATGAGCGAGAACCCACAGGTCAAAGCCATCCTGGAACACATCGAAACCCGCGAGCGCGAACTGGCCGACCAAGTTGGGCAGTTCCGGGCCCGCATCGAAGAACTCACCCGGCAACTCGGCGAACTCGACGCGGAGAGCGAGAACCTGCGCATCACCCGCAAGACCCTCCTCACTCTCCCGCTGCCCTCACCCGCCACCGGGCCGGACCGCCCCGACATCCCGGACCACCCCGCCTACCAGCAGATCCTCACCTCCCTGGCCGACGCGGGCCGACCGATGCGCGCCCGCGACCTCTGCCAGGTGCTCGACCTGCCGATCCTCCCGAAGAACACCGAAGGCATCCGCTCCAAACTGAAACGCCTGGTCAGCCGGGGCATCCTCATCGAACCCGAACCCG
>NZ_JAGGOI010000067.1 GCF_018614585.1 Streptomyces sp. ISL-1 | reverse complement strand
CCCTGGCCCGCACCCGCCCCGGCGGCACCGGCGCCCGCGCCGTCGGCGAAGGCCGCGCGCACTCCGCAGCCCGCCCCCGACCCGGCACCCGCACCCGCCACGCTTGACGGCCTGCCCCGCCGAGTCCGCCAGGCAAGCCTCGCGCCCCAGCTGAGGGAGAGCGCCGCAGCCGACCAACAGACCACCGCCCCGGCCGCGGGGCAGGACAGCGAACGCGATGCGGAAGAGGTGCGAAGCCGCATGGCGTCCATGCAACGAGGCTGGCAGCGCGGTCGCCGTCAGAACGCCGAAGAGGCCGAGTACGAAGTGCCCGACGATCAGGCCACCGGCCCCGGTGAGTCCGCACCAGGAACGACATCGGAGGGGGACGGTCGATGACCGCACCACACGCCGCAGCACCCAACGCCACCGGTGACCGCCTGACCACCAGGCCATCCGGCGAACTCAACTGGCTCCTCGACGAACTGGTCGATCGCGTCGGCAGCATCAGCAAGGCACTGGTGCTATCCGGCGACGGCCTCGCCACCGGCACCTCCCGGGAACTGACCCGCGAGGACGGCGAGCACCTCGCCGCCGTCGCCTCCGGCTTCCACAGCCTCGCCAAGGGCGTCGGCCGCCACTTCGAGGCGGGGAAGGTCCGCCAGACCGTGGTGGAACTGGACGAGGCATTCCTCTTCGTGACGGCGGCGGGCGATGGCAGCTGTCTGGCCGTCCTCGCCGACGCGGACTCCGACGTCGGCTTGGTGGCGTACGAGATGACGCTGATGGTCAAGCGGGTCGGAGCGCACCTCGCCACCGCTCCACGGACCGGTCAACCCGGGGGGTGAGCGGCCGGCATGAGTGACTCCGCTCAGTACGCTCGGCGCACGCACCACTTCTTCGACGCCGATGCCGGTCCGGTCGTCCGTCCGTACGCGATGACCCGCGGCCGGACGAGCAGCGCCACCCGTCACCGCCTCGACCTGATCGCCCTCGTCGTTCCGGAGGACGCGGCCGACGACCCGGGCCGCGACCAGTTGCTCTCGCCGGAGCATGTTGAGATCGTCGAGCGGTGCGGCGACACCCCCCAGTCGATCGCCGAACTCGCTGCCACCCTGGACCTCCCTGTCGGAGTGGTCCGGGTCCTGGTCGGCGATCTCGTCGAGGACGCACTCGTGCACGTAACCCGTCCCGTTCCGCCGGCCGAGCTGCCGGATGTGAGCATTCTCCGCGAGGTGATCAATGGTCTTCGGGCGCTCTAGCCGCCGAACGCCGCCCGTCGAGCCGGTGACTCTGAAGATCCTGGTAGCAGGCGGATTCGGCGTCGGCAAGACGACACTGGTGGGCGCGGTCAGCGAGATCAGACCGCTGCGTACGGAGGAGACGCTGAGCGAGGCGGGCCGCCCCGTCGACGACACGGAGGGCGTCGAGCAGAAGACGACCACCACCGTCGCGATGGACTTCGGGCGTATCACGCTCCGCGAGGATTTGGTGCTCTATCTTTTCGGCACGCCGGGCCAGGACCGGTTCTGGTTCCTCTGGGACGAGCTGGCGCAGGGGGCGCTGGGTGCGGTCGTGCTCGCCGACACCCGCCGCCTCGAGGACTGCTTCGGGGCCATCGACTACTTCGAACGGCGCGCCATCCCCTTTGCCGTCGCCGTCAACTGCTTCGAAGGGGCGGGCCGTTTCCCCGCTGAGAGAGTGCGGGCCGCGCTCGACCTCGACTCCGAGGTGCCACTGCTGATGTGTGACGCGCGCCAACGCGAGTCGGCCAAGGAGGTGCTGGTGGCGGTCGTGGAGCACGCGCTCGCCCGCGCCGACCGCCGACGCGAGCACGCGACGACCTGACCTGCGCGCCAACTGCCGGCGACAGCGGGCGGACGCCTCAACCCGGCGCCGAGGGGCAGCGCCTGCGCGCTACGAGGTGGCCGCCGGGCAGGCTGCCGCTCGAGCCGCCGGACGCCTTATCCCGGCGCCGAACCGCCGACGCGGGCACGCCGGCATGCAACCGTTCGGCGAGCTTGAGCTCACCCGGCCGTTCGGCGAGCCAGAGCTCACCCGGCTGTTCGGCGAGCCACGGCCCGTACCCCCACCGACCGGGGTACGGGCCGTGAGTCAACGCGGAGTCACTCGCCGTCCTCCTCGTGCCAGCCGAAGCTACGCTCCACCGCCTTGCGCCAGTTGTTGTACTCGCGCTCGCGAACCTGCGCCTCCATCCGCGGCGACCACTCCACGTCGCGCTTCCAGTGAGCCTTGAGCTCGTCGAGGTCCGACCACACGCCGGTCGCGAGCCCCGCCGCGTACGCGGCCCCCAGACACGTCGTCTCGGAGACCTTCGGCCGGATCACCGGCACCCCCAGCACATCCGCCTGATGCTGCATCAGCAGATTGTTGGAGGTCATGCCGCCGTCCACCTTGAGCGTGGTGATCTGCACCCCGGAGTCCTGGTACATCGCGTCGACCACCTCGCGGGTCTGCCAGCTGGTCGCCTCCAGCACCGCGCGCGCGAGATGCGCCTTGGTGACGTACCGGGTCAGTCCGGTGATGACACCGCGTGCGTCGGAACGCCAGTAGGGGGCGAAGAGCCCGGAGAAGGCAGGCACGATGTACGCCCCGCCGTTGTCGTCCACGCTCGCCGCCAGCGTTTCGATCTCGGCGGCGTCGCGGATGATGCCCAGCTGGTCCCGGAACCACTGCACCAGCGCACCGGTGATCGCGATCGATCCCTCCAGGCAGTACACCGGCGCCTCTTCGCCGATCTTGTACCCCATGGTGGTGATCAGCCCGCTCTTCGACGGCACGGGCCGGTTGCCGGTGTTGAGCAGCAGGAAGCTGCCCGTGCCGTACGTGTTCTTGGCCGTGCCCGTGTCGTAGCAGGCCTGCCCGAATATCGCGGCCTGCTGGTCGCCGAGGGCAGAGGCCACCGGCACTCCGGCGAGCTGCCCCACGGCCGTCCCGTACACCTCCGCCGACGACTTGATCTCCGGAAGCACCTCCTGCGGCACGTTCATCGCCGCCAGGATCGCCGGATCCCACTGCAGGGTCTCCAGGTTCATCAGCATCGTCCGCGACGCGTTGGTCACGTCGGTGACATGGACCCCGCCCTCCGTGCCGCCGGTGAGGTTCCAGATCAGCCAGGAGTCGATGGTGCCGAAGGCGATCTCGCCGCGCTCGGCCCGGCCGCGCAGCCCGGGCACATTGTCCAGCAGCCAGGTTGCCTTGGGCCCGGAGAAGTAGCTCGCGAGCGGCAGTCCGGTTGCCTCGCGGAAACGGTCCTGCCCGTCCGTGCCGCCCAGTTCGTTGCAGAGGGCGGAGGTGCGTGTGTCCTGCCAGACGATCGCGTTGTGTACGGGCTTGCCGGTCGCCCGGTCCCAAAGAACCGTCGTCTCACGCTGGTTGGTGATGCCGAGGGCGCTGAGCTGGTCCGCCCGCAGCCCCGCCTTGGCGATCGCCCCGGCCACCACCGCCTGCACCTTGGACCAGATCTCGGTGGCGTCGTGCTCCACCCAGCCCGGCTTGGGGAAGATCTGACGGTGCTCACGCTGGTCGACGGCGACGATCGCGCCGTCGTGGTTGAAGATGATGCAGCGACTGGACGTGGTGCCCTGGTCGATTGCCGCGACGAATTTTTCCGTCATGACGTCCCCTTGTCGATACGGTCGCAAGGCCTAGAAGGCTGCGTTGAAAATGAGGCCGGCCAGCAGCCCGCCGATCACGGGTCCGGCCACCGGCACCCAGGCGTAACCCCAGTCGGATGTGCCCTTGTTGGGGATCGGCAGCAGTGCGTGGGTGATGCGCGGTCCGAGGTCACGCGCCGGGTTGATGGCGTAACCGGTGGGCCCTCCCAGCGACAGACCGATGCCGACGACGAGCAGCGACACCAGCAGGATGGAGATGCCGGAGCCGTAGATCCCGGCGTCCTGCCCGGGGATCTGCCCAATGCCGATGCCGTCGTTCCTGCCGAAGGCGAGTATCGGCAGTACCAGGCCGATCGTCGCGATGATCTCGGTCATCACGTTGGCGACGGGACTGCGGATCTCCGGTCCTGTGGAGAAGATTCCGAGCGTGGGCAGTGCGTTCTTCTCGTCGGCGTTGGCCTGGAACTGTGCGAAGTAGACGAGATAGGCGAGTACGGCGCCGAGGATCGCGCCGACCATCTGCGCCAGGATGTAGAGCGGCACCTTGCTCCACTCCCCGGTGTCGACTGCGACGCCCAGCGTCACTGCCGGATTGAGATGCCCTCCCGACAGGGGAGCGGCGGTGTACGCGCCCGCCAGCACGCCGAAGCCCCATCCGAAGGCGATGACGACCCAGCCCGCGGCCCTTGCCTTGGAGTGGTGGAGCGTGACGGCGGCGCAGACGCCCGCGCCGAAGAGGATGAGTATCGCGGTGCCGATGAACTCACCGACGAAAATGTCTCCATTGCTCATGGCGGCTCCTATGCCCTCGGCCAGGGCCTGGGCCCCGGTCCTCCGTGCAGGATGCTTGGCTCCATGACGTGCCATGGCTACGGGCAGCAGGCAGGGAATTCCGAACCCTGCCCGGCGTCCGTGACGAGCTTGGTGAGCGTGCCGAAGCGCGGCGATGCCGACGAAGAGGCAGTGTTCTCCGGCCGTGATGGAGCGTCAAGGTCGTTGACAGCAAGCGCCGTTCACGGCCGATGCGTTGACACGGTACCGGGGAACGTAAGGCGGCGCGAGGGTCGCCTTCCGGGTGGGCTCAGCGGACGGCGACGACCGCCGAGCCATGGCCGAACAACCCCTGGTTCGCGGTGATCCCGGTGCGCGCCCTTGGCACCTGGCGCGCCCCGGCCGCGCCGCGAAGCTGCCAGGTCAGCTCGCAGACCTGGGCGATGGCCTGAGCGGGCACCGCCTCGCCGAAGGACGCGAGGCCGCCGCTGACATTGACGGGAATCCGCCCCCCGAGCGCGGTTGCTCCCTCGCGCACCAGCTTGGCGCCCTCACCGGCCCCGCACAGCCCGATGTCCTCGTACCACTCCAGCTCCAGGGCTGTGGAGAGGTCGTACACCTCGGCGAGCGAGAGATCCTCGGGCCCGACGCCCGCCTCCTCGTACGCGGCCCGGGCGATAGAAGCCCGGAACGATTGCGGGAGTGGGTCCACGGCAGCGGCCGAGTCGGTCGCGATGTCCGGGAGGTCGAGTACGGCCCTCGGATAGGTCGGCGAGACGGTGGAGACCGCGCGGATACGGACCGGTCGGCCGGCCCCGTGCCGGCGCGCGAAGTCCATGCTGGAGAGCACCAGCGCCGCTGCGCCGTCGGATGTCGCGCAGATGTCGAGCAGCCGCAGTGGATCGGCGACCACCGCGGAGGCGGCGACGTCCTCGGCCGAGACGGCCTCGCGGTAGCGGGCGTTGGGGTTGAGCGCCCCGGCGGCCGCGTTCTTCACCTTGACCAGCGCGAAGTCCTCGGCGGATTCGCCGTACAGGGCAATGCGCCGGCGGGCGTAGAGCGCGAAGTAGGCGGGATTGGTCGCCCCGAGCACCCGGAAGCGCAGCCAGTCGGGATCGTCGGGCCGATCACCCCCGGCCGGAGCGAAGAACCCCTTCGGCGCGGAATCCGCCCCCACCACCAGCACCACGTCAGCCATGCCCGCCAGGATCTGGGAGCGCGCGGTGTTGATCGCCTGCGCGCCCGATGCGCACGCCGCGTAGACACTGCTGACGCGGGCTCCCTGCCAGCCGAGCGCCTGTGCGAAAGTCGCCCCCGCCACATACCCGGGGTAGCCGCAGCGCACGGTGTTCGCGCCCACCACCGACTGCACCTGCCGCCAGTCGAGCCCGGCGTCGGCCAGCGCGGCTCTGGCCGCGGCAGTGCCGTACTGGACGAAGCTGCGACCCCATTTGCCCCAGGGATGCATGCCCGCTCCCAGGACCGCCACCTCGCCGCTCATGAGGGCGCCCCCACGGGCCGCCAGTGCCAGGTCGTCCAGACCGTCTCCGCGTTCTCGTTGAGCACGCCGGGCACGACCTCGACCTCCATCCCGACCGCGAGATCGGTGACTCGCACGCCCGGCACCGCCTGCCCGAGGACCACCATCCGCTCGGCCTCGAGCTCGACGGCGACGAGGGTGTACGGCTCCCACTCCGCGTCGGGATCGGAGACGTAGGGCGCGGGCGGTCGATAGCGCCCGTCCGTGTACGACCACACCGGCCCCCGCTTGGACAGGGGCACCTCTACCAACTCCCCGCCCCCGCAAGCCGGGTTGCGGCAGAAGGAGTCCTCGCGCGGGAAGAAGACCGAAGCGCAGGCCGCACAACGGGTGCCGAGCAGCCGGAAGTCCACACCATCACCGTCATCGGTGTCATCGGTGAACCATCCGGCGACCACGGGTGTGCGCGTCAAGGTTCCTCCCAGGCACAGCGATCTGACGGAACGTCAGAAGTGTGCCACGGGTCAGCGGTTCTCGGCGAGCCACTTGGCGGCGGTCTCGGCCAGTTCCCGGTCCCTGCCCGCCAGCATCATCCGGATCATCTGCACGTCACCCCGTAGCGACCAGGCTGGATGCCCGAAGGTCGCGGGGTTGTTCTTCTCGATGAAGAAATGCGCGGGCCAGGCCGTTCCGTAGCCGATCAGCGGCAGCGCGGCGGCATACCGCCGCCGGCCGCGCGCCAGCCCGTAGGCGCTGACCGCGAGACCGGTCAGCGTGCCGGTCAGGTGGACCCACCGGGTGGCCGCCTTGGAGTGCATCGCGACGTAATACGGCCAGAACTCCTCGTACGAGTCAAACGTCTGCTGCGTCATGGCCGCACCGTAATCCCTCGGCGGAGAACCGGATACGGCCTGGCCGCGTCCGATACCAGAGAACGGACGGCCGGAGCCCACGGGGGTGGTCCCGGCCGCCCGTTCCGAAGCCGCCTCCTTCAGTGCCCGGCGACCGAACGCCGAGCGACGGGGAAGTCGAAGAAGGTGTCCGGGAACGGCTCCGGCTTGTAGGTGAAGTGCCACCACTCCTCAGGCAGATTCACAAAACCGACCGCGCTCAAAGTGCCCTTCAGTAGCTGCCGGTTTGCGCGCTGCTTACCCTGAATCCTGGGGTCATCGGTGTGTGACAGTGTGTCGAAACAGTCGAAACCGGTCCCCATGTCCACGGAATTGTCCGGAAAGCGATCGGACTGAGGCGCGTAACAGGGAACGAGAGGCTCGCCGGGGATATACGGCCTGGTCGGCAGGGCGGGCAGCTTCACGATGGTGAGATCGACCGTGCTGCCACGGCTGTGCCCGGACTTCTCCGCGATGTATCCGTCGGCGAACAGCCGCGACTTGTCGACTTGGGGATAGAACTCCTTCTTCATGGCCTCGTCGGCGAGGTCCTCGGCCCACCGCACGAAGTGGTCAACGGCCCGCTGCGGCCGGTAACAGTCGTACACCTTCAGCGAGTAGCCCTGGCCGAGCAGCTTCGACTGCGCCTTGTGCAGCGCTTGGGCGGCGGGCCGCGTGAGAATGCAGAGCGGCTGGCGGTAGCCGTCGATCCGTACACCCACGAAGTTGTGCGGGGTGGTGTAGCGCATCTCCTGGATGATCGTCGGGTCGACGGAGCGCAGCGCCACGAACTCCTTGGGTGCCCGCGGCTCGGGTTCGGCCTGCGCCGCGGGGGCGGTGACAGCGGTGACGGCGAAGAGTGCGGAGGCCGTCGCGACGAGGGTGCGGAAAACGGAGGCAAGTCCTGTCATGCACACACGCTTTACCAGTTCCCGGTCCTGCAGGAAAGGGTGATCGGATACAGTCCGCGCGTGTCCATGGACTCCCACTGCGGCAATTGCGGGGCGCCGTACGGCTCCCTGACGGGCTGGCCCCGTACCTGCGCGGCCTGCGGCGAGACGGCATACCGCAATCCGCTGCCGGTCGCTGTCGCGCTGCTGCCCGCCTGCGACGCCGACGGCACCGGACTTGTCGTCATCACCCGCACGATTGAACCCGGGCGCGGAGGAATCGCGCTGCCGGGCGGCTTCATCGACCATGGCGAGGACTGGCAGCATGCGGTCGTACGGGAGTTGGAGGAGGAGACCGGCATCGAGGCCTCGCGGGAGGACGTCCACCTCGCGGACGCACTCAGCGCGCCGGACGGCTATCTGCTCCTGTTCGGCCTCCTGCCACAACGCCCGGCCGCAGACCTCCCACCGCCGACCCCGACGCCCGAGACGGCGGGCTGGCACCTGCTGCACGCGCCCACGGAGCTGACGTTCCCGCTGCACACGATTGCGGTACGAAGATGGTTCGAGGGGCGGTACGCGTAGTCACGCGGGTCGTGGGTGCCGTGGCCCAGGCGCGCCCCCGCGCACGGCGGCACTTCCGTTCCGGTGGGGAGGGGCCGTGCAGGCTCGTGCCCGCAGCGGATTGGCGGCCAACACCGGGTGACCGAGGCGGCCCCCTGTATGCCGCCGACCGCGAGGAGTCGAGCCCGACGGGGCTTGTACCGGGTCCGTGGGTGCCGTGGGCCAGGGGGGCGTTGGTGGTTGCCGCCCGGCGGGTGGCTTCGCGGGCGAAACGCCGCGCACCCAGGGCGCCGGTAGCGGCGCCGGGCGGCCCCGAATCCCCAAGGCCCGCACGACACGGCACCGGGCCCACCCCGAACCCCGAGACCCGAGCCCCGCGGCTGACCTGCACCCCGCGGCGGGCCTGCACCCCACGGCACCTGCGCACCCCGGAACCCGCACCTTCGACCCCGGGACACCGGCATCGGACCCCGCGCCGCCCGGCGCGCTACGCCCCCAGCCCCCGCACCCGTACCCGCCACCTCGGCGCAGCGGACCCGCCCTCCTTGGTCTGCTTCACCACGACCCGCCCGTCCACCAGTCGCGCCGTGTACCGCTCCACCTCCGGCTGCTCCCAGCCGTCGCCCAGGTCCGGGACCACCAGCCCGCCGCCCCCGTGTCCCTTGGCCGGAGCCCACACCTCCAGCTCGATCCCGCCGTCCGCGCCCTGCACGGGTATCACCGCACCACCCCGCGCCAGTACCGGAATCCGCGACAGGGGAGCGTCCACCAGCACCTGCCCGGGCCCGTCGTACGCCTGCCCCGTCGCCGTGTCGTACCACCGGCCGCGCGGCAGCCGCACCGCCCGCCGGTCGGTCCCGCTCTCCAGCACCGGCGCGACCAGCAGCGCGTCACCGAGCAGAAAGGCGTCCTCGCAGTCGCGCAGCACACGGTCCTCCGGACAGCTCCACCACAGCGGCCGCACATACGGCGCTCCCGTCAGCCGCGCCAGATACGCCAGCGTGACGAAGTAGGGCCGCAGCCGCTCCCGTTCGTCGAGCGCCGCCTTCGCATGTGCGAGAACCTCGGGTCCGAACTCCCACGGCTCCCTGCGCCCCGCGTCGATCGCCGCATGCGTACGGAACAGTGGCAGCTGCGCCCCCAGCTGGAACCAGCGCAGATACAGCTCGGGCGACGGACTTCCGTCGAATCCGCCCACATCAGGCCCGGAGTACGGCACGCCGCACAGCCCGAGCCCAAGGACCAGCGAGAGCGAGGCCCGCAGCCCCGGCCAGCCGGTGGACACATCCCCGGACCAGGTGCCGCCGTACCGCTGCATACCCGCCCAGCCGGAGCGCGAGAAGAGAAACGGCCGTTCCTCCGGACGCAGCCGCCGCAGCCCCTCGTACCCGGCCCGCGCCATCGCGAGACCGTACACATTGTGAGCCTCGCGGTGATCGCCGCCCCGCCCCTCCAGCGCGTGCCGGGCCGAGCGCGGCAGCGTCATGTCGCCGAAGGGCGCGAAGGACACCGGCTCGTTCATGTCGTGCCACACCCCGCAGAAGCCTTGCGCGAGGCGCTCCTCGTACAGCTCTCCCCACCACCGGCGGACCGCCGGATCGGTGAAGTCCGGATAGACGCACTCGCCCGGCCAGACAACGCCCCGCACCTCCCTGCCGCGCGGATCGCGTACGAACGCGCCCGCCGCCGACCCGCTGTCGTACACCGCGTTCCCGCGCTCCGCCTTCACCGCCGGATCGACGATGGAGACCAGCCGCACCCCCTCCTCGCGCAGATCCTTCGCCAGACCCGGCAGATCGGGAAACCTCTCACGGTCGACGGTGAACACCTGATGCGCGTCGTAGTGGTCGATGTCGAGATGGACGACGGACAGCGGCAGCTCCCGGTCCCGGTAGCCCGCGACGATCCGGCGCACCTCCCGCTCGCTCCCGAAACCCCACCGGGCGTGCTGCGGTCCCAGCGCCCACGACGGCGGCAGCGCGGGCGCGCCCGTCAGCCGGGTCCAGCCCGCCAGCACGCGCGCGGGCGTCCCGACCACGACCCAGCAGCGCAGCGGCCCGCCGTCCATCCGCACCTCGCTGGTGCCCGGCCGGTCGTGCCCCGATCCCGCGCCCTCCTCGCCCTCGCGCAGGGTGACCCGGCCGTCCCACGAGTTGTCGTGGAAGGCGAGATGGGTGCCGGCGTCGGCCACTACCAGCTGGACGGGCATCGTGATGTACAGCGGGTCGTCGCCGGGACTGAAGGAGCCCTTGGGGTCGGTGTTCCACAGCCGGTATGTGCCGCCCCGCAGCCGCGGGCCGCGGGCCCGTCCGCCGAGCCCGAAGAAGCGCGCGTCCGCGGGCACTTCGGTCCGCTGCACCCACCGTGCCGGACCGCCCCGTACCGGCTCCCACCAGCGCGGTGGCAGATCCCGGCGCAGAACGACACCGCCCGGCGTACGGATCTCCACCGCGCCGTTGCGGGAGATCTCCACGGTCACCCGCTCCGACACCACGCGCCAGCCGCCGTCCTTGTCGGGCTCGAGCGCGGCACGGGGATCCGGCTCGGGAGGGGCGCCGGCGAGTGCGTACGACGGTTCGGGCCGCGCGCCGTCCCAGCCCCAGAAGACCGTGCCGCCCGTTGTGACCCGGATGCTCAGTTCCGAACGTGCGAAACGGAGGATGCCGCCCCCCGGCAGCGGCTCGGCGCCGGTCACGGGACCGGGCACCCGCGCCCGCTCCGCCCCCCTCGCCGGCAGCTCCCGGGCATCGGTCCGCCGCTGCCGCCAGGCCGAGCGTGCCGCCCGCAGCCCCTGCACCGTTCCGAAGGTTCTTACCGAGCGCACCAGATCCCGACCGTCCATGCAGCTCAGCCTGCCACCCGCCCGAGCGGATATTGGGTTTGTTCAACTCCCGTTCACCCGTGGTGAGAGCACATATTCCCTTGCCCGACCATGGAGGGAGAGCCCTGGTGCGAAAGACGATCACATGGCATCGTCCGTGTCAGCCGCGTCACGCGCACACCCCGCACGTGCGCGTGACGCACGCCGACACCGCGTAGAGCCACCCGGGAGCCGCCCCATGACCTCAGCAGCGAACCCTGCCCCCCTCTGGCAGCCGGGCCCCGACCGCATCGCCGCCGCCCGGATCACCCGCTTCCAGGCCTGGGCCGCCGAGCGCCACGGGGCCCCTGCGGAGGGCGGCTACGCGGCGCTGCACCGCTGGTCCGTCGACGAGCTCGAGACCTTCTGGCAGGCGGTCGCCGACTGGTTCGACGTACGGTTCTCCACTCCGTACGAGCGTGTCCTCGCGAGTTCCGCGATGCCCGGCGCCCAGTGGTTCCCCGGTGCCACGCTCAACTACGCGGAGCATGCACTGCGTACCGCCGAGGATCCGGCCCGCGCCCATGACGCGGCGCTCCTGTATGTGGACGAGACACATGAGCCGACTACGATCAGCTGGTCCGAGCTCCGTCGCCAGGTGGGAGCTCTCGCGGCCGAACTGCGCGCCCTCGGCGTACGCCCCGGCGACCGGGTGAGCGGATACCTCCCCAACATCCCGCAGGCCGTCACCGCCCTCCTCGCCACCGCGGCCGTCGGCGCGGTATGGACCTCGTGCGCCCCCGACTTCGGCGCCCGCAGCGTCCTCGACCGCTTCCAACAGGTCGAGCCGGTCGTCCTGTTCACCGTCGACGGATACCGCTACGGCGGCAAGGTGCACGACCGCACGGAGACCGTCGCCGAGCTCCGCCGCGAACTCCCCACCCTGCGCGCAGTGATCCACATCCCGCTGCTCGGCACACAAGCCCCCGACGGCGCGCTCGACTGGTCGGCGGTCACCTCTCACACCCCTCACGACACCGAGCCGGTCTTCGAGCAGGTTCCCTTCGACCACCCGCTGTGGGTGCTGTACTCCTCCGGTACGACAGGCCTGCCCAAGGCCATCGTCCAGTCGCAGGGCGGCATCCTGCTGGAGCACTTCAAGCAGCTCGGCCTGCACTGCGATCTCGGCCCCGAGGACCGTTTCTTCTGGTACACCTCCACCGGCTGGATGATGTGGAACTTCCTCGTCTCCGGCCTGCTCACCGGCACGACGGTCGTCCTGTACGACGGCAGCCCCGGCTACCCGGACACCGGCGCCCAGTGGGGCATCGCGGAGCGCACCGAAGCCACCCTCTTCGGCACCTCGGCGGCGTACGTCATGGCCTGCCGCAAGGCCGAAGTCCACCCCGCCCGCGACCACGACCTGTCCCGAATCAAGTGCGTGGCCACCACCGGCTCCCCGCTCCCGCCGGACGGCTTCCGCTGGCTGCACGACGAAGTGGCGGACGACCTGTGGATCGCCTCCGTCAGCGGCGGCACGGACGTGTGCAGCTGCTTCGCCGGCGCGGTCCCCACTCTGCCCGTGCACATCGGCGAGCTCCAGGCAGCCTGCCTCGGCACCGACCTCCAGTCCTGGGACCCCCACGGCAAGCCGGTCATCGGCGAGGTCGGTGAACTGGTCGTCACGAACCCCATGCCGTCCATGCCCATCCGGTTCTGGAACGACCCCGACGGAAGCCGCTACCGCGACAGCTACTTCGAGATGTTCCCCGGCGTCTGGCGGCACGGCGACTGGATCACCATCACCGACCGCGGCTCCGTCGTCATCCACGGCCGCTCCGACTCCACCCTCAACCGTCAGGGCGTACGGATGGGCTCGGCCGACATCTACGAAGCCGTCGAACGCCTCCCCGAGATCCGCGAATCGCTGGTCATCGGCCTGGAGGAGCCGGACGGCGGCTACTGGATGCCGCTCTTCGTACACCTCGCCGAAGGCACCGCCCTCGATGACGGCCTGCGCGACCGGATCAAGCGGACGATCCGCGAACAGCTCTCCCCACGCCACGTCCCGGACGACATCATCGAGGTCCCCGGCGTCCCGCACACCCTCACCGGCAAGCGCATCGAGGTTCCGGTGAAGCGCCTCCTCCAAGGCACGGCGCTCGCCAAGGCGGTCAACCCGGGCTCGGTAGACAACCTCGAACTGCTGCGTTTCTACGAGGAGCTCGCCCGCACCCGGAAGTAGCGTCGCCCGCCCCCGAGCGCCGGACGGGCCCGAGATCAAGCCCGTCCGGCGTCCGACTCGCAGGTCACCACCCGTTGTCAGTGCCGTCGACTACGGTGAGTCACCAGTAGTCGACAGCGCTCAGGGGGAGAAATGGCGTACACCAAGCACCACAAGCGGCCGAAGCAGTCCAAGCCGGCGAAGCGCTCAAGGCGGCAGCGGCCCAGGCGCAACGCGGCCGTGCAGCGCACGCTGCGCCGCGAAGTCCCCTGCACCGTCGGCCTTCTGGCCGACGAACAGGACTTCACCGCGATGCGCCGGTACCGCACCTTCACCTTCAGCGACCACCCGAGCTACCTCCGGCAGATCGAGGCCCTGCTCAAAACCCTCGCCTCCCGCCAACTGCACACCGCCGTCGCGCTCTTCGACCCCGAAGACTTCGCGGAGTACTGCGCCGGGAGCGGCCTCGACCCCGACGCGGCCGCGAGCCGCAGCCGCTACACCGCGGACATCGCAGGCCGCGGCGCCGGCATCCCGTACACCGGACAGCCCCTCGCCGGCCTGCTTCCCCAGCTGATCAACAAGGCAGTCCGCCAGGCCACTTGGGAGTACGCGACCATGCTCCTCGCCGACTTCGGTGAGTGCGCGGACTGCGGCCAGGACATCGGCAGGGCCGCCTTCGACCGGGCCTCCCGCATCCTGATGCGACTGCTCGAACAGGCAGGACCGGGCAGACACCACCTCGTCTGCAGCGTCCCCGCCCCCGACGAACAGCTCCTCGCCGTCCTGCACGCGGACGCGGCCACAGATGAGCCCGCCCAGCTGGAGGCGTCAGAGGGCGCCGAATTCGTCACCGTCCTCGCGACAGGCATCGCCCTGGAAAGTCCAGGGGGACTGGTACTGCGCACAAGCACCGACGGAGCCCCGGACCGACTCCACGGCTGGCGACTCCACCAGGGCCGCCTCCTCCCGCTCACCGCGGGCGAGGTCTTCAGCGCCTACTGCACGGACGCGGTCACCGGCGAACCACTGTCGCCGGAGCCCGGCGTGGAGTACTGCGCGGGCTTCGACCTCACCACCGACGATCCGGAGAACCACCACTGAACACCGAAGGGGCTTCCCGCCGTCCCCGGCAGGAAGCCCCTTCGATCACCCACTGACACCACGGACCGGCTACTCGCCGGAGAGCACCGCCCGCGCGGCGACCCGCGCTTCGTCCGCGGTGTCCGTGGCACGCGCCGCGGCGGCAGCCCGCTCGCACTGGGCGAGCGTGTACTTCGCCAACGTCGCGCGGACATACGGAATCGAAGCCGCACCCATCGAGAGCGAGGTCACACCAAGACCGGTGAGCACACACGCCAGCAATGGATCGGAGGCAGCCTCACCACACACACCACAGCTCTTGCCTTCGGACCTCGCGGCCTCGGCCGACAGCGCCACCAGATCCAGCAGCGCCGGCTGCCACGGATCCTGCAGCCGTGCCACCGCACCCACCTGCCGGTCGGCGGCGAAGGTGTACTGCGCGAGGTCATTGGTGCCCAGCGACAGGAACTCGACCTCCTGCAGGATCGAGCGCGCCCGCAGCGCGGCGGACGGAATCTCCACCATCGCGCCGTACTTCGCGTGCAGCCCTGCCGCCCGGCACGCGTCGGCGAACGCCTTCGCGTCGATACGGTCCGCCACCATCGGGGCCATGACCTCGAGGTGGACCGGCAGCCCGGCGACGGCCTTGGCCAGCGCCGTCAGCTGGGTGCGCAGCACCTCGGGGTGGTCCAGCAGGCTACGCAGCCCGCGCACACCCAACGCCGGGTTCGGCTCATCGCCCGGAGTCAGGAAGTCGAGCGGCTTGTCGGCCCCCGCGTCCAGCACCCGCACGACAACCCGGCCCTCGGGGAACGCCTCCAACACCTTGCGGTAGGCCTCGACCTGCTTCTCCTCCGATGGAGCCTGCTTGCTGTCGTCGAGGAAGAGGAACTCCGTACGGAACAGACCGACGCCCTCCGCACCGGCCTCGAGCGCGGCCGGCACATCGGCGGGCCCGCCAATGTTCGCCAGCAGCGGCACCTTGTGCCCGTCGGACGTCGCACCCGGCCCACTGGAAGCGGCCAGCGCCGCCTTGCGCTCCGCGGCAGCCGCCTCCAACCGCGCGCGCTTCTCGTCGCTCGGCTTCACGAAGACCTCGCCGGTGCTGCCGTCGACGGCGATCAGCGTGCCCTCGGCCAGCTCCCCGGCACCCGCCAGCGCCACCACGGCGGGCACTCCGAGCGCCCGCGCCAGAATCGCGCTGTGGCTGGTGGGGCCGCCCTCCTCGGTGACGAACCCGAGCACGAGCGTCGGATCGAGCAGCGCCGTGTCCGCGGGGGCAAGGTCCCGGGCGATCAGGACATACGGCTCATCGCTGTCCGGCACACCCGGCATCGGCACACCCAGCAGCCGCGCCACGATCCGGTTGCGGACGTCATCCAGATCCGCGACCCGTCCGGCCAGGTACTCGCCGGCGCCCGCCAGCAGCGCCCGGTACGAGGCGAACGCGTCGTACACCGCCCGCTCGGCACTGCTGCCGACGGCGATGCGCCGATCCACGTCCGCCATGAGGTCCGGGTCCTGCGCCATCATGGCCTGCGCCTCGAGCACCGCCTGCGCCTCGCCGCCGGCCAGATTGCCCCGCGCTATCAGGTCGGCGGACACAGCTTCCACGGCCTGACGGGCGCGCCCCTGTTCGCGCTCCGCGTCCTCCGGCGGAATCTGCTTGGCCGGCGGCTCCAGAACCGCCGTGCCCATGTGCCGAACCTCGCCGATCGCCACACCGTGGCTCACGCCGACGCCTCGCAGCGTTGTCTCCATTTGACCCGTCTCCGATTGAGCGACGGTCTGTGCCGCCGCGATGGATGTCCAACTCGTGGTCACTGCGACGCAGGCGTCACTGCCAGCTGAAGAGCGTGTCGCCGGCCTTCACGTCGCCGTCCTCGCGGACGTCGGAGAGGGAGTCGGCCGTGGCCTCGAGCGCCACGATCGGGCACACGGCGGACTTGCCGGCGGCCTCGACGGCCGACGGATCCCAGCGCACCACAGCCTGTCCGCGCTGAACAGTGTCGCCCTTGTTGACGAGCAACTCGAAGCCCTCGCCATTGAGCTGGACGGTGTCGATCCCGAGGTGTGTCAGTACACCGTGCCCCTGGTCGTCGACGACAACAAAGGCATGCGGGTGCAGGGAGACAACGATGCCGTCAACGGGCGCGACGGCGTCCGACGGCTCACGCACGGGGTCAATGGCGGTACCCGGACCGACCATCGCACCGGAGAACACCGGGTCCGGCACCGCCGCGAGTCCGATGGCACGTCCGGCAAGAGGGGACGTCACTGTGGTCATGGAGCCTCCAAGGGGCGGAGATTCGTTACGCCGCCGTCGCTGCTGTCCCGGACGGCGCGCTGTTCAGAAGGGTAGGTCACAGGAAGTCCTAGTTCCGCACGACAGCTGCCAGTTGGCGGACCTAGGGACGTACCGGAAACGATTTGCCTCGTCTCCCGGCGACAGGTACTGTCGTACCCCTGCCTGACCCCAACGCGACTTTGAGTCGGGGGTCGGCGGCAACTATCAAGTGCCAATCCTATCCCGGACACCGCTTCTGCATGCTTGGAGACGGTGGTCAGGAAGAGCAAAAAGCCCTGATAGAGTACGGATACACCGAAGGGAAGCGCCCGGAGGACCTGTGAAAAGGGTCTAAAGGAAGCGTCCGTTCCTTGA